>NZ_JAYLVU010000002.1:0-754974 GCF_048059115.1 Idiomarina sp. HB
ACCGCTCGACTTGCATGTGTTAGGCCTGCCGCCAGCGTTCAATCTGAGCCATGATCAAACTCTTCAATTAAAAGTAGTTCAATCAACTCAATGAATTACGCGTTTTTGCTTAGCTTCATTTATGAAACCTTGCTGAACACTCATTCAAAAGTTGCAATACAAATATTTCTGTTTGCTTACTTCTGCAAGTGCCCACACAGTTTGCTTGGCTTGATAGTATTGTTAAAGAGCGTTTCTCAGCAGCCTTGGCTGCGAGAGGTGCGTATTCTACACACCGTGTGTTTTCCGTCAATACTTTTTTGAAAAAAGTTTTTTTAGAAAACTTAGGTTTTCGGCGGCTTCGTTGCCTGCCTCGAACGTGGAGCGCATTTTAGAGATTTAACTCGCCCCGTCAAGCGCTTTTTATGCCTTTATAACTGTTTTTTTGCTGACTGCGTAAAGTTTCGGCAACACGCTGCTTTTCTCACCAAAGCAAGGCCAAACATGACCTATTATTCTCTATCTGCTATAAAGGTCTTAATAGCTTTTTAACTTAGGAGCACACTTATGGCAGATATCCGCAGTTACCATGAATATGAACCAGTTATTGGGGAGCGGGTTTATTTGGATCCCAGCTCCGTTATTGTCGGCAATATCACCATTGGTGATGACAGTAGTGTCTGGCCTATGGTTTCCGCGCGTGGTGACGTCAACAGCATGACCATTGGTAAGCGTACAAATATTCAGGATGGCACGGTATTACATGTCACTCGTAAATCGAACTCGAACCCAGAAGGGCATCCTCTGGTCATTGGTGACGATGTCACAGTAGGCCACCACTGTATGCTGCACGGATGCCGCCTGGGCAATCGCATTCTGGTGGGTATGTCCGCAGTTATTATGGATGACGTTGTCGTAGAAGATGATGTCATTATTGGTGCCGGCAGCTTAGTCCCTCCGGGAAAACGCTTAGAAAGCGGTTATTTATATGTTGGCAGTCCGGCTGAGAAGAAACGCCGCTTAAATAGTAGTGAAAGTAACTTTTTAAGCCAGTCGGCGCAAAATTACGTTGACCTTAAAGATGACTACCTTTTACAGGTGAGCCCGGTTTCTTAATTTAATGGAAGCGTCGGCTTTCAAGCCGGGAAAAACTCAGCAGACTGGATAAGTCCTTTAGCCGGCCTGCAATAACATGCACCACACCTTCGTGAATTTCGACAATACCTTTTACCCAAAGCAGGTTGCTGGTCAGGAAACACTGCCGAAATTGACGAGCGGTGTGCGCCCACACCACCACATTACTGTTTCCGCTTTCATCTTCCAGCGTTAAAAAGGTGACCCCGCTACGGGTTCCGGGCCTTTGTCGGCAGGTCACTAAGCCAGCCAGTGTGAGCACCTGGCCAGAACGGCAAGTTATCAGGTTTTTGGCCATGACACAGTTTTTTAATTCCGGAGAGTTTCTCAGTAAAGCTAATGGATGCCGGCCTAAAGTCAGACCCGTTGATTCGTAATCGGCTTTTATGTTCTCTGACTCATGGGGCGCAGGCAGTTCCCGGGCGGGCTGATCTTTTACATTCGCAAATAGCGGCATTTGTTGATCACTTATGGAAACACTTTGCCAGTGCGCCTGATGTCGATGGCCTGCGATACTCTGCAAAGCATCGGCACGGGCTAGGGCGCTGATATCGGAGTCCCTCAGCCCACTTTGCCTTAACTCATGAATACTGGCGAAGCCACTTTCCGGTCTTTCATTCAGTGCCTGTATGATTCTTGTTTCAGATACCCCCTGAATTTGCCTTAACCCCATACGCACGGTTTCAACAGAGCTCGTATCTTCTTTAGGTAACCAATGGTAATCCCAGTGGCTCAAATTAATATCTGCCGATAGAAACTCAACGCCGTGGCGCTGTGCATCCTGTACCAATTGCGAGGCCGAATAGAAGCCCATTGGTAAACTATTAAGCAAGCCCACATAAAAAGCCGCCGGATGATAGGTTTTAAACCAGGACGACACATAAGCCAGGTTGGCAAAGCTGGCAGAATGAGACTCAGGGAAACCATACTGTCCAAAACCGCAAATTTGCTTGAAAAGTCGTTCGGCAAACTCTTGTTTATAGCCGCGCGCCAACATGCCATTGATAAGCTTGTCTTCAAAGCAGGTTAAGTGGCCGTTTTGTCCCCATGAGGCCATCGCGCGTCGAAGCTGATCTGCCTCTCCACCGCTAAAACCAGCGGCAACCATAGCCAACTTAATTACCTGCTCTTGAAAAATAGGAACACCCAGGGTTCTTTCTAATACCGACTTTACTTCATCGCTGGGGTAGTTCACGGCTTCCAGACCGGCCCGACGTCGCAAAAAAGGGTGTACCATGTCACCCTGAATAGGGCCAGGCCGGACAATCGCAATTTGAATGACCAAGTCATAAAAAGTCTTTGGCTTTAATCGCGGTAACATGTTCATTTGCGCCCGGGATTCTATCTGGAAAATCCCCATAGAGTCGGCCGTTTGCAACTGTTGATAAACCCGACTGTCTTCCTGCGGAATGGTTGCCATGGTGAATTGCTGGTCATAGCGCAAGTTAATAAGCGCCAGCATTTTTCGTAACGCAGTGAGCATGCCCAGCGCCAGTACATCCACTTTTAACAGCCCGAGACTTTCAAGGTCTGTTTTGTCCCACTGAATAACCGTTCGCTCCGTCATGGAAGCATTTTCTACCGGAACCAGCCGTGATAAGTCATCGGCAGCAATGACAAACCCACCGACATGCTGAGACAAATGTCGGGGAGTGCCCATAAGTTGCTCGGTAAAATGTAAAAGGTGTCGGCCCCGCACCGAATTTGCTACTTCAGGGTGCTGTTGCGCGAGCTGTTGCTGCCAGCTTTGCTCTTTATCGCGCGTATCCAAATGACTTCGATAATACTGCAGCTGTTGCTCACTAAACCCCAGCGCTTTGCCAACATCCCGAAAAGCACTTTTAAAGCGATAGGTAATAACGGTCGCCGCAAGGGCAGCTCGCTGTCGACCGTATTTTCGGTAAATGTACTGAATAATCTCTTCGCGGCGCTCGTGCTCAAAGTCGACATCAATGTCCGGCGGCTCGTTCCGCTCCTTAGAAATGAAGCGCTCAAACAATACCTGAATTTGCGCAGGGTTAACCGCGGTAATACCCAGACAATAACAAACGACGGAGTTTGCCGCCGAACCACGCCCCTGAAACAGAATACCCTGCTTACGGGCAAAGCGAACTAAGTCGTGAATGGTTAAAAAGAAAGGCTCGTAGCTCTGCTCTTTTATCAGACTAAGCTCTTTCAAATAAAGTGCCTTTACTGATGGAGGCACGCCTTCGGGGTAGCGCCAACGCGCGCCGTCCTCGGTTAACTGCTTTAAGTGTTCTGCAGCACTCATTCCATCAGGTACCAGTTCAGCAGGGTATTCGTAGCGAAGCTCTGATAAACAAAACTGACACTGGTCGGCAATAGCTACGCTTTCTGCCAGCCACTTTTCTGGGTAGCATTGCTGCAGCTCACTTAAGCTACGTAAACGATGTTCTGCGTTATTGCTGGCTAAACCCGGCTGTTCTGCCAGCGAACTTCCCTGCGCAATAGCGTTCAGAATATCGTATAACGGTTGCTGTTCTGTCGTTGCCATACGGGCGCCTCCCGCACAGGTTACTTTCACCTTAAGTGCTCGTTGCAGCTCAGTCATAGCGTGAAAGTTCTTTTCATCGTCAGCCTGATAATGACGCTCGTACAATAACCAAAACCGTTGCTTCCATACCGATTTAAGCTTTTCGCCAATAGCAATTAGTTGAGCCTGTCTGAAGTCAGGTTGCCAGAGCAGAAAACATAAAGAGAGCCCGTTAAAAAAATCGTCAATATTGGCCTGGTAATGACCTTTCTCGCTGCGACTACGAAACAACGTGATTTTTTTACAAAGCTGAGCATAAGCTTCGCGAGTAGGGGCGAGCAATATTATGGTCCCCAGCTCAGGCAGCCGGAACTCACTGCCAACAATGAATTTAATGCGACGTTCCTTTGACGTCTGATAGGCTTTAACAATGCCTGCCACCGAGCATTCGTCGGTTATTGCTATGGCGGTGTAACCCAATTCGTCGGCCCGAATGACTAAATCTTCCGGAGCCGCTGCAGATTGTAAAAAGCTGTAGTGACTCAGGCTGTGTAATTCCGCAAATTTATTAAGCACAGAAGGCGATGACATTTCAGCTAAACCAACCCTGTAAATACCACTGGTCAGACTCAAAATAGATCCAACCCAAACGCCCTAATTTGTCTTTCGCGATCCAGTAGTCCCGTGCAACTTCATCTGCGTCCCACCAGCCGCAATGTTTCCGTTCAGGCCCATGCTGTAATTGCCACAAATCTATCGAGGTTACTTGTGCTGGTCGCAACATCCAAAGAGGGCGTTTCGGTGCATTCAATAAAGCTTGCGGTTTTTCCCCGGGCGGACGAGCAACCTCACTGTAGCCAGGACGAGGATCATCATTCACTGCCGGAGAAAATACGGCATTTTTGCCTAACTTTGCCTGTAGCCGGCTAATGAGCTGCAGAGTTTCATGCCGATGCTGTTGCGCTCCGAAAAATTGCTCATTGTGTTGCTCAGCACGCAATAATTCATTCGCCACCAGCCTAATTTCTATAACCGGCTCCGGCAAAGGGATGGATTCCATTTTCAACTGCAGTAAAGACAAGAAATTAGACCCTCGCCAACCCGGCTCAGCTAAAGCGACCGGAACAACTGAAGGAGGCTCATTGCGATGCTGCAGTTCAACTTTTACCTGCTGTACCACTTTCTGCCGTTGATAAAGAAAGTTCTCCAGCTCCCCAAATAGCCTTTTTAGCGGGAACAGTAACCCTTGCCAATGAGGGATCTCAGTCACCAGGTCTAAGCTTTGCTGAAAACTTTCCGGGGGCATAAAAAAGTGATGACTTTGTTGCTTCAGCCCTTGCAGCTGCTCCAGATGCAATAACGTTTCCAACCCTAATTGGCGGCCAACTTCCCCTCCGGGCAGTTGCATAAGCTCCCCCAGCAAACGAAACCCCGCAGCTTTGCTGTGCTTCTGCGCTTTCAGGCTTAAACCGGCATTCTGAATGGGTAACTCTGCCAGCAGATTAGCTTGCTTTTCAGCCAAAAGAGAAACAGGAGAGCCAGATTCGGCTAACAATTGCGCAGCTAATGAATTCTCTGCAACAGCCAACTGCGAAGTAACCGGTAATTCCTGAACTTTTTGCGCCAAGACATTAAATGCGCCATTACGCCCACCATACAATTGTTCCAGGCTGTTCAACTCAATTGCCAGCCCTTGCGGTGGGTACAACACCAGCTTGGCTGCCCACTGATACAAGTGGGTGGCCAACTGCTGCAGGGCTTGCTCTTCACGCTCTGACGAATACTCCATGAGCTGCAGCTGCTCACAAAGCGATATTGCCATAACAGTCTGAAGTTGTGGCCTTACACCACATTCCAATGCCCGCGCATTGCACTGCACAATAACAGACTGACTGCCCTGTAACTGATGAAACGCCAGAGGCAGTGTGTTGCTCTCAGGCTGTAACCGAACCCGGTTATCCAGCAGCAACTGAGGGAAATGACAATACAGCCACATTACTGAAGCGCTACGTTTTCCAATGGCCAGCCAGCTTTACGCTTTAACAAGTCCAGCGTGACGCCTGTTGTGGTCATCTTTACACGTAACCGATTAGAGTAAGCCCGGGCTTCTTCATTAACCGCTGGCTCACTCAGGACCACACCCATCTGTCCTGTTTGCGACGCTTTATACCAACGTCGGACACACTGAGCTGTCGTTGTTTTTTGCTCAAACCAACCCAGTGCCAAGGCATTTTTTGTTTGCAGTACCTGTTCAAAAGCCCAGGCTGCTTTTTCTGCATTCGTTTGAATGACTATCTGCATCGACTTGCTTAAGCCATAATAATGCAACCCCGCCGCCGACAGCCAGGCTGGAGGGTTTATCCAGAAAACGGGCTGATGCTGCTGCACGGCCTGCTTTACCAGCGGCAATAGCAAAGCCTGCTCAGAGAAGGGCGCTTGTAGCTGCCACTCATGCAAACCCGGGTATTGCCACCCGCCACCAAGCACTTTGTCCAGCTGCTTAAACCCCGTGCTTAGCGTTGCTGCCTGAGTGTCTGTCGTCTGGCCATGCCAGATAAGCCCCTGTTGGATAAGGGTCTGAATCTTTGTCTGCATAACGCCTCCAATACTGTACGTATATACAGTATCATTAATTTTTACTGGTTAGCAACAGACATCATTCCTGGCTTCAGTTATCATTTGCTCATTGTTTATGGTTAGGGCTGGGCGATATGCTGACATCAATACTTATTCCCTTCAGAGTGGTTATTAACTTTTTATGGGGATTAATCACCACCGCTATTATTGGTGTTTCAATTATTGGTATTGGTGTTTTTAAAGTGTTACTGCCATTTAAAACCCCTCAACGCATTTGTTCGCAGCTAGGAAACGGCTTATTCAGAGTCTGGGCATACTGTATGTCGATGATGTTTCAGCTGACCCAACGCATGGACTGGCACATTAAAGGTGACCTGGAACTCCATGAAAAGGGTTGGTATATGGTTATGGCAAACCACCGTAGCTGGGTCGATGTACTGGTATTAATGCACCTGACCCGCCGCCATATGCCAATGCCACGCTTTTTCCTAAAGTCACAGCTTATGTGGGTACCTATTATTGGCTGGGGCTGCTGGGTACTCGATATGCCCTTTATGAAGCGCTATTCAAAAGAGTTGCTAAAGAAAAAGCCCCATTTAAAAGGCAAAGACATCGCAACAACAACGCGTTCTTGCGCTAAATTCCGTCACATTCCCACAACAGTGGTGAATTTCTGCGAAGGCACACGGTTTACTCCGGAAAAGCACAAGAAAAAACAAAGCCCTTTTCGTAATTTGCTCCCTCCCAAAGCAGGTGGTACCGCCTTCTCACTGCAAATTATGGGCGGTCAGTTTGAAGCCATTCTGGACATTACCATTGTTTATCCGGGGAACGATAAGCGCCCGGTAGTCTGGCATCTATTAAGCGGACAGCTGAAAAACGTCTATGTTGATATACAGACATTGCCTATTACTAAAGACTTAATTGGTGATTACGCCAGTGACGAAGCTTTTAGGGCTCACTTTCAACAGTGGCTGAATAAACGTTGGCAGCAAAAAGACCAAACCATTGACGAAATGCGTAAGGAAATTCACAGCACCCGCTAAGGGAGTTTTATAATGGACTTTGAGTTTATAAAAGAGTGGCTTCAAAAATTCGGAATTGACAGTAACCTACAAGAGCTGAGTCTTGTTATCAGCTCATTACTCGTTTTAATAGGTTGTTACATTGCTTATGCCTTAGCCCGTTGGATTATTGATCACGCCATTGATCGGTTACTCAGCAAAGCACCTGAGCGTTGGTATAAAGCTTTAGTTAACAGTGGCTTTTTCAAGCGCTGTGCAAACCTGGCTCCTATTGTCGTAATACACAGCTTTATACCTATTCTGTTTATTGATGACTTCGAAAGCTGGCAGTCGCCGCTACGTACCGTTGTAGGGGTTTACCTCACCTGGGTTATCACCAGTATTCTTACCGCCTTAGCTAACGTTATTTCAATTGCCTATGACTACACCTATAAAGCAAGAGAAGTCCCAATTACGGGGGTTATACAGGTAGCCAAGCTCGTTTTGGTGCTGATGGCTATCATTATTACCATTGCCATTATTATGAACAAGTCGCCCATGTACCTACTAAGTGGCTTCGGTGCAATGACCGCTATTTTGATGGTGGTTTTCAGAGATACCTTAATGGGCTTTGTTGCCGGAGTACAATTGGCGACTAACCGCATGGTTGCCATAGGGGACTGGATAGAGCTGACTGACCACGGTGTTGATGGCACAGTGCAAGAAGTTGGGCTTATTTCAGTAAAAGTCGAAAACTGGGATAAAACCATTGTTTATTTACCGACTTATGTTTTGATTCACGAATCCTTTAAAAACTGGCAGGGAATGGTTAATACCGGAGGTCGTCGCATGCGCCGATCACTGATGATTGACCTCGACAGTTCCAAAATTCTTTCCGACGAGCAACTGGATGAGTTGGCTAAAAAGCACTTCAAACAGTCCGCAGAAGACTGGTTAGAGGCTAATGAACTGGAAAAGCCGGTCAGTAATTTAACCGTCTTTAGAGTGTTTACTGATAATTACCTTAGAAACCATAAACAAGTCCGAGAAGACCTCACACTCATGGCTCGATTAATGCAGCCGACGGCTGCCGGTATCCCTTTAGAAATTTATGCTTTTTGTAAGCAAATCGACTGGATGAAATACGAGGCAGTACAAAGTTCTATTGTGGAATACTTGTACAGTGTTATGCCGGACTTTGGACTGAAGAACTATCAGTTTTTAAACAATAATCAGGCCTTCTCGCAGAATGGAGAAGGCGCTTATTGTCAGTACAAACCGGAGTCCTGAATTATTTTTCCAGCAGATAACCGGCCAGGCTAGAAAAATCTTCAAGGAAGTTGTCGCTGTCACGGAAACCCTGTGGCAGCATTTGATACTTACCGTTGACGATAAAGGTCGGTGTTGCGTTAACCCCTAAGTTACTGGCGCGGCGGTCCATTTTAGCGGCTGCAGCACGAACACTAAAACTCGCTATGGCTTTATCAAATTCGTCACCAGAAACACCATTGACCACAAAAACATTACGAATGTCTTGTTTACTGGTCAGCATATTGTTTTTATTGAAGTTATAGTCAAATATAGCAGCGGACAGTTCTTCTTCTTTATCCAGCTTTTGTGCAACCACAAAAGCCTGAGTCATGGTTTCACCCACATTGCCCCGTGGGCTGATGAACGACACATGCGCCTTTTTAAAAGCTTCCGGATATTCAGACTTCATTTCTTTTGCTATGGGTTCAAACCGGTAGCAATGAACACAGTAAAAAGAAAAGAACTCGGTAATTTCCGGTTTACTGGTCGCTTCATCGGCTATCACCTCATAGTGAACACCTTCCTCAAAATCCTGAGCCTGAGCAAAACCTGCTGCTACCATTAATGCTCCGGCAAAACCCATTAACCACTTTTTCATTGTCATTTCCTGTTATCCGTTAAAACCAAGGTTCAGCGGCGCTTCATCCAGCCCCGCTAATTGTTCTTTCAATGCCAGAATCTGCTGTTCCCAATAACGGCTTTCTGCAAACCAGGGGAACGCTCTCTGAAAAGCACTATCTTGCCACCTGCGCGATAACCATGCCATATATTGAATGATTCTGAAACTGCGCAAAGGTTCAATTAATATCAACTGCGCGGTATCAAATTCGCAAAAATCTTCATAACCAGTAAGCAGCGCATCCATCTGCAGAGTCTGCTCCTGATGCGGGCCATTAAGCATCATCCATAAGTCCTGGACCGCAGGTCCTGAGCGACAATCGTCAAAATCGACAAAGGTCAGTTTTTCCTCATACTGCAGAATATTACCAATATGGCAGTCGCCATGCAGACGCTGATAATCAAAGTCTTGCAGAGGTGTAGAACGTAAGCGCTCACTTAAGGGATCAAGAATGGCAAAAAAGGCGTCTTTTAGCTCTGCGGGTAATAAAGCGGATTGCCGTAACTCCGCCACGGACTGCTCCACAAAACCTTCATAGTCGATAGTTTCCCGCACTTTAAACTTGCCCGCCTGAGCCACTGCATGCATGCGTCCAATTTGACGCCCCAGGCGTTCAAGCTCATCCAGGTCATTAGGCTCAAATGCCCGCCCTCCAATGCTTGAGTAAACACAAAAGCGATAGCCTTCGAACTCATGCAGGCGCTTATTCTGCAGCAGTAAAGCGGATACGGCCGGAACCTCTGCTTGCGCCAGCTCCTCGACAAACGCCAGCTCTTCTTCTATTTGCTCAGTGCGCCAGCGCTGAGGTCTATAGAACTTTGCCACATAGCGTTTGCGATCATCATCAGCAAACTGATAGACCCGGTTTTCATAGCTATTCAGCGCCAGCAAGCCCGAAGCAGGATACAAACCGACACTTTCTAACGCATTAACAACAAGATCCGGCGTCAGCCCCTGAAAAGCAAAGTCAGACGCGTTCTCTGTAAGATTACTCATATAAAAAGCGGCTCTGATGCGTATTAGTTATATCCGCATTATCAACCGCTGTTACCACGAAGTAAAACTCTGTGACCTGTTCTTTCAATAAAGAGGGTGGAACCGCTACCGTTACCGGCAATGTGCCAACCTCACCGGCCGAAACCTGTTTAGTGGAGTCACCAATCAGTTCGAACTGTTCAAAACCTTTGACCTCTATGCGGTAAGTCATGTCCTGCTGAGATTTATTAACCAGTTTTAAGGTGAAGACGTTTTCAATCTGGCCTTCAATATTTTCTCTGAAAAGCTGGTTCCTGTCTCGCAATACATCAACTTCCAGTGGGACTCGGCTGGCAATATCCCAGACCAATACCGCGCTCACCGCCAGAACCATAATAAAGTAGCCAATACTTTTCATTCGCCACGGATTGGTCTTCTGCTTTTTGTCTTTGGCCGCCAGGTTACGCTCTGTGGTAAAGCGGATAAGCCCTTTCGGATAGTTCATTTTATCCATAACGTCATTACAGGCATCAATACAGGCACCGCAGTCAATGCACTCGTATTGCAGCCCATTTCGAATATCAATACCTGTCGGGCAAACCTGAACGCACATATAACAGTCGATGCAGTGTCCTAAGCCTTTCTCCGCCGGGTCGGCTTTACGTGACCGAGGACCACGCGGCTCTCCGCGTTCTGCATCATACGACACGGTGTAGGTGTCTTTATCAAACATAGCTGACTGGAAACGCGCGTAAGGACACATGTGCGTGCACATAATCTCGCGCATGTACCCGGCGTTGCCATAAGTGCAGAAAGTAAAGAACAGAACGCTGAATGTTGCCCAGAAGCCAGCATCCAGAGTAAAGAAATTGAGGAAGAGTTCGCGTATATCGGTAAAATAGCCGACAAAGGTCATGGATGTTAATAGAGCCACCAGAATCCAGCCAGTTTGTTTACCGGCTTTACGCCAGAACTTATCAAAGTCCATTTTGCGCTCATCCAGCTTAATACGCTTATTGCGGGGGCCTTCAAACTTTTTCTCAAACCACATAAATATGAAGGTCCAGGTTGTTTGAGGGCACATAAAGCCACACCAGACACGCCCAAATATAGTGGTCACAAAAAACAGCGCAACGGCGGCCACAATGGCAAACCAGGCGACAACGGTAAAGTCCTGTGGCCAAAGCGTTAAACCATAAATACGAAAGCGCTGCTCCATAATGTCGAGCAGAACCGCCTGTTCGCCCTGGTAGGTGAGCCAGGGAATAATGGCAAAAACTGCCAGTAGCAGGAAGCCAAAGCTACGGCGGAAGTACTCCATCGCACCTTTAATGTCGCGCACATAAATGCGGCTACGAGGGGAATAGTTATTGTTGTGCTTTTGCCCGTCCGGACGTTGAATTTTAACTTTATCGGCGGACTGAACCGTTATCTTTTGTTCCATGAACAATACCACTTAGTATCACGGCGAGGTGCGCACAGTATAACGGATCCTAACTGTTTGCGCAGCTCACTGAGCTGAATCAATAATACAATCAAAAAGTATGTTACAACCAGCTTCCACATCATGCCAGTGCGACCACTCATCGGGCGCGTGACTGACACCGTTTACAGACGGAATGAAAATAAGCCCTGACTCTGTAATTTCAGTAAAAAACTGTGCATCGTGTCCAGCCCCACTGGGCATTTTCAGGCACGAATACTTTCTTGCTTTTGCCTTCTCTTCTATCTGCTTTGTCAGTTTCTCTGAACATGCTTGAGGATTCAGCCAGCTTACCTGTTCATACTCAAATTTTAAGCGGTGTTTACGGGCAATGGCTGACAACGCCTTATTACAAGAATCCGCGAGCTCTTTCATCACATCCGGGCTCATATCACGACCGACAATAGTAAATACGGCTTCTCCGGGTACGGTATGCGGGCTGCCCGGCTTTAAGTCCACTTTACCCACAGTAATGCGCGTTTTGTCCGTACCGTCTTCTGCAATAATGCGCTCAATTTCATGAGCAAAGTCAGCCAACCCCATGAAGGCGTCGCTGCGCATGTTCATCGGTGCTGTACCGGCATGGTCAGCTTTACCTTTTAAGTGCACTATCCATTTGAAAACACCGGATATGCCCTCCACGGCACCAATGGTAATTTCTTTTTGAAAAAGTACCGGCCCTTGCTCAATGTGTAATTCGTAAAAGGCTTTCAGGCGCTCCGGTGGCCATGCGGCGTCCAGAGCATCCATCACATTCATTCCATGAGCGGCCATGGCGTCTTTTAGGTACACATTGTCAGCATCATGAGCGGACATAAGCCAGTCAGGGTTTAATACACCGGCAATAGCCTGTGACCCCATCATACCGCCAAAGCGTCCTTCTTCTTCGGCAGTGCCGACCACCCATACAGGATGCTTCAATTTAATGTCATTTTCTTTGATCGAGCGCAAAACTTCGAATCCGGCCAACACGCCCAGAGCGCCGTCAAAAATACCGCCGGCCGGAACCGTATCTAAATGCGAACCGGTAAGAACGGCAGGTTTTTTAAGATAGTCACCAATACCGAAGAACACATTACCGGCACCATCCATAAAGGTTTCAAACCCTTCGGCTTTTGCCTGGTTCATCATCCACTGGCGCGCCTCCATGTCGGCATCAGTAAAACCCCAACGATACACGCCGTGGTCAGTTTCGTTATAACCAATATTGGACAGTTCAAGCACGGATTTTTTTAAGCGGTCTGAATTAATACTCAGCATAGTACCTCCTTAGCTTCTGTTATAAGCGTAGGACATAAACTACGGAGCAACAAAAAGGCACCCATAAAAAAGCCCGCACCAAAAGGTACGGGCAAAGGTTGCACGGGGCAAAGGGGAGCCCCTAGAGGGTTTACGACAGTTTGCGTGCAGTTAAGGCTGCATTAAGTACCGCCGCCAACTTAATTGACGATTGAATTGCTTGTGCTGAAACGTCGTGCTTCAGCAAGGTTTGTACGTGCGAATCAATACACATACCACAACCATTCAGTGCCGATACCGCCAGTGAGAACAACTCAAAGTCGGCTTTATCCACACCCGGGTTCGCCATTGCGTTCATGCGGAGCCCCGCAGGAAGCTTAGAAAACTGTTTATCGCTCGATAAATGCAGGAAGCGATAATAGACGTTATTCATTGCCATTAATGACGCTGCTGTTTTTGCCGCCGTCTTAACGTTTTCTTCAATTTTGCCTTCGGCTTCTTCTTCCACGGCCTGAGTCAGCTCGTCGTTCGACAAGGTGTAAACCAGCGAAAGTGCTGTGCCGTAGAACTGGTCATTTGTTAAACCTGACTGCTCAACATTTGAGAACAAGCTCGACAGGTTTAGTTTGGTGTCTTTACTGTGATCACCCAATAATTGTTTGTAGTCTGCAATTGCCATGCTTAACTCCTGAAATACTGTAAAAGTGCCTAGCGAGCGCCGATGGCAATGCCATCAGCGCTTAGGTTTGGGAATTAACACCGATTAAAGGGTGTCGCCGCCCAGTGCACGGTTACAAGGGCAGAGTTCATCGGTCTGTAAACCGTCTAAAATACGCACGATTTCTGCCGGGTTACGACCCACGTTCAGGTTGTTCACCGATACGTGCTGGATAACGTTGTGCGGGTCAACAATGAAAGTAGCACGCAAAGCAACATTCTCAGCTTTGTCACGAACGCCCAGGCCATCAACCAATGAGCCATCATCAGCAAAAGAATACTGGTTCAGGCGGTCAAGGTCAGGGTGCTCACGGCGCCATGCCAGTTTTACAAATTCATTATCCGTGCTACCGCCCATAACAACGGCGTCGCGGTCAGCGAAGTCTTCATTCAGTTTAGCGAACTCAACAATTTCAGTTGGGCAAACAAAAGTGAAGTCTTTTGGGTAGAAGAAAATGATTTTCCACTTACCTTCAAAGCTGTTGTTGTCGATAGTTTCAAAAGCGCTTTCGCCATTCTCTTCCGGCATGTTGAACTTAGGTTTTGCCGCAATGACGCTGAATTCTGGTAGTTTATCGCCTACTGTTAACATAAATTGTCTCCGTGATTGGGATTTAAAGTGTATTCGTTCCTTAACGAGTCGAGAGCTAGTGTACGGACGGAGACAGATTGGATAAAACGAATAAAACGGATTATGATAATCGGAAATACCAATTAAAAACGCGACGGGTATCCCATGAGTAAATTACCAAGTCTGAAAAACCTAAGTTACCTGCTGGCGCTGCACCAGGAGCAAAACTTTAACCGCGCGGCGGCCGAGTGCAATGTTAGCCAGTCGACGTTAAGCAGTGGCATTCAAAACCTGGAAGAGCAACTGGACTGCCAGCTTATTGAGCGTGACCATAAGTCCTTTCTCTTTACCGCCTTAGGCGAAGAAGTTGTGGAAAAAGCACGGGACATCATTAGCGCGTCGGAAGAGTTACTGCATTATGCGCAAGGGCAGGGCAATATTATGGAAGGCCCGTTAAGACTCGGCATTATTCCTACCATAGCCCCCTTTGTTATTGGCGAACTGAGTAAAAATTTACAAGACAAGTTCCCTAAGCTACTGCTGCAACTTTCTGAAGATACCACACAAAATTTACTGCACCGGCTGCGTAACGGCGAACTGGATATTCTCTTACTGGCCCTGCCGATGGACATTCAGGGCAACCAAAAATGGATACTGGGTCGTGACCCTTTCAAACTGGTGGTGCATAAGGAGCTGGCGGAAACAGTCGGGGAACCGGTTGACTACGACAAACTGCCTGATCGCAGTATTTTTCTGCTGGAAAAAGAGCACTGCATGACCGGTCACGCCGTCGCGGCCTGTCAGCTTACCGATTCCATTAAAATGAATCCTTTTACGGCGACTAGCCTACACAGCCTGGTGCAAATGGCAGACGCCCGCTTAGGTGCTACCTTTGTTCCGCAAATGGCCATTGACCGGGGAATTTTAGAAAACACCGATTTGGTTTCATTAAAGCCAACCGGTCAGGAAGCTTCTCGTGATATCGGCCTGGTATACCGTCCGACCACCAGTCGTCGGCAAACCTTCCGCAAAATCGCGGAAGAAATTGCGCGCCTGTTGCCGGTCAATACACTCAACTAACGACGTCTGGCCGGTGGTAACGGATAACGTTCCGCCAGGCTGATGCTCTCACCATCGGGCTTAATAACCCGGGCATGGCGGCGGTTTAACCGGCGTGGATCGGTTACACCGCAGGAGTGCGCAATGATATTGACGCCATACTCCATATATTTGTGATAGTTAGCCGCACGTACCGACTTATTCTCAGGATCCAGCCCCCTCATCAGCTTAGGATCATCCGTTGTTACGCCAGTTGGACAAGTATTTTTGTTGCACTGCATAGCCTGAATACAGCCTAATGAAAACATAAAACCCCGGGCCGAGGTCACGAAATCGGCACCGATAGCAATAGCCCAGGCCACATCAGCCGGTGTAATCATTTTGCCGGAAACTACCACTCGGACACGCTCGTGCAAGCCCGCTTCTGTCAGTTTATCGATGAGTATCGGCAAGCTTTCCGTGACTCTTAAACCAACGTAGTCCATTAGCGGCTGGGGTGCCGCTCCGGTTCCGCCATCGGCGCTATCCAGAGTGATAAAGTCAGGTGCGGCTTCTTCGCCGCGAGTTAAAATGCAATCTATCAGTTCGTCGATCCATGAAGGGTCGCCCATCACAAATTTAAAACCCGTTGGCTTGCCGGTAATATTACGAACCTTTTCGATAAAATCGAGTAACTCTTCATTATTGCTTATTTCCGGATGACGGTTTGGGCTGATTGCGTCTTCGCCTTCAACAATTCCCCGAATTCTGGCTATTTCACTGTTAACTTTAACACCCGGGAGGATGCCGCCTTTACCTGGTTTAGCGCCCTGGCTCAGTTTAATTTCAAACATTTTCACATTATCGTGACGACCGAGTTCTGCCAGACGGTCCTCGTCGAGTCGACCTTCTTTATCGCGAACACCAAACTTCGCAGTTCCCATTTGAAACACAATGTCGCAATGACCCATTAAATGATAAGGCGACAAGCCACCTTCACCCGTATTCAACCAACAGCCGGCTTTTGCAGCCCCCTGCGACAATGACTTAACCGCAACCGGCGACAACGCACCGTAACTCATTCCTGAAATATGAAAGTACGACACCGGAGAATAAGGCGTCTCGCAGTAAGGACCAATGGTAATGGGTTCTGGCGATGTAGCCTGCTCAGCCATAGGCGGGTAGGGAGCGTTGCTGAAAATAATAGTTCCGGTACGACTTAAGTCACGTGTTGAACCAAAGGCAACGTTACGATCAGCGTTCTTGGCAGCCCGGTACACCCAGCTGCGCTGCGCCCGGTTAAATGGCATTTCCTCACGATCCATTGCAAAGAAATACTGACGCATAAACTCACCCATACGCTCAAACATGTAGCGAAAGCGGCCAATAACAGGGTAGTTATGTCTTATGGTGTGTCGGTTCTGCGTCCTGTCAACAACGTACATGATGCCAACAGAAACGACTAACCCAATAATAACCAGAACAAAAGCAGCGGCTAACCACTGCGCTAAAATCAGTAACGAGTCGGTACTAAACACCTTGCTGCTCATGAAGTTCCAATACCTTTTTACAATTGATAACAGTATTAACGGCCAAAGCGACGAACAGATCAAGCACAGTGTCATCAAAATTCCGATGAATGACGTATACTGAAGATAATTCAATAAGAAGGAGAGACCGATGTTCAATCCAAAAGTTGTTTTAACCGCAATACTAGCGGCTTCTTTCAGTACTGCTGCAACCGCTGAAGATGTCGAAACGGAACGTCATAAAGTCAGTGTCAGCACACTTGCTGACGGCTTCACCAACCCCTGGGGCATGACATTTCTTCCGGATAAAAGCATTTTAGTAACAGAACGAACCGGAGATATCTACTGGGTATCAGCTAATGGTAGCTACCGCGAAAAAATCAGCGGCACCCCGGAAGTCGTTGCTAAAAGTCAGGGTGGTATGCTGGATATAACCGTTGACCCGGATTTTGAAGAAAACAATTGGGTTTACATTAGCTACTCCGAAGCGGCCCAGGACGACGGTAAAGGCAACAGTACGGCCGTTATGCGTGCCAAACTTAATGACAAAGAATTTACGGATAAAGAAGTTATCTTTCGCCAGGCACCAAAATATGAGAGCAATGCTCACTTTGGTTCACGGTTAGTCTTTTCTCCTGAGGGACACTTGTACATTACCTTAGGTGACCGTTACTCACGTATGGATGATGCACAAACGCTGGATAACCATCACGGTAAAATCGTACGTATTTGGCCGGATGGCAGCATACCGGAAGACAACCCCTTTGTTAGCAACGACAACGCACTTGACGAAATTTGGTCCTACGGTCACCGCAATGTGCAGGGCGCTGATATTCATCCTGAAACCGGAAAGTTATGGTCGGTTGAACACGGCCCACAAGGTGGCGACGAAGTGAATATTCCTGAAGCCGGTAAAAACTATGGCTGGCCGGAAGTGACTTACGGCGTTGACTACGGTGGTGGTACCATCAGCGAGGACGCCGTAAAAGAAGGCACTGAACAGCCGTTTTATTATTGGGTTCCGTCTATTGCAACTGCTGGCGCCACCTTTTACACGGGAGATGCTTTCCCTGAATGGAAAGGCGACTTCTTCGTTGCTGCCCTGAAAAGCTCCCTGGTAGCCCGCCTGGACTTATATGAAGGCCGCATGATGCATGAAGAGCGCTTGTTTGAAGACGCCGTTGATGCACGTATTCGTGACATAAACCAAGGGCCCGACGGTTACCTATACTTACTGACCGATGAGTCTGACGGTGCCATTATTCAGATAAAACCAGCGGATTAACCATGTCATATTCAGCAGTTTTAAAAAAACTCACTTACACGGGGCTGCCTTTATTGGCGGCCTCTTTCGTTGTTCATTCAACTGAAGTCGACGAAACCGTCGTGGTGACAGCCACTCAGAGCGAAACACCCTGGCTAACCACTGCGGCCAGTATTGACCGTGTTAACGTTGAAAACACCTTACCCTCCATGAAGATTGATGCCGGTGACGCCTTAGCCGGCGTTGCAGGAATTCAGGCCGACAGCCGTTATAACTACGCACAGGATACACGCCTGGTGGTTCGCGGCTTCGGCTCACGAGCCGCGTTTGGAGTAAGAGGTTTGCAACTTAATGTCGACGGTATTCCTTTGTCTATGCCCGATGGTCAGGCGCAAACTTCGAGTATTTTTCTCGACAGCATTGATTCGCTGGAAGTTTTACGCGGTCCGTTAGCTACCTTGTACGGCAATTCTGGTGGCGGTGTGGTTGAATGGTTCAGCCGCAAGCCGACTGAAACCGCACTGGAGTGGGGTGGCCAGTTCAGCGAAAACGACACACAGCGGTATAACGTCAATGCCCAATGGGCAACCGACAATAAACAACTGCAAGTTCTGGCGTCGGATTTTCAGACTGACGGTCCGCGCCGGCATAACTCCGCCGAGCGCCAGCAACAGGCTGTGCGCTGGTATCATCAATGGGATGATCAGAATCGCTTTATTATCCGCTACGATAATAACGATGCGCCACTATTGCAGGACCCCAGCGCATTAACCCCAGAAGACTGGCGTTATGACCCCACCCAGACAGTACAACGGGCAGTTGACTTCAATACCCGCAAAGACATTCATCATCGTCAGGGTTCATTTAGCTGGTTTCATGAACGCGACAATGGCGAGGGCTTACTGTCACTGTGGCAGGGCGACCGCCATATTGAGCAGTTCCTGCCGTTTGCCGGTGATGGTGACACAAGCTCGGGTGCGGTTATCGATGTTTCCCGCCAGTTTGAGGGAGCACATGCACGTTGGCGCCAGCGCGGAGTCAACTGGTCGGCGACCCTCGGCGCGCAAATAGAACGCCAGCAGGATCACCGCTTTGGTTTTGTGAATAACAGCGGTGAAAAGGGCGAGCTGCGTCGCGACGAATTCAACTGGATTGAAAATGCTTCAGCTTATTTGCGCTTTCAGTGGCAGTTGTCTGAAGAGTGGTCTGCAACTGGTGGGGTTCGTTACAGTGACATCAATTATGAGGTAAAAGACTATTTTACTGAACTGGATAACTCCGATGACAGTGGTAGCAGTGACTTTAGTGAAACCACAGCCGCTATTTCGCTTACCTGGCAGTTTCTCCCAACCTCAGCAACTTATCTGAGTTTAGGACAAGGTTTTGAAACCCCGACACTGACAGAACTTGCCTACCGAAATGAAGGCTCGGGCCTGAACCGCGAGTTGGGTCCATCCACCAATGATCAGTGGGAATGGGGTATTAAACATCAACTCGATAACGACTGGCGTCTGCATTTCGCTTTCTTTGGTATTGAAAGCGAAGACGAAATTCTCGTAGACCAGTCAAACGATGGGCGTACTACCTACCGTAATGCCTCAGAAACAACGCGCGAAGGGGCTGAACTGAGCATTAATGGCGAACTAACGCGGCAGCTCAACTTGCTGCTGTCATACAGCTATATAGACGCTAGCTTTGATGATGGCTCGTTACAGGGGAATCAATTACCCGGCGTAGCGAAAAGCCAGGGGTATTTACGTCTTAACTGGCAGCCCGCAGAGCAATGGCTGGTTCAGTTAGCGGGGCAGTATAGAAATGAAACGCCGGTTAATGATCAAAACGATACCTTTGCACCGTCTTATACGACATGGGATATAGCAATAAGCCGCGACTGGCAGTGGGCAAAAAGCGAGCTGGACGTGTGGGCCCGGGTCGACAATATTACGGACAAAGACTACGTCGGTGCTGTTGTTGTTAACCAGGGAAGCGGACGTTCATTTGAGCCTGCAGTAGGAAGGCAGGCTAGCGTCGGCATCAGTTGGCGCCGACGCTTTTAAGGCAAATTACAGGCTGGCTCTGAGTACATCGAGCAGGCGCTGTGCCGTCTGCTCCGATGACGCAGGGTTCTGACCTGTAATTAACATGCCGTCCTGAACGGCATAGGCCTGCCAGTCATCAACTTTGCGGTAATGACCGCCTTTAGCTGTCAGTTCGTCCTCAAGTAAGAAAGGGACCACATCGGTAAGCTCTACCGCAGCCTCTTCGCTGTTACTAAAGCCCGTTACTGTGCGGCCCTGAACAATTGGGTCGCCACACGGCGTTTTTGCATTCAGTAATACCGCAGGAGCATGGCAAACAGCGGAAACCGGCTTACCTTTACTCCAGAAGTGCTCAATGAGCTTAATTGAATGCTCGTCGTTCGTTAAATCCCATAAAGGTCCGTGACCACCAGGATAGAAAATCGCATCAAAACTTTCCGGATCAACTTCATCCAGCTTGCAGGTTGTCTCTAATTTCTGCTGTGCTGTTGTGTCGTTGTCAAAGCGCTTCGTCGCTTCCGTTTGAGCGTCAGGGGAAGTGCTGTTTGGATCGATGGGTGGCTTACCACCTTTTGGCGATGCCAAAGTAACATCCACTCCCGCGTCTGCAAAAACGTAGTACGGGGCCGCAAATTCTTCTACCCAGAAACCTGTCTTATGGTCTGTGTCACCGAGTTTATCGTGTGAGGTTAATACCATTAATACTTTCACTTAGCACTCCCGTTAAATGAGTCAAAAACTTATTATAGACTACGCAGTAAAACGCCAGTTTGATCACTCACCATGCTGCTCAAGCCAGCGGTACAAGGTACGCCGGGTTACCCCAAGAATTTCAGCCGCTTTCGATTTATTACCCTCTGCGTGCACCAGCACTTTGCGTATGTATTGGTTTTGATACTCGTCCAGAGTTGGCCACTCTGCGGCATACTCCACTTCGGGTTCATGCTCACTCTCCAGAATTCTTTGCGGTAAATCTTCAACCGCTATTTTGTCGTCTCTGGAAAAGGTAAAAGCACGCTCTATCGCATTTTGCAGTTCGCGGACATTACCAGGAAAGCGATAGCGATAAAGCTGTTCGAGCGCAGCCGGTGAAATACTCTGAACCGCTTTGTCGCTGCTCTTCTGCAACTGTTGTAAAAAGTGGTTGGCAAGACGTTCAATGTCTTCACCGCGCTCGCGTAAAGGCGGCACTCGCAGACTAAAGGTTTCCAGCCGATAAAATAAGTCCTGCCGGAAGCGCCCGTCTTCAACCTGCTTTTCTAAGTCCTGGTGAGTCGCAGCCAATATGCGGACATTCACCGTTTCTTCTTCGTCGCTGCCCACCGCGCGGATGGTACCTTCCTGCAACACACGTAATAGTTTCGCCTGCAAAGCCATTGGCATTTCGCCAATTTCATCCAGTAGCAAAGTGCCGCCGTCTGCCTGTTTCAATAAACCTTGCCGTTTTTTCTGCGCGCCGGTAAAAGCCCCGGCTGCATGGCCGAAAAATTCACTTTCCATTAAATCGGCCGGAATGCCGGCGCAGTTTACCGCCTGAAAGCTTTGTTCAGCGCGGTCACTTAACTGATGCAGCGCCTTCGCCACCAGCTCTTTACCGGTCCCACTTTCGCCGGTGATCAGAACGCTTCCGTCCGCTGGCGCAATACGTTCTATTTGATCATAAAGCTTGCGCATTGACGGACTCTGCCCGACCAAACCACCCGGTCCTTTTTGCTGCTGACGGTAGCGCTTTAGCTCCCGCTGCAACGAGCGATGCTCAAGAATACGTTGTACACTTAGCAATAAATGTTCAACATCTAAAGGCTTGGTCAGAAAGTCATCCGCGCCCTGCTTTAACGCATCAACCGCCTGATCAACCGTGCCAAAAGCCGTAATTAATAACAGTGCCGGAGCGTTGTCTTCATTTTTCAGGCTGTCTAAAAGTGACAGCCCGGACTGACCCGGCAAGCGAATATCACTAATGATCAAGTCCAGAGTTGCAGCGGCTTTTTTAAAGCCTTCAACACTGCCCCAGGCGGTTACCTTATAGCCTTCAGCCTCAAGCTCTTCAACAAGCAGTTCCTGTAGAGCCGGATCATCCTCAATTACACCTATCATGGCTTTTGCTGCTGTCATTTACTGCCTCCGTTTTTAACCGCTTGCCGAACGCATTGTGCCGGTAAACTCAAAATAACCCGACAACCGCCATTTGGGTTATTGGTCAAAGACAATTCACCACCATGATCATTCAATACGTGCTTAACTATGGTCAAACCCAGACCCGTCCCTTTACCTTGTGGCTTATTGGTTTCGAACGGCTGTAATGCTTTATCTTTCATTGCATCAGGTAAACCTTCTCCGTCATCATCTATGGTAATGACGACTCCGTCATTAGCGTACTCAGCCGCGACAGCAACCTCAGATTCAGCGGCCTGCAAGCCATTGCGCAGTACGTTTACTAAGGCCAGTTCCAGTCGCTTTATGTCAACTTTAAGAATGACATCGACAAGCTCTTTAACTACCACTCTGGCAGAACCTTTATCCTGCTCAAACTCAATGCTGGTCATTGCCGTTGTTATCAGATCTCGCAGGGAAATGCTTTCTCTTTGCTGCACCGGCGTTCTTGAAAATGCCAGCAATTGATTCACCAGTCCGGTAAGCCTTTGTACCTGGCCTCTGACGGCCTTAAGTTGTCGCTGGCTGTCATCGTCTTTATGGTTACGTAATAATCGACTGGCGCGTCCATCAATAACAGTAAGCGGCGCTCCTAACTCATGGGCAACACCGCTGGCTACACTGCCAATAGCTGCCATTTTTTCCTGTTCCCGCAACGCTCGCTGCAACGACGCTTCGTGCTCACGTCGCTGTTCTAACTCCTGCTCCGCTTCAGTAATGCTATCCAGCATCCGGTTAAACCCCAGGGCAACATCCTGAAGCTCCGAAGGCCCGGCGGGTGTCACTCGAGTGCTTCGATTTCCTTTTGCGACTTGCAGCATTGCGTCTTTTAGTGCCACCACATGTCGCCCAACACCGCGATAATGCCCAAATACCAATACCGCAATAGTGATCAGGCCAAATGCAGCCCAGCTCAGCCAGGCATACTGACTCAGCGTTTCAAAAGACTCATCGAAGTCACTGGCCCGCCGGTTTATTTGTAGTAAGCCAATAATTCGGCCGCCACGATCAACAATAGGAAGAAATTGAGAGAAAACATCGCGGCCTTCAACACGGCGGTAGTCGTCTTGCTTCACCCCCGTCTGAACAGTTTCCAGTGCGAGCTGGCTGTTGCTCAAGTCAGTTTCGGTGATACCGGCTTCAGCAACTTGCTGACCATACACATTGTATACCGATGCCCCGTATACCCGGCCAATATTGAAGACTGAATCCAGGTTAGCCTGAACCGTTGCTAAGTCGTTATTAAGTAGCGCATCGCTTATGGGTAAGCTAATGGCCCGTCCCAGCAGCTCTAAGTCACTTTTTAAACGCTCATTGGCTTCGTCAGATGCAACCTGCAGTCCAACACTTATCGCCACGCCCGAAATCAATAACATAGGCACAACGACATACATTAAAAGCCTTCGTTGCAGGCTGGATAGTGGCCAACTGTATCTTTTTGTCACACTGCCTCCTTTGACTGTGTACTAAGGATACACATTTTTGGGCTGACTTTCTGAGCGCTAACTGAAAAATACTAAAAGTACATTAAAATCAACAAATTAAAAAGTTGGCACAGTCTTCGCTTTAGTTAGAGTGTTAATAAAAACTGATAAATTCAATTAGGAGATTATCATGCAAAAGACAATTATCGCATTAGCAACTGTATTCGCACTGGGTAGTACTGCGGCAATGGCTCAACAGCAGCAATCGCAGGATCCTATGGCTCAGCAGCAAACTCAGGAAATCACTGAAGGTATGCTGGTTAAATTTGTAACCGCTATGGAAGACGTTCAGGGTGTTACTGAAAAATACCGTGATCAGTTCCAGGAAGCTGAGAACCAGGAAGAGGCTCGTGAAATTCAGCAGTCTGCACAGGAAGAAATGATTGCAGCCGTTGAAGATGCAGGCCTTACTCCGCAAGAATACAACATGATTATTCAGCAAGCACAAAACGACGAAGAGTTACGTGCACGCTTAGAAGAAATGACAGGTGAAGAAAACTCTTAATCGTTAGTTCCATTTAATACAAAGCCCGCGGCTCCTTCTGAGTCGCGGGCTTTTTTATTTAAAGTATAAAAACTCCCCTCTCTCTAAACCTACTTAGCATCAAACTTTCGATTTTTTCAAACTTTTACACTATATTGTCTTGATCACATGTTGATTTAATGTAACAAAAGATGCTGTGTTGTTGATTTAACACACAAAATCGATAAAACTCCCGGGGGGAACATAATAATGAAAACAAACTTTAAATACTCGCTATGTGCATTAGCAATAGGAGCCGCATTCGCGTCACCGGTCAGCTTTGCGCAGGATCAAGAGAATCAGGCAGAAGATGACGCTCTTGAACGCATTCAGGTCACAGGCTCCAGAATCTCACGAACCGATATGGAAGGCGCTTCTCCTGTCGAAGTTATTGACAGAGAAAGCATTGAAGCCTCAGGTTTTAACAACCTTCAGCAACTCTTAGAGCGCTTACCTTCGGCTGGTGTGGGAACCTTCTCAACTCAGGGCAATAGCCAGGACACTACCGCGAACGGCGCTGCTGCAATTAGCTTGCGTGGCTTTGGTGCCGACTCAACACTGGTCTTGCTTAACGGCCGTCGTGTAGCGGTTTCTTCCTTTGCCGAGGGCGTAGCAAATTCATTTGTCGACATTAACTCAATACCTGTCGCGGCTATTGAACGCATCGATATTCTGAAAGACGGTGCTTCCGCTATTTACGGTTCTGACGCGGTAGCTGGTGTCGTTAATATTATTTTAAGAGATGACTTTGTCGGTACAGAATTAACCGCCAGCCACGGTGGAACAACCGGCGATGCTAACTATGAAGAAACCAGTATGAGTCTGGTCTGGGGCACGGGTGGAGACGACAGCAATACCACCATGATTCTGGATTACTGGAAAAACACCTCTATCACCGGCGCCGAATTTGGCAGAAACGGTACAGCTGACCAAAGTCCTTGGGGTGGTAACGACTTCCGTTCATCACGCGGTTTTCCGGGAAGTTTTATTGTTGACGGTGAAGAGCAGCCCGATCCGGACTGCCCGGAAGATTCACTGGTTGGAACACGCTGTGTATTTGACTATGGTCCGTATGCGCAAATTTTCCCGGAAGCTGAACGTGTAGGTGCCATTATTCAGTCTCGTAAAGAGTTCTCACGAGACGTTGAGGGCTATATTGAAGTTGCCGCTCAGCATAACCGTTCAAAAGCCGGCGGCGCACCGACTCCGTTAGACGCCGATGCCGGACTCTATGTACCGGCTGACCACCCTAACAACCCTTGGGGCGAGCGTGTCGATATCAACTTTTTCCGGACAGTGGATGCCGGTCCCCGTATTTGGGATGTTGAATCCGACACTTTACGTTTTATTGCAGGCTTACGCGGAGACTTAGACGGCTGGGTCTGGGATGTCTCTTACCAAAAAGGCCGCAGCGAAGGCATGCAAACGGGTTCACGTGAGCAAGGATGGGTACGTACTGACTTTTTGCAGGAGCAAATTAACGCTGGCAACTACAATCCATTTGGCGGCACCATCAACGACCCTGAAGTCATTAATGACATTACGACGTCACTGGTACGCCGGGGGGAATCCCACCTGACCGCAGTTGATGCCAGTATCGCCGGCGAAGCGTTCCAGTTGGGTGAGCATTGGGTCTCCATGGCAGCGGGTCTTGAATACCGTGAAGAAGACGTATTTGACCAACCGGATGATCAGTTCCAGCGTGGTCTTATCTTTGGTACCGAATCGGTGCAGGCCGAAGCTGAGCGCGACCAGTGGGCTGCTTATGTCGAATTCCTCATTCCAATTACTGATCAGTTAGAAGCAACTGTTGCCGGTCGTTACGATGACTACAGTGACTTTGGCTCAACCTTCAATCCGCAGTTTAAATTGCAATGGCGTCCGACTGAAGATGTGACTTTACGTGCATCCTACGGCGAAGGTTTCCGTGCTCCGTCACTGGCACAAATTGGTCTGGGTCCATCGCAGGTTTCAACTTTCTTTGTTGATGAGTATCGTTGCGAAACCGATGGCGAAAGCTGTGTACCACTGGATTACACCATTGTATTCTCCGGCTCTGAAGACCTGCAGCCAGAAGAGTCATCAAGCTATAATATTGGTGGTATCTGGCAGGTCACTGACGCGTTTGATATCTCTGCTGATTACTGGTCAATTGAACAAGATAACAAAATTGTTCAAAACGACTTTGAGAACGTTTACAACGAGCACTGTAACGACCAGGACAGCGAGGTCTGTGAGCGCCGCGACCCACTACCAGGAGATGAGCTGGGTGAGTTGGCTGTTCTTTACAACACCTACGTTAACCTTTCCAGTCAGGAAGCTGCAGGGGTTGATTTTTCAGCAAACTATAACTGGCAACTACAAGACATTGGCGATGTTCGTTTAGGTCTTGATTGGTCTTACATGAGCAAGTTCGAGAAAGACGGTATCGACTATGCCGGCGAGTACGAGTATCCGGAGCACCGCTGGACAGCCCGTGCAGAATGGGGACGTGATGCTTTAGGTGTTAACCTCAATCTGAACTACATTGGTGAGTTTGAAGATTATCAGGCACCGGCAAACGTCGAATCCAGCGAAGCGCGTATGGTTGATAAGCAGCTACTGGTTGATTTACAAGCATACTACGATGTCACCTCGGAACTTCGTTTGACGATAGGTACCACCAACCTGTTCGACGAAGAGCCACCGGAAGCGTTTAACAATGACCTTTACGGGTATGCACCAAGCGTTCACAACCCTCGTGGCCGCTTTGTTTACTCAAAAGTCAGTTACTCGTTCTAAGAACTCAGTTTTAAAAAACTGTAAAATCCGCAATCAGTTAGTGCTGATTGCGGATTTTTTTGATCATCTCTCCTATGCTTTACGTAGGCCTAACTAGAAGATTCTTTAACGCAAGGAGAAAGCGAAGTGAAAGCATCCGATTTATTCGTAAAAGCACTTGAAAACGAGGGTGTGAAGTACATTTTCGGCATTCCCGGCGAAGAAAACCTGGACTTACTTGAGTCCCTATCAAAGTCTGATATCGAACTTATTTTAACCCGGCATGAACAGGGCGCTGGCTTTATGGCTGCCACATACGGTCGCCTGACCGGAAAGCCCGGCGTGTGTCTATCAACCCTGGGGCCGGGTGCAACGAATCTGGTTACCCCTGTGGCCTATGCTCAGCTTGGCGCTATGCCCATGGTTGTGGTTACCGGACAAAAACCCATAAAGGAGCGTCATCAGGGTCAATTCCAAATCATTGATGTGGTCGACATGATGACCCCCATTACCAAATACACCCAGGCGATTATTAGCGCCAGCAGCATTCCGGCGCACATACGCGAAGCTTTCCGTCGCGCTGAGGACGAACGCCCAGGCGCTTCTCATCTGGAGTTATCGGATGACATCAGCCGCGAGGAAGTCAGCAGCCTTCCAATACAGGCCAGTCATTCGCGCCGCCCCATTACTGAGCATAAGTCGGTACGCCACGTGCTGGAACTGCTGCGAGAAGCAAAACACCCGGTGTTGCTGATAGGTGCCGCTGCCAACCGTAAAATTACGGCAAAAATGTTACGCGCCTTTGTCGATAAAACCGGCATTCCTTTTATTACCACCCAAATGGGTAAAGGCGTTATCAATGAGGATCATCCTCGCTGGCTGGGTAACGCGGCCGTTTCCGATGGCGACTACCCGCACCGGGCGATAGAGAAAGCGGATTTAATCCTTAATGTGGGCCACGATGTGGTAGAGAAGCCCCCATTTATGATGAAAACCGGCGATAACGACAAGCGTAAAGTGGTACACATTAACTTTCAGGGCGCAGAAGTCGACTCAGTTTACTTCCCGCACGCCAGCATGATTGGTGATATTGGCAACAGCATCTGGCAATTGAAAGAGGGAACTGAGCCACAAGACCACTGGGACTTCGACTTTATGCTGAAGGTTCGCGACCATATGCGTGACCATACCGATGAAGGTGCCGACGACGGTAGCTTCCCGGTTTTACCGCAGCGTCTGGTGGAGGATGTCCGTGAAGTGATGCCGGATGACGGTGTCATTGCACTGGACAACGGCATCTACAAAATTTGGTTTGCCCGTAATTACCCGGCGCGTCAGCCAAATACTGTACTGCTGGATAATGCACTGGCTTCAATGGGTGCTGGCTTACCTTCTGCAATGGCTGCTAAGCTGGTTAACCCGGAAAAGAAAGTTATGGCAATATGCGGTGACGGCGGCTTTATGATGAACTCGCAGGAGCTTGAAACCGCGGTGCGCATGGGGCTGGATATTGTTGTCGTTATCCTTAATGACAGCGGTTACGGCATGATCAAATGGAAACAGCAACACATGAAACTCAGCGACTATGGCTTAGATTTCAATAACCCGGATTTTGTGAAATATGCAGAGTCTTATGGTGCGAAGGGCTATCGTTTAGACAAAACTGAGAATCTGATACCGCTGCTAAAAGACTGCTTAGATAAGCCCGGGGTTCACCTTATTGATGTTCCGGTGGACTATTCACAAAATGACCGGCTGCTGAATGAGGAAATTCCCCAGCGCAGCCGTGCCATTAAAGCCGATTAATCACGGTTAGGATCAGTATCCGCGAAGTAAGGATAGTCGTTTAATTTATCGACAAAGGCCTGAAGTCGCGGATACTTATCCAGATTAAAGCGCTCACGGAATAAGCCCCAGCTTAAGAAACAACCTAAACGTAGCTCTCCGTCACTAAAGGGGTGAGGCCCTTCATAAGCAACCGCATGCTCTTTGTCTTCCATGAGTTGAAGTATGTCATCAATACGCTGCTGCTGGCGCTTAAGGTAAGGTACCTTATCTGGTGTTACACCCGCTTTTTCTAACAAGAACAAATTAATGGCAGCATCCATAGCCGTGTTTACCAGGCAGTACTGATCAAAATCTTTTGTGTCCGCAAAAAAACGCTCATCGGCTTTTTCCCGAACGTATTTTAGTATGCTGCTTGAGTCATGAAGGCGCAGATCATTGTGGTGCAAAAACGGCACCTTTTTAGCCGGGGTTAATTTAGCGCTGGTTTCAAAGTCCGTTTCGGTAAATGAGAATTTTGTCTTTGTCTCCAGTAAAGCAATGCGACAATGCCTAACGAACGGCGAGGTATAACTTCCGAACAATTCCATGATCTTCTCCTGTTAATGATCTCGACAAGCTTCGTCTGGGTACTCCAGCTCTATGGTTGTATGAGCCAACTCAAACACAGCTAACTGTTCTGATATTTGTTGTTTTAAAAGCGCTCTTTCCGCGCATTCCAGTTCTTTTGATACCACAATATGCGCCGTTAATACATGGCGCTCACCATCCAAAGACCAGAAATGTAAGTGGTGGGCATCATTCACGAGTTCTAACGAGGTTAATTGTTCGCGTATTTGCCGATAAACTTCCGGGTCGGGGGACGCCTGTACAAAGAGTTTAACCGTAGAACCCAGGTGACGAATAACGTTCACCAAAATAAACAGGGTAAAAGCAATGGATAAAAGGGGGTCTAAAATAGGCCAGTCGACAAACATAAGAATGATCGACACAATTAGCACCGCTACCCAGCCCAATACGTCTTCAAGCAGATGCCAGTTAAGCACGCGTTCATTCAGCGACTTGCCATGAGAAAGCTTAAATGCCGCATAGCCATTCACAATGATACCGAACACGGCCAATAGCGCCATACCTTCGGCCATTGGCATTACCGGGTTCCATAAACGAGGAATAGCTTCGAATAAAATCCAGATAGAACCTGCCGTCAGTACAACAGCATTAATAAAAGCACCCACCAGAGAAAGCCGCTGGTAGCCATAGGTAAAGGTGTGGGTTGCGTCTTTTCGACTGAACTTATCCAACAGCCAGGCCATACCAATAGAGATGCTGTCGCCGAGATCATGCACTGCGTCAGCTAAAATAGCGGTACTGTTAGTCAACACTCCGCCAATAAACTCAATAATGGTAAAACACAGGTTAAGGAAAAACGCCCAGCCAATGCGCTCTGACGAGCTTTCGTGGTGATGATGGTGATGGTGCATAGCATCCTTAACTGTTAATCAAATGTACTTTTCAGGCGATAAAAAGCGCATAAAAATGAGCCATATTGTTAATTTAACACTCTTTTGTACGGCAAATGAAGTATTGCTTACGCATCTTTAACAGTGCAAAATTTCGCCAAATTTAGATCCCTCTAAATTAAGATGATGTAACTTTTCTCAGGAGCTTTAAATGAAGTACTCTCTAGCAGCTTGTTTCGGTGCTGCAGCACTGGTCATGAGCCTGCCTTCTCAGGCACAAGATAAAATTCAGTGGAGCGGTTTTGGTAATATCGCAGCAGGTATGACAACTGGCAGCGACGACGAACTGTTTGGCTACGATAACGACGTAGACTTTAATCCGGAGAGCTTATTTGCACTACAAGCAAAAGCCAACTTATCTGACAAACTCAGTGTCACCGCACAGATTATGTCTCGTGGCTCAGAGGACTTCGACTTAGGTGTTGAATGGGCCTACTTACAGTACCAACTAACCGACGCGGCAAGCATTAACGTGGGTAAATTGCGCCTGCCTTTCTATATGTATTCAGACTCTCTGGATGTAGGTTACAGCTACCACTGGCTACGCACACCTCAAAGTGTCTATCGTGTCGCTTTCGATAATTACACTGGTGTGAGCTTCCAGCACAACGCCTTTGTCGGTAATTTTATCTTCAATACGCAAGTTATTGCCGGCAACATGCAAGACGATATTGAAGCAGGTGGCAGCGAAGCGGCAGAAGCAGAAATGAATAATCTGATAGGTTTTAATACCAGCGCCATCTACAACAACCTGACCATGCGTATTGCGTATTACCAGACCAACGATACCAACATTCATCTTAATGAGATTGACGGCTTGCTGGCAACGCTAAGAGAAGCGGGAGCTGCACAGGTCGCTTCAGAGCTGGAAGTTTCTGAAGACAAAGGGACTTTCGCTGGTGTCGGTTTTATGTACGACAATTTCAACTGGTTTGTAGGTGGAGAATATACCGAGCTTGAAGTTGATGGCAGCTATATTCCTGAACAGCGCTCTAGTTATCTTACTGCAGGTAAGCGTTTTGAAGACTGGACATTACACGCTACCGTTGGCCAAACCGACGATAAAGTCATTGATGCCGAGCGTTTCAGCGTTCCTGTTCCTCAGTTACAAGCTGTTATTAACCAAGTAGCAACTCAGGTTATTAGCGAGAACACTTACACCTCTGTAGGCGCCAACTTTAACATCGCGCCAAGCGCTGTACTGAAGTTTGACGTTACCCATTCTGACGACAAGTTAATCGATGAGTCTGACGTACTGGTTTCCGCTGCAGTTCAATTTGTATTTTAAGGAATTATGATGAAAAAGTTTGCTGTATTTCTCATCGTTATAGCGACAAGCCTGCTGAGCTTTTCAGCTCTTGCACAAAATGGCGTAGTCGTTTCACAAACTGAGATTAATGAAGAGTCAGTTTCTCGAATATTCCTGGGGCAGTCGCGAGTTTTAACCGGGGTAAACTTACCTGAAGACTCAGCAACCCGAAAGGCTTTCGAAGAAACCTTATTAGGGCAGTCTGGTGAGCAGCTTAAACGCCACTGGGCAAAGTTGAAGTTCACCGGCCGTGCAACGCCGCTAGATACTTTGGCAAATGATGATGCGGTTATTGAGTTTTTGAAGAGCAACCCGCAAGGCATTGGGTATGTTTCTGATAAAAGCAAAGTGTCAGGTGATTTGAAGGTAATTGCTACTTTCTAAACCATAAGAATAAAACCTCCGGTTGTTTGCCGGAGGTTTTACTTCGATACCTGGTTTCGGCCCTTCTCCTTCGATTCATATAACGCAGCATCCGCTTTTTCTAACCAGCTCTCAGCAATTGAAAATTCATTAGAAAACTCAGCAACGCCTGCGCTTACTGTCAATTTTAGCTGCTCATCGTTATATTCTTTGCCTAAGGGCAGGGGCGTTTCTTCTATCTGCTTTCTCAGGCGTTCGGCCACTAACACAGCATCATTTAATGACGTTTTAGGTAAGAGTATGACAAACTCTTCTCCACCGTAACGACCACAGGCATCCGTTTCTCGCTGACTTTCCAATATAATATCCGCTATTAGCTGAATAGCCCGGTCACCAATTTGGTGCCCATAAGTGTCATTAACCTGCTTAAAGTGATCAATATCCATCATAATAACTGAAGCGGTATCTTCGTAACGCTTACAACGAAGAAACTCCTGCTCAAACAGCGTTTGCCAATGGCCGCGATTAAACAGCTGGGTTAAGGCGTCGGTCTGGCTGATGGTTTTTAGCTTTAATAAGTTATTCGCTTCCTCACTGACGTCATAAACCAACGCACAAATATGGTGAATTTGCTTGTCCGTAGAAAATAGAGGAAATAACGTCACGTTCTGGAACATCAAATCAGATTCAGCCGTAAACGGTCGGGTGTTTTCGAAGTTCAGAATATGGGGCTCTTGCTGCCAGTTACAGTGAGCCTGAATACCCAACTTTAAAACGGACTCAGTTTTATATTGGAACCAGCTTTTAGGTAAGGTTGGCAATAGCGTAAACAAATTTTCATCTTTAGCGACAACGCTACTGATACCGCTATGGTTTTCCATAAAGCCATTCCACACTTTAACGTCGTAATCGCGGTCAAAAACAATCAACCCAACCTCAATGTTCTGAAGAATTTGCAGTACCCAGTGTAGGTTGGTGATGTCTAGTTCCTCTTTATTCATCGATAAAGTACCCGGCTCGTTCTTCAAGTGCAGCAATTGAAGCTTCAGTGAAAATAACGTAGAGATCGCAATTTAAATGGTAATCAGGGATCTCATAATCGATGGTAATGATTAAAACTTCTTTATCTTTCACATCCTCTTTAAAAACATTATTGACGGTTTCGCTCATTCCCAAGAAAGCTGGCTGGCTAATATTTAACTCTAAATCCAGTTGCGATGAGAACCGCTTTAAAAAAGCGGCAATAAGCGTTGAGGCAACATCTAAAAGGACACTTCGGCTGTCGTCCTTAAATTCATAACCGTGATAGTCCGACAACTTAGACGGTAAGTCGTTTAGGGTCCGGTTATCAACACAGAGAATGGCTTCTCCGGCTATAGCGTTACCAACAAAACCTTCAGACACCATGTTTACCCGTATGTTGTCATTATGAAGTTCGTTAATCAGAGTATTGTATGGGCGCTTAGCAACATCGGGCACAGGTAGCTGAATAAAGGAACTCAGCATACCACCAAGCAGTTTTGCCGCATCACCAAGAGCAATATTGCTCACTTCCTTTAAAATATCGGTAGGTTCAATATGCTCCGTTTTTGTCTTCTTACGCTGGTGGTTCCCGGGCAATAACTCTCTGATAAGGCCGTAGCGCTCAAGTACATCGTGCAACTCTTCAGAAACAATGGGTTTCTTTATAAAACCCAAAGCTCCGAGCTTTTCAACCCGGCGCTGAGACTCTTCCTGTATGTCACCGGAAACAACAATAGTCAGGCAGTCTAACTGCTTTTCCTTAATGTTCTGTAATACCTCAAAACCATCCATAACCGGCATAGTTAAATCCAGAAACAGCAGCTCAACAAGACCTTGCTCTACAAGATCTAAAGCTTCTTGCCCGTTTTCAGCAAAGCGCACCTCAATGTCCCAACTCTTGGGTAAGGCATGCTCAATGCTTTTTCGAGCAACTTTTGAGTCATCACATATCAGAACTTTCATAGTCTAAACATGGCATAACAAAGCCTGTCCGTTAAGATACTTTACAAAATATAGACGGTCATTCCGCCCAGTAACCAGAATACACTCACACCACAAAGGCCAGTCATAACCTTTTCACTTACCGAGGACGAACCGCCATGGTCATGGTGGTGGTGATGGTCGTGCTCTTTTTGTTTCTTACGCCAAAGAACAATCATGACCACGCTTAGTAGTAAGAAAATAAGGTTCAGAACAAAGCCATAATCAAGTTTGAAATGTTTCTGCTCGGCCGGTGACGACCATTGTGATGCGTCCGGCAGTAAATCAAAGGCGAACAGTCCATAGTGCATAACCAAGGATGCTGCCACCAGACAAGTGAAAAGCATTAAGGCAATATACAGCGCCATTTTCCAGCCATAGTAACGTGCATTAATTTTTAGTACCGGCAGTACAATTAAGTCGGAGAAGATGAACGCCATAACACCGGCAAAGGCCACACCCTCGCCGAACAAGACGGCAGCCAATGGAATGTTACCCATAGAGCCAATAAAGGTGAAAAATGCGGCTACCGGGCCCACTACCGCTTGTTGCAATAACGACCAGAAACCCGGGTCACCCTCAGTACCTACGCCAATAAACAGCCATTCAAAAAACGCACTCGGCACAAAAGCGGAAATAACACCGGCAACGGTAAAACCAATAAGCACGTCTTTCCAGACCATCTGCCATTCCATAACGTACTTTTGACCAACTTTTTTCCAGGTATCTGAGCTAAAGAGATCAGACAACGTGCTCTCATGTTGATGCTCGTCGTCTTCTTCGTCTTCTTCTCGGGCGTTTTTGATGAGGTTTTTGGGGTTAGTTACCGTAATAAAAAGCCAGACGAATAAAATTAGCAGCAACCCGCCAACGTATTCACCAACCACAAACTGCCAACCGAGGAAAATAGAAATAACAAAACCCAGTTCAATAACCAGGTTGGTGGAAGCCAGCATAAAGGCCATTGAAGCACTAAAGGCCGCCCCTTTATTGAACAATGCCCGCGTAGTTGAAAGTGCAGCAAAACTGCAGGAACTGGAGATAAAGCCAAAAAAGGTGCCCAGCGACACGGATTTGAGATCATTGCCGCCCATAGCCTTGCGCATTCGCCGCTTAGTGATAAGCACTTGAATTAGGCTACTGATCAAATAACCTAATACAAACGCCCATAAAGCCATCCAGAAAAAGCCCAGGCTGGTGTACGCCGATTCGCCCCATAGTGATAAGAAATTTTCCATGATAGCTCCTTTTACTTGAAGCCCACCTTCATTTCCTGCTCATGTCCATGATGGGCATTTTCTGGTTACTATTTACAACCTACGTTATTCTCCGAAATTTGATCTCTACCTGAATGGACTTCTGTATCCGCTTTAAGTTCTAACATTGAGCGTTTAAGTAAATAATTAAGTAGTCTAAAAAGACGACTAAAGTGCAGCAAAGCAAGTGAGAAGCGACAAAGTTAAGTTTCAGAAAAAACTTACAAAAAACGGCGGTTATTACGACGTTAAGTAAAGCGATAAAGTTAACAAACAGATAGAAAAACCAAATGAAAAGGCTGTCACCATAGGACTCGAACCAGCCCTTAGTACCCTCGAGTGACTCCGTTTCACAACTTGAAGCCACTATGATTGGGCCCGCAAAATTATCTAGTAAAGGGCTCAGTAGAGCCCCGAGAGTAACTTGGAAAAGCAGATTCAGCAGTACAAAACTTACTGATTCTCGGTAGTCTTTCATGAGGTTCACACAGTGTTACTAATTCCATCGAACCAAAGTAACAGGTATTTCACCACCGGTGTACTCGAACTCGACTTCAACAAGACCACCGCTATCGGCAATAGCTACCAAGGCATCGCAATCCGCGTTTTCAGCACAGAGGAACTCATATTGATAAAAGCTATAAACTCCCTCTTCTTTATCAGTAAAAGGGTTTCCGCTAAGTTCTACTTCGCTGTAAACATAGCTGGTGCCAACGGAATCGGCCTGCGAGCTAATAACTTCGACCAGCTCAATTGATATTGAACTGCCATCGGCAACACCTTCAGTATCAACGTTTTTCTCAAGTACACGTAACTCATAAGAGGTTCCGAACTCATGTTCAAAGCCCTCAATACTAGTGGTGAAAATTTCTTGTCCACTTTGAGTAGTTCCATGTCCAGTTATTGGCGGGGTAAATTGAATACCTAAACCGTAATACACGGGTTCAGACGCCACTGTGACGGTATATTCAGTTCCCTCATCAGAATCATTTGAGCCGCCGCAACCAAACAAATATGCGGTCATAAATGTGAGTAACAAAGAACGTGACAGGGTTTTAGATTCCATTTATTCGTACTCCTGATGATAGGTAAGGTGAATAGTAGCGAGCATAAAACCTTTATCTGAATCTGCTTACTGTAATCTGAGTAGATCGGCACCCGTTACTGTTGTTAAACTCAAGGTAAAACTGTTTTGGGTAACCCATAGCGTCATCAAATTTAGGAAGTTCATTTTGAGCTGAAAAGGATTGGGCTACGACTTGAGGTTCCTTCGTTAATTCTTGCTCCAGGTAGCCAAATATTTTGTCTATAGTTCCAAAGTACTCAGACGCTGGAATGTCTAGAGGTTCGCCCGTAGAGGAGTTTGTTACCGAAACGACTTCATTATCCTCAACAGTAACGGTTTGAGGAGGAAGCTCGTCAGCAACTGGGCCATCGGATGGGCAAGCACGATCCAGTCTGGCATTGAAATTGAAGATATAATCAATAAGCCCATTATCCTGCCAGATTTGTCTTGCTGTCTTGAGCTCTTCTTTTACGTCACTAATTCTTGGGTCTGGTTTGCTAGAGTCTGAACCTCCACAGGCTGATATAAATATTGTAGAGATAATTACTAAGAATAATCTAATCATTGACTGCTTACTCCGTTACATACTATTTTTTAACATCTCTATAAGAACTTAGGCTTTAAGCAATGTAAACTAACATGATAAACTGGTAATTCAATATTGTTTTTAACAAAAATTATTCTGCGAAATAGTTGTAGAAACAGGAAGTTGCATTTAGGGAATGATAATGAATTATAAATTTTGGGCGTTGTTCTTTTCGGTTCTATTTCTTGCTTCCTGTGGTTCGGGGGAGAGTTCTACACCACCTCCGCCATCAGACAAACAATCTGTTAACTTATCGTTCGACTTTTCGGAAAGTTCTCAGGAATTCGAGATTAGTGTTGCAGACTATGCTGTTGAGCATGAAAGAAATGATGAAATCGTTTCAACGCTGTCTCAACTTCCTGAACCCTATGAGTATCGTAAGGGGGTTGAGTTTAGCTGGTACAACTACTCAAGCGATATGAAAGGATATATAAAGAAAAACATTTCAGACTTAAAGCCCGATACGACGTATAACGTCGACTTTCAAGTGAATGTTTTAACCGTTGAATCAGAACAGTGCATTGGCGGAGGAGGCAGCCCCGGCTCTTCTGTTAATGTAAAAGCCTCCCTCTTGCCGCAGGAGCCTACCCGCTTTGTATCCTATGAAAGCGCTCCAGAAGGCATTTATAGAATCAATATTGATGATGGGCAATCAGGAGGCGATGATGTCGCGTTGTTAGGACATATTGGCCTGCCAATATCTTGCGAAACTTCTAAAGAGTCGCCCGTGTGGGAGGTTAAACCTTTAGTTAACGATGAAAGCTTTGTAATGACCACGGGAGAGTCTGGAGAAGCCTGGGTATATGTCTCGATTGACTCCGGCTTTGAAGGTGAAACTACAGTGTATATAACTGATGTGGAGACGGAAATTTTAGAGCAATGAAATTTTGGAAGATAGTAACTACTGATTGTTACATGTGCCGCCATCTAACACATTACAGCTCTCGTTACCTCGATCGCACCATGATGAATTGCCGCAATACTCTTGAGCTACAGAGTGAAATAATTATCACGGAATCGCCATAGTATTAGCGGTTCCGTGATAATTCTAAATAGGCCACTACCACCCTCGATATAGATTTAATCACGTGATTTTTTTCTAGACTTAAAAACAGACTCGCCTAAAGCAAAGCCAACACTTGCGGCAATAACTATATAATAATTACGCTTAAAATCTTCTAAACCTAGAAATTCCGAAGTAATTCCAAGAAAATATAAAATATAGCTTACGCTGTGGAATAACGTGACAAGAACAACAAAAACAATAAAAACGAGTATGATAAATTTAATAAACCGAATCATAAAGTTCATGATAATCAAGGTGAGCCAATACCATCAGCATAGCTTGGAAAGCCATCTTTATCGACATACCATGTATTATTATCCTGGGAGGTTTTGAAATGAGAAACCGACATAATTGGATCACCATGAGAGAAGAACAAGTGACTAGAGGAGTTTTTTCGTTTATTACTAACTTTAGTCTTTATTTTATAGCATTATCCTTGGCTATATTTTGTATAGGGTATGTGGCTTATATCGTAGATCTTTTAGACAAGCCGTTAGGCCTTACCGACTTTAAAGATAAGTATTATATTATCATCGCAGGAAGCGTTGGTATTGCCGCTAAACCTTTCATCAAAAAGCTACTCCGTTAGCTCAAGGATAAGAACTTTAATGTACGCCGAAAAAAAGGGCCTTTCGGCCCTTTCTGATTTATTCGACCGTTACACTTTTTGCTAAATTGCGTGGCTGGTCCACATCGGTACCTTTTATCAAGGCGACGTAATAAGACAATAGCTGTAATGGCACGGTGTAGACAATAGGCGCTATTACTTCGTCGCAATGGCAGACGTTAAGCACATTTAACGACTCATCGCCTTTGAAGCGGGCGTTTTTGTCGGCAAAAACGTACATCAAACCGCCACGAGCGCGAACCTCTTCCACGTTCGATTTCAGCTTTTCCAGCAAATCGTTGTTCGGTGCTACGACAATAACCGGCATTTCTTCGTCAATAAGTGCCAGTGGGCCGTGTTTTAGTTCACCAGCGGCGTACGCTTCGGCATGAATGTATGAAATTTCTTTCAGTTTTAACGCACCTTCCATAGCAATAGGGTACTGATTACCACGCCCCAGGAAGAGGCTATGCTCTTTGTTGGCAAAATCCTGCGCTAACTCTTCAATTTCATCCGCTAATGACACCGCTTCTTCCAGCTTGGCCGGCAAGGCCTGCAACGCGTGGACAACAGCTTCTTGCTGTTGCTCTGGCATGCCGCGGTATTTGCCAATACCTAAGGTCAGCATAAGCAGGCCGGTCAACTGGGTCGTAAAGGCTTTAGTCGATGCCACGCCAATTTCAGCACCAGCGCGGGTTAGAAAGGCCAGGTCAGATTCGCGTACCATAGACGAGGAGCCCACGTTACAAATGGTTAGGCTGCCTTTATAACCAAGTTCTTTCGACAAACGCAGTGCTGCTAAGGTGTCTGCCGTTTCACCACTTTGAGAAATGGTGACTAACAAGCTGTTCGGATGAACATAAGACTTTCGGTAGCGGAATTCTGAGGCAATTTCGATATTACATGAAACATTCGCCATGGACTCGAGCCAGTAGCGAGCCACCATACCTGCGTGGTAACTCGTTCCACAGGCAACAATTTGAACGTGCTCGATACCTTTTAAAATATCGGCGGCGTTTTCGCCAAAAGCATTATCCAGCACGCTGGTTTCGGACAAGCGGCCTTCCAGTGTGTTACGAACGGCAATAGGCTGCTCGTAAATTTCTTTTAGCATGAAGTGGCGATACTCGCCTTTCCCGCCTGCGTCATAGCTGACATCAGACTCAATAATTTCGCGCTCTACAGCGTTGCCTTCGGCGTCATAAATGTCTATTTCAGTGCGGTTAATGTCGGCTACATCGCCTTCTTCCAGGTAGATAAACTGACGGGTCACCGGCAATAAAGCTAACTGGTCAGAAGCCACAAAGTTCTCGCCAATACCCACACCAATAACCAGAGGGCTACCAGAACGGGCGACCACTAAACGCTCAGGGTATTGGGTATCCATAACCACGGTACCGTAAGCGCCTTCCAACTGACGTACTGCCGACTTAACGGCAGCCAGTAGATCACCATGCGTTTTGCGTTCGTGATGAATTAAGTGAGCGATTACTTCGGTGTCAGTCTGCGAGTTAAAGACATAACCTTCGGCTTTTAGCTCTTCGCGCAGGCGTTCGTGGTTTTCAATAATGCCGTTATGCACAACAGCAATTTGATCCTCAGAGCGGTGAGGGTGGGCATTAGCTTCAGTCACACCACCGTGCGTTGCCCAACGCGTATGCGCAATACCAATAGTCCCGTCTAACGGGTTCTGGTCTATAGCATCTTTAAGTTCCTGTACTTTACCGGTACGGCGCACGCTTTTTAAATGCTTATCGGCGTCAATAACAGCCACACCAGCCGAATCGTAACCCCGGTACTCCAGTCGTTTTAAGCCTTCCAGCAAAATACCTGTTACTCGACGTTCAGACGTCGCGCCTACAATACCGCACATAAGTTAACTTCCTTTTTTCGACTGTGGACGTTGCCATCCGCTGATATTACGCTGCTTGCCCCGGGCTACAGCCAGTTCGTCATCTGCTACCGCCCGGGTTATGACCGAGCCGGCACCGACGGTTGCATTTTTACCAATGGAGACAGGCGCAACCAAAGAGCTGTTTGAACCAATAAAAGCGCCGTCACCAATTTCAGTAAGCGCTTTATTCACACCATCGTAATTGCAGGTAATGGTACCTGCACCAATGTTTGCGTATTCACCCACTTGAGTGTCACCAAGGTAGGTTAAATGACTGGCCTTTGAGCCTTTACCTAAACGGCTTTTCTTCATCTCGACAAAGTTTCCGACCTGCGCTTCATCCGCAAGTTCCGCTCCGGGGCGCAACCGCGCAAAAGGACCGACTTTGCAGCCTTTTGCCACTTTTGCATCTTCTATATGAGAGTTCGCGCGAATAACCGTGTCGTCGCCAATAACGGAGTTTCTAATGACACAGTTTGGCTCTATAACAACGCGGTCGCCCAGAACCACATTACCTTCAAAAACCGCATTAATATCAATAGTGACGTCGCTGCCGGCACTCAATTTACCGCGGCAATCAAAACGAGCAGGGTCAATTAAGGTCACGCCCTGAGTCATCAGCTCTTCGGCCTGACGCTGCTGCAATGCGCGCTCTAGCGAAGCTAACTGCTGGCGGTTGTTGGCACCTTCCACTTCCTGCGCGTTGTCAGGCTGTGCAGTAGCAATATTTACGCCTTCCTGGGCGGCCATTTCCACAATGTCAGTCAGGTAATATTCTTTCTGCGCGTTGTCATTGCTGAGTTGCTCAAGCCAACCTTTTAGCTTGTCGCTGTCAGCTATCATAATACCGGTGTTTACTTCGTCTATAGCTAACTGCTGCGCATTTGCGTCTTTTTGCTCAACAATGCCGGTTACGCTGCGGCGTTCGTTACGCACAATACGACCATAACCTGTTGGTTCCGCTAACGTCATAGTCAGCAAGCCAAGCGAGGTATTAGCACTGGCAGTTACCAGCTTAATTAAAGTGGACTCGGTTAACAGGGGCACGTCACCATACAAAATAATGACTTTTTCATTGCTTTTAAGGTGCGGGATAACCTGTTGAACGGCATGACCGGTACCCAATTGTTCACGTTGCTCGACCCAGGTTAAGTCGTCGCCGGCAATAGCTTGCTGCAGCTGATCGCCACCATGACCATAAATTAAATTAATGGCATCTGGCTTTAATGACCTGGCAGTATCTATGACGTGTTCTACCATCGGTTTATTCGCCACTTTATGCAGCACTTTGGGTAAGTCTGAACGCATGCGGGTTCCTTTCCCTGCGGCCAGAATAACAACGCGTAACTTCATATTAATGAGATCCTTAATTCAGTATCGCTTGCAGCAGCTTTATTACGTACACCTATTGTAACGACAAAAAAGGCCCTGTTGCACTAACAACAAGGCCTTTTACGTATTTTAACGCAGAAGTTTTAGCGCTTAAGCTTACGAATAACCTCAAGCTGAGCCAATGCGCGCGATAACTCGGCGATTGCCTCTGCATAGGTCACATCTGCACTTGAGTCAGCAATGGCTTCTTCAGCGCGTTTCTTCGCCGCTTCAGCTTCTTTCTCATCGAGATCGTCACCACGAACAGCAACGTCTGCTAGTACAATGACATGACCAGGCTGTACTTCTAACACTCCACCGGCGACATACAGAAGCTCTTCGTCGCCCGCTTCGCTGACATACCGAACCATACCTGGTTTGATTTTTGTCAGCAGGGGCGCGTGACCTGGGTAAATACCCAGCTCACCTTCGCTACCAGTGACCTGAACCGTTTGTACAACGCCTGAGAACAATTTGTCTTCAGCGCTAACAATGTCCAGATTTAATGTTTGTGTTGCCATTCAAACCTCCCGGTCGGTTACAGGTTTTTGGCTTTTTCTACCGCTTCTTCGATGGTACCAACCATGTAGAAGGCCTGCTCTGGCATATCGTCGTAATCACCATCCAAAATGCCTTTAAAGCCGGCAATAGTATCTTTCAAAGATACATATTTACCTGGAGCACCAGTGAATACTTCGGCTACGAAGAAAGGCTGCGACAAGAAGCGCTGAATTTTACGAGCACGAGATACAGACAGTTTGTCTTCTTCAGACAGCTCGTCCATACCCAGAATCGCAATGATGTCTTTCAGCTCTTTATAGCGTTGCAGTACTTCCTGAACACCCATTGCTGTGTCGTAGTGCTCATCACCGATAACCTGTGGGTCCAACTGACGTGACGTTGAATCCAACGGGTCAACCGCAGGGTAGATACCCAATGACGCGATGTCACGGTTAAGTACAACGGTTGCATCCAAGTGAGCAAAGGTTGTTGCCGGAGATGGGTCAGTCAAGTCATCCGCTGGTACGTAAACCGCCTGTACCGACGTGATTGAACCCGTCTTAGTAGAGGTGATACGTTCCTGCAGAACACCCATTTCTTCGGCCAGGGTAGGCTGATAACCAACCGCTGAAGGCATACGGCCTAACAGTGCTGATACCTCAGTACCGGCCAGAGTGTAACGGTAGATGTTATCAACGAAGAAAAGTACGTCGCGACCTTCGTCACGGAATTTCTCAGCGATAGTCAAACCCGTCAAAGCAACACGTAAACGGTTACCCGGTGGCTCGTTCATCTGACCATAAACCAGTGATACTTTATCCAGAACGTTTGAATCGTTCATCTCGTGATAGAAGTCGTTACCTTCACGAGTACGCTCACCAACACCAGCGAATACTGAGTAACCGCTGTGCTCGATTGCGATGTTACGGATAAGCTCCATCATGTTAACGGTTTTACCAACACCAGCACCACCGAACAGACCAACTTTACCACCTTTAGCAAACGGGCAAATCAAGTCGATGACTTTAATACCTGTTTCTAACAGTTCGTTAGTGTTTGACTGTTCTTCGTAGCTTGGTGCCGCACGGTGAATAGACATCTTCTCGTCTTCACCGATAGGGCCCGCTTCATCAATTGGGTTACCCAATACATCCATAATACGGCCCAGGGTCTTCTTACCCACTGGAACCATGATTGATTCACCGGTGTTTTCAGCGGTGATACCACGACGCAGACCGTCAGTTGTACCCATTGCGATGGCACGTACGATTCCGCCGCCCAGCTGCTGCTGAACTTCAAGAACCAAACCTTCTAAGCCACCTTCGGTCACTTTCAGTGCGTCGTATACTTTTGGTACAGCGTCTTGTGGAAATTCTAAATCCACAACGGCGCCGATAATTTGTACGACCTTACCTTGACTCATGACGTTTCCTCTAACTCTTCAATTCTGTTAACCGTTGCCGCGTTATACCGCTTCGGCGCCGGACACGATTTCCGAAATTTCTTGCGTAATTGCTGCCTGACGCGCCTTGTTATACTGCAATTGCAGTTGATCGATAATATCTTCGGCGTTGTCGGTTGCAGCTTTCATCGCAATCATCCGAGCGGCTTGCTCACTAGCAAAGTTATCTACGACACCTTGATACACTTGCATTTCTACAAAGCGACGAATTAGCGTATCTAGAATACTTTCCGGATTCGGCTCATACAGGTAATCCCAGCTACCTGTCTGTACTTCTTCTTCCGATCCTGCTTGCGGCAATGGCAACAATTGATGAATGGTCGGCTCCTGGGTCATCGTATTCACAAACTTGTTGAATACAACGTACAAGCGATCGATTTTACCTTCTTCAAAGGCATCCAGCATAACCTGGATAGAACCGGTGATTTCTTTCAGTTCTGGCTTATCGCCCATACCTGAAACTTGCGCTTTCAACTTACCAAAACGCTTGAAGAAACCGGTTGCTTTGCTGCCTATTGCGGCAAAATCCGCTTCAACATCTTGCTCTTTCCATTCGTTAGCGTGCTTAACGACTTTCTTGAACTCATTACCGTTCAAGCCGCCACACAAACCACGGTCGGTAGAAACAATGATGTAACCCACACGCTTAACCTGACGTTCTTCCATAAATGGATGACGATATTCAAGGTTACCGCGCGCCACATGACCAATCACCTTGCGAATGGTGTCCGCATAGGGGCGACTAGCCTCCATACGTTCCTGCGCCTTTTTCATTTTCGACGCAGCGACCATTTCCATAGCACTGGTGATCTTCTGAGTATTACCGATACTCGAGATCTGAGTTTTTATCTCTTTACCGCTGGCCATGACGATTCTCCTGTTAACTCAACGACAAATGGCCGCTATTGCGGCCAGGTGCGATTACCATGATTGCGTTTGCTTGAATTTCTCAAGCGCGGCTTTCAATTGCGCATCGATGTCGTCGTTATAGTTGCCAGTTTTATCAATCTCAGCCATTAGCTCGGCGTATTCGCTCGCCATGAAAGATTGCAGCGATTCTTCAAAATCCATGATTTTGTCGATTTCTACGTCTTTCAAGAAGCCTTTTTCAACGGCATAAATTGATACAGCCATTTGAGACACGCTCATAGGCTTGTACTGTTTCTGTTTCATCAGTTCGGTTACACGCTGACCGTGCTCCAACTGTGAACGAGTCGATTCATCAAGGTCAGATGCAAACTGAGCGAACGCCGCCAATTCACGGTACTGAGCCAGGGCAAGACGGATACCGCCACCCAATTTCTTGATGATTTTCGTTTGTGCTGAACCACCAACACGAGAAACCGAGACACCGGCGTTAACCGCAGGACGAATACCTGAGTTAAACAAGTCAGTTTCCAGGAAGATCTGACCATCGGTGATTGAGATAACGTTAGTCGGTACGAACGCCGATACGTCACCTGCCTGAGTTTCAATGATAGGTAAGGCAGTTAAAGAACCTGTCTGGCCTTTTACTTTACCGTCAGTGAATTTTTCTACGTAGTCAGCGTTAACACGCGCTGCACGCTCAAGTAAGCGAGAGTGGAGGTAGAAAACGTCACCAGGGAATGCTTCACGACCTGGCGGACGGCGCAGCAACAGTGAAATTTGACGGTATGCAACAGCCTGCTTAGAGAGGTCATCGTATACGATCAAAGCGTCTTCACCACGGTCACGGAAGTATTCACCCATAGTACAGCCAGAATAAGCTGCTAAGTATTGCAGTGCTGCAGATTCAGAAGCAGAAGCCGCAACCACAATGGTGTTTTCCAATGCGCCGTGCTCTTCCAGCTTACGTACAACAGCAGAGATGGTTGAGTTCTTCTGACCAATGGCTACGTAAACACACTTAATACCAGAGTCTTTCTGGTTGATAATAGCGTCTACGGCTAAAGCTGTTTTACCTGTCTGACGGTCACCGATGATAAGCTCACGCTGACCACGACCAACTGGAATCATCGAGTCAATTGACTTGTAACCAGTTTGTACTGGCTGATCAACCGACTGACGTTCGATAACGCCCGGGGCGATTTTCTCAACTGGCTCATAGCCGTCAGCTTCAATTGGACCTTTACCGTCGATAGGCTGACCTAGTGTGTTTACCACACGGCCCAACAGTTTTTCGCCGACCGGAACTTCAAGGATACGGCCAGTAGATTTTACTTTGGTGCCTTCCTGCAAATCTGCATAAGGACCCATAACAACCGCACCAACAGAATCACGTTCAAGGTTCAGTGCGATAGCGTAACGATTACCAGGTAGCTCGACCATTTCACCTTGCAGACAGTCTGCAAGTCCGTGAATGCGAATGATACCGTCTTGTACAGACATGATGGTACCTTCGTTGCGGGCTTCGCTGGTGACTTCGAACTTCTCAATTCGCTGTTTGATCAGTTCTGCGATTTCATTTGAATTCAATTGCATGCTCAAGTCCCCAATTAGGATTGCAGTGCGTAAGCAAGTCTGTCGAGCTTGCCGCGCAAGGTGCCGTCAATAACGGTATCACCAGCTTCTATAACAAGTCCGCCAATAATGGACTTGTCGACACTGCAGTTCAGCTTAATTTTGCGTTGCAGGCGCTTCTCAAGTGCTTTACTTAAAGCCGTTTGTTGTGCTTTCAGCAGTTTAACCGCTGACTTAACATCTACAGTGACTTCTTTGTCGTGTTCAGCACGAAGCGTCTGATAGAGCTCACTAACCGCTGGAAGTACTGGCAAACGTTCATTTTCAGCCAGTACTTTAACGAAGTTCTTAGCGTTATCGTCGAGCTCGTCGCCGCAAACACCCAAGAAAACATCTGTCGTTTTTCCAACAGTCGAAGAGCTGCTCAAAAATGAGGCAATAGTCTCATCTTGCGCTACCGCAGCAGCGAAGCTAAGCATTTCTGCCCACTTATCGAGCGCTCCCTGTTCTAAAGCAAAATCAAAAGCTGCTTTTGCGTAAGGGCGAGCGACCGTAGTCAGTTCTGACATAAGCTCAAACCCCTTTATTAAAGTTCAGCGACCAGTTTTTCAACAATGTCGCTATGAGCGTCTTTATCAATTTCACGCTCAATGATTTTCTGAGCCCCAGAAACCGCCAATACGGCGACTTGCTTACGCAACTCTTCGCGAACGCGGTTACGCTCAGCTGTCACTTCTTCATGTCCAGACGCAACGATTTTTTCACGTTCTTCGTGGCCACGTTGAGTTTCTTCCTCAACAATTTTAGCGCCACGTTTTTTCGACTGTTCAATGATTTCAGCGGCTTGCTGTTTCGCTTCTTTGAGCTGCTCGGCAATTTCTTGCTGGGCTTTCTCTAAATCTTTTTGAGCACGTTCACCGGCATTAAGGCCGTCAGCAATTTTCTTCTGACGTTCCTCAATAGCCTTGATGATCGGTGGCCATACAAATTTCATGCAGAACCACACGAACACGGCAAACGCGATCGATTGTCCAATTAGAGTAGCGTTGATATTCACAACGGACCTCCTTCAGTTGGTGACCGTCGAATAACGATTAGCCTGCTACCTGGGTTAAGAATGGGTTCGCAAACGTGAACAGCAATGCAACAGCAACGCCGATCATTGCGATAGCATCGATAAGACCAGCTACGATGAACATCTTAACTTGCAGCTGTGGTGCCAATTCTGGTTGACGAGCAGCAGCTTCCAGGAATTTACCACCCAGAATACCAAAGCCCAGTGCTGTACCCAGTGCAGCCAGACCGATCATGATTGATACAGCGATAGCAGTAAAAGCAACTACAGTTTCCATTGATTTCTCCAGTTTTTCAGTAGATTAAAGTTAAAAGTAAAGCTAAAAACTTTTTGTTTAGAACACTAGTGTTCAGATGAAGCCATGCTTAAGTAAACAATGGTCAGCATCATGAAAATAAACGCTTGCAATGTAATGACCAGAATATGGAACACAGCCCAGGCAAAGTGCGCTGGTAGCTGGAATAATCCAATCATTGCAATCAGAATAAATATCAATTCACCCGCATACAGGTTACCGAACAAACGCAGTGCCAGTGACGCTGGTTTTGCCAGTAACGTGATACTTTCAAGCACAAAGTTTACCGGCATTAACGCCCAGTGATTAAACGGGGTTAATGTCATTTCTTTGGCAAAGCCTTTCACGCCTTTGTACTTAATTGAGTAGATAATAATGAGCGCAAAGACGCTGATACTCAGAGCAAAAGTTGTGTTCAGGTCAGTTGTTGGTACAACTTTCATGTAGACGTCATGCGGATCGTCAACAAAGCCCAAATGGTATCCAATTTGTTGAGATGCCCAAGGCAACCAATCAACTGGAATTAAGTCCATCAGGTTCATCAGGAATATCCAGACAAAGATGGTTAATGCCAGAGGCGCAATCAGTTTATCTTTACCGTGAAAGGACTCTTTGACGCTGTTGTCGACAAACTCGACAATCATTTCGACAAAGCATTGCCATTTACCAGGTACCCCAGCAGAGGATTTTTTGGCTACTCTGCGGAAACTCCACAGAAACAGCACACCCAGTAACACGGACCAGAAGATAGTATCGACGTTCACCGCCCAGAACCCTTCACCAACCGTCCAATTTTGGAGGTGATGCTGGATATACTGAGTCGGAGTTTGTTCTCCACTTACCATGTTGTTTCCCAGTTAGGTTGATTTTAAAAATAAAACCGGTGCTATCCACTGCATGGTGACGGCAATAACGAAGCCGATCAGTAACCACACAGGATATAAATTTGTTATCAGCAGTGCGAGCATGAGCAGCAATGCTGTTAGCAGAAGCTTAACGCCTTCGCCTAAAAAGAAGCTTTGTACAACTTTCTGATTAGCGCGTGCACCTGCATGTTTAAAAGCAATAAGTGCAAATAGTGCGTTGGGTATTACAGCGGTTAATCCGCCACAAAGAATACCTAAAGCCGACTGCGTATTCGAAACCAATATCGTGACAAGTGCAGCAACTAAGACCACAATAAATTGTGTGCCTACTATTCTTCCTGCCAGTTTTTTACCTACCGCATTGAGTGCCTGTGTCACGACCAAAACCTTTTAACTGGCGGCTATCTTTATGTGGCTTTCAACCAGCCACAATGAAACTCGCGCTAGTATAAAGATCTGCCATGTAATTGCAAACAAATTTGCCTGTAGGCAACGGTTTCTATGCCATTTAACAAAAGTTCTACAACAATCAATACATTGGAATAATTATTTGATGTGGGTCAGAATTCCATCCAGTTCGTCCAGGTTGGTGTAACTGATAACCAGTTTTCCTTTTCCTTTACGACCATGATTGATGGAAACTTTCGCGCCCAGAGTCTCAGACAATTTCGTTTCTAAATGTTCAATATTCGCGTCTGGTTCGGGCTTTTCAGTTTGTTTCGGGGGGTCGATAGTACGTCTGACCAGTTTTTCAGCGTCACGTACGGTCATATCTTTTGCGACAATTTGTTGTGCTACATCGGCTTGTTGTTCACCTTCTAATGCCAGCAACAACTTAGCGTGACCCAGTTCAATGTCACCACGTTCAAGCAAGACTTTCACGCCGTCCTGTAAATTATTTAAACGCAGTAAATTCGTTACAGTAGTACGCGATTTACCGACAGCCTGGGCAACATCCTGGTGGGTCATCTGAAACTCATCCAATAAGCGTTGCAACGCTGTCGCTTCTTCCATTGCATTGAGGTCTTCACGCTGGATGTTTTCAATTAATGCAATAGCAACGGCCGCTTCATCCGGCACGTCTTTAATTAGGCAGGGAACCAGCTCCAGTTTCGCAAGCTGAGCTGCACGCCAACGACGCTCCCCGGCAATAATTTCGTATTCGTCTTTGCCAACAGGGCGAACCACAATAGGCTGAATAATACCCTGAGCTTTCACTGAAGCGGCTAAATCTTCCAAAGCTTCGGGTGACATGTCTTTACGAGGCTGATAACGACCGGGTTTTAACTGTTCAACCGGCAGTTTCTGTAATTCGCCTTTAACTTCTTCCGTCACTTGTTCAGATTGACGATCAGAGTTTTGCTGATTACTGGTCAGTAAGGCATCCAGACCACGACCTAAACCTCGTTTTTTTGCCGACATGATTCGCTAAATTCCCTTGTTATGATTCTTCTGCTACTTCGTTACGATTTTCAGAACGTCGGATAAGTTCACCCGCTAAGGACAAATAAGCCTTTGAACCCGTTGATGATTTATCGTAATACATAGCCGGTGCACCAAATGAAGGCGCTTCAGCTAAACGCACGTTACGCGGAATGACTGTTCGGTAGACTTTGTCACCAAAGTGGTTTTTTAGTTGTTCTGAAACATCGTTAGCCAAACGGTTACGCGGATCGTACATAGTCCGCAAAATGCCTTCTATCTCTAGCCCGGGGTTAACCACATCGGCCAGCTGGCGAATGGTTTCCATTAACGCTGTCAAACCTTCCAGCGCATAATACTCACACTGCATTGGCACCAGAATAGAATCAGCGGCGGCCATACCATTAACCGTCAGCATGTTCAGCGACGGTGGGCAATCAATAAAAATGTAATCGTAGGTGTCCTGGACAGCTTTTAGCGCGTTGCGCAAGCGTAATTCCCGCGCAAAAACTTCCATTAATTTAATTTCAGCGGCAGTTGCATCAGCATTTGCCGCAATTAAATGATACTTACCGTTAGTGTCTGTTACCGCAACGTCTTTAACCGGCTTTTCTTCAATCAACAATTCATAAATGCTGTTTTCAACGTCGTACTTGTCAACGCCGCTACCCATGGTTGCATTACCTTGAGGATCTAAATCGATCAACAATACTTTGCGACGGGTAGCAGCCATCGAAGCAGCCAGGTTAACTGCTGTGGTTGTTTTTCCAACTCCGCCTTTTTGATTTGCAATAGCAATGGTTGTAGCCACGGGTTTTATAACCTCTTGTTGTTGTCGGATAATCGACTGTCGGTTGTTTTATGACCGTTTGCTTATAATGACGATATGTCGGCTCGCGTCAATGCCGGGAACGTTAATTTGCTCAATACTTTCAGTTTTATAGTTTGCTGACAGTTCGTCCAGTTCTTCTTGTGGGTATAAACCTTTAAGAGCGTAAAACCGTCCTTTATCTGAAGGTAAATGCTCACACCAGGAAAGCATATCATTAAGCGAGGCAAAGGCTCTACTGATTACACCATCAAACTTTTTTTCGTCCTGATAATCTTCAACCCGGGCCTGTACCGGCGTCACATTGGTTAATTTTAACTCGTGACAAACCTGACGAATAAAACGAATACGCTTACCTAAACTATCGAGCAAAACAAATTCTTTATCAGGTTCTGCTATGGCCAAAGGTAACCCAGGTAAACCCGGGCCTGTTCCAACGTCAATAAAACGTTGTCCCTGTAAATACTGACGAACCGCCAGACTGTCCATAATATGTCTTGTGAGCATATCCTTTGGATTTCTTACGCTGGTCAGATTATAGGCTTTGTTCCACTTGTCCAATAAACCCACTAACGCCAGTTGCTGGTCAATTTGGGACTCTGACAAGGTTAGTTGCGCTTGCTCCAATAATTCCTTTAACTGCTCTTTCACATCCCTTCCTTAAGCACTTTTACGCAATAAACCCTGTTTTTTCAGGTGCACCAGAAGCATAGAAATGGCCGCAGGTGTTATACCAGAAATACGGGCCGCTTTGCCTACTGTTTCTGGCTGGTGGTCATTTAGCTTAGCAATAACCTCATTCGATAAGCCTTTAATCTTAGCGTAATCGAAAGGTGAAGGAAGCAAAGTATTTTCGTGACGCTGCTGTTTCGCAATTTCATCGTGCTGACGCGAAATATAACCTGCATATTTAATCTGAATTTCAACTTGTTCAGCGGCTAATGGATCTTCTAATCCCGGAGCAAAAAAATCCGTCTTGGCAAGATCCTGATAATGGATCTCCGGACGTCTCAATAACTCTTCGCCACTGACTTCTTTGGTTACAGGGCTTTTTACCAAGGCATTAATTTGCTCCACAGAAGCGTGGTCTTTATGCACCCAGGTGGTTTTTAACCGTTGTTTTTCCTGCTCAACAGCTTCCATTTTCTTATTAAATGCAGCCCAGCGTTCATCATCGACTAAACCAAGGTTACGACCAATTTCGGTTAAGCGAATATCGGCGTTATCTTCACGCAGAAGCAAACGATACTCCGCACGCGAAGTGAACATACGGTACGGTTCCTGAGTACCCAAGGTTGACAGATCATCGATCAACACGCCCATGTAGGCTTGATCACGTCGTGGTGACCAGGAATCTTTATCCTGTGCCTGCAATGCGGCATTTAAGCCAGCAACAAGGCCTTGTGCTCCGGCTTCTTCATAGCCGGTTGTGCCGTTAATTTGGCCGGCAAAGAACAAGCCGTTAATGACTTTGGTTTCCAGCGATTGTTTAAGATCTCTGGGATCAAAATAATCGTACTCTATGGCGTAGCCCGGACGCGTAATATGAGCGTTCTCGAAGCCTTTAATTGACTGAACCAGACGCTGCTGAACATCAAACGGCAGACTGGTTGAAATACCATTAGGGTAAACTTCAAAGGTATCTAAACCTTCAGGTTCTACGAATATTTGATGTGAACCTTTTTCAGCAAAACGAACAATTTTATCTTCGATAGAAGGGCAATAACGTGGCCCGACACCCTCAATCACACCTGAATACATGGGCGAACGATCAAGCCCTGAACGAATAATTTCGTGAGTGTTTTCATTGGTGTGCGTAATGTAACAGGGGATTTGCTGTGGATGATCAGCACGCGAACCCATATAGGAAAATACCGGAGTTGGGTTATCGCCTGGTTGTTCCTGCATGACTGAAAAATCGACGCTTTGGCTGGCTATACGCGGTGGTGTGCCGGTTTTTAACCGCTCTACTCGTAACGGCAATGAACGTAAGCGTTTAGCTAAAGCATTTGCAGGAGGATCGCCTGCGCGGCCGCCTTGATAGTTATCCAGACCAATATGAATTTGTCCGCCAAGGAAGGTTCCTACCGTTAAAACAACGGTTTTAGCGGTAAATTTAAGACCCATTTGGGTAACAACGCCGGTAACGCGATCGTTTTCAACAATAAGATCATCACAACCTTGTTGGAATATCGACAAATTAGGCTGTGTTTCTAATGCGTAGCGGATCGCTTGTTTATACAGTTGGCGATCGGCCTGAGCTCTTGTCGCTCTTACCGCAGGACCTTTTGAAGAATTCAGTGTTCTGAACTGAATTCCGGCTTTATCTGCAGCTTTTGCCATGAAGCCACCAAGGGCATCAATTTCCTTAACTAAATGACCTTTTCCTATTCCACCAATGGCTGGGTTACAGGACATTTGCCCTAAAGTATCAATATTATGCGTAAGCAATAGGGTTTTAACACCTAAACGAGCGGCGGCTAAAGCTGCTTCTGTTCCGGCGTGTCCTCCACCGACAACAATAACATCAAAGTGTTGTTGGCTCTGTTCTGACATTCAATGTGACCTTTCGTTGAAGAATAGGAAAATAGCCGATTATTTTAACGCGATTTTGTATAAATCTAAATGGTTAAATTTCGTTCAGTGTTATTAAAGATCTTAAAGAAGATCAGTAAAGGATCTTATTTAGATCTTTTATTGTTATTACTACTAGTCAGCGGTTTTCTGTGAATAGATCGCTACAGCCCTTTTTTTATATAGCTCATATTAAGATCACTCTCTGTAGATAACCGGGGTTGAACTGGGATCATAGATCGTGGATAAGTGGGGTAGTTATACACAGATCAGTTTATCCCCAGTGTTATACCCACTCCATTGACAGTGCTTAAGTGATCTTATGCCAGCTTTAATCACAGGCTAAAATAGCTGTGTATAAGCATGTGGGTATGATCACAGAGCCTTTACAGAATCAGTGATCGCGGGCAACCAGGTTAATGTTTTTTCTTCCGGATCGTCTTCCAGCATGTCTATTTCTAAACGATCAGCCAGTTTAATGGCACCGAGTTCCTGCAAACGGCTATCGCAATGACGACCCGCCTCGCAGAAGGTGTCGTAGCAGGACTCACCAATAGCGACAACTGCGTAGTTTAGTCCTGTTAAATCAGGGCTTTGGGGATCATTTATTTCATCATAGAAATCCAGCATAGAGTCGGCATAGTCGCCGGCGCCGTGACTGGCTAGAAAAACTAACCAGGGTTGATCGGTCGGGAGTTTTTCAAATTCTGGCTCGTAGTGAAGCTCGGTTTCGATACCTTGTTCGTTGAGTTTTTCGCTGACAGTATCGGCTAAAAACTCGGTATTACCGGAGGTTGTACCCACTAAAAGATGTAAAACGGTCATAAACTTTTTTGCTCATTTGCTACTATTAGAAAAACACGAATCATACAGGAGAACCCAAATGGTAAAAGGTCTTATAAAGGTATTAGTGGCTTTAAGTGCCGTAATAGTTTCATTCAATGTTTCAGCTGGTATAGAGTCGCCTAAACAAGTGTCTGAAAACCTTTGGGTTATGGGCACGCCTTCAGATGAACAGTTAGCGGAATTTGCGGATAACGGCGGTGATGTTGTTATTAATTTGCTTTCACAAAAAGAAATGACCGAAAGCGAGGAAGCTGCTGTTGTGACCCGTAATGGTATGGCTTATTACCATGTACCGGTTAATGGCGCAGACGGTGTTACCTTTGAGAACGCACGTATGGTTGATCGTATTCTATTAGAAAATAGCGATAAAACCATTCTGGTGCATTGCGCTTCGAGTAACCGCGTAGGCGCACTGATGGCTTTGCGCGCGGGCTGGTTAGACGGAATGCCGGTGGAAAAAGCGTTAGAAGTTGGTCGTGAACATGGCATGACGTCGCTGGAAGAGAAAGTGAAGACGATGCTTTCTGAGTGACGAGTCAAAAAAGGCCAGCTCTTATGAACTGGCCTTTTCCTTTATTTTAAATGCTCTTTTAATAGCCCTGGCTGACGTTCTGGTGTAAATATCTCAATCCAATAGCCGTCCGGGTCTTTAATAAAAGCAATGCCTTTCATTTTTCCATCGTTAGGGCGTTTTTGAAATTCCACGCCCATTTTTTCGAAACGCTCACAGGCGGCATCAATATCGGGCACAGCGAATCCAATGTGACCAAAGCCTTTCGGTTCTTCATTGCCACTGTGATAGGACACTGAATCGTCGTTTTCGTCCCCCCAGTTGTGCGTGAGCTCCAACATAGCCGGACGACCAAAGGTTTGTTCAATACGTTTATCGTGGTCGGTTGACCAGTCTTTACGTTGCTCCGGTGAAATAGCAGCCATGAAATAAAGCGTGAATTCCATTTCGGGAAAGTCCAGGCGTTTTACCAGAGTCATTCCCAACACCTCACTGTAGAACTTTAAGGTGCGTTCCGGATCTTTTATGCGGAACATGGTCTGGTTAAAAACAAAGTCGTGCGTTGCTGGGTCATGTTGTTCCGATAACCCCTTGGCTTCATCAAAATGTCTGCTCATAATGGCTTCCTTAGTCGGTTCAGTAATTAACTGCTGTTACACTGTTTATTGGGTTTATTACGAGAGAGTTCAAGCGTGGCCTGGTCGGTTTATTTAGTGAAGTGTGCTGATAATACGTTTTATACCGGTGTGACAACTGACGTTGAGCGCCGCGTTAATGAGCACAATGTGGATGATAAAAAAGGGGCTAAATACACACGAGCGCGTCGTCCGGTTGAGCTTGTCTGGAGCGAGGTGCACCCTAATAGGTCAAAAGCGTGCCAACGGGAATATGAAATAAAACGTTGGTCTCGCGTTAGAAAAGCCGAATTAACCGGTTGAGTTGAGTCTTTTTTGTCCGGTTAAAAGGTGTTCAATTATGGAGTCTTTTTCTTTTAAGCCGAGCTTATCACTAATTTGGGTTAGCTTTATGACTCGATGGTAAAATCGTGCTTTGCGCCTTTTGTATTGGCTTTCGGTGAGTTTCTCGGTGTCCAGCTGGTCAATTTCTTCTGTCAGTGTTTGCAATAAAGTTTGGTACCGAGCTTTTAAGCTTGTCGGATAAATTAGACGATAAGCAACTAATGCAAGTAATGGTGCGGCGACCACGGCCAAAGCAATGGTAATAGAGTGACCAAGATGGAACGAATAAGCTACTGAAGGCTGCATTAGTAGCAAGAAAACCAGATTAAAATCCATGCTGCCGTTGGCAGTTTTTTGATGAGACATAGGAAACCCGGCCAACAAAATAACGGGCATTAACGCCACTAACATCCAAAAAATGGCATCCTGATATTGCCAGACAGCGGCCTGTATTAGTATGGCAGTTAAAGCTCCTGCACACTGCCCAAAAAACACAAACTTCATCGTCAGAGCGGGGTTATCAGCGGTTGAAAATAGAGTCAGCATAACCGAGGCGCCTAACATTAAATAAGCCAGCTGAAACCATTCGGTATACCACCAGGCTGCGCCAATTAGGCTCATTATAACCAAGGTTCTTATAGCTGCCTGACGAGCGCCTCTCCAGTCGCGGTGTAAAATAGTTTTGGTCAGCAGGGTTGAGCTGGCCGTTTTGCCTGAATCGCGAAAAGATAAACGGTCGTTGGTGGCTTCAACAAATTCACTGAACCGTCTTTTTAATGCATCGTTTTTAATCAGTTTCAGGGCTTTTCTGAGAGGTTCAATAATTTCTGAGCGTTTAGCGGAAGCATTTAGTTTGTTGGAAGATTCAAGTAAGTGATTACTTACTTCTTTATTGTTTTCTGGTTCCTGAATGTTGAGTTCGGTGAAAAAGCCAAGCTGACTGTTAATGACTAAACGTAAGGTTTTGGCTGACTCATGAGCGCTGACAGAACCGGTACCATGATCGAGTAATTGAGCTTCTATGGCCGCTAACTGCGACAGCTTTTCAGACAGGTTAAGCGAAACCTTATCCGGTTCAGCAAAATAATGACTGATATCCTGTAAATTAGCGGCGGTTAGTCGGCGAAGTTGGTTAATTAAAGTTTGTTCCGCGCGTTTATAAGTAAAAGCCCAACCAATAACTAACGAGGTCATAATACCGACAAATACTGTAAGCAAACGGTCGATACCCAGTGGCATCAAAGCATCTGGGCTTTGTGTCAGAAGAACGACCATTGAGGCAGAGTACCCGGCCAAAATTGTGCCGTAGGAAATAAGACCGTGCAGTAAATTGCCGGTGTAAACACAGAGGGTTACCCAGAGTGATAAACCGACTACCAACCATATGATCTCGCCGCCGGCAGAAACAACTAGTATCATTCCAAACATGGTGCCCAGCAAAGTGCCTAAAGCACGATAGGCGGCTTTTTCTACGAGAAGACCACGGGTTGGTTGCGAAACTGCCCAGACGGTCATAGCAGCCCATTGAGGGTGTTCTAATCCGAGTGCCCAGGCAATAACAAGTGACAAGCAGGCAGCAATGCCGGTTCTGAACCCAAACCGAAGCCGGACGTAGTCAAACCCCCATTGCGCTAACTTGTCTTTCACTGTTGCTCCTTAGCTTTTGGTGACTAAGAAATCGCGTTATTTGCCGATACAGAACGAACCGAAAATTTGGCCGAGAAGATCGTCAGAAGTGAACTCACCAGTAATTTCATTGAGGTGCTGTTGGGTCAGACGTAGCTCTTCAGCTAGTATTTCGCCGGCCATGTTGGCTTCGAGTTGCTCCTGACCCTGCAGTAAATGGGTTTTTGCTTTAGCCAGAGCCTCTAAGTGCCTGCGTCTGGCCATAAAGCTTCCTTCTGCAGTTGTGTTGTATCCAACACAATGCTTTAAGTGCTCGCGCAGTAATTCAATGCCGTGGCCAGTTTTGGCGGATAAATGAATAACCGGAATGCCGTTGTGTTCATCAATGCCGGTAGGCTCTTCCGATAAGTCGACTTTATTGCGGATAACGGTGTAGGGCATGTCTTCAGGTAACTGAGCGAAAAATTCCGGCCATATGTCATCAGGATGAATGGCAGAAGTCTCCTGACTGTCGACCATAAATAAAACGCGATCTGCCTGACGAATTTCATCCCAGGCGCGTTCAATACCTATTTTCTCAACGTGGTCCGGGCTTTCGCGTAAACCGGCGGTATCAATAATATGCAGCGGCATGCCGTCTATTTGAATGTGTTCTCGCAGAACATCACGGGTGGTTCCGGCTATTTCGGTAACAATGGCGGACTCGCGACCTGCCAGAGCATTAAGCAAGCTGGACTTACCCGCATTAGGACGTCCGGCAATTACAATGCGCATACCTTCACGCATAAGCGTTCCTTGCCGGGCCTCCTGTTCTATATGGAACAGGTGGTCAATAATTTCAGCTAAATCGCCGGAGACTTTACCGTCGGAAAGAAAGTCGATTTCTTCATCCGGAAAGTCGATGGCTGCCTCAACGTACATGCGTAGGTGAATAACGGCATCCACCAACTGATCAATTTTGTGAGAAAACTCACCTTTTAGGCTTTGTAATGCGGCTTTAGCGGCTTGCTCCGAATTGGTATCAATTAAGTCGGCAATAGCTTCTGCCTGGGTGAGGTCAAGCTTGTCGTTCAAAAACGCTCGTTCACTAAATTCACCAGGTCGTGCAGGACGAATACCGGGAATTTCCAGAATGGCCTTAATGATCATGTCGATAAGAACGGGTCCGCCGTGACCTTGCAGCTCTAAGACATCTTCGCCGGTAAAGGAGTTAGGACCAGGGAAATAAAGCGCAATGCCTTCGTCCAGCAGTTGTTTTTGTAAATCGTAAAAAGGTAAGTATTCGGCTTTACGAGGTTTGGGGCAATGGCCTAACAGTTTTTCAGCAACATCTTTACAGGCTTTGCCACTAACGCGAACAATACCAACACCACCGCGTCCGGGTGGCGTGGCCTGAGCAACAATGGTGTCGTCAAAGTCTGTTTCAGTTGTCATTTTTCATTGCTCCCAAAAGGACTAAAGCCCGGCATAAGCCGGGCCTTAATGCTTGATTACTTCTTCTTGTTCCTAACGTCTATTCCTTTCTTCTCTAACCCACGGTAAATGATCAGCATTTGTGCAATGGTAATCAAGTTACTGACCAGCCAGTACAGTACCAGACCTGATGGGAACCACAGGAAGAAGACGGTAAATATAACCGGCATATACTGGAACAGCTTCTGCTGCATTGGGTCAGCCGTTGGTGTTGGCTGCAGCCGCTGCATCAGAAACATACTGGCACCCATTAATATTGGCAGGATGTAGTATGGGTCCTTGGTCGATAAGTCCTGAATCCAGAATACAAATTCTGAATGACGCAGTTCGACACTTTCCAACAGCACCCAGTAAAGCGCCAGGAAGATTGGAAGCTGCAACAGCATTGGCAGACAACCGCCCAGAGGATTTACTTTTTCTTCTTTATAAAGCTTCATCATGGCGCTCGACATTTTCTGTCGGTCGTCGCCATAGCGTTCACGAAGTGCGGTCATTTTAGGCTGCAGCATACGCATTTTAGCCATTGATACGTATTGCGCTTTGGTCAATGGGAACAGCAATGCTTTGACAATAACGGTGGTCAGAATAATGGCCAGACCCCAGTTAATGACAAGGCTTTGTAAAAATTGAAGCAGCTTAAATATTGGCTGAGCTAACCACCAAAGGAAACCGTAGTCGACGGTTAAGTCCAGGTGCTCAACTATTTGTGCCATAGCGTCCTGATCTTTAGGACCCAGATAAAGCTGTGACTCAATGACTTTTGAGCTGCCGGCCTGAATTTCGGTCATCGGGTAAATGACACCAATAATTGCCTGGCTGCCATTCGCAACACGTGAGAATAAGCGGTTAGGCTGGCCCTGTTCAGGTATCCATGCCGAAACAAAGTAGTGCTCAAGCATACTGACCCAACCGGTCTGCGAGGTGACGTTCAGCTTTTTATCCAGCATGTCGTCAAAGTCATACTTTTCAAACTTGTCATCGTCATGCGAGTACGCTGCACCAAAGTAGGTTGGCATAATCATGCTGCCACTTTCGCCAGTACCCATGGAGCGCTTAAGTTGTCCGTAGAACTGGGTATTCAGCGCGTTAGCAGTATTGTTCTCAATCTCAAAACGAACGTCGACGTTGTACTTTCCGGGAGTGAAAGTAAATACCTTACGATAGATTGCGCCGCTTTCCGTGGTGTAGGTTAACGGAACTTCGATAACGTCAGTTTCGGACTGATAGCTTTCTTTTTCGTAGTTATAAGACGGACGACCGTCACCGCTTGCATCGATACCATCCGGACCAATTAAACCAGACTGTGCGACGTAGACGCTATTTGATCTATTCTGTAATAGCTGGAAACGCTCTTCGGTTCCTAAGTCCTTGGCGAACTTAAGTAACTCTGTTGAAACAACGTCACCACCGTGAGTATCAATTTCGACATCAAGCACGTCGGTGCGGACGCGAATGGTTGTTTCTGATTGTTGGCTAACAACGGGCTGATCACCTTCCGGTACATCTGCCGCAGCTGAACCACTTGAAGGCACATCGCTGTTTTCAGTGTTATTGCTCGATTGCGTTACTGTCACGGTTTCGTTTGCTTTTGTTCCGGGTGCGGTCTCCACCATCCAATTTTGGTATAGGAAGAATGACACCACTAAAAAGGCAATAAATAATATCGTGCGTGGCGAATTCATAGTGATTTCGTCTCTGTTGGCTGTTTTAGTAAAGATTCGGATTCGTTGCTATTTTCTGGCTTAATTTCTTGCTTACTGGGCGGAACCGGGTCATAACCGCCTTCGTGAGCGGGATGACATTTACCAATTCTTACGGCAGCAAGGCCAATACCACGGATTGTACCGTGTTTTTGTATAGCCTCACAGGCATAATGCGAGCAAGATGGATAAAATCGACAACGCGGGCCTAACAACGGGCTAATAAACCATTGGTAAACCTTTATGAACGCGATTGGTATTGTTCGCAACGCTTTGCTAATTTTCGCCATAAATAATTCAACGTATCCCGTAATGCGGCGTTATCCTGCTCGACAATACCCTGCTTAGCAATAATTACAATGTCAAAAGCGGGGATTTTGTGCTGTCTTAAACGGAATGTTTCACGTATCTGGCGTTTTATACGGTTTCGGTCAACAGCGCGCTTCGCTCGCTTTTTACTGACAGTAACACCTATACGTGGATGCCCTAACTCATTGGGGGTTGCCAACATAGTGACATGAGCAGTAACGGCTTTTACAGGAGGGTTTGAGAATACAGTCTGGAAATGAGAGGGAGTTAACAGACGTAACTCCCTTCCATATGAGATACTTTTATGCACTCAGTACTTTGCGACCACGAGCACGGCGACGAGCCAATACTTTACGGCCGTTTTTACTTGCCATGCGAGCACGGAAGCCGTGAGCACGTTTGCGTTTTAATACGCTTGGTTGAAATGTTCTTTTCATAACTAATATTCCATCGGTCAGTTTGCTATTTCCCACGCTGGCCGAAAAAGTTGAAACCAAACGTGAACGGAATTTTTTAGAGCGCGGATCTTACCGATCTTTTCGCATTGAGTCAATGATAAGAGGCGGTTTTAGGCAATAAAACCTAAATTAATCTCATCCACAATCTGTAGCAATTATAACATTAATAATGTGGATAAAATAACAGTTATTCACTTTTTAGATGATTTTTCTGTTTTGGTAAAGTGGCTGGTTACAAGCAAGTTATGCGCCAGTTCTGCCATCAGTGACTATTTTTTATCTCCTTTATTCATGCCGTTTTCAGGCAGTTTATACTAGCGAAGATTAACTGAGTGAAGTACAATCTTTGGTTATGATAATAAAAAACGATCCAGGAGAAGAGTGTGAATAATTCGCTTTGGCAACAATGTGCAGAGCGACTGCAATCGGAGTTACCGTTACAGCAGTTCAACACGTGGATCAGACCTCTTCAAGCCAAACTTAATGGCGAGACTTTGACCTTATTTGCGCCGAATATCTATTCGGTCGATTGGGTGCGCGATAAATACCTGAAAACCATTAATGCGTATTTGGAGTCCATGTGCGATGACAAAGTACCGAATGTTGTTTTAAAGGTTGGGGAAGCGTCGCCAACACAAAAAGATAACGGTTCGCAACAACGCGCTGCTGCAACGCGCAGAAAGACGCCGAACTTTTCCTCAAGTAATGCCGATACTGAAGTACCGTTTGAGAGCAATATTCATCCTGAATACACTTTTGATAATTTTGTTGAAGGTAAGTCAAACCAACTAGCCCGTGCGGCGGCTATTCAGGTAGCTGAGAATCCAGGCGGTGTTTACAACCCACTTTTTGTCTATGGTGGTACGGGTTTAGGTAAAACACACTTATTGCACGCAGTTGGCAATGGCATTATGGCGCACAAGAAGGACGCCAAGGTGTTTTATATTCGGGCAGAACGTTTTGTTCAGGACATGGTTAACTCAATTCGCAACAGTTCGACTAATGAATTTAAACGTTACTACCGTTCAGTTGATGCTTTGCTAATAGATGACATCCATTTCTTTGCAAATAAAAAGGGCTCTCAGGAAGAATTCTTTCATACTTTCAACGCACTGTTGGAAGGTAATCAGCAAATTATTATGACCAGCGATCTTTATCCGAAAGAAATAGATGGAGTAGAAGATCGTCTGAAATCCCGTTTTGGCTGGGGTTTGACCATTGCTATAGAGCCGCCGGAATTAGAAACGCGAGTTGCTATTTTAATGCGGAAAGCCGACGAACGTGGGTTACATATGCCACACGAAGTCGCCTTTTTCATTGCCAAAAGATTACGCTCAAACGTACGTGAACTTGAAGGTGCACTGAACCGGGTTGTCGCGAATGTTCAACTTACCGGCCGACCCATTACTATCGATTTTGTGCGCGAAGCACTGCGTGACCTAATTGCCGCTCAGGAAAAGTTGGTCACTATTGATAACATCCAAAAGACAGTCGCAGAATATTATAATATTAAGTTAGCTGACATTTTGTCTAAGCGCCGGAGTCGTTCCGTAGCGCGTCCACGACAGTTGGCCATGGCGTTGGCGAAAGAATTAACCAACCACAGTTTACCGGAAATTGGTGACGCTTTTGGCGGGCGTGACCACACGACGGTTTTACATGCTTGTCGAAAAATACAAGAATTAAAAGATGCGCAGCACGACATAAAAGAAGACTATAGAAATCTTATTCGAACGTTGTCGTCATAAGGTATGTCGTTATAAACAGGGGACTCAGTCATGAAATTTTCAATTAACCGCGATGCTTTTCTCAAGCCACTGCAGGTTGTGAGTGGTGCTGTTGAAAGGCGGCATACGTTACCAATTTTGTCGAATTTGTTATTACAGGTAGATAACGGCCAGCTTAAATTGACCGGAACAGACCTGGAAGTTGAACTGGTCTCCTCGGTACCGCTGGAATCTGCAGATATGGATGCAGCTGTTACTGTACCAGCTAAGAAACTTCTGGATATTGTGCGGAGCTTACCGGAAGGTTCAACAATTGAGTTCACTTCACAGGAAGACAGCGCAACCGTTAAATCGGGTCGCAGTAAGTTTAAGCTTAGCACTCTGTCGTCAGACGACTTCCCAAATATCGATGACTGGAAAAGTGACATCCATTTGGTGACTGAGCAGGCCATATTGAAGGACTTAATGGAGAAAACCCATTTCTCAATGGCGAACCAGGACGTCCGTTATTATTTAAATGGTATGTTGTTTGAAACGGATAATGGCATGTTGCGCTCTGTTGCAACTGACGGTCACCGTTTGGCCATGAGCACTTGTGCTATAGACCAACCAGGCCTTGCACAACGACAGGTTATTGTTCCTCGTAAAGGGGTGGTTGAGTTACTTCGTCTCTTGGGCGATGACGATCAGGAAGTGTCGGTTTCTATCGGAAACAACCATATTCGCGTTGAAACACCAGAGCTGGTGTTTACCAGTAAATTGGTAGATGGTCGTTTTCCTGACTATCGTCGTGTTTTACCAAGTGGCGGTGATAAAGTTGTGGTCGCGCATCGTGATGCTTTACGTCAGTCTTTTGGCCGTGCTTCAATTTTATCAAATGAAAAATTTCGCGGTGTGCGCTTGAATTTAAGCAGTGGTGAGCTTTGTATTACTGCGACAAACCCTGAACAAGAACAAGCGGAAGAAGTTATTGAAGTCGATTACCAAGGCGATGATCTTGAGATAGGCTTCAACGTTAGCTATTTGCTAGATGTCTTAAATAACATTGATGACGAACAGGTTTCTTTTACTCTGTCTGACTCAAACAGCAGTGCACTAATTGAACCTCAGCATGACGAGTCTTGCTGTTACGTTATTATGCCCATGCGTTTGTAACCCTGCCTTATAAATGTTCATTGAGACATTGAGTTTAAGCCACTTCAGAAATTTTTCGGAAGTGGCTTTGTCCCCCAGTCCCCAAATTAACCTAATTACTGGAGACAACGGTTCCGGTAAAACGAGCCTGCTTGAAGCTATTTATTTACTCGGTTTCGGTCGTTCTTTTCGTCCCGGCGGGTTTCGTCAGTTAATTAAAGAGGGTAATAGCGGCTTTACCGTATTTTGTCGCTCTAAAGATTACTCTATTGGCGTTCGACGCAGCGGTGATGGAGAGCAGTCGTTAAGATTAAATGGTGCGAATGTTCAGCGGATGTCAGATGTTGCCCGTTTAGTGCCGGTACAGTTGTTAACCCCTGAGTCTGTAGATATTCTTTTAGAGGGACCAGGTCAGAGAAGACAGTTTATTGATTGGGGAGTGTTCCACGTGGAACATTCTTTTTATTCGGACTGGGTTGCTTACACCCAATTACTTAAACAAAGAAACAGTTTACTCAAACAACGCTCGCTTCCCGTGCGGGAAGATAAATACTGGAAAGAACAGTTGGCCTATTATGGTGAACGCATTAGTAAAAGTCGCGAAAAATACCTAGAAGAACTTAATGATTATATACAAGAACTAGCGAAATCTTTTCTCTCCGATGTTACAATGGAGGTTCGATTAAAATCGGGCTGGGATACTAGCCAAAGTTTATTTGACGCCTTAGAAAGCCATACAGAGAAAGATAAGAAATACGGCTTCACCTCAGTTGGGGCACATAAGGCAGATATCAAAGTGATAGCAGATGGTGTGGAAGTAAAGCATCGCTTATCTCGCGGGCAGCTAAAAACCGCGATAACCGCTTTGAAATTAGCGCAAGGGAAGCATTATCAAAAAATTAAAAAGCAACCCTGCATCTATTTGGTCGATGATTTAACGTCAGAGCTTGATTCAAGAAACCAGGCGTTACTTTGTCGTGAGTTAGAAAATCTAGACGCACAAGTGTTTATCACCGCAATTACTGGAAAGCAGTTGTCGGATAAATTTCAAAAATCACCTCGAATGTTCCACGTGGAACATGGGGTAATAAACGAATGATATCGAGATAATACTATGGAAGAAAATAATTACGGTTCATCGAGTATCAAGGTTCTCAAAGGGTTGGATGCGGTTCGTAAACGCCCAGGTATGTACATTGGTGACACAGATGATGGAACGGGTCTGCACCACATGGTTTTTGAAGTTGTCGATAACTCTATTGACGAAGCCTTAGCGGGCCATTGTTCAGAAATTATGGTTACCATTCATTCTGATGGTTCAGTCAGTGTGAAAGATGATGGTCGCGGAATTCCCGTTGATATACACGAAGAAGAGGGCGTTTCAGCTGCTCAGGTTATCATGACCGTATTGCACGCTGGTGGTAAGTTTGACGACAACTCTTATAAAGTGTCTGGTGGTTTGCACGGTGTTGGTATCTCTGTTGTAAACGCGCTGTCTGAAAAGCTGCAGTTGACCATTCGTCGACAAGGCCAGGTTTACGAGCAAACTTATCATATGGGTGAGCCTGACAGTGACGTAAAACCTGTAGGTGAAACGGATACAACAGGGACTGAGCTTCGTTTTTGGCCTAGTCACGAAACCTTCACGAATACTGAATTTCACTACGATATTTTGGCGAAACGCCTGAGAGAACTTTCATTTTTGAATTCGGGTGTTGGCATACGGTTGCGAGATGAACGTGACGACCGTGAAGATGTTTTTAAATACGAAGGTGGTATTGCCGCTTTTGTTAACTACTTAAACCAGAACAAAACCCCCATTCATCAAAAAGCTTTCTACTTTACGCTTCAAAGAGAAGACGGTATTGGTGTAGAGGTAAGCATGCAGTGGAACGATTCCTTCCAGGAAAATATTTACTGCTTTACCAACAATATCCCACAGCGTGACGGTGGTACTCACCTGGCGGGTTTTCGTGCAGCATTAACTCGTACGTTAAACACCTATATGGAAAAAGAAGGCTTTACTAAGAAAGCAAAAACCTCAGCAACCGGTGATGATGCCCGTGAAGGTTTAACTGCAATTATTTCAGTTAAAGTACCAGACCCTAAGTTTTCTTCTCAGACAAAAGATAAACTCGTTTCTTCTGAAGTGAAGTCGGCTGTAGAGCAGTCAATGAATGAACAGTTAGCCGATTATCTGTTAGAAAACCCAGGTGAAGCCAAGCTTATCATCAATAAAATTATTGATGCGGCTCGGGCGCGTGAAGCGGCTCGTAAAGCTCGTGAAATGACTCGCCGTAAAGGTGCTTTAGATATAGCGGGGCTTCCCGGTAAGCTGGCCGATTGTCAGGAAAAAGATCCTGCACTGTCTGAACTCTACATTGTGGAGGGTGACTCTGCAGGCGGTTCAGCGAAGCAGGGGCGTAATCGCAAAAACCAAGCGATACTGCCGTTAAAAGGTAAAATCCTTAACGTTGAAAAAGCACGTTTTGATAAAATGTTGTCATCGGTTGAAGTCGGAACTTTAATCACAGCAATGGGCTGTGGTATTGGTCGTGATGAGTACAACCCGGATAAAACACGTTATCACCGTATTATTATAATGACGGATGCTGACGTTGATGGTTCTCACATTCGTACCTTGTTGCTAACCTTCTTCTATCGCCAAATGCCGGAGATTATTGAGCGTGGTTACATCTACATTGCTCAGCCTCCTTTGTATAAGGTGAAAAAAGGTAAGCAAGAAGTCTATATTAAAGACGATCCGTCATTGATTCGTTACCTGACCAGTTTGGCGTTGGACAACGCGTCGTTACACGTTAACGAAACTGCTCCGGGTATTGCGGGTGAAAAGCTGGAAGAGCTGGTTAACGGCTACCAAATGGCGCAGGAAAATATAAAACGCCTGAGCCGTCGTATGCCGGAACGTTTTCTGCAGCGCCTGTTCTACGCGCCTCGTCTAACTGATGAACGGTTGAAAGACAAAGATTATATGGCCAAGTGGGTCAAGACACTAAACGATGACCTAACAGCCAGAGAAGTCGATTCAGCAACCTATACTGTCTCTTTGCATGAAGATACTGAACGCAGAATGTGGTTGCCGACAACAACAATTCGTCAGCATGGGGTTGATACCGATTACCCACTTAACTACGAGTTCTTAATGTCGAAAGACTATGAACAGATAGTGACGCTTGGCGAAAAAATCGACTCGCTGGTAGAAGAAGGTGGCTATGTTCTCCGTGGAGAGAAAAAGCAACCAATTAACCATTTTGTTGACGCTGTTGAATGGCTTATCAATGAGTCTAAGCGTGGACTTTATGTTCAACGCTATAAAGGTTTGGGAGAAATGAACCCTGACCAACTGTGGGAAACGACCATGGACCCTGAAACCCGTCGTATGCTTCAGGTTACTATTGAAGATGCTATTGGCGCGGATCAGTTATTCACCACCTTAATGGGTGATGAGGTCGAGCCTCGTAGAGCATTTATAGAGTCTAACGCGCTTAAGGTTGCTAACCTCGATGTCTAGTTAATAGACATAAAGAATGTCAGCATAAAAAAAGCCGGTTCATGCAAAATGAACCGGCTTTTTATTTTTTAAATCAAAGACTTACTGAAGAAGAGATATGTCTGCTATTTCCAGGAACAGCTGACGCAATCTGAACAGTAAGTTAAGTCGGTTCACACGAACTGTATCGTCTTCCGCATTAACCATTACATGTTCGAAAAACGCATCGACAGGCTCTTTAAGCTCTGATAACTGTGTAAGGGCGTCACTATAGTCACCGTTAGCAATAAGCGGCTTAATAGCGCTTTCAGTTTGCGTTACTAAACGATAAAGGGCTGTTTCGGACTCTTCTTGTAAAACAGACTCATCAACTTTTCCTGATATTTCTTCTTTAGACTTTGCGAGAATATTCCCAACCCGCTTATTGGCGGCTGCTAAACTTTCGGCAGAGTCCAGAGATTTAAATGACTGAACAGCCTTAACGCGTTGGTCGAAGTCGGTTGGCTTTGACGGCGACCGTGCCAGTACTGACTGAATAACATCAACCGAAATACCTTGATCCTGATACCAAGGGCGGAAGCGGCCAAGCAGGAATTCAAATACGTCGGCAGCTACTGTTTTATTGGATAACTTGTCACCAAAGCCTTCTACTGAGGCTGCCAGTAACTCGTTTAAATCTAGTGCGAGATCGCGCTCCACCAGTGTACGTAATAAACCTAAAGCTGCGCGGCGAAGAGCAAAGGGGTCACGATCCCCTTTGGGTACCTGGCCAATACCAAATATTCCGACCAGCGTATCCAGTTTGTCGGCTAACGCGACGGCACAGGCCTCTTTGGTTTGAGGTAATTCATCACCGGAAAAGCGAGGCCAGTAGTGTTGCTCAATTGCCTGTGCGATAGTTTCACTTTCACCGTCGTTAAGTGCATAGTGCTTACCCATAACACCTTGAGTTTCAGGAAACTCTGAAACCATATCGGATACCAGGTCAGCTTTGCACAGCAGGCCGGCTCTTTGTGAAGCTTTTACGTCAGCGTTTAACTGGTTGGCAATTTTACCGGCTAACACGGAAATGCGACGTGCTTTGTCACCAATACTTCCGAGTTGCTTCTGGAAAAGTACAGAATCCAGTGCTGAAAGGCGAGACTCCAGTGTCTTTTTCTTATCGGACTCAAAGAAAAACTGTGCATCCGCCAGGCGAGGGCGAACAACCTTTTCATTACCTTTAACAATTTGTTGCGGGTCGCGACTTTCAATATTGGTGATGAAAATGAATTGAGATAATAAATTACCTTTGCCATCTTCAACCGGGAAGTAACGCTGGTCGTCTTTCATGGTGACAATGAGCGGTTCCTTTGGCACAGCCAGAAAACCCTGATCGAAACTTGCGGTTAAAGCTACGGGCCATTCCACCAGTGCAGCAACTTCCTCAACTAACTCGTCATCCTGAATAACCTGGCCGCCGAGTTCCGAAGCAAGACGTGAGATCTCCGATTGAATTGTTTCAATACGCTCTTCGAAGTTAGCGGTTACTTTCGCTTGACGCAGCTTTTCAAGGTAGTTGTCGACATGATCAAGCTCAAAACCTTCAGGAGAATGAAAACGATGACCCTGAATAAAACGAGCGCTCTTAGTTTCCAGAATTTCAGCTTCGATGAGCTCGCTACCCAGCATAACCGTCAGTGTATGAACCGGGCGAATGAACTGTGCGGTGCTGTCACCCCAGCGCATAGGCTTAGGAATAGGTAGTGTTTTAATGGCGGCTTCCAGCATACCCTGAACTAATTCAGCGAGCGCCTGGCCTTTTACTGTTGCCTTATGCAGCAGCCATTCGCCCTTGTCTGTCTTTAGACGGTCAGCCTGCTCAACGGTAATACCATTAGAACGAGCCCAGCCTTCGGCGGCTTTTGTCGGATTACCTGAATCATCAAAAGCCACATTAACAGCGGGACCGCGTTTCTCTACTTCTTTATCCTGCTGCTCGGTCTCTACCTGTTTAACCAGGACAGCTAATCGACGAGGAGTGGCATAAGCTTCAATACTATCAAAACTCAGTTCAGCGCTTTTTAAACCAGACTCAATACCCGACTTTAAGCTGTCGCGCAGTGACTTTAAGGCTTTTGGAGGAAGCTCTTCGGTACCTAGCTCAATTAATAAGTTTTCTTTTTGCACGGCTTGGCTCTCCTTAGTTCGCTGCTGGGTTGGTTTTATTGTCGGCTAAAGGGAAGCCCAGAGCTTCGCGCGCCTGGTAATAAACTTCGGCAACGGCTTTTGCCATGGTTCTGACACGAAGTATGTAGCGCTGCCTTTCGGTCACAGAGATAGCATGCCGGGCATCCAGCAGGTTAAACGCGTGAGACGCTCGCATCACTTGCTCATACGCAGGCAAAGCCAAAGATTTTTCTATGAGCAGTTCGCACTCTTTTTCACAGTCGTCGAAGCGACGGAAAAGCACATCAACGTCAGCGTATTCAAAGTTGTAAGTTGATTGCTCAACTTCATTCTGATGAAAAACGTCGCGATACAAGATCTTACCGCGAGGGCCGTCGGTCCAGACCAGGTCGTAGATGCTGTCCACACCCTGAATGTACATGGCCAAACGCTCCAGGCCGTAGGTAATTTCTCCGGCCACGGGGCGGCACTCTAAACCACCGACTTGCTGGAAGTAAGTAAACTGAGTGACTTCCATACCGTTAAGCCAGACTTCCCAGCCCAGACCCCAGGCGCCCAGAGTAGGCGATTCCCAGTTGTCTTCTACAAAGCGTATGTCGTGAGTCAGTGTGTCAAAGCCAAGCATTTCTAAAGAGCCCAGGTAAAGTTCCTGAATGTCTTTAGGTGAAGGCTTCATAATGACCTGAAACTGATAGTAGTGCTGTAATCGGTTTGGGTTCTCGCCATAACGACCATCAGTAGGACGGCGGCAAGGCTGAACATAAGCAAAACTGGCTGGCTCGGGGCCTAATGAGCGTAAAAACGTCATTGGGTGAAAAGTGCCTGCACCCACTTCCATATCTAATGGCTGAACCACGGCACAGCCTTGCTGAGCCCAGTAGTCCTGAAGAGCAAGAATAAGCCCCTGAAAGGTTTTCACATCGTATTTCGACATACGCATTCTCTGCTTTTTTATTTGTGGTTGACCAATGGTCGAAAAATATGCGTAGATTATACCCTCTGACGCGCCTTGGTTATAGGGGAAGGCATGACAAATAATGAACCAGAACGTTGTTCCTGGTGTGAATCTGCTGACGATTACCGTGCGTATCACGACAATGTCTGGGGAAGGCCGGTACGTGACCCGATAGAACTCTTCGCCAAACTGTGTCTGGACGGGCAGCAGGCGGGTCTTAGCTGGTTAACCATATTGCGCAAACAAGCGGGCTACGAGAAAGCCTTTTTGGGTTTTGATCCGAAAGCTATTGTGGCAATGAGTGATGCTGATCGCGAACGGTTGTACAGCAACCGTGATATTATTCGTAGCAAGGCGAAAATTGATGCGATTTTCACCAACGCCGAAGCCTTTTTAAAGCTAGAAGAGAAAGGTGTTAGATTTGAGCAATGGCTATGGGCGTTTGTTGGCGGCTCACCGATTATTAATGCGTATCGGACGCAAAGTGAGATTCCAACCGAAACTGAGGCTTCCCAAAGCATGGCAAAAGCGTTAAAAAAGGAAGGCTTTAAGTTTGTCGGGCCGACCATTTGCTATGCTTTTATGGAAGCAGTTGGTATGGTGAACGACCATGTTACCAGCTGTCATTGCTACCAGCCTGTTGCTGAGCAAATGAAACAGTTTACGTTGTAAAATGAGCGAAGGACGAATGATAGAAATTACACTTGCGGATTATAGTAACCCCAAACACCGTAATGCCGTTATAGCTATGTTGGATGCTTACGCTAAAGACCCAATGGGTGGTGGTGAAGGCATATCAGATGAAGTTAAAGAAAGTCTGATAGATGAAATGGCAAAAAGAGACCATGTCTTTTCTTTGCTGGCCTACGATGGTGACACCCCGGTTGGCGTTGCAAACTGTGTAGAAGGCTTCTCAACCTTCGCTGCAAAACCATTAATGAATATTCACGACATAGCGGTTATTCCGGAATATCGAGGCCAGGGCGTTGCGCGTAAACTTCTGGAAGAAGTGAAAACACTGGCAGAATTCCGTGGTTGCGTGAAGCTGACTCTAGAAGTGTTGGAAAACAATGACCGTGCCAAGCAGGCCTACAAAAACTTTGGCTTCGAACCCTACGAACTGGGTGAAGTTGGTCAGGCTGAGTTCTGGGAAATGTATTTAAATAAAAATAAAGCCTGATACTTGAATGTCAGGCTCTTATTGGGACTTCCTAACCCAGTAGCGGTAAGGCATCTCTTCGGTTTCAGAAGCAACCAGCTCATGCTCCATAAATTCGCAAAAGCCCGGAATATCCCGGGTTGTTGCGGGATCATCCGCAATAATCAGCAATACCTCACCAACCTTCATTTTACGAATAGCCGCACGAACTAACATTACGGGCTCCGGGCATTTAAGGCCAAGGGTATCGAGTTCTTTGTCGCAGTTAATCTGGGTCATGACTTCTTTAAAAGACGTTAGGTGAAATTGGCGAGTAGTTTAACACTTTCGCGACTAAGAGGTGAGGGGGGAGTGATGGATTGCACCGCTGTTTGTTGGCGGGAAATACTCAGAAACTGTCTGCAGCCATGGATGGCTGCAGTCAAGCCCCCAGGGATGGGTTCACGGCGTGTTTCTGAGTATTTCCTGACAATAAAAAGGGGCGAGCCTTCGCTCCCCCCTTCCTCAGAGCAGTTAAAGTGTTAAACCGCTCTAGTTTTGCTGTTTCTTTTAAACGCGTTCAAATACCGTCGCAATACCCTGGCCAAGGCCAATGCACATGGTGGCTAAGCCAAGCTTCGCGTTTTTCTCTTCCATTAAGTTGATTAGCGTCGTTGAGATACGTGCGCCAGAGCAGCCTAATGGGTGACCTAAAGCGATAGCACCACCGTTCAGGTTCACTTTCTCTTCCATCTTGTCGAACAGTTTTAAACCTTTAAGTACAGGCAGTGACTGTGCGGCAAAGGCTTCGTTCAGTTCAACAACGTCGATGTCGTCAATAGACACACCAGCACGTTTAAGTGCTTTCTCCGTTGCCGGAACGGGGCCGTAACCCATAATGGAAGGATCGCAGCCTGCAACGGCCATTGAGCGAATCTTAACGCGTGGCGTCAGACCCAGTTCTTTGGCTTTATCAGCAGACATAACCAACATGGCAGCTGCGCCGTCAGACAAGGCTGACGATGTACCTGCGGTTACCGTACCGTTGGCCGGGTCAAACACCGGGCGAAGCTGTGACAGGCCTTCTGCGGTGGTTTCCGGACGAATAACTTCGTCTTCAGTCACGCGTACCAGTTCGCCGTCGGCATTGTGGCCGTTAATTGGGTAAATCTCTTTAGCAAAGCGGCCTTCAACTGTCGCTTCGTGCGCTTTCTTATGAGAGCGCGCGCCGAATTCGTCTTGTTGTTCACGGGTAATACCGAACTTGCGAGACAACAATTCAGCGGTCATACCCATGCTGCCCGAAGCTTTTGCTACAGACTTATTCATGCCCGGATGAAAGTCGATACCGTGAGTCATTGGTACGTGACCCATGTGCTCAACACCACCGGCCATAAAGATTTCGCCGTCGCCGTTCATAATAGCGCGGGTAGCGTCGTGCAATGCCTGCATGGATGAGCCACACAGACGGTTAACGGTAACGCCGGCCACTTTATGAGGAATGCCGGCAATTAACGCTGAGTTACGTGCAATGTTGAAACCTTGTTCTAAGGTTTGCTGTACACAACCCCAGTAAATGTCCTCCAGTTCTTCAACATCCACTTCCGGGTTACGCTCAAGTAAGCCCTTCATCAGCGCAGCTGAGAGGTCTTCGGCACGAGTATGGCGGAAAACACCATTTTTTGAACGCCCCATTGGCGTACGAATACAATCTACAATGACGATGTCTTTCATTTTAATAACCTCCTCAAGCCTTACTTCGCGCTGGTTGTGTCAAAGTAAGATTTACCGGCTTTAGCCATTTCGCGCATGCCGTCGGTAACCTGATAAATTTCACCCAGGTGCGCGTACTTGTCTGCCAGTTGAATAAAGTTGTCCATGCCAAGCGTTTCCAAATAACGGAAAGGGCCGCCTCGGAATGGAGGGAAGCCTAAGCCATAAAGCAACGCCATGTCTGCTTCGGCAGCAGAGCCCACAATGTCTTCTTCCAGACAGCGAACCGCTTCGTTCACCATTGGGATCATGCAGCGAGCAATGACTTCATCTGCGTCCAGCTTTTTGCCTTGTTCACAGCCTAGTAACTCATAAGTCGCCGGATCAGCTTCTTTGGTTGGCTTACCTTTTTTGTCGGTGCCGTAAACATAGAAGCCTTTACCGTTTTTCTGACCGTAACGCTCAGCGGCTGCCAGCTTAGCAATGGCGCTGGACTCGTCGCGTTTCATGCGGGTCGGGAAGCCTGCTTCCATAACAACGGTACAATGATCCGCCGTGTCGATGCCGACAACGTCGCTCAAGTACGCAGGACCCATAGGCCAGCCGAACTGCTTCTCCATAACCTTGTCGATGCCGACGAAATCAACGCCTTCATCAACCATACCGGCAAAGCCTGCCAGGTAAGGGAACAATACGCGGTTCACTAAGAAGCCCGGGCAGTCGTTAACAACGATAGGGGTTTTGCCCAGTTTCAATGCATAGGCTACTACGGCATTAACAGTGTCATCTGAAGTTTTCTCGCCACGAATAATCTCAACCAGCGGCATTTTATGTACCGGGTTAAAGAAGTGCATCCCGCAGAATTTTTCAGGACGCTTCAGGTTTTTAGCGAGCTCTGTAATAGAAATGGTCGAGGTGTTTGACGTTAAAATAGCATCATCACTGATAACGCCTTCAATTTCAGCCAGCACCGAACCTTTAACTTTCGGGTTTTCAACAACGGCTTCAACAACAATATCGACGTCTTTAACGGCATCGTTCAGCAGCGTAGGTGTAATAGAAGATAAGATTTTAATCATCTTCTCGTTATTCACCTTACCGCGCTCTACGCCTTTTTTCAGGATCTTGCCAGCTTCTTTCATGCCCAAATCTAAAGCGTCTTGCTTAATGTCTTTCATGACAGCCGGTACGCCTTTAAGGGCAGACTGATAAGCGATACCGCCGCCCATAATGCCTGCGCCTAACACACCCGCAGTTTTGATTTCTTTGGTTGCTGCTTTGGCGTACTTCTTAGACTTACCTTTAACGGCCTGATCGGCCAGGAAGATACCAACCTGCGCCTGGCATGCGTCAGTTTGAGTTAGGTCGAAAAACGCGTTATTTTCAGCTTTTAATGCGCCTTCACGGTGTTCGCGAGCGCCGTTTTCAATGGCTTCTAAAGCCTTGTGCGGTGCCGGGTAGTGTTTACCAGCTTTGGCTGCAATTAAACCTTTAGCGGTAACCAGAGTCATCATTAACTCGGTGTCGTTGGCTTTTAACGGCTCTAACTTAGGCTGACGCTTGGCTTTCCAGTCTTGTTCGCCGGCAGCGGCAGCTTTCGCTAAATTCAACGCCGCTTTTGTTAGGTTCTCTGGCTCAACAATCGCATCAATTGCGCCAACTTTAAGCGCGTCTTCTGCTTTGTTGTTTTTACCTGTGGTGATCCACTCTAAAGCGTTATCAGGACCAATAACGCGAGGTAAACGCATAGTACCGCCAAAGCCCGGGATAAGACCCAGTTTAACTTCAGGCAGGCCGATAGTTGCTGTGGTATCCGCTACACGGTAGTCACAGGCTAATAGTGCCTCACAGCCGCCGCCTAACGCGAAGCCTTTAACCGCACCAACGGTGGGTACCGGCAGGTCTTCCAGTTGGTCAAATACGCGTGATGCTTTTGCTACCCAGCTGCGGGTTTTTTCCTGATCAGAGAATAGTGTCAGGAACTCAGTAATGTCAGCGCCTACAATAAAGGTCGACTTGCTACTGGTGACAATGACGCCACGTAAATCGTCAGTGTTTTGTAATTTTGTCAGTGCTTCACTGAATTCTTCTAATGTTGCCTGGTCGAATTTATTAACCGAGCCTTTCGCATCAAATTGTAATTCTGCGAAACCTGGTTCGATAAAATCGACCCGAATGCTTTCACCTTGATAGATCATCTTGGGTCTCCCACGACTTCCATTAATTTGTTGCTATAAAGAAACTGATTCTGCTATAGCTTTGGGTTAAGGTAGAGAGAGTTTGGCGCGAATACGCCAATTTTTCAACGGTTATTTAAACATGCGTTTGAATTAATGAAAAAGCAGTCGTTTATCATACGTTACAGTGCACCATTGTTTTTCGCGTTATCGCTGTTTAGTAGTGGTGCAGCCCAATCTGAACCTGTTGATAGTGAACAACGGGAGCAGCAGCGTGAGCTATTCAAAAAAGCAGAATACGCCGCTAAGCGTGGTCGTCTGAATGAATACCGTCAGTTATTACAGAAGCTGGAGGGCTACCCGCTCGTTCCGTATCTGGAACTGACAAGGCTGGAGCAAGTAGGCTATTTGGCTAATGAAGACCGGGTTTTGGCTTTTCTGGAAAAGTATGACAACACACCACTCGACTGGCAGCTAAGGCAGCCGTGGCTTACTTACCTGGCAGGGCAAGAAGAGCATGCACGCTTTATTCGCGACTTTCGGCATCCGGGCACTTTGACTCACCGTTGTCAGTTTATTGAAGCGCAACGAGAAAAAGGTTTGGGGGACGGGCCTTTCCGTCGCCAGGTTGATGCTATTTGGGAACACGGTTTTTCACTTCCTTCAGCCTGTGATCCCATTTTGAAGGAATGGGAAAGCCTTGACGGACGTACTGATGAGAAAGTTTGGAATAGACTGAAGATGGCAGCTGAACGCGGTAACCCAACGTTACTGCCTTACCTCACAGGGTTATTACCGGAGTTACAGCAATATCTGGGTGAGTTTTATCATAAAGTGCGCTATTCACCGGCGGCCATTGAAGACGGTTCCTGGTTTAAGGGACGTTACCCTGAAAAAGAAGCCCAGATAACGACTTTTGCACTGACAAAGCTTATTTGGCGAGATGAAAATATTGCCCTGCGCAGTTATAAAAAACTGAAGCCCGAGCTACCCTTTTCAGAGGCGCAGGAAGAACGCATAGCAGAAGAGTTTGCGGTTGCGCTAAGTTTGAAGTCTCATCCGGAAGCGCGCGTCTGGCATGACCGTGTTCCGGTTAATGCGCTCAATGAGCGAGTTCTTCAGTGGCGTTTAGCTATTTACCTTAAAGACAAAGATTACGAAGGTCTGCGTGATGCTATTCAAAGTCTCCCCGTTGCTATTCGGCAAGGGAATCAGTGGCGTTACTGGCTTGCGCGTACGCAGGAAATTACCGGGAATGCGTTAGTTGCTCAGCAACTCTACGAAGACTTATCCGACGAACGCCATTATTACGGCTTTCTAGCCTCTGCAAGGTTACAGAAACCGGTTAGCCTTGAGCACGAAAAGCTTGAGGTGAGTGTGGTTCAGCTTGAACAGATCCGGAACCATCCGAGTGTCCAGCGTGCATACGAGCTTATTCAGCTTGAGCGCTGGGTGGACGCAAGGAGAGAGTGGAATCACTTATTAACTCAACTCGATGGCGAAGAGCAAAAGGTCGCAGCGTATCTTGCCAGCGAGTGGGGGTGGCATGATCAAGCCATATGGACATTAGCGCAAATTGGTCATTTTGACGCCGTGGGCATTCGTTTCCCATTAGCTTATAAAGACATATTAGGAAGGGCATCACAGGCCGCAGGAATAGATGAAAACTGGGCTTTAGCCATTACCCGGCGAGAAAGCAACTTCCGGCATGATGCTTATTCCAGCGCGGGCGCCAGAGGCTTAATGCAAATACTGCCCGGCACTGCCAAGCAACTGGATACCAAAAACAACAGTTGGCGTCGTTTAAATGACCCGTCGGTCAATGTGCGATTAGGAACTCATTACTTGAGTCGCCTGAAACATCGGTTTGAGAATAACTGGCTATTAGCTACGGCAAGCTATAATGCAGGATACTACCGTGTGAGAGAGTGGCTACCGGAAGAGCCTGTTTATGCCGATGAGTGGGTTGAAACCATCCCTTACCATGAAACCCGAGATTATGTAAAAGCGGTATTGAGTTACCAACAAATTTATAGGATGTTAGGTGGTAACGAGGATAATTTGTTTGAGCAAGTTGTTGATATGACCATTGTTGAGACTGAATAAGGCGATTCAATATGACTGCGACAGCAGATTTGTGGCCGTTATTTCCTGACCATATAAAGCAGCTTCAAACCCGTGCGGAGCGACTCTGCAAACGAGAAAATTTAGATTTACTCGCAATACATTCAGGACAGCAAAAGCGCTGGTTTCTGGATGACATGAATTATCCTTTTCGTGCGAATCCTCATTTCAAGGCTTGGTGTCCGGAAACGCAGCTTCCTAATGCCTGGGTCATTATAAAGCCAGAGACTCGTCCAACGCTTGTTTTGCTTAATGCTCCGGACTTTTGGCATACAACCGCAAATTTAGAAAGTGAACCCTGGCTAGAAGAGTTCCACGTGGAACACATCAGTTCGCCTGAGGCTATAGAAAAGCTCTTACCTTATGATAAGAAAAACGCCGCCTACCTGGGTGAACATATTGAAGTAGCAAAAGCGCTAGGCTTTGAGAACATCAACCCAGACCCGGTTCTTCACTTCTTTCATTATCACCGTTTGTTCAAAACAGACTATGAAATAGCCTGCTTAGCGCAAGCCAACCATATTGCCGCAGAAGGACATATTGCAGCGGCGGAGGCCTTTTTTAAAGGCGACTCCGAGTTTGATTGTCTTTTGAATTATATGGCGGCGACACGGCAAGGGCAGAATGAAGTACCGTACAATCATATTATTGGGCAAAATAGGAACGCGAGTGTTTTACACCATTGGTTACCGGATAAAAAGCCACAAGTGTCGTTAAAGTCTATGTTGGTTGATGCCGGCGCGGAGGTTTGCGGTTACGCTGCCGATATTAGCCGGACTTGGTCGGCAGAGCATAATGAGTATGAAGAGCTGATAGCGGCTCTTGACCAAATTACGTTAGCGCTTATTGATAAAATGAAGCCCGGTATGGAGTTTCCTGTATTGCATCAGTTGGCTCACGAGCAAATTGCTAACGTGCTTTTTGCCTTTGGTTTTGTCAGTTGCAGTCCCGAGCAAATGATTGAAGACGGCATAACGACGGTCTTTTTCCCGCATGGCCTGGGCCACCCTCTAGGACTGCAAGTGCACGACGTTGGCGCTGCTCAGGCTGACGAGCGGGGAACCCCCATACCGTCGCCAACAGGCCACCTTACATTAAAAACAACCCGCACTGTCGAGCCGCGCCAGGTGTATACCATTGAGCCCGGTATTTACTTTATTGAACCTTTACTGCAAAAGCTGGCGAGTTCTCGCAATAAGCATGTTATTAATTGGAAAAGGGTGGATGAGTTTCGCCCATTTGGCGGTGTGCGGATTGAAGATAACATTGTTATCTATCGGGAACGAAATGATAACCTTACGCGACAAACGTCTTTGGATGCTTACGTGAAAAAGGTTACCCGTCTTGCATGATCAAGATTACGATATTCCGATCTCTGAAGCCGAAGTTGAAATAGAGATAAAAGGCAGTCGTTTTATCGCCTGCCTTGCGCATACCGACCATGAAGCCAGTGCCGCTGAATTCTTAACTGAAGTACAAAGAAGGTGGCCAAAAGCTTCGCACTATTGTTCAGCCTCCGTATTTTCTGCTCCGAATAATAGCCAACGTTTAGCCTCCAGTGATGACGGAGAGCCTTCCGGAACGGCAGGAAGGCCTATGCTTATGGCGCTGCAAAGCAGTGGTGTAGGGGAGGTTACGGCAATAGTGGTGCGCTACTTTGGCGGCGTAAAGTTAGGGACTGGTGGCCTTCAACGAGCCTATACGGAAGCGACCGTCACTGCGTTAGCGGAGCTTGAAAAAGAACGTCGGGTTTTCAAACAGGGGTTTCAGTTGCACTTTGCCTATACCGACCAGGGCGATGTAGAGCCGATTTTATTTGAAGCTGGCGTTGAAACTGCGTCGTCGGAATATGGAGAGAGTGTGTTGCTGACTGTGTTATTAAGACCCATAGAGGTAGAGACGCTGCAGAAAAAACTACAGGCCGCTACCCGAGGCCGGGTTCAGCTAAAGCCTCTTAATTAGAAGAACATTGCGCTGGGCTGGAAGACTTTCTCAACCTGATCAATGTACTTTTTATCCAGCAAGAACAGAATAACGTGGTCGTCCGAGTGAATAATGGTTTCGCTGTGCGCCATGAGTACTTCATGTCCCCGAACAACGGCGCCAATAGTGGTACCCGGCGGAAGTTTAATGTCTTTAATGGCCTTTCCGACGACCTTAGAGGTGTCTTCATCACCATGTGCAATGGCTTCAATGGCTTCAGCAGCGCCTTTACGCAGCGAGTACACATTCACAATATCCCCACGGCGTACGTGGGTGAGTAACGCTGAAACGGTGGCGCGTTGTGGCGATATAGCAATATCAATTTCACCGCCCTGAACCAGGTCAACGTAAGCACTGCGCTGAATCAGTACCATGGTTTTGCGGGCACCCATGCGCTTAGCCAACATAGCCGACATGATATTTGCTTCGTCGTCGTTGGTTACCGCAATGAAAACATCAATATCCTCAACGTGCTCTTCTTCCAGAAGTTTTTGATCGGAGGCGTCACCGCGGAAAATTAATGTATGCTCAAGGCTTTGTGACAACTCTTCTGCGCGCGCTTCAGATCGCTCTATCAGTTTGACCCTGTGGTCAACTTCCAGCTGCTTAGCCAGGCCTGCGCCAATATTGCCACCACCGACAATCATGATGCGTCGGTATTTGTCTTCAAGCTTCTGCAGCTCCTGCATTACCGTGCTGATATGACGAGTATCTGCAATAAAGAAAACTTCGTCATCGGCTTCAATAATAGTGGTTCCTGTCGGGCGGATAGGCTTGCCCTGACGATAAATGGCCGCGACTCGAGTGTCGATATTGGGGATGTGCTCTCGCAGAGTAGAAATTGCGTGCCCGACGAGCTTGCCGCCATAGTAAGCCCGGACCGCAACCAAACTGGCACGACCGTTAGCAAACTCCATAACCTGCAAAGCGCCGGGGTAGTCAATTAACCGTCTGATGTAGTTAGTAACTAACTGTTCCGGAGAAATGATGTGATCGACCGGCGCGTCCTGGTTATGAAATAGCTGATCTTTATAACGGATATACTCTTCGGAGCGGATTCGGGCTATCTTTTTCGGTGTATTAAAAATGGAATAAGCAACCTGGCAGGCAATCATATTGGTTTCATCGCTGCTGGTTACGGCAATCAGCAAATCTGCGTCGTCTGCACCAGCTTTACGCAATACGTCCGGATGAGCGCCGTTACCGACGACAACACGCAAGTCATATTTGTCCTGCAAGTCGTCCAGTAAGTCGTTATTGGTATCAACTATGGTGATGTCGTTGCGCTCACCAACCAGGTTTTCTGCCAATGTGCCGCCGACCTGGCCAACACCGAGTATGATTATTTTCATTGGGCTTTCTTCAGTCTCGCGTAAAAGAAACCATCCCCGCCATATTGTCCGGGAAGCAATTGCAGTGTGTCATGCTCTGCTGTTATAGGTATCAGACTAGCACCAGACTGCTGCTGTAGAAAAGACTCAATTTGAGTTTGGTTTTCCTGACGCAGAATAGAGCAGGTTGCATACAGCAGTTCTCCGCCTGGCTTAAGTAGTGGCCAAAGTGAGCTGAGTATCTGCTTCTGTAACTTTGCCAGTTCGCTGATGTCTTCAGCGCGGCGTAACCATTTAATATCCGGGTGTCGGCGTATCACACCGGTTGCGGAGCAGGGGGCATCCAGCAGTATGCGGTCGAATTGCTCGCCGTCCCACCAGTCATTGGTCGTGGCGACATCTGCACAGTGAATAACAGCGCTTAAACCAGCACGCTCTAGGTTTTCATCCACTCGCTCAAGGCGCTTGGGGTCGATATCAATAGCCTGAACCGGTTGTTCAAAGCTGTGCCGTTCCAATAAATGGAGTAATTTACCGCCGGGAGCGGCGCAGCAGTCGAGTACACGATGCGCAGCATTTACATTTAGAAAGTCTGCTGCCAGCTGAGCGGATCTGTCCTGTACAGACACATGGCCACGGGCAAAGCCGGGGAGTTTCTCTACCGGACAGGGCGCATGCAATTGAATTGCATTGATTGCGCTGGCATCAGCCGTTGCTGCAATGTCACTATCCTGAAGCTGCCGTAAGTAGTCATCGCGAGTGGAAAATCGCTCATTCACACGTAACCACATAGGCGGGTGAGTGTTGTTTTCCGCCAGAATGTTATCGGCATGCTCGGGGTGGTCATTGTTAATGGCATCAAATAACCAGCGAGGATGATTCTGCATTGAATCACAGGGTAACTCACGTTGGTGTGAGTCATCGGCTGAAGGAGCTTCGCGCAATAACTGACGCAGTATACCGTTCACTAAGCCTTTATGGTTTCTTTTACCCAGTATACGAGCGGCTTCTACGGTTGCACTTACGGCAGCGTGATCTTTAATTCGTTGGCAATATAATTGATAAGCACCAACCAGTAACAGGTAATGCAATACTTTTAACTTACCTTTGAGGGGCTTATCCAATTTTGCGCCAACCAAGCGATTAAGGCTGGGCAGAACGCGCAAAACACCGTAACTAATCGCACTGGCAAGACGTTTATCTGCGTCGGGTAATTTGCTGGTTGCATAAGGCAGGGCCGCCGAAAGCGACTCGCCTTTCTCTAAAACCTGAAACAGGGCACTCGCAGCCGCCGCCCGGCTTTTTGCGCCGTGACCGCTGTCTTCGGATTTCTTCTGCTGACTCATTGTAATTCCAGTCCGGGACTAAATACGTTGCTGTAGCCGTTAACCAGCGTACTGGCCGGCTGCACCTTTTTGCCCGGCATTTGTGCCTGGGTAATACGCAAAAGACCATCGCCAGTGACAATGTCTATACCTTGGTGCGTGCTGCTAATAATAGTTCCGGGCCTTTTGTTACTGGCGCCCTGAACTAATTCAGCAGCATGAATTTTAATCGTATTCTGTTGAGCCTTTAAATTGTCTGACTGACACCAGCTCATGGGCCAGGGGTTAAATGCCCTTACGCAGCGTTCAATAAATGCGGCCGGCTGCGTCCAGTCTATTTTGCCTTCCTGCTTAGTCAGCTTTTTTGCATAGGTGGCTTCGCTGTCACTTTGCGGTTTGGCCTGGCGTTGATAACTTTCAAGGTCTGCTAATACTGTGATTAACGCTTTTGGACCAAGGCTTTCAAGTTTATGATAAAGCGAAGCGGAGGTCTCCTGCGGGCTAATAGCGCATCGTTCTTCATGCAGTACCGGACCAGTATCCAGGCCTGCTTCCATCTGCATAATGCAAACGCCTGACTCTGAATCTCCTGCCCATATGGCGCGTTGAATAGGAGCTGCACCCCGCCATCTAGGCAACAAAGAGCCATGAACATTCAGACAACCTTTGGCCGGGATATCCAACACCGCTTGCGGCAGCAATAAACCATAAGCAACAACGACCATTACATCGGGTTTGAGCTCTGCTAAAGCCGACTGAGCTTCTTCCGATTTTAACGACTCTGGCTGGTAAACGGGTAGTTGGTGTTCAACTGCCAGTTTCTTAACGGCGCTCGGTTGCGGCTTTTTGCCGCGTCCTGCAGGGCGGTCGGGTTGGGTGTAAACACCGACTATCTGATGAGATTCATCAAGCAATTGCTGTAAGTGTTGTGCGGCAAAATCGGGCGTGCCTGCAAAGACTATCCGCATTACTGTGCTTCCGCCGCATACTTTTCAGCTAAACGCTGTTCTTTCTCTAATTTCTTACGAATACGCTCGCGTTTCAGTGGCGATAAATAATCGACAAAGAGTTTGCCCTCTAAATGATCAATTTCGTGCTGAATACAAATAGCTAAAAGGCCTTCTGCCGAGCGACTGAAACGCTCACCGTTTTTGTCTAAAGCTGTAACCGTAATTTTTTCCGCACGTTCTACTTTTGCGTAAACGCCGGGAAATGACAGGCAACCTTCGTCATTCTTGAAATGACCTTCGGCTTCGGTAATCTCCGGGTTAATAAACACCAGCGGTTCGTTCTGATCTTCGCTGCAGTCAGCAACAAACAAACGCTTGTGCACATCCACCTGAGTTGCCGCAAGGCCAACGCCTTGCTCTTCATACATAGTTTCGAACATATCATCGATAACCGAGCGGATGCTGTCATCCACTTTGTCAATCGGCTGTGCGACTTTGCGTAACCGTTCGTCTGGATATTTCAGAACCGTCATTTTTGCCATTAGAACCTCCAAATCTTCATCTACCCTTAGTTTACCTTAAATCGGTAGGTCAAGGACAGTCTGTGAACACACAGGAATTATGTGTATTAATGGGGATGACACGCGCATCAAACAAGGTACAGAAAGCGGCACGGGAGTGTGACAGCTGGCAAATGCTGTTTGAGCGATGGGGGCAATCGCTAAAACCGGTAGACTCGCGCTGGTTGAAAGCCGCTGAGAGCTGGTGTCTAAGTGATTATCAGGGCGTTATATCTTACTTCAGCGACGATTACCCGGCATCGTTAAAAGCAATCAGCAATCCGCCCTGGTTACTCTACTACAGAGGTCGGAAAGAGTTGCTTAAAGGGGTCTGTGTGGCGGTTGTAGGCAGCCGCAAAGCGAGCCATAGCGGGCTGCAGGTTGCTGACTGGATCAGTGAAAAACTGGTCGCGTCGGGTATTGTTGTGGTGAGCGGCCTGGCAATGGGCATTGATGCCCAGGCGCACAAAACTGCCGCAGACAAAGGCAAAACCATTGCCGTTTTGGGTACCGGAATTGATCAATACTACCCTCGACGAAACAAAGCCTTGCAGAATTTCATTGCCCATCAGGGCTTGTTAATTTCTGAGTTTCCGCCCGGACAAACCGCAAGGACAGATCATTTTCCCCGGCGTAACCGTATTATTAGTGGTATTAGTCAGGCGGTTGTTGTGGTTGAAGCCGCCCGTAAAAGTGGTTCGCTCTCGACGGCAATACACGCGTTGAATGAAGGGCGTGAAGTCGGTGCTGTTCCCGGGTCGGTTTTGTTGCCGGAGCATCAGGGGTGTCATTGGCTGATACAGCAGGGGGCAAAGTTAATCAACACACCACAGGATATTCTAGAGTGGTTTTCGATTAACCCCGCTCAAGCACCGGTTTCAGAAGAGCGACAATATCTTGATGAAAGCTTGGCAAACAATCGATTGTTCGCTAGTCTGAGTTCAGAGCCACGAACAATTGATGACATGGTACAATTGTCCGGACTCGAGGTTGCTGAAGTCATGGAGAAAGTAGTGTTACTCGAATTAGAAGGGCTAGTGGCAGCCGTACCAGGCGGTTATATCAAAGTGGGGAGGCGCTAAAGTATGTTTGATATCCTCATGTACTTGTTTGAAAACTACATTCATTCCGAAATGGAAGTTGTGGTTGATCACGATGAGTTAACCAATGAACTTACACGGGCTGGTTTTCGTCACCAGGAAATCCAGAAGGCTTTGGCGTGGTTAGAGCGCCTGGCCGACTTACAAGAAATGGAAACCAAGTCTTACCTGGATGTTGCCCCGCAGCAGTCTACCCGTATTTATACAACGGCGGAGATGTCGCGGTTAGATAGTCAGAGTCGTGGTTTCTTAATGTATTTAGAAAATCTGGGTGTGTTAGATTTCGCGACCCGCGAAGTGGTTATTGATCGCGTAATGGAACTTGAAACAGCGAACTTCACTCTGGATGACCTGAAATGGGTTGTGCTGATGGTTCTGTTTAATGTTCCCGGTCAGGAAGCCGCCTACGACCAAATGGAAGGTTTGTTGTTTGAGGAAGCTGAAGGGCCCTTGCATTAATGTCATCAGATGAGCGCTGCCCGCGTTGTGAGCGACCGCTGGTCATTAAACATGTTGGACATAACAGCTTTCTTGGCTGCACAGGGTACCCTGACTGCGACTATAAACGAGGTCTTCGCGAGCAATCTGAAATTGAACCCGAGGGCCTTGGTGTTGCTTGTCCGGAGTGTGGTAAAGAGCTGCAATTAAAAAGTGGCCGTTATGGTTTATTTGTTGGTTGTAGCGGGTTTCCCGACTGTGAGTTTGTGACCGAGCCCAATGCTGACGAAGAGAACGCTATTACCTGTCCGGAATGCGGCAGTGGTCAGCTGCATCAAAAAACATCACGACGCGGCACCGTATTCTACGCCTGCGATCAGTATCCCAAATGCCAGTTTACGGTGAATCAACCACCGGTTGATGAAACCTGCCCTAAATGCCAATACCCACTGCTGGTGAAAAAGAAGTCCGCTGCAGGAATTCGGAAAGTCTGCCCGCAAAAGCAATGCGACTATAAGTCGGACGCGCTATAATCTGACTCCTTAAGAGGAGGGTATATTATGGCAGATAAGTGGGAAGCAGCGCATAACGCAGTAAGAACAGGCGTTATTGCCTACCCGACAGAAGCAGTATTCGGACTGGGCTGTGACCCAACCAATGAAGTTGCTATTCAAAAGTTGCTAAGCCTGAAACAGCGGCCAGCTGAAAAAGGGCTCATTTTAATAGCTGCGGACTACAGCCAACTACTCCCTTTTGTTGAAGACTCCGCTATTCCGCAGGACAAACGTTTCAGTGTTTTGTCTCATTGGCCGGGCCCCGTCACCTTAATTCTTCCGGTAAGAAAAAGTGTATCGCCATTATTAACTGGCGGCAGAGACACCATAGCCGTGCGGGTTAGTGCGCATGAACCTGTCAGAGAGCTTTGCCGCGCACTTGGTCATGCTTTGGTATCTACCAGTGCCAACTTAACAGGCCAGGAGCCGGCAAGAACGGCAGCGGAAGTGCGCCTGCAATTTGGTGACAGCGTGGACTGGATCATGGATGAAGCGACTGGTGGAGCTGCTAATCCAACTCGTATCATTAATCCATTTAATAATCAGGTTGTCAGAGACGATGCATAGTGACTATTTAAAGCAGGTAAAAAGCTACCTGATGTCGTTGCAGGACGCTATTTGTGAGCAGTTAGCGCAAGCTGATGGTCAGCAAGGCTTTCAGGAAGACAGCTGGGATCGGCCCGGCGGCGGAGGCGGTCGTTCCAGAATCATAAAAAACGGCGAGGTTTTTGAGCAGGGCGGCGTCGGTTTTTCGCACGTTTACGGTGAGAAAATGCCTGCGTCGGCAACAGCGCACCGCCCTGAGCTGGAAGGTCGAGACTTCAATGCCTGTGGTGTTTCTCTGGTAATGCACCCCAAAAACCCCATGGTACCTACGGTACATATGAATGTGCGGTTTTTCATTGCGCAAAAAGAAGGCGAAGAGCCGGTCTGGTGGTTTGGCGGTGGCTTTGATTTAACACCCTTTTATCCATTTGAAGAAGACATCGTCGAATGGCACCAACAGGCAAAAGACGCTCTGGACTGCATTGATGAAAAGCTTTATCCGGAATATAAAGCCTGGTGTGACGATTACTTCTATCTTAAACATCGCGATGAAGCTCGTGGCGTGGGCGGTATTTTCTTTGACGACCTTAATGACCGCTCTTTTGACGAGTGCTTTGCTGTAATAAAAGCGGTGGGCGATGCATTTACCAAAGCATACTTACCGATTGTTGAGCGTCGCAAAGCCCTGACGTACACACAGCAGCAGCGCGATTTCCAGCTCTATCGCCGTGGACGTTATGTTGAGTTTAACCTTGTCTGGGACCGCGGAACCTTGTTCGGGCTACAAACGGGTGGCAGAACCGAATCTATTTTGATGTCGATGCCACCGCTGGCTCGTTGGGAATATGACTGGCATCCGGATCCGGACTCGGCCGAGGAAAAGCTTACCAGCTACTATCTGAAACCACGAAACTGGTTAGCCCTATGAAGCCAGTTATTCATCTGGGGGTTTTTGGAAACCCAATTGAGCACAGTTTGTCTCCGCGTATTCACTCGTTGTTCGCGAAAGCGCAACAGCATCCGGTTGAGTACCGTCGTTACTTGTCGACTCCCGGGCGATTTTCCCGAAACATAGCGCAATTTTTTCGCAGTGGCGGGAAAGGGTTAAATGTCACGCTACCTTTTAAACAGCAGGCCGCGGAATTCGCAACTGAATTAACGAAGCGAGCGCAAGAGGCTGGCGCGGTCAACACTCTGGTTGCAACGGGAAATGGTCAATTACTGGGTGACAATACCGACGGTGAAGGCCTAATTAAAGACTTGAAAGAAAAAGGTTTCAAAGTAAGTGAGCGCTCACTTGTTGTTTTCGGTTCGGGGGGCTCAGCCCGGGGAGTATTGCCTTTGCTGTTGCAGCAGCAGCCTCGCCGTATCTATTTAGTGAACCGGACTGTCGATAAAGCACTGATGCTGAAGTCTCAGCTGGAAAACTTGGGTGTGTTAGCTGCTGATCGTATTCAGGTGCTTGCATCGGCTTTGGAAATTAATGAACCGATTGACCTGATGGTTAATGCCACCAGCAGCAGTTTAATGGGACAGCGTTTAGCTTTGCCTCCCCAACTCGCTGAGGGAGCCTCAGGTTATGACTTAATGTACTCTGATGAGCCGACGTTATTTATGCAGCAGCTGAGTCAGGCTGGCTGTGAAAATGTTAGCGATGGGCTTGGTATGTTAGTTGAGCAAGCCGCCTCATCTTATCAACTCTGGATGGGGGGAGAACGCCCCGATACCGCATTTGTTATGGCGCATTTGCGAGCTCGTAGTTAGTTGATTAAAAAAGGTTTTTCTTTGCTTTTTATAAGTAAAGAGAAATGAGGAACAAAAGGTTATAAAAAAACGGAATTTGGCAGTAGATCATTACTGATTTTGTGGTAATCTGTTTGACCTGTTTGCGATGTACTTCCTTCCATTTCAGGGCGTAAACAGAATAGTTTCCACAGTGAAGCATAATAATAAAAAGTACTAGGCATTTAGGGATGCCTGCCGTTTTAAATCCCACACTATCAATAACTTAAGTAAACTTTAGACACGGGGAAATTTTAATTTCCGGCTGTGGAATCGGTCGTTGTTAACAGACTTATTAACAGGTTATACACACTCTACTCAGTGGCCTGAATTACCGTTCTGTGGCATCCTATAGGTAACGCTTAATTTAGGTTTTTAACTATGGCCACATCTGTTCCCGAAAATCCGTTTATTCTCGTCGATGGTTCCTCTTATTTGTTTCGCGCCTTTCATGCGCCACCGCACTTAACCAATTCCAAAGGCGAGCCAACCGGCGCTGTTTATGGCGTTGTTAATATGCTGAGAAGCTTATTGAAACGCTATAAACCCAGCCATATGGCGGTGGTTTTCGATGCGAAAGGTAAAACCTTCCGTAGCGATATTTACCAGGAGTACAAAGCAAACCGTCCGCCAATGCCCGATGACTTACGCACACAAATTGAACCTCTGCATGAAATTGTGAAAGCAATGGGGCTGCCGCTGTTATGCATTGACGATGTTGAAGCGGATGATGTTATTGGCACTTTAGCCCGACAGGCCGGAGAAAAAGGGCGGTTTACGTTAATTAGTACCGGTGACAAGGACATGGCACAGCTGGTTAACGAACATGTCATGCTAATTAACACAATGACTGACACCTTGCTGGATCCTGAAGGCGTAGAGAAAAAATTCGGCGTGAAGCCGGAGCAGATCATTGATTATTTAGCGCTAATGGGCGATAGCTCCGATAATATTCCGGGGCTGCCAAAAGTTGGCGAAAAGACGGCACAGGCAATGTTGCAACAAATTCCAAGCATTGATGCCATTTATGAAAATGTCGATGCGGTAAGCGAACTGTCCTTTCGTGGCGCGAAAACCATGCCGGCGAAACTGAACGAGTATAAAGATCAGTTGCTTATGTCCCGGGAGTTGGCAACCATTAAGCTTGATGTGGCTATGGAGTTGCAGCCGGAAGAGTTGACCATACAAACGGCAGACAGCGAAAAACTGGCTGAGTTATATAGCCGGTGTGAATTTCGCCGTTGGCTTGGTGAGCTTATGGAAAGTGGGGCAGCAACTGACCAGGCTTTGGGTAAAGCTGAAGTTGAAAAGCCCGTCAGCGACATTAACCGGGACGCTTACCGTGTTTTAATGACGGAAGAGGAAGTGAGTGATTATTTAACCTCACTTAAGAAATGTGACTACTTTGCTTTTGATACCGAAACGACGAGCCTGAATTATATGCAGGCCGAGCTTGTCGGCGTGTCGTTAGCTGCCGCTCCGGGTGAAGCGGTCTATATTCCGGTTGGCCATGATTATATGGAAGCCCCTGAGCAAGTCGGTCGCGACTGGCTGCTGGAGCAGTTGAAGCCTCTACTCGAAGCGGACAAGCCGCAGAAGGTTGGGCAAAACCTGAAGTACGATGCCCATATTTTGCGCCGTTATAAAATTCGTTTAGGCGGTATTTTAAATGACACCATGCTGGCATCTTACGTATTTAATAGTGTCGGCTCCCGTCATGACATGGACACCTTGAGCCTGCATTACCTGAACCACAAGACGATCAGTTTCGAAGAGATCGCCGGTAAAGGTGCTAAGCAGCTGACCTTTAATCAAATCGATCTTGAGCAGGCGGGTCCCTACGCGGCCGAAGATGCAGACATTACGTTCCGATTGCATGATGTATTGTGGAACAAGGTAAAAGATGTTGGCAGCGAACTGCACAGTGTACTGACTGATATTGAAGTACCCCTAGTTCCCGTATTATGCGATATGGAACAATATGGTGTTCGTATAGATGCTAACTTACTGGGTAAACAAAGTCAGGAAATTACCGAGAAGCTTGACGCTTTAGAGAAAAAAGCGTTTGAGATTGCCGGTGAGGAGTTCAACTTAGGTTCGACCAAGCAGTTGCAACGCATTTTCTTCGAGAAGCTGGAACTTCCGGTTGTGAAAAAGACCCCGAAGGGGGCACCGTCAACGGCGGAGGAAGTTCTGCATGAGCTGGCGCATGACTACCCTTTACCAGATGTTATTTTACAGCACCGAAGCTTGTCGAAGCTAAAATCCACTTATACCGATAAGCTGCCGAAGATGATCAACCCGGACACCGGCCGGGTACACACCTCTTATCAGCAGGCGGTCACAGCAACCGGACGTTTGTCTTCCACTGATCCGAATTTGCAGAATATTCCTATTCGCACAGCTGAGGGGCGTCGGGTGCGTCAGGCCTTTGTTCCTGAGCAAGGTTATAAGATTGTCGCTATCGACTATAGCCAGATTGAACTGCGCATTATGGCGCATTTATCCCAGGACGCGTCGTTGCTAAAAGCTTTTGCTGAAGGCTTGGACATTCACCGGGCAACAGCCGGGGAAGTGTTCGGCTGCAAAGCCGATGAGGTAACGGATGACCAACGCCGTCAGGCTAAAGCGGTCAACTTTGGCTTAATTTACGGTATGTCTGCGTTTGGTCTTGCGCGCCAGCTGGGTATTGCCCGCCATGAAGCGCAACACTATATGGATAAGTACTTTGAACGTTTCCCCGGTGTGCTGCGCTACATGGAAGATACCCGTAAACAGGCAAAAGAGCAGGGGTACGTGAAAACCCTGTTTGGCCGCCGCTTGCCTTTGCCGGATATTAAAGCCAGCAACGGAGCTCGCAGGAAAGGTGCGGAACGGGCTGCCATTAATGCGCCGATGCAAGGAACCGCGGCGGATATCATTAAAAAAGCAATGCTGAAAGTCGCCGACTGGATTGATAGCAATAAATGTCAGGATGACGTACGTATGTTAATGCAGGTTCACGATGAGTTGGTCTTTGAGATAAAAGAGGCCAAGCTGGATGACTATATTGCACAATTAACCGATGTCATGGAAAAAGCCGCAAGCCTTGATGTGCCGCTAATTGCAGAGGCGGGTAAAGGCAATAATTGGGATGAAGCGCATTAATTTTGCGATTTTTGTGAACTTTATAAAAAGGGTCTAGTCACAATAAGTGAGGGGATTAATCCTCCCTCACAAAATTGTTCTCCCTGGATTACTTTTGGCCCGGCTTTTTAGTCGGGCTTTTTTATTGCTCTTTCTGCGGAATACCGGCCAGGCCGGGGCGACCCTTGCGGTTGGCAAACCATACACCAACAAGAATCGCTAACATACCAACACCCTGTTGCAGCCAGAATGCTTCCCCGTCAAGTACTCCAAGCAAAACGGCAACCACCGGAATAAGATAAGTGACTGAACTGGTGAAAACCGTATTGGTTAACTGCACAACGTGGTTAAAAATAACCAAAGCACCAGCCGTTCCTGCTATACCTAACGCCAAAACAGAGAACAGCGATAGCACAGCGCCGGGTTGTTGAACCTGGGCTATAAATTCTGTGCCAGCGAACAAATAGACAGTGGCAGGAACTGCGGCCATAAGTAGCGAGATACCGGTGATGGTTAACGGTGATAAGTCACTGATTTTGTGTTTAATCAGGTTCAGGTTGAGGCCGTAACAAACCGTTGCTGCCATGACTAACAACGCATAAAGGTTGAAGTCCCAACTGCCATTCGCCGAAGCGGTTACCAAAAGCAGGGTGCCAAAGAGGCCTATACCGACACCGATAACCTGTGCTACCCGCGCCTTTTGATGGAAGAATAAAGAGCCGATAACCAAAGTGGCAATGGGTGTTAAGGCATTCAGAACCCCGGTGACGCCACTGGCTAATTGAGTCTGTGCTATGGCGAACATAAAGGCAGGGATTAGACTTCCCACCAGGCCAACACTTGCTAATTTTAGCCAATGCTTACGGGTGATTTTATTCAGGCGACGCGCAATAAAAGGGGCTAGCACGATACCGGCTGAACTGATCCTAAGCGCACCAACTTCCATCGGACCAAAAGCAATTAGCCCTTTTTTAATCAACAAAAAAGAGCTACCCCAAATTAATGCGAGTAACCCTAATAATAACCAGGCACTAAGTGGTGGTGTGTTATTCGTCGTCATACTCTTTGCTATACCACTGGTTGAGTTTTTCTTCGACTTGCTCGACGCCGAAGCGTTTTAGTGAGGAAAATGCTTCGACCTGAACGTCACCATTAAAGGCAATTGCAGCTTGTCTTGCTTTTAACACCGTTGACTTACGAGCGCCTTGTTTAAGCTTGTCGGCTTTGGTGAGCAATACCAGTACCGGTAGCTCGCAATCAACAGCCCAGTAAATGAGTTCCTGGTCGGTTTCGCGGAAAGGGTGGCGGATGTCCATTAGTACGACAATACCTTTGAGGCTGTCTCTCTGCTGCAGGTACTCGCTTAAAGAGCGCTGCCATTTTTCTTTGACGGCCAGCGGTACTTTAGCAAAGCCATACCCTGGTAAGTCGATAAGGCGTTGACCGCTGTCGAGTTCGAACACATTAATTAGCTGTGTGCGCCCCGGAGTTTTACTGGTACGAGCCAGTGATTTCTGCCGCGTTAGTGTATTCAGAGCACTGGATTTACCGGCATTAGAACGGCCGGCGAACGCAATCTCGATGCCTGTGTCCGGAGGCAGTTTGCTGATATCCGGTGCACTGGTCACAAATTTTGCCGATGCGTAATCTAATTGCTGATCTGCCACTATTAAGGTCACTTTTATTGATAAAACGGAACGTCTACGTGCATTATGAAGTATCCGGACAGTATCTCCAATGATCATTTAGCAATTGATTCGGTTTTAATCGTTTAATCCACACAAGTTTTGTGTAAAATAGCAACCTGCTTAAGGTGATTTATTGGGGCGCGTGGCGCCATCCAGAACAGAAGAGAAGCAAACATGAAAAAATTCGCAATCTTTTTGGGACTTTTCTTCGGTACCGCCGGTATCGCAGTAGCACAAAGCGGCGACGCTGAAGCCGGAAAAGAGAAATCGCAAGTTTGTGCGGCTTGCCATGGACCCAATGGTGAATCTCCGTCCGATATGTATCCGCATTTGGCCGGTCAGCACGAAAAATACCTGCTTAAACAGCTGAAAGATTACAAACGGGCGTCAGAAACCGGTGGTGAAGAAGGGCGTAATAACCCGATTATGATGGGCCAGGTTGCGTCATTATCTGAGCAAGATATGGCTGATTTAGCGGCTTTCTTTGCATCACAGGAAGAGCCTAAAGGCGAAACGCCTGAAGATATTATTGCACAAGGGCGTGACCTTTACCGTCGCGGCAACCCTGAAACCAATATGCCGTCTTGTGCCGGCTGCCATGGCCCTCGGGGAAATGGTCTGGGGCTAGCGGCGTTTCCGGATATTTCTGGTCAGCACGCGGCTTACACTAAGTCTCAGCTAGAAATGTTCCGTAGCGGCGAACGCGCTAACGATCCAAACGGCATGATGCAGGGCGTGACAGAGAAAATGACAGACGACGAAATCGAGTTGCTGTCTAAGTTCCTGAGCGGCTTGTATTAAACAGAGCGTAATCAAATAGAAAGCGGCTTAGGCCGCTTTTTTTTATGTCTATAATAAATGAGATACTAGACGCCTGTTTTTGGGTGTTGTTAACGAAAAGTAATAAGAAAGTTGTTTTTTAGATCAATAAAATCATTGAATTAATATTTGGTTCAAGTAGTCTTAACAACGCTCCGGGGCCGTACGGACAGAAAAAAACAAAAAAAAGATGTTAAAAGCCCTTGAGGAAATAATAAAAAGACTGTAAAAATACAGCTAACTCGACACAAAAAAATAACAAGAGGTCGGGAGATTATCGAAAAGTCAGATTCCATCTTATTTCTCGATAATCCAGGGAGTAAAGCCAATAGGCTAGTGGTTGCTCCATTTTATAATAACAATAATAAAAGACAGGTTACGGAAAACCGCAATAACAAGTCGGAAGCAGTGACAACCATTCTCATAGTTGCAGTGCGCTGCCGATAATATGAGAGAAGCAGGCGATGTGTAAAAGCATCGCCTTTTTTCTTATTTGGGCTCAGCCTTTCTTAAACGTACAAGCTTTTCCTTTACCCTCCACTGACGTCATCCCCGTTAATGAGTTACAATAGGTCATATTAGTTTTTATTTAGGAGCGACCATGACTCGCCGCAAGAAAACACGTAAGGCAGGGCCGTTGGCGCCATCTAAAGCGCCAAAAGAAAGACAAGCATCAGATGCTGCTTCAAAAGGTAAAAAGAAGGGTAAGGGTCAACCGTCAGGCCAACGACATTCATCCACTAAGGTTCTGCAGCAAAGTAGAACAAAAGGCGATGAAAAAGATCCCCGACACGGCAGTCGCCGTAAAGTAGCTTTGGTGATGACACCTGAGCAGGAACTAAAACAGTTACAGGAAGACACAAAGCTTCAGTTACTGGTTGAACGTTTCGAAAATGATGAGTCTCTGACAGCAGAAGAGCAGCGCTACCTCGATGAAAAATCTGAGCGTTATGAACAGCTGGTTGCCAAACTGGGTTATGAACTCGATGAAGAATGGGATGATGAGGAGTACTAATGTCCAGCGAACTCTATTGGATTATCGCCATTGTTGGCGTCTTAATTATTGTCGCTCTGGGGTGGTACGCCACCAACTTACTGCTACGCCTGCGTTGGCAGACCAGAATTCGGGACGCAGCTGTACAGAAGCGTGTTGATCGCATTGATGAGAGTATTATTACTATTGCAAAAGCCATGCAGCAAGAGCAGTGTCCTTTGTCTGAAGGATGCTTACGTATTGTGGTATTGCTTGATCATCGCCCGGAAGCTGTAGAGTATGACTATTCTAAAGATTACCCGGCAATGCATGAAATGTATGAAAAGATAAAACATATGCCAACGCACGAGTCACGTAAGAAATTTCCGAAAAAGAAAGTGCGGGAAATGGATGACGAGCGTGAGGGCTATGAAAAGTCGATGCGGGACATTATTCTTGCAGACGTTGATAAGTTATTGAAGCAATTTCCAGCGGCCTGAGGAGGCGGCATGCCGTTTTTTAAAGGTATAAAAGAAGATATCGCCAGCGTTTTCGACAGAGATCCGGCTGCGCGGAACACAATGGAAGTGTTGTTTCACTATCCTGGACTGCATGCCACCTGGTTCCATCGTATAAGCCATAAACTTTGGGGCTGGAAGTTATATTGGCTTGCTCGTTTTGTTTCTAATGTTTCACGCTGGCTAACGGGCATAGAAATTCATCCGGGTGCTAAAATAGGTCGTCGTTTCTTTATTGATCACGGTATGGGTGTGGTCATTGGTGAAACCGCAGAGATCGGCGATGACGTTACTTTGTATCATGGCGTGACTCTTGGCGGTACTAGCTGGAACAAAGGTAAACGGCACCCGACCTTGAAAGACGGTGTGGTGATTGGTGCAGGAGCAAAGGTACTGGGGCCAATTACTGTCGGAAAATCTGCACGCATTGGCTCTAACGCCGTGGTGGTGCGAGATGTGCCGGAGCTAACCACTGTGGTCGGCATTCCGGCCAGGGTAGCTCAGTCGGCAGTCGATGCGGAAACAGCGGAACGCCGCAGAAAAATGGCAAAGGAGTATGGCTTCGATGCCTATGCTATCTCAGCCGATAACCCAGACCCGGTTGCAACAGCAATTGGGCGCATGCTCGATCATGTACAGGTTTTAGATAATAAAGTCTCTGACCTTTGTCAGGCTGTTAATAAGCTCGGTGGCGATGTCTGTGGTGAGATCCCGGAAGTCGATATGGACGATGTCGAGTTTCTTGAAGAAAGTGAGCGCGCCGCAAAACGACGCGCCGATAAAGATGATACTTCAGCCTCGGGTAAACAAGACTCTTAACTTTTTAAATTAAAGCGCTCAATCAGTGAGTAAAGCTGCTGACTGGTGTTTTGCAGCTCGTTGCTTGAGCGTTGAGTCTGCTCTGCGGTTTGTTGGGTATGACGTGCAGTGTCCGCAATTTCAGTAATTTGCTCGCTGATATGCTCCGCAACGCCGCTTTGCTCTTCAACAGCGGACGCCATTTGCGTCGACATATCTGAAATGTCCTGAATAGCCACTGATATCTCACCCAGAGCAGTGTCTGCCAGACGAACTTTCTCAACACCCTCTGATGCCGCCTCTTCACCTTGTTTTGAAACCTCGACGGCATTACGTGCGCGCTCTCGCAACTGTTGAATGACTTTGTGAATACCCTCAGTAGACTGGGTTGTTCTTGAAGCCAGTGAGCGAACCTCATCTGCGACCACTGAGAAACCACGGCCATGCTCGCCGGCACGAGCCGCTTCAATGGCAGCATTCAGAGCGAGCAGGTTGGTTTGGTCGGCAATGGAGGATATTAAATCGGCAGCCTCGCCAATAGCCCCGGTCGATTCATCCAGGTCTTTAACGGTTGCGGCTATTTGCCGAACGGCATCGTGAAGCTGGACAATGACCTCGCTTGCTTCTCTTGCCAGCCCTACGCTTTCATCCACATTGGTTTTCGCTGACTCCGCCTGCTGCGCATTACGTTCAACCGTATCTGCCACTTCCTGAATGGCGGACGCCATCTCATTCATAGCCGTCGCCGTCTGTTCAGTCGCAGCCGTCTGTTTATCGACATATTGTTTACTAAGCTGAGCTTGATCGTAAGTATCGTTGGTTACTTTTAGCAGGCTTCCAACTGCGTCCTTCATGCGGCTAAGTGCGGTACGGTTACGGGCGCCCTCGCTGACAAGCTGCATAGCAAGCTTTGCTTCGCGTCCTTGCTTATCAAAGTAGGTCATGCCAACCAGTTCAGAATCAAAAGCCTCTGGGCGTAACTCAAGTAACCCTTGCAGCATGCGACCAATATAGGCGGCGTACGAGAAAGTGGTAATGGCGGTTGCTGCTAATGCAATTAATGCAGCGACAGGCTCACCAAGCAATGCTATGGCGGCACTGGCTATTAAACCAGGTATAACAACCGGCATTAAATCTTTGCAGCCCAGCCATAACCGTTTTCCTAAGGGAATAGCATGTTTCCCCGCATTTAATCGGTCATAAACGCCCTGAGCCCGCTTTTTACGGTGATCTGATGCGGCAACACGGACGGATTCAAAACCAATTGGCTTGCTATTTTCCATTATGGGGGTGACATAAGCACTGACCCAGTAATGGTCACCGTTTTTACAACGGTTTTTAACTAAGCCCATCCAGGGCTTTCCGCGCTTGATGGTTTTCCACATTTGCTCAAAGACCCCGCCCGGCATATCGGGATGGCGCAGAAGGTTATGTGGAGACCCAATCAATTCGTCTCGTGTGTAACCACTGACATTAACGAAGTCTTCGTTGCAATGTGTGATAACCCCTTTAAGGTCAGTTGAGGAAATCAGTCGATAGTGGTCTGGAAAGCGGTTTTCCTTTCCTGTAACCGGACCATTATTTTTCATAAGCGCCTTTAGGAAGTTTGATTTACATCAATATAGTAAGGTTATCGTATTTTGGCGGGAAAAGTTTAACGGTTTAGGCTTTTGGCCATAAAAAAACGCCGCTAAGAGCGACGTTTTTGAAATTCTTTGTGTAAACGTTCGGCACCCGAAAGGGTACTGAAGGTTCCTTACATAGGAACTACGTTTTCAGCTTGTGGACCTTTAGGGCCTTGAGCTACGGTGAAAGAAACTTGCTGGCCTTCTGCCAGAGTTTTGAAACCGTCAGACTGAATAGCGCTGAAATGTACGAAAACGTCTGCGCCGTTTTCTTGTTCGATGAAACCGAAGCCTTTAGCTTCGTTAAAGAATTTTACTTTACCAGTAGTAGTAGACATGCTGATATTCCTCGTAGTGCATGTTGAAATCAATGTATTGCTAAAAAAAACTTGGTATTACTTGGACTTACAAAACGAGGTACAGCAAAAAGGACTTCGTAAAAAATCTCAAATCAATAGCCGAAATTTTCTCAGCGGTTTCGAGTATACGCTTAATATAGCCCGAGTCAACAACAGGTTGCGTTATTTTAACCAATTGCGGCTTATATGGCGGAAGGTATCGCCGCCCGCTTTTTCAAGCCACTCAAATGCGGCCATTTCAGAAGTGATAATTTCTACACCAGCGGTTCGCATACGTTCAATGGCGCTGTCTTTATCGGTGGGGCGACGGGAACCAACAGTATCGGCCGGTAGAAACACTTGATAACCGGATTCCTGAAGCTCTATTGCGGTTTGCAGAACGCACACATGGGTCTCCATACCCATAATAACCACATGTTTTTTATTGTACTCCGACAGAACATCGCGGAAGGTATCGTCACGCAGTGCACTGAAATGTGTCTTCTCGACAACGCGGGCGGCCTCAATAATCTCTTGCAGACTGTCAACGGTATAGCCTAAACCTTTAGGGTATTGTTCGGTAATAAGAATAGGCAAGTCCAACTGCATAGCAATTTCACCCAGCCAACGCATTCGCGAGGTGACAACGTCTCGTTGATGAATTGCAGGCAACAGTCGCTCCTGAGCATCGACAATGAGTAATAGAGAATCTTTAGCGCTAAGCAGCATTGTTCATTCCTGTTGGTAGAAAGTCGGTTCACATACTAACCTTAGCCCATTAATCTATCTATCAGCAAAAAGTCTTAATTTGGTCAATAATCACCCATGAAATTTGCAGTTAAGGCGGCCAATGGCTACAATCCTCGCCTTTCCAAATGCAGATGCACATCCAAAACAGTAAATAAAAGGTGACACCATGGCTCCGGTATTGATTCTAATGGGTTCCCAGTCCGATTGGCCGGTAATGCAAAAAGCAGCAGAAATGCTGGAATCGCTGAACGTAAAGTGGCAGGCGAAGGTCGTTTCTGCGCATCGTACGCCGGACTTACTTAAGTCGACGATGGAACAAGCCGAGCAAGACGGAGTGCCTGTGGTTATTGCCGGCGCTGGTGGCGCTGCTCACTTACCGGGTATGCTGGCGGCTTATACGGCTATTCCTGTGTTTGGTGTGCCGGTTCCAAGCAAGCAATTAAAAGGTTTAGACAGTTTATTGTCTATTGTGCAAATGCCTAAAGGTGTGGCTGTTGGTACTCTGGCGATTGGTGATGCCGGTGCGGCCAATGCGGGCTTGTTGGCTGCTCAGGTTATTGGCAGCTTTGACAGCGAAGTGCGTAAACGCGTACACGAATTCCGCAAAGCGCAGAAAGAGAAAGTGATGGCGAACTCAGATTTGGAGCTGCCAAAATGAAAATTTTGATCCTTGGCAACGGGCAGTTAGGTCAAATGCTGGGTAAAGCCGTTATTCAGCAGGGGCATGAATGTGTCTTATACAGTGACCGACTGGATAAGGTGATGGCTTTAGGTAGCCAACAACCTTTGGCAATGACGTTAGCCGAGGCGAATGACTGGGCAGATGTAACCACCTGGGAGCACGAGCATTTAGGCGAAGAGCTGGTTGCTAAAACGGCCGATAAGTTCTTATTAAAAGCAGAGCGTTTCAACGGCTTAGTTGATCGTCGTACGCAAAAAGCGCTTTGTGATGAACTCGATATTCCCACTTCCGCCTGGAAAGCCTATGAGAATGTGGATGAACTGACGGCCATTTTAGAAAGCTGTGACCATGCGGTTGTCATTAAGTCGGCGAAAGGCGGCTACGACGGCAAGGGCCAGTGGCGCTGGAAGCCGGGTGATGACATCGCCGCTGTCGCTGAAGAGGCAGGGCAACGCCCGGGTATTGTTGAAGACATGATTAACTTTACCGACGAGGTTTCTGTTGTGGGAGCTCGCTCACACAAGGGAGAGCAGCGCTGTTTCCCGCTGACATTAAACGTCCATACTCAGGGTATTCTGTCTTACAGTCTGGCTGGCGCAGAGCATTTTTCTAAAGCGCTTGAAGCTTTAGCCAAAGAGCATCATAAGAAGCTGACCGACGCGCTGGATTACGTGGGTGTATTAGCGATTGAGTTCTTTGTCGTTGGTGAAGGCGATAACCAACATTTGCTGGTGAACGAAGTGGCTCCGCGGGTTCACAACTCCGGGCACTGGACGATGAGTGGCGCTAATTGTGACCAGTTCAACCTGCACATTCGCGCTATTACCGGTTTACCGCTGCCCGACTTACTGATAGCCCCCACCTTAATGGTGAACGTAATTGGCGTTGCGGGTATTCCGGAAGCTTTATGGGAAGCGGCGGCCGCTGAATGTCATTGGTATGGCAAGGATGCGCGACCCGGTCGTAAAGTGGGCCATGTGAATATTATGATCGACTCGTTTGAGCGGGGCGAGAATTTAGCCTCGACATGGGCGGATAAACTGCAACTGTTAGCGAGTTAATACCTGCTTAGATGAGCGGTTAAAACCGCTCATCCAGCCATTTCTGCATATCCTGAACCTGCTCTAAGCACAGCGAGTGCGGCATTGGGTAGGTTTGATACGTCACTGAAAACCCTTTCTCTTTCAAAATTGCACAAGCTTTCTGGCCAAGAACTTCCGGAACCACAGGGTCCTGAGTACCGTGTTGAACCAAAATGGGCAGTTGTGCATTGGCTTCATTAACCTGAATGTCGTCGGCTGTAGCAAAGTACGTAGAATGCGCCATTAAACCCGCCAGCGGTTTCGGGTAGGTTAAAGCGGCTTCATAACCCACGGCGCCGCCTTGTGAGAACCCGGCAATAATAATGCGTTTACTGTCGATGCCCTGAGCAATTTGCTCGTCTATCATGGCATGCACTTTGGCCGCTGACTCGCGCAATTGTTCGCTGTCTATCTGGCGGTCGATGCTCATGTCGGTAATGTCGTACCAGGCAGGCATGACCATACCCTGGTTTATGGTGACCGGCATTTGTGGTGCGTGAGGAAACAAAAAGCGAACCTGCGCGTTGGCAAATTTTAAGTGTTCGGTCATAGGGACAAAGTCATTGCCCGAGGCTCCCAGGCCATGTAACCAAATGATAACGGCGTCGGCTGTGCCTGCCGGCTCGTGTTTTATGACTTCCAGAGACATTACTGCTTTCCTATTTCTGCGGCAGGGTAAGAACCCAGCCAGTGAATGTTGTTCATAGCGGCCAATTCTTCAAGAGCCGAAGCGACACCGGGTTCGCTGCGGTGGCCATCAAAGTCGATAAAGAAATGATAGTCACCAAACTGACTACCCGCCGGCCGCGACACTATGGAGGTTAAGTTAATTTGCTGCTTTGCAAACACCTGCAAACTGTCGACCAGCAAGCCGGGATGGTCGTTGTCATCAATGAGCAGCAAGCTGCTTTTCCAGTGTTCATCCTTTCTGTATTCCGGCTCTTCAGACGCTGCGGATAATACCACGAAGCGTGTTTCGTTGCGTGGGTTGTCAGCGATATTGTTACTCAATATCTGCAACGTCTCCGGGTAACTAATGTGTTGGGGAACTATGGCTGCAGACGCCTCTTCAGCCGCCAGCAGAGCTTGAAGCGACGCGGCGTTGCTGGCCGTATGAATAATGGGCAGCCCGAGCTTGTGTAAGTACGAATTACATTGTCCTGCTGCGACAAACTGTGCCCATATCTGGGTAGGCTTCGTACTATTACTGAGACATTGGAAGCCAACAGGAATACGGATTTCCGCCTGAATGCGTAAGGGCCTTTGCACCAAGTAGTCGACGACCGGAGAGACGAAGCCTTCGGTCAAATTTTCAATAGGAACAACGGCAGCGTCGCATTCTCGTCCAACCGACGCCAGGCAGCTGACCAGGTTATCCAGTAACTGAATGTCGTGATTTTGTTCCGGCTGGTAAAGTCCTGCGGCAACCTCCGAAAAGGTGCCGGCAGGGCCTAAAGTGGCTAGCTTCATTTCTTATATTGCTCGAACCAGGCCAGTGCATGCTCAATTTTGGCAATCATGTTGGAAGGTCGAGCCGTAACTCCGTGAAAAGCGCCCGGAACACGAACCATAGCTGTATCAACTTTTTGCAGTTTCAATGCCTGATAGAACTGCTCGGTTTCCGATATCGGTGTGCGACGATCCTTCTCGCCGGTGAACAGCATGACCGGTGTTTCGACGTCACCGACCATAGACAGTGGCGAGCGCTGCCAGTAGTGCTCTAGCTCTTCCCATGGCATCCCCGGGAATTGGTTGGTAATTTGACCAATTGAGCTGTCAGCCGTCAGTACTTTGCTGACCCAGTTAATAACCGGGTTAGTGGCGGCGGCAGCGTTGAAGCGATTGGTTAGTCCTACCGCATAGGCTGTGGCGATGCCACCTGCAGAACCGCCGGCAATAAACAGGTTGTCTGAGTCGGCAATGCCTTTATCAATGAGTAAATCAATGCCAGTCATGTGATCAGCAAAGTCATAAGGTGACGAGTAGTTGCCGTCCAGCAGCATGGCAAAGTCTTTACCGTATGAAGTACTGCCGCGATGGTTTACATAAAGCACCACATAGCCTTCGGCTGCATAGCGCTGGTGTTCTGCGGCAAAATGCGGACCGTAAGACAGGTGAGGACCGCCATGTATTTCTAATAGTAACGGGTACTCTTTGTTTTCATCGTAGTTTGGCGGAGTAATGTACCAGCCATGAATCTCTTCGCCGTCATAGCGCGACTCATAGCGAATTTCGTGAACTTCACCCAACTCACGGTGACCAAGCAGGTCTTCATTAAGCTGAGTAAACTGAACCGCTTCGCCATCTTGTGGCTGATAACCGACATCGGCGGGGCGATATTCGGACCCCTTGGTGTAGGCAATAGCGCCATTTTTTGAGGCCGTAAACGAGCCCATGGTATAAGGGCGGCTGACATAAACACCGGAAACGTCATCCACTCGGTTTGTCAGTTCATTGCTCAATGTGACATCAGCAACAACGGTTTTGCCCTGGTCGGCGTATGAAACCGCCAGTGATTCATTGCCAGTCCACTGTGGCGAGCTGAAAGAACGGTCAAAGTCAGCTTGAAGTTCTGTCTCTGAGCGTTCGCTCCAGTCCATGACCCACAATTGTGACTTATGGTAAGGCACCGGCTCGTTAGAGCTGTGTAAGTAAGCCAGACGCTCGCCGTCAGGAGAGAACTGCGGCGACGACTCGCGGCCGGGCTTGTCAGTGACCTGCGCCACTTCTTTTGAGCTCAGGCTGACGCTGTAAAGGTCGCTTTCATTCACCTGGTAAGCCCAGTCTTCCGAGCGGTTGCCGGAAAATACGATATGGCTGTCGCCTTCTGTCCAGGCCAGTGGGCCGCCATGTCGGTAAGGACCATCGGTCAGCTGGCGTGCACTGCCACCCTCAGCCGGAACCACGAAGAGTTGTGTGTGCGCCGGTTCCAGAACACCTTTACCGTCGCGCTGATAATAAGCTTCTTCAACAATAATAGGCGACTTGGACCACTTCGCGCCTTTGGGTTTAGCTGGCTTTTTTACGCTTTTAGCAAAGGGCGTAGGTTCAGATTTAACCGACATGGTAAATGCCAGTTGAGTATCGTCGTTAGACCAACTAATGCTGCCCGGACTCTCGCTTACGTGAGTGACTTTAGCGGTGCGCTGTTCTTTAATCCAGTGCACATGAATTTGGTTCTTTTCCGAGCGATTAGACGCAAAGGCAAGACGAGTGCCGTCGTTTGACCAGGCCAGACTGCCGTAGTTGTATTTATCATCAAAAATCGGTAAATGTTGACCGGTTTCGGTATCAATCAGCCATAATGAGCGACGAGTATTGTCTTTCATATCATCGAAGCTGTTGCGTATGTACGCAATGTATTTACCGTCAGGAGAGATACTGACTTGGTTGGCGTACTCGAGCTGGAAAATGTCTTCAGCCTTAAATGTATCGTCTGATAACGCTGGAGCGGAAGTAAAAAGTAGCATTAAGCTACCGGCAATGACGGATTGTTTTAACCACATTGTTGTTCTCCTTTTAAGTATAGCTTTACGTTACTGAAGCTGACGAGGTGATGCAAAGAGTTCCGTTCAAGTTGGCAGAAAATACGGTAAACTGAAAACCTTTTCCGAATGTTGTCAAAAAATTTAGAAGGAAAGCCCATGCACTACCGCCAAACTCGCGCAGAAATATCGCCCGCTGCAATAGCGCATAACGCTAAGTGGGTGCGTAAGACGATGGCTGGCGGGAAATTGCTGGGAGTTGTTAAAGCCGATGGCTACGGGAATGGTGTTGAGCCCGCAGTAAAGGCGTTAGAACCGCATGTGGACGGCATGGCTGCTGGGTTCATGGAAGAAGCGCTAGCCGTTCGGGAATGCGGATACAAAGGGCCGTTGGTTATTTTAGAGGGTTGCTTTTCCTCGTCTGAACTTAGGGTTTGTGCAGAAAACAACTTAAGCCCGGTGGTGCATTGCGAGCAGCAATTACTAGACATAGAGGCGGGAGCTTTAAGTAAACCATTGTGGGTGTGGTTAAAGGTCGATACCGGCATGCACCGATTGGGCTGGTCTGAAGAGCAAGCCCTGCAAGCATTGCAGCGCTTAAATGCCAGTAACAATGTGGCTGGCGTAACGCTCATGTCACACTTGGCTAACGCTGATGCGAACCATCGGCTGAATGCAGAGCAAAAACAACAGTTCTGTCAGTTATCGGGTACACTTAAAGGCTTTCAAGCCCGTAGTCTCCACAATTCGGCCGGCTTACTGAACCCTGATACAAAGTGGTCACTTCAGGAAAATGACTGGGCCCGTGCAGGTTTATTGCTTTACGGTGTAAACCCCTCGAATGTGACCGAAGTACAGCCGGAGCTTAAACCCTCGATGCGGCTGGTCGCCCCGGTCATTGCATTGCATCAGCTAGAAAAGGGTGAGTCGGTCGGCTATGGCAGCGCCTGGAGTGCTGAGCGACCAACTGTCATTGCAACGGTGGCTATGGGCTATGCGGACGGTTATCCGCGACAGGCGAAAAATGGCACACCAGCAATGATCCGAGGCAAACGTGTCACTTTAGCCGGGCGAGTCTCTATGGACATGTTGACGATAGATGTCACGGGCATTGAGGGTGTGCAGTTGGGTGATGATGTTGAGCTTTGGGGACCGAACGTTGATGTGCGACAGGTTGCGGCCTGCGCAGATACTATTTCCTGGCATTTACTGACCGGCGTCAGCGGACGTGTTCCGCGGGTCGTTGTTTAACAGGTTCAACTTCTGAGTATTAGCCATACAAAAAGTATGGCAATTATTAGTATTTATCCTACAAGCTTTACATCTTTGACCCTGATCTTTGTCAACAAAGGCGTATACTTAAGACAAACCTCAGTTAAGGGTGTTTGCTATGTTCGAAAGTTTTGACGCATTGTTTCTGGCGCGCTTTCAGTTCGCTTTTACGATAGCGTTCCACATTATTTTTCCTGCGTTCACCATCGGTGTGGCCAGCTATCTGGCGGTACTGGAAGGCCTTTTCTTAAAAACACGAAATCCGGTTTATCAGAAACTATTCCGTTACTGGGTCAAAATATTTGCCGTTGCTTTTGGTATGGGCGTGGTGTCGGGCATTGTGATGAGTTACCAGTTTGGTACTAACTGGTCGGTATTCTCGGACAAAGCAGGGCCGGTTATCGGACCGTTAATGGGTTACGAAGTACTGACTGCCTTCTTCCTTGAGGCCGGGTTCCTTGGTGTCATGCTGTTTGGTATGAACAAAGTGGGTGAAAAGCTGCACTTCTTTGCTACCTTGATGGTTGCAGTCGGTACAGCCATTTCCGCTTTCTGGATACTATCGGTAAACAGCTGGATGCAGACCCCGGCAGGCTACGCCATGAATGACGTTGGTCAGTTTGTGGTGACCGATTGGTTTGAAGTGGTATTTAACCCTTCTTTTCCCTATCGACTGGCGCATATGTTGTTAGCGGCTTACCTGACAGTGGCTTTTGTGGTGGGTGCAGTCGGTGCCTGGCACTTGTTAAAAGACAAAACTAACGCCGCGGCACGCAAAATGTTTTCCATGGCTATGTGGATGGCGTTAATTGTTGCGCCATTGCAGGTGCTGGTCGGCGACTTCCATGGGCTGAATACTCAGGAATATCAACCTGCAAAAGTAGCTGCAATGGAAGGGCACTTTGACACCGAAGCCCGGGCGCCACTGTATTTATTCGGATTGCCCAACGAAGAAACGGCGGAAGTCGACTACGCGTTGAAGGTACCGGGGCTTGCCAGTCTTATTCTGAAGCATGACATTAATGCCGAAGTGACCGGGCTGGATCAGTTTCCGCGCGAAGACTGGCCACCAGTGGCAACCGTATTTTGGTCATTCCGAATCATGGTCGGAATAGGGCTATTGATGGTACTGGCGGGGTTATGGTCCGGTTTACAACGGTTACGAGGCAAGCTTTATGATAACAGCCTGCTACTGCGCTTTAGTTTGTTTATGGGCCCCATGGGTTTTGTAGCTGTAATTGCCGGCTGGATAGTCACCGAAGTGGGGCGTCAGCCCTGGGTTATTCAGGGCTTGCTACGAACCGCCGATGCGGCGTCTCCTATTGATAAAGCCGGTGTCGCAGGCAGTCTGATAGCCTTTATTGTGGTTTACTTCCTCGTTTTTGGTGCCGGTACGTTTTATATTCTGCGAAAAATGGCAGCGGATCCTGAAAAAGTGACGATTCCCGACTATGCCAAACATAAGCCGACAATGGCGGCTGAGCGCATTTACGATGAGGAGGCCTAAGCTATGGATTACGCACTGATTTGGGCAATATTAATTTCGGTCGCCGTATTTGCTTATGTTGCGCTGGACGGCTTTGACCTGGGAATTGCATTGCTTTTCCCCTGGTTTAAAAAGGAAGAAGACCGCGATGTAATGATGAACACCGTGGCGCCCGTCTGGGACGGAAATGAGACCTGGCTGGTACTGGGCGGTGGTGGTTTGCTGGCGGTGTTCCCGCTGGCCTATTCGGTGCTCATGCCGGCACTTTATATGCCGGTTATTGCTATGCTGCTGGGGCTGATTTTCCGCGGCGTGGCTTTTGAGTATCGTTTTAAAACCAAACGAGCAAAAGGTATCTGGGACTTATCCTTTATTGTTGGTTCGCTGATAGCGGCTTTGAGTCAGGGCATTATGCTGGGCGCAATGCTACAGGGTATTCAGGTAACAGACCGAGCCTATTCCGGCGGCTGGTTTGACTGGTTAACCCCGTTTAGCTTTTTCTGCGGTGTTGCTGTGGTTATTGGTTATATGATGCTGGGTGCCACCTGGCTGGTGATGAAAACAAACGGTGACTTGCAACGCCAAAGCTATAGGGCGGGCTGGTACAGCGCTCTTCTATTGGTAGCCTGCATTGCTTTTGTGAGTCTTTATTTGCCCTATGTAGACCCATTTATTGCGGAACGTTGGTTTACTTATCCGGCCTCGGTTGGCTTGTGGGTGCTACCAATTCTGCTGGTAGGCATTACGCTTGGGTTACTGCGCTCGCTGCATAAAAAGCAGGAAGGCAGACCCTATTTGTGGGGCCTGGGACTGTTTCTTTTGTCTTTTGCCGGGTTTGCAGTCAGTATTTTCCCTTACCTGGTTCCGCGCAGCATTACCTTGTGGCAGGCAGCCGCGCCGGATAATAGCCTGAAGTTTTTACTTATTGGCGCTGTGGTACTTCTGCCTATTATCTTCGCTTACACTGGTTATACCTACTGGGTGTTCCGCGGCAAGGTGGATTCAGACAGTGGATATCACGACTGATGAAGCCTGTATTTAAAAAATGGTTGTGGTTTGTCGGACTGTGGTGTCTGGGTGTGCTGGCTGTCACTTTAGTTGGCGGCCTTATCCGCTGGGCTTTATTGTAAGCTTGCGCTAGGCTAAAGGCAGATTTTACGCCGGAGGCAACCAACATGAAATTGACTCACCTTCTGGCCGCAGCGGTTGCGGCCTTATTTTTATCGGCTTGTAACAACGCCGAACCTCAGAGTAATGAGACTCGCAGCGCAGACTACGTCATTAAGAACGTCACCCTTGTTGACTGGCTTAAAGGCGAGCCCAATGTCATTGATCAACAAACACTGGTGGTGAATAACGGCTATATTAGCGGTGTGTTCTCCAATGCTGAAGCTCCGGCTTTTGATGACAACACGCAAATCATTGATGCTGAGGGGCAATACGTTTTACCGGGTATGGCAGAAATGCACGGTCATGTGCCGCCGGCAACAGACTTTGGTGACTTCCCTAAACGCTACGCTGACGACATGTTGTTTTTGTACATTGCCAATGGCGTAACAACGGTGCGTGGCATGCTGGGCTATCCGCACCAGCTGCAGCTGAAATCAGACATTGAATCGGGTAAGCGCCTGGGTCCAACGTTATATTTGGCCGGGCCCAGCTTCAGTGGCAATACCATAGAGTCGGTTGAACAGGTTACGGAGCGGGTTATTGCACAACGCGATGAAGGGTGGGATTTACTCAAAGTGCATCCGGGGTTAACCCTTGAAGAATATGAGGCCATGGCAAGCACGGCTCGACAGGCGGACATGGACTTTGCCGGACATGTGCCGGCAGAGGTCGGATTAAAACGAGCCATGGAAGCAGGCCAGAGAACCATTGATCACCTGGATGGTTACCTGGCTTACGTTGATGCCATGAACAGAGAAATAACGCAGGACGAACTTGATTTGCTGGTGGCTATGACACTGGAGCACGACGTTGCGGTAGTCCCCACCCAGGCCTTATGGAAAACCCTGATAGGTGCGGCTGATCCCGACAAACTGAAAGACTACCCGGAAATTCAGTTGGTACCAACGGCTGTTCGGGAAGGCTGGCTAAACTACTACAATAACCCCAGCAGCTACTTCAATCAGGAACAAGCACAAGTGCAGCAGGAAAATCGTCAAAAGCTATTACACGCTCTGCACGAAGGCGGCGCGGAAATTATTTTTGGAACCGACGCGCCACAGTTGTTCAGTGTTCCGGGTTATTCGGTACACCACGAAATACGTCTGATGTCAGAAGCGGGTATACCTATGGCTGATATTCTGCGTTCCGCCACGGTAGCGGCAGGAGACTACTTTTCTGAGCAGGACACCTTTGGGCGAGTTGCTGCCGGGCATCGTGCTGACTTTATTCTGTTAAAGGATAACCCTTTGGAGAATCCAGACACCTTGCGTGAGAACCTGGGGGTTATGGTGCGTGGGCAATGGCTTAGCCGTGAAGCTATTGATAAGAAAGTTGAGGAAATTCGCGCTGCTTATGCGCAGTAGCCAGAGATAAAGGCACCCATTGGCGGGTGCCTTTAATGAGAAGCATGGCGTTGCTTATTGTTCTAACTGATGAACCCACTTAGTTAACAAGCGCACACCAAAGCCGGTTGGCCCTGCCGGATGAATACCGGTATCTGAACTGACCATCGCGTCAGCGGCCATATCGATATGGATCCAAGGCGTGTCACCGGCAAAGTGCTTAAGAAACGCTGCACCGGCCTGTGTGCCCGGAGAGCCAATGTTACGAATATCGGCCAGCGGACTGTCGATAATACCGTCATAGCCTTCTAATGGCAGTTCCCAGACTTTCTCACCAGTGACATTGCCAGCCTCGATAATGGCTGAGCGTAAGTCGTCCTCGGATGCAAATAAAGCTGCGTAGCCGGTACCCAATGCACCAACTTTCGAACCGGTTAAGGTCGCAATATTGGCAATGGCACGAGGTTTGAACTTGTCGTTGGCATACCAGTTACCGTCGCCAAGAATCAGACGGCCTTCGGCGTCGGTGTTGGCAATTTCTACCAAAGTACCGTCACCGGCTTTAACCACGTCTCCCGGTAACGTTGCTGAACCAGAAATAAGGTTGTGCGACAGCGGTGCTACAGCAACCACATTGACCGGTGCTTCTTGTGCTGCCAGCGCCATAACCGCGCCGATAACGGCTCCAGCGCCAGCTTTGTCGGTTTGCATGCGCAAAATAGACGAAGAACTGGTTTTTAAGTTATAGCCACCGGTGTCAAAGGTATTGCCTTTACCAACCAATGCGATTGGATCAGCGTTACTGCCTTTATAGTGTGCAGCCAGCAGGTAAGAGCCGTGTTGGCTGCCCTGGCTAACGCTTTTTAATAAACCCATACCCATTTTGTCGACTTGCTCAGGCGTGACGATAGTCAGCTCAATGTTTAAGTCTTTCATGGCTTCCTGAGCTAACTTCACAATGGCTTCAGGGTATCCGTCGCTGCCGGGCAGGGCGGTAATGTCGCGGGCAACAAACACGCCTTCAGCAATGGCGCGCGAGGCCAGATATTTTTTCTCTGCCATGTCAGGGCTTTTCACTAACCAATGGTAAGCCGTTTGTGGACGCTCTTTTGGCTCGGACTGATAACGGTCAAAACGATAGTTGCGCAAATCGATGCCATGAGCCATGTGCGAACTCAGTTCGGCGGCAATGCCCGGGTTGCTGATTAGGCGTGTGTCGAAAACAACGCTTTCTAGCTCAGGCTTTAAAGCAGCCGCAATAGACGCGCCTAACTTCTCCGCTTCAAAACGGGAAAGTTCAGCCGGGTTACCGACGCCCGCCAGAAGCAGATGATTGGCTTTGGTGCCTTCCGGGGCAATAACCGTGGTTAACTGTGACGCCTCGCCTTTAAATTCCTCAATCTCTGCAGCACGACTAACGGCATTTACATCAGAGCCTGACCATTCTGGTAGCTCAACTGCCGTACCTTCCGGCACAAAAATAACGCGAGTTTTGGTGTGTTTGTTTTCATCAGAAAAGCTCGTGGACGTGTCCAGGTAGTCACTTGCCAACGCAGGCAGCGACAAAACCGAAGAAACAGCCAGAGCACTCATGACCTGTTTTAACGACATAGTGTTTTCCTTGAATTAGGTTTTCTTGAGTTGTCTGCGTTTACTATAAAACCATAACCCACTGACAGGCAAAGCGATTAAGGCCAAACCCGATAAAAGCACGATGAACAAATAAAAAGCTCCGCCAACCGAGGCCACGTGAGTCGGGTAAATCATATTCGAAACTTGATTACCGAGAGCGGTTTCTCGCTCATCAATAACCTGACTCACCGCTCCGGTTTCAGAGAACTCAATATAATTGCGGCCGTTCGGGTGCCATTCGTTTGCGTGCTTAGCTCTAATTCGCGGATCTTCCAGATAAAGCAAACGAGCCTCCGCCGTTGGGAGAGCTTGTTTTGCCAGCTCTAGCCGTTGTTGCCAGTTATCAGCAGTTATAGAAGGCGGTACAGGCGTTTCAATTGACTGAGTGAACGGGAGTAGCAAAATTAGTGCAGATTTTACCGGAGCGGCGTACATGATGGCGGTACCGGTGATTAGCACGATAGCGACAGGAAGGAAAAGTACAGCTCCGATGAACCGGTGCAACTGCCATAAGGTTTGGCTACCGCGCTTAGTGAACGGATTAAAAAACCGTACTGACAAAGCGCGCCGGAAACTGCCTCTACGTGGCCACCAGCGGATTAAGCCTGTGCCGATAAGAACTAAGCTTAACAGGCCGAGAATTCCCAGAATGTCCTTACCCAGGTCGTTGAGTGCCAAGTGATGGTGCAGCTCAACAAGCCAACTGATGAGATCCCCTAGATATTCTCGCTCAAGCAGCAGATTGCCGCTGGCGTCATAGTAAAAGTGTGTTTTGTCCGCATTAACCACTTCAAGCCAGGGGCGGTCAGTGGTGGGCATGAGGGCGTAGCCGTTGTCGAACTGGTCTAAAGCGGCGGCAGCGTCTGTCGTTTCAACGGGCTGTGCTAAATTGAGCTGTGGATAAAAAAGCTGCAGCAGGTCATTTTTGTAGAGTAGCAGCGAACCGCTTATTGCCATCAATAAAAGCCAAAGGCTGAGCGTTAAGCCCAGCCATCGGTGCCATTGCGTTAATGTCGGCAGCTTGCGCTTAAGCGACATGGCTTACCATTGGTAATTCCAGGTCACGCTTAAAGTGCGACCACGGCCGGTGAAGTTGCGGTTATCACCACCAACGGTTTGCGCATAATAGGTGAAGTAGTATTTATCGAATAAGTTCTCAATACCCAGCGAGAACTGACCCATATCGCGAGTCTCAACCAATAAGGTGGCATCAACGGTGTTGTAGCCGTCGAAGTTGTTGATGGCGTCTTCGCCGGTGTAAATGTCGCGATCGAACAATTTATTCCATTGTACCCGGCTGCTTATCATGCCTGTCCACTGCTGTGACCAGAACAGGTTGGCGCGCTTCGGTGCAATGTTACGGCCGCCTAGCTTAGTATCGACCGAACCATCATCATTGCTGTCATACTCGCCATTGGTGTCAGCGTAGTTCAGTCCTAGAGCGGTGTCATTGGATAGCGCGTACTCGGCACTAAACTCAATACCGTCAATTTCAGTCTTTTCACGCTGAACACTGTAAAAACCGTCAGCATCGGCTTGTAGGCGGGCGCCCAGATCAGAGCTTGAACGGAAATAGCTCAGTGAGGCATTCCATGCATTGCCCTGATACTCAATACCCACTTCCTCGTTGTCAGCGATAACCGGTTGTAGATCCAGGAAGCTGCTGACGCTTAAGTCAGGTGTTGAAATCCCGCGCAACACACGGCCAACGTCGGGCATGCTGAAGCCTTCAGAATAACTTGCGAAGACACGCCATTCGTCGTTCAGAGCATAAACAGCGCCCAAATTACCCAGTAACTCGTTAAAGCTTGGTTCACCGCCTTCAACGAAGACAGACCCGTAAGATGCCAAAGTAGTGAAGTCATCGGCTTTTAATTTTCCGTATTCATAGCGTAAACCGCCGCTTAAAGTCAGACCGTTTGCCTGATAGCGCAGTTGCGCATACGGAGCCCAGTTTACAAATTCAGTCTCAGGTACCCATTTGCGACCCGTTTGAGCCAGCTCCTGGAAAGTTTCGTCAGCTAAAAAGTCCAGTCCTGCGCTAACCGATACAGGCGACTGCTGAACATTGTTCCAGTTTAGCGTTAAGCGCGAACCATATTTACGAGAGTCGTTACGTGACTGGTCAAAAATTTCGTCGCCGTATACAGGATCCTGAAACGTTGCATAGGTACCGCCACCGTAAAGTGCGGAAAAGTCCTGGAAGAATAGCTGCCAGTTTACGTCTGCCATTAAAAAGTCACTGTTGCTGTATGTCAGACTTGAAGTGGTGACTTCGTTTTCAGGAGCATCGCCAGGATACTGACCTTCGAGTGATAAGGTCGGTACATTCGCCGAGCGATCGCCGTTTACTGAGTAATAGTCGCCGTTACCAGCCATATCAAAGCGGTTGAGCATAAACTCAAGGCGTTGTTCGTTATCAATGTCGTAGCCGACTTTTGTGAATAAGTCGTAGCTTTTTGAGTCCATGGTGTCGCCTTGTGCAACGTCAACACCAATGAGCTGACCTTTGCCATCAACGTACATGCCGGTGTCACGGTACTGAGCACCGAAAACAATGTCCCATTTGCCGCTTCCATGGCGCAGAAGGTATCCGGCTTGGTAGCTTAAGCCTTCTGAAATTTCAGAATCCGGTGCGCTAAAGCCAGCGTTAACCTCGTGGCTGGTTCCTTCTTCGGCTTTCTTTGTGACGATGTTAATGATACCACCGCTAGCGCCCATACCTTGAATAGCGCTGGCGCCGTGAATCACCTCTACACGCTCAATCATGAAAGGATCGATGGTGTAGGCGGCACGCGAACCGTTACGCAGAGGGTTGGATTGAGGTACGCCATCAATTAGGTAAAGCGGCTGACGGCCTCTTAAGGTTTCACCTGAGCTTGTTAGCTTTTGGCGAGACGGGGAATAGGCGGGAATCAGGTTTCCAAGAATATCTGACAAGGACTCGGCCACACTTAATTGCTGGCGCAACTCTTCACCCTCAATAACCGAAACGGTAGCGGGAATAGCGCTTTGTGGAATACTGGTACGGGTTGCTTTAATTTCGATGGTTTCATCCACTTTTGCTTGTTGTGCAAGCGCAGAACCAGAAATTGCGGCGAGGATTGCAAGGGCAAGAGACTTCTTAAACATGAGAATCCTTATCATTTAAATAATTTGGCGCCAATGATAACGATTCGCATTTTAGTGTCAATAAAAACTTAACTCAGTTTCCGCTATAGTTGATATCGGTAAAAACGAAACAGGTTGTGGTAGTCTGAGAGAAAACAAGAAAAAGGTCATACCATCATGAAAACACTATCTAAAATCTTGTGTGTTAGCGCAGCTGCTGTTGCGTTATTGGCGTGCTCTGACAGTGCAAAGGTTGAGCAGAAAGAGGGCGTTCCACTGGAGCAGAAAATTCGTCAGACCGCCGAACAGTCTCTTGATGCTTTTAACATTCCGGGCCTGGCGGTTGTTGCCGTAAAAGACGGAGAAGTGGTTTTAGCCGAGGGCTTCGGCGTCCGGGATATTGAGTCGCAGCAACCCGTTACGCCCACAACTTTGTTTGGTATTGCCTCTCATACCAAGGCATTCACAGCTGCGGCTATGGCCACCTTGGTTGAGCAGGGGAAAGTGGGCTGGGACGATAAAGTCATTGAGCACTTGCCGGGTTTTAAACTGGCTAACCCTTATATAACTCGGGAGCTGACCATTCGTGATTTACTGAGCCACCGCTCTGGCCTCGGGTTAGGCGCAGGCGATCTGATGATTTGGCCGAACACCGACAAAACCACCAACGAAGTCATTGCCGGGTTGGCGAATGTGCCTATTGAGCATGGTTTTCGGGAGCGCTTTGACTACAACAACCTAATGTTTGTGACAGCAGGTGAGGTGATTAGCGAAGTGTCGGGTGTGCCGTACCACCAGTACGTTGAGCAAACGTTGTTTGAGCCCATGCAAATGGACGAAAGCACCATTGGCTTTTCTCGCATTGATGCCAGTTACGACAATGTGGCGGTAGGCACCATTGAAATGGACGGCGAACTACACCGTTTCCCGCTCGACTTTTTGGAAGACTTTTCTGCCGCTGGCGCAACAGCAGCGAGTGTTGATGATATGAGTCGTTGGTTACTGACTTTGCTGAATGAAGGCGAAACACCGACCGACAAACGTCTATTTAAGAAAAAGTCGCTGCACGATATGTGGCAGCTGACCACGCCACTGCCGGTGTCGGCTGATGCGGCAGAGCAAGGCACATATTTTCGTGGCTATGGTCTTGGCTGGTTTGTGAAGGACTATTACGGCGTTAAGCATGTGTCGCACAGTGGCGGTATTCTGGGAATGTTGTCCTTTACTACCGTTATTCCTGAGGAAGAATTCGCCATTACTGTTATGAGTAATCAGCAGGCGTTTGGTGCGTTGACCGCAATAGTGCAAGAGTCTCTGGAAGTCGTTCTGGATGTGCCGGACCAGGACTGGATCGCAAAGGAAAGTAAGAAATATCATGAGTTCATTCAGAAAAAAGCGGATTTTAAAGTAGAAGCCGTTGATGATCCGCAGCCGTCGCTGGCGTTATCGAAATATGCGGGAACTTATACCGACGCCTGGTACGGCGATGTCGTTATTTCTGAGAAGAGCGACGCTCTGCACATAGATTTCACCCATACCGATATGCTGAAAGGTTCGCTGGAGCATTACAACGGCAATACCTTTATTGTGCGCTGGGATGAACCCTTGTTAGAAGCCGATGCTTTTATCGAATTCGATGTGAGTCGGAGTAATCAGGTAGAAGCGGCAACCATGGAAGCCGTAGCTGACTTTACCGACTTTAGCTTTGACTTTCATAACCTCAAACTGGAAAAGCAATAGCGGCGCAAACTCTGGACATAGCGGGGGCTAATCCCTATAATGCCCTCGCTTTCCAAAGCACGTGCACCCGTAGCTCAGCTGGATAGAGCGCTGCCCTCCGGAGGCAGAGGTCATAGGTTCGACTCCTATCGGGTGCGCCATTTCTGCAAGACTTTCCTTGATAGTAATCACTTACAAAATCAACAGCGTGTCCAGCAAAGTCCAGTCGTCGATAGAACTTAACCCTTGGTTGACAAAAGGTTTATTGATATGAATATTCTAACGCTAATGGCAACTGAAACTGACGGCGGTTCTCAAGCTTCTAACATTTAGAAATAGAAACGCGTATCGGGACGTCAGATGTTGACCGATGAAATAAAGGCATATGCGCGGTGAATACGGAAAGGACTTCTAATATATGAAATTATCAAAACGTTTGTTTCTCTCAACAATGTTGGTTTCACTTTTCTCAGCAACTGCTACTGCTGCAAATGATCAAAACAATACTGATGACAATACTATCTTTAATATTGACGGTTACCACCTAGACGCAGAGCGCGCAGTTTTGGGCCACTGGCTCGGAGAGCCAATTCTGAAGAGCGTTGAGAGCTACGGTATTAATAAAGTGGATACGGCAATTGTATTTGCTGAAGAGACCGATTTAATGAAGCTTACTCAACAGGTCACTGACTCTACCATTGATACTAACCATGACGTTCAGGCAATTCATATCTATGGCGAAGGCTTTAATAATGGGGTCGTAGATAAAGTCACTGGGTATAGCATACTTGTCAAAGATGACAGCTCTGCCGAGGGCTTCCGTATGGATACTTATAAAGTCAAACATGACGGCTCTTATAAACTATTTAAACCTCTTTCAGGAAGCGTCGTAGGCGCAATGGATTGCAACTCTGCTGCTACAGCCGCAGTCGTTTTTGGTCGAGCCAATAAAGATTTGGTTGCGATGACAGTCGGCAAAACTCATTATGATGAAAAGCCCGTTTCTGAATCTAAGTTCTCCAGCTATCTGTTAAATACCAGTATCGGCTTTGCAATGCAACGCAGCCAAGGGAGCCCCGTTTTCGAAAACACGGAAGTCGGTACCAGCTCTGTCGGGGGAGGAGCTGTAGAGCCTCAGATGCTACCACAAGAGTATTGCGGCAATTCATCGTCGTGTGACCGAGGCGATGACAGTTGTAATGTATTAGATGGCGGCACATGTAACGATTAGTCGGTTACAGCTTAGCCAGCCTGGCAAAGTAGGCTGGCTAACAGATCCCCGTTAATTTTGCGAGGTCGCGGTGAATTTCCAAGACGCATCTTTGACTCTTGAGGCAGAGGTTATAGATTCGACCCCTACCGGGTGCGCCACTTTACAGATCTCAAATTGAGGGCACTTAAGCTGTTTACGACTTTCCTAAATAAGGAGTTAAAAATCCAGCCACTATTTTGGCACAAAGGCCAACCTCAACTCTTACGCCGCCCGCTTTTAGTATTTCAGCGCCTTTACCATTATTTCTGATATCCGGGTCAAGCATTGCGATAACCACATGCTTGATGCCCGAAGCGAGAAGTGTGCTTGCGCAAGCAGCAGTCCGGCCGACAAAAGAACAAGGTTCTAAAGTAACGTATGCAGTAACGCCGCTTAGGTCCCCTGAATGAGCATTTAAAGCCTCTACTTCTGCATGACTTCCACCAATGGCTTGCGTAAAGCCCAAGAAAAGGTTTATAAAAATATAATAATACGTCAATAATTAACGTATTAAGGTGTTTTTGCAAACTCAATGGTTTGACTAATGTATTATACACGTCAATAATCAACGTGTTTTAATAGTATTATAAACTTCAAAGAGCATCACATGTTAAATCATGAAGCAGCTAGAACGCTAAAGCAAAAACTTCCTCTCAGTATGGTAGCAACGAAACGTTGGCTACAAGAGCAGGGGTTGAGTTTGCACTACATCGACAACTCCGTCCGACGAGGAGCCTTAGCTGTAGCCGCTCCTGGAGTTTATTACCGAGAGGAAACTCCTCCGACTTGGCTGGGTGTTGTGGCTTCACTGCAGCGAATGGTCAGGTCCCCTGTCCATATGGGAGGGCTAAGTGCGCTAGCGTTACATGGTGTAAGCCATTACGTAAATAGAAGTGGTAAGCCTATAGTTGACTTATACTCTCCCGACAAGCTTCCAGCATGGATCAACAAAGTAGATGTGGATGCTAGTTTTGAATGGCATGGAACGAAGCGATTGTGGCCTGAATCACTCATGCGCGACCAGCGCGTTCTCCGTCCTTATGAATGGTCAAAAGGTCTGCCGGAAGTAACGTATTCGTGTGTTGAAAAAGCCTATCTGGAAGTACTCAACGAGGTGCCTAAACATATCAGTTTTGAGCATGCTGATGCTCTGCTTCAGGGGTTGCATAACTTATCACCCCGGAAGTTAGATACGCTGCTAACGTACTGCCTTAATGTAAAAGTGAAACGGTTATTCTTTTGGCTAGCCGAGCGCAATCAACAGCCCTGGTTTAAACATTTAGTGCCAACAGACTACGATCTAGGCTCAGGTAAAAGAGCTATCGCGGTAAATGGTCGCCTGGAAAGTAAATGGCAAATTACGGTTCCCAAGGAGATGTAAATTATCATGGATAGAAATAGCGTTTATTATCGCCAGGTTCAGCTGCTTATGCAGGTGCTACCATTTGTTGCGGCTCATGACTGTTTTGCGCCGCGCTCGATCTGCAACACCCTAGGGACTTGTTTGATGTCAAACTACTCTTGGATAATGAAGGACTTACTGATGATATTCGTAAAGCGTTAATTGTTTATATGATCAGCCACCCGCGTCCTATTTCTGAATTACTACAACCCAATTTCAAAGATATTGCTGCCCTTTATGAGGGGGAATTTAAGTCGATGGCGGACATTGATGTCCCGCTGGTGGAGCTTATGGCTGCGCGTGAGGAAATTGTAAAACGTATGCATGCGACATTTACTGACGAGGAAAGGTCGTTTCTTTTGACGTTTAAGTCAGGCAAACCGGATTGGTCATTACTCGGAATTGCGAATGTTGATGAGCTGCCAGCTGTTCGTTGGAAACTGAATAACCTTGAAAAAATGAGTGAGGAAAGGCACCGGATAGCTTATAACAAACTTAAGGAAGCTCTCACTCGGCCACTAAATTTGGATTCGACTGCCTGTAAGTTTGATTAAGAAAGGCGTTAGCAGCCCAGTCGCAAAAAGGGTGAGCTTTAACCCCATAATAGTTTAGGGATGTCAGTATAGAACCATCGATGCCAAGATAACGTAATAAAGGTTGGTTATTAACGAGGCGAGCGTGTGCTTAAACCCAAAGTTTTGTTTCCTCAGCAGTTTATTCACAAACACCCTATTCATCATGGGGAAGAGTTTGGCGTGCTGTGTTGGAATACGCAAAAACTGACCGAGAAGCCAGATTTTCAGAATACCTTAGCACGCGTTTTAACAGACTATCCGAGTTTGTTTTTGTTGCTCCAGGAGGTGAAGCTGAGTGCAAAAAATAATTGGCTGCTGCCGAGCTGGTCTTATGCGGTAGCGCCGAATATGCAAACCCGGCGCTCTGTGTATGGTGTTCTCACGGCAAGCGGTTATGCGTTTAAAGAAGCTCAGGCTCGACTGAGCAGCAAGCGGGAAGGCATGTTCGCAACCCATAAAAGTTACATGCTCTCTCATCATTCGCTGGCAGAGGGCGGCTCACTGCTGGTCGTCAATGTCCACGCGATTAACTTTGTTCGTGCGCGCCAGTTTTCACAAGAAATAGAGCTTATCAAAGAAGAAATACTAGAACATAAAGGACCGCTGATTGTGGCCGGTGATTTTAACGTGTGGAGTCGCCAGCGCCGGCTAAGCTTGCTGCGGTTCTGTCGCAGTGTGGGTCTTCGGCAAGCAATTATGGTCGACCCACATCATGTTAAGACTTACCGACAGCATCCTCTTGATTTCATCTTTTATAGGGATCTCAAACTGCAAGAAACACTAGCGATCGATACCAGTAAAGTGTCTGATCACAACCCGCTTTATGCGCGATTTAAACTATAGCGACTCAGGGTTGGTGTTTTGCTACAACGAAGTGAGCCCTGTTATAGAGCTCACTTTCCTTAGAATATGTAGATAAATCCGACGCCTATTTCAGCTTCGTAATTACTACGAGCAATGGGGCTTTCGCGAACTTCACTGCTGTAATATTCAAACAACGCTTCGCCATAGATCTGCCAATTATCATTAACGTAATGGCGATAGTTATAATCGATGCCAACTGAGCGTAATCCACCACTCACTGACGTTTGCGGTAAGCCCGATGCAGCAGCTTGGCCTGCGTCAATACCGAAGCCTTTGTTGGCGTATTCGCTGTCGTGAAAGGTCGCAACGACATTAATTTCAGAGCCGGTACCGTCGAGCTGGTCACCAAAGCGGCGGCCTACGCCAAATAGACCCAGGTTGCCTTCATCACTTGCTACGATACGACTGACCAGCCAGTAGCGCCAATCGGCATCGAGGGCACGACGGGCCTGGAATACGAACTCTGCGCCTTCGTCTTGATCACCAAGTCCGTCCAGGTGGCCGTCGTCTGAATCGCTCTCTTCGCGACCTTCATCGAAACCAATGGTGGCCTCCAACAGCCAGTTTTCAGAGCGAACGCCACGCCAGCCGATTGCTTCACCGGCAAAATAGAATATATTGTCACCGCTACGCCATTGCACGGCGCCAGCAGGTTGAATTTCCAATCCAAATTCGTCCGAACCTTCGTAGGCGGTTTCATACTCAACACCTAAACCCAGACCGAAACTCCAGCCATCTTCGCCTTTGGAAAAGTCATCGAGTGATGGCAAAGGCACCATCGCTGTTTTTTCGTCTTGGGCTAATGCAGTTTGAACGGTTAACCCATTGATGCACAAAGCCAACAGTAAGCCAGTAAACTTTTTCATATAGAACTCACTTAAGTAGGTGTTGGTAAATATTAATTCTGGTTCCGAAACCTCAAAACGTAAAGGTTTCGTGGTTAGATCACAGGCAGTCAAATTATGGTTGGGCGTGGATTAAAACAACTGGGTAATGCCCAGCAAAATAGCGTAGCGACCAGACTTACTTATAAAAACCAGAATTAAAAACTGCCAGAAGGTTAACCGCAGCATACCGGCTATAAAGGTGAGAGGGTCGCCAATGAATGGCGCCCAGGCCATCAACAGCGACCACTTACCGAAGCGTTCAAACCAGCGATGACCACGGGCGAGAGATTTTGGTTTGAACGGAAACCAGCGGCGATCCTGATACTGCACCAAAAAGCGGCCTAAAACGTAATTAACCACAGACCCCAGCGTATTACCAATTGACGCCAGCCACCATATTGCCCAGACGTCATAACCCATCTGCTGAGCGCCGACGACCACAAACTCCGACTGAGCGGGTAGTATTGTGGCGGCCAGAAACGCTGTTAGAAATATACTTAAGTACATAGACCCATAGCGGTTTTCATCAGCGCATTGGAAATAGTTGGTTCATAAATTGGTTTCACTTGTTATTGATTTTGCGAATAAACATTCTAGTTTGAATTATATTGTCACTGTTAAAAGTGCTTAGCAAAGCCAGAAAGTACACTTAATTACAATTCTATCGGTTCTTCGCGCAGAAACTCCCATGCCTGAATCATCTCTTTCTTCGTCGAGCCCCAGCGATAACCGCCTAAAGCGCCGCTTTTCTGAATAACACGGTGACACGGAATTAGCATGGCAACAGGGTTTGAGCCTACAGCATTGCCAACCGCCCGAGATGCTTTCGGGTAACCTAATGCATTGGCAATTTGGGAGTAACTGGCCAGTTGTCCCGGTGGTATTCTCAATAAAGCTCGCCACACAGCGACTTGAAAATTGGTGCCCATTACGTGCAATGACAAGGGGTTAGACTCTCCGTCTTTTAATCGGCTGAACAGCACGTTAGCAACATAGTTCGTGGCGTTGTTATTTTGCACGAGTGAAGCTTTAGGCCAGTCTTTACCTATATCTACAAGTATCTCATCAGCGGATCTGGAGCCCAAAAACTCGATGCGGCATACGCCTCGTGGAGTAATTGCGACAAATATCTTACCAAAAGGAGTTTCATTTACGCCGTATTGGATAGTAACCCCATGGCCTCCGTTCCTGTGTTCACCTGGCGTTACGGCCTCTAGCTTCACAAAGTGGTCATACAGTCGTGAACCTCCGCTTAAGCCCATGCTGAGAGAAACATCCATAAGAGAGTCTTCTTTTTTCAGCATTCGCTTGCTTCGTTCCAGCGTTAAAGCCTGCAAGAAACGTTTCGGTGTGGTGCCTGCCCATTTACAAAACATTCTATGAAAATGGAAGGGGCTGAGATGAACATGGGCAGCAACGTCCTCCAGCGAGGGCTGGCTTGATACATGCTCTGACATATAGGCCATAGCTTTTTCAATACGGATATAGTCGGACATAACCATCACCCTTACAAGCGATTAATTGAGATACCACCATCATAAAAAACAGTTTATCCGACAACGACCCGAAGCTTGCTCTTTTTTTTAATCACGCTGCTAGATACGAATGCTTGCATCAAGCACTGACTATATCCCGAGTGACATTATTATTTGCATTGTTACTGTATGTCACCTAGTATCCATTTTACTGTGTTTCACACAGTGTGCGTAATACAGTATAGATAAGGACTCACTATGGCTACTGCACCACTCGATAAACTCAAGCTAGAACTGCGCCGTGGCGTTTTGGTTTTAGCGGTACTCGCTTCTCTGCGTGAGCCTCATTATGGCTATTCGTTACGTAAGCAACTGCAAGGTGCCGGCGTAGATATTGATGAAGGTACGTTATACCCACTTATTAGAAGACTGGCCGATCAAGGGTTGCTCGATAGTGAATGGAAGCAGGGAGAAGGGCGTGAACGACGTTATTACCAGTTATCAACGCTGGGTGTAGAGCTATTAGAACAATTAACCCAGGAGTGGACCTCGCTCAACAGCGCGATTGGCCCCCTACTGTTGCGGAACACCAATGAGGAGCAACACTAATGGATATGGTAGAACGTTATATTGCCGCTGTTCAGCGAGAGCTGCCAGAAAAGAAACGCGATGATATTAGCCGCGAGTTAAAGGCGAATATTCTTGATCAGATAGACGCATTAGAATCGCAGCAAGGGAGTGTGTCTGACGCTGAGGTAGCAGGACTGTTAAAAGCGATGGGGCATCCGCGCAAGGTGGCGCTTCAGTTTTGTCCACCCACGCCACTGGTAACCGCGGAGCTTATGCCTTTGTATTTGCACACGCTGTATATGGTGCTCGGCGTGTTGTTTGTGATTTCAACCGTTGAAATTACGGGCCGCTGGCTTGGTGGTGCTGAAATGAGCTTGCTGCTATTCATGAAGGGCATAGCAATCGATTTTCTGGCCAGTGGTTACTTTGCGTTTACGACAATTACCATTGGTTTTGCAGTTATGAGCCGCTCTCGGACGAAGGAAACTGCAGAGGTTGCAGGCACCTGCAAATGGAGCCCTGAGAAGCTCCCGGCCGCAGGTAAAAGTTGGCAGCATATTAGTTTACAGAATATATTTTCCGATCTTGCCACATTACTATTTTTAGTGATGTTGATTTGGTATCCGTTATGGCAACCCGACAGTGGTACGCAGAGTATTTTTACTGAGCAAGCGCTGACTATTTTACGCTGGTTTACGCCGGTTATTGCAATTGCTATGGCACATAGTTTGTGGCAGTTACGGACAAGGCTATGGACCCGCAATATGTTGATGCTTAACATTGCCGTTAGTGCTGCGTTCTTGCTGGTTTCGGTAGGGTTGCTGATGTTATCGCCTGTGTTACAAATTAATGTCGAAGTTTTGAGGGAAGAACTGGGCATAGCCATTATCGAACGAAGTGCTCAGACAGTTCTGGTGGCAGCTGCATTAATCGCAACCTATGAAATTGTCCGCGATGCACGCCGGTTGATCCGCAGTTGATGGGGTGAGACAGACAAGCAGCCGCGCTTTATTGCGCGGCTAGGTTGGTTGCAGCCAAGGATTTTTCTGACAACTACTGCTGCGCCTGATTCAACGCCTGAATAGCAAAGCTGCCCAGCCAGTGACCACCTTCGTAGCTATCTCCAATTAGGTTCGGGTAGGATTGCGCCATATGTTTATCGGCAACTTCGCGTAAATGCTCATACTGTGGGTATTGGTTAGCCAGCGCATACAGGTTCCAGGCGCGGCTGAAGTTTAAACCGTCCAGATGCACCAGTTTGCCGTCGGTTCTGTCGCTGACTTTACCGACTGCCAGGCTGTAGCCCGGATCAGCGAGTTGTGGCATAAAATCATCTAACCAGGTTAAAAACTGCTGTTTTGGCAGGACGCGTTGCATTAAGCCTATTTCTTCCAGACAGGGTGACAGAAAGTCGTAGCCACTTGGCTCCCAGGCTATTGGACATTTTTTATCTTCTGAAAAATAATCTTTAGCGCGCTGAGCGATTAATTGCTGCAACTCAGTGTGTTCACGATTAACAGCATAGTCATAGGCGAAACTTAAGCCAAAGGCTGTGTTGGTATGCTCGCCCACTCGCACTGGGTAGACCAGCCGGGGTAAGAAGTTGATATAGCGTTCAATGATTAAATCGGCTAATGGTTGTAAGTTAGCGGCCAGTTCTTTGGCCATAGGATCTTCCCATGAGTGAAGCTCGTCAGACAGTTTTAACAACCAGGCCCAACCATAAGTGCGCTCAAACGAGTCATTAATGTCTTTGCTGAAAAAATCCACTTCACGTGCCACGTTTTCTGCAGTTAAGTTGCGTTTAAGAACGGTTCTTACCTCGTCAGCCTGTTCCAGATCGGGGTACTGCTGTAACAGAGTGACCATAGACCAGTAGCCATGAACGGCACTGTGCCAGTCAAAACAGCCGTAAAAAACGGGATGAAGAACGGAAGGCTCTTTTAAATCGTCAGCACTGCCCAGTACCGCTCCGGTTTTGTATGGGTAAGGTGTTTCGACGCAGTGCAGAGGTAACTCCACTAGCTTATTTGCTTCAGAGAGAGTCAGGCTGTGTGATGATGTGCTATCCATGTTGGTGTTTTGATTCGTTGGGAAGCAGGCCTGCAATAATGCAGCACTTAATAAAGCGATAAAAAGGGGGCGAAGTGTTTGCATATTGGGCTCTCATTATAATTATTCGTAATTCAAATGATATTAACAAAGTTATAACTTGCTAGCTAATTGCGTACATTAACCAACTTTTGAGCTCACCCGATGCTGATTCGATAGGAGTAAGAAACTGCTCTAGTTCGACTGCGCCCTATCAATTCAAGTCGTACTGGCAACCGAAATCAAAAGTGCCATACTGAAATTCATAGCACAGAGGTCGACACCTATCGAACCTATTTGAAGTACAGGAGGCCAGACTAATGCCGAGTATTGCGCAGCCTTTCGACAATGAGAGTTTGCCGAAAGACAAGTTAATAGCGGAGTATGAGCGGGTGCGTGCGCAAACAATGAGGTTGACGGAAGCCTTAAGTGCAGAAGATATGATGCTGCAATCGATGCCCGATGCCAGCCCGGCGAAATGGCATCTCGCGCATACCACCTGGTTTTTTGAAACCTTTTTACTGCAACCGCATTTAGCGGGTTATCGAACGTACAACAATGCCTATCAATACTTATTCAATTCTTATTATGAAACGGTAGGCGAGCGCCATCCGCGGCCGCAACGGGGCTTATTGTCACGGCCGCCGTTAGAAGAAGTGGTGAATTATCGGAAGCATGTTGATGACGCCATGAAGGTGTTACTGGAGTCATACTCCGCTGAAATTGAGGCGGCGGTTACCATTGGCTTGCACCACGAGATGCAGCATCAGGAACTGATACAAACCGATATTAAACATGCGTTGTCACTTAATCCGTATGCTCTGGGGCCGGATACCTATGCGGTAGAATCTTCCCCGGGCTCCGTTAGCACAAAAAGTCCTGAGTTTATGCATTTTAAAGGTGGCTTATCTTTTATCGGTACCGATGCGGAGTCATCCTTTGCCTACGACTGCGAACAACCCCGGCACCAGGTTTTTGTGCCGGAATTCAGCTTGTGTGAGCGCTTGGTGACTAACGCAGAATGGTTAGAGTTTATGGCTGACGACGGCTATAAGCGGCCAAAACTCTGGCTTTCGGACGGCTGGGCAACAGCGCAACAGGAAGGTTGGCAAGCGCCTTTATACTGGCATCGTGAAGGTGAGCAGTGGTTTACTGTGACGGGCCGTAACCGTGTGCCTTTAGATCTAAATGCTCCGGTTTGCCATATTAGCTATTACGAAGCAGACGCTTTTGCACGCTGGTGCGGTTGCCGTTTACCAACAGAGTTTGAATGGGAGTATGCGGCTCAGTCGGTTGAGTGTTGCGGTAACTTTCTGGAGCAAAACCAGTTATTGCCGCAGCCGGTAGTCGCCGATAATAAAGGCCTCAAGCAAATGTTCGGCGATGCCTGGGAGTGGACGCAAAGTCCGTTTATTCCTTATCCGGGATTCAAAACGCCGGAAGGGGCGCTGGCTGAGTACAACGGGAAGTTCATGGCTAACCAGTGGGTTTTGCGTGGTGGGTCATGCGCTACTGCCGAGCAACAAATACGCTCAACCTACCGGAACTTTTTTTATGCGCATCAGCGTTGGCAATTTAGCAGTCTGCGTCTGGCCAAATAAAATCAAAAATCGGGATGTTTTATGAACCATGGGTTTTTGCAGGATGTTCTGGCGGGGCTACGCTTGCCTCAAAAAACGCTACCACCCAAGTATTTCTATGACGCAAAGGGGTCAGAGTATTTTGACCAAATTTGTCAGTTGGATGAATACTACCCCTACCGTACTGAGCTCGGAATGTTGCCCGACGTTGCCGGGGAATTAAAACAGTACTTTTCGGGAAAGTCTCTCGATAACATTCAACTGGTTGAGTTTGGGGCGGGGTCGCTGCATAAAGTAAAACCATTGCTAAAAAAGTTACCTGTGATAACGGAGTTTGTCGCGATTGATATTTCGGGTGAACACCTCAAAAACGCCTCAGCCGACCTTGCCGATTCCTTCCCCAAATTACAGATTAAAGTTGCTCAAGGGGATTTTACCCAACCAATAGAGCTGGCGCTTTCTCAGGCGACTTCAATGGGCTTTTTTCCAGGCTCTACCATAGGCAACTTTGAGCCTGAAGAGGCCTGCGAGTTTCTGCGTAGCGCTCGCACAACCCTTGGTAAAGAAAGCTATATGCTGATGGGAGTAGACACCAAAAAAGACGAGCAAATGCTTGAGCGTGCATACAACGACAGCAAAGACATTACCGCACGTTTTAATAAGAATATTCTGACCCGAATGAACCGAGAACTTGATGCTAACTTTCATCCCGATCAGTTTGAGCACCTAGCCATTTATAATCAGGAACTGGGCCGTATAGAAATGCATTTGCGCAGTTGTATCCGGCAGGAGGTTGAAGTTGCCGGTGAAAGCTTCCAGTTTAAGGAGGGTGAAACCATTCACACCGAAAACTCCTATAAATATTACCCCGAAGAGTTTGACCGGTTAGCAAGCTCGGCAGGCTGGAAGCGCGAAAAGATATGGCTGGCGCCTGACGGAATCTTCGCGATTATGCTATTACACAATGCTGACAAAGTTCGGGACTAATCGGTGTCTGCTATGCCAAAACTTTGTACTGTCGATGTCTTTTATGGTCCGCAGGCGTTGGGCAATCAGCATCATATAGCTTATCGCCCGGCACCCGCCTGGTCCGAAACGCCTTCGCAATATCAAAGAGTTCCAAATCTAATTCTGATGAGTGGCGGCTCGGGAGCGTTTCAGGCTCAGTTTTTAAATTATGGCAGACAGGTACGTCGCTGTGGGTCGGGTAACCTCGCGGTTGCTGCGTACATAAACGAGAAACTAAAGACGAAACCCACCAACGAGCTTTTATTGACGCCCTCAGGTGAAATACAGCTAGGGTTTGACCATAAATCGGCTTACTACCTTGATAAACCTTTAACGCAGAGACCGTTGCGTAACTTTAGGTTTTGGCGACGACTTATAAGTCAGCCAGTTATTAATGGCTGCTACTGTGGTGGTCGTAACGATTATGTGTTGCTGGAACTTAGCCAGCCGTTGACACAATTGAGTGTAAATAGCGGTGCATTATGCCAGTTTAGCCGGCGAGCTCTAATTGTCATTTACCGGTTGCTGTCAGGTGCGGTACAACTGCGTTACTTTGCGCCGCAGTACGGAGAGGCTGAAGATGCAGCTACAGGCTCGGCCTGTGTGCAGGCTGCCGCTTACCTCAGAAACCAATACCCAAAGAGTTACGCACATCAGCCGATTGAAATTAAACAATGTTCACCCGCAGGAGGGTGTCTTTATCTGAAAAATTATCAGCAACAGGTTTTGGTCAGGGGGCGAACAGCGATGCGAGATAGTACCGCTGTTTTCTCGTCTTTTGACTACACTGAAGAGTGAATATTCCGCAAGAAAACAGAGAGGTGCTTCAATGGCATTTGAGAAATGTCCAAAGTGTGAAGATGAGGTTCTGGATAATAAATACAGCTGTCCGGCTTGTGGCTACGTGAAGCCCGAAAAATCAGAACAAAAAGAGCAACCGGGTGAAAGCGATCAGCCTGGAGAAAGCAAAATTACCACTGAAAACACATCGAAAAGCCTGCAGGTACAAGGGGTACTGGCAATCGTTATTCTGATTGTTGGTGTGCTCTGGTTTTTCCTAACTTCTGACGATTACCAGCAGAGCGAAGAAGTTAATATTGTTCCTCTTATCATGTTTATCGGTGGTCTTGCCTGGTACATAGTGACGCGCTTTCGGATCTGGCGCGAGCATTCCCGGAAGAAATAAGCGGCCGTCAGGAATGTAAGCAATATCGTTCATACATTGCTCTAGAACACAGAGGACTTTGATCGTTTTGGCTTTTTAAACCATACCCATTAGTAAGCAAGTGACTAAAAAGGAAGACCTGGAGGTGGAAATGGACAATAAAGAAGCATTTGAAAAGAAGCACGAAGCGAAAATTGAAGAGATGAAAGCTGAGATTGATCGTCTGAAGGCCAAAGCGAAACAGTCGGAGGCTGACTCTCAAATCAAGTATGAAGAGAAGATTAACGAGCTTGAAGCGCTGAAAGACAAGGCCGAAGATAAGTTGGAAGGTTTGAAAAAGTCCAGCGAGGACGCATGGTCTGACATTAGTACCGGCCTTGAATCAGCAACTCAGTCGCTGGCAACGGCAATAAAAGCCGCCAGTCAGGACTTTAAAAAGTAACCTATTATGGGGTGGTGGTTAGCCACCCCGCTTATTACCCGTTACTTACTTGCAGATTTCAAACGTAACTCAAGTAAGCGTATCTCACGTGCGGTATGGTTACGGTTTGTTTGCATGTAAATCCATAGCTTTGTAGCAACCTGAGCGTTAAAACTTAATATGAGAAGCACGCCCCAGAACAATTCGTTGTCCGGTGTTGCTGTAAAAAACTGATACCCGCAAAACAATAGTAATACCGTAAATATAGCGCCTAGCCCATAAGCAACCTTCACAACCCAGCCTATGTCGTACTTAAACCCTTGCTTTAAGTAGCCGGTAAGGCCTTCGCCAGTGCCCATTAACTTATCCAGTTCCTGTGCTTGCGCGGACAGATCTTTTTCTATTTGTTCGTTAACTTCTTTGTTTGTGCTCATGGCTTATCACCCTCGTTTAAGTATCTATGACGCAATTCTTCTCGTGCGCTATAGAGAGTACTAACGCTGTTTCGTTAATCGACAATTCACCCATGTAGAACGAATACCTCTACTTGCTCTATCTTCATGAGTTGATGCCTTATTAGTCATTGTTTTATTGCCTGTAACTCAGTAGAGAGACGAAGCGAAGTATAGATTGGTTCAGAAAAAATGCGTGATGAGTTGATATCTCCCCCAACTCAATGTAGTTTTCAACCCACTCTCATTAAACAAAAGCCATTATGTCCTCTTTATTAAACTGGATGAAAACCCTGGGCACCATACCTTTAGCCCTTTGTGTTCTTTTCGTCGTATTTTTGCCTTCTATCTTATTTGCGGCATTTATTGTCTGGATTTTCGATTTACTGTTTCTTGATCTTACCTGGATGTCCTGGCCGACCTTTTGGTGGATATTGGGAACCTGGGCTGTGACTATGATCATTGCTTTAGCTAACAACGCCGACAAAATTATGTTTGGTACGCCGAAGTAGCCCGCTTAGACAATCCTGATTAGTAACTACATAAACCCGTTTATCTTGTCTAGACTCTATGACAAAGGCACCAAATAGAGGGAAGCTATGACAGATACTGAGCGGTAAGAGCTCAAAGATGCCGGTGTGATTTTCAAATAATGACTACTTTCTCAGCGCACGTTGATAATGGGCAAACTCTTCGTCACTGAATAGCACAAAGCGCACAAGCTTCAGATGGCTCAGCTTTTCAACGTGCTGCCTAATTGTGTCCAGAGCCACTTTAGTTGCTGCCTCAAAAGGGTAACCGAAGGCTCCGGCTGACAGCGCCGGGAAAGCAATAGACTCTATTTGATGCTTATCGGTTAAATCCAGTGCATTACGATAGCAATTTGCCAGCAGCTTATCTGAGGGTGTGTCGACGCCATAAACGGGCCCCAGGCAATGGATAATGTAGCGATTAGGAAGATTGAACCCGTCGGTGATGACGGCTTCACCGGGTTCAATGGGAGCCAGTGAGCGAGTTGCTTTTTCCAGTTCAGGGCCCGCTGCCCGGTGAATCGCACCGGCAACGCCACCACCGGGTTTGAGCTCTGCATTAGCGGCGTTAACTACGGCATCAATATCGGTTTGCTGGCTAATGTCCGCGTGTACGCATTCGTAGTTCATAGTCGCCCTCCGTTGTTAGTCCCTTCTAAATAAAATGGCCTGTTCGCTGATAATTTCAAGTTTCAGTTGAAAATGTTGTGCTATCCACTGCATGGTTTCAGGCGTGTAAAAGCTGACATGGGTCGAGTCACCTTTGTAGCTCCACTGGTTAAATTGCTCAGCTGTTTTCTTTGTAAACATCCAGGTCATCACGCCTATGTACCCTTGAGGTTTTACTAAGCTTATTAACTGTGGCCATGTCTTGCCCGGCTCATTAAAGTGCTCAACAACTTCGCTGCAGGTGACAAAGTCATACTGACGGCTCAACTGTCCGCTGTCCGGCGCGTAGAAGATGTCGTAAATAGACATCTTCATGCCGTGCTCCTCAAGCATCAAACTAAGTGTAGGCCCCGGCCCGGAGCCAAAATCAAGACCAGTCATGCCAGTTGATAGCTTTTCTAATAAAGGAATTGAAAGTTGGCTTAAGAACTCCCGGTAGCGGGTGTCGTGAGAGTCATTTTGATGAAAGTCGTAAATGGCTTTTTCTTCGTCCTGCGGCAAGTGAGCCTGCGGGTCTGCAAAAATCATGTCGCAGACAGTGCACCGGAAGTACTGGCGTTTTTTATCTTCACAGAAGGGTTCTGAGGCCGAGGAGCATAAGGTACATAGCATGAGGGTATGCTACCTCAGGAATTTCGAGTAAGCTAGTTTTGATGACGGTAACCGACCAGAGAAATATGACAGCGTGTTCTATAAATTCCAGTCAGCGCATTGAACTACTCGACATTCTCAGAGGCTTCTCTTTGCTGGGCATCTTGCTGATGAACATGGCGTTTTTTCAAAGCCCTCTAACAACGACTTCATTAGGCGTTGAAGGTAACGAAAGTGGTATTGATTACGCGATAGCCTGGAGCCTTTTTGTTTTTGCCGAAGGTAAATTCTACACCATGTTTTCCTTATTATTCGGTATTGGTTTTGTCATTTTTTATGACAGAGCTAAGCAAAAAATCGATACACCGAAGTGGCTGTTTCTGCGTCGGTTAATAGTACTTGGTATTATTGGTGTAGCTCATGCTGTCTTTGTCTGGGCTGGCGATATCCTGTTTATTTACGCTGTTTCGGGATTATTTTTGTTGTTTTTTGTCAGAACGTCAGCAAGCAGGCTTTGGAAATGGGGATTATTTTTTATGAGTCTCCCGGTTGCGCTTTTATGGCTTTCAACCGTTTCAGTTAATGCTTCGGATCAATCATCGGAGAGAGCACAGCAATACCAGACAGACACTAACGAAATGAAGAATACGCTGTCTGAGGTGGCAAATTTCGCCGATGAAGCATACTCCTCCGGTTCTTATAGAGCTGTCACTGAAGCTCGTATTGACGAGTTTGGCTTACTTTGGAGTGGGGAGATTCTCTTCACCATATCCACCTTCTTAGGCATATTTCTTCTGGGTGCTGCTTTTAGTCGAAATGGTATTTTCACAAGCCCCGAGACTCAAATTAAAGTTTATAAGAAGCTCCTCATTTGGGGAGGAATACCGGGGATTTTCGCTGCACTATACGCAAGTGCTTTACCGGCTACTGAAATGGTTTTTCCGACAATCAATGCTGCTTTGCTTTATTCACTAATGCAAATTTCGGCTTTAGGGTTGTGCATTGCTTATATGGCTTTTATTGCTTTAATGCTTGGTCGTAGCAAAAACCAGAAAAGTATTTTAGAGAACATGGCTCCGGCTGGGCGCATGGCTTTGACAAATTACTTGCTGCAATCCCTGTGTTTCACCACTTTATTCTATGGCTACGGATTTGGCTTATATGGCGAGCTTGGGAGGCTTGAAATGATATTGCTAGCTCTCGCTTTTTGGCTGTGTCAGTTAAAATTAAGCCAGTGGTGGCTGCAGCACTTTAATTACGGCCCTTGTGAGTGGCTATGGCGTTTGGCTACCTATGGCCGTTAGCAAGCATTCAAAAAAGTGACAAGTTGAATGTTAACCGCATTCCGATCTTTCCCGCCATTTTTTCTGTATCTATAAAACCTATCAAAGCAAACGGTATCTTGCCTTTGAGTAAGTCAGCGGTCGTTGCTATAACATATAACAAGTATTCAAATTGGACACATAAGATAAGGAAAGCTAAATGACTCAATCAAATGGTGGCGGTAAATGCCCAATCATGCACGGTAGCATGACATCTGAGAAAAAAACGAACACGCACTGGTGGCCAAACTCCTTAAAGCTGGAAATTCTGCGCCAGCACGACACCAAAGCGAATCCAATGGATGATGACTTTAATTACGCGGAAGAATTCAAAAAAATCAATTTAGAAGAGTTAAAGCAGGACCTGAAAGATCTCATGACCGACAGCCAGGACTGGTGGCCGGCTGACTGGGGTCACTATGGTGGCTTAATGATTCGTATGGCGTGGCACTCTGCGGGCTCTTATCGTTTAGCCGATGGTCGCGGTGGCGGCGGTACGGGTAACCAACGCTTTGCGCCGTTAAACAGCTGGCCGGATAACGTAAGCTTAGACAAAGCACGTCGTTTATTGTGGCCAATTAAGAAAAAGCACGGCAACAAACTGTCCTGGGCCGATCTCTTTATTCTGGCTGGTAATATGGCTTACGAATCGATGGGTCTTAAAACCTTTGGTTTTGCCGGTGGCCGTGAGGACATCTGGCACCCTGAAGAAGATACTTACTGGGGTAGCGAGAAAGAATGGCTGGCGGAAACGAAGAACCGCTATAGCTCTGATGACGAGCGTGAGTCGCTTGAGAACCCACTGGCTGCAGTGCAAATGGGTTTGATTTATGTGAACCCGGAAGGCGTTGACGGTAATCCTGATCCGCTTCGTACCGCAAAAGACGTACGCGAAACCTTTAAGCGCATGGCAATGAATGACGAAGAAACCTGTGCGCTAACCGCGGGTGGTCACACGGTTGGTAAATGTCATGGTAATGGCAAAGAAGAAAACCTAGGCCCTGAGCCGGAAGCGGCAGATGTTGAAGAGCAGGGCATGGGCTGGCGCAACAGCGGTGGTAAAGGCGTTGGTCGCGATACTGTGACCAGTGGTATTGAAGGCGCCTGGACTACTGAACCGACTAAGTGGGACAACGGCTACTTCTACCTGTTGTTTAACTACGAGTGGGAGCTGAAGAAAAGCCCGGCTGGCGCCTGGCAGTGGGAGCCTGTCGACATTAAAGAGGAAGATAAACCGGTCGATGTGGAAGATCCGTCTATTCGTCATAACCCGATTATGACCGATGCCGATATGGCCATGAAAATGGATCCGGACTATCGCAAAATTGCTGAGAAGTTCTACAAAGATCCTGAGTACTTCGCCGACGTATTCGCTCGTGCCTGGTTTAAACTGACGCACCGTGATTTAGGTCCTAAAGACCGTTATTTAGGCGCAGATGTACCGGAAGAAGACCTGATTTGGCAGGACCCGATCCCGAAAGTGGACTACACCTTAAGCGAACAAGAAGTTGCTGACTTAAAAGAGAAGTTACTGAACACAGAGTTAACGTCTTACGAGCTGATTTCTACCGCATGGGACAGTGCACGTAACTTCCGTTGTTCGGACTTCCGCGGTGGCGCAAATGGCGCACGCATTCGCTTAGCACCGCAAAAAGACTGGCATGGTAACGAGCCGGAAAAACTGCATAAAGTCCTTCGCGTACTGGAAGAGTTGCAGTCTACCCTGGATAAAAAAGTCAGCCTGGCCGACTTGATTGTACTTGGCGGCACGGCAGCGGTTGAAAAAGCGGTAAAAGATGCCGGTTATAACCTAACGGTTCCGTTTGCGCCGGGCCGTGGTGATGCAACCGACGAACAGACTGATGTGGAAAGCTTTGAGCCGTTAGAACCATTGCATGACGGTTACCGTAACTATCTGAAAAAAGATTACGCGGTACCGGCCGAGGAACTGATGCTGGATCGCACCCATTTGATGGGCTTAACGGCACCTGAAATGACGGTTCTTGTGGGTGGTATGCGTGCTTTAGGTGCGAACTACGGTGAGTCTAAGCACGGCGTATTTACTGACCGGGCTGGTACGTTAACTAACGACTTTTTCGTTAATTTGACTGACATGAACAATGTCTGGAAAAAAGCGGATGATCACTACGAAGTTCGTGACCGCAAAACCGACGAACTGAAGTGGACAGCAAGCCGCATTGACTTAGTCTTTGGCTCAAACTCAATCCTGCGTTCGTATTCAGAGCTGTATGCTCAGGATGACAACCAGGAGAAGTTTGTAAAAGACTTCGTGAAAGCCTGGACTAAGGTTATGAATGCTGACCGCTTTGATTTAGCTTAAGGAGGAAGCATGTCGAAAGTACTATTAATTACCGGTGCCTCAAGCGGCATCGGTGAAGCCACGGCGCGCAAAGCGGCAAAAGAAGGGTTAAAGCTAATATTAACGGCGCGACGGAAAGACAAGTTGGATGCGCTGGTTGAAGAGTTTGGCTCTGATAACGCCATTGGTGTTGCCGCCGATGCGGGTAACTTTGACGAGCTTGAGCAGGCCGTAAAGCAGGGCGTTGATAAGTTTGGTCAGTTGGACGCTGTGTTCGCAAATGCAGGAACCGGTGTGTCAACACCAGGTACTGAAGAAGGCGACGCGGAAGAATGGAAGCAAATGGTTGATGTGAATATCAACGGGCTTCTGTATACCGCGAAACTGACCTTACCGCACTTGCGCAAAACTACCGGTCATTTTCTAATGACAGGATCAGCTGCCGGGCGCATTACGCTTAAAGGTTCTGTTTATGGTGCCACCAAATGGTTTGTGCACGGTTTCGCTCAGAACTTAGCTGAAGAAATGAAAGAGTGGAATGGTCGCTGCACAACAATAGCACCTGGTATGGTCAATACGCCGTTCTTTGATGAGCCAAAGCCGGATAAGCTGGACCCCGATGATGTTGCCGATGCAGTACTTTACGCAATAAACGCTAACCCGCGTAACTGCGTGCGTGAAGTGTTCTTAATGCCAGCTTATTAAGAGGAAAAAGTAGCTGTCATCGAAATAAAACAGGGAAATCTAAAAACTGTCATATTGGGTAAGTAAGCTACAGCACAACTTAACAAATGATTGGTTGTAACTCCCTGGTTAAGTTTTCAGCCCCCGCTTTGGGGGCTTTTTTATGGACTCAACGGTTTTGACATCCCACCGGGACAACTCCATAATCCTTAAGCATTAGGCTTTGTAGGGAGTAGACAGCAGAAAATGACCGCTTCAGTGGAAGAAGAAAAGCAATACAAAGCCTCCTGGAAACGTTTAGCGCTGTTTTGTGTGCTGTTTGTTTTGCTTACGGTTGCTGGCTTTTATGCCATTTATGATCATTTCTCCGGTCGTAGTTTAACCTTTGATTTTCGTCTGTTCGCCCCGGAAGTACTCAGCGTTACTGTCTTACTTTTGCTTATTTATTTTTCCGCCGATGGCTTGCGTCTATACTACACACTGCGGGCTCTGGGTTACCGGATACCTAAGAAAGCCATGGCAAAACTGGTTTTTATCAATATTTTCTTTTCCAATATTACGCCTATGGCGACCGGCGGCGGCTTTGCTCAAGTTTGGTTTCTGCACGAACACGGCGTGCCTATTGGTAAGGCAACAGCGGCCACGACGATTCGCACGGTACTGGCTATTTTCTTTATTTTCTCACTGACGCCGGTATTTTTGTTAACGCTGGAACCTTTGCAGGACAAAGCGATTATTAGCGATATTGGTACTGCACTAGCGGTATTTATTGTACTGTACCTGCTTTTTTTCGCCGTCGTTTTACTCAGAGCGCATTGGCTTATTGGACCCTTAAGTTTCCTTTGTAAGGGCATACATAAATTGCAACTGATTAGCCCGGAGCGTCATCTGCGTTGGCAGTATAAAACTCGACGCGAGATGTTGCGCTTTTCCCATAGTTTTTCCGAATATTGTCGTGGCTCGAAAGTCGCTATTTTACTGTCCGTGTTATTTACCTTTATTTTCCTGCTCAGTCTGTTCAGTTTTCCGGCATTATTGATGTGGGGGCTGGGATACGATGTAAATTATTTGATAAGCCTGGGACTGTTGGTTGTCACAACTTTTATAATGTATTTTGCGCCAACCCCGGGGGCATCCGGTATTTCTGAAGGCGTTTTCGGTAGCTTTTTCAGTGACATCTTAGCTAAAAATCATTTGCTGTTGGTTACCTTCAGCTGGCGCTTTTTAACCATCTATTTGGGCATGCTGTTGGGGCTGTTTATTTTACAACGATACTTAGTTAACTCCGCCAAAACACAGGGCATACAATGAATAAAAAGAAATTATTAAAAGCCCTGTTCTACTTAAATATAGCCATAGTTGTCAGTCTTATTGGCTATAAAATTTATTTGAACCTGGTGACTTCTGAATTCGAGGCAGAGCATACTGATCAACTTGCAGCCATCAGCGCCAGGCTGGAAGGACAAGACAGCTACAGTTTTGCGGTAGTTGGTAACATCAATAATTCGGTTGGCATTTTTGAACGTCGCATTATTCCAATGCTGAACGATGCCAATGTCGACTTTCTCGTATCTGCAGGAAATGCTGTTAGCAGCGGCGGAGAGGACAAATACCGGGCGATACGGGGTACTCTGTCCCGTTTGGATATGCCTTATTTATTGACCTTTGGTAACAACGAATACGAAGAGTTTGGCAGCTTTCGTTTTTATGATCACTATGGGCCTCATTTTTTCAGCTTTACCGCCGGTGACAGCCGTTTTATCTTCCTCGACAGTACTGAAAAAACCCCCTGGCAGTGGCAGCTAAGGTGGCTAACCGACACTCTTAAGGCGGATGCATCGGCGCATCGGTTTGTTTTTATTGGCCACCCACCCCTGGAGCCGGAAGAAGAGTTTTTCCTGGCCGAAGATGACGACTTTTTACAACCCGTTGAATTCAGAAGCGCGTTGCTGCAGACGCTGGAAAACTTTGGTGTCGACCGGGTGTTTTCATCAAACATTTCAATTTATTCCGAACAAGAGCATAACGGCATACCCTATATAACAACCGGTGGTGCAGGTGGTCTGGTACTGAACCAGGATGAAAGCTTTTATCACTATGTGAAAGTGACCGTGAGCGCCGATGGTTCCGTCGAGCATTCGGTTGAAGAGCTGGAAGTTGGTCAGCACCCCATTTTGAAGCAACTGGAAAGTCTGTGGTTCTTTATTCACTCCCTGTTTTATGTGGGTTACCTCAACTTTATTCTCTTAGTCAGTTTGTTCCTGGTTATTAGCACCAAGCTCTATAACGCTGTGTTTGTCGGAAAAGAGTACTATCCGGACTACGATATTGACCCAGAGCCCTGGCTTAAGAAAACCATGCGGGTGGCTATGTTTACCAACAATTACTTGCCCTTTATTGGTGGCGTACCTATTTCTATCGAACGCTTACGAAGCGGACTGGTGCAGCTTAAGGACAAAGTTCTGGTTGTTGCACCGCGTTATCAACGTGCAGCAGAAAAAGAAGAGAATGTGGTGCGTATGCCTTCGTTATTCTCTTTTGGTGAAAAAAGCGAGTTTCGATTTGCCAATATTTTTTCAGGCGCCGTACGTAAAAAGGTCAAAGCGTTTAAGCCGGATATTATTCATGTACACCACCCGTTCTGGATAGGGTCGCTCGGGGTTTTTGTGGCTCGCAGACTTAAAGTTCCTGTGGTTTATACGTATCACACCCGGCTAGAGCACTATGCTCACTTTGTGTTTTTGCCCGGCTCGCTGTTTCGTAACATTATTGCGCACTTTTTGGTTCGTCGCTTTGCAAACAAATGCGATGGTGTGATTGTGCCTACGCAGTCGACTGAAGAGTACTTACGCATGATAGGCGTAAAACGTCCGACCTTTGTACAGCCAACCGGCATTGAGTTTGATCGCTTTCAGCAGGTTGACGCGAAACAGGTCGAGGACTTGCGTAAACAGCAGAATATTGGCGACGAAACCGTTTTTGTCAGCGTTTCCCGGCTTTCTAATGAAAAGAATATCGACTTCATGATAGACGCCATGGCGCAATTGAAGGAGCAGACGGATAAAGCATTCCGGTTGTTGATAGTGGGTGACGGCCATCAGCGTCGCAGATTACAGGGGCGCATTGACGACATGAACCTGCAGCAGCACATTACCCTGGTGGGTGCTGTGCCTCCTGAGCAGATGGCCGCCTGGTACCGACTCGGTGACGCATTTTTATTTGCGTCTCAGTCGGAGACTCAGGGTATGGTTATTCTGGAAGCGATGGCTGCCGGTCTGCCGGTGGTTGCGGTGCGCTCAAGCGGTATTGATGATGTCGTTGAAGATGGGCATAACGGTTACAAAACACCGGCTAAGCAGTCGTTATGGTGCGAACGGGTTAAACAAATTCTGGATGATACGGATTTGCGCCAGAGCCTTTCAGACAATGCTCTGGCGTTTGCTCGTGACTATTCGGTTGAAAAGTTCAGTAAGGACGTGCGCCTTATTTACGCCGAAACTCTGGCTCGTTACCACCAGACTAAGTAGCGTTACAAAATATGGTTGCCGAATACCAGCAACTGACAGACAACAACGGCTGTTGTTAATAAAACGCGAATACGATAGTAGCCCATATAAGAAGTCATGGCGGAGCTGCGGGCGAGCTTTTGTTCAAAGAAAAGGACTAAAACAAAACCGAGCATTTGCAGACCCAGAGACCAGGCGGGTAGGTTAATGAGTATTGTGAACCAGGCTAAAAGAGCAAAAACATTGCTTAGTAGTAGTAAGCCTGCGGTTTTTTCGCTTTCAGCACGATGTAAAGCCCGCCCCCATAAGGTGCCACCTAAAAAGGTTAATATAATAGCGCCGTAGGTGATTAAGAACTCCAGCGGTTGTATGCCCCAAAATGCGCCCGTCCCCATTAATGCAGCAAGAGACGATGCTAAAAAGGGGATTAGCCCGAGAAAGCCCAGTGTGTGTATAAGCCAGTTTTTGCCTTTATTCATAAGCAAATCAGTCCACCAGATGTGAGTTATAGTTGTTTTTACGGTAATTGTTCTCTTTACGTTTAGTCTAACTTTAAATAACTTGCGTAATAAACGATAACAACAATGTCTTTTTTCTCTCGTCGACTTTCCCCTACAGGCCTGTTGTTTACGAGTTTCAGTTGCTTTAGTAAAAGTCAGCCGATACTATTTCGGCCCTTTGACTTTTAGTGACGCTAACGTTGCTGGGCGCAAGATCTATGAATAAACGGATACTGGTTACCGGAGGCTGCGGTTTTATTGGCTCGCATACCGTGGTTGAGTTAATACTCAACGGTTACCAAGTGGTTGTTGTTGATAACCTGAGCAACAGCAGTGCGTCGGTCATTGATAAAATACAGAAGGTTACAGGCAAGCGGCCAGACTTTCATCAAGTCGATATTTGCGACATCGACGCATTAACCGGTGTCTTTCGGCAGTACTCTATTGATGGCGTTATCCATTTTGCGGCGCTAAAGAATCCCCAGGAAAGTTATCAGTTAAGAGACCAGTATTTTACGACTAATGTGGACGGTACGCGTAAACTGCTATCGGTAATGAAAGCATTTTCTGTTACCCGGCTAGTGTTTTCGTCTTCTGCTGTCGTATATGGAAACCCGTCAACAGTACCAATTCCTGAATCGGCCCCAGCGGGAGACGTCACTAACCCGTATGGCGAGACTAAATTTCAGTCTGAATGCGATTTAAGTCATTACTGTAACAGCAATGCCAATTTTTCTGCGGTCAGTTTGCGTTATTTTAACCCGGCGGGAGCCCATCCTTCTGGGGGCCTCGGCGAAAAACCGCTTAAGCCAGCGGCAAACCTGGTTCCGGCTATTGGTGATGTCATTACTGGCAAAGTCGGCTCAGTTCATGTTTACGGCCATGACTATTTGACCGATGACGGCACAGCGATACGCGATTACATTCATGTCTGTGACATTGCAAAAGGCCATGTTGCTGCACTGGAAGTGGGGTTTGCACAAACCGGGCATCAGGTCTTTAATCTGGGAACGGGCAAAGGCGAGTCGGTGCTTGAGGTTATACGTGCCTTTGAAAAGGCGAGTGGGCGCACCATCCCTGTTCAGTTTTCAGGCAGGCGGCAGGGCGACGTAGAGAGTTGCTACGCCCAGGTAGACAAAGCCCATAGAGAGCTAAACTGGCGAGCAGAGTCGGATTTGAGTGTTATAGCCCGGGACTACTGCCACTGGTTATCGCTGTCGAGCTGATACAGTGAGATATCGCTGACTTTATCCGCTGTCACAGCCTGGTAAGCACACAGCAAAAAAGAGTTTATCCGGAAGTGTTTTGCAGCGTGTTGTTGCCTTTCAAGTGGCTGCTCCAGAACTTTAAGCAAGGGTTCACCTGAGGCTTTGGCTACCGCTTCGGCTAAGGTCCACTGCCGGAAAAATGCTTGCTTAGTCAAAGAGCTACCTGCCAGAAATCCATCTTTATAATAGTCACGAATGCGCTGGTAGTTTTTGCTGGTACGCAAGTTCTCAACGTCTATGCCGATACTACAGGTTGTTGAGTAGGCGGCGGCGATGAATCCCGATTTATGAGAAAGTGAGCAATAAACGGGCTGATCGTTTACGCTCAGTAGTGGGGCACCGGAAGGCGTTTTGTCTATAGTGACGTGAACAGGTCCGGAAACCAGCCAGTACTTTCTGACAAGCTGTATCAGCAAGTCCCGCGTTGCTTCCGACACTTGCCGGGGTGATGCGGTGTCGTTGTAGAGCCTATATCCGATAACCATATGCGCTGTTATATTTTTGAAATGTAGAGTGAGATTCTGTACTATTCCGCTTCTTTTTTGAGTATCTGTCCAAACCCTATGCGAGCCTTTGTAGCTGATAGTACATTAGTCCAGAACGAATGTCGTGAACGGCTGAAGCAAATTCCGGCTTCGACCCGACGGCGGCTGAGCTCGTATGCGAAAGTGCTGATAACTGCCATGCTGGAATTGAGTGAAAGGCACCCTCAGTTGCAAGAGACACCGGTGGTATTGGCAACGCGGCATGGCGACTTACACCGCACCGAGAAGTTACTGCGGGAACTGGTGCGGGGGGAAGTTTTGTCGCCAACCCAGTTTGCGCTTTCTGTGAATAATGCCGTACTGGGGCAGTACAGCATGGCCGCTGACAACAGGGAGTCTATGACAACCTTGTCGGCGGGTGAGCAAACCTACCCTTTAGGGTGGTTAGAGGCGTTAAGCCAGCTACAAAGCGAAGCTGAGCAGGTATTGCTGGTGTATGCTGATGAAGTGCCTCCTGCGGTGTACTCCGGGCAGGTTAAATCGCCGGTAACCGGTTTTTCTCATGCGGTTTTACTCCATAGAAAAAACGGACAAGAATTGATTTTGGATCGTCGGGTTGGAAAAGAAAGTCAATTACAGGAAGACGTCTGGTCGGTCGCAAACAGCGTGCAGAAAATACTGGATGCCGGCGGCGGTAAGGTGGTTCAAGACTATAACAAGGTAAGGTGGAGCTGGCATGTTGCTTAGTCTCTGGCAGGTCATTAATCGCACCTGGCGACGTTTCGCCACAGGGCTTTGCTTTGCCATTTTTGGTTTAGGCGGCCTGTTGCTGTCGGTGACTGCGCTGCCCTTACTGGCCATACTATCTAACGGGAATGAGCAGCAGCGCCAGGCCCGGGCCCGGCGTTTAGTGCAACTGACGTTTAAGTGGTTTATCGGCGTAATGAAGTGGACCGGAGTGTTCAACTTTGACTTTAAGGCAATTGAGAAGCTACGAAGCGTTCGGGGTCATGTCATTATTGCGAATCACCCTTGCTTAATTGATGTCGTGGCATTGATTTCTTTTGTGCCGAATCCAGACTGTGTGGTTAAGTCACACCTGTGGAAGAACCCCTTTATGCGGGGCGTTATCCGTTCAACGGGTTATTTAAGCAATGACGATCCGGAAGATTTGGTCAACGACTGTGAGCGCTCGCTGGCGCAGGGGAATAACCTCATTATATTCCCTGAAGGTACGCGCACGACACCAGGAGAAGTGGTCAAATTCCAACGTGGCGCAGCGCATTTGGCGTTGCGTACACGGGCTAAAATTACGGCACTACGCGTGGATTGCGTACCTGTAACTTTGATTAAAAATGAGGCCTGGTATTGTGCACCGCTACAAAAGCCGACCTTGTCGGTGCATTATTTAGGCGAAATAGATTCAGCCGTATATTGCAATGCTGAAAAGCTCAGCATTGCCGCGCGTCAACTGACTCGCGACTTACAGAATTACTATGAAAAGGTGTTAGAAGATGACGGAAAACCTGAAGCAAGAGATCAAAGCCTTGATTATCGAGTCGCTGGATCTTGAGGATGTTGAGGTATCAGATATCAATGATTCAGCCGCGTTATTCGGAGACGATGACGATGGCCTGAACCTCGATTCCATTGACGCATTGGAACTGGGTTTGGCAATAAAGAAAAAGTACGACGTAAAGCTGGACGCAAACTCAGCGGAAACAAAAAAGCACTTTTACAGTGTTGATACGTTAGCGGACTTTGTCGCTAATAATCGCGGCGAATAAACGAGGGAACGATGAAAACGAAAGACGAAGTGTATGCGCGATTAGTTCAAATTCTTGAAGAAGACTTCGAGATAGAATCTGATGATATTTCTTTAGACGCAAACCTGTATCAGGACTTGGATCTTGATTCGATTGATGCGGTAGATTTAGTGGTTAAATTACGCGAAATCACTGGTAAAAAAATCAGCCCGGATGCGTTTAAAGCGGTGCGTACTGTCGAGGATGTTGTCGAAGAAGTTTATAAACTCGTTCACAGCAATTAATGAAAACCGCTCTGCGTTTATTAATCAGTGGCTTACTGATTGCCTACCCTCTGATGGTTTGGTGGTTTGCGCAGAACGGCCTGACAAACTGGCTGCTACTGGCACTGATTACCTTACTGAGTTTAAGCATTGTTGCCCAGGGTATTGGTCATCCCAGAAGCTGGCTTTCAATGGCCGTGTTATTGGTCGTTTCCGTAACGGCTATTTTTGCTGACCAGCTGACAGGTGTGTTGTTCTATCCGGTCTGGATGAATGCGGCATTGCTGCTGGTTTTTGTTGCGTCCTTATGGCGCAAACCGTCGGTAATAACCCGCTTAGCGACGCTGATGGAAGGCTCATTGTCTGAGAAGGCCGTTGCTTACACTGAAAAAGTGACCATGGTCTGGGTCGTATTTTTCCTTATGAATGGTGCTATTGCGCTGGCGACGGCAGTTCATGGTGACATTGAGCTTTGGACGCTATACAACGGTTTTATATCCTACGTGCTGATTGGGTTACTTTTTGTGGTTGAGTGGAGTGTGCGGCGTGTTGTTAAAAACAAGCACTGAGCAATGGGAGCTGCAATGGCTGCGCCCGGATGCAAAACTAGCCTCAATTAACGGCAAACCCATTAGTGTGTCAACCTGGCTTCAGGATGTGGCTGCCGCTACCCATTGGCTTAATGAGCAGAAAGGCGATGCGTTACTTTATCAGCGTGACTGGTATCGTTTTAGTGTTTGGTTCTTCGCGCTGCTAGAGAGTAAAAAGCGAATTATTCTGCCAGCTAATGATAAGCCTGCGACCCTGTCAGAGCTATCATCTCAGTATGCATTCAGAGTACCGGAAGAATTACCTTCCAAAGGGCGTTCTGATGCGTCTTCTTTGATCTTAAAAGGTGACTTGGACTCCCCTCTGACCTTTTTCACCTCCGGTAGCAGTGGCAAACCTAAAGCAGTAGAAAAAACGCTAAGACAGTTATGGCTGGAAGTAGAGACGCTGGAGCAGACCTTTGCAGATAAACTCGGCCAGACGGATATTCTGGCCACGGTGACTCATCAGCACATTTACGGGCTTTTGTTTACAGTTCTATGGCCTCTTGCAGCCGGGCGTTCGGTAACATTACCTTTAGTCGATTACCCTGAGCAATTGCAGCAACTATTGGCGAAAGCTGACGGTCGGCGTTACGCTTTGGTAAGCAGTCCTGCACATTTGCAGCGTTTGGATAACTTGCCACAGCTGTCGCAGCATAAAAACGCTTTGACCATGGTCTTTTCGTCAGGTGGACCGTTGCCGGGCTCAGTTCCTAACAACTTCGCTGACAATGAACTGCAGGCCCCCATTGAAGTGTACGGCAGTACGGAAACCGGAGGTATAGCCTGGCGGCAGCGTAATCCGGGTGCTTCAGATAGTTTCAAGCCTCTGGCCGGCATAGAGGTGAGCTGCGACAACAACGATATACTGGTTATTCAGTCACCGTATCTTAAAGAGCCACAAAGGCCGTATACTACAGAAGATAAAGTTCAGCTTCAGGGGCAGGGGTGTTTTCTGTTACTCGGACGCCAGGACAGAGTCACTAAAATTGCTGAAAAGCGAGTATCGCTGAACGAAGTCGAGCAGTTTATTCAGCAGCACGAATGGGTCGAGTCAGCCAAAGCTTGTGTGTTGCATAGCCCTCGTGTTGAGTTGGGTTTGGTGTTAGTGCTGAACTCCGCCGGAAATGCAGAACTTAATGCCCAGGGGCGGTTTAAAGTGCGTCAGGAGTTGCGTCATCATTTACAGCAGCGTTTTGAAAAAGTCGTTGTACCTAAACGTTTTCGCTATGTGGCGCAGCTACCTTATAACGGCGCCGGCAAAGTCACTCAGGCTGACCTACAGGCGTTGTTCGAAGAGGAAAAGTAGAGAGATTATGCAGACTCAACTACCTAAGTTTATTCGCTTCTCTGAAAGCGCCGGCGAGAATGAAAAGCCGGCACTTAATGGACAGTTTCAATTAGAAGCAGATTGTATTTATTTGCAGGGACATTTTCCTTCAGCGCCCATTTTACCCGGGGTCGCACAACTTGACTGGGTGGTGCAGCTTGCCGCTGAGCATTGGTCAACACCCACCTCAATTCAACGCATTGAAGTCCTCAAGTTTAACGACATGATTTTACCCGGGGCGACGGTTGACTTGTTCATTGAGAGAAAACGCGAAGACTGCGTTACCTTTAAATATTCTGACGGTGATAAAGCGCTGTCTTCCGGACGCCTGGTGTTTAATTAATATGTCTCAGTATTGCTTTCTTATTCCTATTTATAATCACGATAAAACCATTACGGCAACGGTTGAGCGACTGCTGCCTTACGAGTTGCCAATTATTATTGTTGATGACGGCTCAAATGTTCATACCAAAGAAGTTCTGGCAACTTTAGCGGAAGAGCATAAGTCACTTGTACTACTGCACACGCTTCCCGAAAATAGTGGAAAAGGCGGGGCGGTTATGGCCGGCTTCCATTTGGCGGCTGAAGAAGGTTTTACTCACGCGTTGCAAATAGACGCTGATGGCCAACATGAGAGTAATGATATTCCTGAGTTTTTAGCTTTGTCGAAACAGAACCCCGGCGCGCTGATAAGCGGGTTTCCGCAGTATGATGACAGCATGCCGACCAGCCGACGCATTGGGCGCAAGATCACTCACTTTTGGGTGCACATCGAAACTTTATCGATGCAGATAAAGGATACTATGTGTGGTTTTCGGGTATATCCCTTGTACCAGACAGTGGGCTTAATAAAGCGTTGCGATATTGGCACACGCATGGACTTCGATATTGAAATTATGGTGCGCCTATACTGGGCGGGTACACCAGTTTTGTTTATTCCAACCAAGGTGATTTACCCACAAGGCGGACAGTCACACTTCAGAGCACTGCAGGATAACCTGAAAATTTCCTGGCTGCATACTCGCTTGTTTTTTGGCATGTTGCCACGCATTCCGCTTTTATTACTGCGTAGGTTTAAACGTTAATTATGGTGGAGAAGCATTGGGCGAAAAAGAAAGAGCGCGGCAGCTACTGGGGCATCGTTATTGTTCTTCGAGCCTATCAGTACGGCGGCCACTGGTTAATGCGGCTGATTTTAGCGCCAGTGATCACTTACTTCTTTTTGACCGGAGGCGCTCCTCGCAGGGCGTCTCTGGACTTCCTTCGTCGTGTGCATTCATTTGCTGGTGAACAGTCTCCTTTTTTTGCCGAGCCGGGATGGCGCCAAAGTTGGTACCATTTTTGGCAGTTTGGCCTGCACGCTCTGGCAAAAATTGATGCCTGGGTTGGTAAGGTTTCTAAGAACCAGGTGCGCAACTGTGGTGACACCCATTTTGACGATTTAGAAAAACAACCAAAGGGCGGTATTCTAATTGGTAGTCACCTGGGTAACCTGGAGGTTGCGCGAGCGCTGGCTTCAAAAAAGTATACCCGGCGCATGAATGTACTGGTGTTTACCCAACATGCGCAGTCGTTTAACCGTGCATTAAAAAACGTTAACCCGAAAGTTGATATTGACCTTATTCAGGTGACCGACATTGATATGGGACTGACCATATTACTGAAAGAGCGCATTGAACAAGGTGAGTTTGTGGTCATTGTAGGGGACAGAACCTCGGTGACTCAGCCCGGGCAGACCATAGATCAGGAGTTTTTAGGTAAGCCCGCTGCATTTGCCTTAGGGCCCTGGATATTGGCCAGTGTGTTAGAATGCCCCGTGTATTTTTTGTTCTGCTTAAAGAACTCCGATGACGGACATTACGATTTATATCTCAACCATGCGTGTGACCAACTGAAGCTACCGCGAAAAAGCAGGCGGGAGGCTTTGCAGCCAGTTCTGAAAGCTTACAGTGAAACACTGGAGAAATTAGCGATACGCTACCCTTATCAGTGGTTTAATTTTTTTGATTTCTGGAAGAAGGACAGTCAGTAGTATGACGACATCGATTATAGCCTTTGGTGGCCGCCCGTTGACCATTAAAGACGTGGTAGAAATAGCCAATGGCAAAGCGCAGGCCGCATTAAGCGATGCGCCGGAGTTTGTCGAAAAAGTCGATGCCGGTGTCCGTTTTCTGGATGAATTACTTGAGCAGGACGGTGTTATTTACGGCGTAACAACGGGGTATGGCGACAGCTGCACCGTAACGGTACCGGAGAACTTAGTTAATGAATTGCCCATTCACCTTACGCGTTTTCATGGTTGCGGCCTGGGGGATACCTTCGATGAGCAGGAAACCCGTGCCATTCTGGCAGCGCGCTTAAGTTCGCTGGCTCAAGGTTATTCCGGTGTCAGCTGGGAGTTGCTGGAGCGCCTGGTGGTGATGCTGAACGAAAACATGCTACCGCTTATTCCAAAAGAAGGTAGCGTAGGTGCCAGCGGCGATCTAACGCCTTTGTCGTACATTGCCGGTGCGCTTATTGGTGAGCGAGACGTGCGTTTTCGCGACAAAGTGATGAACAGTGCAGAAGCTTTTAAAGAGCTTGGCATGTCGGTTCACAAACTGCGGCCTAAAGAAGGCCTGGCCATTATGAACGGTACTGCTGTAATGACTGCATTGGCTTGCCTGGCCTGGGACAGAGCGGAGTATATAACCCGGTTATCCAGCCGTATTACTTCTTTGGCGAGCATAGCCCTGGAAGGAAACAGTAACCATTTTGATGACCTGCTTTTTGCTGTAAAACCTCATAAAGGGCAGCAACAAGTAGCCAGCTGGATCCAGCAAGACCTGAACCATGTGGAGCACCCGAGAAATTCATCGCGCCTGCAGGACCGTTATTCCATTCGCTGCGCGCCTCATGTTATCGGCGTATTGAAGGACAGTTTACCCTGGTTTCAAGAAACCATAGAAAATGAATTAAACAGCGCCAATGACAACCCCATTATTGACGGTCTGGGAGAGCACGTTCTGCATGGTGGGCATTTCTATGGCGGTCATATTGCTATGGTAATGGACTCGATGAAAACGGCTGTGGCGAACCTGGCGGACCTGCATGATCGGCAAATGGCGCTGCTGATGGACACGAAAATGAACCACGGCTTGCCCTCTAATTTGTCCGCGGCAGAAGGCGAGAGAACATCCATTAACCATGGCTTTAAAGCGGTGCAAATTGGCTGCTCAGCCTGGACCGCCGAGGCATTGAAATTAACCATGCCCGCCAGTGTCTTTTCGCGTTCAACTGAGTGTCATAACCAGGACAAAGTGAGCATGGGTACTATTGCTGCCCGTGACTGTATTCGTATTCTGGAGCTGACCGAACAGGTGGTTATCGCAACCTTGCTGGCAGCTTATCAAGGCGTTGAGTTGCGCAAGCGCATAGCAGAGAAGCCTGTGAGCCCATCGTCTGGTGTTGTTGAAATGCTTGAAAGCCTGGCCAGCCAGTTTGACCTACTGACGGAAGACCGTCAGTTAGAGCCGGAGTTACGCTATTGGCTGACCCAGTTACGATTAAAAGTCTGGAACTTGTATCAGGAGCCAGCATGAAACAAGCCAGTTTGACTATTGATGTTCCCTTTTTCGATGTCGACGCCATGCACGTTGTCTGGCACGGGCATTACATAAAATACATTGAAATGGCGCGCAGCGAGTTGTTGCGTACCTTCAATTATGACTATCCGGATATGGAAGCCAATGGTCATTTGTGGCCAATTGTCGACTTACGCTTAAAGTACGTTGCGTCGGCTACTTACGGGCAGCACATTCGGGTGACGGCCACTTTGGTGGAGTGGGAGCATCGACTGAAAATGAATTATGAAATTCGCTGCGTTGAAAGTAACGAGCTTTTAACCAAAGCCACCAGTGTGCAGGTAGCCGTGTGTAAAAAAACGCGCGAAATGCTGTTTGAATCCCCTGACATTGTGTTTGAAAAGCTGGGGGTTGAGCGCTCATGATGCGTTTATTGGTGGCAACGGTGTTCTTTATGGTCTCAGCAGTTACTTCTGCCGAGGACGATAACTCGTTAAAGGCGCTGTCGGCATTAGAGAAGCAATCAGAGCCGTTGCCGCTGTCGCTGGACTTCCATCAGAAAAAACAGTTGTCAGGGCTGCCTAGGCCTTTGGTGAGTTCGGGGCAACTGGATATTAGTACGGATGAAATTATCTGGACAACCGAGCAACCTCAACAGCAGGAATTGACCATAAACCGTCAGGGTATTTTTGAGCAGGGCGGTGCGGAGTCGATAAGTGGCAGTGACACCATTGCGCAGTTGTTATTGGCTATTTTGCAACAGGATGAAGCGGTGCTTAAGCAGCAATTCAACCTGTCGGTAGAGCAAGAGTGTGTGGTGATGGTGCCAAAAGCAGACGCGCTGGCCAGTGTGATTGAAAAAATCCACAGCTGTGGAGATGATCGCGTTGAACTTGTGGAGTTGTTTGAGCAAAACGGTAACACCACCCGTATTGAACTGAGCCAAAGGTAACATGGAATGAAAGGCGCACGCGCCGCTAGGGCGCCTCGATTACTGCTGCTGTTTGCTTTCATTGCTATTGTGGTATCGGGGCTTGTTATGCAGTTGCCGAATACGCAATGGAGCAGCAGTCTGGCAGATGCTCTGCCTAATGAAGTCTCTGATCTGCAGCGCAGTTATTTAAAAAGCCAGCAACCTAACTCGCAGCAATTGTTGCTGGGGTTTGAATCGAAGCAGCATTCCAAAACTGAGATTCTTAAGGTTGTGCAGGAGCAGTTACGTCAGCTGTTCCACGTAGAACCCACCCTACAGCTGGCTGAGATGACAAACCCAAAAGCGGTATTGTCATTTTATCAACAGCAGGCAGGACGACTAGCAACGTTTCGTGACAGGCAAATGCTTGCAAGTGGTGACTATGAAGCGTTGGTTGCTCGCGCCCAAAAAACCTTACAAAGTCCCGCCCCAGTTTTAACACCGCTGCGAAGCGATCCGCTATTACTGACACAGCGCTTTATACAGCAATTACCAGACTTAATGCCGGGGTATGAGAGCCACGGCGGGCTTTATACTCGTTCGTCAGAATCAACCCGGCAGGTATTGGTACCGCTGCGTATTGCAGGCGATGCGTTAAGCGTGAACCAGTCCGGGCAGTCCGTTAAGGCAATAAATGACTTTACCAGTAAAGTTACTGAGCAGTTGCCCGGTATTCAGCTCTATAAAAGTGGATTGCTGTTTCATTCCGATGCGGCAGCAAAACAGGCCAAAAAAGAAATGACCTGGTTTGGTGGGCTGTCTCTTCTGGTGGTACTGGCTCTGTTACTCTGGGTTTTCCGTTCGGGGCAGCAGTTGTTCTATACGCTGCTGTTGCTGGGTGTGTCGGCAGCGACGGGTCTATTGGTCACTTTGTTACTAAGCTCCCGGCCGCATGTGCTGATGCTGGTGTTTGCGACCAGCTTTATCGGCTTGTGCATTGACTACGTTATTCATGGCTTTATTGCCCGCAGTCATGGGAAAACGGCCTGGTCAGCACTGAAGCCGGCTTTATGGCTCAGCGGTTTAACCACTGTTTTAGGTTATGTCTTACTTCTGCTGCTGCCTTTACCTTTATTGCAGCAATTAGGCATTTTTATGGCAGTGGCTTTAATCACTGCTATGACTCTGGTGGTGACGACGTTGCCATGGTTGCCGGAGCCAAAAGAGCCTGCCCCACGCTGGCAGCAGTTCTGCCTCAATATGACCAAGCTTTACCGGCAGATGCGTAACAAAACCACAACACATTGGTTAAGTGCTATGGCTCTGACCACCCTGGGCTTGCTGGTGTGGTCATTTACCGCTAATGATAACGTCCGGTTACTGGCCAGTTCTCCGGAGTCGTTGCTGCAGCAGGAAAACCATTTGCGGGAAACCACCGACTTTTATTTTCAGCCCGATGTACTGTTGGTGGCTGGCGAAACGAAGCAGCAAGCGCTAGAGCGTACCGGCGACTTGGCCAACTTGAACGGCAGCGTCAGTCTTTACGATTACGTGTTGCCGGTGTCAGAACAGCAACAAGTGGTGGAAGGTCAGCAAAGCCTTTTTAAAAGCCAGGCCGGCGAAGGCTATCTGCAATGGTTGGGTATCGACACGCCTGCATTCAACGGCGCCCCCCAGAAACACCCTTTAGAAAACCAGTTCTTATACCCAGCCGAAGCAGGCTGGATGAGCGTTGTCCGGCTAAAACAGCCATTTAGTTCGGGTGATATTAAAGAGATACCAGGCAGACTGGAGCATTTTAACCCCATTGAGCATGCATCAGACGCATTGACCGAGTATCGGCATTCCATGCAGCTATGGCTCATTGCTTTACTGATCGTTTCTTTACCCATACTGGCGCTATTTTTACGCTCACAACAGAGTCATAAGCAGCGTGTTCAGGCGGCATGGCAGGTTACCTGTGTTATGACGCTGTCGGTCGCAACAGCGTTGCTGCTGGCTCAGCTAATACAACCTCTGAACTTGTTTCATTGTATTGGCGCTATGTTCGTATTGGTGCTCAGTATCGACTACGGCGTTTTCTGCGCAGGGCGTTTAAAGCGACAGCATGCGCTGCAGGCCATTTATCTGTCAGCTTTCACTACCATGGTGGCTTTTGGTGCATTAAGTTTCAGCTCAACGCCAGCCATTGCTGCTTTCGGTATTATTGTTTTAATTGGGGTCTTTATGAGTGCCCTGTTCAGTCCGTTGATAATAGAGTCGCCTGATAGCTAAGGAAAGAATCATGCAGGAATCGGTTTATGATGTGGCAATTATTGGTGCAGGGCCCGCAGGGGCAACTGCTGCTGCCATGTTGGCAAAGGCTGGAAAGAATGTGTTGGTGGTTGAGAAGCAGGAGTTTCCGCGATTTTCTATTGGCGAAAGCCTGCTGCCCCAGTGCATGACCTTTATTGAAGAAGCCGGGTTGCTGGACACGGTGCTGGAAAACGCAGAGCGGCTGGGGTTCCAGTACAAGGAAGGTGCCGCTTTTTATTATAACGGCAATAAAGTGGACTTTGACTTCCGCAAAAAATCCAGTGAAGGGCCGGGCACCACTTATCAGGTTAAACGTGAGCATTTTGATCAGTTACTGGCGCAGGGCGCGGCAGAGAAAGGTGCTGAAGTCAGACACGGCATTGCGCTGGAAGCCATTGATTTTAGTGGCCCGGATGCGGTTAAATTGAGCCTATCCAGCACCACCGGGAAGACGGAAGCAAAAGCTCGTTTTGTGCTGGATGCCAGTGGTTTTGGTCGAGTGCTGCCGCGCTTATTGTCGTTAGAGTCGCCGTCGGACTTTCCAGTGCGCCAGGCCGTTTTCTGTCATGTGAAATCTGAACTTACCGGCGGACACTTCGACCGAACTAAAATTCTCATCACGGTGCACCCACGGAACCCTGAAGTTTGGTACTGGCTCATTCCTTTTGCAGATGGTACCGCCAGTATTGGTGTTGTTGGTGCCAGTGAGTACTTTGCAGAAAATGACAGCGAAAAAGAAGCGCTGTGGAAATTGGTGGCAGACGAGCCTTACCTGCTTGAAGTGTTAGGCGAATACAAGGTAGTTCGTGCTGAACAGCGTATTACTGGCTATTCAGCCAATGTGGATCGTCTCTATGGCGACCGGTTTGCGTTGCTCGGTAACGCCGGTGAATTTTTAGACCCGGTTTTTTCTTCGGGGGTGACCATTGCAATGCAGTCTTCATCGCTGGCGGTGCCGTTGGTGTTAAAAGAGCTGAATAACGAACCCCAGGACTGGCAGAAGCAATACAGTGACCCTTTGCGTGTGGGTATTACAACCTTTCGCACTTTTGTAAAGGGTTGGTATGATACCCGCTTTCAGGATGTCATTTTTTATCCTGACCAGCAGCAACAGGTGAAAGCGATGATTTGCTCAATTCTGGCTGGCTACGCATGGGATACCAACAACCCTTATGTTCGCGATAGCGAGCGGCGCTTGAACGTATTGGCGGAGCTATGCAGCTAGTATCTTTTAAAGGCGTTTTCTTACTACTGGTAATGACCATCCTTGCCGGTTGCCAGTCGTTGAGTGGGCATTCCGTTCAGGTGCCTGTTGCCGACGGGAGTTACCAACTGCAGCACAGCTGGCCGGAAAAGCCTGTGCAGCTATGGCAGAAAGTAGAGTGGCAAAAAGGGCAGCAGCAACGCACTTTTATGGTTTCGGCTGTTTTTGGTAATGAGCGACTGTTGTTGGTTGCGTTGTCTCCACTTGGACATGAATTATTTCGCAGCGAGATTACTCAAGCGAACGGACTGAGCTTTAAGGGCAGTGAAGCTTTTGACGATGCGCGCCTGGCTCTGCAGGTATGGGCAGATTTGCAAATGGCGCTGTGGCCGCTCGATTTTGTTAATTCAAATTTAGACGGTATGAGCTTACAGACCACCCAGACAAAACGTGAACTTTGGCATAACGGCCAGTTGCTATGGTCAGCAGCTAATGACGATGCCAGTCTGCAACGGGTTATTCAGAATAAATCCATGGGTTATCAATTGGTGATAACAACCCTAGAGTATGAGCTATTAGAAACTGATGACAGTAACACTGAGTGAACCGGGCGCTATTTGTGCGTCGGGCCACAATTGCGAGACCATTTGGCAGGCTGCGCTAACGGGCGAGCAGGCCGGCTTGAGGGCGTCTGCTTTCGTTACCAACGATGGCACCTCGCTATTTGCCGGGCAGGTAGCGGATGACAAACTGCCAAATATAGACAGCCTGCCGCCGGCAATGCGAACCCGGAATAATCAGTTGGTTGCGGCGGCCTTACAGCAAATTAAAGAGCCACTGCAGGCGCTGATAAATAAGCTGGGCTCTGATCGAGTAGGCGTGATTCTGGGCACCAGTACATCGGGCATAGCTTCGGGTGAAGAAGCGTTAGCACATGACGAAACAAAAGGTGGCCTGCCTGACTCGTTTTATTACGCAATGCAGGAAATGCTCGCACCGGCAGAATGTGTTGCTGAATTAATGGGTATTACCGGTCCGGTTTACAGCCTTTCTACGGCCTGTTCGTCCAGTGCACGTGCTTTTATGAGTGGCCGCTCTTTATTGCGCTCAGGTATGGTCGATGCAGTGGTTGTTGGCGGTGTTGATTCTCTTTGTCAGCTGACTTTAAATGGTTTTAAAGCGCTGGAGTCGACGTCGACGGGGCGCTGTAACCCCTTTAGCGCGAATCGCGATGGTATTACTATTGGTGAAGCTGCCGGGTTATTTATAGCAACTCGTACAGAAGACAATTTACAACCGTCCTTGGTAACTTTAACTGGTGCCTGCGCTACGTCCGATGCTCATCATATGTCCGCACCACACCCTGAAGGGCGTGGCGCTCTAGCGGCTATGCAGGGGGCGTTGTCAGATGCTGAACTGAGTGCCGAGCAGCTTAGCTACATCAACCTGCATGGCACGGCGACACCACTGAACGACAAAATGGAAGCTTTTGCAGTGAATGAACTGGGTGCTTCGCAGGTTCCGGCCAGTTCTACAAAGGCGCTGACCGGGCATACCTTAGGTGCCGCCGGTGCTATTGAAGCGGTGTTCTGCTGGCTGGCGCTGACTCAACAAAACGGGCTGCCAAAGCATGCCTGGGACGGCGTCAAAGATTCGGATATAACGGATATCAATTTATACCAGGGTGACTCATGGCAGACCCCTGTTGAGCATTGTCTGAGTAACTCCTTTGCCTTTGGCGGAAACAATGTGTCTCTCGTGTTTAGCAGAGGAAAGCAACATGGCGCATAATTTAGACGAGCTGATTAAGCACCAACCCCCCATGCGGCTGATTGATGAGCTGTGCTGGGCTGAACCCGGCAAGGGACAGTGTCGGCTAACGGTCAGTAGCGATAATTTGTTTTACAGCGAATCTCTTCAGGGCTTGCCAGCACATGTGGGCATTGAACTTATGGCGCAAAGCATCGCCGCTGTTGCGGGATACCAGCATAAAGAAGCCGGTGGTGAAATTAAGCTGGGCTTTCTACTGGGAAGCCGAAAATATCAGTGCGATATTGCCAGTTTCAAACTGGGCGAACGATACGATGTGTTCGTTGAAGAGTTGCATGTTGAGTCGTCAGGGCTGAGTGTTTTTGAGTGTGCCATTCGCCATGGCGATAAGGTGATTGCACAAGCCCGGCTGAATGTTTATCAGCCACCAGATGAAAACGCATTTATAGAGGAAAATTATGGTTGAAGGTATGGCTGAACGAGTGCTTGTCACGGGTTCCGGTAAAGGAATTGGTCGGGCAATTGCGCTGCAACTGGCTAAAGATGGCTTTGATCTGGCCATTCATTGTCGCTCAGACAAAACATCGGCGGAACAGGTTGTAGAAGAAGTTAAAGCACTGGGTCAACAGGCGTCTTTACTGGTGTTTGATGTTAGTGACCGCGAAGCTGCCCGACAGGCGATAGAACAGGATATTGCAGATAATGGCGCTTATTATGGTGCGGTGTGTAATGCCGGCATCACCCGCGACGGCGCTTTCCCTTCACTAACGGAAGATGACTGGGACAGCGTGCTGCAAACTAACCTGGGCGGTTTTTATAATGTGCTGCACCCGTTAATTATGCCCATGATCCAGCAGCGCCGGGGCGGCCGTGTGGTCACTATTGCTTCGGTTTCCGGTATTGCCGGTAATCGTGGGCAGGTTAACTATAGCGCTTCTAAGGGCGGGGTTATTGCGGCGACTAAAGCCTTATCGCTGGAGCTGGCTAAGCGCAAAATTACCGTTAATTGTGTAGCTCCGGGACTGATTGAAACAGACATGACCGGTGAGCTCGAGCATGAGAAAGACATTTTATCCATGATACCCATGCGCCGTGCGGGTAAGCCGGAAGAAGTCGCGGGTTTGGTTGGCTATCTGTTCCAGCCGTCAGCCGCTTACATTACGCGCCAGGTTTTCTCGGTTAATGGTGGGTTAGTTTAATGAAACGTGTGGTCGTAACCGGTATGGGCTGTCTGACAGCTTTTGGTGACAACTGGTCAAGCTTTCGGGGTCGTCTGGAAAGCGGTAAAAATGCCGTGGTTAATATGCCCGAGTGGGAACGTTTTGAAGGGTTGAACACACGCCTGGCAGCACCGATTCAGCCAGCGTTTAAAAAGCCTTTGCATTACTCCCGTAAAGCGGTGCGCTCCATGAGCGGCGTTAGCTTAATGGCCACCCGGGCAACCGAGTTAGCATTAACCGATGCCGGGCTACTGGAGCACCCTTGTATTAGTGACGGAAGCTGCGGTGTTGCTTATGGCTCTTCGACCGGCGATACCGAGCAGATGAAAATCTTCGGTAATATGCTGGAAAACGGTGATATGACCGGTCTGAATGCAACGACCTATATAAAGAGCATGGCTCATACCACGGCGGTTAATCTGGGTGTATTTTACGGCGTCAAAGGGCGGGTACATACCACAAGTTCAGCCTGTACATCCGCTTCTCAAGGTCTGGGCTATGCCTATGAAGCCATTCTTTACGGTCACCAGAAAGTCATGATAGCCGGTGGCGCAGAAGCCTTGTGCCCTTCTGAAGCTGTGGTGTTTGACACCTTATACGCGACCAGCACCCGCAATGAAGCACCAGAGCAGACGCCCCGACCTTTTGACAAAAATCGTGATGGACTGGTTATTGGTGAAGGTGCGGGAACCTTTATTCTTGAAGAGCTGGACCATGCTCTGGAGCGTGGAGCGACTATTTACGCTGAGCTGGTTGGCTTTGGAACTAACTCGGATGGCGCCCATGTTACTCAGCCTACGGCGGAGACCATGGCGGTGGCAATGCAACTTGCGTTACAGCAAGCAAGCTTAGAACCGGAGCAGGTCGGTTATGTAAATGCGCACGGTACTGCTACCGATCGCGGCGATGTTGCTGAATCTAATGCCACCGCAAAGGTATTTAAACGCCCGGTTCCTATCAGTTCGCTGAAGAGCTACTTAGGCCACACTTTGGGAGCTTGTGGCACCATAGAAGCCTGGGCCAGCATCCATATGATGCGGGAGAACTGGTTCGCACCAACAGTGAACCTGACCGATATTGATTCGGAATGTGGCGACCTGGATTACATTACCGGACAAGCCCGAGAGATCGAGACAGACTATGTCATGACCAATAATTTTGCCTTTGGCGGCATTAATACCTCATTAATTTTTAAACGTTGGAATAACTCAAAATAATATAAGGAAATAGATAATGAAAAAGCTGTTTGTAGTTGCCGTTGTGGTATTGAGTTCATTGTTGTCATTGCAGGCGGAGGCTCGCAATGACTTAGTAACACTGGAGCTTAAGCCCGTAATGGAAAGTAATAAAGCGAAAGAGGCTTTGCTTGATATTCCGGTCTACTTTGCTGGTCAGTCGCACCCGGAAGTAGCTCAGTCAATGGGTGTTGTCACAACCAGCCGTAAGACGAATGCGCTGAATAAATCTGACCGTGAAGCTTGTGAATGGGTTTTGTTGTCGGCATTGAAAGTGCTGCAAGACAACGCGCGTGATAACGGTTACGATGCAGTCATTAACATTAAATCAAATTATGAGCATAATGAGTTCAGCAGTGCCGAGGAGTTTCAGTGCGGCGCTGGCTTTTTAATGGCTGGTGTAGCCTTAAAAGGTGAAGTGGTTAAATTCAAATAAGGATAATAACAATGAAATACCTACTGGGAGCAGTGGCAGTCAGTTTGCTGACAGCCTGCTCACAAAATGTTGAAACAGAACAAGAGGCGAATACGCAATCTATGTCGTATCCGGACACGCGTAAAGGCGATGTGGTTGATACCTACTTTGGAACCGAAGTAGCAGACCCGTATCGTTGGTTAGAAGATGACCGTAGCGAAGAGACAGAAAACTGGGTTAAAGCTCAGAATGAAGTGACTTTCGCACACCTGGAGTCCATCCCATATCGCGAAACGATAGAAAAGCGTCTGACCGAATTGTGGAACTACGAGAAAATCAGCGCACCGTTTAAAGAAGGTGATTACACTTACTTTTACAAAAACGACGGCCTGCAAAACCAGTATGTGGTGTATCGCCAAAAAGGTGATGAAGAGCCGGAAGTGTTTCTGGACCCGAATACTTTCAGTGAAGATGGCACGACTTCGCTGGCGCAATTAACCTTCTCTGACGACGGTTCGCTAGCGGCTTACTCAATTTCTGAAGGTGGTAGCGACTGGCGTAAAATTATCGTCATTGATGCCGAAACCAAGGAGCAGCTGGAAGATCCTTTAGTGGATATTAAATTCAGCGGTATTTCCTGGGTAGGCAATGAAGGTTTCTACTACTCCAGTTATGACAAGCCAGAAGGCAGTGAGCTTTCGGCAAAAACCGATCAGCATAAACTTTATTACCATGAGTTGGGCACGGACCAGTCTGACGACAAGTTGGTGTTTGGTGGAACGGATGCTGAGAAACACCGCTATGTCGGTGGCTCAGTAACCGATGATGATCGTTATCTACTCATTTCAGCGGCTAACTCAACCTCGGGTAATAAACTGTTTTTAAAAGACCTGACCGATGAAGACAGTGAACTGGTCATCGTTCTGGACAATACTGATTCGGATACTCGTGTATTAGATAACGACGGCTCAAAGCTGTACTTGGTGACTAACTTAGATGCGCCAAACCAGCGCGTTGTGACCGTTGATGCTAGTAATCCAACGCCTGAAAACTGGGAAAACTTTATTCCAGAAACGGAAAACGTGTTGAGCGTATCAATCGGTGCGGGCTATATCTTTGCCGAGTACATGGTCGATGCCGTGGCCCAGGTTAAGCAATATGCCTATAACGGCGATATGGTTCGCGAAGTGCAGCTTCCGGGTGTGGGCAGTATTGGTGGCTTCTCAGGTAAAAAAGAAGTGGATGAGTTGTACTACACCTTTACCAACTACAGCACACCGTCAACGATTTATAAATTCGACCCTGATCAGGGCGGCTCTGAAGTTTATGCTGAATCCGGTGCTGATTTTGATTCTGCCAACTACGAATCAAAGCAGGTCTTTTATACTTCCAAAGATGGTACCGAAGTACCTATGATCATCACCTACAAAAAGGGAACAGAGCTGGATGGCTCTAACCCAACAATTTTGTACGGTTATGGTGGTTTTAATATTAGCCTGACACCTTCATTCAGTATTGCTAACGCAGCCTGGTTAGAAATGGGCGGTGTTTACGCTGTCGCTAACCTGCGTGGCGGTGGTGAATACGGTAAAGACTGGCATAAAGCGGGTACTAAGCTGCAGAAGCAAAACGTTTTTGACGACTTTATTGCAGCAGCTGAGTACTTGATTGATGAGAAATACACATCGTCTGAGCAATTGGCGGTTCGTGGCGGCTCTAATGGTGGCTTGCTAGTCGGCGCGGTTATGACTCAGCGGCCGGAACTTTTTGCCGTTGCATTGCCTGCAGTAGGTGTTCTGGACATGCTTCGCTATCACACCTTTACTGCCGGCGCTGGCTGGGCGTATGACTACGGTACAGCGAACGACAGCGAAGAAATGTTTGAGTATTTGCTGGGTTACTCGCCGGTTCACAACGTGGAAGAAGGCGTGGCTTATCCGGCAACGCTGATCACTACGGGTGACCATGATGACCGCGTGGTTCCTGCGCATTCATTTAAGTTTGCTGCAGAGCTTCAGGACAAAGCGGGCGGCGAAAATCCTCAGCTTATCCGTATTGAAACCAATGCCGGGCATGGTGCTGGTACACCGGTGTCAAAAACCATTGAACAGTATTCAGACATATTCGGCTTTACTCTGTATCACATGGGGTTTGAACAACTTCCTGAATAACCACTGACTCGCAAAGGTTTCGTTGTAATTGACGGAACCTTTGCGTCATTCTTTCGCTATTTTTCACACTTTCCGTTAATCTCTTCCCTTATCATTCTCGTATAATGAGGATTCAATAATGACGAGCGATTTTAATATTATGTGGGTAGTTGGCGCACTGATTGTCGTACTGTTGCTGATCGCTTCAGTGCGCATTGTTCCGCAGCAAAGCGTTTACCTGGTCGAATTGTTCGGTCGTTACCGCCGTATGCTGACGCCCGGTCTTAACTTTATCATTCCGTTGATTGAGCAAGTTGCTCATAAACAGTCAATGAGAACACGTCAGTTGGACGTTGATGTTGAAACTAAAACCAATGACAACGTATTTGTTATTGTCCGGGTGTCCGTGCAGTATCGCGTGAGTAATGAAACCTCAGTTTATAATGCCTTTTATCAACTGGAAAACCCCGAGTGGCAAATGCAGTCGTATGTGTTTGATACGGTGCGCGCGCAAATTCCTAAGCAGAACCTGGATGCGGTGTTCGATAATAAAGACTCTATTTCTAAAGATGTAAAAGAGCAGTTGCGCGATACCATGGAAGAGTATGGGTTTGAAATTATTGCGTCGCTAGTGACCGACATTGACCCGGATCAGTCCGTTAAAGATTCAATGAACCAAATTAACGCCGCAGAACGAGAGCGTCGTGCAGCGGAGCATAAAGCGGAAGCTGAAAAAATTATGCTGGTGAAGCAGGCCGAAGCGGATAAAGAGTCTAAAATATTGCAGGGGCAGGGCATCGCCGGTCAGCGTTTAGCCATAGCCGAAGGCTTACGTGACTCTATTGCCATGGTCACTGATCAGGCAAACGATATTACTTCTAAGGACGTTATTGATTTGCTCAAATTTACTAACTACGTCGATGTACTGGGCTCTTTCGATACAGCTGCCAGTAAAGTGATAATGTTGCCGCAGCCGACAGGCCAGCTGGACTCTTTATCGTCGGATATTTTAAGCGCAATGGAAGCGGCTAAAGACAGTAAAAAAGATGGCTGAAACTTTTCCGTTACTGGCAGCTCAACCCATTTATGACAATAAAAACCGCTTTTATGCGGTAGAGCTGCTTTATCGTAGTGCGCTAAACTTAACCGCCGAGACGGTCGGCGATACAGCGGCTACCAGCGAGGTTGTCTTTAACCTTTGTGCGGGCATAACCACCCAAACTGAGCAGTACGATGCTACAGCATTTATCAACGTTTCCAGTGAGTTTTTAGTCTCCCAAAGCTTTCTTCCCATTGAGCCGGACAAAGTGGTTATTGAGCTGGTGGAGCGAATCAAGCCGACCAGAGCCGTCGTTAATGCGGTGGCGCGTTGGTACGAAAAAGGTTTTCGCTTTGCGTTGGATGACTTCGAATTCGACCCTGCCTGGGAGCCTCTGCTGAAGTATGCGTCTTACATCAAAGTGGACGTTTCGACTCTAACGCTGGCACAGGCTAAAGCTTTTAAACAAAAGCTTTCCGGATTCAAAGGAAAGTGGCTGGCTGAGCGGGTGGAAGACGAAGCGACCAAGCAAGCTTATGAAGCCCTGGGTTTTGAGCTGTTTCAGGGCTACTATTTTGCGAAACCAACCGTGGTTTACGGAACTCGGTTAGAGCCTTCCTCTTTGCAACTGGCAAAAATACTATCGCTTTGCTTTGAAAAAGAACCCGATTTAACCGAACTTTCTCAGGTCATTTCAGAAGATCCTAAGTTGTCAGTAAGTCTGCTTAAAATCGTTAACAGCCCTTTATACCCAACAGCGAGCCCTATTACCCGGGTCAAAGACGTTATTATGCGCCTGGGTATTGAGAAACTAAGGCGCTGGATAGCCCTCATTGGCTCGGTAACCGCAAGTAGCCCCGAGGCCTCCCGCATGGTCTTAGTTCGGGCCCAGATGTGTTATGAGCTGGCTAAACGGCAAAATTCGCCGGATATCGACCCGGATCAATGCTATTTCGTCGGGTTATTATCGGGTATCGATATTATGCTTGGGGTCGATAAGGCGTGTTTCTTTGAAAAGTTACCGCTGTCTGAACAAACAAAAATGGCGGTTGATGATTGTGCCGGACCAATGGGGCATTGCTTGCGTATTGCACTTAAGCTAGAGCAGCTGGTTCAGATGAAACAACAGCTCCATAAAGTCGATATCCGCTTATTAACCAGTTACAGAACGGTGTCGGCAAAAGTTCAGGAGCTGTTTAATACAATTTAAGCCTGGCTTTGTTTCGCTAATTGCTGAATTTTTCCGACAATTGCACGTAAACCGTTACCACGGGTTGGTGTAATGTGGTTTTCTAAATCCAGTTGCGCAAAGTAATGGTCGATATCAAATGCCAGAATTTGCTCAGGGGTTTTATTGTGGTAAGCCGCCATGACTAAGGTCAGCAGGCCTTGCACAATGACCGCGTCACTATCTACGTGCAGCAACAGCTTGCCGTCTTTTTCTTCGCTGATAAGCCAGACATTACTTTGGCAGCCACGCACCAGATACTCTTCTTTATGCTGACTTTCCGGTAAACCGGGCAGAGCTTTACCTAAATCAATGATGTACTGGTAGCGTTGCTCCCAGTCATCTAAAAACTCTAAGTCATCAATGATTTCATCTGTGCTGGGTAAATTCATGCTGACCAATAACCTTCACTTATAAGTTAAAAGAGTAACTAATGTTAAAAGAAGACGCCGGCTTCAAGCTGAGCTTCTTCGCTCATCATGTCGCGTGACCAGGGTGGGTCAAAGACCAAATCAACTTTCACATTTTTAACGTGCGGTACCAAAGAAACGCGGTATTCCACATCACCCACAAGTACAGGCCCCATGCCGCAGCCCGGCGCAGTTAAAGTCATATCAATGGTGATGGTATGGGTGTCCTGATCAATGTCGACCTTATAAATAAGGCCCAGAGAAACCAGATTAATTGGAATTTCAGGGTCATAAATGGTTTCCAGAGCATCCCACACTTGTTGCTCCGATATTTTGCCGTCGTCTGGTACCGGAAAATCGAGCTTTTCGGGTTTGCGCCCAATAGCATCCGCGTCAGTACCGTCTATACGCAGCATATTGCCCTGAAAGGTGACAGTATAATTACCGCCTAAATCCTGAGTAATGTTAACAAATTCACCCTTAGGAATTACTTTCGGTTCACCCGTTGGCACACGACGTGCCTTAACTTCACGGGTGGTGGACACCATTTTCTGCTGCATAATTTAAACTTCCGTTACTGCACGTTGAAGCTTTCGCCACAACCACATTCGTTGACCACATTCGGGTTGTTGAACTTAACCACGCCGTTAATGCCTTCTTTTACGTAATCAATTTCGGTATTACGCACCAGTTCGAGTGCATTAGAGGCTATCGCGACCTTCAGGTTATCGTTAATATCGACAACTTCATCACCGTCTTCCAGTGCATCGGCCGAACTGAGTACATAGGCATAACCTGTGCAGCCACTCTGTTTGGTGGACAGCCGAATGAACTTACCTGGCTCGTCTTTTAAGCGCGACTCGAAATAACGTACGGCACTTTCTGTCATCGAAATTAAGGACGATGATGGTACAAATGTTTCTACAGACATGAGTCTCCTCCTGCCATCAGGCTAGCATTAGACGAGCTTTTTTGATGCCTTCAAACAGCATTTCAACCTCGTCGAGCGTATTGTAAATGGAAAACGATGCGCGCGCAGTGCCCGGCACGTTCAGGCGCTTCATTAACGGCTGAGCGCAGTGATCACCCGTACGAATGGCAATCCCCTGCTTGTCGAGCAAAAAGCCAATATCGGCCGGATGTGCACCGTCTAAAATAAAGCTTAGCACGCCAATTTTCTTTGCGGCATGCCCAACAATGGTTAAGCCATCGGTTTGCTCGGCTAATTGTGTTGCTCGTGCCAGTAAAGCGGTTTCGTGAGCCAGAATGTCGGCTGCTTCATATTGCCGAAGCCAGTTAATTGCTGCCGCCAGACCAATAGCACCGGCAATATTCGGCGTGCCGGCTTCCAGGCGGTTAGGTAATTCGCCCCAGGTGGCATCCTGGTAACTGACTGTCGCTATCATTTCGCCACCGACTAACCATATGGGCCAGTCTTTTAAAACTTCGTAGCAACCCCAAAGTACGCCGATACCGGTTGGTCCGAATACTTTGTGTCCGGAAAATGCGTAAAAGTCACAGCCAATGTCCTGCACATCAATAGCGCCATGTGCAACGCCCTGAGCGCCATCAATCATTACCAGTGCGTCTTTCGCCTTGGCGGCTGCAGTGAGCTCTTTAATTGGGTTAATGGTGCCAAGTGCATTTGAAATGTGCGGCATTGAAACGAAAGCCGTGTTCTCGCTCAACAGAGCATGAAACTGCTCGGTATTCAGCGAGCCGTCTTCGTTAATGGGTACTACTTTCAATGTTGCGCCCGAGCGTTTACAGGCTTGCTGCCAGGTCACCAAATTCGCATGGTGTTCCATCTCGGTAACCAGCACTTCATCACCGGTTTTTAGTCGTTGGGCAACGCCATTAGCGACTAAGTTAATGCCTTCGGTGGTACCGCTGGTCCAGATAACCTCTTCCTGGCGGCTGGCATTTATATACTCAGCAACGGTTTTACGCGCTGCTTCATAACGCCGGGTCGCTTCATCGGACAGGTAGTGAGCACCACGATGAACGTTGGCATTGCACTGAGTGTAGTAATCTGTCAGCGCGTTGATGACCGCCTGCGGCTTCTGGGTGGTTGCAGCGTTGTCCAGATAAACTAAAGGTTTACCATGAACCTGGCGGTGCAGTATCGGAAACTGCTCACGAATTTGCGCAACGTTCAGGCTCATTGCTGCTCCATCATACTTTCAAATCGTGTTTTCAATATGGGCTGTAACCAGTCAGCCAACGCTTTATTCGGCATTTGGAAAACCATCTCCTGCACGAAACCAAAGTTCAGCATCACCAAAGCCTGTTGCTTGTCGATGCCGCGCGTCAGCATGTAGTACAACGCTTCTTCATCAATCTCAGCCACTGTCGCACCGTGTGCGCACTGTACGTCGTCTGCGTAGATTTCCAGTTCCGGCTTGGTATTTATTTGAGCACCGCGGGTCAGCAGCAGGTTACGGTTATTCAATTCTGCCAGGGTTTTCTGCGCATGGCGGTGAATATGAATGCGTCCGTTAAATACCGCTTTTGCCCTATCACCAATAATGCCCCGGGCATTTTCTTCGGTAGTCCCGTTTGGTGATGCGTGCTCAATGGTGCTGTGTAAGTCGAAATGTTCACGCGGAGCCAGTAAATACACGTTATTAAATTTAGCAAACGCGTGCTCGCCAGCGTGTTCGATGTCTACGTCCAGGCGTGTCAGCTGACTGCCGTAGCCAATTAAGGTACTGTTCATTTTGGCATGGTCGTGCAGTTTAAAATGACTGCCGCCAATATGAATAGACTCACCTTCGTGCAGAGCAAAACGGTAGTGCTCTAAATTCGCTTTTTCGGCAATATCGTACTCCGCAAACGCTGTATTCAAGCTATTACCTGAACCGCTGCCATGCTCAATAATCGTTGCCTGAGCATTTGCACCAACACGTACCAGAGTGCGCTGGTGAGATTCGATACCGGCTGAAGCAAAGTTAACGATACGAATGGGCTGCTTGATTTTAGCGCCGGCGGCAATATCAATAACAACACCTTGCTGCGCCAATACATCATTAACCAGACCAAACAAATGATGGCTGGGTTTTACTTGCGCAAAAATCGCTTCTGCTGGCTCGCTTGGCGCGGAAAGCTCACTTATAGTAACGCCTTCCGGCAGCTGAAGCTTGCTGATGTCAGTACTCAGTTGGCCATCAACAAAAACCAGATCAAGGCTGTTCAGCCCCTCGATGAAAGGTGCTTCGGCGGTGTTATTGCTTGTGCCTGTCTGCAACTGCAAATCAGCAACCGGGTGCAGCGAGGTATAACGCCAGGCTTCAGTACGGCGTGTTGGCCATTGCTGCTGCTTTAAAGTGTCCAAGGCTTGTGCCCGGACCGGAGATAGCCAATCGTCAACGGTCGAGGCACGCTCTAGAACGTGGTTTAACCATTGACTCATGCATCTGCTCCTTCTGCTTCAGCTTCTGCTAACCAAGCGTAACCTGAAGCTTCAACTTCTTTAGCCAGTTCAGGACCGCCACTTTTCACAATTTTGCCTTTAGACAGAATGTGGACGTAGTCCGGCTGAATGTAATCCAGCAGGCGCTGATAATGCGTGACAACAATAAAGCTGCGTTTGCCGTCGCGCTGGCTGTTGACGCCTTTTGCAACAACTTGCAGAGCGTCAACGTCCAGGCCGGAATCGGATTCATCAAGAATAGCGATTTTAGGTTCCAGCATAATCAGCTGCATAATCTCGTTACGTTTTTTCTCGCCGCCTGAGAAACCTTCATTCACACCGCGTTTTAAGAAATCGAGCGGTAACTCAACCTGTTTGCAGGCTTCTTTGGCTTTTTTCAAAAATTCTGCAGAGCTTAACGCTTTCTCGCCACGCGCTTCGCGTAGGGCGTTAACCGATTCTTTCATGAATTCCATGTTGCTCACGCCGGGTATTTCAACCGGGTACTGGAATGCCAGGAATAATCCGGCTTGAGCGCGTTCTTCAACTTCCATGTCCAGCAAGTCTTTGCCGTCCATCTCAACGCTGCCGCTTTCCACTTCGTAGCCGTCGCGGCCGGATAAAACGTAGCCTAAAGTACTTTTCCCGGCACCGTTAGGACCCATAATAGCGTGTACTTCGCCGGGTTTTATTTCCAGATTCAGGCCTTTCAAAATTGTTGTTTCTTCTACACGTGCGTGCAGATCTTTAATAGATAGCATGTTTTACCCCACTGAACCTTCAAGACTGATTTCAAGCAACTTACCGGCTTCAACTGCGAACTCCATTGGTAGCTCGCGGAATACTTCTTTACAGAAGCCATTTACAATCATTGAGACTGCTTTTTCAGGGTCCAGGCCTCGTTGCCGACATAAGAATAATTGATCGTCACTCACCTTAGAGGTGGTGGCTTCGTGTTCAACAATCGCGGTTGGATTGCTGCTTTCAATATACGGGAATGTGTGTGCGCCGCACTGGTCGCCAATAAGCAGCGAATCACATTCGGTAAAGTTACGCGCGCCCTCGGCACCCGGGCCCATACGCACCAGACCGCGGTAAGCGTTATTACTGCGACCGGCGGAAATGCCTTTAGAAATGATGGTCGACTTGGTGTTTTTACCTAAGTGAATCATTTTGGTGCCGGTATCGGCTTGTTGTCTGCCGCGGGTTAACGCTACTGAATAGAATTCACCAACGCTGTTGTCACCTTTGAGAATACAGCTTGGATATTTCCAGGTAACGGCTGAACCGGTTTCTACCTGAGTCCAGGATATTTTCGCGTTTTTCTCGCACAGGCCGCGTTTAGTGACAAAGTTGTAGATACCGCCTTTGCCGTTTTCATCGCCTGGGTACCAGTTTTGAACCGTTGAGTATTTGATCTCGGCATCATCCAGTGCGACCAGCTCAACCACGGCTGCGTGTAATTGGTTTTCGTCACGTTGTGGAGCGGTACAACCTTCCAGATAACTGACATGGCTGCCTTCTTCGGCAACAATTAAGGTACGCTCAAACTGACCCGTGTTCTGTTCGTTTATGCGGAAGTAGGTTGATAGTTCCATAGGGCAGCGAACGCCTTTTGGAATATAAACAAACGACCCGTCAGTGAATACGGCACTGTTAAGCGCAGCGAAGAAATTGTCGCCACGGGGAACTACGGTACCTAAATACTTTTTAACTAAGTCAGGGTACTTGTGAAGAGCTTCAGAGATAGGGCAGAAGATCACGCCAGCCTCTTCCAGTTTCTCCCGGAACGTAGTGACGACGGAAACCGAGTCGAAGACCGCATCGACGGCTACACCGGCCAGCATCTCCTGCTCGTGCAGAGGAATACCGAGTTTTTCATAGGTGCGCAGCAATTCAGGATCAACCTCGTCTAACGACTTAGGTTTATCTTTCATGCTTTTAGGCGCTGAGTAGTATGAAATAGACTGGTAATCCACTTTGGGATAATCGACGTGTGCCCAGTCCGGCTCTTCCATTTTTAACCAGGTGCGATAAGCCTTCAGACGCCATTCCAGCATCCATTCAGGTTCACCTTTAATGGCGGATAGACGGGCAATGACGTCTTCATCCAAGCCAATTGGAAAAGTTTCTGACTCTATTTCTGAAACGAAGCCTGCATCGTATTTACGTGCAAGCGCCTGATCAATCTGTTCACTCATGATTTACCCACTCTAAAAGCTGCGGATGGGAATTTCGCCCGTTACTGGCCAATAGTATAAAATACCTGACTAAAACACTCAACTTTATCTGTTGACCCACATTATACGGGATTGCAGCCCTTTTGTCGCTTATTTCGCCTACCGTGAGTGAGGTTATCTTACCTTTATGTCCGTCATTATGTTTTATTGGAAATAGAGCGCTTGTTACATTTTGTAACATGTTCTAAGGTGCATAAACTTTCAGCATAAAAAATAATCGTATATTATAAAGGGTCACATAGTTCGTTAGAAAAATGTAATTCAAATTATAAGCGAAGTAACGAATATGTGTTTTAACTTTAAGGGATGTTATGGCGCGTTTTACTCAGTTAGCTTTAATTGAACATCAAAAGCGTACACAGAACTTGGGGTTGCTTGCTGAATCTTTAGAAATATCGGTTGTCCATCGTACCTTCTCTGAACTGGTTGAAAGTTCGCCGCTGGAAAATACGATGGTAGCTTACTCGTTAGGTTCAGAGCAGCTTTCGAGGTCTCATACCACCAATGAAATTGCAGCTCTAACCAGAACTTACCCCTTGTTTTTAGTTAACGCCAGAAAAGATGAGGTACGTCCGAACCAGGCGCTAAACCTCGGTGCGCGTGGTATTATTTATGAAAACGACCATTTAGATCGCGTGCTTACTGCAATCAAAGTGATAGGTCAGGGTGAGTTGTATTACCCGCGTTCACTGCTTTCCGGTAAAATTGAAGAAATGATGTTGCGGCGTCAGGCCGATGACGACTCTTTTACTACTGCGTCACAAGTAAATTCTCTGACTCCTCAAGAATTAAAGATTATTGAGCTGGTGGCAACTGGCGCACGTAATAAAGAAATTGCAGAACAGTTAAATATAAGTGCTCACACGGTAAAAACACACTTGTCTTCAATTTTTAGAAAAACCGGAGCGCGCAATCGGGTTGAGCTTTTAAAGTGGTCGAATTACGCAACGTCCGGTTAAATAAAATAGCGAATCATCGGTTAGCTATCCGCTCGCCAAAAGCCTCTCTCTTGTCCCTTTTCAATTAATTCAAATAATGCCTTTTCCATTGCTTGCTTAACAGAAAGCTGAACCGGTTCGTTCGTCGAATAGCCACCTTCAAATTCAGCCAGACGATTTAAGGAAACGTAACGAAACAGGCCTGCTCTTAGCTCTTGTGAAAAGACTTTTTTGTTTGCCGAAACAGAGAGAAGAACCTGCCCTGTGTATACATCGACAGCACGTATATAAACGGATACCTGATCTTCCCGGTATAACTCCGATGCTCCGATACCAAAATATTCGGCTCCAATACCACCGGTACTGACATTTGTGTCGTAGCTAATAATGCCGCCTTCCAGCAGTAATCGAGCCTCTCGCAACGGAGGTAAGTCAGAGCTCTTGCTCGAGTTGTGGATTTTGCGCTCAGTAAGCAGGTTCTGTAAGTTTTCTCTTTCCATGGGTAAGAACCAGCCAGACTCAAGTAACATCTGAGTCAGTATCGACGTAGCACCCTGAGTTACGGCAGTGGAAAAACTTGAGACATTAGCTTGTGGTTTGTATTGCCCGGTTTGATCCCGAAAAGCATAAACCGAGACGGGAATGCGATTTTTAGGTAAAGGGCTTTCTTTTAAGGTCAGCATCATTGAGCTGGGCGCATCAATTTCAGCTGGTTGGATATTCAGGCTTGTCGGCTTGGGCATCATAGCGCAACCGGACATTGCGACTGACAAGACCAATAAAATGATAGTACGAATATTCATGGTAACTCTCTTAAATCGAAGGCATTGTTATAACGGTTTGCTCACCGGTTTCGTTATGCGTGATATAAACGAGCACGCTGCCGTCAGGCTGACCAATGACTTCCACTGTGTACTCACCAGTGTCATAAAGGCCTTCAACGATCTCACCGTCCGCTATTCGGCGAGTAAGCGAGTTGATAATGTTTCTTTCAAGTGCATCTCTGAAGCGATCGACGAATGAGCGTCCTTCATCAGGAGCTGTATGCGCGTTTTGGCTCTGAGCTTTTTGTAACAGAAAGCTGCCATTCATTGGGTTTCCGCCAAAGCTGGGGTTAATTGGTTGATAGACAATTTCTGTCGCAGCAACCAATGGGGATGATAAAGCCAAAGCTAAACTGATAATTGATAGTCTTTTTTTCATAGTTAACGCCTTTTTAGAATTGATTATTTTCTGGCGAATCAAAAACTGAGTCTGCTTTTATACGGGCGACCTCGTTAATGCTTATAAGGATGGCCTGTTCAGCCAGCTTCTTTACGTCATTTTGGCGACGGCCAAAATAGGTTTCGAAGACTTTTTGTTGTTCCATTTCCACCCACAGGTAAGTTCCTGCTTGTGGGTACACTCGCTCGTTAACGACGACTGTAATTCCATTAGTCGATGGTATATCTCGCCAGTAGCTGGTGTAGTAAAAGAAAAAGTCTTTGCCAAAACGAGATATCGTTCTGTCAAGAACCATTCCTCCAAGCTCTATTTCATCCGCCTGGCTAAAAGGAGTCATTAAAATGAGAGCAAAAATGAGTTTCTTTAACATAAGCGCCTAAAAAGCGGCTACTAAAAGCAGCCGCTTTATATTATTGAGCTAATACTGAATTAGTATTGAACTACGGTTGCTACGTTATAGTCGCCTTGCTGATAAACACTCATGGTGTTGGTATCGCTAAATTGACCACCAGTCACAACGTTGTTGTCACCAACCTGCTGAATGTCAACGCTGCCACCATTACCGCCGACAATAAATGACCCTTCGTCGCCAGCAATAATGTTGTTGTTACCTTCCTGAACGAAAGCGATAAGGTTGTCATTGCCACCGATAATGGTATCGATAAGGTTAATGTCGCCAGTTTGCTCTGATTGAAGGTCGTTGCCAGAGGTTGTGCCTGCGTCGTATGAGTATGCCAACAAGGTATTGCTGTCTCCGTCCTGGCGTGAGTCAACTTCGTTGTCGTCACCTGCAATAACGATTTCAGCAGTGTTAGCATCTCCGTATTGGCGGCTAGATGCTTCGTTGTCTGCACCAATTAAAGCAACACCGTTGAAGTTATTGTCACCACGGCTTTGGATGTGGATGTCGTTGTATGCGCCATAAGACTCCGCAACAGCGATGTTGTCGTCACCACGTTGACTCATTGAAATAATGTGGTCATCACCTTCGGTTGCGAAAACTGCGTAGTTGTTATCACCGTTTTGGTGCGCATCAACTGTGTTGTAGTTACCTACCATGCCAGTTGCGGCTTCTACTACGTTTGTATTACCTTCTTGCTGAACAGCGATTTCGTTTAAATCACCTTGGATTGGCTGAATCAAGAATTCATTGCTAGCGCCGTCCTGATATACGTCTACCAGGTTTTCGTCACCCGCCAGGTTCTCTGCAATGAAGATGTTCGCTGAACCAAACTGCTGAACGTAAACCTCGTTCATGTCGCCATTAGCGCCGACTACACCACCTACGTTGCCATCGCCTTCTTGATCAGCAATAAATACGTTGGCATCACCCGTTGCATTAAAGTAACCGGCTTCATTAAGTGAACCTGACTGATAGGCTGAAAACTCGTTGTCACTACCTTCAATTTGGAAGCTAGCCCAGTTAGAGTCACCGAACTGTGAAATATCGGCAGCGTTGTAGTCTCCAGTCAAATCGATAGAGGCAGTGTTTCCAGCACCTGCTTGCTCTACGTAAGCAGAGTTACCATTGCCCGTCAGGAAGACTTCAGATGAGTTCATGTCGCCTTCTTGAAGACTCGTTAACATGTTGTCATTACCGGTCGCTTCTGAGTCGAAGATATTCCAGAAACCAGACTGCTCACCCTCAACAAAGTTAAAGTCGCCGGTCACATAAGTATAAGCTTCCTGCCAGTCGTCAAACTGAAGAAGTGACGTATCGTTACCTTCTCCGTACTGATCAGCATAAGCCCAGCTAAAGACACCGCTTTGCTCGATGTACATGTTGTTGCCGAATTCAACGGCTTCTGATGAATCTTGGTTAACAACCGCAATGTGTGTTTCTGCAGCAGCATAACCTGAAAATGCCAGACCTAAGGCTAAAGCTACTGCACTTTTTTTAAGAATTGTATTAGACATGTTTTGTTCTCCATTGATTGTTCTTATTTGAACTGCGTGATGGACATTTCAGCGGCAGCGCCTGTCTGCTGAATGGTTATAGAGTTTCCATCACCAAGTTGTTGAAGCTGAATGACATTGCTTTGCCCAACTTGAAGAATGGTCGCTGAATTACTGCGTCCAGACTGCTCTGCAGTGACAGAATTATTGAACCCTTGCTGCTCGATAGTCAGGGTGTTTTCCAACCCGGACTGAACGAGATATGCGTAATTTTGCTCTCCTGCCTGCGCTACTGAAGTGAGGTTGTATGAGCCTAGTTGAGCAATTTCGGCATGGTTTGCAAGGGACTGCCGCTCCAGTAACCCTGCTAATGCAACAGATAACTCGTCAGCATTTCCTGAAAAGGAGATGAGCATGACAGCTGTTGCTACTAAAAGTTGTTTAATGAAAGTCAAAGCGGAACACCTTTTGTTAATAATTCCGCTAACAAGAATAGAGGTTCAAATGTGCGCGACAATCGTATGAATGGTGTATTTTTTTAATGGTACTTGAATGTGAATTTCTTTAATTAACAGTTTGTTATGTGCCGCCGTACTAGAAAGCAACCTGAATGTCCTAGTCCCTTTTTCGTATTTTTCGTAAAGAACATTAAATATTTAACTTTTGGCGTAAATCAGTGTGAAAAATATGCTACTTCTTTTTTAGTGCTGAAAAAGCAGTTCGCACAGGTAAATGATATTCCTACAACAATAATGAGGAAGGAAGCATGACGAATTTGAAAAAATTGGTCGTTGGCGTATCTATGGCACTTGCTGCAGGAACAGCTGCTGCCAATAGTAAACAAGCGGACGACGACTCTCTGTTGGTGGTTTTTAAAGCCTCGGCAACGAAAGAGCAGCGCCTGGACCTGATAAGTAATGCAGGTGGTACTTTGCGTGCACTTGATAACCGCGGTCGGGACATGGCAATGCGGAACATTGCTGATGGACGTATTGCAAAAGTAAACGTACGTAATGCTAAGCAGCGTGATGCATTAATTAAGCGGCTCTCAAACCACCCTTTAGTTGATGTAGCTGAACCGAACTACATCATTTCAATTAACGATACGAAGAGCTCAGACTTCAATATCCTGGCGACGCCGGACGACCCAGCTTTTGGCGACATGTGGGCTTTGGAAAATACCGGGCAAAGCGGCGGTACGCCGGGTGTTGATATCGATGCGCGTCCAGCGTGGGATATTACAACGGGTGAGTCGACCATAGTCATTGGTGTTATCGACTCTGGTGTTGACTATACGCACCCGGATTTAGCCGGAAACATGTGGGTTAACCCAGGTGAAGTTTGTGACAACGGTCAGGACGATGACGGTAACGGCGTTGTTGATGACTGCTACGGTTACTCTGCAGTTAATTCAAACGGCGATCCAATGGATGAAAACGGTCATGGTACGCATGTTGCCGGTACTATCGGCGCTAGTTCAAACAATGGCGAAGGTGTAACGGGCGTTAACTGGGACGTTGAAATTGTTGGTTGTCAGTTCCTGGATGCATCAGGTTCAGGTAGTACCGCTGCGGCCATCGAATGTATTGACTACATGACTAACCTGAAGGTAAATCATGGCGTTAACTTAGTTGCGACGAACAACTCCTGGGGTGGCGGTGCATACTCTGAATCACTACGAACGGCTATCAGTGACAGTATTGATGAAGGTATTATGTTTGTTTCTGCGGCCGGTAACGATGGTATCGATTCGGACGTTACTGCAAGTTACCCGGGTGGTTACGACTTAGACGGTATTGTTAACGTCGCAAATACCACGCGCACTGACTCAATGGCTGCCTCTTCAACTTATGGTGCTGTGTCTGTTGACTTAGGTGCACCAGGCACTGAAATTCTGTCAACTTATCTAAATGGTGGTTACGCAACAGCCTCTGGCACCTCAATGGCAAGCCCTCACGTAGCTGGTGTTGCAGGTTTAGTGTGGTCTATTGCTCCGCATTTGACGGTTGCTGAAGTTAAGCAAATTCTGATGGACTCTGGGGAAAGCAACCCAGCTTTAGCCGGTAAAACAGTGTCTGGTAACCGTTTAAATGCATTGAGTGCTCTCGAAGCTGCGGATCCCGACCCAGCTTATCGCCTAACACTTTCTCCGGTATCTCAGGAAATTGTTGCTGGCGATAACGCTACATTAACTCTGGATGTGGGCAGTATTGCTGACTGGTCAGGAACTGTTGATTTAACGGTTTCTTCTGAACCTCAGCTTGATGTCTCTTTGTCTTCAGACCAGGCACAAAATGGCGAATCGGTTGATGTGCAAGTAGCAACAACTGAAGACACCGCTTGGGGCGAATACGCCATAACGGTTAATGGTACCGATGTAGAAACTGGTGAAATGACCCGCGATGTTAGCGCAAGTGTTTATGTGCTGCCACAGGGCTTATCTGAGTTTTATTACGATGATGCTGCCGGTGTTGATATCCCGGATGACGACAGCAACGGTATTACTCGAGTGATCAACGTGCCTGATACAGGCGTTGTCTTCGGTGCTGATGTCAGTGTTGATATTACTCATACATGGCGTGGTGATTTAATCGTTACTTTAACATCGCCGGAAGGTACAGAGCATGTACTGCATGACCGTACTGGCGGCAGCGAAGATGATTTGGTTCAGAGCTGGTCGCTGGATAGCTTTAACGGTGAAGATATGACCGGTGACTGGACGCTGAATGTATCAGACAACGCTGGTGCAGATACCGGTGTATTGAACCATTGGTCCTTAACTCTAACCGCTGTTGAAGAAGACGATGGCTTACCAGATGCTCCTGTTGCAGGTTTTGAAGCAGACGCGGCTGACTTAACGGTAAGCTTTACGAATACATCAACAGACAGCGATGGTGACATTGAGAGTTATTTCTGGGAGTTTGGTGACGGTAGCACTTCGACAGAAGCAAACCCTGTGTATGCGTACTCTCAAGAAGGAACCTACGATGTTACTTTAACAGTGACTGATGCAACTGAGCTGTCGGATACGGTAACTCAGTCTGTGACGGTTAGCCTTACCGATATCGAGTTAGACGTTTATCGTTCACGCTTACTGCGTAGCGGAACCGCTTTGGTTGACCTGCGTTGGTCAGGCGCTGCGGGCGACGTCGACTTGTATCGTAACGGTGAGTTTGTTGAAACATTATCAAACTCAGGCCGAGTACGTGACCGCTTTGACTCGGATGGTAGCGATGTTGTCTACAAACTGTGTGAAGCGGGTACAGAAGCTTGTGATTCAGTAACAGTTAGTTTTTAATAACATTGAATTAACAATTTAATCTGTATTACAATAGGGGCTCTTGTGGCCCCTATTTTATTTTTGGATGTTTTTCATGCGACGTAGTAAAGGATTTACGCTGGTCGAACTTATTACTGTTGTTGTTGTGCTTGGCGTTCTGGCCGTTACTGCACTTCCACAGTTCATTAACTTTTCTAGTGACGCTGAAAAAAGTCGCCTTAAAGGGCTTGAGGCTTCGTTGAAAGCTGCTCTCGATATCACCTACAGCAAAGCCGCAGTTCAAGGTCTGGAAAGTGCAGACTCTGCCTGTCTTGGCGGTAAGTTTGATGAGACAAGCGTCAGTTGCCCGGACGGAGGCACACTAATTTTCTATGGTTACCCTGCGGCGAAAGAAAGTGTTCTTAACCAGGTCGTTGAATTGAGTGACTGGGCTGTTTCCGAAGTTGGGATAGGTAATGTTGTCGGAATAGCAGCGACTGAGGATGATCTCATGCAGTGTTATGTGACCTATTCAGCCGCCACCTCTGTCAGCGAACCTCAAATTCGGGTTTATGCCGATAATTGTTAAGTGAAAATGGTTCACAAAACTGATTAGCAGGAAGTGCACTCTAAAGGTTGTGGGTAAAAACGCATCGAGACATCAGGGTGCGAACGCTTTCTGCCTTTCATTACATTCTCGCCCACATTATTTAGTAATGGATTATTCGGGTCGCTGGTTGGCCCTTTTGCTTGTTTAGCTAAATGAGGTGGCAGATTTAGCACGGGCACTGACGCATCAAGCTGTGCGGCCATGAAAAAAGCAGAAGAGTATCGGGTCACTCCTTTTTTAGGACTGGTCACACGGTGGTTGGTCGCTTTTAAATAGCCGTTAGATGCCAGCTCCAGTAGCTCACCAATATTGACGACAAAAGCTCCGGGACGGGGTGCGACTTTATACCACTGTTGCTCAAACTCGACTTCCAGTCCGCTGTTTTCGTCCTGCATGACTAATGTCAGGTAGCCGGGGTCTTTATGTGCGCCCACCCCTTGCTCGGAACCTTCTGAAGTTCCCGGGTATTTTATGAGCTTAGTGTGGCGATAGGGCCCTTTGCGAACCGTCTCTGAAAGGGCATCAGAAGGTTGCTCCAGGCTTTCGCAGAGCGCTTCTAACAATTGCAGAGACACCTCGGTGAGTTTGTCCTGCCATTTGAGAAGCTGGGTTTTCATTTCCGGTAATTGTTTTGGCCATTGGTTAGGGCCAATTAATTTTTGCCACTCATGATGAATGTCTGCATCTGAAAAAGCCATCAGCTCATCCATAATGTCGAATTGCTCCCGGCGGTCGCGACGACCAGCGGTCAACTCGGAATAGTTTGCAGAATATCCGCGGAAATGGGGTGAGTGAATCATCTGAATCTCTTTCTTCGCGGTATTACTAAGCGCGAAAAACGATTTAGCAATATCCAGTACCTTTACTTGCTCTGTCAGTGAAATACCGTGATCTTCCAGGTAGAAGAAGCCAACCTCGCGAGCTGCCTTACCGATCTCAGCAATAAACTCCTGGCGACTAGAGGCACTAGAGTAAAGTTTTCGCATGGATAAAACGGGTACTGGGTTTTGCATAACGGACTCAACTGGTTATTTCTGCGCCTGAGTTTACGCTGGCCGATAGTGGTAACTGAAGAATCAAAATGTTCTATGGTAGACGGGTTGGCTATATCAACAATATGAACGGATGCCGCTACTTATTCCTGGTATTGCTCGACCAGTACCTGCTGCCTGTGTAAAATCTTTGGGTCTTTAATTAACCAGTGAGATATTCAGAATGGGTCGCGCCTATCAAAACCGAAAAGAGTCTATGGCTAAAACCGCCAATGCAAAAAGCAAAGTTTACAGCCGCTACGGCCGTGAAATTTATGTTTGTGCTAAACAGGGCGGTACCGATCCGGATGGTAATCTGGCACTACGTGGTCTGATAGACCGGGCAAAGAAAGACCAGGTGCCCGCGCACGTTATTGAAAAAGCTATTGATAAGGCTCAGGGCGGCGCTGGCGAAGATTTTTCTCCTGCACGCTATGAAGGTTATGGCCCGGGAAACTGCATGGTCATAGTTGATTGCCTGACTGATAACCCGAACCGAACCTTTGGCGATGTGCGTAACTGTTTTACCAAAAGTAAGTCAAAAATCGGTGCTCAGGGCAGTGTTGCTCACTCCTTTGATCATTGTGCGATTTTTGCTTTTAAGCACGACAGTGAAGATGAAGTACTTGAAGCCTTAATGGAAGCTGACGTTGATGTTACCGATGTTGAGTATGAGGAAGGGCTGGTTACAGTATTTGCACCTCATACAGAATATGCTGCTGCTCGTCAGGCCTTAACCGGCGCTTTCCCAGAGGTTGATTTTGAGGCTGATGAAATTCAGTTCCTGCCACAGGTAAACACCAGTATCAGTGAAGATGATCAGCCAATGTTTGAGCGTTTAATGGATATGCTCAACGACCTGGATGATGTTCAAAACATTTACCATAACGCAGAACAATAAATTGATGCAGATCAATTCAGTTAAGCAATAAACCTTATAAGCTTTATGGGTATTCATTAACAAGGAGTTACCCATGAAGCTTAACGCATTGTATTGTGGTGTATTGTTAGGGTTGTTAAGCACTTCTGCTTTAGCAAATGATTTTTCAATTAATGTTGGTGCTATCTCCGTCATGCCGGATGACAGTAGCAGTAACCTTAATGTTGTTGAAACCGTAGCGGGTCTGCCAGAGAACTCGACCGGTGTCGGCGTTAACACCAATACGCAATTGGGTTTAACTTTTGATTACGCATTAACAAACAACTGGACGGTAGAGTTGGTTGCAGCAACACCTTTTAGCCACGATATTACTGCAACAGGCGCACTAGCCGGACTGAAAGTAGGTAAAACAAAACATTTACCGCCCACCTTGCTGGCGCAGTATCACTTTGACCTGAACAACGACATGTTCAAACCTTTCATTGGTGTCGGTGTTAACTACACCGCGTTTTTCGACGAGCAGGTTGATCCTCAGCTGCGTTCAACTTTAGGTGATCTTGGCGTTGTGACTGCTGACGATTCCGTTTCACTGGCGCTTAAAAACAGCTGGGGCTATGCCTTGCAGGCTGGTGTCAATGTGGAACTGACTAAAGACTGGGGCCTGCATTTTATGGTCAGTCGCATGGACATTGATACAACGGGTGACGTGCGAGTCAACGATGCAACCATTCAAAGCGTTGACGTTGATATTGACCCTTATGTTGCTATGGCCGGTATTCGTTATTCCTTCTAGAGCCTTTGCGTCGCCCATCTACAGGGCGGCGCCTTTTTTAAAGCGAAGGGCAAAACTTGTCTTTTAATAGCTTCATAAAAGCTTCGGTGTCCGGGTCTTTTATCGAGTAGTAGACGGTTTGAGATTCTTTTCGAATGGTGACCAGCTTTTGCTCCCGAAGCACCGCCAGGTGCTGTGAAAAAGCCGATGCACTTAAATCAAAATGCTGGTGCAACTCACCCACACTTTGTTCTCCTAATGCCAACCGGCATAAAATTTGTAAGCGGTGAGGGTTGCCTAAAGAGCGCAGAAAGTTTGCGGCGTTCTGCGCTTCTTCCTGAAGCATCTCTTGTGATTCAGTTGCACTCATGGTGTCTTTATTTTCCTGCTTTTTCTAACTCTCGCTCAGTTTTTAATCCTAAAGCTTTTTTCATAAAAATGCTTGCCGGACAAAAGCCAGTGAAAGACTGTTGAAATAGGTTGGCGCCAACAAATACGGTTAGCCATACCCAATTGGGATGAACCCAATAAGTTAAGGCTACGGATAACAATATCATAAAGCCGGCAAATGCAGTTAAAGCTCTTTCGACGCTCATTATAAAACTCCTTTACTTGATATTAAAACGCGTACCTGACTCGAAGGTAAGCATTGTTGTTTTCAGTAAACTGTCCGAAAAAGGTATTCGGACGTTCGCGGAAAAACAGGTTAAAACCACCGCTGAATGACCAATTGTCGTCAATGCGGTAGTCAAAAGTGGGGCGTAAGTAGCCGTCGTTTTGATTCGGTGAGACAAAAGCAAACAGCGACAGGTTCAGATCATCACGCTCGTCGCGCCAGGTTAAACGGGTGGTGAATACGGTGCGTGTTTGGGTGTCGCCTTTCTCAATGTAGGCCTGAAAACCGCCGGTAAAGCGCGTCCACAGCTCTTGCTCATAGCCAATCAGTGCGCGCCAGTGGTCTGCTGCGTCGTGACGGTTGTAATTGGCCACCTCGGTGTTAACCAGACCTGGGCCAAAGGTCATTCGCACTGACGCCCCAACCACAGTTAAACGGCCGAAGGTAGGATGAAAGTTTTGAGTGACGGCTTCGGGGCTTTTGGTGAAGCCGTCGTAACCATAGACAGCGTATTCCACACCATCGTAGTTACGAAACAGACGCATTGCGAACTCGTCGCGCGTAGGCTCTATAAACTGAATAGAGGGGTCGTCACCGGTTAACTGCCCGGAGAGTGGGTTAAAATAGGAGATGCGCTCGCCACGAACGTAGTTATCGTGATCAAACTCCGGCGTCCAGACAAAATCAACGTTAAACCAATCAAAATAGCTGGTCACCCTAAGCGCGTCAGAAGGCGCTTTTAAGTATTCCTGGTCGCGACCAACAAAAAACGACTGCCAGTCTTTCGGAAACAGGTCATTCAGAAAAAGGAAGTCACCGGTGCCCCAGGTGAGCACCTGACGGCCAACTTTTATATCGGTATTATCGAAAACCGTGAACTGTGCATTCAGTTCGCGAATTTGGCCATGCCAGGTTTCATCGAAACCGTCGTACCAGCCGTCGGCTTTCGCGGTCCAGGTAATGTCCTGCCAACGCTTGTCGAAACCAAGCTGTAGTCGAGGCTCGGCAATAGACAAACGCTTGTGATAGGGGTAGGGTTCGAGCCGTCCGCCTATTGCCGCCTCAACGAAACCATAGACATTAATTCCCTGATCTTGTTCCGTTCCCCAACCAGAGTCCCACTGCTCATCGTCCCAGGAGTCCTGTGCCGATGCGGCTTGAGCCAAAGTGAAAAGAACGGTAAACGTTAAAATTTTCCGGTATGGCATAGTTAGTCTCTCAGTTGTAACCATTCTGCCGGCGGGTTACGTAAGCTACGCTCGCTGAAAATGCTGTCCGGCAAACCGATGTTGTACTTCATAAAGCGAAACTGCATTTCTGTTTGTCCGCCATTGGTTAAGTCCGACATGCGTGAATGAGTCACGGTTGGGTAGCCCTGAACCGTTTCGATTTTTAGTACTTCCATTTTTCGGTAGGCTTCGCCGCTGTCGTTATAGAAGGTGCTTTCAACCGGCAGCATGTGTTCTTTATCAATAACCACTTCGTAGTAGCTGAACTCAACGTTGCCAGGGTCTTTAGCTGTGCCTTTTAACACGTAACTGTCTTTGTTTTCAGAAATCAGCTCGTAACTATCCAGCTCAGTATTACGGCCGGAAACGTCTTCATAGAAAAAGTGCGAACCCACAAAAGAGGTGCGCTTATCGCCGGCAGATATGCGTTTCACCAAATCGAGATCAGGTAAATACAACCAGCGGTCATCGTCGTCGTTGACTTGTTTGACCACACGGAACACCGTGTCGCGCACGTCAGCAGGGCGTGAGAAAAATATCATCATGTCTTGTACGCCACCATCTTGTTGGTCTTTACGCAAAATGGTGAACTGCCGCATTTGTTGGCGACCCTGATTATCGGTAATAATCATCCGCGCTGCACTGCGCCCATCATCGCCGGAATAATAGGCGTTCAATTCAGCTTGCTCGACAATTTCACGCGCGCTTTTCTCAGCACCAATGGCCTGGCCGCTAATAAATAAAACGGCGGCGGATAAAGCGGTTAAAAATAGGGTTTTCATGATTGACCTCCACGGAATATAAGGCGGCTAAAGGCAGTCATCACCGCCGGGAGCATAATAAGTGTCACTATGGCCGATATCGCCATAATGCTGGCTAAGAACACACCCACCGTGATGTACGGGACTAGTGGTGCGAACAGCAGTGGCGTAAAACCAATGGCAATGACAATGGCATTGCGGGAAATGGCACGTGCAGGTTCGTCAAACATAACCGCTAAAGTGTCTTTCCAGTTACCGGTTTGTTTGAAGGTAGCGCGCGTACGTTCAATAAAGTGAATGGCAAAGTCCACCGACAGTCCAAGCGTCAGCGACGACAACACCGCAATAGGCATGTCGTAGTCTTTACCGACCCAGCCGATAAGTCCGTAAATAAAGGCAATGGTCAGGCTGAGCGGTAGCATAGCCAACACACCGAAGACCACCGAGCGGAACAGTAGCACCATCATAATAAACACCACCACAAAGGCGCTGATTAGGCTGTCGAGCATGCCTTCGACCATGGCTTCCTGCCACACCACGTTAAGGTAAGCTTTACCGGCCCAGTCCATTTCAATGTTAGCAGGCAGTGGGTTGTCTTCAATGTAGCTGTCAACAGTCTTGACGACCTGGGTTACGTGCTGGTTGTCACCGCTGGTTAACTGCAACCACATTAAGCTGCGTTTGTAGTCCGGCGTAACAAAGTGCCAGAGGTCTTGCGGACGGTGCGACGACTGATACTGCAACAGGGTTTGCGCAACACCGGCGGCATTGTCCGGCAGCTCGTAGTCTCTTTCTTCGCCCGAGCGTAATTCGCGGTTCACCGTCTTCACCACGTCGGACAGACTGTTTGACTTGCCCACCAAGCCTGTCGTTTGCAAGTACGCTTGCATCTCGCTCATGTAAGCCAGTAATTCCGGGCTTTGGAACGCTTTGCTGGCGCTATTTAGCTGTTCGAGCTCAGTCATTAAGCGCTCTAACGGCTCTAATTGGTTAGAACCGACGCTGAAGAGCAGATCATCAATAGCGATAATCCACTGGTTAAAGTTCACTTGCTGTTGCTCAAGAATAGCGCTTAAAGCATCCCGCGATTCTTCAGACAGCGCGTCGTTATTCAGGGCGTCACGAACCGCTGAGCGAGCTTTTTCGGTCGCATCTAGGGTATTTTCAAATACTACATACGCGTTGTACGTCCCGGCAAAGTGGTCGTTTAATACTTCGTCAGCAATACGAACCTCGTGGTCAGGTTTAAACCAACGCACCGGGTTGTCGTTAATGTTTATTTGCTGAATACCGAACCAGGCAAAAGCCAAAACTGCCAGGAAAAAGGCTATCCATAGTTTAGCGTGGCGAGCAGCGACAGCGCCCAGCTTTTGAAGCCAGCCATCCTTGTGTTCTTCATGAGTGGCTTTAGCAAAGCCTTCTAACGTTGATGGCTTCAACGCACAGATATAGGCCGGTACGAAAATCACGGTAATTAAGAAGGCCAGTAAAATACCTGAACCAACAAAAGCACCAAATACCTGCACCGGAGGAATAGGTGTCAGCATTAATGAATAAAAACCAATCGCTGAGGTGACAGATGTGAACAACATTGGCCTGAATAAGTGCCCAAGGACGTTCTTAATCGTGTCTTTTGCGTTACTTGTTTCACGGTATCGATCCGAAAACTCCGACATAATATGCACTGAGTCGACTACGGCAATGGGCATCAGGAAAATGGCTATCATTGATGACATAATGTGTACAGTGAAGCCCAGAGCAATAAGAGAACCCATGGTAATCAGCACGGTCGACATAGCGACTATCATGGCGGCACTTATAAAGCGCATATTGCGGAAGAAGAACCAAAGCAGCGCGAAAATAACAGCGGCAGCTAACGGCGCGGAAATCCCCATTTGCACAAACATTTCATACCCAAACTGGTCTTCAGCCACCGGCAAACCGGTAATATGCCAGTCGTCGTTGCTCTCTAAGGTATTGATTTTGTCACGCAGTTGCTCCGCCAGCGCATAGCTCTCGTCTTTACTTTCAATAGGCACATAAATAGCGGCGGCTTTGTTATCGCCCGAGACAATGGTGTTATAAAGCAGTGGAAGGTCTTCAACCTGCTGTTGAATGTAGTGAGCTTCAGCGTCATTTTCCGGAGGTTGCTTCATCATCCATTCAAAACGAATGGTGCCGGGCTCTTTTTGAGTAATATTGTCGACATTAGCCAGTGACATCAGGTCGTCACTGATAACTCCGTTCAGTGACTCCGCATAATTCGACATGGTATGCAGGTCGGTTAAAGTCTTTTGGTTGTAGACGGTGTTCTCATTCACTACGCCAACGACAATCATGTCATGCATAGCAAAAGTTTCTTTGACCTCATTATGGAAAACACGCTGCGGGTTATCGTCCGGCAGCATGTTCTCCGGATCGGTATCAATGGTGATAGAAGGAATGAAGGCAGCAACAGCAATAGTGATCAGTGTCAACATCCAGAAGACGCTTCTGCGGTACCCTGTCGCCAATTTCATAATGGCATTGATCATATTAATTCCGAATTAGCTAATTTAGATAAATACGAAATATAGTCGATAATTTCTGATTTGTCATCTATCTTGGTTAAAAAATAACAGGGCGAACCCTATGACCACTCCCCATATTTCGGCTAAGGCCGGCGATTTTGCAGAGCTTTGCTTGTTTCCAGGCGATCCTTTGCGGGCAAAACATATTGCTGAAACGCATTTAGATAACGCTGAACTCATAAGTGACACTCGAAATATGCTGGCATTCACCGGTCAATTTCGTGGCACGCCGGTTTCCGTTATGGGGTCTGGCATGGGTATGCCGTCCTGTACGCTTTACGCGCAGGAGTTATTTCAGCACTTCGGAGTAGAGCGGCTGGTTCGGGTGGGCAGTTGCGGTGCGGTATCGCCAGAGCTTAATTTACGAGACTTAGTGGTAGCCCAGGGAGCTTGCACCGATTCGGCGATGAACCGGCAGCTGTTCGGTGGTTACGACTTTGCTCCTATTGCAGATTATAAGTTGTTGAGTGAATTTGTCGGCTATTGTCAGAAAAAGAATCAGCCGGTGGCGGTGGGGAATGTGTTTTCAACCGATAGCTTTTATCACCCTGATAAAAAGCTGGAATGCCGACTGGAGGCTATGAATGTGCTGGCATTAGATATGGAAGCTGCTGCACTGTACGCCATTGCCGCTATACACAAGAAACAGGCGTTAGCCGTTATGACAGTCTCCGATGAAATAAGAACGGGCAATGGTTTATCGGCGAATGAAAGGCAGACGGCTTTTAGTGAAATGACAGAGATGACTCTGGAGAGCTTACTGGTTTATTGATCCTGATCAAGTAACAGCTACCTAATAAGTAATAACCCTACATTTCATGTGACTAATGCCGATGAATAGGCAAAATAGCCCGTTTGTGGTTGCAGATTTTGCCTGTAGTGGAGTGGTTATGAAGTGGCTCGATTGGTTAACTCGCCCTGTCCAGAAGTTGTTTAATTTATTAAGCTTTCGACGAAAATTCAGCTTAATCGGCTTTTTGTTGTTTATTCCGGTTATTGTACTCAGTTCGCTGATGGTAACTGACTCCTTAAATAAGAGTCAGCAAGTGGCAGAAAAGCAAACGGCAGCCCAGTACTGGCCTGAGTTCAGAGGGTTACTGGAGCATATTGCTAAACACCGGGGAATGACCGGAAGTGATGCGCAAAAGCGTGAGTTTTCCGGAGAAATAAACCGCTCTGTGCAAGCCATTAATAGTCACTTCGATAAGCTTGAGGCGTTACAAAGCCAGCAGGCGTTTTTCTCCACACGGGCGTTGTCCCAACTGCGGCGTCAATGGCAAAGTCTTAACGGTTCTACCGGCCAGTTTAAGCAGCACACTCAGCTATTGAAAGATCTCCAAAGCCTTTTAGCAAAACTTAGTGCCGGCTCGCAACAGCTGTTGGAGAACGAGCTGGCCAGCCTTCTGCTGGCACGTCTTGCGGTTGAAGAACTGCCGCAGTTAGTTGAGCAGAGCGGGCGCTTAAGGGGTCTCGGAGCACAATGGTTAAACGGCCAGGAAAGCAAAGAGCTGCAGCAAGATATCACCACAATAAACTACGTACTGGAAAACCAGGTTTCGAACTTTGTTGAGGCGGTTAAGAATCTATCCGATGAAACCAATGAGATTGGGTTGCTGAAACAGGCGGAAGCGGCCGAGCAACAATTAACACTATTTAGTGAGACGGCATCGCGTAGGCTGCTGAAGCGACAAATGTCAGCCGGGGATTTTTTCCGTGAAGGCACTGCGGCAATTGGCGCTTTGTTTGGTTTTTATGACAGTGTCATTCCAGCGTATCAGTCCAGATTAGAACAGCGGGCTGCAAAGCTAGACACCGTAGTCTGGACCAATATTGCCTTAATGTTGGGCGTGCTGCTATTGCAGCTATTGCTTTTTACCAGCCTGTACTTAGGCATTTATCGCGCTGTGTCAGCCAACATTCGTATGGCAAAACAGTTAGCTAATGGTGACTTAAACAGCTTAGGCACAACAGAGGGCAAAGATGAACTGTCGAAAATAACCCATTACTTAAACTCTGTCGCCATAGAAACCAGCTATTCAGTCGATGCCATCCGAAAATCGAGCGACGGTATGGACAGCCTGGGTGATGGAAACTATCAGGCCATAAAAGAACTTGCCGAGCGCGCTAAAGCTCAGGCAACGCAAATGCAAAGTGCAGCCGCGGCGGTGGAACAAATGACAGCCGCAATTAGTGAGGTATCTGAGTCAACGCAAAAAGCGGCGACGGAAGCTGACAACACCTTAGTGTCAGCGCAAAATGGTCAGCAGGTTGTTAATACCATGGTCGTCGCTATTCAAAAGCTTGAGCAGGAAGTATCTGAGTCTCAACAAGTGATAAAAACCCTGTCGGAAGACAGCCAGGCTATCTCTAAAATACTACTGACCATTAATGATATTGCCGACCAAACTAACTTGCTGGCGCTGAATGCGGCAATTGAAGCCGCCCGGGCCGGTGAGTCGGGCCGCGGCTTCGCTGTGGTGGCAGACGAAGTCAGGCAACTGGCGCAGCGCGTGCAGGCATCAACGGGTGAAATACAAAATGTGATTGGCCGGCTTGAAACCAACACCAGCAACGCGGTTCATTCTATGGAGCGCAACAAGACTCTGGCTGGCGAGAATGTCGAGCAGGCAAATAAAGCGTCAAACTCGCTGACTGACATTGTTGAAAACGTCGGTGTTATTAATGACCTGAATATTCAGATAGCGTCCGCAGCCGAAGAGCAGTCGGCGGTTACTATGAACATTCAGGAGAATATTAATTCGCTGTCAGAAAGTGCCCGAATTGTGGATGCGCGGTCGCAGGAGGCATTAGAGAGCTCGGCGCAATTAACCACCTTAGGCGGCGAGATAAAATCTCTTGGCGACCGGTATTACATTGAGAAAGACGTGATAGAGCAGCGTCTTGCGGAGCAAGACGTACTCATTGAATGGTCGTCGAAACTGGATGTAGGCATTGAAGAAATTAACCGTCAGCACCAGCGCTTAATTTACATTGCTAATGAGCTTTACCGCCTGAAGCTTCGCGATGGCGACCAGCATGCATTGCAGCGCTTGGTGGATTCGTTAATTAACTACACGGCAACGCACTTTAACTACGAAGAGTTGTTAATGGAGCGTAATGGCTACCCGGACTTAGAAAATCATAAGCTTAAACACCGCGACTTAGTGCAGGACGTAATGCGCTTCAAACACCGGGTTGATAACCACGAAGACGTGATTGATGAACTACTGGACTTCGTAAAAGCCTGGTTAATGAATCACATTATGAAGAGTGATATGGCTTACAAAGGACACCTTAACAGTAAAGGTATCCGCTAAATATTACAGCCCCAGGCTAATAACCGGGGCTTTTTCACTTTCTTGTCGCTGAGTAAAGTCATCTTTACCGGAAAGATTGCGCCAGTTGGCTGCGACCAGGCTTTGTCCGGTGGCACCACCCAGGCTATTGCCAGGCCCCAGCAGCAATAGCTTATCCGGCGCAAATTCTCTTAAGGCGACTGTAATGGCTTTGGTGTAGTCGTAATATTCGGTTACCTGATGCCCAAAAGTATAGCGTTGCAGGGCGTCCAAATGGCAGCCGGGCGGCTCCCAGATAACACCACGGCCGTCTATCAGTGGCAGTTCAGGCTGTCTGAAATGACTGCTGTCCCACACGGAAAGAGCCTGATCTGACGCCTCTTTCATTAACGGCGAATGAAATGCCGCATGGCCGGGTAAAATCATAGGGAAGCGGTTATCAACAGGAGCCAGGGTTTTGCTGGCAGCGTTAATCGCATTCTGTGTACCTGCCAGCAGAACATAGCCGCCGTAACGAATGGATAAAAACAGCTCTCCCGCGTGTTGTTCTAACAGTTGACTGACGGCCTTTTCACGAGCTTTGTCCGGTTGCCACTGCTCGTTCATAATGGGGTAAATAAGCTGCGCACCCTCGGCTGTGGCAGTTCGCTTTGCCATGTCGGTGACAATAGACATCGCTTTTTCCGGCTGCCATGCACCGGCACAGGCCAGGGCGGTATACCAGCCCATAGAGTTTCCGGTTACGGCTACTATGTCATACTGCTCCGGGTCAACCGCTTTGAAGTCGGCGTAACCGGCGGCAAAAATTAAGGCTGCGGAATTTTCCGGTTTTAAATGTAGGCGGTGATCGAACTTATCTTTCTGGTCCAGCTCCGAAACGCCGATAAAACCTTCGTTTTCGCGGACTTTATCTAACCGGCTAATGAGTTCGCTTTGCTTTGGCAAATGGCGCTCAGTGATAGAGCCTAATTCAGGTTTGTTGTAACCACCACGACCGGGGCAGACGATAACGGCAGTTTGTTTCATTGGCCTAAATGCTCCTGTAAATACTGGCGAATGTCTTCTTTTCCGGGCAGAACCTTATAGGCGGCTGACCCCAGAGGAATAAAGCTGTCTTTGGCGGTAATGCGGTCAACACGTTGCCAGTCACGGCGGTGCTCGTACAAAGCCGTTATCAGCTCTTCACTTAGCGAACCGCGGTTACGACACTCATCGACAACCAGAATGTGGTTAGCAGAGCCAATGGCCTCTACGATCTTTTCAATATCCAGCGGTACTAAGTAGCGTAAATCAAGAATACGGATGCGCTGTTCAAGGTTGAGTTCACTACACGCTTGCCGGCTTAAGTAGTAACCATTGCCGTAGGTGATAATGACCAACTCGTCGCCGTCACCATAACGGGAAGGCTCGCCTAAAGCTGGCAGCGGTGCGTCAGCTGATGGAAACTCATGCAGCCAGCATTGATCGCCTTCTTCAAGCAAGTAACGAGTCATGTAAAGCGCAATAGGTTCAAGAAAAATGACTAAGCGCTTCTGGCAGTGGGCAAGCTGAACCGCTTGCCTCATCATGAGTACCGCGTCGTGCCCATTCGACGGACACATAACGATAACCCCTGGAATATCGCGGAATACGGCGAAGGAATTGTCGTTATGGAAATGGCCGCCAAAGCCTTTTTGGTAGGCAAGGCCCGCAATACGAATGACCATACCGTTGTGGTACTGACCATTAGAGAAAAAGGGCAGAGTGGCGGCTTCGCCCCGAATTTGGTCTTCGGCATTATGTACGTAAGCCAGGAACTGAATTTCCGGTATGGGAAGAAAGCCCTGTTGTGCCATGCCCATGGCTAAGCCAAGAATGCTTTGCTCATCCAGTAAGGTATTTACGACACGGTTAGCACCAAAATGATCAAAAAGGTGGTGAGTCACATGGTACACCCCGCCTTTTTTGCCGACATCCTCACCAAACACAACGGTGTTCTGGTACCGCGCCAGTATTTCGTGCAGCGCCCAGTTAATCATTTTGCCTAAGGGCTGGGGCTTCTTAAAGTTACGCTTATCAAACGCGAATACCGCCTGTTGCTGTGTGCTGGTTAGTGGCTGAGTATCGTCGGCCAGTGTTTTTGGCACAATGGAAGCCATGACCGACTCCGCGCACTCGAGTCTGGGCCGGGTGGAGGCTTCAGCCCCCACCCTCTGAATACGCTGCAACCAGCACTGCGCTTTTTCCGAAAGTTGAGAGCCGGTGCAAAGGCCCCGTTCGACAACTTGTGCTGCGGTTTGCAACAACACATCGGTTTCAAAGCCTTGTGCAATTGATTCACTGCTGCGGTAGGCAACTTCAGCATCGGCACCGGCGTGACCAAAAAAACGCTGCGTTTTCAAATGCAGAATCGCGGGTTTTCGCGTGCGCCTTATATAATCGGCTGCCTGACTGGCAACAGCGTAGATTTCACTGACATTAGCGCCGTCTGCATAGTAGTAACGTATTGACGGATAATTCTGAAGCTGCCGAGCGGTCCATCCTCGGGGTGTTGAGGTAGAAATGCCAATACCGTTGTCTTCACACACGTAGAGAATGGGCATCGGCATGCCCTGGTACGCACTCCAGCCGGTGGCATTGAGAGCCCCTACTGCCGTAGAGTGGTTTGCTGAGGCGTCGCCAAAGTTACAAAGCACAATGGCATCATCCGGCCACTGGCCAGCTTGTTTTAAGCGTTTACTGAGTCCAATGGCGTAGGCGGTACCCATGGCTTTGGGTAAGTGCGAAGCAATGGTCGAAGTTTGCGGTGGTATATTAAGCGCCAGGCTGCCCAGTACCTTGTGGCGGCCGCCGGATATGGGGTCGTCACTGGAGGCACAAAAAGACAGCATGAGGTCGTACAGGGAGTGCGACCCCTCAAGTTGCCTGGCACGCTGCAAGAAAAAAGCGCCGCTGCGATAGTGCAGAAAAGCCGGGTCGGTGACCCGCAGCGCTGCGGCAATAGCTGCGTTACCTTCGTGTCCCGCGCTGCCAATAGTGTAAAAGCTTTTGCCCTGACGCTGCAGGCGTCGCGATTCGATATCGGTGAAGCGACTCAGAACCTGACTGTGAAAGAGTGCAAATAAGTCAGTATCGCTCAAGTTCGAGTGCTGCGATTGAGGCGCAGGCAAATCTTCCTGCGCCAGTCGCTCAATAAAGTCCTGTTGCCAGCCCTCAATATCGCAACGCATGATAACCCTCGCTATTAAAACGCAGGAATGTCGGTCTGTGAACGACCCAGAATTAATGCATGAATGTCGTGTGTACCCTCGTAAGTATTCACCGCTTCTAAATTCATCACATGGCGGATTACGTGGTATTCATCGGCAATACCGTTGCCGCCGTGCATGTCGCGCGCCTGACGGGCAATATCCAGCGCCTTACCACAGCTGTTACGTTTAATGAGCGAAATAGCTATGGGGTTAAGCGTGCCGTTATCGAGTTCGCGCCCGGCTTGCAGACAGCCTAATAAACCCAGGCTGATTTCGGTCTGCATGTCAGCCAGTTTTTTCTGTATCAACTGATTTGCTGCCAGTGGACGGCCAAATTGACTGCGTTCCAGCGTATATTGTCGTGCTGCGTGCCAGCAGAATTCAGCGGCACCAAGCGAACCCCAGGCAATGCCATAGCGCGCTTTATTGAGACAGCTAAACGGACCTTTTAAACCTTTAACTTCAGGGAAAATATGGTCTTCGGATACTTCAACGCCATCCATAACAATTTCGCCGGTGATAGACGCTCGAAGCGAGAACTTACCGTCAATTTTAGGGGCGCTCAGACCTTTCATACCTTTTTCCAGTACAAAACCGCGAATTTCGCCGTCAAGTTTTGCCCAGACCACAAAAACATCAGCGATAGGCGAGTTTGTTATCCACATTTTAGAGCCGGACAACACATAACCGTTGTCGGTGCGCTTAGCTGTGGTACGCATGCTGGCCGGATCTGAGCCGGAATCTGGCTCGGTCAGGCCAAAGCAACCCACCCATTCACCGCTGGCTAATTTAGGTAAGTATTTTTTGCGCTGCGCCTCGGTACCAAAGGTGTAAATAGGGTGCATCACCAACGATGACTGTACACTCATGGCACTGCGATAGCCGCTGTCGACACGCTCAATTTCACGGGCAATAAGGCCGTAGCTGACATGGTTAACACCGCTGCCGCCGTATTCTTCCGGTAAGGTGGCGCCCAGTAGCCCCATCTCACCCAGCTCGTTCATAATCTGGCGATCAAAGTTCTCATTGCGGTTGGCATCCAGCACGCGGGGCATCAGCTTTTCCTGAGCGTACTGATGAGCACTTTCCTGAATCATCTTCTCTTCATCGGACAAAGCGTTTTGCCAGTTGAGGGGATCGGACCAATTAAAACCAGCGGATGACATGTAACCTCCTAAAGTAGCGTTATGCGACGCGGCGCTCTAAGGCGTTTAAATTGTTTATGGTCAGAATAGACTGCTTGGTATCGATAAGGGATTCTTCCTTTAACGATGTAAAAATACGGCTGACGGTTTCAACGGCTAAGCCTAAATAGTTGGCTATGTCGGTGCGCGTCATGGGCAGTCGATATTCGTTGCGTGAAAGACCATGTTGATGCATGTGCGTGCTGATTGAAAGCAAAAAAGCGATGACTTTTTGTTCAGCACTGGTATTCACTATGTTTAAGTAGTGTTTGCTGCAATTGGCTAAACGGCGGCTCATTAGCTGCAAAAGGTTGTTTTCAACTTTGGGCAGCTCCTGCGCGAACAGTTTATTTAGCTTAATTTCGCAGAGCATGGAGGTCTCTAAGGTTTCGCAATAAGTTGCGGCTTTACCGTTGGCTAATGCCTCAAGGCCTACAATATCGCCCACCAGATGGAAGCTGGTAATCTGCTGCTTACCATTACTGTCAATGGTATAGCATTTGACCGATCCGCTTTTAATCGCGAACACAGAAGTTAACGGGCGGTCCTCGCTGAAAACCACGCTGCGTTTATTATAAAGATGCGGTTCGCGGCTGCTTTTATCGAGAATCTCGACGTCGCTTGGAACCAGGCCAGCGGGGACGCAAATCGATTGCATGCTGCATTGGCTACATTGAATTGGGGTACGCATAGTCATCTCATCTACCGAATTATTGATCTGGTTCACTATACAAAACCCTCCGAATGATTTATCTACCTCTAAAGAGAGGGGGGTATTTACCCCTTTGCTTGTAGAATATCGACCGCTTCAACCGGGCAGACGACATAGCAGTTAGGCGTATCGTAATAGCCTTCACACTCTACGCACTTATCCTGATTTATTTCGTAAATGCTGTCGCCCATCGAAATCGCTTCGGTTGGGCACTCGGGTTCACAAATATCGCAGTTAATGCAACCATCGTTAATAACAATCATGCTACTTTCCTCACTGCTGCTTCTTTTATGAGAAAACAATAGGGAATGTCCTGTTTGTCTATGGCGACAGGTGTTTGAATTTTGACCTGATAACCAGACCCCGGCGCGCGGATCATAGCTTCATCTTTAAGTGACTCCATACGTGCCAGCTGAAATGGATAGTTACCTTTCGGAGTCATCAGTAGCAAGTCATCGCCAATAGAGAAGCCATTTTTTACCGCGACCTCATAGACAGAGCTGCTGTTTGCCGCCCCAGTTAGCTGACCTACCAGAATATGTTCGCCTTCACTGTGTGAACGTTCGTAGTTTTGTAAGTCCTGTGGGGTGTGACGCTGCAGAAAGCCCGGGGTAAACCCGCGGTTTGCCATACCGTTTAACTCATTAAGAAGCTCGGTATTAAAAGGTTTGCCGGCAACAGCGTCATCAATTGCCCGACGATAGACCTGAGCTGTGCGGGCAATGTAGTAGTCTGATTTGGTGCGGCCTTCAATTTTTAGTGAGTGCACACCCATTTCTACTAAGTCATTGACATATTCCACGGCGCGCAGGTCTTTGGAGTTCATAATGTAGGAGCCGTGCTGATCTTCATCGAGCAACATTAAGTCTTGTGGACGCTTGGGGTCACCAAGCAATACCGGCTCGTACTGACCTACCGCGTTCTCTTTGGCTTCGTGAACTTCGTAGCCCCAGCGGCAGGCATTGGTGCAGGCGCCCTGATTTGGGTCGCGCTTGTTCATATAACCGGACAGCAGGCAGCGCCCGGAGTAGGCCATACACAAAGCGCCATGTACAAAAACTTCAATTTCAATGTCCGGCACCTGCTGGCGCATTTCTGCAATTTCTTTTAAGCCCAGCTCGCGCGACAAAATAACGCGTTCAATACCTTGTTGCTGCCAGAACTTCAGCGCTGCCCAGTTAATGGTGTTGGCCTGCACCGATAAGTGCAGGGGCTGCTCAGGGAAGTTTTCCTGCAGCAGCATCACCACTCCGGGGTCGGAAACAATTAAGGCATCCGGTTTCATGTCGACAATAGCGCGAATGTGTTCAACAAACTTTGCCAATTTCGCATTATGTGGAGCAATGTTGACTACCACATAAAAGCGCTTTCCCTGTTGGTGCGCTTCGTCAATGCATTCACCCAAGTTATCCAGAGTGAAGCTGTTATTGCGTACGCGCAGGCTGTAGCGAGGCTCTCCAGCGTAGACCGCATCGGCACCATAGGCAAAGGCCATACGCATGGCTTCCGGGCTACCGGCAGGGCAAAGCAATTCAGGGCGGAAATGAGCGGCTGACATAGAACACCTGTATGACCAACGTGGCGGCAAAGATTAGCAGAAATTTCACCGGCAAAACTTGATGTATATCAAGGCTTATAGCGCGCAAATACCCCCTAAGTGGTAGTTCACCCCTCCCTTCAAGGGAATTTCGCTCTATAGCTTGCTCTACTAAGCTGTGCACACTACGCCGAGCTACCGGCTCTAAGCTCTTTTATTAGGGTATGAACGGTATGCCGTGGCAATTCAGCCACCAGGGTGCTTTTGGAAACGAAAGTACCTCCCGAACTTGGAAAGGTGTGATATGCAACAATTACAAGATCGCTTCGCGCGGCGCTTTACCTATTTGCGCCTGTCACTGACCGAAAGTTGTAACTTTCGCTGTGACTATTGCCTTCCCGACGGCCCTGACTGCAGCTCCCGTAAGTATGAAATTACTTTGCCTGAAGTGCGCCGTCTGGTAACGGCTTTTGCTAAACTGGGCACCACCAAAATACGCTTAACCGGCGGTGAGCCTTGTCTGCGTAAAGACCTGACGGAAATTATTGCTACCTGTAAGTCGGTTCCCGGCATTGAGAAAGTGGCTATGACCACCAATGGCTACCGCATGAAGCGCGACTTGCCCGCCTGGCGTGACGCCGGTCTGGACGCAATTAATGTCAGTATCGACAGCCTGGATCCCAGTACTTTTCATCTGGTGACCGGGCAAAATAAACTTCCGGAAATTATTGAAGGTATCGACCAGGCGGTTGATATGGACTTTGCAACGGTCAAGGTCAATACCGTGCTGCTAAAGCAATACAATGGCGGTGAGCTGCCTGAGTTTCTCAAGTTTATTAAAGACCGCAATGTGGCGTTGCGATTCATTGAGCTAATGCGTACTACGGACAATACAGAATACTATCAACGCCATCATGTCAGTGGAGAAAGCATAAAACAGCAGCTTCAGTCCGAAGGCTGGTCGCTTACTTCAAGAGCGGACAACGCTGGCCCTGCGCAGGAGTTTACGCACCCTGACTACCAAGGGAAAATGGGGCTTATTATGCCTTACAGCAAAGACTTCTGTGACGACTGCAATAGGCTGCGGGTTTCCAGCCTGGGCCAGCTGTTCTTATGCCTGTTTACCGAACAGCATCAGGATATTCGCAAGTACTTACAAAGCGATGATCCGGAACCGCTAATGAACGCACTGCGTGACAATATTATGCTGAAAGAAGCGACTCACGGCTTGCACGAGGGTAACAGCGGAGCAACGCGCCATCTGGCGATGATTGGAGGCTAACATGGTCGGCTCTAACGTAAGCTCTTCTTTCAGTAGCATACTGCTGGCTGGCGGGCGTTCTTCCCGTATGGGTAAGGACAAGGCTTTACTGCGTTTTGGTTCTGAGAACCTACTGGATTATATGCAGGCAAAGTTATCTGAGCTTGGCTGCCACGATATTATTGTCAGCCGCAATCAGCCAGGGTTTGTATCGGACACTATCCCGGACCAGGGGCCTCTATCAGGCTTGCATGCCTGTCTGCCGCATTGCCAATTTACTAAAGTATTGGTAGTACCGGTAGACATGCCGGCATTGACGGCTGAAACTTTGTTACCGCTGCTCAATAACCAGGCTTCAGCGAGTTACTATCAGGATTGTGCTCTACCTTGCGTGTTGACCAACAGCAAGGAGCTTCAGACAGATATTGAACAGCAATTGTCGGGCCCCAATGGTCGGCGATCAGTTTTTGCACTGCTGCAACGATTTAACGCGCAAGCCTTATCCTGCCAGAACGAATCACAACTGGTGAATACCAATACCCCGGAACAATGGTCGCAACTCTGTCAAATTCACGGCCAGACTCAGGAGTGGATGCATGAAAGCTAATAAATCCTTTAAGCCATTAAACATTGCTGTGGTGACTTTTTCAGATAAACGCACCCGGGCGGACGACAGCACCGGCGACCTGCTGCAGAAGCTCATGGAAAACGACGGCCACAAGGTCGTGGAACGCGAAGTACTCAGTCACGACAAATACCAGATTAGAGCATTGGTCAGTCAGTGGATAGCGCGTGAAGATATTCAAGTTGTGGTGACCAATGGCGGCACCGGTTTCGCGCTGGATAACGTCACTCAGGACGCACTAATGCCGCTACTGGACAGTCATATTGATGGCTTTGGTGAGTTATTCAGGCAACTGTCTTTTGCTGATATCGGTACCTCCAGCGTTCAGTCACGGGCGTTTGCCGGATTAGCAAACCGTACCTTAGTTGCAGCAGTACCAGGCTCCGGCGGCGCTGCACAGCTGGCCTGGGACAGCTTGCTGGGCCCACAGTTGGATTCACGTCAGGGCCCCTGTAATTTCGTCGGCCATCTGTCATAAGGAAAACACATGAGTGAATTAACCCATCTGAATCAGCACGGCGAAGCCCATATGGTGGATGTTGCTGATAAAGCCACCACTACGCGCATAGCAGTGGCACAAAGCAGGCTACGTAGCCGCACAGACGTGATTGAGCTGCTGGAAGCCGCCGCGGCTAAAAAGGGCGATGTCCTGGCCACAGCACGCATTGCCGGCATTATGTCTGCCAAAAAATGCAGCGAGCTGATTCCTCTTTGCCACCCGTTAGCCCTAACCAAAGTCACTATCGACTTCGAACTTGACCATGAAAAAGGCGAAGTTCGCATTCAGAGTCTCTGCAAGGTAACCGGTAGTACAGGCGTGGAAATGGAAGCTTTGACGGCGGCATCGGTCGCGGCCTTAACGGTGTACGACATGTGCAAAGCGGTTGATCCGGCCATGGTCATAACCGACACCTGTCTGCTTGAGAAAGAAGGTGGCAAAAGAGGTCACTGGACACGAGGAGGTACGCCGTTGTGATCACCGTAAAATTTTTTGCTGTATTGCGAGAGCGGTTAGGGTTAGCAGAAACGCAGGTGGATGCTGACGTCAGTACAGTACAAGAGCTGGTTCAGGTATTAAAACAACAGTCTGAGCGCTACGCTAAAGAGCTGGATCGCTATCAGTTGCTGTGTGCGGTTAATCAAAACTTATTGCCGCTAACAACGGAAGTTAAAGACGGTGATGAAGTGGCGCTGTTCCCGCCGGTTACCGGTGGTTAGGAGTTACTCATGAGTATCAGCGTTCGGGTTCAGCAAGAAGACTTTGATTTAGCCACAGAATATCAACGCCTCGCACAGAATAAGCAGTGCGGTGCGGTGGTGACTTTTACGGGTTTGGTGCGGGACTCGGTTGAGGGTGGTTTACGCGGTCTCGAGCTTGAGCATTACCCGGGAATGACTGAAAAGGCACTAGCCTCTATCGTTGAAGAGGCTCAGAAACGCTGGGACCTGCATGGCGTGACGGTTATCCATCGGGTAGGTTATCTGGCGCTGAATGAACAAATTGTTATGGTGGCCGTTGCCAGTGGCCATCGGCAGGCAGCTTTCTCGGCTGCCAGCTTTATTATGGATTACTTAAAAACACAGGCGCCTTTCTGGAAGAAAGAACATACAGAAAAAGGCGAGCATTGGGTAGAAGCAAAGCAAAGTGATCAGCAAGCGGCAGAGCAGTGGAGTCAGCAGTAGTGAAGCTTTGGAGTTTGTTGTTACTGCTTTTTTCATCGTCGGTATGGGCTACAGACTTAACCATAGCGGCAGCATCCAGCTACCGGTCTTTGTTGACCGAGCTGGCAGATGAGTTTGAGCAGCGCGAGAATGTTTCTGTACGCTTGGTTTTCGGCTCCTCCGGCAAGCTGGCTACTCAAATTCAGCACGGTGCGCCGTACGACCTCTATTTTTCGGCCGACGTTAGCTACCTTCAGCATCTGCAAACATCGGGCTATTTAAGCGGAAAAATCATCACCGATGGCTATGGGCAACTGGTGTTGTGGAGCGCGAAAGCGGGCTTACTGCCTGAGTCGATTGAACAGCTGAGCGAGATGAAATCCGTTACTCTGGCGATTGCCCAGCCGCGCCATGCTCCTTTTGGCAAGGCGGCTATGCGCGTTTTAGAGAACCACCAGCTTGCTGATGCAGTTGAGGGGCAGTTGGTTTACGCAGAAAATGTCGCTCAGACAGCCCAAATGGCCTTGTCAGGGGCAGCCGATATGGCCTTTGTTGCGCTCTCGGTACTGCCGGTCGATGCTCGCGACGACAATCAGTTGCTAGTATTGCCTCTGAGTGATGAGCGCTTATTGAAGCAGTCACATGCGGTGTTAAGGCGCGCTGATGATTTGAACTTAGCAATACAGTTCAGTCAGTTTACACAGAGAGAGGAGTTTAACCCTCTTAAATGCAAGCATGGGTTAATGCCGGGTAACAGAGCGGGGGCCAGCAATGAGTAGCACAGACTGGCAAGCGGTAGTACTGACATTGCAGTTAGGCGCTTACAGTACGCTTATTCTGTTACTGCTGGCGACGCCTATTGCCTGGTGGCTGGCGAATCAGCGCAGCTGGCTGGCAGCTCCGGTTCAGGCCATTGTGGCCTTGCCGTTGGTGTTACCGCCAACAGTACTCGGTTTTTACCTACTCATTTGGCTAGGTCCTAACGGTTTTATTGGATCTACGCTGGAGTCCTGGGGGCTGAACCATCTGGCGTTTAGTTTCGAAGGTATTCTCATCGGCTCGGTTATTTATTCCTTACCCTTTGCGGTGCAGCCACTGGTGGAGTCTTTTCGGCAATTGGGTAAAGAGCAACTGGATGTTGCAGCAACTCTGGGTGCCGGCTGGTGGCGTCGGTTCTGGACCATTGTATTGCCCTCTTGTCAGGGCGGGTTCCTCATTGCGGCAACTCTGAGCTTTGCCCATACCTTAGGCGAGTTTGGTGTCATTTTAATGCTTGGTGGCAGTATACCGGGAGAAACCCAGGTTTTGTCGGTACTTATTTACGACCATGCCGAAGCCATGAACTACGGCGCGGCTGAGCGGTTGTCGCTGGGTCTGTTGTTATTTGCCTTTACCGTGCTGGTCTCAGTTTATGCCTGGCAGAGGCGCGCTCAGCGTGGAGGGCGGTTATGTTAACGGTCAATATAGAACAACAACAGGGCGACTTCTGTCTGCAGTTGGCGCACAGTTTTGCCGATGACCGTGTGACCGCCATTTTTGGCCCGTCGGGCTGCGGTAAAAGTACTTTATTACGAGCTATCGCCGGATTAACTCCGGGCCTGAAAGGCAGTGTCCGCTGGCGGGATGCACTCTGGCATTCGCGCAAACCGCGCATGAAAACGGAGCAACGTGGACTGGCACTGGTATTTCAACAGGCTCACTTGTTTGCCACTATGTCGGTCGAAAATAATCTAAGATACGGCATGCCGAAAAACATCAATGACAGTGAATTGGCTATCGGCTTTGCTGAGGTCGTTGATATGTTGTCGCTTAGAGAGCTGCTGCAGCGTAAGCCGGGCCAGCTTTCCGGAGGGCAGCAGCAGCGCGTAGCCATAGGTCGTGCATTGTTGTCACAGCCGCAGTTATTATTGCTCGATGAGCCCATGAATGGCCTGGATGCAACCGCGAAAAAGCAAATTCTTACCGATTTACGACGAATACAGAATCGCTTCCGATTACCTATGTTGCTGGTGTCGCATCATGTTGAGGAAGTGGTGCAGCTGGCCGATGACGTAGTAATCATGGCGAATGGTAAGCTGGTTTCCAGCGGTACTTTGCAGACCCAGGTCGATTCTCTGGCCGGCCACAGCGAAGGGCCGCTGTCGGTGTTATCGGTAACGCCACCGAGCCAACCGGCCGGGCGTGTTAATGCCACCGATGAACTGCTTGCATGGCAACTGGCGGAGCAGCGACTCTGGCTACCGGTCAATGCCGCTGTCGATGTGACAGGTGTGGGCGAGGCAAGAATACGCCCGGCGGGGCGGTTACTTGTCTGGGCGAGAGACGTCAGTATTGCGACAGAATATTTACCTAATACTTCACTGACGAACCAGGTAGTCGCGCGTATTATCGACTTTGAACCTGCTAAGCATGTTGCTGAGACTGTTGTTGTTTTAACCGTTGGCGACCAGATACTCCGGGCATTGGTAACCAATGCCTCGGTTAAACGTCTGAACTTAAAGCTTCAACAACAGGTTTATGCGTCATTTAAAGCAGCCGCTATGCATTAAGAAAGCGATAAGCAAAGCGGTTCAACCTTTCAGTTCGGGTATTGGCTGCCAGCTCAACCTCAATAAAAGACACTTTCTTTGTCTGCATTAACGCCTGCTGAACGGCGTCTTCAAGTTGTGCACTTTGGCTGACGCGATAATATTCACAGTTCATGCTCTGGCTTAACTGCTGATAGTCCCAGCCATTGAGATTGGTGCATTCAAGTTGAGGTGCAAAAGCCTGGATCATGTCCCAGCAACGGTTATTAAAGAGCACAATAATTGGGGCATAATCATGTCGTTGAAAATGTCCAAGCTCCAGTCCGGTCATCAGGAAAGCGCCATCGCCTACCAACACCATGGGCCGCATGCCCGTAGCGGCCTGAATACCATAGGCTGCGGGTATGGAGTAGCCCATCGAGGCATAGTAGGCGGGGGCCAGACAAAGACTGGGTTCGGCCTGTAACGAGGCAAACAGGCAATCGCCGACATCGGTCACAAAAGGAACCACCTGCTCACTGCGTGCCAGTTGCTGATGAATGGTGCGCATCACGTTGTCGGCATTAAAGGTATCATCAGGTATAGAGCAACTGCCGGTCGCGGCTATAGAGTAGTGGTAGTCTGGGAGGTTACCTTGCTCTAACTTGCGGAATAGCTTATCCAGCTGCACATGGTGGTAAGCACTTTTTTCTATCTGACAGTGGTTCTGCTGAATATCCACCAGCTTCTCATTATTAAAGAGTGGATTATGGGCGGCAAAGTTACTGTCTGTGCGGATAACCCCCACCGCCAGAATTAAGTCGGTCTGCTCCAGTAACTGGTAGGCCCGGGTATCAGCATCATCAAGAAATACGCCGGCAAAGTTAGGGTGTGTGTGATCAACCACAGCCCGGCCAAGAAAGGTAGTGATAATGGGAATGCCAGCTTTCTTGCTGAAACTTTCCAGCTCAGCAGAGGCGTTAAAGCGGCGCACATCGATACCTGCCAGAATTATGGGGTTTTTTGCTTTTTCCAGACGTTTTTTTAGCTGTGAGGTCAGGCTGGACAGCTCTGTATCTGGCATTTCCGGTACGGCTAAGGCCTTAGGTGGTTCAACGGGGTAATCGTAAGCATCCCGCGCAACTTCAATTAATACCGGGCGAGAATACTTACGGCAGGCAGCTAGCGCTTTTTGCAGTTGTTCGGTAGCCGTTAGCGGTGAATTTATTCGTACCTGACAGCAGGTGACTTGTTCATAAATAAGGCGCTGCGAGTCAACCTGCTTGGCCTGGTGATGAATGCTTAACCCACGATCAATTTCTTTTTGCGCCGGAAATCCTGCAACGATAATGAGCGGAACGTGCTCTTCATAGGCTTGAGCAACGGAATTCACTGCATTGAGTGCACCAGCGCCATAGGTGAGAAACACCGCCGATGGGCGGTTACAAATACGGGCCGCAGCATCTGCGCAGAAGGTAATAGCGGGCTCATGGCTCAGGTAATGAAAAGGCATGCGCTGGCGACTTTGAATGTCTGCCAGTAGCGGCAGAATAAAGTCGCCCGGAATGCCGAACAGTTCGTTTATGCCAAGTTCTTCAAATTGTTCTAATAGTACGTCTGTAAATTTCATGGACACCCTCCCGGAAGGAACAGTGTCCATGTTTTGCGTCAGGCTGAATTGATTTTGGTCAACATTTACCGCAACAGTGAAGAAAAAGGCAGAATGGTGACTTCTTCGCCCGCACTCACAGGGCCGCGGTCCTGCTCTAGTCGGATAAAGCAGTTGGCACGTTTCAGTGTGCTTAACACGGCGGAGCTTTGCGAACCGGCACTGCTGACTTTAAGCTGACCATTGTTGTCCTGCTCAAACCAGCCACGCTGAAAGTCGGCCCGGCCCGGTCGCTTTTTCAAATATTCCGCCGCCGTTGCCTGATAAGATTCACTACTGATGTGTTTTTCACCGGAGAGATGCTTCAACACCGGCTGTGTCAGTTGATCCATGGTCACGGCTGCTGCAACCGGGTTGCCGGGTAAACCAAAGAACCAGGTGTCTTTAAGTTTGCCAAAGGCAAAAGGTTTACCGGGCTTCATAGCGACCTTCCAGAATGAAACCGAGCCCAATTGTTCTAAAGCGGTTTTGGTAAAATCGGCGTCACCGACGGAGACACCCCCACTGGTTATCACTGCGTCGCAATTTTGTGTTGCGTCTTGTAATGCCTGACTTATAGCTTCTAAGTCATCATTCAGCCGGCCAAGGTTCACAGCCTCGACGCCCATTTTCTCCAGCATAGCCAATAACAGATAACGGTTGCTGTCAAAAATTTGCCCGCTTTTTAGTTTTCCGCCGGGGGCTACTAATTCATCACCGGTTGAGAACACCGCAATTTTCGGTTTACGGTAAACGGCCACTTCCTCAATACCCAGCGATGCCAGCAAGCCAATATCAACAGGGCTTAAGCGTGTACTCGTTGCTATCACTTCTTCACCCAAAGCAATATCGCTGCCCCGGCGGCGAATATTATCGCTTTCAGCGACATCCTGTAGCACGGTAATTTCACTTTTATCCTGATTAGCTTCCGTATTTTCCTGAATGATAACGGCGTCTACTGAATCAGGTATGGGGGCGCCGGTCATAATACGAACGCACCCGTTCTCTGGGATAGAATCGTTATAAGGGTGCCCCGCAGCGGCAACTCCGACAACTTTCAAGCGAGAACCTTTCTTCGCTTCACTACTGCGGACAGCGTATCCGTCCATGGCCGAATTATCATAACCGGGAACATCCAACGTTGAATTTACCGGCCGGTTGAGGATACGCCCCAGCGCTTCCGATAATTCAACCGTCTCTTTGTCAGTTATGGTTGAAACGGTATTGAGCATGTTCTCTAGTGCCTGCTCAACAGGCATTAGTGACGGGTTACTCATACTTATTCACCTTGTTGATTAACCATCCAGACTGCGGCCTCAACACGAGAGCGCAAGCCCAGCTTTTTCAGTAAGTGTTTAACATGCACCTTAACGGTGCCATCGGATATATCCAGCTCGCGGGCAATGACTTTGTTACTCATGCCTTTAGCAATTAAGCTTAAAATTTCATGCTCGCGGTTGGTTAAAGTGCTCAATTGCGAGGTGGCTGACTGAGTTGGCTGGCGCAAAGCCGTAGCCAGTATTTCGGTGATGGCTTCGCTTAACACCATTTTTCCGGTCACTGCGCGGTGAATTTGTTCTAACAGAAGCTCGGGTTCCATATCTTTTAGCAAGTAACCGTCAGCGCCATTAGTAATAGCTGCCACCACGTCGTCGTCGGCGTCACTAACCGTGAGCATGATAATGCGCGATGTCACCCCGGAATCCCGAAGCTTTTTCAGAGTTTCTATGCCATCCATACCATGCATGTTGAGATCCAGAACAATCAGATCAGGATCGTGTTCAGCAGCTAACTCCAGTGCGTCCGGGCCGTTACTGGCTTCGGCGACAACAGTCATGTCGTCTTCCATGGCAATCAGCTGTTTTAGTCCTTTTCGCAGTAGTGGATGATCGTCCACTAACATAATGCTGGCTGCTTCGGTTGTCATAGTCTTCTCCCTTGTGTACTTAACTCAGTTAGTTTGACATAGCTGGTGTTTAAATACACCGCACATAGCCAGAACTTACACTTTTGAATAACGTTTTTACCCATAATTAGGTAAAGCATTACCCCATAATAACCCTAAAAGTAACTCTTGATGTGAGTTGTATCTAACCGGCCTTAGTAGCAAAGTCTTTAGTCATAAAATAAAACGAATAATTGCGACGATATGAATAAAGCTTCGGCGACAAATACACTCAGCGACGTGCAGGGAAACCTTGGTTCTCATGCCGTTTTGCGCTGGCTGACGCTCAGTGTATTGTTACTTGGCGTTACCTTTTGGGCAAGCTGGAGTGTTATTGTCGTTCTGTTGGCAAAATCCAATGCCAATTTAACCTCCAGCCAGCTTATGTCATTAGTCGCTATAGCTGGCGCCAGTGGCGCTTTGTCACGACTATTAGGTACTTTGGTTGTTAACCAGCTAGGGCGCTGGATGCCAGCTGTTATTGCAACCATTATGTTGCTGGTCAGTATTGACAGTTTTGTACAGTTTTCAGCAACTCACATTACTTATCCTGTGCTCGCATTATTAGCTGCGCTATCGGGTATTGGTTGCACGATGTTTGCGCCGGCATTTGATCTAACCCGCCAGTTTAAGGGCTCCTTGAGTTTGCCTTTGTCTATGAGTGTGGTTATTGGAATGACCATATTCTCTTTATTTCTGGCACAGCTGGCGGTACCGCTACTGGCAACCTGGCAGCCTGACGGAATGGAATCTTCTTTAGTACTGCAACGCAGTAGCGGGAACTTTTTCGCGCGTGTTGATGCCGGTGAGCCTATTCTGTTAAACAGTTTCAGTTGTGTCTGGGCTGTTTTATTTACCTTTACCGCTATTGTGAGTGTTGGTGCTGCATTATTTGCTCCGAAAAAGCAGTCGTTGCCTAAGGTAACCATACGAAAGCTCCTTACCCAAAACGGTCATGTCTGGTACTGCAGTATTCTCTATAACATGACGTTTGGCAGTTTTATTGGTTTTGCCATGGCGTTGCCATTGTTGCTTGAGTTTGTATTTGGTTACAGCACGTTAATTTTGGTCTGGATGGGTCCTTTTGTGGCTTTACTGGCCCGTCCTTTTGGCCGTTGGTTGGCCGGAATTTTTGGTGGTGCTCTGGTAACACAAATCAGTTTATTGTTAATGATGGTTTTTGGTGCGGTAGCCGGGCGTTATATGTATTTTGCCCAGCACGGTCCAACAGAGATTTACTTTGAACCCTTTTTTATCAGTATGCTGGGTCTAATTTTTACCAGTGCCTTAGGGAACGGGTCGGTAGTGGTGACTATGAGAAAGGTGTTTCCAGGAACTTACACTCATAGGGTATTAATTTGGGCGGGTACCATCGCAATGTTGGGGGCGGTCTATTTGCCACTGCGCTTTGCCTGGGCGCTAAAATCTCAAAGCATCGATACCGTTTACATCGATTTTATTGTGTTCTACGTGATTGGTTTACTGCTGAACGGTTTTATCTACTTGCGCCGGCACGGCCAGTTCTATAACCCCTAGGCAGACCGGTTATTGCAACAGGTAGTCCGGGGTAAAGGAAAAGAGCACTTCTGTGCCTCCTGCAGCAAGCCGCGACATATTAATTTCACCACCTAAGTTACGGCTGCGCTCCTGCATAATGGCCAGTCCATAATGGTTAACCTTCTCTGCATTTTCCGGTAAACCGACACCGTCATCAGTAATTCTGAGTTCGACATCCTGCCCGCCGGGTTGCGAAAGGCTGATGTGAACCTGAGTTCCCTGGCTGTGGTTGACCGCGTTTTGGCTGGCTTCACGAATAATCTGCAGCAAATGAATTTCTTCATGCGGAGCCAGCGGTATGTTATTCAGACGGTAGTCCAGATTAATGGCCATGTCGCTTTGCTCAGTTAATTGCTTAACCGTAGTTTGCAGTGCGTTATAAAGGCCGGAACCGTCTACTTTCAGGCGGAAGGTAGTCAGTAGTTCACGCAGTTGACGATAGGCTGAATTTAAACCTTCACGAAGTTCGCTACTGACATCGTCAATAGTTGCGCGGTCGTTCTTTTCAATGCCTTTGTGCAAACGTGTCACCTGTATTTTGAGGTAGGACAGCGCTTGTGCCAGAGAGTCATGCAATTCACGGGCAATAACGGTACGCTCGTGCATCAGAGCCAGCCTGCGTACTTGTTCTTCTTCGGATTTGAGGCTTTGTGATAAGGCCAGTTGATCGGCGGTTGAACTCATCAGTTGTTGCTGCCAGGTAGCCAGCGGCTGGTTTTGCTCGCAACGTACAATGAGCACACCGTAATCTTGATCTTCTCTTTTTAAAACAAAACGATAAACAAGTTTGTCCTGCATAACCGATGCGCCTGGTCCCGCCTTAATACAGGTAGCACAATCGCCGGCATCACAAGGGTCATGTGAATTCGGGCGAGGTTGTAACTGTAGGAATGGGCGGCTGCCTTCCTCGGTTAAAAGGCAAAGTTCTATGTCTTCCACTTCGCCAACTTCATAGAGCTTTTCTACAACTTGCTGATAATTGTTGTAGTCGTAGCTGTGAACAATAATGGAGCGGGCGGTATCGTACAGAAAGGATAAAACTTTGTTCTTACGCGACAGTTCCTGGGTTTGTTGTTCCACCCGGCGCTCAAGACCGCCGTAAAAATAACTGACGGTTTCTGACATTTTATTCATGGTGCGTGAAAGCTGACCAATTTCATCTTCGTTATTGAGCTTAGATTTAGCGGTGAAGTCGCCTTGGCCTAACCGCTTAGAGACCGACAGTAAATGCATGAGCGGCTGATCAATTTTGCGTTTTAGCACGGTCAGCAGGAAGAAAAAGATAGCGACAATGACAAAGGATGCCAGGGCCAGAGCGCTGCGGACCGTCTCCATGCGCTGTTCTGAATGTTCCTGCAGTTGGCCTACCAGAGTATCCAGTTGGTTAACGTAGTTATCGATGGCTTCATTTTGCTCTTGAGAGAAACTGACGAAGCCCTGTTCGGCAATACCCGTTTGAACACGCTCCCACTCTGTCCGGGCTTCCTCGGCCAACTGTTGAATGCTGCCACCAGCCTTAACGAAATGGCGATTAAGCAGAGGCTTTTCCCACAAGGTTCCAATGTCCTGAGCTGTTTGATTTGCCTGCTGGGTTTCACCGTTAGATAACTGAAACGCAAACTTATAGGCTTTCATGCGGTGCGAGCCGGCTACGTTGATAAGCTCAGCATCTTGTTCGGACTTCTCTAAAAGCCAAAATGCCGATAAAGAGGAGGCGCTGGCCACGATCACGATAAGCGCAAGCGAAATTCTAAAAACGTTAATAATAGATGCGTTGCGTATCATTCCGGGCCACATTCAGAGTAAAAATTCAGCTACATGATATAGCATTTCCAAAGGGGGAGACAACAACCGATAACTTTGGGCTACCTCTTTTTTACCACCTTTAGGGCTAATTAATAATCACTCTCAATTAGAACGAGAAAACTTCTTAAAAATCAGTCTATGCAAGCTAAACTCATGTACCACCTTAGTGGTAGTTTTTAATGTATATCAATGAGTTAGCTAATTTTTTGAACTGGCAAGTCGACTCAGGATCACGCACACTTCTCCCACATATCTATTTAGTTACTGTTAGACGTGGACTGGGAGTCTAATTATGAGTCGTCTGCTTGAAAAACTGCGTTTCTTTAAAACGCAAAAGCAACCATTTTCGGATGGACATGGTGTTACTACCGATGAAGACAGAACGTGGGAAAAAGGGTATCGCCAGCGCTGGCAGCACGATAAAGTCGTGCGTTCAACGCACGGTGTGAACTGTACCGGTTCCTGCAGCTGGAAAATTTACGTTAAAGATGGACTGGTTACCTGGGAAACCCAGCAGACCGATTACCCTCGGACACGTCCTGATTTACCAAACCATGAACCGCGTGGCTGCCCAAGGGGCGCCAGCTATTCCTGGTATATCTACAGCGCTAACCGCCTGAAGTACCCTAAAGTACGCCAGCAGTTAATGACGCTGTGGCGCGAAGCCAAGGAACAGCATAAAGACCCGGTGAAAGCCTGGGAATCAATTGTGACTGATCCTAAAAAAGCGAAAAGCTATAAAGAAGCGCGCGGTATGGGCGGCTTTATCCGTGCAGACTGGAAAGAAGTAAACGAAATTATCGCAGCTTCCAACGTTTACACCGCGAAGGAATATGGGCCAGACCGTATTAGTGGTTTTTCACCCATTCCGGCAATGTCGATGGTTTCCTATGCTGCCGGCGCACGTTATTTGTCATTAATTGGCGCAAACTGCCTGAGCTTCTACGACTGGTACTGTGACTTGCCGCCGTCATCACCACAGGTATGGGGTGAACAAACAGACGTGCCGGAGTCAGCTGACTGGTATAACTCCAACTACATCATTGCCTGGGGGTCTAACGTACCGCAAACGCGTACACCAGACGCTCACTTCTTTACCGAGGTGCGTTACAAAGGAACGAAAACCTGCGTTATTACTCCGGATTACTCCGAAGCCTCTAAGTTTGGTGATACCTGGTTAGCGCCACGTCAGGGTACTGACTCGGCTCTGGCTATGGCATTTGGCCACGTTATTCTGAAAGAATTCTACGTCAACAAACAAAGCCAGTACTTCCACGACTATGTCACTCGTTACACCGACATGCCAATGCTGGTTATGCTGGAGCCAGGTGAAAAAGTACTGAACCAGGGCCGCTTCTTACGCGCTGCCGATTTGGTGGACAATCTGGGTGAAGAGAATAATCCAGACTGGAAAACCATTGCAATTAATGAAAAAAATAACAGCCTGACCAGCCCGAACGGCTCTATTGGTTATCGCTGGGGACAATCCGGTAAGTGGAACCTGGAACAGAAAGATAAAGATGGCGATGTCGAGCTGCAACTGTCGCTTAAAGACAACAACGACGAAATTGTTGAGGTAGGCTTCCCTTACTTTGGTAGTGCTCCACACGAATACGAGTACTTCCAGCACACTGAGCACGACGAAATTCAGATTCGCAAAGTTCCGGCTAAGAAAGTCGAATTAGCGAACGGCGAAACGGCTTATGTGGCCACCGTTTTTGACTTAATGCTTGCGCAGTATGGCGTCGACAACGGCGTTAACGATGAAAACCGTGCTAAAGACTACAACGACGATGTGCCTTACACGCCTGCATGGCAGGAACACATTACCGGCGTAAAACCTGCGGATGTGATTCGTGTTGCAACTGAGTTTGGTCGTAATGCCGATAAGACCAAAGGTCGTTCCATGATCATCGTTGGCGCTGGTGTTAACCACTGGTACCACATGGACATGAGTTATCGCGGCATGATCAACATGCTGATGATGTGTGGCTGTATTGGTCAGTCCGGTGGTGGCTGGGCCCACTACGTTGGGCAGGAAAAACTGCGTCCGCAGACTGGCTGGACTCCTTTAGCCTTTGGTCTGGACTGGCAGCGTCCGCCACGTCATATGAATGGTACTTCGTTCTTCTACAACCATTCCGACCAGTGGCGCTACGAAAAGCTGGATATGAGCGAAATTGTCTCGCCGTTGGCAAACAAAGATAAATGGCAGAGTACGATTTTGGATTACAACACCCGTGCTGAGCGTATGGGCTGGTTACCGTCCGCACCGCAGCTGGGTCAGAACCCATTGCGCGTTGTTGAAGCTGCTAAAGCTGCCGGTAAGGATGTTAAAGAGTATTTGGTTGAGCAGCTAAAAAGCGGTGATATTCGCTTTGCCTGTGAGCAGCCGGATGACCCTAAAAACTTCCCACGCAATATGTTCATCTGGCGTTCGAACCTGCTGGGTTCCTCAGGTAAAGGTCACGAATACATGCTGAAGCACCTGTTGGGTACTAAGCATGGCCTGCTAGGTAAAGACCTGGGCGACTTTGGCGGTAAAAAACCAGAAGACGTGGAATGGGTTGATGAGGCGCCGGAAGGAAAAATTGACCTGCTGACCACACTGGATTTCCGTATGTCGACAACTTGTCTGTATTCAGACATCGTTTTGCCGACCGCTACCTGGTATGAAAAAGATGATATGAATACCTCGGATATGCATCCGTTTATTCACCCGTTAACCGCAGCCGTCGACCCGGTTTGGGAAGCGCGCAGTGACTGGGATATCTTCAAAGGTATAGCGAAAGAGTTCTCCCGTGCAAGTGAAGGGCACCTGGGTGTTGAACAAGACGTGGTTACCGTACCACTACAGCACGACTCCCCCGGAGAGCTGGCGCAGCCATACGGTGGTAAAGCCTGGTGGAAAGGCGAGTGTGAAGCTATTCCGGGCAAGACTATGCCGAACATTACCGTGGTTGAGCGTGACTACCCGAATACCTACAACCGCTTCACTTCGCTTGGTCCATTAATGGATGAGCTGGGTAACGGCGGTAAGGGTATCAACTGGGATACCAAGGAAGAGGTTGAATTCCTCGGTAAGTTAAACCGCAAGCACGTTGAAGAAGGCATTAACAAAGGACGTCCTAAGATTGAGTCAGCCATAGATGCCTGTGAGGTTATTTTGTCACTGGCACCAGAAACTAACGGTCATGTTGCCGTTAAAGCCTGGGCTGCGCTGGGTAAACTGACGGGTCGCGAGCATACCCATTTGGCGAAGCCGAAAGAGGAAGAGAAAATCCGCTTCCGCGATATCGTTGCGCAACCGCGTAAGATCATTTCTTCGCCAACCTGGTCAGGTCTGGAAGATGAGCACGTGTCTTACAACGCAGGTTACACCAACGTTCATGAGCTGATTCCATGGCGCACCATTACCGGTCGTCAGCAGTTCTATCAGGACCATGAATGGATGCGTGACTTTGGCGAAACCTTATGTGCCTACAAGCCGCCGATTAACCTGAAAACCGTTGCGCCGGTACTGAACAAACGTCAGAACGGTAACAAAGAGATCGTACTGAACTGGATCACACCGCACCAGAAGTGGGGTATCCATAGTACCTACTCCGACAACCTGTTAATGCAGACCCTGTCGCGTGGCGGACCTATTGTTTGGCTTAGCGAAGTTGACGCAAAAGCGGCCGGCATTGAAGACAACGACTGGCTGGACATTTTCAACGTCAACGGTGCGATTTGTGCGCGTGCGGTGGTGTCACAGCGAGTACCGGAAGGTATGAGCATGATGTATCACGCTCAGGAACGTATTTTGAACATGCCGGGCTCTGAGTTAACCGGTACCCGTGGTGGTATCCATAACTCAGTAACGCGTGTGGTTATGAAGCCGACTCATATGATCGGCGGCTACGCACAACAAGCCTATGGCTTTAACTATTACGGGACAGTTGGCTGTAACCGCGATGAATTCGTGGTGGTCCGCAAGATGGACAAAGTCGACTTCCTGGACACTGAATAATTCGGAGTGGGGACAACACGATGAAAGTAAGAGCTCAAATTGGCATGGTGCTGAATTTGGACAAGTGTATCGGCTGTCATACTTGCTCCATCACCTGCAAAAACGTATGGACCTCGCGTGAAGGGGTTGAATATGCCTGGTTTAACAACGTAGAAACCAAGCCAGGCATTGGTTTCCCGAAAGAATGGGAAAACCAGGACAAATGGAACGGCGGTTGGTCGCGCAATAAAAAGGGCAACCTGGAACTAAAAATTGGTAGTAAGCGCCGCGTGCTTGCCAATATTTTTGGTAACCCGGATTTGCCTGAAATTGACGACTACTACGAGCCGTTCGACTTTGATTACCAGCACTTGCATACGGCGAAGCCGAGCAAGCACCAACCAACTGCGCGTCCACGCTCACTGATTACCGGTAAGCGGATGCAGAAAGTTGAGTGGGGTCCGAACTGGGAAGAAATTCTGGGTACGGAATTCGAAAAACGTAAGAAAGACAAGAACTTCGACGACGTGGTGCAAAAAGACATGTACGGTCAGTTTGAAAAGACCTTCATGATGTATTTGCCACGCTTGTGTGAACACTGTCTGAACCCGGCCTGTGTGGCGGCTTGCCCTTCCGGCGCAATTTATAAGCGTGAAGAAGACGGCATTGTTCTGATTGACCAGGACAAATGTCGCGGCTGGCGTATGTGTGTATCGGGTTGCCCGTACAAGAAAATTTACTACAACTGGAAGACCGGTAAATCTGAAAAATGTACGTTCTGCTATCCGCGCATTGAAGCCGGTCAGCCAACCACATGTTCAGAAACTTGTGTGGGTCGTATCCGTTACTTAGGTGTGTTGCTTTATGATGCGGACCGCATTGAAGAAGCGGCAAATACACCAAACGAGCAGGATCTGTACGAAGAACAGTTAGGTATCTTCCTTGACCCACATGACCCTGAAGTTCAGGAAGCGGCGCGTAAAGAAGGCATTGCTGAAAACTGGATCACGGCTGCACAGCGCTCACCGGTTTACATGATGGCAATGCAGTGGAAAGTAGCACTGCCGCTGCACCCTGAGTACCGTACGCTGCCAATGGTTTGGTATGTGCCACCGCTGTCGCCAATTCAAAGCGCGGTCGAAGCAGGCCACGTGGGTATGGACGGTGAAATTCCGGATCTTAAATCGCTGCGTATTCCGCTGCGTTATCTGGCTAACCTACTGACTGCCGGTGACGAGAAACCCATTGTTCGCGCACTGGAGCGAATGATAGCCATGCGCTCGTACAAGCGTTCAGAGCATGTTGACGGCGTTGAAGACTTAGCGGTTCTGGAGCAGGTTGGCCTGACCAAGAATCAGGTAGAGGAAATGTACCGTTACATGGCGTTGGCGGATTATGAAGACCGCTTCGTTATTCCGACCAGCCATCGCGCTTATGCTGAAAACGCATACGACGTTAAAGGCGGCTGTGGCTTTACCTTTGGTAATGGCTGTAGCGACGGAAACAACGGTGTGAATCTGTTCGGCGCTAAGAAAGAGTCGGTTCGTCAAGTCATTCCTGTGACCATGAAGGAGTAATCAGCATGCAGGTATTACAAGTTATTTCGTTATTGCTGGATTACCCCAAACCCGAGCTTGTAGAAGCTCGGGCGGAGTTAGAGCAAATGATTCAGCAGTCGTCTTTAAGTGCTGACGATAAAGCAGCGCTGGAGGCCTTTATTGAGCACCGCACCAACATGTCGTTGATGGACTGGCAGTCGGAGTACGACGGGCTGTTTGAGCGTGGCCGTGCTTTGTCACTACTGTTGTTCGAGCACGTACATGGAGAGTCGCGTGACCGTGGCCAGGCGATGGTTGATTTAATGAACCAATATAAAACTGCTGGTCTTGATTTAGGTGTGAAAGAACTGCCGGATTACATTCCGCTGTATCTGGAATTCTTGTCCACCCAGGGCGATGAAAATGCCCGCCTGGGCTTAGAAGAAGTTGCGCATATTCTGGCACTGCTTACAGCAAGGCTTGAACAACGCGGCAGTAACTACTCACTTTTATTCCAGACACTGTTGAGTATCTCTGGTGTACAGATTGACCTTGACGATGTGCGTCAGCAAATTGCTAATGAGAAGCGCGATGACACCAGCAAAGAACTGGACAAAGTGTGGGAAGAAGAAGCGGTGACCTTTGCCGGCAATGACCAAATGCAGGGTTGTCCAACGGCGCAGAACCGGCCTTCGGAAGGTCAGCGTCGGGATCAGTACGTGCCATTGAACACCGACGATTTATCACAGCCGCGTAAAGTGTCGGGTATTTAAGGAGATTACCATGAGCTATCTAAATATGTTGGCCTTCGGCGTATACCCTTTTATTGCCTTGGCTGTCTTTTTCATCGGAGCCTGGATCCGTTATGACCGTGAGCCATACACCTGGAAAACGGCGTCCAGTCAGATGCTGGAAAGTAAGCAACTGCGCAAAGGTAGTTTGCCGTTTCACGTTGGTATTCTGGGGATCTTCTTTGGTCACCTGGTGGGATTGCTAATGCCAAAGCCTGTTTGGCACATACTGGGTGTGAGTAATGAGGCGAAACAGTGGCTGGCAATTATTGCCGGCGGTATCTTCGGCTTAATTTGTTTATATGGGTTGGCTATTCTCATTAACCGCCGCATGAACAACGTTCGTGTGCGGGCTACCAGCACCAGAATGGACATACTATTGCTGTGGCTATTGTTAGCACAATTAGTTTTAGGGTTAATTTCAATTTATTACTCGGTAAACCATGTGGTGCATGGTGCAGAAGGGGAGAAGGCGGGCGTTATGCTGATGCTGATGACCTGGGCACAGAACATTGTGACGCTTGACCCGGTAGAGGCAGTAGCGGCTATCAGCAACCCTCAAATTGAGTGGGTATTTAAACTGCATGTATTCCTCGGAATGACCATTTTCTTAGTCTTTCCATTTACCCGACTCGTGCATATGTTCAGCGCGCCTGTTCAGTATCTTACTCGTCAGCACCAGGTTGTCCGTAAAAAATTCGCTCGCTAGTTGTAGAGTTATCGAGAGGGGCACCCCTCTCAGGGAAGGTTGTTATGATACAAGTGAATCAAGTGGAAATTGCGGAAAAGGAGATACTGGCTGAAATGCAGTATCACCCCGCTGACACGCAGGAAGAAGCCATGAGTATGGCAGCGGAAGCACTGGTAATCGGTGAGCTGTTCAAACAAAGGGCAAAAGATTTAGGCATTGAGGTACTGGATGACACCGCGCAGGGCGGCGAAGATGACTTCATTGAAATTCTGATTGAACGTGAAGTAGCTCGCCCGAAAGCGGACGAGCAAGCTTGCAAACAGTACTTTGAGCAAAACCCGGAACGCTTTAAAACGTCGCCGATTGTTGAGGCTCGCCATATTTTGTTAGCGGCAGCGCCGGATGATGATCTTGAGCGGGTGAATGCAAAGCGTATGTCGGAGCAGCTTATTCAGCAGTTGCAGGAAGGCGACGACTTTAGTCAGCTTGCACGCCAGTATTCCTCGTGTCCGTCAAAGGAGACCGACGGGAACCTGGGACAGTTGAGTAAGGGGCAAACCGTTCCTGAGTTTGAACGTCAGTTGTTCACCGCTGAAGAAGGGCTAATGAAATACCCGGTAGAAACTCGTTATGGGTTTCATGTGGTGTCTGTTGACCATAAAATTGATGGTAAGCCGTTACCGTACGAGGCGGTTAAAGACAAAATTGCGGAATATCTGGAAGAGAAAGTGCACCGTAAAGCGGTTTCTCAATACATACAGGCATTGGCGAATGAAGCTGATATCAAAGGGTTCGATTTTGTTGATACCGGTTCACCGTTACTGCAGTAACTCGTCCTATTTCTGCTAGGATAGGCACCCAAAGGGGTGCCTTTTTTATTTTTGGAGTCAAGTTATGGAATCTGCCTTCTGGCATGAGCGTTGGGAAAATCAGCAAATTGGTTTTCATCAGCCGCACACACATGAGCTATTGCTGAAGTACTTTTCTGGTGTGGTAAAGCCCGGAGCAAAAGTGTTTGTGCCTTTGTGTGGTAAATCAAATGACATGTTGTGGCTGCTGGAAAAAGGCTACCGTGTTTTTGGGGTAGAGCTGAGTGAGCTGGCAGCCAGGCAGTTTTTCGAAGAGAACCAATTAAAGCCCAAAATAACCCAGCGTGGTGACTTTAAAGAGTATGCTCTGGATGAGCTGGTTATATGGGTTGGCGATTTCTTTAAGCTGGTTAAAAGTGACCTGGCCGATATTGATGCCTGGTACGATCGCGCCGCCATGATTGCGCTACCACCTGAAATGCGTCAACGCTACGTTCAACAGCTATGCGAGCAATTACCCGAGCAGGCAAAAGGTTTACTGATTACGTTGCAGTACCCGAATGGGTACCGTGAAGGGCCGCCGTTTTCGGTATTGGAAGGAGAAGTCGAAGTGGGTTATGGTCAGCGTTTTAGCATTGATCAACTGGAGTCAGCTGAAACCACGGTTAACGGGAAAGAAGCGGACGACAACCCGGTTACCGAGCAAGTGTATAAGCTGGATTAGCTCATTAATTTATTGCGCCGTAGAATCTTTTCAGTGCGGCGTGCCAATTTTTCCATAAAAACCAGGTCCGCTAACGTTGGTTCTGCCAACTCATTATCCAGGTCGGCCTGCCATTGGCTGACCTCAGCATCCAGCATTTCCATCATTTTCTTAGAACAGCCACGACAAATACCCTGGCACATATCCGCTTCTTTTAAGCCAAAAGGAATGTGTTCGCGAATAACATCCAGCAGCTGATACATCGCGGTTTTGGTATCGGGTTTGCGGCTCATATATCCTCCGATTAACTCGTCCAAAAAGAAAAACCAGGCTTCCACAAAGTTGTAGAAGCCTGGTTTATTAAGGGTTAAGCAGATTTATGCTTTAAGCCTTTTACAACTTGCCAGCTGATGCCTAGTGCACCGACGATGAAGACCATATCGCCGACGGTACGGAACCAACGTAGGTTCTGAAGCAGAGGCTGTTGCATGAAGGCTTCACTACGTGCGTACCATAAACCTTCAGTCGCAGCGGCGTAGAACTGAATGAAACCGACTGGCAGCAAGCTGGTGAAGAGCATTAGCACTAAGCCAATGTTCATTGTCCAGAAGGCCATTTTCATCAGTTTCTCGTCGAACTGCAGGTTCGGACGAATGTAGCGCAGTATCAGCAATACAAAGCCCAGTGCCAGGAATCCGTACACACCGAATAGTGCTGCGTGTGCGTGAGTAGGCGTAGTGTTCAGACCTTGTACATAGTACAGCGAGATAGGCGGGTTGATCATGAAGCCTAATACGCCGGCGCCTAACATATTCCAGAACGCAACGGCAACGAAGCACAGTAGTGGCCATTTAAGGCGTTGCATCCAGTCAGCACGTTTTTGCAGGCTGTAGTTTTCCCAGGCTTCATAGCCCAGCACAATTAGCGGTACCACTTCTAACGCTGAGAAAGTAGCGCCCACGGCCATAACCGGTGTGGTTGTGCCTGAGAAGTACAAGTGGTGGAAGGTACCCGGGACACCGCCCAGCATAAACAATGACGCTGAGGCCAGTGCTGCAACGGTTGCCATACGGCGGGAAACCAAACCCATGCTGTGGAAAATGAACGCCAGTGAGGCAGTGGCAAATACTTCGAAGAAGCCTTCTACCCACAGGTGAACAATCCACCAGCGCCAGTATTCCATGATAGAAATGTGAGTACGCTCGCCGTAGAAGAAGCCGGCACCGTAGAACAGGCCAATGGCAACGACTGAGGCGGTGAAGAGTGCCAGTAAGTTCTTGTCGCCTTTCTCTTTGAAGGCACCAACAACACAGCGCATCATCAGTACTAACCAGAAGACGATACCCAGGAACTTACCAATTTGCCATAAGCGACCTAAATCGACGTACTCATAGCCCTGGTGACCTAACCAGAAGTTCAGGTGTTCAGGCATGATTTGCGCAATGGCTAACCAGTTACCGATAAAGGTACCCGCGACAACCAGGACCAGTGCCCAGAACAGGATGTCGACACCCAGTTTCTGATACTTAGGATCTTTACCACCGTTAATAATCGGGGCAAGGAAGAGTCCTGCAGACAAGAACCCGGTCGCTATCCAGAACATGGCGGCCTGAATATGCCAGGTACGAGTTAGTGAGTAGGGGAACCACTCTGAAATATTAATACCGTAGAACTCTTGCCCTTCTACTGTGTAGTGCGCGGTTAGACCACCCATTAACACCTGGAAAGTGAACAGAGCAACAACGATAAACAAATATTTGCCCAAAGCTTTTTGCGATGGAGTCAGCTTAACCTTAGCAATAGGATCATGCTCTGGCGCAACCAGTTCCTCTTCTTCTTTGTCGCGTAAGAATGCCCACGCCCAAATTAAGAAACCAATACCGGCGATCAATAGGATAACACTGACAATGGACCAGATAATGTTTTCTGCGCTAGGCACGTTATCTATCAAGGTTTCATGTGGCCAGTTGTTGGTATAGGTGATGTCTGCACCTGGACGTTCAGTAGCAGCTGCCCATGCGGTCCAGAAGAAAAAGTCGTTCATTACTGCACGACGCTCAGCTGAAGGCAGAGTGTTTTCCTTCATTGCATAGCTTACGCGAGTAGGGCGAAGCTCCGGGTCATCGCTGAACAGTTTTGAGTAGTACTCACCCGTTTGCTCAATAGCCTGAATGCGTCGCTCACTAAGAGTAACGGTGTCTGAGGCTTTATCGTAGGTGTTGGTGCGATACTCTTCCTTAAGTTCGTACTCAAGTTGGTTCTGTTGTACACCAGTAAGCTGTTCATAAGGCTTATCGAAGACTTCGTGGGCACGAATGTCTAACCAGGCCAGCAACTCACGGTGTAGCCAGTCAGCTGTCCAGTCCGGAGCCTGGTAAGCACCATGTCCCCAAATTGAGCCAAGCTGCATGCCGCCAACCGACTGCCAGGCTGTCTGCCCGTCTAAAACCGATTCCTCGGTTGCAACGACGTTACCATTGGTACTCATGAACTTATCCGGAATAGGCGGAGCCTCCCGGTAAACTTCCGTTCCAAAATACCCTAAAACGCCAAAGGTAATTGCAAGAACTGCAATTAATGTCCACCAAAGCTTACGATACCCGGCCATTATTGACCTCCTTGATGCTGAACAGCTTCATGTTGTTACTCCATAGGTTTATGAACAGAGAATTTTGATTAATTCACTATGCGTTTACCTAATTGCAATATTGAGGCCACTTTTTAAAGTGTTGATTATTATAGTTTTTATTTTAAATAGGGTTTTTATGACTGAGTTTTATTAGGTTGTTTTAACTGGCGTGGTTAAAAGTACCCTAAAGGTCATTTCTACCCTAAAAGAGGTATCTCTTCAGGCGAGTTGGCAGCTTTATTCCTTTCTGCTTAAACCTTGAGCAGGATCAATGCATTCGCATCAGACTCTCCTATGCTAGAAACACAATATGTAGTGTTAAATTTTAAATAACTAACGATATATGGTGTTTTATGCCGGTTTACCCCACAAGACTGCATTACAGCGCGGAACAGATTGTCTGGCAGGAAGTTCCGGGAGAAGTGGCGTTAGCTTACACCATTACCGGCTGCCCGGTTGGGTGCAAAGGTTGCCATAGTGTGGATAGCTGGCCGGTCGGAAGTGGGGAGCCGCTGACGGAGGAGCACCTTCAGCAGCAGTTGCAAAAATATCGCGGATTAATTAGCTGCGTTTTATTTTTGGGGGGCGAGTGGCAGCCAACGGCACTACTGAAACTATTAAAGCAAATAAAAAATGAAGGGCTGGAGACTTGTCTGTATACCGGCTATGAAAACGTCTCACTAGCGCTTCGTGAACAACTGACTTATCTAAAAACCGGACCGTGGATAGCTGCCCGGGGCGGCTTGGAAAGTCCAACGACCAACCAACGATTCTATGACTTACGGACACAGCAGTTATTGAACTGCGAGTTTCAAACAGGAGAATAATTATGTTGCGCTTAAACGAAGAACAAGTCACTGGCAAAGTCGATTTCATCCACGAGTATTTACATGCTCAAAATGCAGCCGATGGCTCAAAAATGGATGCAAACGCCAACGTCACACAAAAGAACATAGCAACACTTGAAGCCGAGTTAATGAAAGACTTTTTTGTGCAGGTTAACCGCAAACAGGTCAGCAATAAAATCAGTGAACTTTTTGGTAATGACCTGGCAAAAGAATACGTTCGTCAAATTGAGGACCATGAAATTTACGTGCATGACGAAACCAGCCTGAAGCCTTACTGTGTTTCAGTCACTATGTACCCGTTTTTACGTGACGGCTTAACGAAGCTGGGCGGCGAATCTCAGGCACCTAAACATTTAGAGTCGTTCTGCGGCACCTTTGTTAACTTTGTTTTTGCTGTAAGCTCCCAGTTTGCCGGAGCGGTTGCTACGGTCGAGTTCTTAACCTACTTCGACTACTTTGCCCGTAAAGACTACGGCGACGATTACTTAAACACCCATCGCCACCAAATTGAAAACCACTTGCAGCACGTGGTGTATGCTCTGAATCAGCCAGCGGCGGCTCGCGGCTACCAAAGTGTGTTCTGGAATATCTCTATTTACGACCAGCATTACTTTGACAGTATGTTTGGTGAGTTTGTTTTCCCTGCGGACTTCACTAAGCCGGAATGGAGTTCGGTGAGCGCGCTGCAGGACTTCTTCCTGGACTGGTTTAATAAGGAACGCGAAAAAACGATTCTAACCTTCCCGGTGGTGACGGTTGCCATGTTAACCGACGACGGTCAGTGCAAAGATCAGTTATTTGCAGAGAAAATCGCCGGAGAAATGGCTAATGGTAATTCTTTCTTTGTCTACTTATCCGACAATGCCGACTCGTTAGCTTCATGTTGCCGACTACGCAGCGAAATTAGCGACAATACCTTTTCTTATACCCTGGGTGCCGGTGGTGTCGCTACAGGCTCTATTAATGTCATCACCATGAACATGAACCGCTTGGTTCAGGATGGCAGAGATTTAGAGGAGGAAGTCAGCAAAATTCACAAATATCAGGTGGCTTACAGAAAGTTGATGGAAGAATATAAAGAAGCGGGTCTGTTAACCGTTTATGATGCCGGCTTTATTACTCTGGACAAGCAGTTCCTGACTATAGGCATTAACGGCATGGTTGAAGCGGCTGAGTCGCAGGGGATTACCGCAGGTAACAACCAGGCTTATAAAGACTTTGTGCAAAGCCATTTAAAAGTGATTTACGACGCTAATAAAGCCGCGAAAAAAGAATACGGCTATATGTTCAATACCGAGTTCGTGCCAGCAGAAAACCTGGGTGTGAAAAACGCTAAGTGGGACAGAGCTGACGGCTACAAAGTGAGCCGTGACTGCTACAACTCCTATTTTTATGCGGTAGAAGACGACGACGCCAATGCATTGGATAAGCTTGTTCTTCATGGAAAAGAGTTGATTGAATACCTGGACGGCGGTTCGGCTCTGCACTTAAACCTTGATGAAAAGCTCAATACCTCAGGGTATTTGTCGTTACTGAATATTGCTGCAAAAACCGGCTGTAACTACTTCTGCATTAACGTCAAAATTACCATTTGTAATGCCTGCGAACAGATTGATAAACGCACCTTAAGCGAATGTTCCAGCTGTGGCTCTGCAGACATAGACTACGGTACACGGGTTATTGGCTACCTGAAACGTGTATCGGCATTTAGCGCAGGTCGACGCAAAGAGCATCATTTGCGTCATTATCACCGTAAACAGCCGTCAGAGGTTGCTGTTGGCGCAGCGCAAGCCAATATTGGGCTGCGAAAAGCCAGCTAAAATTTGAAAACTACCCATAAAGAGGGAGCCCGCCTCCCTCTTTTTTCATGCCTTAAAATTGCGCTTTTATGGTATTCTCCGCGCGCACTTCCGGAAATTCAGGTGAAGCCATGGAAATCAATAGTTATCAAGACTTTATAAAAGCAGCAAAACAACAACACGAACCTCAGCGTTTGCTGTTTGTGTTGGCAAAAGCGCAACTCCCCGAGCAACCGACAGACAGTCAGAAGCAGCAATTCGAAACACAGGAAGGCGGCACATTAGAGCCGGTACTTTGTGTCGATAAACTGCCCGAAGAAGTCGAAGACTTTTCTGCGTTGGTTGAAGAGTCTAAACGCACCGACATTGACTGGGATATTGCGTTTATCAGCGCAATGGACGGCCGCGGCGGTCATCCCATTTCAAGCGACGAAGCCAGCCAGCCACTGGAAATGATGGTGCAACAAATTCAGGCCGGCATGATCAAACATTTTTTAACCATTAACCGACAAGGAGAGTTGGTGCAGTTACTGTAGAGGTACGCTGCGCCCTATGTGGCCATGACAAAATTTCTGATTACCGTTATTACCCTGTTTTTTTCGGTATCGGCACTGGCGGCAGAGCCCGCCATCTCTCCTTTTGATTTAACCCAGTCTACTGTTGGCTACACCGCCATTATCATCTTTGTTCTCGCCTACATTTTGGTGATGGGCGAAGAAAAGCTCCATATGCGTAAGTCAAAACCGGTATTGGTTGCCGCCGGCCTCATCTGGATTTTAATTGGCTGGGTGTATACCGGTGATCAGGCCGCTATGGCCGAATCCGCATTTCGCCATAACCTGCTTGAGTTTGCGGAATTGATGCTTTTCCTGTTGGTGGCCATGACCTATATAAACGCCATGGAAGAGCGCCGTTTGTTCGATGCACTGCGAGCCTGGTTACTGAAAAAAGGCTTTAGTTATAAGCAGCTGTTTTGGATAACCGGCTTACTGGCCTTCTTTATTTCTCCGGTGGCGGATAACTTAACGACTGCCTTATTGATGTGTGCCGTGGTCATGAAAGTTGCCCAGGACGATAAGAAATTTGTCGCCTTATGTTGTGTCAGTATTGTGGTTGCGGCCAACGCGGGTGGTGCCTTCAGCCCCTTTGGTGATATCACCACGTTAATGGTATGGCAGGCAGGACAGGTCACTTTTACTGAGTTTCTTCGTTTGTTCTTGCCATCGGTTGCTAACTATTTAGTACCGGCAATTGTGATGAGCTTTTTCATTGAAAATAAAAAGCCTACAACACTGCACACCGAGGTGGAACTAAAACGTGGTGCGCTGCGAATTACCGCCTTATTCTTACTGACGGTAGCTACAGCGGTAACTTGTCATATTGTACTGCACCTGCCGCCTGTGCTGGGCATGATGATGGGCTTAGGTTATCTACAGTTCTTCGGTTACTTCTTACGTATGACACTACCAGGCTCTCTAGCTCGTAAACGAGCGATGGCAGAGCGCGTAGGCGACCAAAAGCGCCTGGAACAATTAGGTGGTGTGGTGCCCTTTGATGTTTTCAGCCGGGTTTCGCGAGCGGAGTGGGACACCCTGTTGTTCTTCTACGGAATCGTTTTATGCGTTGGCGGTCTTGGCTTTATGGGGTATCTGAGCCTGCTTTCTGAAACGCTTTACGGCGGTATGAGTGCGACAATGGCGAATACCATTCTGGGTGTCGTTTCGGCGGTCATTGACAACATTCCGGTCATGTTTGCTGTACTGTCGATGGAACCCGATATGTCACATGGTCAGTGGTTGCTCATTACCCTAACCGCAGGTACCGGTGGTAGCTTACTCTCCATTGGGTCAGCAGCCGGTGTCGCTCTAATGGGGCAGGCCAGAGGCTACTACACCTTTGCCTCCCACCTGAAATGGACCCCGGTCATAGCACTAGGTTACATAGCCAGCATATTACTGCACCTGTGGCTTAACGAAACAACGTTTCATATTTAGTTAGTGGGAAGGGAAGAGCTCTCTCAGGGCAGGGCTTCTGTTCTCAGAGAGACGCCGTAAACCCACCCCTGGGGGCTTGAGTGGCGCCATCCTTGGCGCTACTCACTCTCTGAGTTGGAAGCTCTAACCACGTGAACGTCCTTTCCTGATCGCCCCAAGCGTATGAAGACCGGTTTACCTCTTTCTACTAAACCACTTTGGAGTAGCGGTTCTGGCCGTGGTCCAGGTATTCGTCAAAGCATGCGCAGATGCTGCGAACCCACAGGCGACCTAATTCTGTGACACGCAGCTTTTTATCCGATACATCAACTAAGCCGTCTTCGATAAATGGCTTCAATAGCGGTATGGCTTCGGCGAAATGTGCCCAGAAGTCATCGATATTCCACTCGGCTTTAAAGGCCTCAATATCCAGCTCAAAGTGGCAGATAACCTGAGAAATCAGAGCGGCGCGAATTTTATCCTCGTCCGTTAATGCCATGCCTTTGATAATGGGCTTTTGTCCGCTATCTATCATTTTGTAGTAAGCCGGTAGCTCTTTTTCATGTTGCCAGAGCACACCGTTTACCTGGCTAATGGATGATACGCCCAGGCCCAGTAATGCATCCTGCCCGTCGGTCGTATAGCCCTGGAAGTTACGTTGCAAACGACCTTCGCGCTGAGCAATTGCCAGACCGTCGTCTTTCTTCGCAAAGTGGTCCATGCCAATAAACTGATAACCAGCCTCGCTAAGCTGAGTAATGGCTTGTTCCAGCAGGCTTAACTTAACCGAAGGTTGTGGAATGGACTCTTCTGGTATTTTCTTCTGCCCGGCAAAGCGTTCGGGCAAATGCGCATAGCTGAATACCGAAATACGGTCAGGGTCCATTTCAATTACTTGCTCAATGGACTTCCTAAAGGTTTCCGGACGTTGGTAGGGCAGTCCGTAAATCAAGTCTAAGTTGATTGAGTCAAAACCCAGCTCTTTACTCAGCTTCAGCTGGTGAGCAATTAAATCGACATCCTGTACGCGGTTGATAGCAATCTGAACTTTTTTGTCAAAGTCTTGTACGCCGTAGCTGACACGGTTGAAGCCTAATTCGCGCAAATGGCGAAGTTTTTCATCACTGCAACTGCGTGGGTCAATCTCAATACTGACTTCGGGGTTACTGGCAAAAGTAAAGTTCTCGTGAACCAAGTCCATCAACCGGGTCAACTGCTGTTCAGTCAAAAAGGTTGGAGTACCGCCGCCCAAATGAATTTGGCGGATTTTCTTGTCCTTTACCATGGGTTGGTACATCGCCATTTCTTTGGCCAGGTAATCCAAATATTTATCGGCCTTGTGCTGATGGCGGGTGATCACCTTATTGCAACCACAGTAGTAGCAAAGCTTATGGCAAAACGGTAAGTGCAAATACAAACAGAGTCCGTCACCTGCATTTTTTAGTGCGGCTTCAATGCGGTTTTCTGAAAATTGTTCGGAAAGCATCAACGCCGTGGGATAAGACGTATAACGAGGTCCATTAATGTTGTATTTTTCGATTAATTCTTTATCCCAGGTAACTGTACTCATAACCACCTCTTGACCTCGGTCAAAACTTATTTAATTAACTTATCTGTATTGTTTCACCTTTTTCTTTATAAATAAAACCGCTAAAGCGGTCGCCTATTAAAAATAAGGCCTTGGGAAGCTTTTGATTTACCTCAATAGTGTCTAAGAAGTTTTTTAAATGTAACCCTAATTCGGTATTGCCTTTTACCATTAACTTTCGGTTAAAAAATAAAGTGTCAGGATCAACCTTGCCATAAATCAATAAAAGCAGGGTGTCACCATCTGCTGAGAGCTGAACGTCAGCCTTGGCGGGGCTATTGAGGGTCTTTAGCTGGTTCTCTTTTAAGGTTAAAAAGAGTGATAAATCAATATCTTTTACTTTTATCTCAATAACTCTTTCAGAAATAAAGTCAAGATAACCCGATATTATTTCTTCTTTAAATAAGCGGTTTAATAATTGTTCAGATCCAAAGTTAATAATGCGCTCTGGTATTAATTTATTTATTGGCTGAATTATTTTAGGTATAGAAGATACCCAATTGGTGGTATTCATTTTTTGCTCCATAGATAACAACAAAATAAAAGACTTGGGCACTATAATAAATAAACAAATAAGGCGCTACAAAATAGTTAAATAGAGGTTTCAGATGGAATTGTTATGTCCAGCCGGAAGTATCCCTGCATTAAAAGCGGCTATAGAAAATGGTGCCGATGCGGTTTATGTGGGGCTAAAAGATGAAACCAATGCGCGTCATTTTGCAGGTTTGAATTTAAACCAGATGAAGTTATCGGAAGCAGCGGACTACGTGCATAAGCATGGCCGTAAACTGCATGTTGCTATTAACACCTTTGCCCATGCCAACAGTTGGGAAAAATGGCGGCAAGCGGTCGATGATGCCGTACTGGCCGGTGCCGATGTGCTGATTATTGCTGACTTAGCGGTTTTGGCTTATGCGGCGGAAAGGTACCCGAGAGTTGAGCGGCACTTATCGGTGCAGGCTTCTGCAACCAACGCAGGTGCCATTCGATTTTACCAGCAGTTTGGTGTTTCCAGGGTCGTTTTACCCCGGGTTCTGTCTATGCAGCAGGTACGGGCGCTGGCGCGCACAACCGACGTTGAGCTGGAGGTGTTTGCCTTCGGTAGTCTCTGCATTATGGCGGAAGGGCGCTGCTACTTAAGTTCTTACCTGACCGGTGAATCACCTAATACCGCAGGAGCCTGCTCGCCCGCCGCTTTTGTGGAGTGGGACGAACAGGACAACAAGCTGGAATCTCGGCTTAACGGTGTGCTCATTGATCGTTTTGATGAAAACGAAAAAGCCGGTTACCCCACTTTGTGTAAGGGACGCTTTTCGGTCGATGACGAAATTTACAACGTGCTGGAAGAGCCTACCAGCCTGAACACCTTGAGCCTGTTGCCGCAACTTTATAAAGAAGGCATTGCCTCCTTAAAAATTGAAGGGCGACAGCGCAGTCCGGCTTATGTATCACAAATTACCAGAGTGTGGCGTCAGGCTATAGACACGGTTATGGCCGACCCCGACAACTTTGAAGTGGCAGATAACTGGAACTCAGTTCTGTCCTCGCTTTCTGAGGGCAGTCAAACGACGCTCGGCGCGTACCACCGGAAATGGAAGTAACCAACATGAAGTTTTCTTTAGGACCTAACCTGTACTTTTGGCCAAAACAACAGGTCTTTGATTTTTACCAGCAGGCTGCCGAGTCGGATGTTGAACATGTGTATCTTGGTGAAACTGTCTGTAGCAAGCGGCGTGAGTTGAAGCTGGATGACTACCTGACAATAGCGCACATGCTAAGAGAAGCGGGTAAGAAAGTGACGCTGTCGACCATGACCTTACTAGAGGCACCTGCTGAATTAAGAGAGCTGGGTAAGTATTGTGACAATGGTGAATTTGATGTTGAAGCTAATGATGTCAGCGCCATTGGTATATTGCAGGAACAGGGGCTTAACTTTACCGCCGGGCCGGCTATTAATATTTATAATCATCAGAGCCTGCGCCGCTTAATTGATATGGGCATGACGCGTTGGGTTGCGCCTTTTGAACTCTCGCGTGACTGGCTGCAGGATATTTTACAGCAAAACCTGATTAATACGGTGAGAGACTGTTTTGAGGTGGAGGTGTTTTCTTTCGGTCATATGCCACTGGCCTGGTCTGGACGCTGCTTTACTGCGCGGTCAGAAAACCGCCCGAAGGATCAGTGCGAACTGTGTTGCATAAAGTATCCGGAAGGCCGCGAAGTTAAAAGCCAGGAAGGGCAGCAGGTGTTTGTGCTTAATGGCATTCAGACGCAATCGGGTACCCGCTATAATCTTATAAATCAATTACCCAGTATGAAAGATCTGGTTGATATTGTACGCATAAGCCCGCAGCCGGAAGGGACTTTTGACTGGCTAGGGCGTTTCCGTAACAATGTCGATGGTGAGCAACCCGTAAAACTAAATAGTAAAGAAAGTAACGGCTATTGGTTACAGCTTGCGGGTTTGGCAACGGCGTAACGGAACAAAGCATTTATAGCGAAAAGGATAACTATGTCAGAGAAAATAGCTCGAATTGGTGTACTAACCGTTAGTGACAGGGCCAGTGCCGGAGTGTATGAAGACATTTCCGGGCAGGCGATAAAAGATACACTAAAAGACTACCTAACCTCTGAATGGCAGGCGGAGTACCGGGTTATAGCCGATGAGCAGCCGCTTATTGAGTCCACCATTAAAGACTTAGTGGATAAAGAAGGGTGCTGTCTGGTCGTAACTACCGGAGGAACCGGCCCGGCCAAACGCGATGTCACACCTGAAGCGACAGAGGCCGTTTGCGACCGGATGATGCCGGGTTTCGGTGAATTAATGCGACAGGAGTCTTTAAAGTACGTTCCTACCGCCATTTTGTCGCGGCAAACAGCAGGGCTAAGAGGCTCGTCATTGATTATTAACTTACCGGGTAAACCTAAGGCCATTCGGCAATGTCTGGATGCTGTATTTCCGGCAGTGCCGTATTGCATTGATCTTATGGATGGGCCTTACCTTGAGTGTGATGAATCGGTCATTAAGCCCTTTCGTCCCAAAAGTAAGTAGTTACTTCTGCTGCTGGAGCCGCAACAGGCTTCGGCACAACCCCGTAAAAGTTATTCCCCAAGCCAGCAGTGCAATGTAAAAGAAGGCTGAAGGCCATTGCTGCTGGTGGGCAGCAATGGCGATGATTCCTGTTGCCATCACCAGCCCAAAGTAGGCTGGTGACAGCTCTTTTGCTTTACTCATTAGACTCATAGTTTGCATACCTGAGCCCAGACAGTTTAGCAGGGGTCTGGTGCGTTTTTACGAGAGTAGAACCACCAGGTTATCACGCTGCATATAGCGTAGAAGACAATAAAGCTCACTAAGGCAGCGGATACGCTTCCTGTCAGACTAATGGATGAACCATAAGCTTTCGGGATAAAGAAGCCGCCGTAGGCTGCGAATGCCGAGATAAAACCAATAACCGCAGCCGATTCTTTATTGCCCTGCTTAATGGCTTCGTCGGTATCGCCCAGTTCGCGTTTGCGCTGGTTCAGGAAAATGACCGGAACCATACGGAAAGTGGAGCCGTTGCCAATACCCGTTGCAATAAACAGCACCATAAAGGCAGCGAAGAAGCCCCAGAAGTTGCCTTCAGTACCCGCTATTGGCAGGAAGTACATGACACCCGCTACGCCGGCAATCATCAGCAGGAAGTTCCAGAAGGTTACCCTTGCACCGCCTAGCTTGTCAGCGACAATACCACCGACGGGACGAGCCAAAGCACCGACTAACGGACCAAGGAAAGCGTAAGCGGTTGGGTCAACTTCAGGGAACAGCATACCCGACAGCAGAGGGAAGCCAGCCGCGAAGCCGATAAAGCTTCCGAACGTTCCCAAATAAAGGATACACATGATCCAATTATGACTGCGTTTGAAGATAACGGCTTGATCACTGAACGAAGCTTTCGCTGAGGAAATGTCGTTCATACCAAACCAGGCTGCGACAGAGCCAATAACAATTAACGGAACCCACAAGAACGCAGCGTTTTGCAGCCAGACCTCCTGACCCGCATTCGCACCTTCCTGGATCACCAGTGGGTCACCTCCCATACCACCAAACACACTGGCGGCAATAACCAGCGGCGCCAGTAACTGCATACCCGACACACCCAGGTTACCCAGACCAGCATTCATGCCCAAGGCACCGCCTTTTTCCTTCTGTGGATAGAAAAAGCTGATGTTGGACATACTGGACGAGAAGTTACCGCCACCAAAGCCGCACAACAATGCAAGAATCAGCATGATCATGTATGGCGTATCGGTATTTTGAACGGCAAAGCCAATCCAAATACACGGCAGTAGTAAGGACGCTGTGGATATTGCTGTCCAGCGACGGCCACCAAATATCGGCACCATGAAGCTATAGAAGATCCGTAAGGTCGCACCCGACAAGGCAGGTAAGGCCGCTAACCAGAACAGTTCGTTTTGGCTGTAAGGGAAGCCGAGAGCCGGCATTTTGACTACCAGAATACTCCAGATAGTCCAGACTGCGAACGCCAAGAACAGGTTCGGTATGGAAATCCACAGGTTACGGGTGGCAATGCGTTTGCCTTTTTCTTCCCAGAAGGTTTTATCTTCCGGACGCCAGTCATCCAGCACCATAGAGTTCGGAGTGGACAACTCGGGCAGGTCGCGTTCTTCGCGGTCTTCGCGATACTCAACACGCTCTGCGCGAAGAATAGCAAAATGCATCCACGCCAGTGCGGCTGCTGCAATAACGAATAACAGCATAAAGCTGCTCTGCCATACACCAATCACATCGTTCAGCATGCCGAAGGTTAATGGCAGCAGGAAGCCACCTAAACCACCAATCATACCGACCACACCACCAACAGCACCAACGCTTTTCGGGTAATAAACCGGAATATGCTTGAATACAGCGGCTTTACCCAGCGACATAAAGAAGCCGAGTGCAAAAGTAAGGAAAACAAAGCCAAGTAAAGTGATTTCGAAGTGGAAGTTATAAGTCTGGTTTACCCCTTTAACCGCGTATTCGGTGCTGGGATAACTCAGTAAGAAAGTACAAATTACCGATGCAATGAATGTCCAGTACATGACTCGACGAGCCCCGTATTTGTCAGACATCCAACCGCCCAGAATACGAAACAACGAAGCAGGGATAGTGTAAAGTGCCGCTATCATACCGGCCGTTTTTATATCCAGCTCGTAAACACCAATAAGGTAGTGCGGCAACCATAAGGCTAACGCGACAAAAGCACCAAAAACAAAGAAGTAGTAAAGCGAGAAGCGCCAGACACGAAGATCACCAAGGGGCGACAGCTGCTCCCAAAAACCTTTTTGCTGAAGTTCCTGACGAGTTTCTTTTAGCGGATCGTCTTTTGCGAGGAAAAGGAAAACAACACCGGCAATCGCTAGTACCGTTGCATAAATTTGCGCAGTACCCTGCCAACCAAGGGCTATTAGCAGAAACGGAGCACCAAAGTTAGTTACCGCCGAGCCAACATTACCGGCTCCGAAAATCCCTAGTGCGGTGCCTTGCTTTTCTTTTACGTCGTTAAACCAGGCCGCCGTATAAGTTACACCAACAATGAATGAGCCACCGGCCAGGCCAACACCTAGCGCTGCAACTAACAGCATAATATAGCTGTTAGCAAAAGTGAGTAAGTAAACACAGGCTGCGGTCAGTAGCATTAGGATACTGAAGACCTTTCGGCCACCGTAGCGGTCGGTCCATATCCCCAGGAACATACGACTGATAGATCCCGTTAGTACGGGGGTCGCCATTAGTAAGCCCAACTGAGTGTCAGTTAAGTTGAAGTCGGCCTTTATCTGAATGCCGATGATTGAAAAAATGGTCCAGACCGCAAAACAAAGCGTGAACGCCAGCGTTGAAATCGCGAGCGCCCTATTGCGTTGACCACCTGTGACTGACAGGGATTGGTTCATGAAAGACCTCCAGTTAGATCCATTAAGTCAGATGGCTAAACTTTACTGTTAACTGCAATAAAATGCTTTAGTATCAAAAGACTAGGACGAAGCGGTAGGTTCTGGTAATGCTACTTTAAGGGTAGTTTCAAGTGTCTTGGGAAAGCCTGTTAAAAGCGAGGAGGCTACCCCTTAATGGGTAATTTTTACTTGCCATAAAGAAACGAAATCAACTAAGGGGTACTAACTTATTTTCGCGAGTAAGCAGTCGATTTTCCGATAAATAAAAGATATATTACAAATGTACCTTTAAAAATTAAGCGGTGACAATGATGCAGATCACAGACAAACAAAAAGAAGAGCAGTTAATTCCAATTCTGCGCCAGGCATTTCGACCGCTGTTCCTGCTGGGAGCAGGGTTTAGCGCCATCGCTATGCTGTTGTGGGGGCTGGCACTTGGTGGAAAGGTCGATTTGCCCGTGTATGGCAACATCATGTTCTGGCACTCCCATGAAATGATGTTCGGCTTTGTTATCGCTATTGTGCTTGGTTTCTTGTTAACCGCGGTGCAGAACTGGACGGGGCTTAGGGCACCTCACGGCAATACCTTGCTTATTCTGACGGTATTATGGGCAGCAGCGCGGCTGGGTCTTTTGTTTGGGAGTGAGTTGCCCTGGTGGCTGGTTGCGGCTGTCGATGTCAGCCTTTTACCTGTTGCTGCATTTTTGTTCGGGCGCATGGTGATCAAGGTGAATCAGACCCGAAATCTGTTTTTTGTCCCCATTCTGTTGTTGCTGACTGTTTGTAATTTGCTTATGCATTATGGCTTGCACTTTGGTCAGTACCATATTCAAATTCTTGGTGCCTACAATGCGGTGTTCCTGGTGACCTTGCTTATGGCAATTATTGGCGGCCGGGTACTGCCCATGTTTACCGCCAACGGCACCATGACACCGAAAGTACAGCCGATTGTCTGGCTTGATCGCATTGCGCTGGGCAGCTTGTGGCTTATTTTTGCGGTTCACTTTTTGAATCTGCACACCATTTTACCCAGTCAGGTGATGGTCTTCTTATTTACCGTTTCAGCTGTTGCTACAGCGATACGGGTAGCGCGCTGGAAAATCTGGATGACCTGGCGGGTGCCGTTATTGTGGTCGCTGCATTTGGCCTACTGGTTTATTCCGGTTGGGTTGGCGCTATTTGCACTGCGCTATGCCGGTTTTGAGCTGACTCAGAGCCTGGCTATGCACGCACTGACCGCCGGTGCTATGGGTAATATGATCTTGAGCATGATAGCGCGGGTATCCCTGGGGCACAGTGGTCGTCCATTGCAGCCCAAACTGATTATGACCGGCGCATTCTTATTGGTGCTAATTGCGGCACTGACCCGCGTCTTTCTAATGTGGCTGGCGCCAGAGTTAACCAGCCAGTGGCTCATGTTCAGCACTTTAGCCTGGGCTTTGGCTTACGGTATTTACGTTGTGGTTTACTTTAAAGTACTGACTACGCCGCGTGCTGATGGTAACCCGGGTTAAAGGTCTGCACAGTGTGGGCACTGCGGGTGCTTCTGAATATTGAGCCGCTGCCAGTCACTGTGCAGCGCATCAAAAAGCAATACCGATGAATACAGCGGCTGGCCAATACCAGCCGCTATTTTTATTGCTTCGACAGCCTGCATGGTACCTACCACCCCCACCAAAGGAGACAAAACACCGGCTTCTGTACAACTGAGTTGCTGCTCACCAAAAAACTGGCTATAACAGGCGTAGCAGGGCGAACTGTTTTGCATAGAAAAGCTGGCAATCTGACCTTCAAAACGAATGGCAGAGCCGGAAACCAACGGCGTTTTACTTTTGAGGCACGCTTTATTAACGCTGTTACGTGTCGCCAGGTTGTCGCAGCAATCGACAATTAGCGTGGCATCTTCTGCTAAGTTCATCAGCAAAGCGTCGTCTGCCCGTACCGGCAGTACTCTAATGTCAGTTTCGCTATTCAGCTGCATCAGGTGCTGGCGAGCTTGCTCTGCTTTGTTATTCCCTACGCTGCTTTCGGTGAACAGAATTTGGCGTTGCAGGTTATGACGGTCAATTACATCGTCATCGACTAAGGTGATCTTTCCAACGCCAGCGGCGGTTAAATAAGGCGCAACGGCGCAGCCTAATCCGCCCAGGCCAATGATGACCAGATGGGCGTTTAGTAACCTTTCCTGGCCTTCTAAGTCCATAGCCGGTAGGGCAATGTGCCGGTTGTACTTCAGCATCTGCTGATGAGAAAGGGTTTTACTCATAACGAGTTTCCATTATTTTCAGGTACAAATTCAGGGCGAGTGGCCAGCCAGTAACCCACGGTGAGTAAGACCACACCCACCAGCCCTTTTAACCACACGGGAACCTGTGGAACCAATAACCATAACACCAAATAACCTGTTGCCATCATAATCAGGGCTATGACTTTGGAACGGCGTTTTATGACGCGATTATCGCGCCAGGCTCTAATATCCGGACCGTATTTTGGGTGGTTAATCAGCCAGGCCTCCAAACGAGGCCAACCCTTGCTGGCAGCCCAGAGCGCGGCAATAAGAAACGGAACAGTCGGCATTACCGGCAGGGCAATACCAATCAGCCCCAGTAGCACAAAAAATAGAGCCAGAGCGCGCCAGAGCAACCGAATCAACAACTCCCGGGTCATGACTTCATTCCCAACCGGCCTGCCATTTTGTGCAGGTTACTGGCGTCCAGTTGCAGGTCTTTAGCAGCTTGACTCCAGCTGTTGTTATGCCGACTCAAAGCCGCTTCAATCATTTTTCTTTGGGTGTAGCTAACCGCCTCCTTCATGGAAACGCTATGCACTGGCAACTCGGCTCCGCCGCTGTTTTTATCCGAATCCAGAGCGGTCGACATGGGTAACTGAACGTCGAGATCCAACATTTCCGGCTCAATGGTCGCAATATCGGTTTTCTCAACACCATGGCTCAGCAGCTTAATGGCTGCGCGACTTATTACGTGCTCCAGTTCGCGCACATTCCCCGGCCACTGATACTGCTGTATGGCCAGTTCGGCTTCCGGTGACAGCCGCAAAGCACGAAGCCCCAGGCGTGCGCGGTTTAACTCAAGAAAGTGACCGGCCAGAATCGACACATCGTCATCGCGCTCACGCAAAGGCGGTATGGGTAAAGGGTAAACCGACAAACGGTGGTATAGATCCGCGCGGAAAGTTTCATTACTGACTTGCTGGCGCAGGTTACGGTTGGTGGCTGCTATCAGGCGCACGTCCACCTTGCGATATTTGTCCGAGCCCAGCCGCTGAATTTCACCATTTTGCAAAACACGCAGCAGTTTGGCCTGTATCGACAGTGGCAACTCGCCCACTTCATCCAGAAATAAGGTACCTCCATGAGCGGCCTCAAAGCGTCCAGAACGGTCGCTGGTGGCGCCGGAGAAAGCGCCTTTAACATGACCAAAGAGCTCACTTTCAGCTAAGGATTCTGGCAGCGCAGCACAGTTAACATAAATAAGCGGCATATCGCTGCGCTGCGACAATAAGTGAAGTTCGCGTGCGAAGAGCTCTTTACCGACGCCGGTTTCCCCTAAAAGCAGTACCGGTAAGTCAGCACCGGCGACAACTCTAAGCTCTTTCAGAACACCTTCAATGGCTTTGCTCTGACCAATAATTTCAGAGTCGTTGGTTTCTGTCGCTCCGGCTTGCGGCATGGCGCGTTGTTGCCCCTGACGCAAGGCTCTGACGTTTTGCTCAAGCTGGCCAATACGCACCGCTGTTTCAACGAATAAACTGAACTTTTGCAGCTCGAGTATGGAATCATCGGTAAAGGTGCCTGGCTGCAGGGCATCTAATGTCAGCACCCCCCAGCATTTGTTTTCCAGGTACAAGCTGATTCCCATGCAGTCGTGTACGGGCAGTGCATTACCCGGCTGCTCGGCTAATAAACCGTCGTAAGGGTCTGGTAACGATGAGTCATGCTCAAACCTTACCGGGCTGCGGGAAGCCAGCAGTGCCGCCAGCCGTGGGTGTTGCGCAACCACGAAGCGACGACCCAGAGCTTCGCGCACCAGGCCCTGAATAGCGACGGGCTGAAGTACCTCGTTATCCAGTTTCAGTAACACCACCGCCCCACAGTTGAAATGACGGCGTAAGGTATTGACCAAATTTTGTAAACGAACGGCGGCAGGCTGCTCGGTCAGCAGGTCTGCTAATAGACTTTCTTGTAACATGGTTAAATTGACTGCTTAGGTTAAAAAGACCCTTATTGGTTGGGTTGATAGTACCTTGGCACCCCGGAGAGTCAATAATCACAATGGGGTAGAAGCTGGCCTGTTTGTTGCAATCAACAGCCATAGCGAAAGTTTAGACCGTTAAGTAACGGCTGAAAATTTTAATTTAGCAAACAGGAGTTACCCCATGAATACTTTAAATGAACGTTTACAAGCTGCTGAACAGAAATGGCAGGACGCGAGCCCTCAGGAATTAATCGAGCACATCTATTTGCGCTTTCACCAGTGTCATCGTGACCAGCTGCCAGAACTAAAGCAGTTAGCTATGCGCGTGGAAGAGGTTCACGGTGATCATGCCGAAGCGCCTAATGGTCTGGCTGAGCACTTAGACAATATGTTGCAGGAGCTGGAAAGCCACATGATGAAAGAAGAACAAATCCTGTTCCCAATGTTGTCGCGTGGAGTCTATCCAAGCGGCCCAATTTCAGTCATGGAAGAAGAACACGTGCAGCACGAAGACGAAATCAATAAAATTAATGAACTGACCAACAACCTGACTTTGCCTGAAGGCGCCTGTGGCACCTGGACTGCGCTTTATAACGGCCTGAAAGAGTTGCAGGACGACTTACGCGAGCATATTTACCTGGAAAACAACGTACTTTTTGTCGAGAAGAAAGCGGCAGCACCGGTACACGGTAAAGATTTTTGCTGTGGGTCTTGTCAGTAATTTTGCTTAAAGTACATCACCTTTTCCAGGTACCGGCGGCTTTCAGCCAAAGGATGTTTTGAAGTTAAGTCCCGGTAAATGACACCGGGCTGACTTCGGTTCATTATTTGAATGGCCCGGTTGCGGTTGGATGAAAAGGTTTTCAGTACATTACCCGCACCGCCGTTATATGCGGATACTATAGCGTACTCACGGCTGCTTGGGTTTTGCACGCCTTTTAAATACTGGGTATTGAGAATGTATAAGTAGGCACTGCCTATATCAATGTTCTGGGCGGGGTCAAATAACTGCTCAGAGGTTGGCTGGCCGGGAACTTCGCGTACCCGCTCAAAGACATCTCGCCCGGCGGTAGCTGCCACCACCTGCATTAAGCCATAAGCATTGGCATGGCTTACCGCATAAGGGTTGAAGCTGCTTTCGGTTTCAATAATGGCGTAAATAAGCTCAGGTTCAATGTCGTAGCGCTTCGCGGCGGCAATCACGTAATCGGAATATTGATGTTTGCGTAGCGCTTTATGGTCGTCCACCAGCGCAATTTGTACTTCATAAACGTCGTTGTCTTTGGCACGGCGAGTGCGAAGCTCGTTGTTAACTAAATACTTGGCAAAACGGTTGGCTCGCCACTGGTATTCGACCACGACATTGTCCTGGTCAACAACCTGGCCTCGCAAAAAGGGCTTTCCTGAACCTTCTGGCTCTTTATCGGTAAATATATCAACGGCGGTGAGATCGGCGGGTGTCAGCAGCGTGCGTACAATTGCCGCCTGCAATTTTTGCCGGGTTTCGGCGGGATCGCCGCTGTCATGTAAAGTGGCTACGGTCAGCAGGCCTTGCTCAAAATCAACCACGGCTTTGGCATGAAAGTTATCGCTGTATTTAACGTACTTTTTCTCGCTGGGAACCGTGTCTTTTTCTTCACCCCAAATGGCTTCGGCAACGGTACGAAGGTCGCGCAGTGCTTTGCGCAGATCTTCAATATCGCTAATAAGCTGACGGGGGTTACTGCGGTAGCTATTGAGACGCTCACGAGCTAACGATTCAACAACCGCTGTGGGGTCATTTCCGCTGAGGATGCCAGAAGTAACTACTCGCCTGACGTTATTCGGTGTCACTTCACAGCCGGCCAGAATTATTGTGGTAGTTAAAGCCACCATTAGTGTGATTATTTGAGTCTTTTTATTCATAGCGCCTAAATTGAGCTTCACTTCCCTTGTTCAAGCTTTTACATTAGGGAGACATAAAAATAAACCCAAAGCATTGTTTCGGCAGTGTGTAAAACAACAGGAATGAAGATGCGCAGTCTCAAATTAGCGGCGCTGGTAGCCGCCTCGTGGTTCGTGATACCCACCCATGCACAGCAGTTGTCCGGCGAAAGCTCCTTACTCCCTGAAGCCAGTTACAGCGACTCCGAAGTGACCGTCGAGCAGGTTCTGGGTTACCCCATGGGTACCAAAATTACCAGCCCGGCGGATATGAGCCGATACTTTGAAGCACTGAAGCAGGCCTATCCGAAACAGGTGAAACTGCTGGAGTACGGCAAAAGCTGGGAAGGACGCACGCTTTATTATGCGGTTATTTCCAGTGAAAGGAACATGGCCGACTTTGACGGCTTCATGCAGGGAATGCAGTCCTTGGCTGACCCGCGTAAAACCGACAGCGATGACGCCGAGCAGTTAATTGACCAATTGCCCGGTAGCATCTGGCTGTCCTATGGCGTTCACGGCAATGAAATCTCCTCGCCCGAAGCGGCTATGATGACGGCTTATCATTTACTGCATGACCAGCGTGAGCAGACTCAGCAGTGGCTGGACAACACCATGGTGTTTATTGACCCATTGCAAAACCCCGATGGTCGGGCTCGTTTTGTGGATCGTTACTACATGAGTGTTGGGCTTGAGCACTCAGGCGATCGTCGCAGTGCAGAGCATAACGAACCCTGGCCGAACGGGCGCACTAACCATTACCTGTTTGATATGAACCGCGACTGGATTGCGTTGACGCAGCCTGAAATAAGCGGACAAATTGACGCCTTACTAAAATATTATCCGCTGGTGTTTGTTGACCTGCACGAAATGAGCGGTGATTCCACATACTATTTCACCCCCGAGGCGCGGCCTTATAACCCACTGATAACCGAAGCGCAGCGGGAAACGCTGAACTGGATTGGTAAGAATAATGGTCAGTGGTTTGATGAAAAAGGCTTTGATTACTTTACCCGTGAAATTTTTGATGCCTTTTACCCGGGGTATGGCGCCAGTTGGCCGCTTTATCAGGGCTCAGTTGCTATGACTTATGAAATGGCTTCGGCGCGTGGACATTTGTTTGAGCGCGAAGACGGCGACGTGCTGACCTACGCCGATGGTGTTCAACAGCATTTTATAGCGTCTATTTCGACAATTCAGACGGTTTCCGAGCGTCGAGAAGCCTTGTTGCAGAAGTTCTGGGAATACCGTAAGTCTGCGGTTGAAGCCGGTGAAGACGGCGATGTCCGCTCTATTATTCTGCCCGCTAAAGATGATCCGGCTGCTGCGCGCAAGCTGGCGTCCTTGTTGGTTGAGCAGGGTGCTGATGTGAACCAGGCGGAGGAAGCCTTTGATGTGTGCGGATCCGATTATGAAGCCGGCGCTTACATCATTGATATGGCACAACCTGCACACCGCATGATACGTACCTTAATGGATAAGCAAGTGGACATGGCGGATGACTTTTTGGCGGAGCAGGAACAACGCCGAAACAACAACCTGCCGGACCAAATTTATGATGTAACCGGCTGGTCACTGCCATTAATGTTTAACGTTGACAGTCATCAGTGTGATGACCTGCCGGATGTTGCCACGGCCTCGGTTGAAGAAGGGCGCATTGAACCCGGTAAGGTCATTAACCCGGACGCCAAGGTGGCCTTTTTGGTTCGTTGGGGTGACATGAATGCGGGTCGCTTCCTTACTGCCGCCTTGCGGGAAGGCCTGGAAGTTCGCCAAAGCGAATTAGCCTTTACTCATGAAAGCGCCGGCGACTTTCCAAGTGGTTCGCTCATTTTAACCCGCGCAGACAACCAGGGTGGCTTACAGGCAAAACTGCAGGAACTGGCTAAAGCCTCGGGCGCAACCGTTGAAGGCGTCGATTCAAGCTGGATGACCGCCGGTCCGAACTTCGGTTCACATAATGTGAGTAAGCTGGAAGCGCCAAACATTGCTATTGCCTGGGACGAACCCGTCAGTGCCTATAATGCGGGCCATACACGATTTGTTATTGAGCGTCAGATGGGCTATCCGGTAACAGCTATTCGTACTATGCAGTTGCTTCGTTCTGATTTGGACGGTCTTGATGTTCTGATCCTGCCGGAGGGGCGCTACGCAGACGTCTTAAATGACAAAGCGGTTGAAAAAATTAAGCAGTGGGTGTCAGACGGTGGTGTTTTATTAACCTTAGGCAGCGCCTCTGCCTGGGCCGTTGAAGCCGGCGTGTTAAACACTAAACTTGAGCGCAAAGTCCCCGAAGAAGGCGTTACTAAGCCGGAAGACGAAGCTAAAGTGGACGGTAAAGTCATTGAAAGCCGCGAGCAGTTCTTAACGGAAATAAAGCCGCACGGCGCTGATCCGGACTGGGTGCCCGGTGCGTTGCTAAATGCTGAAGTGGATACCGACCACTGGTTAAGTGCCGGTGTAAAGCCACAGGTTATCAGTATTTATAACGGCAACGATGTGTTTACGCCGATTGATATCAACCAGGGTAGAAATATTGCCTGGTTCGCTGGTGCGGACGATATGCTGGCTAGCGGCTTTTTGTGGGATGACATTGCACAGCAACTGCCTTACAAACCGCTATTGATGTGGCAGCCAACGGGTAATGGTATGGTTATCAGCTTTACTCAGGAACCCACTTACCGCGCTTACATGGACGGTTTAAACACTTTGCTGATGAATGCGCTGTTCCTGGCGCCGGCAAAAGCACAATAGGAGTCTGACATGGCAGAATTTGGCGTCATTGGTTTAGGGCGCTTTGGTGCCCGAACCTCGAAGGAACTGCTGGATATGGGACATCGTGTTATTGGTGTCGACTCGGATGAGAAAGCTGTAGAGGCAATGGCCGACGTGCTAACGCACTCCGCCATTGCTGATGTGACTGATGAAAAAGCGTTAGAGGAACTGGACTTAACCAACTGCGAAGTGGTCTTGGTGGCTATTGGAGAAGATTTACAAGCCAGTTTGTTATGTGTTTTGCACCTGAAAAGTATTGGTGTAAAACAGATTTGGGCAAAAGCAACGTCAAAATCGCATCATCAAATTCTGTCGAAGTTGGGCGTAAACCGTATTATCCATCCGGAAGAGGAAATGGGAATACGGGTGGCTCAGTCTTTGAACTACCCAATGGTCAATGAATATATGTCGCTTGGACATAATTGGTTCTGTGTCGAAATTGGCATTGGCGACTACCTCAAAGGCAAAACTCTGAAAGATATCATGCCCGATGATAGTGAGTTTTTTCATGTTTTATTATTGAAGAGACGGGATGATGTAACGGTAACCCCTTCATTATCTGTAACTCTGGAAGGGAACGAAACCTTGGTTATGGCCGGTAGTTTAAAGGCATTGAAGTCTGTGGCTCCTAAGTTAAAAGAGGATTCATGAAGCAGTGGGTCCCTTCAATAGCCTGGCTATACCGTCGCCCTGGACGTAAAAGACGAAAAGCTTTTAGTGCCAGCCCGCCGGTTATTCTGTCGGGGGGCTTTGCCTGCTTAATTCTATTGGGCACCTTATTGTTGAAGTTGCCTTTTGCGACCGAACAACCGATAACCTGGTTAGAAAGTTTATTCACGGCTACTTCAGCTGTGACCGTAACCGGACTGGTTGTTGTGGACACCGGGGCGACTTACACCCCATTTGGAATGGGGATTCTGGCTTTGCTTATCCAGGCGGGTGGCTTAGGCTTCATGACCTTTGCGGTTTTGGCCGCCATTTCAATCGGCGGGCACGTCGGTATGCAACATCAGGTGCTGGCAAAAGAGGCCATGCAGCAAACCAGTCTCGCCAGTATTGGGCGCACGGCAAAAGCAGTTGTCTCTTTGGCGTTGATCGTTGAAGCCATTGCAATAATAGGCCTGACGCTCACCTGGTGGCAGGAAAAGGGCTTTATTGATGCCTTTGCTGAAAGCATTTTTTACGCTATTTCTGCCTTTAACAGCGCCGGGTTTGTTTTGTCTCCTAACGGTATTGTGGATTATGCCAGTAGTGTACCGGTGAACCTTATTATCAGCATTTTGTTTGTTATTGGTGGTTTGGGCTTTTCAGTTATTACCAATATCTACGAAAAACGCCGTTGGTATAAATTTTCGGTGTATACCCGGGCCATTTTATGGGCGACCTTAATTATTAATGTATTGTCGGTAGCTATTATTTGGCTGCTGGAAATGAATAACCCGGCAACATTCGCTAACTTAAGTTTCGGGGACCAGGCTATGGCTGCCTGGTTTCAGGCAACCACCCCTCGTTCGGCAGGTTTCAATACGGTTGATACCGGAGCAATGACAGACGCCAGTGCCGTGTATACCATGTTGTTAATGCTTATTGGTGGCGGTTCAATGAGTACTGCAGGTGGCATAAAGTTAGGGACTTTTATTGTTTTGCTGGTCGCTACTTATGCTTTTCTTCGTCGCCGTGAACATGTCACTTTATTGAACCGTACCGTGCCCCAGGAACTGGTGATGAAAGCACTTGCAGTCACCTTGGTTACCTTAACTTTGATGTTTCTGGGTATATTTATCCTAATGATTTTGAATCCGCTGCCGTTTATAGATATAACCTTTGAAGTTTTATCGGCTTCGGCAACTGTTGGATTGTCCAGGGGAATTACCGCAGAAGTAACGGCGGCAAGCCAATTGGTGTTGGTGTTCCTGATGTTTGCCGGACGTGTCGGGCCATTAACATTGGCTTATTTTCTGGCAACGCCAAGGAAACGACACATCCGCTTCCCGGAAACGGACATTCAAGTGGGATAGCCCGATAAAGCGACTGACCGCCTAAGAATGCTCATAATAGAACGATAATAAGAGATGCTTTTAAGATGCTGAAAAAATTAAAGTTTACACAAAAAGTGACGGCTGTTGCATCGCTAATACTGGTGTTAGTGCTGGGTGTTTTTACGCTCACTAACTTTTTGCAGATGTCGACTCAGACCCGTAGTAACTTGCAGCATCAAATGCAGGCGTTATCGGACTCTGTATCAAGCAATATCTCGCAGTGGTTCAATGACCGCATGAGCATTGTTCAGGCAACGGCTGACGCCTATGACGTTGATGATTCCACTGCCCGTTCATTGGAACGCGTGCAACAGTCAAAAGCGGCCGGGAAGTTTAAAAATGTTTACTATGGCTTAATTGACGGGACCTTCCTGCTGGATGATCCGAGCATTGATTTGCCCGATGATTACGATGCCCGCAGCCGCCCCTGGTACCAATTAGCGGTTGATGAAGGGCAACCAACCTATACCGCGCCGTATATCGACGTTACAACCAATGAATTGACTATTACCGCAGTCGTTCCTATGCGTCGGGATAACCAGCTGGTCGGTGTTGCCGGCGGAGACATGATGCTGGATGAAATTTCAAACATTGTAAACGACATCGACTTTATGGGTCTCGGTTTTGCTTTTCTGGTAAGTGGTAATCGTAATATTCTGGTTCACCCGGATGAAGACTGGATTGAAAAATCCGTGAATGACTACGCCGGGCAGTCGGTGTCGTTGAGCCCGGACTTTTCTGAATACCGCATTAATGACACGGAGCGCTTGGTTTCTTTTCATAAAATAAAGGGCATTCAGGGCGTCGAGTGGTATCTGGGTGTGGTTATTGATCGTGATAAGGCCTACAGCAATGTGTCGACCTTCGCCTGGACCGCTGTTATCTATCTGATTATTGGTATTGTCGCGGTTGTTGTATCACTCACCTGGCTACTGCGTTTACTGCTGAAGCCTTTGCGCAGACTCAATGAAGCCGTTACTGATATGGCCCGTGGTGAGGGTGATTTAACTCAACGGCTGCCGGTTGAATCAGATGACGAGTTTGGTTTGGTTTCACGACGCATGAATGAGTTTATTGAAAAAATTCAGCAAGCCTTACTTGAGGTAAATGCAGCTGCCGAACAGGTGGAAAGTAACATTCGCAGTATGGTCAAAGCGAATGATGACTCTATGGATATTGGTAGTGAGCAGGCAGGTAAAGCCAGCTCTGTCGCAACCGCAATTAATGAGCTTGGCGCCAGTGCGCACGAAATTGCGGAAAATGCTGCAAAAGCCTCTGAGCAGGCCAGTTCAGGTACTGCAAAAGCATCATCGGCAAGAGATTCGCTGCAACACAACCGACAGCAAATTCAGCACTTGTCCGAGCGCATGGATGCCTCCAGCCAGGCCATTCATACCCTGGATGAAGATACGCAGAATATTGGAAATATTATTGAAGTGATTAAAGGCATTACCGAGCAAACCAACTTGCTGGCACTTAACGCGGCAATTGAAGCGGCAAGGGCTGGTGAAGCTGGTCGTGGTTTTGCGGTCGTTGCCGACGAAGTGCGTAACCTGGCGCAGCGGACATCGTCATCGGCTACCGAAGTAGAGTCAATGATTGAACGGGTCAGGGCTGGTACGCGCAGTGTCGTTGAAGTTATCAAAGAAAGTCAGGAAATAAGCAGTGCCTGTGTGCTAAGCGCAGAGGAATCGGCTGAACACATGTCAGAGATTAACGGCATTATCGTCAATATCGATGATGTGAATCATTCGGTGGCTTCAGCAACGGAACAACAGACTTCAGTGATCCAAACACTGGATCGTGACATTATGGATATCAGTAGTATGAACGATCAGAGTGTCAGCAATCTAAATAATACCAAGCAGGCGTGTCGTGAACTGAATACGGCATTTGAACGCTTGGAACAATTGGTGACACAGTTTAAACTGAATTGATTGATATCAATAACTGGAGAAACTTATGAATAAAGCATGGATGATTGGCGCTTTAGCCATGTTAGGCGGCCCGGCACTTGCAACTGCACAGGCAGCAGAAGCAGAACGTACGGAAGCATCACAAGAAGCCCAGGCTTACATTATCTCTCCGCAAAACGGTGAGACCGTGGGCAAAACCTTTAAAGTGAAGTTTGGTTTAAGCGGTATGGGTGTGGCACCAGCGGGTGTTGACGTAAAGCATACCGGGCATCACCACTTGCTAATAGATAAAGATGAATTGCCGGCTATGGATAAGCCGATGGGCGGCGATGTTATTCACTTTGGTGGCGGTCAGACGGAAACCACGGTGACTTTAGAGCCGGGTGAACATACGTTGCAGCTCATTTTAGGTGATAAAAACCACGTGCCGCATAACCCTGCTGTTGTTTCAGAAAAAATCACCGTTATCGTCAAAGACGATTAATCCAGCTCAAGTTCGAGTTGTAATTGCTCGTTGGGGTCAGGCAATGTTGCGCTGATCCCCAACAGCCTCACACCTTTCCCTTTACCGCGCTGCCAGGCTTCATCTAAGAGCTGATAAAACAAGCTGGGCGAAATAAACTGAGAACTGCGCGAGACCGTTGTTTGAGTAAAGTCCGAGAACTTCAGTTTAAGGGTTTGACTGCGAATAGGTTGTTCCCGCCAATGTGATATCTTCATCCGTTGCCGCAGCTTAGGTAATAAGTTGTCCTGAACATAAGCCTGTGCCGTCGACTCCAGCCGCATGTCTGTCGTTAAGGTTTGCTCAACGCCCACGCTTTTTCGAATGCGCTCAGTCACCACTTCCCGGCGGTCACGACCATGACAACGCTCAAATAAAACATACCCGGCCTTTTCCCCAAGAATAGCCTGCAGTTGTTGTAGCTCAATTTGTTGTATGTCTTGACCTGTGGTCAGGCCATGATTTGTCAGTACCTGCTGGCTTTTCGGGCCTACACCGGGGATCTGTTTGAGGTTTAAGGCAGCAATGTAATCCAGTACCTCGGAAGGATGAACAACAAATTGGCCGTCGGGCTTACGCTCTTCGCTGGCTATTTTCGCAACCATTTTCTGATTGGAAATGCCGGCAGAACCTGTTATTCCAAGCGTTTTTATCCGCTCGCGAACATGGTTCATAGCCAGGGTTGCGCTGCCTTTAAAGCCCTCAAGGTGGGTTAAGTCTAAATAAAACTCATCGATAGAAGCGGGTTCAATGCGTGGCGTCAGTTCCTGCAGAACATCCAGGACCTTGTTGGAGAGTTCCCGGTAATAATTGCCATCGGGCCGTATAAAAGTTAATTGTGGGCATAGGCGCCGAGCATGACTGCCCGGCATGGCACTTTTTACGCCGTACTGACGAGCGAGGTAATTCGCAGTTGCCACCACGCCTCGCTCACCGCCGCCGCCAACAGCAAACGGACGTGTTTTCAGGCTGGGATCACGCAATTCTTCGGCCGAAGCAAAGAAAGCATCCAGATCCAGCAAAGCTATTTTGCGAGCAATTTCAGCCAAGTGTTTATCCTTTGCGCATTTGTGGTTATAATCGCATCCACTAACTGGGCGTGCAAGAACACCAGCCATTTGTAGGAGAAACCAGTGAAAGTTATGAATTCATTTTTCGTTAAGAGCGTTTTGGGCACTATTTCCATGCTGTTTGCGCTAAGCATCAGTGCGTCTTCGGTGCAGGATGACATGTCACGCGAAGCAATAGCAGAGCGTATTAAGCCGGCAGGTAAGCACTATGTGGCTGGTGAAAGCAGCGCAGCTGAAGAAAGCAGCGGTCCACGTTCAGGCCAGCAAGTTTACGATAAATTTTGTACAGCCTGTCACACTAGCGGTGTTATGGGTGCGCCTAAAATTAACGAAGCCTCTGACTGGAAAGAGCGGTTAGACCAAGGTATGGAAACCGTATTAAAGCACGCCGTTGAAGGCTACAACGCTATGCCCCCTATGGGAACTTGTAGCGACTGTTCTGAAGACGAAATTCAGGCCGCTATCGACTATATGATTGAAGACATCTAAAACACATGAGTTTTAAGATGTTCTGAAAAGGCTGCCAACTTGGCAGCCTTTTTTCGTGTCAATTGACGTTAACTGCTCTCTGGAACTCCCTCGCTCCAATTATTTCTTTACAAATCTTTTCTATTTTTTGACAGAGGTCTATACTGTACGACTGTTATTAAATACAACAAGTGTTAAAAAAGTGTGTTTGCGGCAAGGAGTGTCAGTGTTTAAAGGTGAACCTGAATGACAGACCGTAAGGTAAGCAAGGAGCAGCTTCAGGGGTTACAAACTGAAAATGAACGCTTGCGAAAGGTCATTACCCGTTTAAAGGGGTTGACCCAAAAATACCGATCGGCTGAGGTCGTACAAAAGGCGCTGTTTCGAATTTCGGAACTGGCGGCTTCCGCACGCCAAATGGACAACTTTTACCAGTCACTGCATGAAATCATCGGCGAACTGATGTATGCCCGCAATTTCTACATCTGTCTTTATGAACCTCAGGAAGAGCTTGTCGATTTTGTCTACTTTGTTGATGAAATTGATCAGGACACCTTGTTCGAACGCATTCCAATTGAGCAACTCAGTAAAGGTTTAACTGGCTACGTTTTAAGAAAGGGCCAGTCGCTTTTATGCCCACCTGAAGTCTACCAACGACTTATTGATAACAATGAAATTGAAGGTTTGGGAGCCGAACACCAGGACTGGCTGGGTGTCCCTCTTAAACGTGGTGATATTACTATTGGCGTTATGGTTGTGCAGAGCTACAGTGCCGATGTCCGCTACGATACCTCTGACGAAGACCTGTTGACCTTTGTTTCGCAACACGTAGTGAATGCACTTGAACGCTTAAAACAACGCGATTTAATGCAAAGCGAAATAGAGCACCAGACTGCCGAACTTCGCCATGCCAATGAAAGCCTGATGAGCGAAATCACCATTCGGGAAAGGGCTGAGCAGCAGACTTCGGTGCTGTTCGCAATTTCAGAGTTGACCAATACCTCTGATGACATGAATGCGTTTTACCGACAATTGCACCGGCAAATTGGCAAACTCATTCATGCCGATAACTTTTATGTGGCGTTGCTGTCGGATGATAAAAAGTTTCTGCATTTTCCCTATCACGTAGACGAGACGGGCGCAAAAGCAGAACGTCGTCGCGTAGGTAAAGGTTTGACTGAGTACGTCATTAAAAAGCAGGAGCCGGCTTTTGTGAATGCGGCTGTCAGGCAGAAGTTACTGAAAAAGAATGAAATTGAATTAGGTTATGGCGGCATGAAGCTGGCGAAGCAATGGCTGGGCAGTCCGCTAATGATGAATGGTCAGGTGTTTGGTGTTATTGCGGTGCAGACTTATGACGGTGACTTCCTTTATCAAAATGATGATTTGGAGCTGCTGAACTTTGTTTCGCAGCATGTTGCCGTTGCTATCGACAGAAAACGTTCCGCTGAAGAAATTCAACGAGTGAACCAGTTTCTGGAGAAGAAGGTGGCAGAGCGCACCGAAGAGCTTGTATCAGAAATTGAGCGTCGAAAGAAAACAGAGTCCAACTTATTCCACGCTGCACATCACGATAACCTGACCGGGTTACCCAACCGGATTTTGTTTAATGAGCGCCTGCAGCAGGCTGTAGCGCATAAGCGCCGCCATCCTGAACATCATTTTGCGGTATTGTTTGTCGACCTTGACCGTTTTAAAAACATTAACGATACCCTTGGTCACTCTGCTGGTGACGAATTTTTGCTGGAAGTGAGTAAGCGTATTGGCGACTGTGTGCGTGACAACGACATGGTTGCGCGTTTGGGCGGTGATGAGTTCGTTATCTTACTGGATACCATTACCAGCATTGATGACGCGAAAGACGTTGCCAAGCGAATGATCCAACAAATGAGTGAGCCGTTTCAGCTGAATGGGCAGGAACATTACTCCGGTGCCAGTATTGGTATTGCCGAGTGTCTTGAAGAGACGGACTCGGCTGAACGTCTCCTGCGTGACGCAGACGCTGCTATGTATCAGGCTAAAGGCATGGGACGGGGCCGTTACGTATTATTCGACGACAGTATGCATGAAACGCTTGTCGACAGTGTACGCAAAGAAACGGCGTTGAGACACGCGAAAGTCGACAAGGACTTTGCTGTTAGCTATCAACCAATCGTTGATTTAAAAACAGGCGATGTCCAAGCGGTAGAAGCAAAGTTAGTGTGGGATGATCCCCGTTACAGTTTCGACAGCGAGGAGCTTCTACCTCTTGCTGAGCGGACGGGGCTTATTGTTAAGCTCGACAGGTTTGTTTTACGTACCGCCAGTCGCTGGCTGGTTGAAAATAAGGTCAGCAATGAAACGTCGTTACATCTTAATTTATCGGTTAGGCACCTGTTGAAAACCAGTCACCTGAATGAGCTGGTTAATATCGTTATGGACAGCGGCGCCAAGCCGGAAAATATTGCGCTAGAGTTTGATGAAACTGATCTGGTGAAAGATGGCCGGCGGGTGCTCGCGAGTCTCAGACGGCTGTCGGAATTTGGCTTTACACTGGTTATCGATAATTTTGGTAGTGGCTCCGGGCCGTTGCAGTTCTTGTATAACTTCCCGTTTACGGTATTAAAGCTGGATCATCATTATATTGCCCGGCTAAGCAGCAATAACCGTGCTCAGGCCATGCTTAAGCACATAGTTACGCTGTGTCATGAACTGAATATTGAAGTTTATGCAGACGGTCTGGAAACTGAAACACAAAAGGACGACGTTGAAAAGCAGGGCGTCACTATTGGTCAGGGGAGTTTTATTGACCAAAACTATGAAAGCCGTATCGTTAAAGACGACGACTCCAGTTTCGTGTGCGCGTGACTGCTGGCGCTACTTCAGCGCATTCTTCAACATCTCCAGCCCCTGACTTCTTTGTTCTTCCCGCTCTTCATCTGATTTCTGCTTGCGGTGTTCCCACTCTAAGTCATCCTGAGGGAGCTCTAGCAGGAAACGACTGGGCTGCGGCTCAAGCTTTTCCCCAAACTGGCGGCGCTCTTTCGCCATAGTGAAGACTAACTTATGCTGTGCCCGGGTTATGCCCACGTAAGCCAGCCGACGCTCTTCTTCAATATTGTTTTCATCAATACTGCTTTGGTGCGGCAGTAAGCCTTCTTCCATTCCCACCAAAAACACGTAAGGAAATTCCAGACCTTTGGACGCATGCAGAGTCATTAACTGCACCTGCTCAAACTGCTCGTCATCTTCGTTGCGGGACATCATATCGCGCAGGGATAAACGGCTGACGACCTGATCCAGTTCCATAGGCTCATGGTCGGCATCGCCTTTTAGCATATCGGACACCCAGCGATGCAGTTCGTACACATTCTTAATGCGCATTTCCGCAGCTTTTGCACTGGGGCTTTGTTCAAACAACCAGTCCTCGTAACCAATTTCGCTGAGCAACTGTCGCACCGCATCGCTGGCATCTTCCTGATGATTAGCCTGACGAGCGAGGGTATCTATCATATTACGGAATACGTCCACATGCTGAAAAACACCGGTGCTGAGCTGCGTTTTTAAGTGGGGTGACTGGCAGGCTTCAAATAAGCTGCAGCCTAACTCCTGCGACAAACGACCAATGCGCTCCACGGTTTGCGGACCAATGCCACGGCGCGGCGTGTTAATAATACGCAGAAAGGCGGTGTCGTCGGTTGGGTTCACCAATAACCGCAGGTAAGCCATAATGTCTTTGACTTCCGCACGGGCAAAAAATGACTGACCACCGGTAATTTTGTACGGAATACGGTTGTTCATTAGAGCTTTTTCAAACAAGCGCGACTGATGGTTACCCCGGTATAAAATGGCAAAATGATGATACGGCGTTTTACGCAGGAACCGCTGCTTCACAATTTCAGCTATGACCCTTTCGGCTTCATGTTCTTCATTTCGGCCAAAGATAACACTCAGCGGTTCACCGTATTCCATCTCAGAAAACAGCTTCTTCTCAAAGACGTGTGGGTTATTTTCAATGAGAATGTTCGCCGCTTTCAGAATACGGCCGTGCGAACGGTAATTCTGCTCCAGTTTTACTACTTCCAGACTAGGAAAGTCCTGCTTTAACAGTGCGAGGTTCTTCGGTTGCGCACCGCGCCAGGAGTAAATGGACTGGTCATCGTCGCCCACCACGGTAAAACGGGCACGCTCGCCCACCAGTAATTTAACCAACTGGTACTGACTGGTGTTGGTGTCCTGATACTCGTCCACCAATAGGTATTGAAACTTCTTTTGCCAGCGAGCGCGGGCGTTTTCATTGGTTGCCAGCAGTAAGGTTGGCAGACGAATCAGGTCGTCAAAGTCAACCGCATTGCAGGCACTCAGGTTATTTTGGTACTGCTGATAAACCTGCGCGAAAGCATTTTCCTGATCGTTTCCGGCTTTTTCTAAGGCTTGCTCAGGGGAAAGCATGGCGTTCTTCCAGTGGCCTATCTGGTGCTGACAGGCTTGAATCAGCGCTTTATCGCCCTCAAATACATCTTCAGTAAGAGCGTTTAGCAGGGCGTAGGTGTCCTGGTCGTCAAACAATGAAAAACCGGGCTTAAACCCCAGAGTGCTGAGTTCGCGCCGGATAATATTCAGCCCCAGAGTATGAAAGGTACACACGGTTAAACCGCGCAGCTGCGCTTTCGGCAAGGTTTGCGCAATACGCTCTTTCATCTCTTTGGCGGCTTTGTTGGTGAAAGTGACCGCGCCAATTTGGCGTGCCGTGTAAATTTGCTGACGAATAAGGTAGGCAATTTTCTCGGTAATAACCCGCGTTTTACCGCTACCGGCACCGGCCAGCACCAATAAAGGACCCTGAATATAATGTACAGCCTGGTTCTGGCGATCGTTCAGCATGGGCGCCGCGGAGTTCCTGATTCGTGAAAAAGCCGATAAGAAGCTCGGATTTTACCTGAATCTCCTGCTAAGCTAAATGAATAAGCAACGATTTACACAAAGAGAGACTTATGGACAACAAAACAATAGAGAATATTGCTCGCCAAATTAACGACAGCATGCCAGCCGGCGTAAAAGAGCTGGCGGGCAATATGGAGCAGCGTGTTAAACAAACACTGCAGTCACAGCTGTCTAAACTCGATTTAGTGACCCGTGAAGAGCTGGATGTACAGCAGCAAATGTTACTGCGCCTGCGTGAGCGCGTTGAGCTGTTAGAAAAAGAACTGGAAGCGACCAAGAACCAAAACAAGGACTAAGTCAGCCGTATGATCCAATGGATTAGTGGAAAAGTTGTCGAGAATTACCGTTGGAGTTCTGGCGTTTTCAGTTTGAGAGTTGTGGCCGAGCCGTTTGACTTTAAGGCAGGGCAGTTTGTCCGTTTAGGCCTGAATGTAGGTGGTGAGCAGCTATTGCGTGCCTACTCGCTGGCCAGTGCGCCGGGCGAAGCCATACTGGATTTTGTCATAGCCGAAGTGGAAGACGGCGAGGTCAGCACCAAGCTAGCTCAGTTGCAGCCGGGCGACAGTGTGGACATTACCCAGCCCGCCGGTGGCTTTTTCACACTGGACGAAGTACCGGACGGCGACAGCTTGTGGATGCTCTCAACCGGTACCGGCATTGGTCCGTTTATTTCTATGCTGAGAACCGAAAAGCCATGGGAACGATTCAAACGCATTAACCTGGTACACGGTGTTCGTGTGGCAGAAGACCTGGTTTATCAGGGGCAAATAGAGCAGTGGCAACAAGAATACCCCGGGCAGCTGGGTTATCAGCCGGTGATTACCCGTGAAAACATTCCCGGAGCTCTATCTGCACGGATTCCAGAACTGATTAGCTCGGGTCAATTAAGTGATGCACTCGACACACCGTTGGATACCCGCGCGCAGGTGATGCTTTGCGGTAACCCTGACATGATAAAAGAGTCACGTGCCGCGCTGGCGGAACTGGGGCTTGCTAAGAACACCCGCCGCAAGCCCGGTAATGTGACTTCGGAAAACTATTGGTAAGACGCCTACGTAAATGGAAACTGCTGCTTCTCATGCAGCACGCGCAAAACTCGTATGTTGGTTCCGTCGATATAGTAAGGGACAAGCATTGAAATATCGGGGAGGATTAAAAGCCTTCCCTTTATATTCTCGCGTTTAACGCCAATATAGGGCTGCTCAAGCAATGTTTCGACTTTGCTTTGTATCAGTGAATCGGTTTGTTCTGCCACTATAGGGTTAAAATTGTAAAGAAACTCGAAAATCCTTTCTCTGTCTTTCAGGGCATCCTCTTCCCAATAAATCATTTGCACGCCTTATTTTCGAAATTGAGCTTTAAATTTTTCCATGCGGCTTTTTGCCTGTTCGTTATCCATGAACTCAGACTGGCCAGATTCCAATTTCTGGAATGCCTGATTCACTTGTTCTGTAAGCCAGCTGTTCTGCGATAGCTGTTTTCGACGCTCCGATGCTAGCTGCTCGGCAAGTTGCCGACACGCGTCACTCAAAGTCCGACCTTCACTCTCAGCCTGCTGCTGCGCTAAGTGCTTTGTTTGTTCATCGATACGAAACTGAATTCTTGTTTCCATGATGGTTCTCTTTTAAATGTGTGCTCACAAATGTTAGTACGAGCCGAAGCCTTTATCAAGTAATCCTTTAAAGAAGGGAGCTTGTAGCAAGCTCCCTATCTATTTCTCAGTTAATCTAGTTCAAACTGCTCGGTAGCTATGGTTTCCAGCTTGTCATAAGGAATATAACCAGGCGTTACCTGCTGACCAATGATGATGGTCGGTGTGCCGCGAAAGCCTAGTTCGCGAAATGCTGACATATTTTTGCGAATAACCGCTTCGCTTTCGCTGGACGGTGACAAAAAGGCCTCGGTACCCGTGACTTGCGCAACGCTTTGCAGTGAGTCAGCGGTATGCATGCCCGACTTTTTCATCATTAGGTTATGAGATTCAAAGAACGCCTTAGGGTCATTGCGCCACAGGTTCAGTCCATAAAGTGCGGAATTGGTTTTGAGCCCATCAACCTGCTGTTGGCGTAAAGGCACGAAAATGTTCACGACCTGAATAGACGGGTATTCCTCAATCAGTTTATGAAGGCCAGGCTCTAACTTCTTGCAAAACGGGCAGTTGTAGTCGGTAAATACAACGATTTTATGCGGCGCATCTTTGTCACCTAAAATTGGATGTGCCGCCGACTGATACAGCCACCCCTGATGGTTAGCGAAGGCGTTTTTTTGCTCACTTTGCTGTTCTAAAAAGCGTTGCAAGCCTCGGTGAATGTTTGAAATTAGCTGCGGGTTTTCACGCAATAGCTGTTCGACTTTTTCCAAGTCTTCTTCTTGTTGCGGGTTTAAATCTTGCGCAAATACGTTGCTGCTAAAGATAAAAGCAACGATGAAAAACGTTTTATAGATAAAATTCATACTACTTTCCTACTTCAAAAAAACTGGTGAAACCAAAGGCGAATAAACAAACCCGGAGGCGTTGTGACCCCCGTTGTCGCTGAAACAATGTCACCGTTTTCAATAATGATGATGGTTGGCGTGGCAGATACCTGCCAGCCGTTTGATACGCGGTTGAGGTTGTCGTTAACAATAGGAAACTCATACCCTTTCGCCTGCGCGTAGCGCGTCAGTTTGTCGTTGTCGCCAGAGCGCAATGCCACGCTAATGGTCGGGTAGTGGCTACCAACGTAATCAACCGTAGGCGAGACCGCCGGGCAAACAGGACACCAGGTTGCCCAAAAATACAGTACAACGGGGCTGTCCTTGCTCATTTCGCGTAAGTTATATTGCTCGCCGTTTATGTCCGTTAGTGACGACAGCTCCGCTGGAACAGACTCCGGCACGTCACTATTACGAAAGGCATCGACTATGAAAGCGACGACCGAGAACAGCACAATATAAAGCGCTGCGGTTCGAAGCCGCTTTGCCCACGACGGTTTCGCTTTGTTATTGTTCACGAGCATCCTCCAGCGCGTCCATGACTTTATCTTTACTGAGCACTACGGGCAGGGTTATACCGTCCGGAGCGCCGGGTCCGTAGACTTTGTTAAAGGGCACACCAAAGGTATTGTTGGCCTTTAAGTATTGGGTAATGCTCTCGTTGGCTTTGGTCCAGTCGCCACGCAGGCGGGTGACGTGCTCCTTACCTAAGGCTGTAAATACCGGATCTTGCAGTAACACGCCCACTTTGTTGGCCTGGCAGGTGATACACCAGTCTGCGGTCACATCCACAAACACGGTTTGGTCATTGGCCACGGCTTCATCAATACGCTCTTGTGTTAACGGTTGCCACTGGTGGTCCTGCGGCAGTTTGTTGACCCAACGGTCTGCGGTAAGAATTAACGTCGTACCGACAACGGCAGCTAATACCAAAAAGCCACCAATGGATAAAAACAGCGCCTTACGGCCATGCACTTTACCAATAATCACCAATGTCAGAACCGATAAACCGACAGTTAGCGCCAGGAATAACTCGTTGCTGATAAAGTTTTTCAGCAAGGTTGTCAGCCAGACCGTGGTTGCCAGCATCATAATGGCGAAAACGGGTTTCACCCATTGCATCCAGCGACCGGGCTTGGGCAGTAACTTGGCGGTTTTCGGGAACACGGCTATGAGTAACCAGGGCAGCGCCATGCCAATGCCAAGAGCGGCAAAAATCAGCAGAATAACCGAGGATTCGGCGGCTAATGCAAAGGCTACCGCGGTACCTAAAAAGGGCGCTGTACAAGGTGTAGCCAATACCGTGGCCAGCATGCCTTGCAGGAAATTCCCTTTGTAGCTGTCATCGCCGGCGGTTACAGCACTGGTACTCAAAGAAGACGGCAATTTAAACTCAAAGGCGCCCATTAAGTTCAATGCGAATAGCCAGGTAATAGCTACTAATGCAGCAATGAAGTAAGGGTTTTGAAACTGAATTCCCCAGCCGACAGAACCGCCTGACCAGCGAAGAACCATCAGCCCCAGGGCAATGATCAGAAACGAGCTGATAATACCCAGTGATGACGCAAAAAACTGCTTACGCACTACCTTCGGCTGTTGTGCACCAGACAAAATAAGGCTTTGAACTTTCAGGCCTAATACCGGCAACACGCAGGGCATAATGTTCAAAATAAGCCCGCCAGCTAACGCCATCAATAAAATGGCCCACAGCGGAGGTGCGTTATTTGCAATAGTGCCTGCGGTTAGCTGAACGTTATATTCAGCGGCAAACTTTTCATCACTGACCGTAGTGATGAGTTCAGCGCCGCTAAGGTCCGGTAGTTCCAGCCAGTGGCTAACCTCAATATTCGCCGTGAGCGTATTTCCTTCCACCTGAATATTCGGTGATGAAAACTCTGCATCGGCCAGAGCTTCGTCGTTGCTGTGTATAAACAGTTGAGGTTCTTGCCAGCCGCTGTCACGCTCTATGGTCAGTTGAACACGCTGGTTGGCGTCGGACCAAATAGCCCGCTTCACGTTATTGCTGTCGTATTCCCTGGGTACTTTGCCCATGGCCTGATTAAAGGCAAAGGCACGATCACTGTCGACGGTCAGGGTGTCCAGGTCAACGTGCAAGTCAATTGGGTAGTCCGTTAACACACAAACGGTGGTACAGGACGACATAGTCAGCGTACCGCTAATGTGTGCCTGCCTGGCATCCGGGCTTAGCTGTATCATTAACGGAAAGGTCAACGACCCCTGATACCCCACGGTATCAATGCCCTGAATGCTGTAGCGCGAGGGCACCGGCCAGTGCCACTCGATATTTTTAATATTGGCTGACTTCGACCCGTCGAAAGTTGGCGGTATGCCGCCTTCCCCCGGCGAACGCCAGTAGGTTTTCCAGCCCTCATCCAGCTCAACATGCAGCAGAGCGGGTAGTAGGTTGCGCTCTGCCTCATAGTGACCAGTCAGTTCCAGCTTTACCGACACCGGCGGGTGGTCTTCATGACTGAGCCAGCCAGTAGACGGTGTTTCCGCTAAGCTTTGTGCACTATAAAGTAGCAGCGTAGCAATAAGCGATACGAGCCATAACGGTAAAATTTTATTCATACATTACTCCTGAAGTTAGTATTCCAACGATGAGAATCCGTTGGAAGCGCTACTCCAGAAAGCAACAAAATACGGCGTGGGGTCGCCTTTTACAGGAAAAAAGAAAAAGTGTTGGGGCTACGTGCTTTTGAGCTGTAGCTTTCAACGCCAAAGTTAAAAGAATAAAGAAAGACAGCGCCGCGTAGGTTATGTCGGACTGAAATTGTTGTAATAAATGCGCCGTTTTGTCGCAGTCGGCTTTGGCGCTTTCGTGTTTTGCTCCCAGGTCCGCATGGCTTCCTGCGAGCTGCTCAGCCGCTGGCGCGCCCTGATGCTTAGGACAGCCTTCCAGCCATCCAAAGTTTTGCCCCCAACACAGCATAAAAACCAGTAATAGCAATGGTGCTATATACCGACCTTTTCGACACTGTTGGTTCAGTTGGTGGAACATGCTTTTTACTGACCTTTGGTTATTCGGTTTTTTCTTAATTAGGGCAAGATGATGACAGAAGTGGGTATAAAAGCAAGTGAGAGAAGGAATGATATCGGTCATTGCTTGAAGTGTTTAGCTTACAGACAAGGACTTACCCGCTGCTTATAGTTAGGTCGTTGTTCAGTCATGGAGAGACAGATGGCGTTAGCGCGAGTGTACACCCGGGCACTGATAGGTATTCATGCGCCGGAAATTCGGGTTGAAGTGGATCTGGCGAGGGGAATGCCTGGATTCACTATGGTCGGCATGCCTGCAACCACGGTTAAGGAGGCTCGCGACCGGGTCAAAACCGCCTTAATGAACGCAGGGTTTGAGTACCCTCCGGCCACACGTATTACGGTGAATTTGGCTCCGGCCGATATACCCAAAACCGGTGCCCGGTATGACTTGGCTATAGCCGTGGGTATATTGGCTGCGTCAGGACAAATACCGGATACTCTTCTGGAGCAGGCGGAGTTTTACGGGGAGTTAGCCTTGACGGGGGAACTGCGAGCTGTGAATGGACTCATTCCCGCACTGTTAGCTTGCCGTAAGAAAAAACGACAGGCCTTTGTGCCTATAGCTAACGAGCAGGAGGCGGGGTTAGTACGCGAACAAAAAAGCTGGTTAGCGGCGGACTTGGTCAGTGTGTATGAGCACCTACATGAGCATGAACCGCTCAGAGAATCCAAACCAATAGACTGGACTCAGCAGAGTGCGATTGATGAAGGTGACTTAGCTGACGTCGTGGGGCAGGAGCAGGCAAAACGAGCTTTGCTGTTGTCAGCGGCGGGTAAACATCACTTGTTGTTCGTCGGGCCACCGGGAACGGGCAAAACTATGTTGGCGCAGAGGCTTAATGGCATATTACCGCCACTGACCGAGCAGGAAGCTATGGAAATTGCAGCGGTTAAGTCAGTGTCTTTTGACTATCATCATGCGGAATCTTTGACCCGACGAGAGCTGCGGAGCCCACACCATACCTGCACTTCGGCGGCATTGGTCGGTGGGGGAACAGGTAATTCTGTTCGCCCCGGAGAGATATCATTAGCAAATAATGCTTTGCTTTTTCTTGATGAATTTTCTGAGTTCAGCCGGCATGTACTGGATTGCTTACGAGAGCCACTCGAAAGTGGTGAAATAACGATTAGTCGAGCGGGCTACAACGTCAAATTCCCGGCTAATTTTCAGCTGGTCTGCGCTTTGAACCCATCGCCCTGTGGTCAGTTTGATGGCTCACTGGCTAATTGTCGTTCCACCCCGGACCAAATCTTAAAATACTTAAGCAAGCTGTCCGGACCGTTGCTTGATCGCATCGATATCCAGGTGATGGTGCCCCGAGAAACAGAGTCTATGAGTTTAAACGGCGCTACTAAGCAGAACAACCAACCCATGACCACATCACAAGCAAAAAACTTAGTCGAAAAAGCCCGGCTGCGCCAAATTAGGCGACAGGGCTGCCTGAACAGCGAGATAAAACCCAAAGCGTTGAAGCAAATATGTGAGCTGTCAGAGAAAACGGAAGCGTTTTTAGCAACAGCCTCAGAAAAAATGAAGTTGTCCCACCGGGCCTATCACCGAACCCTTCGTTTAGCCCGAACCATCGCTGACTTAGCCGACAGCGAAGTCATAGAACAGCAACATCTGGCCGAAGCCCTCAACTACCGAGCACTCGACCGGCTCATAGACCAAGTGCAGAGTTTGTAGCGCCGTAGGCAACCTCAGCGCCCGTCGTTCAGCCACCGCTTAAACAGTTCAATAAAGTGCTCCAGCTGTTCACGGCTAACATCCAAATGGCAGACAAGGCGCAGCTTCTGGCCGCCGGGCAGCTTTATATCATGTTGCGCCATAAGCGCGCGTAAGCCGTCTGCATTCAAAGACTCAGGTAAATCAACAAAGGTCATATTGGTGCAGGAATAGCGAACTTTAGCCTCGGTGTTTGCCAGCAACTCAGAAAGCTGCTCGAACAGCCACTCTGCATTGTCGTGGTCGTCCTGAATGCGCTCAAACTGATGCGTTAATGCGTAATCAATGGCTACGGCAACAAACCCTGCCTGGCGCATACCGCCACCGACCATTTTGCGCCAACGACGTGCGCGGGCAATCAGTTCTTTTGAACCGGCCAGCAACGAACCGATAGGTGCGCCTAACCCTTTTGAACAGCACAGAGACACGCTGTCGAACGGTGAAGCCAGTTCCGCCATACTGCGGCCGCTGGCAATGGCAGCATTTGGTAAACGCGCGCCGTCTAAATGCATCGACAAACCATTCTGGTCCGCCAGAATTCGGGCTTTATCAAAATAAGCCTGGTCAATCAGTTGCCCGCCGTGGGTATTTTCAAAAGCCAGCAACCGGGTAATAGGAAAGTGCGGATCGTTAGGTTTTATCCGTTGTTTAATGGTGTCGAGTGACAAGGTTCCGTCGGCTTCTACCTCAATGGTTTGTGGCACTATGCTGCCTAAAACTGCAGCACCGCCAGCTTCGTACCGGTAAGTGTGATATTCCTGACCCACAATGTACTCTTCGCCATTACGGCAGTGGCTCATTAACCCCAGTAAGTTACTTTGGGTACCTGAGCTGCACAGCAAAGCGTCTTCTTTACCCAGCAACTCTGCTACTCGCTTTTCCAGTGCGTTAATTGACGGGTCTTCACCATAAACATCATCACCGACTTTGGCATCGGCAATTGCGGCGCGCATTGCGGTGCTTGGAAGGGTTACGGTATCACTGCGTAAATCCAGCATAACAGCCTCATTTTGGGGTTAGTTATAACAACTATCATCCGGTTCTAAGCGCAAGGTTGTTTAGCGAGCTCAGTCAAGGGATAATGACCCGATATTGAACCAGACACTCGACAACAAAGCGAGCCCATATGAAAGTTTTTAATAATGTAATAGAAATGGTCGGTAACACGCCAATGGTGAAAGTCACCAATATGGATACCGGCCCGTGTGAGCTGTATTTGAAACTCGAGCTGCAGAATCCTGGCGGCTCCATTAAAGACCGTATTGCGGTAGAGATGGTTGAGCAAGCAGAAAAGCAAGGCAAGCTGAAGCCGGGCGACACCATTATTGAAGCAACGGCTGGTAATACGGGGTTGGGTCTGGCGTTAGTGGCGGCTGGCAAAGGCTATCCGTTGAAAATTGTTATGCCGGACAAAATGAGCCAGGAAAAAGTGAACAACCTGCGCGCTATGGGTGCTGAAGTGGTACAGACTCGCTCAGATGTGCAAAAAGGCCACCCTGAGTATTATCAGGACATGGCAGCACGTATGGCTGAAGAAAACGGTTACTACTATGTAAACCAATTTGAAAATCCGGCAAATGTCGATGCACATTACAAAACGACCGGTCCGGAAATCTGGAAACAAATGGACGGTAAACTGGATGCGTTTGTCTGTGGTGTTGGTTCAGGTGGTACCTTGACCGGTGTTGGTCGTTATTTACGCGAGCAAAACAGCGGAGTGGACCTGGTGCTTGCTGACCCGGCAGGATCAATTTTAGAGCCTTTGGTTAACCGTAACGAAGAAGTGGAAGCGGGTAGTTGGCTTGCCGAAGGTATTGGGGAAGACTTTATCCCAACTATTTGTGATCTGAACTTGGCTAATACGGCGTTTGCTATCTCTGATAAAGAAGGTATGCAAACCGCGCGTAAGGTACTGGAAAAAGAAGGTGTGATGGTCGGTTCATCCAGTGGCTATTTAATTGCCGCGGCGCTGCGCTATTGCCAACAACAAACCGAACCAAAGCGCGTTGTGACTTTAGCTTGTGATACAGGTAATCGTTATCTGTCCAAGCTGTTCAACGACGACTGGATGCGTTCTCAAAACTTGCTGTAACCCTTGTTGTAAATTAAGGAACCTGAATCATGGCAAATGAAAAAACAATGAAATTCGCGACGCGCGCCATTCATGGCGGGCAGTCTCCTGAGCCTGTAACAGGCGCGGTTATGCCGCCAATTTTCACCAGCTCAACCTACGCACAGGAAAGCCCGGGTCAGCACAAAGGTTTTGAATATTCACGCTCACATAATCCAACGCGTTTCGCCTGGGAGCGTTCTGTTGCTTCTTTAGAGGGCGGTAAGCAAGGTCTGGCTTTTGCGTCTGGTATGGCGGCAACCTCGACTATTCTTGAACTGCTGGACAGTGGCGATCACATCGTTGCTATGGACGACTTATACGGTGGCAGCTTCCGCTTATTCGATAAAGTACGCGGACGCTCTGCTGGCCTGAAGTTTTCTTATGTCGATTTAGCTGACTTAAGCGCAGTGGAAGCCAGCATTCAGGAAAACACCCGCATGATCTGGGTGGAAACGCCAAGCAACCCGATGCTGAAGTTGGTCGATATAGAAGCCATCGTTAAACTGGCGAAGAAAAAGAACCCGGACATTATTGTGGTGGTGGACAACACCTTCGCTACGCCATTTAACCAGCGTCCGCTGGAAATGGGCGCAGACATGGTTATGCATTCGGCCACCAAATACTTAAATGGTCATTCAGACATGGTTGGCGGTATTGCCGTTGTTGGCGACAATGACGACCTGGTTGAGCGCATGCTGTTCTTACAGAACTCTGCAGGTGCTATTGCCGGTCCGTTTGACTCTTACCTGGCGTTGCGAGGCGTGAAAACGCTGGCATTGCGTATGCGTCACCACAACGAAGCGGCAATGGAACTGGCCAAGTGGCTTGAGCAGCACCCTAAAGTGGAAAAAGTGATTTACCCGGGGCTTGAAAGCCACCCGCAGCACGAGTTGGCTAAAAAGCAGATGCAGGGCTTTGGCGGCATGATTTCTATTCTGCTGAAAGGCGATTTAGAAGCGGCGCGCAAATTCCTGGAGTCGGTAGAAGTGTTCGCCTTGGCGGAAAGCTTAGGTGGCGTTGAGTCGCTCATTGAGCATCCGGCTATTATGACGCACGCGTCAGTGCCAAAAGAAAACCGCGAGAAGTTAGGCATTCTGGATAACTTTGTTCGCGTATCGGTTGGTATTGAAGATCTTGATGATCTGAAAGCCGATTTAGACAAGGCGCTAAACGCATTTTAATCGCCACCAACGATTAAAAATATAACGCTTAATATAAAAAACCGGCCTTTTGGTCGGTTTTTTGTTTTTAAATTCAAAGATTTATACAAAGTTTTACACTTTCGTCATAATTCAGTAGTCTTTACCTATCAGTAAAAACTGATCGAAAACAAAAATAAAAACGCAAAAGCGTTGCATAAATAACGAGAAGGAAAGACTTATGCTATTGAGCCTCATGGTACTCCAAGGACTCGTAGCCGCTCTATTGTTTTACACTTTAGTGGGCCAGCATCAGAAAAAGCCACTGTGGAATTTGTTGGCGGTTTTAACCGCGGGTTTTATTCCTCCGGTAAACTGGGCGCTTTTAGTGTTCGCTATTGGTGTCAGAATGTGGCGCCGTTCGCCGCAAACCAGCTCACCACAAAACATTGCGGCAAAACTCAGTCATTAATTTAGTCATTAAGAGTGAAGGCAAATTAGCAGTATGTCAGATACAACCAATGTACGGCCCTTTCATTTAGCCATTCCTGTCAGCTCTCTCGATAATGCACGGTCGTTTTACGGTGATGTGCTAGGGCTGTCACAGGGACGCAGCAGTGACGAATGGATAGACTGGAACTTCTTTGGTCACCAGTTTGTGACTCATGTAGCGCCCGATGTTGCTGGTGTAAAAAATCACAGTGGCGTTGATGGTCACTCCGTTCCCGTTCCGCACTTTGGCGTCGTCTTATTGCGCGATGACTGGGAAGCACTGGCTGAACGTGTAAAAGCCGCGAATATTGAGTTTGTTATAGAGCCCTATATTCGGTTTAAAGGCAAACCGGGTGAGCAGGGCACCATGTTCTTCTACGATTATTGCGGTAACGCGCTGGAATTCAAAACCTTCAACGACGACAGTCAAATTTTCGCAACCTAAGTTGTGAAATAGCATCGACTATTGGCGCAGCTTTGTATCTTCCGGCTGTGCCGCAACGTTACCGCCACTCAGCACCAAGCCAACTCGTTTGCCTTCAAACAGCGCTTTATTTTGTATAACCGCAGCTAAGGCAATAGCAGAAGACGGTTCGACGATAATTTTCAGATGATGCCAAATCAGCTGCATGGCGCTTAGAGTGTCTTCATCCTTCAAGACTAATATATCGCTGATACGTTGCTGAATAATGGCAAAAGGCAATTCGCCAACTTGAGTCAGTAGGCCATCGCACAGGCTTTTCGCAGGTAATGCCGACTGCCGCTCTCCGGCTTTCAATGACAAGAAAGCGTCATTTGCTAATTCCGGCTCCGCTCCGAACACTTGTATTTCGGTACCGTCACAGGCAAGACAGGCGCCTGAAAGCAGACCTCCGCCGCCCAGTGGCGTTATTACCGCGTCCAGTGCGTCCGTTTGCTCCAGTAACTCAAGTGTTGCTGTGCCCTGACCAGCAATAATGTCGGCATGATCATAAGGCGGTATAAAGTGACTTTCGCCTTCTTTTTGCCACTTGGCAACAATAGCTTCACGCGCGGCCATACCCGGTTCAATATCAGTAATTTCAGCACCACCGGCTTCAATATTTTGCCGTTTTATTGTGGGAGCATTAGTGGGTACGCCGACTTTTACTTTTACACCCAAAGCTTTACCTGCATGAGCTAATGCCGCACCATGATTGCCCGAAGACACCGTAATAACCCCTTGCTGGCGCTGCTCCGGGCTAAGTTTAAGTAGCGCGTTAGTGGCACCACGGAACTTAAAAGCCCCGGTACGTTGTAAATTTTCACATTTGAAAAATAATTCGCAGCCTAATTGCTGATTTAAAGCAGGGTTAGTCAGTACAGGCGTCTTGACGGTGTAGCTATTGATTCTCTGACGGGCTTGCACAACATCGGCATGGCAGGGGAGCGATAACTTCGGCATAATACGGACCCTTAACGAATAAAACGACACAGTGATAAGCATACACTGTCTGGAGCCGGAACGTGAGTCAACTCGATACCTTTCAGCGCATACGCGAACTGCCGCGTGAACAGCAAATTGTTATGGCGTTATATTTGTGCGAACGCATGGTTCCTAATTACGACTTCTTTCATCAGTTAACCGGCTTTGGTGACAGCAAACCCTTGCATGGCACCTTAAATGCCTGCTGGGATTGGGTGGCCAACCCGAAGAAAACCAAAGTGAATTTTGCCCGCTGGCAGGAAAAAGTCGACGAGCAAACCCCGAGTGAATACGGACACGATATGTTGGGTGTCTACCCGGCAATGGATGCCTGCACAGCGTTGAGTACGTTGTTGCAAGGGCTGCTGGACGATAACGCGTCTAATTTTCTGGATGTGGCAAAAATATCGCAAGCCAGCGTGGCGAAGTTTATCGAACTCAATGACGCCGAAGAAGTGGGAACCGAGCAATTAAAAGAACACGTTCAGAACCATGAATTAATGGAATACGAAGTTGCTATTCAGCAGGCTATGCTCAACTTTCTTGAACAACAGCCTGCGGTAAACAAGGCTTTGGTAAGCCAGTTAAAAATGATGCTCAAGGACGAGGGGGTGTCGAACCTTGGTCTGGCTTTGGACGCTGAAGAATAGACAGCCAGGCGAAAATGCCAAAGGCCAGAATTTGCCAGCTGTCGCCTTTGCGCCAGGGAAAGACCTCTTTCATGGTGGCAACAAAAATACCAAGCAGCAGCAGGTGAGTAATAACCATAACGGCTAATAACAAGCTCAGCAAACCAATGGACTGGGTGCTGAGTTCGCCGTTTGCCCCTGCAAGCAGAGCAAAAAGACCCAGCCAAATAGCGGCAAAAACCACTTTGCCGGCAACAATAATAACTTTCATGCTATGTCCTTAGTCAGTAAGCGAAAGCAAACTTGCCCGTGAGTTTTCTCCTTGGTCACACGCCAGTTTGCGGGTAATTTCAATGGCCATTCCTTTTCTGTTTCCAGATACACCTGATTGTCGGCGGCCAGCCATTTACCTTCATCCAGCAGTTTCAGCGTTTTATCGGCCAGTCCTTCACGAAACGGCGGATCGATAAAAACGATGTCGTATGCTTCAGCGGATTGAGTTTGCAGCCAGTCGAGCGCGTTATGAGTAATAACATCAATGTTTTCGCTGCTTAACAAGGTGACATTATTCTGTAACTGCTGGCTGACGGACTTTACCGCTTCTATCAAAGTAACCTGAGCCGCTCCGCGCGATGCCGCTTCGAAACCTAAGCTGCCACTGCCGGCAAATAAGTCCAGCACCCGGGCGTCTGTAATGTCCCACTGTAGCCAGTTAAACAGAGTTTCGCGTACTCGGTCTGTGGTGGGTCGTAAACCGGGGCTGTCGGCAACAGGTAAACGCCTGCCGCGCCATTGTCCGCCAATAATCCGATAGTCGCCGCTGGCGCTTGTCTGGCGTTTTTGTCTCACTCTTTGGCTTCCTTCATTCAGACCGTCGTCAGTTTGTTAACAGCATGGTAAACTAAAGCCTATAGTTTAACGATTCCTGCGTGTCAGTTCCAAGGAAACCAATATGTCGATGTTTTCGCTGTTTAAGAAAAAGCGTAATGAAAAGGCACCTGAGGCCGAAGAGAAAAAAGAAGATGCGGTAGTAGAAGAACAGGAGCAGCCAGAGCCTGAATCAGAGTCTGAGCCTGAATCTAAGCCTCATGACGAGCCGGAACCAGAAAGAACCGAGACACGCGAAGAGTTGCCCAGCGCGGCGGAAGACTGCGCGCAAGTTACCGCTGAATCACACGCGTCGAAATACGCACCAGAAGCGAGGGAAGCCGCTCAGCCTGAGTCGGTTACCGAACCTGAGCCCGCAGTTGAACCAGAGCCAGAGTCAGAAACTAAACCAGAAGCTAAACCAGAAGCTAAACCTGAACATAAACCTGAACCAACCGAAGTCGCGCCGAAAGAGAAGGGTGAGAAGAAAGGTTTCTGGGCACGCCTGACTCAGGGTTTACGCAGAACTTCCGGGTCTATCGGTTCAGGTCTTATTGGCGTATTCCGCGGTAAGAAAATTGACGATGACCTGTTCGAAGAGCTCGAAACTCAGTTACTCATGGCGGACCTCGGCGTCGCGACCACCACCAAAATTATCGATAACCTGACTAAACAGGCCGACCGCAAACAACTAAAAGATGCGGAAGCTTTGTACGAGTTATTACAAGAGCAGTTAGCTGAAATTTTAAAGCCCGTCGATAAACGTCTGGAAATACCTGAGTCCGGCTCACCTTTTGTTATTTTAATGACCGGCGTCAATGGCGTGGGTAAAACCACCACTATTGGTAAGCTGGCTAAGCAATTTAAAGCTGAAGGTAAGTCGGTAATGCTGGCCGCCGGTGATACCTTCCGTGCGGCGGCGGTAGAACAGCTGCAGGTGTGGGGCGAGCGTAACGACATTCCGGTTATTGCTCAGCATACCGGTGCTGATAGTGCATCGGTTCTTTATGATGCGCTGCAGGCCGCCAAGGCACGCGATGTTGATGTGCTTATTGCGGATACAGCCGGGCGCCTGCAGAATAAAGCCAACTTAATGGAAGAGCTGAAAAAGCTGGTTCGGGTCATGAAAAAACTTGACCCGCAAGCGCCTCACGAAGTGATGCTGACGCTAGATGCCGGTACCGGTCAGAATGCTATTAGTCAGGCGAAGCTTTTTACCGAGGCCGTAGGCGTTTCGGGTATTGTGATGACCAAGCTCGACGGTACCGCAAAAGGTGGGGTGATTTTCGCGGTCGCAGATCAATTCGCCATTCCTATTCGCTATATTGGGGTGGGTGAAAGTTTAGAAGATTTACGGCCTTTTGTGGCAAAAGACTTTATCGCGGCGCTATTTGACCGTAACGTAGACGAATCAGAAGAAACAACAGCGAGTTAAAGATGATCCGCTTTGAGCAAGTCAGTAAAACCTACCGTGGAGGCCATCAGGCACTGAGCCATGTCGACTTTCACGTAGAACCGGGTGAGATGGCCTTTTTAACCGGTCATTCCGGAGCGGGTAAAAGTACGCTGCTCAAACTGATCAGTCTAATGGAAAGGCCAACCGCAGGCCGGGTACTGATTAACGGGCACGATTTGCGAAAGATTAAGCCTTCGCAAGTGCCTTATGTGCGTCGTGACATTGGTATGATTTTCCAGGATCACCGTTTGTTAATGGATAAAACGGTGTTCGATAACGTTGCGCTGCCACTTATTATCGAAGGCTACAGTGTTCAGGAAGCGCGCAAACGTGTTGTTGCCGCGCTGGAAAAAGTCGGTATAGCCGACAAGGTGAAGCATTATCCACAGATGTTGTCCGGCGGTGAGCAGCAACGAGTAGGTATTGCCCGCGCTATTGTCACCAAGCCACCCTTGCTATTGGCTGATGAGCCCACCGGTAACCTTGATCCTAAGCTGTCGATGGAGATTATCCGGCTGTTTGAAGAGTTCAATAAAGTGGGTGTTGCTGTGCTCATAGCGACCCACGACCTGGGCCTCATCGCACGTTTACGCTACCGTACTTTAACCTTAAAAGACGGGCGTATGATTAACGATGGCCTGGAGGACAGTGAACTATGAGTTTATTGTTCCGTAACCGCAGTATAGAAAAGGGCGCAAGTAGCCGCGGACGTTTGCCCTGGTGGCGACGTTTAATCATGGTGCCGGTGCATCATGCTCAACAAGCCATCGCCAGTTTAGGCGAGTTGTGGCGCAATCCGTTTGCTTCGTTTATGACCATGGCGGTGTTGGGGCTGAGCCTGACTTTGCCGTCATCACTGTATGTTTTAGTGAAAAACACCACCAGTATTGCTGACAACTGGCAGGAAGCCTCGGAAGTCACCCTGTTCTTAAAAAAGGATCTGCAGCAATCCGAGGTCGACACATTAAAAACGCAAACCGAACTCTCAGAAGGCGTTGAATCGGTTCGCTTAATTCCTAAAGAGCAGGGCTTGCAAGACTTTAAAGAGCAATCAGGCTTTGGTGAAACCCTGGATTACCTTTCGTCGAATCCGCTGCCGGATGTGCTGGTGGTTATTCCGGCTGAGTCACATCGCTCGCCGCAGCGGGCAAAGGAGCTGTTAAACCGGCTGGAAAAACAGCGAGAAGTGGCTTACGCGAAAATGGATCTGGAGTGGCTTAACAGGCTGGAGGGTATTCTCAATTTAATTGAAGATATTCTTGGAGCCCTGGCAGTGGTGCTTTGCCTGTCGGTTGTTCTTATTGTTGGTAACACCATTCGACTGAACATTTTGTCTAAGCGTGACGAAATTATGGTGATGAAGCTGGTGGGAGCTACTAACGCCTTTATTCAGCGCCCTTTTTTATACACGGGCGTTTGGTACGGAATTATCGGCGGGTTGGTGGCCTGGTTGGCAACCGCCTTATTGATCTGGTGGGTTGAAAGTGCCGTAGTAGATTTAACCGAACTTTACGAAACGCCGTTTCAATTAAACGGTCTGACGTTAGGCGAATTATTGATTATATGGTTGATTGCCGTTGGCCTGGGTTTAGCCGGTTCTTACTTGGCTGTAAGACGTCATATACAGAGTATTGAGCCTGAATAAAATAGGGTTGCGAAAGCCATAGGCTTAGTTATACTAAATCACCTGATCGACAACGATCATAATGGAACTTTTAGACTCTAAAAGGGTCTTAGAAGCTGACTGAAAGGCAGTAATTTAAGTCGGTATTTTAAGTAGAGGTTGTTAAATGAGCACTGAATTAAACACCATGGCATTATCGGTTCCCCAAGGGAGAGGACTGGACGGGTATATTCAGTCAGTCAACCGTATTCCTATGCTCACCGCCGAAAAAGAAAAGGCGTTGGCAACAAGACTTTATGAGAACAGTGACCTCGATGCTGCGAAAGAGCTCATCATGTCGCATCTCCGCTTTGTGGTGCACGTAGCCCGTAGTTATTCAGGTTATGGTCTGCCGCAAGCCGATTTAATTCAGGAAGGCAATATTGGCCTGATGAAAGCCGTTAAACGCTTTGACCCATCTGTGGGCGTGCGTTTGGTGTCATTTGCTGTTCACTGGATTAAAGCAGAAATTCATGAATACGTGCTGCGTAACTGGCGCGTTGTAAAAGTGGCAACCACAAAAGCACAGCGTAAGTTGTTCTTTAACCTGCGTAAAATGAAAAAACGTTTAGGTTGGTTTAGCCAGAAAGAAGTTGAAACTGTTGCCGATGAGCTGGGTGTCAGCACGAAAGAAGTGCTGGAAATGGAATCCCGCATGAGTGCTCACGACCAGGCCTTTGAGCTAAGCTCCGACGACGATGACTCGAAAGAAGGCAGTGCCTACTCTCCAGCGATGTATCTGGAAGACAAGCGTTCCGATTTAGCGGCAGAAATTGAAGCCGAAGACTACGAAAGTCATACACAGCAGAAACTACTGGGTGCTATGAGTCACCTGGATGAGCGTAGTCAGGATATCGTTCAGTCGCGTTGGCTGTCTGAAGATAAAACCACGCTGCATGACTTAGCAGCAAAATACGAAGTATCGGCAGAGCGCGTTCGTCAGCTTGAACAGAACGCGATGAAGAAACTTCGTCTCGCAATGAGCTAAATGAAGTGCCGCATTGGTTGCGGTGCTTGCTGCATAGCTCCTTCTATTAGTTCTCCTATCCCCGGCATGCCAAATGGCAAGCCGGCGGGTGTGCGCTGTGTCCAACTCGACGATGATAATTTATGCCGGCTGTTTGGTAAGCCGGAACGGCCCGCCGTGTGTGGTGAGTTTTCAGCGGATAGAGAGATTTGCGGTGAAAGCCGCGAGCAGGCAATTATTTTGCTGACGTCACTGGAAGAAGATACCCGTTCTGGTTAGTCGCCTGAGTTAGCTCAGAAACGAACACCAACTCAATTCCCTGCTTTTGCAATTCAGGTAAATGCTGCTTAAGAAAGCTCAAGGTTTCTGGGTAGGGGTGACCAATGCCAATGGCCTGACCGTCTCGCTTGGCTAAACGAAGCAACTGGTCAAACTGCTGTTGCAGATAATCTTGGTCAACTTCGTTATCAAGAAAGACATGGCGGCGAGAGGTCCTGACTCCAAACTGTCCGGCAATTTGTTCAGCCACACTAAATTCCGACGTCCGACTATCAATAAAAAAGAGTTTGCGGGCTGCTAATGTTTCCATAACAGCTTGCATGGGCATGGGTAGCTGAGTCAGTTTACTGCCCATATGGTTATTCACTCCGGTCACGTAAGGAATCGAGTCGAGAGCGTTAACCAGCTGCAGCTTTATTTGCGCGTTGCTCATGTCGGCGGTGACCACACCCGGACCGGGCCGGTCGTTTTCTATTGCTTCCATTGGCATGTGTAAAAGCACTTGCTTTTGCTGGTGGTGTGCACGTAATGCAAAAGCCCGGGCGTAGGGGGTGTATGGCAGCACGGCAAAACTGACATTGCCCGGTAAAAGCGCCGCTTTTAAGTCATTCTTGTGATTACCTATGTCGTCAATAACAATAGCTATCTTGCCGGCAGAAACCGGAGCTGCCAAGCAAGTAAGTAAAGCCAGAGTCGCAAGAAGGCGTAGCATCAGCGTATCCAGTTACTTGGGTTTTGCGGACGCCCCTGGTGGCGTATTTCGAAGTATAACGTAGGGCTGTTACGCGAGCCGGACTGCCCCATAAGTGCAATTTCCTCGTCTTTGCGAACTTTGTCACCAACGGCTTTCGTTAATGTCTGGTTGTGACCATAAAGGCTCATGTAACTTTGCCCATGATCAACCACAATGACTAAACCAAATCCGCGTAGCCAGTCTGCGTATACCACCCGGCCATTAGCAATTGAGCGAACGGGCTGTCCGTTACTGCCTTCTATTAGAACGCCTTTCCAGTCAACCGGACCTTCTCGGCGTTGACCGAACACCCGCTTTACATCGCCGTCACTTGGCCAGCGTAATTGGTTTTTGACTGACTGTAAGCCAACCAGTTGCACGTCTTTTTGTTGGGCCAGAGCGTTTTCTATGGCGCTCAATACCTGCTCCAACTGATCCCGGCTTTGTTCCAGTTGTCCCACGCGTGAACGGTCTTTACGTTGTTGCTGTTGCAGCTCCGCTAACTTTTCTTCCTGACGATGTTGTTGTTGCTCAAGCTGAGAACGCTGTTCTTCCTGTTGCTGCCGTAAAGCGGCTAATTGGTTTTGCTGCTGTTTTAACTCTTCGGTAAGCGCGACAATTTCCTGCTGGGTACTCTTAATGACCTTAATTTCTTCAACTCTCGCGGTGTTGAAGTACTGGTAATAACTCAGCATTCTTTCGAATTGACCGGGATCCTGCTGGTTTAACAGCATTTTTAGGAAGTCATGGTCGCCGTTCATATAGGCGGAAACGAGCTGATCTTCTAATAACGCCATTTGTTGCTTCTGCTTTTGCTGAAGTTCTTTGCGCTTACGCTCTGACTCAGCAATTTCAGCATTGACGCTATCGAGCTTAGTTTGGGTTTTACGCAGTGAGCCGGCGACTTCTGCTGTTCTTATTTCCAGGTCGCGGAGCTGTTGCTCGGTTGAGCTTAGTTCCGCGTTACGCTCTTCTATGGCCTGCAGGCGTTCTGCCAGTTCTTCTTTGACAGCAGCTATTTCGGCCTCCGTAGAGGCTTTGTCGTCTTCACTGTAGTCCTGAGCTACTGCCGGGTTGACCAATAACCCCAGAACAATCAGCAAGAACACCGGTAGCTGCATAAGTTTGTCCTATTCCTGCTCTAACAACATGAGCGGGGTGCCGGTCATTTCGTCAGGCTGCTCCATGCCCATTAAATGCAAAATTGTGGGTGCGACATCGGATAAACGCCCATTTTGTGCCTTAGCGGGACGACCAACATAGATGAAAGGAACCAGCTCATTAGTGTGAGCTGTGTGCGCCTGGCCGGTTGTTGCATCACTCATTTGCTCAGCGTTGCCATGGTCTGCAGTTATCAGGCATTCACCACCAACAGCCTCTAAAGCCGATACCACACGGCCAACGCTGTGGTCGACAGCTTCACAAGCCTTAACGGCCGCATCGAAGTTGCCTGTATGGCCAACCATGTCGCCATTAGGGTAGTTGCAAATAACCACATCAAAGGCTTGAGACTCAATGGCTTCAACCAGCTCATCAGTGAGCTGTTCCGAGCTCATTTCTGGCTGTAAGTCGTAAGTTTTCACCTTAGGAGATGGTATCAGAACGCGTTTTTCTCCTTCAAACTCCTGTTCGCGGCCGCCGCTGAAAAAGAAGGTGACGTGTGCGTACTTTTCCGTTTCTGAGATGCGTAATTGTGTTTTGTCATGTTTAGATAACCACTCACCCAGCACGTTATTCAATGGTTCCGGCGGGAAAGCACAAGGTGTTTTTAATGTGTCGGCGTACTGAGTCAGCATGACAAAGTCGCTGAGTTCGATCCGTGATCCGCGGTCAAAACCGTCGAAATCATTATCAATAAAAGCCTGAGTCATTTCGCGGGCGCGGTCGGCACGGAAGTTCATAAAGAAAACAGAGTCACCGTTTTTCAATGGTGCAGGTTGGCCAATGACGACCGGAGTAACGAATTCATCGGTTTCTCCGCGCTCGTATGCGTCTTCTAATGCGTCTGTGGCATTCGGTGAAGTAACCCCGGAGAGGCCGTGGTAAATTGCTTTGTAAGACTGTTCAATGCGTTCCCAGCGTTTATCTCTGTCCATGGCAAAGAAACGACCGTTTAAGGTGGCGAAACGGCCTTTACCCAAACGGGCAAATAAAGCTTCAAAGCGCTCAATAGACGCCAGGGCGGATTTTGGCGGCGTGTCCCGGCCATCTAAAAACGCGTGCAAGTAGACATCATCTGCACCTTGTTCGATAGCCATTTCTACCATAGCGACCAGGTGGTCTTCGTGGCTGTGTACGCCGCCCGGAGACAACAGACCCATAATATGAACGGCACCATTAGCTGTTCCGGTCTTATTTAATGCGTCACACAGTACAGTGTTGCTGAAAAAGCTGCGGTCAGAAATAGCTTTACTGATGCGGGTAAAATCCTGGTAAACGATGCGACCAGCGCCCAAATTAACATGACCAACCTCGGAGTTGCCCATTTGGCCGTCCGGCAAACCAACTGCGCCCCCTGAACCATCGACTAAACAATGAGGGTATTGCTTCCATAAACGATCCATAACCGGTGTATTGGCTTTTGCAATGGCGTTATCCGGTGCATCTTCACGGTAACCCCAGCCGTCAAGAATCAACAATACCAAAGGTTTTATCGTAGGAGTCATAATGGGCCTCATTGCTCGGTGTTTTCGATGATGAAATTAGTCAACATTCTACTCGATTTCCGGAGCTTACGCATCCACCCAAGATTTTTCTGGCAACTGAGATTTGTACAGGTATACTCTTTGACCGCTATTTTTTTCTGTTACCCACGATTACTGGTAGGTCTTATGCAAGAACTTTTTGAATTTGTCAGCCGCAACCCAATGATGAGTGGCGTGTGGGTTGTTCTGTTAATCGCACTAATAGTGACGACGATTCGCTCTGCTATGTCGCCGATGAAAAGCCTGCAGCCGCAAGAAGCAACGGTTTGGGTCAACCGGGGTGATGGCGTATTCGTCGATATCCGTAATAAAGACGAATTTAAGAAAGGCCACATTCACGGATCGGTGTCATTACCGGCTGAAAAAATCAAACAAAAAGAACTTTCAACTATTGAAAAGTTCAAAGAAGCCCCCATTGTGATAGTCTGTGCAACAGGAATGACGGCAAAATCGGCTGCCAGCCAATTAATCGCTGAAGGCTTTAGTCAGGTGGCTGTGCTGCAAGGTGGTATTAACACATGGCGCAGTGCTAAATTGCCGGTTTCGCAGAAAAAATAATAAAATTCGTCTAAAACTTAAAATGAATAGGAAGTAAAATCATGGCTGAAGAACAGCAAGCAAACGGCGCGGCCGCTGAAAACCAACAACAGCAACCACAATTCGCAATTCAGCGCATTTACGCGAAAGACATTTCTTTTGAAACTCCAAGCTCTCCTGCTATTTTCCGCAAAGAGTGGAAGCCAGAACTGAAGCTGGACTTAAACGTAAAACACGAAAAAATTGAAGACGGTGTTTACGAAGTGGTGCTCACTCTGACTGCAACCAACAAGGTTGAAGACGATGTAGCATTCCTGTGTGAAGTACATCAGGCAGGTATTTTCACTATCGGTGATGAAATCCAGGAAGGTCAGTTGGCACACATGCTGGGTTCTTTCTGCCCGAACATTTTGTTCCCTTACGCTCGTGAGTGTGTTTCAAACCTTGTTAACCGTGCGACTTTCCCACAGTTGAACCTGGCTCCTGTTAACTTTGATGCTATTTTCCAGCGTCACATGCAGCAGCAAGCTGAACAGGCTCAAGGCCAGCAAACTGCTGACGCGTAAGCGATACGATAATGCAGACACCTCAGGTGACAGTGTTAGGGGCGGGCTCTTACGGGACCGCCCTTGCTATTTGTTTCGCCCGTAAAGGCATAGCGACTACGCTGTGGGGCCGGGACGCCGATAAAGTGGCGATAATGCAGGCTGCGCATGAAAACGAAGAGTATCTTCCTGCCTGCCCTTTTCCTGAGTCCTTAAGTGTAACGGCAGATTTAAGCGAAGCATTGCATGACGTAAAAAACGTCGTCGTTGTGGTTCCCAGCCATTCTTTCTCGTCTATGTTAGAGCAGGCGAAACCTTTGTTAGCGAAGCACGCTCGCGTAGCCTGGGCAACTAAAGGGTTGGAGCCCGATACAGGGCGTTTACTGTATGAAGTAGCAGAAGACATTCTCGGCGAAGAGCATCCATTGGCGGTATTGTCAGGTCCTACCTTCGCGATTGAAATGGCAAAAGGGTTACCAACGGCTATTTCAATGTCATCGACCAACAAAGCTTTTGTCGATGAGCTTTCGGAGCTTCTGCATTGTGACCGTTCCTTCCGTGTTTACACCAATAATGACTTTATTGGGGTACAGCTGGGCGGGGTGGTGAAGAATGTGATTGCCATTGGTGCCGGCATGGCAGATGGCATTGGCTTTGGTGCAAACGCACGAACGGCATTAATTACCCGTGGTTTAGCGGAATTGACCCGACTGGGTCTGACATTAGGTGCTAAAAGCGATACTTTTACCGGTATGGCCGGGCTGGGGGATTTAATCCTGACTTGTACCGACAATCAGTCGAGAAACCGTCGTTTTGGTCTGGCTTTAGGTCAGGGGAAAGGCGTTGAGCAGGCTCTAAAAAGTATTGGTCAGTCGGTTGAAGGTTATCGGAATACCCGTGAAGTGGTTGCTCTGGCCAAACGTTATGACGTTGAAATGCCAATTTGTGAGCAGATATATGCGGTCCTTTATGAAGGTAAAGAACCGCAGCAGGCAGCTATTGATTTATTGAGTCGTGAGCGTAAAACGGAGTGACCTGTTTCACACAGTAACCCGTTTTACGCACTTATTAGCTGTTGTTCCATGACTTGCCATTGAGCCGATAAATGTTCTGTTGGCAAACGTTTGAAATTAGAGCGCACGAACTGACTGATTTTTCCATCGGCGTAGCTTAGCAATAAACTCGCCAACACGGCTTCATCAACAATAAAGCGTTGCTGTTCCCGCATCGCTTTTTCCCGCAATACCTGCTTTATTGAGCTTTCTATACGATTAAAAAGGTCTTCCATACGACCTCTTAAGCGGTCGTGTTCGCCCATAAGTGCATCACCCGTCATTACTCGTGTGATACCAGGGTTACGCTCAGCGAAGGTTAATAAGAGCTGCAAAATAGCGTAGCAACGGGAGAGCGTATTCTTCTCCTCGTTCATGATCATGTTAATGCGGGTGAGCAGGGTGTCTTCAACAAACTCAATAAGCCCTTCAAACATGCGCGCCTTTGATGGAAAGTGACGGTATAAAGCCGCCTCCGAAACACCTAAGTTAGCCGCCAGTTTTGCTGTTGTAATACGCTGACCCGGGCTGGTTTCCAACATTGCCGCCAAAGCCTGTAAAATTTCCTCACGACGGTTACGTTTTTGTTCTGCCATGCTTGTAACTTTCCTTATTTGAGAGGCCGGAATTTATTGTAATTCGGTTTATGAGCGGCCAGAGTGACCGAAACCACCTTCACCGCGGTCGGTTTCGTGAAACTCGTCGACAACGGTCATTTGCGCCTGTACAACGGGTAAAATCACCAATTGCGCAATGCGGTCGCCAGGTTCTATGGTGTAGGCCTTGTCGCTGCGATTCCAGCACGAAACTTTAAGCTCGCCCTGGTAGTCTGAGTCGATAAGTCCAACTAAATTACCCAGTACCAGGCCGTGTTTATGGCCCAGGCCTGAGCGAGGCAGAATAGTTGCTGCGTAGTTCGGGTCACCAATATACATAGCAATACCGGTGCCAATTAACTGGGTTTGTCCCGGTTCTATGGTTAATGGCTGATCCAAACAGGCGCGCAGATCCATTCCGGCAGAACCCTGGGTGGCATATTCAGGAAGCGGAATAGACTGGCCAATACGTTCATCTAAAATTTTTACTTCGACTTGCGTCATGGAGTTCTCACTTTCTTTTAATTAGCCCTGATTTCAGGATTTGTATTATCAAAATAGCGTTTGGCTATCGCATCAATAATTGCAACGGCCATGTCATGCTTGCTCATCGTCGGAAGTGACTGCTCACTATCCTGACTGAAAATAATGGCGTTATTACTGTCGCTGTTAAAACCCAGACCGGTCTGGCTAACATCGTTAGCGACAATCATTTTTAATTGTTTTCGTTCCAGTTTACGCAGCGCGTTAGCCTTTAAATTTTCGGTTTCGGCTGCAAAACCAACGGTAAACGGCGGTTTCTCTGAACTGGCTACTTGTTGCAGGATATCCGGGTTTTGCACCAGCTTAAGTTGCGGAGGCTCGTCATTCTGCTCTTTTTTGATTTTTTGTGAGGCAACTTCGGCAATCCGATAGTCCGACACGGCAGCACAGCCAATAAAGACATCGCACTGCTGCAGTTGCTGCTGTACCGCGTTAAGCATTTGCTCGGCAGTTTCTACGTCAATTCGCTGAACGCCGGCAGGAGTCGCCAACTGCGTCGGTCCGGAAACCAGAATAACGTTAGCGCCGGCATGAGCGGCAGCCTCTGCTAACGCATAACCCATTTTGCCGGAGCTGTGGTTACTGATATAACGCACAGGATCAATGGCTTCGCGAGTTGGGCCAGCAGTAATAACAAAGGTTTTTCCTTGCCAGGTTTGTGGCGTTTTAGGCTGCTTCTCAATTAACGCCTGTACAATCTGGGTTGGATCGCTCATGCGGCCATAACCGACATCGCCGCAGGCTTGTTCACCACTTTCAGGGCCTATCATTTGTACGCCCCGGCTTAGCAGAGTTTCAATATTCTTCTGCACGGACGTTGCCGCCCACATCTGTTGATTCATTGCCGGAGCAATGACAACAGGTGCCTTGCTGGCAAGCACCAATGTACTGAGTAAGTCGTCAGCAAATCCGTGCGTTATGCGGGCAATGGTATTCGCTGTGGCTGGCGCAACGAGAATGATATCGGACCAGCGAGCTAGCTCAATATGGCCCATAGCGGCTTCTGCTGTCGGATCTAACAAATCATCGCTGACCGTAAAACCTGACACGGCTTGTAAGCTAAGTGGGGTTACAAAAGCTTTGGCACTGTCAGTCATTACCACACGAACTTCTGCGCCCTGCTCACGCAAACGGCGCACCAGGTCAGGTGCTTTATAGGCGGCAATACCACCGGTAATACCTAAAAGTATGTGTTTGTTCTGCAACTGTGCCATGCGAACCCCTCTGTGTTAATTCGTGTAAAGATAACATGAGACCCCGTTACAGGGTAGATGGTCGTTATACTTCTCTCTTTAGAATTAAGGAGAGAGTAATGAGCGTCAAGGAATGGCCTGTTTCGGAACGACCCAGAGAAAAACTGCAAAATCAGGGAGCAGAATACCTGAGTGATGCGGAATTATTAGCCATTTTACTCGGTAGTGGCAGCCAGGGACAGGACGTTGTCGCTTTTGCTCGGCATTTATTGAATCAGTTTAACGGAATAGGGGCGTTGCTTACGGCAAAGCCGGAGCAACTTTTAGCCTGTAGTGGCATTGGACCTGCACGAGTGAATCAGTTGCAGGTTGTCATGGAGCTATCAAGAAGGTATCTGAAGTGGCAGCTGGAACGTTCGGATGGTTTTACCGACCCGTCTATGGTGAAAGATTATTTAGCCGCGCAGCTTCGTCATCAGGGCCGCGAAGTCTTTGCTATTTTACTGCTGGACAGTCAGCATAGGCTATTACGTTATGAAGAATTGTTTCAGGGTACAATTAACGCTGCTCCGGTTTATCCGCGTGAAGTCATTAAGTTGGTCATGCAGTACAATGCCGCCGCAGTAATTCTGGCTCATAACCACCCATCGGGTGTGGCAGAGCCCAGCCAGGCAGACCAGCGGGTGACTGAGCGGGTAAAAAAAGCCCTGACTTTAATCGATGTGGCGCTGCTGGATCATTTCGTTGTTGGCGCTGGCGATCCAATTTCTTTTGCGGAGCGCGGATTGTTGTAGTTTTGTACTGGCAGTTTGATTAAAAATCACGTAAAATCCGCCCCGAACGATCGATAAGGATCATATTTCCGTCGTATTAGCTTGATTAGAAGGGCAGTTTGCTGTATAAAATGCGCCCTCGGATTTATAGGCAAGGTCACGTTGGGCGACAGGCGAGCTTGCAGCAATTTTGGAGTAGAGACATGTCACAAGTATGCCAAATTACAGGTAAGCGTCCGGTAGTCGGTAACAACCGCTCGCACGCACGCAATGCGACTAAGCGTCGCTTCCTGCCGAACCTACAATCGCACCGCTTTTGGGTAGAAAGCGAGAAGCGTTGGGTTAAGTTACGCATTTCTACTAAAGGTATGCGTATTATTGATAAAAACGGTATTGATGCGGTATTAGCGGATCTCCGCGGCCGTGGTGTTAAGGTTTAAGGAACTCAATTATGCGCGATAAGATTCGTTTAGTGTCATCTGCTGGTACGGGTTACTTCTATACCACAGATAAGAACAAACGCACCATGCCAGAAAAAATGGAGATCAAAAAATTCGATCCAGTGGTTCGTAAGCACGTGATCTTCAAAGAAGCTAAAATCAAGTAATTGGTTCTAAAGCTTACAAAAAACCCAGCTTCGGCTGGGTTTTTTATTGCCTGACTTTTACGGTTAGCGCGGAGGGTCCACAATGCCGGAAATACTGGCATTGATGCGGAACCAACCGGTAATGCTGAAGCGGTCTCTTTCTGAACGTAGTACTTCATGCACAAAACGGTCACTTAAAAATACCACCAGGCGTCCTTGTTTGGGCAGTACGGTTTCCAGCACTTGACCTTTATTGCCATAAATAACCAGTTGCCCGCCATCGGCTTCTTCCCATTCGGGGTTCAGGTAAAACACCGTGGTCAACACGCGGTTACTTCGGCCTTTAAATGCATCCAGATGTTTTTTATAGAAAGCCCCTTTCGGGTAATGAGCCAGGTGGCACTCGTAATCGAACAAGCCAAGAAACAACTCGCGGTTAAATTCATTGCGCAATTGTTCCATAATGGCCAGGTAATCTTTGTGGCGGGGCTCTTCCTGAGTTAACCAGTAAATGCGGTCGTTGCGTACCATGGTATTAATGGTTTGGTTCTGTTGACGGCCAATGCCGGCCAGATTCCAGTGCTGGGCCGGTAGTTGCTGAGCGTAGTGGTACAGTGCCCCAGAGCGCTCCGGCTGGAGAAAATCATCGATAATGCAGTAGCCGTGATCGGCGACTTTGTCGATAATATCAGATAGCACCATAATGCAATAAAGTCCCGTATTTTGTTGTCGCGCGAGAATATAGGGTATTCTGTTTCTAGTAACAAGAAGTACAGCAACAAGAAAATTATTCGTCAGGTTATCACATAGAGCGAAAGCCAATGAAAGTGAATGAGAAGCGAAAAATATTTGGGCTGACTATGACCCGCAGAGCGTGGAACAACGTTCTGGTTTACGCCTTATTAATTATTATGGTGGTGTTCTGGTATGTCGCGCCGCCAGTTAAAGAAGAAGCAGAGAAAGATATTAAGGATGAAGCCTCACCGGGTGAGGTTATTGGTTTGATACCCGATGATGGCAATTTAAGAGAGATACAAATTGATGAACTTCGGCTGGTTTTTGAGGAACAGAAATGGCAGTGCCAGACTCCATGCCGCCTGTCCGAAAAAGCCGCTGAAAGTGTGGTAGAGAACTGGCTGGCGTTGACTATGGAGCCAACCAACCAGACAGCAGAAAATTTAATCACTGACGTTTATTTTCGTTTTGCCGGGGGAGAGGAAGCGCGTGTCGAGCTGTACGCCGACCCTGAGTTGATAATTCGTCTGCCGAACCAACAGCAGAATTTTCGCGTAAAAGAATTCACTGCCAGTCAATTACTGGGTCATTAAGGAAGTCTGAAGTTTATGCCGGAATTACCCGAAGTTGAAGTCAGCCGATTAGGCATATCTCCGCACATCGAAGGTCATAAAATCACGACCGTTCAGGTTCACGATAAGCGTCTTCGCTGGCCGGTACCGGAAACAGTGCATCAGGTAGAAGGCCATGTTTTGCGCTCGGTAAGTCGCCGTTCAAAGTATTTATTGCTGCAGACGGATAACGGGTGCCTGATACTCCATTTGGGCATGTCGGGAAAGCTAAGAGTGGTGCCGGCTGAAACCCCGCATTACAAACACGACCACATTGATATCGAGTTTGCTAACGGACAGACGCTCCGGTTAAACGACCCGCGCCGCTTTGGCGCTTTGCTTTACAGTGAAACCGATGTGACCGGACATGAATTGCTCAAACAGCTAGGTCCGGAGCCGCTAACAGAAGCCTTCCATGTTGACTATTTATTTGAGTGCTCGCGGGGGCGAACGCAGTCGGTAAAAACTTTTATTATGGACAATAAAGTTGTGGTTGGTGTCGGTAATATTTACGCCAATGAAGCCTTATTTAAAGCCGGTATCAACCCCAAACGCGCGGCTGGTAAAATCAGTAAAGCACGCTACCAAAAATTAGTGCCACTCATAAAAGAAACTCTGGCAGGCGCTATAGAAATGGGCGGAACGACGCTAAAAGATTTTACTCAAGTAGACGGTAACCCCGGTTATTTCGCGCAAAAACTTCAGGTTTACGGACGTGGTGGCAAGCTTTGTATGGTATGCAGTAAACGGCTGAAGGAAATTCGTCTGGGTCAGCGCAGCACAGTGTACTGCACCCATTGCCAGCGCTAGTTTAACTTTTCACTGCCCTTAATAACTCGCTGACAAAGCGTTCCGGTTCTGAAATAAACGGAGCGTGTGAGCTTTTATTGAATATTACCGCGTCTGAGTCAGGTGCCAATGCTGAGATATCCGCAATAGCGCGCTCAGGAACCAGACTGTCCAGGCGTCCGTAAAAACGGGTAAAGGGCACTTCAATATTCTTCAATTGCTGGCGCAGATCGGCGGTTTGCAAAATGGATAACGCCTGTTTAAGCACACCCGGGTTAGGCATGGGTTTGGCAAATATCAGTTGCTTTACCTGCTTCACTTGCTCACGTGCATCGTCACTTCCCATAGCCTGAATGGCCAAAAAGCGTTCAATGGTCTTTTTAAAGTTTGTCTCCAGCTGCTGCTGAAACTGCTCCAGAATATCTGGTTTGATGCCCGACCAGCTATCACTTTCCACAAAGTGAGGCGATGAGGCCACGGTATTTAATGAAATGACCCGTTCGGGGTAACTAAGAGCCGCCTGCTTAGCAATAAGCCCACCTAAAGACCACCCCAGAAGATGAAAACGCTCGGGCAGGACGGGCATAATTTGTTCTACAAAGCCTTCGAGCGAAACTTCGCTCATCGGCGACCATTCGGAAAGTCCAAAGCCGGGTAAGTCAACACAGTGAAGTTGGAAGTTTTCGCTTAAAGCAGGCACCACCGGCTGCCAGATATTCCCGTTCATGCCCCAGCCATGGAGTACAACAAAAGGCGTTCCTGTGCCACTGCATGTTACCGATAGGCTCACTATACTCACTTTCCCAAATTTGTTATTTAGGTGACTATGCTAGCGTTTTTCCGAAGCCTCGCCAATGCTTTTGAATTAGGTACTTGCTGGAGTTGTGGTTGCGCGAGTGTTACAGCTACGGCTTTGTGCTCATACTGCGACGAGGCGTTACCACGTTGGTATCCACGTTGTTGTCAGCACCTGTCCGATATTGAGCAGCATCTCACCGCAGATCAAAAGCGGTGCCGCTATTGGTATGGTGCGTTGCGATGGGAGCCGCAAGTGCAACAATTGATGACTCTGTTTAAATTCCGCAATAAGGCTGAGCTTGCTCCTCTACTGGCTACTCAGCTGGCGGCTCATTTGCGACTTTGCTACCAGGGGCAGCCCATGCCGGACTGTATTGTTGCGGTGCCAATGACGCAGCACGCCTGGCGCCAACGCGGGTTTCACCAAACTGCATTATTGGCGCGCTATTTGTCTGCTGTACTACAGGTGCCTTACATTGCGGGTGGCTTACGTAAAATACGCTCGGTGCCTATGCAGCATATGGCATCGCAGTCCGCTCGCTGGGAAAACAGCAAGCGAAGTCAGTTAGCCCTTCACGATTTTAGTGGTAGTACGGTGGCTGTTGTTGATGATGTACTCAGTACCGGAGCCACCATGATGGCCGCCGCCGATGCCCTCTACAAAAAAGGGGCCGCAGCCGTGGATGCCTGGGCGGTTGTCTATAACCAACACGACTAGAAACTGAAGGGTATCTCGGTTACACTATACCTTAGTAATTTACTCAGGTATAAGCCGTGAGGTCAGTATTTATGATTCGTATTTCAGAAGCAGCGCAGTCCCACTTTCAGAAGCTATTAGCGGACCAGCCAGACGGCACGTGTATTCGTGTTTTTGTGGTTAATCCGGGAATGGCAAATGCCGAGTGTGGTGTTTCTTATTGTCCGCCAGATTCCGTTGAGCCTGACGACGAACGTTTACCGTTTAACGGCTTTGATGCCGTCGTAGATTCCGGTAGCGCTCCGTTTTTGGAAGACGCAGCCATTGACTTTGAAGAGCAGGAAATGGGGTCTCAGTTAACTCTGAAAGCACCAAACGCGAAAGCCCGTAAGGTTGCTGATGACGCACCGTTAATTGAGCGTGTAGAGTATGTGATTCAGGCTGAGATAAACCCGCAGTTAGCGAGTCACGGTGGTCAGGTTATGATTGCCGAAATTACCGATGACGGCGTGGCTATTTTGCAATTTGGCGGTGGCTGTAACGGCTGCAGCATGATCGATGTCACGTTGAAAAACGGCATTGAAAAAGAATTGCTTGAACGCTTCCCGGAAGAAGTGACCGGAGTTCGTGATATAACTGATCATGAGCACGGAGAGCACTCGTACTACTAGACCTTTCGACTATACAACTTTGTATTGTTCGATTTTTTAGTGTTAAAAATATGTGATCCCTTGCACGATCTTCACTCGTAACGATATTTGCCTAATCAATACGAGGAAATTAATCATGCAAGGGATCAAAAAGTTTGGTGTCCTGGCGACATCTTTATTATTAATAACGGGTTGTGACTGGTTCGACAGCGACAATGACGATGCTACCACAACTCCACCTGAAGCTGAATCAAGCTTTGTCCGTGTCCATCATACCTCAGCCGACTCACCTAACGTTAATGTATTAGCAGGTGACGCAGCGCTATTAGAAAATGTGCCTTATCACACCTCTTCTGCGGTTTTAGAAGTTGATGCCGGTGACTATGACATTACGGTTCAGGGTATTCTGCCTGATGAGACTACCGTCGATGCCATTGGGCCTGCCTCTTTAACTTTCGCTGCCGATACGCGTTATGAAGTTTTCGCCGTTGGTCAATTAGCGGATGAGTCTCTGGAGCCGTTAATTATCTCTAACCCGGTATCTGATGTAGCAGGCGGGGAGAGTCGTATTCAGGTTGTGCATGCCGCCTATGGTGCGCCGACAGTTGATGTTTATTTAACGGCTCCGGATGCAGACTTAAGTGCCGCATCACCTGCCCTGACACTTGCTTACGGTGAAGACAGCGGCCAGGTCGACGTTGAAGCCGGTGACTACCGCATTCGCTTAACCGGTGCGGGTGACGATGCGGTTGTCTATGACTCAGGAACCGTTAGTCTTGCAGATGGCGGTGATTACATCATTGCGGCAACCAACAATGTGGCGGCCAATTCGGATAATTCACCGGTTACTCTGCAGATAAGCGACGGTGAGTCTACCACTTTAGTACATGACGCCGACGTTGGTGCCGATGTTCGTGTTGTGCATGCCGTGGCGGATGCACCGAACGTTGATGTCACATTAAATGATGCAGCAGAAGCCCAAGTGCAAGACCTGCCTTTCCAAAGTGCAACTGGGTACTTAAACCTGGAAGCCGCTGAGTACAGTGTTGATGTTGCTGCTGCGGGCGGTGATCCGGTTGTTATTGAAGATGCCGCTCTTGCTGTAGAAAACGCAATGAGCTATTCGGTTTATGCGGTTGGTGAGCTGAGCACTATTGGCTTACAAGTACTGACTGAAGAGCGTCGTCGGGTCACGACTGAAGCGAAGGTACAACTGGTTCATGCCGCACCCAGTGCCGGTAATGTTGATATCTACGTAACCGCAACAGACGACATTAGTGGCGCAGACGCTGCCTTTACCGATGTTCCGTTTGACGCAGAAGGTCTGGTGAGCACAGGTAATGTTGCTTTAACACCAGGTGACTACGTGGTTACTGTAACGGCAACAGGTACGCAGGACATTGCTATTCAGACGCCTGTACTGACATTAGAAGGCGGTGGCATCTATACGGCAGTTGCGGTTGATGCAACTGACGGAGGTTTGCCACCACAGCTTATCCTGATGGATGATCTGGCGAACTAAGGTATTTGAACCAGATTGCCTGGGTAATACCACGCATGAATAAAAAGCCGCTGAGAGCTAACCACAAACCGTGGTTCTCCAGCGGCAATCCTGCCCACCACAACGGTAAAAAGCCAATGACAGCACTGAGTATCATGGTGTTGCGCATACCACGGCTTAACGACAAACCGATAAATACACCGTCAAACCAGTAACTCCAGTGAGCCAGTAGCGGCAGCACTATTATCCAGGGTAAATAATCTTCAGCAACCCGGATAATTTCAGGAATATCGGTAATCAGACGAATAATTGCACTGCCTGCCAGAGCGAAAACGAGCGTATAAACCACAGCAAAGAGTGACGACCAGAGCAAAGTAATTTTGCACCAGTAACGGATTTTATCGTAACGTCTTTGACCTTTTGCGGCTCCGGCAAGAGCTTCCACGGCATAGGCAATGCCGTCTAACCCCAAAGAGATTAGCATCAGGAACTGCATGAGTACGGCGTTAACTGCCACCATGGTACTGCCGTAGCGCGTCGCGTAGCCTGTCATTGTGGCCATACACAGCTGCAACACCAGGCTGCGAATAAAAATATTACCGTTAACGCCTAAAAACTGACGCAGCTGCTGAAATTTGAGCTGCCAGTGACGTAAGTGCCAACCCAGTGCACGGGCGGTCCAGTAGAAACCGACAATGGCGGTCACCCACTCGGCACTTAACGATGCCCAGGCGGCGCCTTTTACATTCAGTCCAAAGCCAAGAATGAGTATCACATCCATAACCACATTCACGGCGTTGGTAATGATTACCAGGAGCATGGCTTTGCGGCTGTTTTGCCGGCCTAACAATACGCCCAGAGCAACCAGCGTTATCAGCGAAGCCGGTGCTGACCATAAGCGAATTTCGATGTAATCGCGGGCGTAGCCTTCGAGCTCTGCAGAAGGGGCGATAACCCACATGGCTAAGTCATTAATTAACGGGCTGGCAACCGCTATTAAAACACCTAAACCCAGCGCAATAATAATGCCGTTATTAAAGTGCTGGCGCTGAGCATGTATGTCATCGGCTCCGTAGGACTGGGCTATATAGCCGGTTGTCGCCATGCGCAAAAATACCGCCAGCAGATAAATAAAACTGACTACCATGGCACCAACGGCAACGGCGGATAAGTAGATAGCGTCCGGCAAATGACCTATGATGGCAGTATCGACCAGACCGAGAAGCGGCGCAGCAATATTGGAAATGATCATTGGCAGGGCAATCGCAAAAACGCGGCTGTGATCAGACAATGAAAATCCAAACAGCTTGTGCATAACTATCCTTAAGTAAACTCGGTTAATAACGGCTTTTATACTTTATCAGGAGTCAGTATGAAGATGTTGAACAAAATGACGTTGAGTGCCGCATCGGGTTTATTGCTGGGGTGCTCACCATTGGCTCAGGCTGGCAGCGCCGATAGCGTGGTGGTGCTGCAGTACCACCACGTCAGTGACTCAACTCCCGCCGTAACGTCAATTGACCCGGAGACGTTTCGAGAGCATCTGCAATACCTGCAGGATAACAACTTTAACGTTATTGATATTACCGTCGCGCGCGATGCCATTGAAAAAGGCGAAGAACTTCCTGAAAAAGCCGTTGTTATTACCTTCGACGACGGCTACCAAAACGTCTATGAAAACGCTGTAAAGGTTCTGGAAGAGTTTGAGATGCCTTATACGGTGTTCGTTAACCCTGAACTCATGCGTAAGCACAGCGGCCATTACATGGGCTGGGAAGAACTTAAAGAAATTCAGCAGAACGGCGCTACCATTGCTAATCATGGACAGACTCACGCACACCTTATTCGTAAGCAAGAAGGTGAAAGCGATGAAGAGTGGCAGGAGCGTATGCGTTACGATGTAATTACGGCACAAGAAGCCATTGATGAGAACTTAGGCGCACAGCAGAAGTACTTTGCCTACCCTTACGGTGAGTATAACAATGAGTTGAAAGCTTTATTGGATGAATGGGGCTTCCTGGCCTTTGCTCAGCATTCAGGCCCATGGTCCAAATGGAGCGAAGATACGGTCATTACGCGTTTTCCGGCCTCGGGTATCTATGCGAACTTAAATACGCTGAAAGCCAAGTTGAATTCTAAAGCCATGCCGGTAAGTGCTTATCAACCGGAAGAGCCTTTAGTCGCACATGATAATAAGCGCCCGACTATTAGTGTGACGCTGGAAGCGGGCGATACACTGGACGATGTGCGCACCGATGCGTTGCAATGTTTTGCTGGTGGTTCAGTACTAAAGCCTGAATGGGAAAGTGATACAAAGTTTCGTGTAAGCTTAGAGCAGGACATCAATATTGGACGCTCACGCGTTAACTGTACCGCGCCCAGTGCTTCAGAATCGCGCTACTACTGGTATTCCGTAGCGCTTATCCGTCCGAACGAGTCAGGTAGTTGGCCTGATTAATCGGCGATAATGGCAAAATCTTTTTTGAGTTTATCCATGCTGACCACCGGTATCTCTCCGCGTTGGTGGTCGGCATTGAAAATCGCTTTCCGATTACCGTCCGGGTTCACCAAAATAATAGCGGCGCTGTGGTTCACCAGATAATTTTCCTCGCCTTCATCGGGAATGGAATACATTAAGCCTAAATCGCGCACGAAAGGGAACAGCTCTTTGTGCTCGGCGCGCACACCGACAAAGTCGTCACCAAAATAGTTAACGTATTGAGTTAAACGCTCAATATCATCGCGTTTAGGGTCAACTGAAATCAACCAAACTTTAACCGGTTCGGAAACCTCTCTCTGCAACTCAGGGATCACGCCCTTCAAGTCTGACATAGTGGTTGGGCAAATATCGGGACAAAAGGTATAACCGGTAAAGAGCAGGGTCCACTGACCTTTAAGCGCATCGTTTTCCACTGTGCCGGCTGCTGTGCTTTCTAAAGTAAAGGGCTTTAACGCACGAGGCGGTTCATAAACTAAGGCTTCCGGCTTTTCTTCCGGCCAAAAGTTGTAAACCGCAAAACCCGCTGCAAGGGCAATAAGAGCGGCCAGCAGTGTAACGATACGACTCATCTATTACTCCATTTATACGTAGTGATCGACCAGTAAAATGACAAACAGCAGCATGAGGTGCCAGATAGAAAAAGCAAACATGTTAAAGGCTGTCTTTTTGCTGGGCGCGTACTTCAGCTTCCAGGCGTAAGCCAGGAAAATGGCGTTAAGTAAACTGACTCCTACCAAGTAAATCATGCCGGTCATGCCAATTAAGAAAGGCATAAGGCAAACTACGGTCAATAAAACGGTGTACAAGAAAATACAGGTTTTGGTGAAGTCGATACCGTGAGTAACCGGCAGCATCGGAATTTCAGCTCGTGCGTAGTCTTTTGCGCGGTGTACGGCAAGCGCCCAGAAGTGGGGCGGTGTCCAGGTAAAAATGATCATAACCAGCAGTACCGCTGGGGCGTTAATTTCATTGGTGACTGCTGTCCAGCCCAGTAGCGGCGGTGCTGCACCTGCCAGGCCACCAATAACAATGTTCTGCGGCGTTGCGCGTTTTAAGAACATGGTATAAACCACAGCGTAACCCACCATACTGGCAAAGGTTAACCAGGCGGTTAAGGGGTTAACCCAGGCATACAGGGTCACAAAACCAATGGCGCCAATAGTTGCCGCAAATATCGTGACTTTGGTCGGTGATAAATTTCCCTGAGGCAGTGGCCGACGCAGCGTACGGGCCATTTTCGCGTCGATATGACGGTCAACCAGATGATTAATAGCAGCCGCAGCAGCGGACATCAGACCAATACCGGCTAAGGCCGGGACCAGGACATTCATCGAAACAAGCTCTTCAGTGGCCAGACACATGCCAACCACTGCAGTGAGCAACAACAAGGCGACGACACGAGGCTTGGTCAGCTCCAGATAGTCCCGCCAGTGAGCGTTGCGCGTTTTTGTTATATTTTTTGTGGCAACGGATTCCATAATTACAACTCCTCTACGCTTTTCTGGACAGGTTGTAATTCAACCCAACCATCGACAGTAACAACAAAGCCCCAACAGCATTGTGCGCTACTGCATTCCAAAGCGGTAATTGAAAGACTACGTTACTAATACCGAGCAGAATTTGCAAAGACAATAACAAGCCAATAACAATTAATGAGCGGCGGAAAAACTGCGACTTTGCTTTTCTCCAACATTTAAAGAGTAAAGCACAGACCACTAAAAAGGTAATAATGGCGCCAACTCGATGCATGACATGCATGGTCATGCGGTCGTTGTAGTCATGGGCACCGTACTGATAGGTATCGGCCTCTGGTATGCTAAAAGCGCCGGCAAAGTCCAGTTGTGCGGTCCAGTTACCTTCGCAAAAAGGCAGGTCAGTACAGGCGACGGCGGCGTAATTGGCTGCAACCCAGCCCCCCAGAGCTATTTGCCCAATAACAACTAATAAGGTGAAGAAAGCCAGCCCTCTGTAGCGCCTTAACTCTGAATCTCCCCCCGCAAGCCGGAACGACGACAGACGCAAGGACAACAGGTACAGCAGTGATATCACTGAAAAGCCCCCTAACAGATGTCCCATCACTATAAGTGGCTGCAAATTCATGGTCACTGTCCACATGCCCAGAGCTGCCTGGAATATGACCAGCCCCAGCAACAGGGTGGGTAATTTTACCGGCGTAGGGTAATGGCTATAACGGCGGCCTTTAATCCAGGCGATGATAGCAATAGCCAGAATCAGTAAGCCTAAGGTGCCGGCAAAGTAGCGGTGCACCATTTCATTCCAGGCTTTGCCCTGCTCAACCGGGGCATCTGGAAATCGAAGTTGAGCCTCCTGAATGTGTTCTGCCTGAGAGGGAACACCCAAAAAGCCGTAGCACCCCGGCCAGTCCGGACAACCCAGGCCAGCCTCAGTCAGCCGGGTAAATGCGCCAAGAACAATAACGACAAAAGCAAAAAAAACGCTAATTTTTACCAGTAAACGCATGTGATTTTCCTACCCAATTCTGGACAATTTAAGCAGTTTACGAAGATCTGCCAGCACGTTTTTACCTTCCGTTATCATCTGCTCTTTATCCGAGTGAGTTGGGTAATAAAGCATAACGTTGTGCATAGGATCGATTATAAAGACGGTGTTTTCCGGCAGTTCGCTTAATTGTTCAATGAGCTGCGGTGTTACCAGTTGCGTAATGTGAGGTGCGCTGTGATTAAACTCTGACTGTGCATTTTCGCTTTGGTGAAGCACCACTGGAGTCAGGCGTTCGGTGTCTTTACCAATGGCCACGTCGACCTGATTCATAACGTACAAGGTATTTTCACAGGTTGTGCCGCAGTTTTTGGGCGCCACATAACCCAATTGCCAGCCTTCCGGTAGTTGGTCGGTTTGTTTATCTAGGGTAATAGGCGGCTGCAGCAGGGTGCCTTTATTGGTACCCGCTTCATACCAGTTCTGTGACAAAATCAGCCAGGCCGCTAGTAACGGGACAATAAAGGCAACGAAAACAATAATAATGGCGCGTCGAGAGCGATTCAGGGAGCTCATCGGGTCTCCTCTTTTTTTGGTTGTTTATTCAGTTTTATAACAGCAAATAGGAAAATCACCAAGCAGGCAATTGCCAGTGAGAACCATTGAATGGCGTAACCCTGGTGTTTTTCCGGTGACATTACCTGAGGTTTCCAGTCGCGGCTCCAACCCATAGTTTCTGGCGACTCAAGTAAAAAGGTATAATCGGTTAATGACATATCGAGTTGTTTTGCTATGGCGTTCGGCTGAAACTCCTGCACCCGAATTTTGCTATCAGCTAAGTCGGTCTCGTAAGTGTTATTTACAAATTGATTGTTGGAAGGAAAGTACAGAAAACCGGTCAGCCTATGCTGACCTGAAGGCATATTCACGTCCGGTAATGACTGTCTGGAAGCCGGTGCTGGTAGCCACCCCATATTAACCGGAACATAATTTTCAGACATTGCCTGTGGCTGGAACAGCGCAATTACCTGATAACCAACGGTGCCGTCTTGAATTTGGTTATCGAGAAGGAAAATGGGTTGTGGAACAAATTCACCATTCATTTCCACATAGCGAAAGCGATCGTTTTCAGGTGACACCTCAGCCAGACGGTCGAGTTTGGTCGCTTCACCGCTTGAGAGTTGTTGCTCATAGTCGCTAAACAGCTGGCGTTTTTGTTCAGCTCGTTCAAGCTGCCAAAAACCTAACTTGACCAATAACGCAATTGCCAGCAGAGTAACTAACGTAGCGACAAGAGGAAAACGTATGTTGGTCTTTTTTAAAATCATTATTGTACTGCTGTTAGCATATATGGTGGTGAATCTGTTCAGGGCGTTATTTAGTATGCTGCGGAACGACCCGGACAAACCACCTATGTCCCATTATTTGGGAAAGCGAGTGGGAGTAGCCGCCGTTATCTTTGTCATACTGATAGCGGCGACCGCCAGTGGTTTCTTACCGTTAAATCCACGCCCCTATTAACCGGGGCGTTTTCTTTTTTTACAGAACGTACACCACGACAAAAAGGCATAGCCAGACGACATCGACAAAGTGCCAGTACCAACTGGTTGCCTGAAATGCAAAGTGGTTATCCGGTGTAAAGTGACCTTTCAGAACCCGCAGGAACATGACAATAAGCATGACGGTACCCAGGGTGACGTGCATACCGTGGAATCCGGTCAGCATGTAAAAGGTATTACCGTATATACCTGAGTCAAGTGCCAAGCCAAGCTCTTCGTAGGCGTGAACGTACTCTGCACCTTGTAAGTACAGGAAGATACAACCCAGGATAATGGTAATGCCCAGCATGGCTGTCAGCTGTTTGCGTTTATTTTGTTCCAAACCCGTATGGGCAAAGTGACAGGTTACCGAGCTAATTAGCAGGATAATGGTGTTAATAGCAGGCAGGCCGTACCAACCCATTGCCTGAGTCTCAGTGCCACCCGGGGTGTTAACCAAAGGCCAGTGAGCGACAAACTCCGGCCATAGGACCTCATTGGTCATAGCGTTGTTGCTGTCACCGCCCAGCCATTGAACGGCTATAACACGAGCGTAAAACAGAGCACCGAAGAAGGCCGCAAAGAACATCACCTCGGAGAAAATAAACCAACTCATGCCCTGTTTATAAGAAACACCTAACTGGTCGCTGTACTTGCCACTCATGGACTCGTTAATTTGGTCGCGAAACCAACCAAAGAGCATGACGGCTATAACGATTAAACCAATGGTTAATACGGTACTGCCGTAACCATCCTGCTCTTTACTCATATCGATAACGGTGTGTCCCGCGCCCCAGGCAATTAAGCCTAACCCAACTGCGCCAACAATTGGCCAGGGGCTGGAAGCAGGAACATAATAACTCTGTTGTTCTGCCATAACGTCGTTTCCTTATTCTGTTTTTAACAGCTGAGCCATTTGCTCAGCCGACGTATTGGCTGTCATATCGTACAGCGTGTATGACAGGGTTAATGTGTTGATGTGGTCCGGAATATCCGGATCCAGATAAAATTGCATTGGCATTTCTGTATCAGCACCCGCAGCTAAAGGCTGTTGGTTAAAGCAAAAGCACTCCACTTTATTGAGGTAAAGCGAGGCTTCAGCCGGTGCAACCGATGGGATAGCCTGTGCGACCATATTGGAAGAGGTCGGGTTAGACGCTAGAAAGTTAACGACTTTAACCTCACCCGGATGAATTTTGACTTGTTTGGTTGAGGGCTCAAATTTCCACGGAATGCCCTTAGCATTCCGCGTAATAAATTGAACGTTAACCGTACGTGATTCATCGACTTCTACCTCTTGATAAACCGCGGCTTCATTGCTGGTACGGCCGTTAAAGCCTGTCACTTCACAAAATACATCGTAAAGCGGTACCAGCGCGAAGCCGAAGGCAAACATCCCGGCGACTGTCAGTAACAGTCGCTTAACCAGAATGCTGTTGTCGGGGCGCTGATCAGACATGAGTCATCACTCCACTTTCGGTGGTTTTTCGAAGGTGTGATAAGGCGCTGGTGATGGAACGGTCCACTCCAGTCCCTCTGCACCATCCCATGGCTTAGCTTCTGCTTTCTCGCCGCCTTTGACACATTTGATAACTACCCAAAGGAAGATCAATTGTGACAAACCGAAGGCAAAACCACCGATACTTGCTATCTGGTTAATATCCGCAAACTGCGTAGCGTAATCCGGGATACGCCGCGGCATACCGGCCAGCCCCGCAAAGTGCATTGGGAAGAACAGCACGTTAACGGAAATAAGCGATGTCCAGAAGTGGGTCTTCGCCAGTGTGGTGTCGTACATATGACCTGTCCATTTCGGTAGCCAGTAATAAGAGGCCGCCATGATGGAGAAAATCGCACCTGTCACCAGAACATAATGAAAATGAGCCACTACGAAATATGTGTCGTGGTACTGGAAATCGACTGGCGTAATCGCCAGCATCAAGCCGGAGAAACCTCCAATGGTAAACAGAATAACGAACGCCAGGGCGAACAGCATGGGGGTTTCAAAGGTCATTGAGCCACGCCACATGGTGGCAACCCAGTTAAAGATTTTGACCCCGGTCGGCACCGCAATGAGCATCGTACAGTACATGAAGAAGAGCTCAGCAAATACTGGCATACCGGTAGTGAACATATGGTGAGCCCACACCAGGAAAGACAGTAAGGCAATGGCTGCCGTGGCGTAAACCATGGATGCGTAGCCAAAGAGTCGTTTTCGGGTAAAGGCCGGAATAATGGCGGAGATAATACCGAAGGACGGCAAAATCATAATGTAGACTTCCGGGTGCCCGAAGAACCAGAAAATATGCTGGAACATAACTGGGTCACCACCGCCTGCAGCGTCAAAGAAACTGGTGCCAAAGTACTTATCGGTCAGTACCATGGTAACCGCACCGGCCAATACTGGCATAACCGCAATAAGCAGGAAGGCGGTAATCAGCCAGGTCCACACAAACAATGGCATTTTCATGTAATTCATACCCGGTGCGCGCATGTTCATGATAGTGACTATCACGTTAATGGCACCCATGATGGATGAAATACCCATAATGTGTATTGAGAACACGAACAACGCGGTTGAGTCCGAGCTGTAGGTGGTTGAAAGCGGTGCATAGAATGTCCAGCCGAAGGCAGGGCCACCACCCTCCATAAATAACGAGCCCAATAAGATAATGAAAGCGAATGGCAGAATCCAGAAGCTCCAGTTATTCATACGTGGCAACGCCATATCGGGCGCACCAATCATCATCGGGATCATCCAGTTAGCAAGCCCGGTAAAAGCAGGCATGACCGCACCAAAAACCATTATAAGGCCATGGACCGTGGTCATCTGATTAAAGAAATGCGGCTCGACCAACTGTAAGCCTGGTTGAAATAGTTCAGCACGAATGACCATGGCCATGGCGCCACCGGTCAAAAACATAATGAAGCTAAACCACAAGTACATTGAGCCAATGTCTTTGTGGTTCGTTGTAAATAGCCAGCGACCAATACCCGACGGCTTATGATCGTGGTGTGTGTCGTGATGTGTCTCTTCCACTGTAGTGCTCATCACCGTCTCCTTATTGATTCATGACTTCGTTAATATCGGCGGCCTGAATCAGCTGTCCGGTATCATTACCCCAAGCGTTACGCTCGTAGGTGATTACCGCAGCTAATTCGCGCATGGACAGCTGGCTTCCAAAGGCCTGCATAGCTGTGCCGGTTACGCCATTAACAACGATGTCTATGTGCTGATCTTTGGCTTCGGGATCCACAGAAACGCCGGAGCCCGCTAATGCAGGGAATACTCCGTTGACGCCCTGGCCGTTGGCCTGGTGACAAGCAGCACAGGTGCTGTTGTAAATTTTTTCACCGAGATCCATCAGTTCATCTTCCGACATCTCCATAGCAAGCAATTCTTGTTCACGTTCCCGTGCCGCCTTTTGCTCAGCTTCTTTCTCGGTAATCCATTTTTCATATTCAGCAGGTTCTTTTGCTATAACAACGACAGGCATGAAGCCGTGATCTTTACCGCAAAGCTCTGCACACTGACCGCGGTAAATACCGGGTTCGTCGACTTTAGTCCAGGTTTCATTAATAAAGCCCGGGTTAGCGTCTTTCTTAACGGCAAAGTCAGGAACCCACCAACTGTGAATAACGTCGTCTGAAGTGACCAGGAAGCGAACTTTTCTATCGGTTGGAATAACCAATGGACGGTCCACTTCTAACAAGTAGTTTTCGCCTTTCTCAAATTTATTATCAATTTGTTCTTGTTGAGTGGCTAAACGACTGAAGAATTCCACGTCGTTCTCAAAGTACTTGTAGTGCCATTTCCACTGCGAACCTGTTACCTGGACAGTAACGTCAGCATCGGAAGTGTCTTCCATGGCAATTAAGGTCGTTGTTGCAGGAATGGCCATGCCTACCAGTATAAGTAAAGGCACAATAGTCCAGGCAATTTCGACTTTAACGTTCTCGTGGAAATTTGCAGGGTTAGGGTTTTTAGACTTCCGGTGTCGGATCATCGAAATAAACATGAGACCGAATACGACCACACCAATTACACAGCAAATGTAAAAGATGGTCATGTGGAGATCGTAAACCCGGTTACTCACTTCAGTGACACCTTGGGTCAAATTGAGACGCGACTGAGCAGCAGCCGGTAGACTCGTTAGCGCCAATAGTGCCCACAAAGGCTTCATTTTCACGTGGCTTCTCCTCTTATTCTTCAATGAGACAGCAAATAATTTCGCTAGCCTGAAATAGAAGAACAAAGAGGTAAGCAGAAAAAGGTACAGCTTCTCCCCAGAAATCGCTTTCTCTACTGACTCTTTGTTGTAGTTATCGTTGTTATATTATTTTTATAGTCGGGTAGTGCATTTATTAACGAATTTACAACCAAAGATCCAGATCAAATCAAACAAATGCACAAAAAATAGACGGATCTGTTAAAAAAAGGCTGCAAAAGCAGCCTTGGGGGATAAAACACACAAACAAAGTGGGATTAGTGCAGGTGGGATGTCAGTGTGTTTTTATCAAACAGAAAATATTGTGTTTCACTCAATTTACTGGCCATACGGGCACGCTGCCAGGTACGGTTAGAAACTGAGTCCAAATAACCGATAACCATACTGCTGGTACCGGCCAGTAGAGCCTGTTCCAGCGCCCACTCGCAGCGTTCAGCTGAGTGGCTGCGCAACCAGCGAATTTGCGATTCAGCAACACCACAAGCAATAAGCTGTTGAATCACGTCTTTGTCGCCGCCAATAACCGTTACCCATTGGCTTGGCTTTTGTTGCAAAGCCTGCTGAACAACAGGGGACAGCTTGTCGACGTCAATTGCGTCCTGCGTGTTTTTAGTATCTAACTGGAACGATGGCGCTGTATTTTCGGCAGTCCAAAGACCTGGGTGATGTAATTTGTGCTGATGTTGAGTTTTCATAAGGTCGCTCCGTTTCTGATAACACCGACGGCAAGTCCTTCAATGGCAAAAACCTGCTCTGCCAGATTGACAGTAATGGTCGAGAAATCTTCATTTTCAGGATGAAGCAAAATAGTTTTTCCACGCTGTTCAAAACGCTTTACAGTGACATCGTCTTCTACGCGGGCAACGACTATCTGGCCGTTACGAGCTTGCTCGGTTTTATGCACAGCCAGTAAGTCGCCGTCTAAAATACCAATGTCTTTCATGCTCATGCCGTTTACTTTCAGTAAGAAGCTGGCAGCAGGATGAAATAGAGACTCGTCAATTTTGTAATGACCTTCAACGTGCTGTTCGGCCAGCAAGGGCTCCCCGGCTGCAACCTGGCCAATCAACGGTAGGCCATCAGCGATGTCGTAGTCATCGGCTACAAGACGAATACCGCGCGACATACCGGGTAAAATTTCAATAACCCCTTTGCGTGCCAGAGCTTTTAAATGCTCTTCTGCGGAGTTGGCAGAACGAAAGCCCAGCTTATGAGCTATTTCTGCACGCGTTGGCGGCATACCGGTGGCGTGTAGGTTATCCTTAATAAGTTCAAGGATTTCAGATTGTCTTGGTGTTAACGGGCGCATAATGTACCTGTTTATTTGTACAGTGATACTGTGAGTATATACAGGTAAATTCATTTCGCAAGTAATTTCTTGAACGACAAATTTAAACGAAGTTGGTATCCTATCTTTCTGTTTAAAACAGAGGTCTAAGTATGAAAGGAATAAGTCGCTTTTACCCAGTCTTTAAGTACCCGTTGCGTTGGTTAACACGCTTTCAGGAAATTTGGGACGGTACTGAAGAAGAGCATGAAACCACAATTGCTAAGCCCATTGTGTATGTCATGCGCTCAACGTCTAAAGCAGACTTATCCATTTTACAAAGAGCTGCAGCAAAACGAGGCCTGCCTGACCCGACCGAGCCTTTAGTGGTTGACGGTAAAAGCTATGACCGAATTATGTTCCTCGAAGAGTTTGCTGAAGAAACCTCCGAGCAGACCGTTTCAGAATTTCATCAATTGCTGACCTTACACAAAGACAATGCAGAGCTCGACGTGCAGCTTGTTCCTGCAGGTGTGTTCTGGGGACGTCAGGCCGGGCAGGAAGCCAATGCCGGTAACGCTATGACAGGTGACCTTGATAACCCGGGCCACTGGCGCAAGTTTTGGTTGGTGTTGTTTTCTGGTCGCCAGGTTTTACTTCGTTTCTCGCGAGCTGTCAGTCTGGGCACAATGGCACATGACCATGGTACCGATATGCGCATCGCCCATAAATTGGCGCGAGTTGCACGGGTGCACTTTGTGCGTATGCGTCACGCTGTTGCCGGTCCTAAGTTAAGTCACAGAAAAGAACTAATGGCAGCACTGATTGATACCCCTGCCTTAAAAAAGGCTGTAGCAGATGAAGCCCGGGGCAAGAAAATCAGCGAAGAAGCAGCTCGTAAGCGTGCTTTATCTTACATTGATGAAATTGCAGCGAATTACAGTTCGACCTTAGTTCGTGTACTTGACCGCTTTATGACCTGGATGTGGAACCGTATTTATAATGGTATCCATGTCAAAGGTGGCGATACTATCCGAAGGTTGGCGCAACAAGGGCATGAAATTATTTATGTCCCTTGCCACCGCAGTCACATGGATTACTTACTGCTGAGTTATGTGATTTATAAAGAGGGACTGGTACCGCCGCATATTGCCGCAGGAGTGAACCTTAACTTCTTTCCTGTTGGTGGGATTTTCCGCCGTGGTGGCGCGTTCTTTATTCGCCGCAGCTTCCGGGGTAACAAACTGTATTCAGCCGTTTTTCGTGAATATTTGTGTTGGTTGTTTCAAAAAGGCTACCCGGTGGAATACTTCAGCGAAGGTGGCCGCTCCAGAACCGGCCGCTTATTACCGCCTAAAACCGGTATGCTGGCAATGACCGTTCAGGGCATGCTGCGAGACCAGCAGCGTCCTGTGTCGCTGGTACCCGTGTACCTTGGCTATGAGCACATTATGGAAGTGTCGACTTACCTGAAAGAGCTGAAAGGTAAGGACAAAGAGAAAGAGTCGGTATTTCAAATTCTGAAAACCGTGACAAAACTAAAGAACTTTGGACAGGGTTTTGTAACTTTTGGGCAGCCCATCAACCTGAAACACCATTTAGACAAAAAGGCACCCACCTGGCATCAGTCTGTTACCCGTGGCGCGCAGGAGCCTGAGCGACCTAACTGGCTTAACCCGGTGGTAAATGGTTTAGCAGAGCAAGTAATGCAGGGTATCAACGATTCAGCGGCCGCCAACAGCGTTAACCTGACCGCTTTGGCGTTATTAAGCTCTGAGCACCATGCGTTATTAAAAGAAGAGCTTTTAGCGCAGTTAGAAGTGTATCTGGGGGTTCTGCGTGAAGTGCCCTACAGCAATTTAGTGAGTGTTCCTGAAGAAACGCCGGAAGAATTATGGCAGCAGGCTCTCAGGACAGACAAGTTCACCGTCACTAGTGACACCATGGGTGAGGTAATTTCACTGGAGCGGATGTCGGCCATTGCGATGACTTACTATCGCAATAATATACTGCATATGATGGTTGTGCCGGGCATTGTGGCTTCCATTATTATGGCGAAAAAGAAAGTCAGCGTAGCGGAGATAGCGGCACGCACTCAGGCAATTTATCCTTCGCTCAAGGCGGAGTTATACCTAAGCCACAATGCGGATGACCTGCCTTTGTGGACAGAAGCCTTAGCAGAGGAACTGGCGCGGCAAAATCTGATCACACTGGAAGACGGTATCTGTACTATTGCGCAGCGCGAGAGTGCCGAGTGGTATCGTTTACGCTTATTAGCTAACAGTGCCAGTGAAACTCTGCAACGTTACTGTATCGTGCTGGAGCTGTTGCAACAGGCGCAGCCAATTATGCGTGCCGACCTGGAGAAGCAATCAATTACACTGGCTGAGCGTTTAAGCTCAATTCACGGTATTGATGCGCCGGAATTTTACGACAAGAAAGTCATGTCGACTTTGATTGCCAGTTTAAAACAGCAAGGCCTGGTGGAAATTGACGATGACGGTCAGCAAATTGCTGCGCAACCGGTAGGTGAGTTAAGCGATCAGGTAGATGAGCTTATCGATGGTCCGGTACTGCAGACCATTCGCCAGTCGGTTGAGCACTTTGTTCAACAGTTAAAAGCACCAACCGATGACGAACAAAAACAGAGTGACTAGAACCAGTAGTGCAGCGCTAAACCTATAGCGAACACCATGCCAACATAGTGGTTATGCAGAAAAGCCTGGAAGCATTTTCCGGGCTCTCTGTGCCGTATCAGCCAATGTTGGTATCCGAACAGAAGCAATACCACGGCTAAACCCAGCCAGGCCCATATTTCGGCGGATAATAAATAAAGCACCCAGGCCAGCAGCGCCAGAGAGACTAACTGCATAAGGCCAATGGACAGGCGATCAAACCGGCCGAATAAAATAGCGGTGCTCTGCAGCCCAATTTTTAGGTCGTCCTCGCGGTCAGCCATGGCGTACTCGGTATCATAGGCTACGGTCCAGATAACATTGGTCAGGAATAATAGCCCGGCGATTAACCACTGCTCAGATTCCAGTGCAGTAAAGGCCATTAAAATACCAAAACTGAAGGCAATACCGAGAACCACTTGTGGCAGATGAGTCCAGCGTTTACAAAATGGATACAGCGCAGCGACACCAGCGGCAAAAAAGCTGAGCATAACGGTCTGGGTATTAAGCTGCATGACCAGACCAAAGGCAATTGCTAATAGAGCAATAAAGCCTATCATGGCCTCCGTTGCCGATATTTTACCGGCCGGAATAGGTCGTTGACGAGTGCGGCGAACATGGCCGTCGAAGTTACGATCAGCAAAGTCATTAATAACGCAGCCGGCTGACCGCATAACAAAAGTTCCCAGCAGGAAGATAACCACAATACGCATGGGCGGGTTGCCGGCACCGGCTATCATCAGTGCCCAAATAGTGGGCCAGGCAAGTAGATAGGTGCCAATAGGACGGGCTGCTCTCATTAACTGCCAAAATGCGGCTAACTTTTGCATGCTAACTCCTTTTATTGCGACGAAAAGTTTCAGACGCTGAATACAGTGAGGACGGCTCAAGGAATATCTCACTAACCAGCAGCTGTTCGCCCGCGGTTGAAAACATTCTTCGTCTGCCAAGCAGCGCGTGGTCCTTTTGAAACCATCGCTGGTTCAATTGTGCGACAGGGTGATCACCATCAACTACTGCAACTTCTATATCGCCGCAGTGTAAATCGCTGCGGGCAAACAAGGACTCACCCAGTGACTGATTGCCAAGCTGCTGTAAGTTCAGCGTACCGGCTTGCTCCGCGCTTGGCGAAAACAGACTTCGGGCAAAAACCCACGGCTGTTTATCACAGTATAGTAGAACTTCACGAACTACCACGTTGCAGTTAAGGTTAAGTCGTTGCTTTTCTTCAGGGGTAGGTTCCAATACCTGCTGCCCCAGTAATTTTACCGAAAAATTTCCACCGACTTCTTTCAGACGTTGCGTTAACGAACCTTCGTAAAGCAGCCAGTCGGCCTGCTCAGCTGTTAACTCGAATTGTTGTGGGGGCGACCACTGCAGCGCTTCGCTAACCGGAAAAGCGGGTGTTGGATAAAACTCTGTTGTCATTTGTGTTGGCGTTATTAAGCTCTGTCGCTATGATAGCAGAGAGAATTTAATTGAACAGCAATCGGGCCGGGTAGGGCTATGAAACTTCTGATAACAGTAGTAGCAAGTATTTTTCTTTGGTGCAGCAGTGTTTCTTCTGCCTCAGCACAGGATGTCTCTTACTATGGTTTTGAACCGGACATCACCACGAATTACCTGAAAGAAGGTAATGATTACCGGCTTGGGTTTATTCGAGTAGCCATTGAAGTGATGGTGCCAGACCCCAGCTACATTAGTGTGGTTGAGCATCATGCGCCGTTATTGCGCAATGCCTTTGTCTCAATTTTAAGTACCGCAACCGAACGTCAGGTCAGGACGATGACAGGCCGTGATCAGTTGCGCTTAAAGTGTGTGGAGCGAGCGCAGGAACTCATGCAGCAGGAAACGGGTAACCCGGTTATCCGCGATGTTATTTTCACTAAATACATTTATCAGTAGAGTTGCCGCATTTTAGGGTTTAACCAACGCACCACAAAGCCGGCAAAGCAGCCGGAAATGAGTCCGGCTAAGTGCGCTTCGTTGGCCACATTGACCCACAACATATCGGTGTAGCCAATGACCAGCCAAAGCAGCATAAAGATAATAAGCCCCGGTGGCAGATAAAGCGGGGTTGGGCGGTTAAAGCTGTATACCCAGCAAAAGCCAAGCAAGCCATAAACCACCCCTGACAGGCCGCCAAAGTTAGGTCCATTAAATAAATACTGAATAACGTTGGCTGTAATGCCACAAAATAACAGCAGAGCCAGTAACCAGGAGAACCCGAGAGAGCGCTCAACTCGTCCACCCAGATACCACCACCAGAACAAGTTAAACACCAGGTGCAGCGCCGTAAAGTGCATGAGTACGGGGGTAATAAAGCGCCACGGCTGCTCATAAGGCAGAGCTGAAAAGTAGATGCTGATTTTTAGCGTATCCAGAATGGTTTCCGGGTACATCTGAATGGCTGCAAATACCAGCAACGTCAATACCGCAACAATACGCGTTAACCAGCCACTTTGTTTCAGTAAACTAAAAGACAAAGAGGTTGAATGCGATGCCGTGGCAGGCTTCTGCTGTACCGGTTCAGCGGCTAGCTCCGGGTTATTTTTAAACTGTTGAATTAATGTCTTAGCAGCGGCTTCATAGCTGCTTTGGTGTAACCACAATTCCAATTGCTCACCGCGTTCAGTAACGCTGACTGGCATGCCTTGCTGACGTAGATACTGATACAGCTTGTGCATCCAGTCTGAGTCGCGGCTACTGAGCAATCGTCGCATGGTTTAGGCCCTTTCAGTGTGTTCAGGAAAAGACATGGACCAGGCCGTATAGCCGCCGTCCATGCTGTGCACATCGGTGAAACCGTTGCCTGCTATGTAGTCAGCGGCGCCCTGACTGCTAATGCCGTGATAGCAAACCACAATCACTTTTTGGTTTTTATCAACTGAGTTCAGGAATTGCGGCAGGTTGCTGTTATCCAGGTGTTGAGAACCCGGAATATGCCCCGCAGCAAAAGACTGCGGGTCACGGATATCAACAAAAACCGCTTCGTTATTTTGCCAATGCTCAACGGCGATGGGTAATTCCATTAGCTGATAATTGCTCATTTACCTATTAGTCCCAGTTCAGTATGACTTTGCCAGACTGGCCTGAAATCATGGTTTCAAAGCCTTTTTCAAAGTCATCTATGGGCATTTCGTGCGTCAAGATAGGTGAAATATCCAGTCCAGACTGCAGTAAACTGGCCATTTTGTACCAGGTTTCGAACATTTCACGACCGTAAATACCTTTAATGACCAGGCCTTTGAAAATGACCTGATTCCAGTCAATGGCGACGTTCTCTGGCGGAATGCCCAGCATGGCAACCTTGCCGCCGTGGTTCATAGCTTCCAGCATTTGTGAAAACGCTGACGGTACGCCTGACATTTCCAGACCCACGTCAAAGCCTTCCTTCATGCCGAGCTCAGTCATGACGTCAGACAGTTTTTCTTTGCTAACGTCCACTGCGCGGGTAACGCCCATTTTACGAGCTAAGTCTAGACGGTATTCATTTACGTCAGTAATAACCACATGGCGTGCGCCCACATGACGGGCAACGGCTGCTGCCATAATGCCGATAGGGCCGGCGCCAGTAATCAGTACGTCTTCGCCCACCAGGTCAAAAGCCAGAGCGGTGTGAACGGCATTGCCGAATGGGTCGAATACCGCCGCCATTTCGTCAGTGACGTCATCTGGCAGTTTGAAGGCGTTTTCAGCCGGTAGTGCTAAGTATTCTGCGAAAGCGCCAGGGCGATTTACGCCAACGCCATAGGTGTTACGGCACAAATGACGACGGCCGGCACGACAATTACGGCAGTGACCACAAGTAATGTGGCCTTCGCCGGAAACGCGGTCACCAATCTCAAAGCCGCGAACACCGTCACCCATAGCGGCAACTTCACCCACGTATTCGTGACCCACTACCATAGGCACCGGAATGGTTTTCTGCGACCAGTCGTCCCATTTGTAAATGTGAACGTCGGTTCCGCAAATGGCGGTTTTCTTAATTTTAATCAGCAAATCGTTGTAGCCACACTCGGGCTTTTCAACGTCGGTCATCCAGATGCCCGGTTTTGCGTGCAATTTTGACAAAGCTTTCATTCTTTACTCCTTAAATCACACCCAGCTCTTTACCAATGCGGGTAAAAGCTTCAATGGTGCGATCCAGTTGTTCGCGTGTGTGAGCCGCCGACATTTGTGTGCGGATACGGGCTTTGCCTTTAGGAACGACAGGGAACGAAAAGCCGATCACATAAATATCTTCTTCTAACAGGCGGTCTGACATTTCTGAGGCCAGTTTAGCGTCGCCTACCATGACCGGAATAATAGCGTGGTCCGCGCCGCTCAAAGTAAAGCCGGCTTTAGTCATTTGCTCACGGAAGTAGCTGGCATTTTCCCACAGTTGGCTGCGCAGCTCATGGCCTTCGGCCAGCATATCCAGTACACGAATCGATGCCTGCACAATGGCTGGCGCTACTGAGTTAGAAAATAAATAAGGGCGTGAGCGCTGGCGTAACCAGTCAATCACTTCTTTCTTGCCTGAAGTGTAACCACCAGATGCACCGCCCAGAGCTTTACCTAAGGTGCCGGTGATAATGTCGACACGACCCATCACGTCGCAGTATTCATGCGTACCTTTACCGTTCTCACCTAAGAAGCCAGTGGCATGGCAGTCGTCCATCATCACCAGCGCGTCGTATTTGTCGGCCAGGTCGCAAATGCCTTTTAAGTTGGCAATAACGCCGTCCATAGAGAACACACCGTCGGTAGCAATTAATTTGTGGCGTGCGCCGTCCGCGTCAGCTTGTTTAAGCTGTGCTTCCAAGTCTTCCAGGTTGTTGTTTTTGTAGCGGTAACGCTTGGACTTACTCAGACGAATACCGTCAATGATGCTGGCGTGGTTAAGCTCGTCACTAATAATAGCGTCTTCCGGGCCCATTAGGGTTTCGAATAAGCCACCGTTCGCATCAAAACATGATGAGTACAAAATGGTGTCTTCAGTGCCCAAAAACTCGCTCAGTTTTTGTTCCAGCGTTTTGTGAATGTCCTGAGTGCCGCAAATAAAACGGACAGAAGCCGTACCAAAGCCATGCTCGTCCAGGCCCTGTTTGGCGGCTTTAATTAAGTCCGGGTGGTTTGCCAGCCCTAAGTAGTTGTTGGCGCAGAAGTTGAGTACCTTGCGGTCATTAACCGTAATTTCCGAGCTTTGGTCCGAACTGATAATACGTTCTTTCTTGTAAAGGCCTTCGGCTTTGGTTTCGGCCAGTTGGTCGGCCAATTGCTGATAAAAGGCTGAGCTCATCTTTTTACTCCACTATTTGAAAACGTAAATTACCCTCTAGTTTACTGATGTTAGTCGTAACTCGCATCCTTAATTTGAATATCGGGCTTTTGTTTAGTGTGCACTTGCGTGTACTCTTTATTGAAAATTAAGAATGGCTCAATCACGGTTTAGGAGACGCTATGCACCGCCGAGCAATTTATCCGGGGACTTTTGATCCTATTACAAACGGCCACGCCGACTTAATTGAGCGTGCTTCAACTCTGTTTAGTGAAATTGTGGTGGGTATTGCAGAAAGCCCGAGCAAGAAGCCACTATTCAGTCTGGAAGAACGCGTTTTATTAGCGCAGCAGGTCACTGAAGACCTCGATAATGTCACCGTCGTAGGCTTTTCCGGGTTATTGGTGGACTTTGCGCATGAGTACGATGCAACGGTGCTGATTCGAGGGTTACGGGCGGTTTCAGACTTTGAATATGAGTTCCAGTTAGCCAACATGAACCGGCGTTTAGACCCGAACCTGGAAAGTGTCTTTTTAACACCGGCAGAGGAAAACTCGTTTATTTCTTCGTCGCTGGTGAAAGAGGTCGCTTTACACGGCGGCGACGTTTCCGGATTCACTGACGCCCGGGTGGCGTCAGCATTAGGGCAAAAATTTTCCGGAAAACGTCCCGGTAAAAGTTAACTTGGTTTAACTAAAAGCGACGTGATAAAACACAATGCTCATTAGCACCGGGCATAAATAACGAATATGCCAGCGTAATAAAGTTAAACCGAGACTTCCCGCAGCAATAGCTTTTAAGTGGTTGCTGCGGTGCCATAACCAACCGACCACCAGCAAGTAGAATAACCCTGACAGCGGCAACTGAAACTGAGTAACTGCCGTGACAACCCAGCCAAACAGCGGCTCAAAAAACAAGATTAATAACAGCGAGAAGGTTGCGATAACCCCCAGTGATAAAGCCGTTGCCGCAGGGCGTTTTAGCTCACGTTCTTCAATGCAGTAAGAGACCGGGACTTCGGCCTGAGCAATGGTTGAAGTCAAAGCGGCGATACTGAGTAAGATAAAGAATGCGAAAGCAACGAAAGGTCCGGCTACGCCCATGCTGTTAAAGAGCTCTGGCAATACCGCAAAAATGAGCTGGCCTTCGCCAATAAGCTGGGAACCTTCACCGACATTAACGCCCAGATGAATACCAGCGTATAAAGCGGGAATAATGAGCAGGCCAGCTAAGAACGCAATAAAGGTGTCCAGCGCAGCTACGGATAAACTTAAGCGGCCTAAATTAGCACCAGGCTTCAGGTAAGAGCCGTAAATCATCATGCCGCCCAGGCCAATAGAAAGCGAGAAGAAGGCCTGGCCCATAGCCGCAACCAAAATGCTGGTGTCGGTCATGAGGCTGAAGTCGGGCACTAAGTATTTCTGCAGCCCTTCGTCAGCCCCGGGTAACGTCAGCATGTAAGCAATAAGGGCAACCAGTAAAACAACCAGGGTTGGCATCAGCCGTTTCGACCAGCGTTCAATGCCTTTTTCCACCCCCTGAAAAACCACATAAGCTGTGGCCAGCAAAAATACAGCGGTAAAAATTAAGTCGCGGGTTAGTGAGCTATTAAGCAAAAATTCGGCGGCAACTTCAATGCCAAAACCGCGTGCCAAAAAGCCCAGAGCGTGAACCAACATCCAGCCGGCAACCACGTGGTAAAAGCTCAGCATTAAGCACGAGCCCAGTACATTCAGGTAACCCATTAGGCGACCAATGGGGCGGGCGCGACCTTCAGATAGCTGCGTTAATGAGCGAACCGGATTCGCCTGAGCGCTGTGCCCAATAAGCATTTCACTGTATAAGGCGGGTATGGCAAGTATAAAGATTACGCAAAGATAGACCAGCAGGAAGGCGCCGCCACCGTGGTTTGCCACTTGTGTCGGAAAGCCCCAAATGTTGCCCAGACCAACGGCCGAGCCCGCGGCTGCTAGTATAAAGCCAATTCGGCTGTGAAAAGAATCACGCATAAATGATCAGAAACCCACTGCTGCTTGCTTAAGTCAGGCGGGCATTCTATCGAACTGACAAAATTTTGCTCTATCTTTTTTACCTGAATCGGGTTAACATTCGCGGCCTGAAAATTGACCAGTAAACCAGCAGCAAAACAGGATGCTTTGCGCGGTGCTACTGCTGTTAACGTTAACGAACAAGACCGTAATCTCAGGAGCCTTACGTCATGCCAAATCTGGATCTGAGCCGCTACGGCATCACCGATGTCGAAGAAATCGTCCATAATCCGTCCTATGACCTGCTGTTCAAAGAAGAAACTCGCGATGACCTGCAAGGTTATGAAAAAGGAACGGTAACGGACCTTGGAGCGGTTGCTGTTGATACAGGAATTTTTACCGGACGTTCCCCCAAAGACAAATACATTGTTCGCGACGACACGACTCGCGATACCGTCTGGTGGGCTGACCAGGGCAAGAACGACAACAAACCATTGTCGACTGAAACCTGGAATGAACTGAAAGGTTTGGTTACTGAGCAGTTGTCGCACAAACGTCTGTTTGTGGTTGACACCTATTGCGGTGCTAACGAAGATACACGTCTTGCGGTTCGCTTCATTACTGAAGTGGCATGGCAGGCACATTTTGTAAAAAACATGTTCATTCGCCCAAGCGAAGAAGAGCTGGAAAATTTTGAACCAGACTTCGTGGTCATGAATGGCGCAAAGTGCATTAATCCTAAGTGGCAAGAACAAGAGCTGAATTCTGAAAACTTTGTGGCGTTTAACTTAACTGAAAAAATTCAGTTGATTGGCGGCACCTGGTATGGCGGCGAAATGAAGAAAGGTATGTTCTCAATGATGAACTACTTCCTGCCGCTTAAAGGTATTGCTTCTATGCACTGCTCTGCCAACGTCGATGAAAAAGGCGATGTGGCTATTTTCTTTGGCTTGTCAGGCACAGGTAAAACGACGTTGTCGACTGACCCGAAACGCGCACTGATTGGTGACGACGAGCACGGTTGGGACGACGACGGTGTCTTCAACTTTGAAGGTGGTTGTTACGCGAAAACCATTAACCTGTCGAAAGAAGCTGAACCGGATATTTATAACGCCATTCGCCGTGACGCTCTGCTGGAAAATGTTGCTGTTGATGAAAATGGTGTTGTTGATTTCGACGACAACTCAAAAACAGAAAACACGCGTGTTTCTTACCCAATTCATCACATAGAAAACATTGTGAAGCCGGTGTCTAAAGCGGGTCACGCGAAAAAGGTGATTTTCCTGACGGCTGACGCCTTTGGCGTATTGCCTCCGGTGTCTAAGCTGACTAAAGAGCAGGCGCAGTACCATTTCTTATCTGGCTTTACCGCCAAATTAGCAGGCACCGAGCGCGGTGTAACCGAGCCTACGCCAACGTTCTCCAGTTGTTTTGGCGCGGCGTTCTTAAGTCTGCACCCAACTCAGTACGCGGAAGTATTAGTGAAGCGTATGGAAGCGGCTGGCGCAGAAGCTTACCTGGTTAACACTGGCTGGAACGGTACCGGCAAGCGTATCTCTATTAAAGCGACCCGCGCTATCATCGACTCTATTTTAGACGGCTCGATTGAAGACGCGGAATTTGTCGAACTGCCATACTTCAACTTAGCGATGCCAACTCAGTTAGCCGGCGTTGAAGACAGCAGCATCTTAGACCCGCGTAACACCTACGAAGACGCAGGTGAGTGGGATGTGCGAGCCAAAGACCTGGCTGAGCGTTTCGTTGCTAACTTCGAGAAGTTTACCGACACCGATAACGGTAAAGCGCTGGTAGCGGCAGGCCCGCAACTGTAAAGTCACAGTTTGAAACAAATTAAAGGGCTCGTAACACTTGTTACGGGCCCTTTGTGTTTCTAAGATAGGCGCCACATTCTAATAACAGAAAAACAACATGCGCCTTTCAGTTAATAATGTCACTAAGCGCTATCGCACGGTTACGGCGGTAGATGCAATATCACTCGATATTCAACCCGGAAAAATTCAGGCTCTGCTTGGTCCCAATGGTGCCGGTAAATCCTCTTTAGTTCGTATGCTGGTTGGTTTGACGCACCCCGACCAAGGCGAAATTGTGGTTGAGAACAACGGTCAAACCATAGACCTGACTTACCACGACTTTGCTTACTTACCCGAAGACCGTGGCTTGTATCAGGACCGCTCCATTCTCGATAACCTTAATTACATTGCCAGTCTGCGCGGACTGAAGCTGAGCGACATACGTGGCGATATTGACAGCTGGCTGGCACGGTTTGAACTGACGGATCGTAAAGACGAGCCGTTGCGTCAGATGTCTAAAGGTAACCAGCAAAAAGTGCAGCTTATAGCCACCTTGCTGCATGACCCACAGTTGGTGATTCTTGACGAGCCGTTTTCAGGTTTGGATCCGGTGAATCAGGAACATGTGCTGACGGTACTTAGTGAGCTGCGCGAGCGCGGCAAAACCGTGGTGCTGAGTGCGCACCAGATGGCATTGGTAGAACGTTTAGCCGATACCATGCTGTTAATGAATAAAGGCCAGGCTGTTGCGCAGGGAAGCCTTCAGGAAATTCGCAATACTTTACTACCGGAACCGGTTTACCGGGTGACCACCAATGCCCAGCTTGCAATGGAAAACTGGGCGGCAGTGGAACAGGTCGATTCAGTTCATAAAGTAAACGACGAGCAGGTTGAACTGACGTTTAACAAGGACGCCGATATTGAGCAGTTGTGGCCGCAGCTAGCACAGCAGGTGCCGATAAAGGCTTTTGCACCTATTCAGCCGGGGTTACATGACTTGTACCTGGACACGATACGTAAGCAAACCGGGGAGGTGCAGTCATGAAAGTCAGTTACTTACAACAGTTAAAAGCTATTGCCTGGTGGGAATTCAAACGCTTTTTTAAGTGGAAGCAGGAGCTGTTTTCCATTGCGCTTTTAGTGGTGATTTTTGCGGTGAGTGCTGGTTGGGGAGCTATTACCCAAATTTTTTCCGATGAATACCAGGGCGCTATTTTCTATCAGGAAGGTAAGCCGCAGGCGTGGGAATTCAAGGCGCCAAAAGACTTAACCCTTCGTAGCGCCGGCACCATGGAAGTGGAAAAGTGGCAAACGCAGCTACCGGAAGACTTAGACACCTTGATTGTGATTACACCCGAGTTAACCGCTAAGGTTTGGGTGAAGAAGTCCCAAAGCTGGCAGCAGGAGTTACGCAGCGAGCTGCAGGAGCAGTTGCAGACTCTTCGTATTCAACAACTGTCACTGACGCCGGAAGAGCGCACAGTCATTAATGAGAAACCCGACATAACCTTTGCTATTGAAGAAAGCGAAGACGCTTCGATAGACGATGCCAGCGACGCTTCCGCCACCATGTTGCTGATGGTGATCATGGTCGGTGTTTTCACCGGTTTTGGATTGATGATGATGTCGATTACTGCCGAGAAGCAGCAACGTGTGACGGAACAGTTGCTGACGATTGTGACGCCTACGCAGTGGATGGACGGAAAAATCATAGGTATTACGCTGCACAGTATTAAATCCATGACCTTTATTGGATTAATGATTCTGGGCGTGAGCATGGTGATTGCCGCCTTTTCAGAAGACGGTGGTTCGGGCCTGGATTGGGGCGTGGGAACGACTCTGCTCAGTATTATCTTTGTGGTGCTGGGAACAGTTTTAATCAACGCCATGCTGGCTGGCTTTTCGGCAACCATTGATGACCCGAATCACTCGTCCCGCAGTACCGTAATGCTGGTACCGCTGTTGCCGGTGTTTTTAAGCTTCAGTGTGATTGGTGAGCCAGACTCCACCATCGCAACGGTGATGAGCATTATTCCGATCAGTTCATTCGCAATGATGCCTGCGCGCTTGCTGCAAACAGACGTTGCAGTATGGGAGTGGTTGCTGAGCCTGGTATTGCTGGCGGCCTTCGTATATTGGATGCGTAGTGTTGCCGGGCGTTTATTCGCCATGGGCATTCAGTACTATGGTAAAGAACCAGGCTGGAAAGAAATCTGGCGAGCTGTCGCCGGTAAATAAAGAAGTTGAAGGAACAAAAAAGCCGGGACGCTTCATAGCTCCCGGCTTTTTATTAGAGGTATTCTTACTTCAGCTGCTCAGCGTGTGGCAGCTCAAACGATGGTTTCTCTTCGGCTTTCTCAACCAGGAAGCTATCCATCCAGCGCATTAGGCGCATGCTGTAGTCCAGCTGTGCTGCAACTTTACGGTTACCGTGGCCTTCGCCGGGGTAAAGCACTAAGCGAACCGGCACGTTACCGTGAGTCTTGAGGTAACGGTAAAGCTCCATTGACTGAGAAGGGTGTACACGGGTGTCTTCTTTACCGTGCATGATAAGAATTGGCGTGCGGGCCTTTTCTGCGTGGAAAATTGGGCTGCGCTCTAAGTACCATTCCCACTTGTCCCATGGGTAGCTGCGCGCGTGTACCGCGTGCATTTCTTTCGCAATGTCAGTGGTACCAAACTTAGATAAGTTGTTGCTGATACCGACAAACATGACGCTGGCAGCAAAGTGTTCGGTTTGCGCTGTTGCCCCCCAGGCTGATGCAAAGCCGCCATAAGAGCCGCCGGTAATACCGACGCTTGACTCATCCGCCAAGCCGATATCAACGAGGTGTTTTTTAGCATCGACAATGTCATCGAACTCTTTACCTGCGTAGTCGTTCTGACCCAGTTTGGAGAATTCAACACCGCGTCCGGTGCTGCCGCGGTAGTTCGGGAAGAACAGCGCATAACCTTTGGCGGCAGCGTGCTTAACCGGCGAACCATAACGGTCTAACCAGCCGTTGCTGTAGTGCGACTCAGGACCACCGTGAATCACCATCATTAACGGATAGCGTTTGCCTTCTTCGTAGTCTGTCGGATAAACCACAATGCCTTCCAGCTTCAGCCCGTCACGAGCTTCGTAGGTCATGGTTTCCTGACGCGGCATTTCAACATCTGCCAACCAGGGGTTAGAATCCGTTAAACGCTCCAGGCGGCCATTGCTGTACTTAAAGGCTTCGTTTGGATGGCTGGGGCGATGACCCGTCAGCACAAATTCTGATTTGCCCGCTTCGCCGTCCAGGCTGGTGAAAATGGCTTCGCCAGTTTCTAACAGGCTACGGCTTTCCAGGAATTTAAGCGTCAACGCCTGAACTTCTGACTCCGTGCCGCGATGGCCTAACCAGACAATTTCTTCATCCGTCCGCCAGCTAAAGTCCTTGATAGAGCCTTTGTAGTCCGGCAGAACATTGCGGTGCTCTTGTTCGCGGGTGTCATAAACAAATAAAGTGCCGGCAGACGGGTCGTTGTAGTCCGCCGCGCGGATCATAGCCAGATAACGACCATCCGGCGAAAATTCAGCACGCCCCAGTTTGCCTTCGCTTTCGAACGAATTAACAACTTCGCCATCCAGACCAATCAAATGATACTGGCTGCTCATGTAGTTGTCGTCAATAAGCGAAGTTGGTGCGGTACGAACCAGTAACTGTTCGTTATTCGGGTGGAAGCTAACCGAAAGCGCGTGCTGGTCTTCGGCGGTAACCGCTTTGGCTTCTGCCTCTTCGTCACCCAGAGAAACATGGTAAACCTGAGTGTAGGTTAAATCTTCTTCGTACACTTCAGCTTTAAAGCCCTTTTTCGAAAGCTTTTTCTTGTCACTGTCCTTTGCGCCTGAAGATAAAAAGACCAGTTGCTCACCGTCATCGCTCAGTGCGTAGCTGCCAATGTTACCTTCAAATTCAAAGACTGACTGAACACCGCCTCCGCGTACTGGCATGCGATATAATTCCTGGTACTCGTCACCTTCTTCTTTAGCGGTAAAGTACAGGTACTCGCTTTGTGGCCCAAAACTGACCCGGCTGAACTTTTTATCTTTGCTCAGGTAAGAAGTTTCTTCGCCATCAGCGTTAATAAGTACTAACTCACGGTAGCTGGAACCGTCGTCGTCTTCGTACGGAGTACGGGGCGTAGAGCGGATAACAGCCGTGAATTGCCCATCCGGCGATAATTGAGCTGAACGAATGGCTTTGGTGGTTACGGTATCTATTAGCGACATTTCGCGGGCGTCTAAATTAACCGCCCAAACTGCCAATGCCATACCGCTTACAGCACGTAAAAGCATATAAGTCTCCAGTGTTCTGTCTGTTTAAAGTTGTTTTTCTATGACTCTCGTTTTAATAATCGGCGAGTCGCTTCGGCGCCTCTGGCAACCAGGCGAACTTGCTGAATTGTTTTCTCGGTAATAATTTCGCGTTCTTCTTCATCAACATCGAAGCAGTCGGCCCCGGCGCTGAATACAATTTTAGCTATGGTATCGGATTGCAGTTCGGCCAGCTCTCGGGTAAAGGACTGCTCATTTACTAAGTAGTCCTCCAGCTCTGCTTTAAAGTGATCAATTTCGCGCACTACGGCTAAACGGAAACTGCGCGAGCGGCCGGAACGTTCCTGCAACAACAGCCGGAAGGTCGCAGTATTGTCCGCCACAAATTGCATAAAGGTTTCAATGGATACCCTAATAATGGAACCGCCGGACTCGATTCTCTGGCGCGCCTGACGAAGCAACTGACGTAATGCCAGACCGCACTCATCAACCAAAGTGAGTCCTAACTCATCCATGTCACGAAAGTGTCTGTAGAAAGACGTAGGGGCAATACCGGCTTCGCGTGCCACTTCGCGTAAGCTTAAGCTGGAGAACCCGTTTTCGGCGCTTAATTGGTTCATTGCCGCGTTAATTAACGCCTGTCGGGTTTTCTCTTTCTGCTTTGCGCGAATTCCGGCCATAGTGTTCGTTTATTTATGCGTGTGTGTAAAGAATGATAACACAGCTTTTTACACTTTTACCGCTTGTAATTTGACCGAGAAACACGTACATTCAGCGAACAGGTGTACGCTGTTTTGTCACCTGCCTTTATTTGATTGTTTTAGGTTATATGCATGCAACAGATTTCTGAAAAGCCCCCCATTATCTGGTTAAACACCTTAGTTTTTGCCATTACTTTTATCGTCGCCCTTGTTGGCGTGCCTTTATACGCGTACAGCGTAGGTATTGGCGCCGCATTTTGGTGGGTTATGTTAGGCACGGCGTGTTTCGCCGGGCTATCGATTACCGCGGGCTACCACCGCTTATGGGCGCACCGTACTTACGATGCCAACCCCGTAATTCGCTTTATTTTTGCTATTGGTGGTGCTGTCGCACTGCAAAACAGTGCGCTTCACTGGTCTTCTGATCATCGTGAACATCACAAACATGTTGATGACAACGACAAAGACCCGTATTCCGCTAAGCGAGGGTTCTGGTACTCGCACATAGGCTGGATGATCCGTGAATATCAGGCCAGTCGTTATACCGACTACGACAATGTTCAGGACTTACAGAAAGACCCAATTGTTATGTGGCAGCACAAGTATTACCTGCCGCTGACCTTATTTGTGAACTTTGGCTGGCCAATTGCCGCTGGCTTTATGCTGGGCGACGTATGGGCCGGGTTACTGGTTATCGGCGTACTGCGCCTGGTGCTGAACCACCACACTACCTTCTTTATTAACTCGCTGGCGCACATTTGGGGTAAACAACCTTATACCGACAAAAATACCGCACGCGACAACGGCGTGCTGGCTTTTTTAACCTTTGGCGAGGGCTACCATAATTATCACCACATTTTTGCTGCGGACTATCGTAACGGCATTCGCTGGTGGCATTTTGACCCGACCAAATGGCTGATTGTTGCCAGTAAATGGCTGGGTCTGGCGAAAAACTTAAAGCGTAGCTCGCCGTATCAGGTAGAGCGGGCGAAACTGCAAATGCAGTTAAAACGCGCTCAGCAGAAAGCTAAAGCAGCACCGGATTCGCTGTTTGAAAGGGCTCAGGAGCACTATGATCAAATGGGTCAGCATTTGAAGGCTTACTATCAGGCTCGTAAAAAGCTTTTGGACACGAAAACACAAGCGTTAAAAGAGCATGTGAACCATGATATTGACGTGCTGAAAAAGCAGGTCGATGAAATGAAAGAAGCCTTAGAAGTGCAGAAACGCTCATGGAAAGCCTTGCTGAACCAGATTCAGCAACACGCATAAAGCCGGCTGAAAATTGCGATGAACGGTACTTGTCAGTACTTGAAAATGTTTAAAATATGACCGATACTGACAAGTACATTCGCAGTAACACGCGCAGCGCGTGATTAGGAGTGACTATGGAAATTGGTGCAGCAATGAATTCAGGCTTGCAAGGTGTGCAACGTGCAAACCAGCAAGTTTCTCAGGCTAGCCAGGAAATTGCTTCAGCTTCTGCATCTGGGCGTAATGACGTTCAGCAGCAGGACAATGCCAATGTTAATGGTGCTCAGACAGCGACAGAATCCGCATCTGAAACGAGCCAAAGCGTAACGGCTACAAGCACAACGGACTCTCTTGTTTCTCTGAATCAGGGGCAGACCAATTTTGAAGCAAACACTCGTACAGTAGAAACTGCTGACGAAGTGTTGGGCACAATGATCGATACCAACGCTTAATGTTCTAACATGAATATCTCACCAGCGTTACCGCCTATTCCTGTAACGTCGGCTCCACCTGCGGAGTCGATGAACAGGGATAATTTCGAGCGGCCGCTGGTGAAAGAACCTGCCAAATCTGACCAATCCAGTAATAAACCGAATACTCAGGCCGACCGAAAAGCCGACGGCAAGAGTGATGGCAAAGGTGACGACAAAACAGCCACCGACAAAGCCAGCAAGGAAGTCACCGATGAAGCTGAAAAAAATCAGCAAAAACTCAGTGAAGAAGAAATTGAGAAAGTCGATGAACTGAAAAGCCGTGACCAGGAAGTTCGTGTGCACGAACAAGCTCACGCTGCCGTTGGTGGTCAGTATGCCAGCTCACCTTCGTACGAATATGAGCGAGGACCCGATGGCAAGTCTTATGCTGTTGGCGGTGAAGTTCAGATAGACGTTAGCCCGGTTAATGGTGACCCACAAGCCACTATCCAGAAAATGCAGGTGGTTCGTCGTGCAGCTATGGCACCGGCGCAACCTTCACCGGCAGACAGAGCAATAGCGTCTGAAGCAACCAATAAAGCAACTCAGGCGCGGGCTGAGTTAGCTCAGATGCAAATTGAGTCCGGCCAGGATGGTGAAGAGGGCGAAGAGCCAAACCCGGACATTAGTATTAATGCGCCGTTTAACAAAAGTCTGGAAGGTGCAAACAAAGGCGAAGGTGATAGCCAGTCAAATGGCGTCGACGCCGCAGCACCTGCCGAACAGAGCAAAAAGACTCTGTCATCGCCGGAGCGTGGCGAGATGATAGCCTCTTTCTACGATAAGCGTGTTCGTCCATCCGTGGACTCATTCAGCGCTACTGCTTAACGCCTCTCTATCCCGTTTTAATTTTTCTTCGCTTTTGCAAAGGCATCTGCCAATGCGCTACCCATAGCCGAGTTTTGTGGCTGTGGCGCACGACCACTACTACCGGAAGGTTTTTTCTTAGGTCCGTTACCGGCTTTCGTTTTAGGCTTGTCAGCTGAGGTGTTGGCCGGCGCTTCATCGCTTAAACGCATGGTTAAACCAATACGCTTACGCTCAATATCCACTTCCAGCACTTTTACCTTAACAATGTCGCCGGCTTTAACCACTTCGCGGGGGTCGCTGACAAACTTATCGGCCAGTGCTGAAATGTGAACCAGGCCGTCCTGATGCACGCCAACATCCACAAAGGCGCCAAAGTTCGCCACGTTAGTTACCACACCTTCCAGTAACATGCCGGGCTTCAGATCACTGACTTTCTCAACGCCTTCTTTAAATTCCGCGGTTTTAAACTCAGGGCGAGGGTCGCGGCCCGGTTTTTCCAGTTCAGCCAAAATGTCCGTTACTGTTGGCAGACCGAAGCGCTCGTCGGTGTAGTCGGCGGCATTGAGGCTTTTAACCAATGAATGGTTGCCAATCAGCTCTTGTACCGGCAGCTCATTCGCTTTTGCCATGCGTTCTACCACCGAATAGGCTTCCGGGTGAACCGCCGAGGCATCTAACGGCTGTTCGCCATTATTAATGCGCATAAAACCTGCCGCCTGTTCAAAGGCTTTTGGTCCCATGCGCGGCACATCGAGTAACTGTTTACGGTTAGCAAAGGCACCGTTGGCGTCGCGGTAATCGACAATGTTTTTCGCTAGCGTTTTCGACAAACCTGAAACGCGCTGAAGCAAAGCCGCAGAAGCCATGTTGGCATCCACACCTACCGCGTTTACACAGTCCTCAACCACTGCATCCAGGCTATGAGCCAGTTGTGACTGGCTAACGTCGTGCTGGTACTGGCCCACACCAATCGATTTAGGCTCAATTTTAACCAGCTCGGCTAGCGGATCTTGTAAGCGGCGGGCGATAGACACCGCGCCACGCAGTGATACGTCCATATCCGGAAATTCCTGCGCCGCCTGCTCAGACGCTGAGTAAACCGACGCACCAGCCTCGTTCACTATAACCTTTGTGGCTTTAATGTCGCTGTGCTGCTTGAGCATGTCACCGACCATTTTGTCGGTCTCGCGCGAGTGAGTGCCGTTACCAATACTAATGAGCTCGACCTTGTACTGTTTGCACAAGGTGGCCAGCGTACGCATGGCTTTATCCATTTGGTTTTGCGGCTGAAACGGAAAAACTGTATTGGTAGCGACTGCTTTACCGGTTTCATCCACTACCGCAACTTTAACACCCGTACGAACGCCCGGGTCTAAGCCCATAGTGGTTTTCGCACCGGCAGGCGCCGCCATCAGTAAGTCTTTTAAGTTGCTGGCAAATACCTGAATGGCCGCTTCCTCGGCACGCTCACGCACACGAGCCATAAGTTCAGTTTCCATATGCAGCGACAGCTTCACCCGCCATGTCCATTGAATAACCTGACGCAGCCAGTCATCGGCAGCACGACCTTTGTGCTCAAAGTTCAGGAAGTCAGCAATAATGACTTCGCAGTGCGAGCCGGAGGTTTTGTCTTCACTGCCCGGGTCAGCGTCCATAGAAAGCTGCAAAAAACCTTCATTACGACCGCGCAGCAACGCCAACGTGCGGTGCGAAGGAATGGTCTTAAACAGTTCAGAAAACTCAAAGTAGTCGCGGAATTTAGCGCCTTCTTTCTCTTTACCCGCAGCAACTGTGCTGGTTAAGTGCGCGTTCTGCCACAAGTGTGAACGCAAACGCTTCAGCAACTCCGCCTGTTCGGCAAAGCGCTCCATTAAAATGGCGCGGGCACCGTCTAATACCGCTTTAGCGTCAGCAAAGCCTTTGTCAGCGTCAACGTAGTCAGCGGCCGCTTGTTCAGGGCTCTGAGTTGGGTCTTTCCACAGTAAATCCGCCAGCGGCTCAATGCCCGCTTCAATAGCAATTTGGCCTTTAGTGCGGCGCTTAGGCTTGTAGGGCAGGTATAAATCTTCCAGCTCGGTTTTCGAATCGGCGGTTTTAATACTCTGAGCCAGTTCGTCGGTTAATTTGCCTTGCTCGTCAATCGACTTCAGTATTACCTGACGGCGGTCGTCCAGCTCGCGCAGGTAGTTCAGACGCTGGTGCAGCTGACGTAATTGCGTGTCGTCTAAACCGCCGGTGACCTCTTTACGGTAACGGGCAATAAAAGGCACCGTCGAGCCTTCGTCCAGCAACTGGATAACAGCGGCAATCTGACGCTCGTCGACCTTCAGTTCATTAGCAAGTAATTGCGGTATCTGGCTCATAGTACATCTCTTGGTTTTAAAACGTTACGACAAATAATGGGGACGAATACTATCACGAATTGACTACGCGGGCTGTTGGTAACTTATCTTATTAATAAACCAAGTCTTGGTGCCCTGCGGCGTGTTAACCTCCGCCTCATCGTCCACCTGCTTTTTCAGCAGAGCGCGCGCCATGGGCGAGTCGATAGACACTGCGTCTTTGCGATCATAAATCTCGTCCGGGCCAACAATTTGAAAGGCGCGAACGTTCTCGTCTTCGTCCTCAATTTCCACCCAGGCACCAAAAAACACCTTACCGTCCTGTTGCGGCGAATAATACACAACCTTCACCTGCTCCAGACGCTTGGTTAAATAGCGAATACGACCATCAATTTTACGCAGCTTCTGCTTATTGTATTTATAGTCTGCGTTCTCTGACCTATCACCAAGACTCGCCGCCCACGACACCTTCTCCACGGTTTCACGCCGCTCCACCCGCCAAAGGTGCTCGAGTTCCTGCTGCAACTTTTCATAACCGCCAAGGGTAATTAAATTGGTTTTCATACGCTGATTCGTTAATTCCTGCGTTGAATGATTAGGGGATTTTACTGGGTTATTAGTTTGAGGGAAATGGGGGATTAGTAAGGGAGTGTAAGTAGTTGTACATGGCCTTTTGTTGTACTCAGCGTGTAACTCATTTAATGTGAATTACATAACAACAACCAGATATTGCGCATCCGCTAGAGTGAAAAGGAGCAGACGCAGTATACAAATGTAAACCCTCAGGGGAGAGATTAATGAATAGGTATTTCGTCCCTGCTTTGCTACTTTTATTAACTGGATGTGTTGAGCACCCTGATACAACCGCTTTTAATATACCAGGCATAGAGCAAGCAGTTAAGTCGTTAGATATTGAATCTGAAGAGGTTGTCGTAATACCCAAAGAAGAATTACCGGAGACTCTAAAAGAAATAAATCCAGAGGAGGTGAGGGGGACTAAATTTGGGACTTTTATTATTTTGCAGAGTAGCTTCAATAATGAGAGTGGCCTATTTGTATCTCCGTACTTCGGTAGCATGACGTCTTTCGGGGGAGTCGATGGAGGAAATGGGTTTCCTGGGGAATTTAAAAAAGTAGAAAGTCATACTTTCACATTTAAGAGAACGTAAAGAAATATAGTAAATGTATATCGATGGGTAAGTTTTTGCTTTTTAAGGAGAGAGCACGAGTTCCCCCCAGAGACTTTCTGAGTCCCGGTAAGGAACTCACAACTAATTCTTGTGTGACTTTTTGCTTAACACATCTGTCACCCTGCCCAGCAACGTAAATATTCCGTCAGTGCTTTGAAGCCTTGGAATAAACCTCTTATATTTAACGCAGTGCATAACACGAAGAGGTAAAGCATTGCAGCATGCGTTGTTAGTTATCAACCCGAAGAGCCGTAATGGTCATTCCGAGGAGTTAACTGAAGCCACCGACTTGCTCAGAAACTCCGGCATTGAGGTTGAGGTTTGCGTCACTGAAAGTCCGTCTCATATGGCCTCATGCATTGAAAATTACCGTGAGAAAAAAGGAGTGGTGATTGTTGCCGGGGGCGATGGAACCATCAGTTCAGCGTTGGAGTCAATCTATAAAAGCGAGCAAACCTTGGCCATTTTACCGATGGGAACAGCTAACGACTTGGCGCGCTCGCTTGGTATTTCGCATGACGTTGTTGCAGCCGCTCAGGCTATTGTTAATGACAAGCGAGAACGCATAAACTTGGCAAAGGTGAATAATAGCTATTTTGTGAATGTTGCTCATGTTGGTTTAGGCGTAGAGGTAACCCGCGAGCTGACGTCAGAAATGAAGAAGTACTTTGGCGTGTTTGCGTATTTGGGCGCATTTACCAGTGTCATGAAGCGCAACAAGAGTTTTAAAGTTCAAATAGAAGCTGATGGCTGGAAGGCGTCTGTAAGGGCAATTCACCTAGCGGTAGGTAACGGTCGTTACTACGGTGGCGGAAATATTGTCGATGATGACTCTACACTGCTGGATGGGCAGTTGAACTTATTTTGCTTGAAACCAATACGGTGGTGGCGGTTGTTATTACTGGGAGTCAATTTTCGTAACGGCAGTTTGCAAAAGGCAGAGCGGGTGGTCTGTAAAAAAGCCCAAAATATTAGCATTAAAACCTCCAGGCCGAAGCGCATTCAGGCCGACGGCGAATTTAAAACCGATACACCGGCCAACTTCGAGGTAATACCTAAGGCTATTGAAGCTGTTGTAGGTGATATGCCACTGCTTAACGAAAACAAGGATTAAAATGTCGATATTACGCACAGATAATCAGGCCGATAGTATAGAAATTCTGAAGTTAGTCATTGAGACAACGGATTACTACCGGGAGATAGCGGAAGTGGTTGGGGATGATAGCCTCGCCAGTAAGCTTAATGATATTGCCAACGAGAGATCTTCCTATATTGAGCCATTTGAGAATGTAGTTAAAGACTTAGGCGAGCTACCGGCTAAACCTGACCCTGATAAAGAACTCCTGCACAAAATAGAAGGGGAACTTACTCAGTTTTTCTCTGCGAATTCTAGAAACGCCATTTTAGATAAGTGTCTGCAGGAAGATGAAGAACTGGCAACTGTGGTAAAACGCACTGAGCTGGGTGAGAAGTCGGCGGAGTATCAAAAATTACTCGATGCCTTGGCTGAAAACCTAAGTAAGACTCAAAAATCTATTCAGGCATTGAAAGACTAGACTTTATAGAGTTAGCAATAGAGTATTATTTTTATAGGATAAATATTAAAAGGTTGAATCAAAGGAGACTAACTCTATGGAAGACACGCTTTTCGCTGGCATCGGTATTATAGGTGGGTTGGCCTACTTAGCTATTGCTTTGTTATGGATACTAGTACCAATATTTATTTTTCTTATTTCAAAGCGCGTTAAGGACATGCGAGATATAGCACGGGAGTCTCGATTGGAAGTTAAAGAGCTTAACGCCAACCTCAAGGCTTTAAAAAGGAAGCTCAACGAGGAAGAGTGAGAAAAATACTGCAAAACGGTGGAGAAAAGGTCAGAATTAACACTTATTGTCTGGAATAAAAACCGTTTTAACAGGTAAGACTTTGTCACAACAACAAAAGCAAAATAATATCCACTGGCTGACCGGTCAGTTTCTTGACGCTGGTAAAGAGTTAAAATACCGCCACTCTATTGAATCTAATGTTAGGTCTGACTCCCGCCTTGCGCTGCTTTTAGTATCTATTATTTTTGCCATGTTCGGCATTACCGATTACAACCTTCTGGGACTAACGCAAGAGTATTACTCGCTGCTGACTATGCGTGTTGCGGTAGTGGGCTCCTGCCTGGTGTTAGCCTTTGTTATTGGTCACCGGGGTGGTTATGCTGAAAAAGCTTGGTTGCACGCGTTACCATTATGGATTCTGGCAACGGGGATTATTCTCATTGTTCCTTTGCGCCCGGAAAGCCTTCTTACGCAGATCACCGCAGTGGTGGTCGCTATTATGGCTTTTTATCTGCTTATTCCAAATTTGTTGACGGTTGCAGCGCTGGCTAGCCTGTTCTTAAGTATTACTTTTTTAGCGGCGAGTATGTTGTACGCAGGAGTAACTCCCACAGGCGCAATCCGGTTGGGTCTGTTACTTATCATGGCCAATATTGTTGGGTACACGGCGCTGCGGCGGTTAGAGCGTTTGCAGCGTCAGCAGTACTCCTTGCTTAACGAAGAGCGCGATCAAAACCGCGAGTTACTGCAGGAAATAAAACACCGAAAGTCATTAGAGGCGCAGTTGCGCATGGTCGCTGAGAATGATGCTCTCACGGGTGTTGATAGCCGCAGTCATTTTATGAAACGAGCTGAAGCTTTGCTGCAAAGATCTCGACTGGAAGATACTCCGTTCTGCTTGTTTATGATTGACGTTGACCACTTCAAGCGTATTAACGACACTTGGGGCCACACCCGTGGTGATGTCATTCTGACGAAGATAGCCGAAGTGTGTCAGCACTCACTTCGGCCAACCGACATTATAGGTCGTTTTGGTGGCGAAGAGTTCGTGGTGGGGCTGCCTCATACGAGTCCTGCAGACGCTAAGGCGGTGGCCGAGCGTCTTAAGCAAAATGTAGAAGCCTTGTCATCAACTGACGAATTAAATGATCTGGAGCTGAGTGTGACCATTGGCGTTGCTGTTGCCAAGGCCGAAGACGATTTGGATATGCTGATTACCCGAGCCGATAACCTACTTTATGAAGGTAAGCGTGACGGAAGAAATCAGGTTGTGATGAAGGATTAAGGGTATTATTCGGCACTAACTATATATGATACATGGCATATTATACCGTTGCCTTTTGTTTCCTTCTCATTTAGTGTTAGCCAATTGTTAACAAACAAAAAAGGAATGAGATGAAATACCTTCTTGCAATAGCTGCTCTGCTTCCTGTGACTCTGCACGCCGCTGAGCCTGACGAGACTCAGTTAGGTGTTGCTTTAGGTACGCCGGGAGGCGTTAACCTGGTTATGAAAAAAGAGATTGCCGGGCACCCAATTCAGTTAGCCGTTGGATACACGGGAAAAGCCTACGGAATTGAGGCCGGTTACAGTTTTTACTATAACCGTGACAGCGCAATGCGTTCTTGGCAGGTAATAGTCGGAAGCTCCACAATAAAAGATAACGCCCTTACTTATTACTCAACTCAAGATGTTGTCTATAGGGTCTATGAAGACGAAGATTGGAACTACGCCGGTGTCAGTGGCACTTTCCAATATGGGGGATTCTATATTGAACCTGGAATAACAGCGGGTAGCGGCGACTTCTCGAGCCCTCAGTTAACCATACAGGTAGGTTGGCTCTGGTAGGCAGAAGGCCAGGTTAACTCAAAAGGATGTGAGCATGTTTACCTCCAACCGCTTTTTTAGGCGCTTTTTAATCGTTGCTTTAGTGCTTAATCTTCCCCCGCTTGTTACACCCGTATTTATACAGCTGGGCCTCGAACCTGTCTTTCTCATTGCGTTATTAGCCGCCTGGGTGAATGCGCCGTTTTGGCTGGGGTTAGAACACTTTTTTAGCGACCAGGCAGTGGCTTTTAGTGCGTTTGGGGTTCAAGATGCTTCAATGATGGTGTGGTTATCTATTGTTGCCTTCTGGCTTTTGTGTGCAGGAGTGCTCGCAGCTATTAGTCTGGCATTCTCCAGAAAACGCTGCGTTGAATAGCCACTATGAGGAAAATCACTATGGCCTACCCGACAAAGGGAAACTGAAATGAAAACAAGGCTTTATTTGCTGTCGGTATCACTGTTGGCATCGTTGCCATGCTTAGCCGCAGATACTTTTCGGGTCTCAAGCTCAGTATTTAAAAGTGGTGAACTCGTTGAGTCGCCAGTGATGATCGTGGAAGAAGGTAAAATGGCTTACATGACGGTTGGTGATGACTTTCGCTATGAATTAACCGTGTCACCAACGCAAGGCGAGACGGTTGAGGTTCAGGCGGCCGTTGAAGTTGGGAAGAGTGTTATTAATCCTACTCTGACTGTGTTTTACGATAAAGAAGCATCAGTAGAAATCGACCAGACTAAGCTAATGGTGTTAGTAAGCAAGCTTGAGCGTAAATAACGGGAACATCAGAATGGCTCGGCAAGCGATAGCTATGACTCAGTTTCTTAAGCTCCTTAACAAGATTCCGCGGATTTCACCGCCTTACATGCAAAGCCCGAAATAATATTTAACATCATTTTTATAGCTTTAGATTTGTTTTTTGTGGTTTTATAAGCTTTAGGGGCAGCCTGCACAGGCGCCTTAAACAGAACGCTGAGCTATTAACCAATAAGAGTTAATTCAACATGAAAAACAAAACCACTAACTTAATAATGCGCAATGACGTCTTTATCTGGATTGCAGTAGCTACAGGGTGCATTTTGCTTGTGCCGTTTGTTGCCATGCAGTTCACGACAAGCGTTAATTGGGAGCTTAACGACTTTGTTGTTATGGGAGCTCTGCTGCTTTCAATAAGCAGCTTGTTTGTGCTGGTGGCAAGAAAAGTACCTGGCAAGTATTGGTTGCTTTGGGCGGGGTTATGCGTTGTAGCGCTACTGTATGTTTGGGCCGAGCTCGCGGTTGGTATTTTTACCCAGCTGGGCAGCTAAGCGCTAACCATACGGAGTCTATATGCAAAAAGCAGTATCCTTGGCTAAGTACGTAAAGAAGAGAAATGGTGTCGCCATAGGCGCGTCGGGCTCTATGAAGAATATGTTTCAGCGAGCTTTGGGTGCGGGCTCTTTTACGCAGTTTTGGCATTATTGGAATCCTATTTGGGGCTACTATCTGTCGCGTAACGTCATGAAACCTGCGAGTTCTTTTTTGCCGGTTTGGCTCGCGGTTTTAATAACTTTTGCAGTCAGTGGTGGTCTGCATGACATAGCGGTTAGTGTTGTTAAGTGGCAATTCATTCTCTTTTTTACACCGTGGTTTGTATTTATGGGTCTTATGGTTGTGGTAACTAAGTATTTGGACCTTACCTACGGTGGTCTCCCGTGGGGAGTTAGGGCTGTTATTAATAGTGCTTTTATTGGCGTTTGTTTGGCCGCCACCTATCTATTGGAAAGTTTTTATATGTAACGTGTCTGGCCGGGAGCTTAAAGCTATGCTGAGTGCGTTGTTCGTCATTATTGGGGTTTTGTTGTTGACCACGGGTGGTGAAGCCCTTATTCGAGGGTCGCTGGCCGCTGCGAAGCGTATGGGTGTTTCGCCTTTGCTTAGCGGTTTACTGATTGTCGGGTTTGGTACTTCGGCCCCTGAGTTAGTGGTTTCAATTGATGCCGCTATAAACGAGCGGCCGGACATAGCTGTTGGTAACGTTGTTGGCAGTAATATCGGCAATATTCTGCTTATTTTGGGACTGTGTGCTGTAATCGCGCCCCTTGCAGTGAAGCCGCTGGTACTGCGCCGTGACGGTATTACCGTAGTTGCCGGAACAGTCTTGTTTCTGGTGCTTGTCGGGGGAAGTGCGCTGGCAAGGTTTGATGCCGCTATTTTGTTGCTGGCGCTGGTAAGTTATTTGATCTGGGCATACAGAACCGAGCGTTTCGGAAATGCACCATCTGCAGATTTGCATAAAGCAGAGGCGCAGGAAGTGACCTCTTTGCCCACAACCAAGCTCCGTATAGCAGCAGCCATTGTGTTTGGTCTGGCGTTGTTAATTGTCGGTTCTCAGGTGCTTTTGAAAGGTGCGGTCGATATTGCCGAGTCGTTGGGTGTTTCTGAAGCCGTTATTGGGCTGACTCTTGTGGCGGTTGGCACTTCTTTACCTGAGCTCACCGTTTCAGTTATTGCGGCATTTAGGCGACACGCTGACGTGGCTATTGGCAACATTCTGGGCAGTAATATTTTTAACGTTTTGGGCATACTCGGCATTTCGGCGTTGTTACAGCCACTGCCCGTGCATGAGCGAATACTGCAGTTTGATCAGTGGGTTATGCTGGGCGCGTCACTCGTTTTGCTACTTTTTCTTTATACCGGGCGTAGGCTAAGCAGATTTGAAGGCGGTCTGCTTCTGTTAGGATACGCAGCTTACGTAGGGCTGAGTTTTACCGTATTTGGAGGATAACCCGAATACGGTAAAACTGGCGTGAGAAGAGTTTCCAGTGGTTTACAGCTTAACAATCAATTTGCCTTTGTTTTTACCCGTGAAGAACAGGTTCAAGCCTTCAATGGCGGACTCCAGCCCCTCAAGAATATGAGAACGGTGTTTGATTTTTCCAGACATAACGTAAGGCGTTAGTTTGCTTAGCAAACTGGGAATCTCCTCAAAATGGTCCGGCATAGTAAAGCCCTGAATGGTCAGGCGCTTTTTAATAACCGGTATCCAGCTTGGACCAGGGTTTGGTACTTCTTTGTCGTAGTCGGCTATCATGCCGCAAACCACGACACGCCCATGAGCGTTCATGCGCTCAACGACCAGGTTCTGAATGGGGCCACCGGTGTTTTCAAAGTACAAGTCTATGCCCTCAGGGGTTAGCTTGATTAGCTGGTCGCGCAAGTCACTGGTTTTGTAATTAATGGCACCGTCAAATCCCAGTTCGTTGACAATCCAGTTGGCTTTTTCATCGCTGCCGACAACGCCAATCACTTTCAGTCCTTCGGCTTTGGCCAACTGCCCGACAATTGATCCAACCGAACCTGCGGCGCCGGTTACCACCAGAGTTTCACCATTCTTAGGTTTACCAACATTAAACAGTCCTTGTGTGGCCGTCAGACCCGGTAATGCAAACACTGACAGCACGGTTTCGTCGGGCACATCGGCCTGCACTTTATTAATACCCTGGCCATTACTGAGCGCGTACTCCTGCCAACCCATCATACCCATGACGCGGTCACCTTCGTTAAAGTCAGGGTGGTTACTCTCAATGACTTTGCCGACACCAGAGCTGCGCATTACGCTGCCTAGTTCAACAGGGGGAATATAGCTTTCAGTATCAGGGCTCATCCAACCGAACATGGCAGGGTCTAGAGACATTTGTGTTTGCTTAATCAGAATTTCACCGGAACCAGCTTTGGGTAGCTCTTTCTCTACAACATCAAATATGTCGGTTGTGACAGGGCCAGGCTCAGGGCGTTTAATCAGGTTAATGGCTTTATAGGTGGTCATAACGGTTCCTTGTTAACTTATAGATATTGTGCTTTTTTTACGGATTAAGGTTGCTTTAGATCACTATAACTTTGATTCCTGTCTATATGCCGATTTGTAACCCATACTAGACTCAGGAAAAGATCTCAAAGAGGACACAATGATGAAAAGAGTCGAAGGTAAAGTTGCCATTGTTACTGGTGGCGCATTAGGTATTGGCCGGGCGGTTTGTCTTGAGCTGGCGAAAGAAGGAGCCAAGGTTGCCGTAACCGATATTGCGGATAGCGAAGGACAAAAAGTTGTCGATGAAATTAAAGGCTTTGGCGGTACAGCCAAATATTGGCATATCGATACGGCCAATGAAGACGAAGTAGGCCAAACGTTTTCCGACATTGCGAAAGAGTTCGGGTCAATCGATGTTTTAGTCAATAACGCCGGCATTGCTGGGGTTAATAAGCCGACGCACGAAATTACCAAAGACGAATGGGATAAGGTGATTAACGTTAATGTCAGTGGTGTTTTTTACTGTACTAAACACGCCATCCCGGCAATGCAAAAAGCAGGAGCTGGAAGCATTATTAATTTGTCATCAATTTACGGAATGATAGGCGCTGCCGATTTACCGCCTTACCATGCCTCTAAAGGCGCCGTCAGGTTAATGAGCAAAAATGACGCACTTATTTACGCAAAAGACAAAATTCGGGTCAATTCAGTGCACCCGGGCTTTATCTGGACGCCACTGGTGGAGCAGCTAGGGAAAGAGTCTGATGAAGGCGTGGATGCGTTCAGAAAGCAGCTGGATAGCCTGCACCCCATTGGTCATGTTGGTGAGTCTGAAGACATTGCTTACGGCGTGCTGTATTTGGCGTCGGATGAATCTAAATTTGTGACCGGAACCGAGTTAGTGATTGATGGGGGCTATACCGCGCAGTAAAGTTCCCTTACTTATGGTGGCAAGTAATAGGTGAACAAGACTTACAATTAAAAAAAAGGTATAGTTTTCAAAAAAATATAAGGAACTTACCTGCTAATGATTGCTATGCATTTTACTTTAACCCGTCAAATGCCACCAGCGGCCGGAATGATGGCTCTGTTAGGCCTTGCTGTTGTTGTCGGCGCCGTATCACAAATTTACCTGGCGAATATTCTGACCTACCCCATGGAGTGGTTTGATGCAATTGCCTACGAACTGGAGGTTATGCTGGCCAGTGTATTGCATCTGGTTGGTTTTTATTCTGAGCTACCCTGGCCGTCACCGTCGCGCATAGCACGATCGATTGACGTGGGCGTGTTTGGTGGCCTTCTCTATATTGCATCCGAAGTGTTGTACGTTATTGCCGTGGTGGTTGTCGCGACCCGACAGGCAACTCAGAGTGGCTCAGCGCCGAGCGCGAAAGTGCCGAAGAAGCTGATTTCCTTTTACCTTGTCATGGGTCTAATTTATACATTCAGTTTCTTTTACCTTGGTATGTTCATTGCTGGCATAGCGAGTACCTATGAAATGGCGTTTTCAATGATTTTGAACGCCGATAGTATACAGAAGGTGATTTTGTACGGTTTGCCCTGGAAACTGGTGCTTTTTGTACCGCTTCAGTTGGCTTTGTTGGTTGGACTCTGGACAAAGCAAAGCTGGTTCAAACGCGCTTTTCTGGCATACCTTCTGTTAGACGTTCTTTACTACGCCGCGTTTACTCTGTCGGCCTTAAGTTACGGGATTTATGTCGGGCTTATTGTCAGTCTACTTGCGTTGCTTCTATTTTTACCTTACTTCCTTAGAAAGTGAGCTATTGATAACTAAATGTCCGCAGCAGTAACAGGGCTTTTCACAGCGTGGAAATAGGCCTATTCTAGGCCTATACAACTTATTAACTTAAGGTATCTTTTTGCGAAACCTTCTTGTTATTATTTTTCTGTTATTAGCTGCGGCGCCTTTAATGGCACAGGATAAAACACTCAAAGTGGGTGTGTATCATAATCCGCCGAAAATTATGTTCGATGAATACGGAAAGTTAAGCGGTATTCATGGTGAGCTATTAATGGTTGTTGCCGAGCGCCACAATTGGCAACTTCTGCCTGTTGAATGCGATTGGGAGCAATGCCTGACGTTTTTGCAGCAGGGGAAAATCGATATTCTTCCGGATGTTGCCAAAAATGATGCCCGGGCTCAATGGGCAGAGTTTCATGAGGAAGCCGCGTTGCTTAGCTGGTCGCAACTGTATGCCGCTAAGAATGAAAAAATTACCAGCCTGCTGGACTTAAACAATAAACGTGTCGCGGTTTTGAAAGGGTCTGTACAGGAAAGCTACTTACAACAACTGATTGAAAGCTTTGAATTAAAAAGTGAGCTTTATCCGGTGGAAAGTTTTAGCGAAGGTTTTGACGCTGTGCTCACTGGGAAAGCGAACGCAGTTGCAACCAATCAGTTTTTCGGGAACCAGCAAGTGGTTGACCGAAGCGTTCAAATGACGCCTATCATGTTCCTGCCAAGTGAACTCTTTTTTGCCGTATCTCAACAGTCAAGTTCAGACATTCTAACCACAATAGATAACGAGCTTAAGCGCTTAAAGGCCGACGAGAACTCAGTTTATTACCAAATAATTGAACGCTGGAGTTCTCAACAAAAAGCAGTCAGTGTTCCTTTCTATGTGTGGTGGATAATAGCAGCACTGGTGTTACTTGCTGTGGGCGTGCTGTTCTTTAATCAGCTGTTAAGACGCAAGGTTGCAGACAAAACAAAAGCTCTGGCGCAAAGTAAATACCGTTTAAATACCATTCTGGATAGCGTTGAAGCCTACATTTACATTAAAGATAAAGACCTAAGATATCAGTATGCGAACTGGCAGGTGTTAAAGCTGTTTAAGCTGGAGCTTGAAGATATTATTGGCAAAACCGATTATGATTTGTTCGATAAGACCACGGCCGACCAGCTTAAGAGTTATGACAGCAAAGTGCTGGAGAGTGGACACCGGTTAGCTCAGGGTGAGGTGAATAATCTGCCCGGTGAGAAAGAGATCCATCAATTTTGGTCAGTTAAAGTTCCGCTATTTGATTCAACGAACCAAGTGATCGGACTGTGCGGTATTTCCACAGATATTTCCGAATACCAGAATATGAAGGAAGAAATCCAGTCTCTTGCCTACTTTGATCCCTTAACCGGGTTAGCAAACCGACGTTTTATGCTTGAACGCTTAAACGAAGAGTTTGACCTTTACCAGAGTGGCGGCGGAGACGGCGTATTGGTTATGCTCGATATTGATCACTTCAAAAAGATTAACGATAGCTTTAGCCATGACACCGGAGACGAACTGCTCATTTTATTTGGTCAGAGGTTGGAGTCTGAACTACGCCAGGCTGACAATGCCGGGCGTTTAGGCTCGGACGAGTTCATGGTGTTGTTGAAAAGTGAAAAAGGCCAAAGTTTACGTGACGACAGTAATTTACGTCAGCGATTACAAGTACTTTTAGAGCGGCTGGGGGAGCCTTATAAGCTGGGCGGCAGTCTTGAATCAGTGTCAGTGAGTATGGGCATTACCTTGTTTTCCGATGCACAAAGTCCGGGTGACTTAATGCAAGCTGCAGATTTGGCGTTATCGCAGGCAAAAGATGTCAACGCATCGAAGCTGCAATTCTTTAATACCGGAATACAGCGGGAGTTTAATTATCGACAGCAGCTCATTGCAGCTTTGCGAAAAGCGATAAAATCTGAATCACTGGAAATCTATTTACAGCCGCAATACCAACAATTATCACCCGATTCGGCTTTAAACTGTTTAGGTTTTGAGGCCTTATTGCGTTGGTGCGATGAGGAGCTTGGCTGGGTCTCTCCCGCTGAGTTTATTCCATTAGCAGAGAGTCAGGGGCTCATGCCCGACCTGCACAGACTGGTGCTTGATCAGGTGTTGTCTAGCATCCCGAGGTTGCAGCGTTCCGCTCTTGAGTGTGGTGTGCGGGTTGCTATAAATGTCAGTGCCAGTCAGTTTAAAACCGAAGGTTTTGTTGAAGATATTGAACAACGGTTGCTGGCAACAGGCATACCGGGTGAGTTGCTGGAATTAGAAGTCACAGAAAGTATGTTGATTGACGATATTGAGCATACTGCGAACAACATGGAGCGGCTTAAAGCTCTGGGTGTCACGTTCGCTTTAGATGACTTTGGTACGGGATATGCCTCGTTAGGTTATTTAAAACGCTTGCCGCTGAACTCACTGAAGATAGACCAGTCTTTTATTCGGGATTTGCACACCAACAATAGTGACGAAGCCATTGTGCGCACTGTAATCGCTTTAGGAAACAGCCTGGATTTAGACATTATTGCTGAGGGCGTGGAAACCGAAGAGCATTTGCTTAAGCTTCAGGAAATGGGCTGTTTTCGTTTTCAGGGGTATTATTTTGCAAAGCCAGAACCGGTCAGCTTTTGGACCTCCAGTGAGAAAGATTAAGTTATGCTGATATCCTTTTTGTGTAATTCTATTGTGGTTGGCTTGGCGGTTATTTTTCATTATGAAGCGCTAAACCGGATAGGCTGGCTTATTACCCACATGAGAATGTTTAGCCAAATTCGACTCATGTTTGGGGTCATACTTGCTATTATCGCTCACACTGTCGAAGTTGCCATTTTTGCTGTTGCCTATTACCTCATGCACCACGAACAAGGGTTCGGCACCTTAGTAGGAAACTTTGACGGCAGCTTTTTAGATGCCTTGTACTTTTCTTTTACGGTTTTTACTACGGTGGGTTTTGGTGATATTGAGCCATCAGGCACCTTAAGGTTCTTAACCGGTGTTGAGGGCCTAACAGGACTGGTTTTAATTACCTGGACGGCTTCTTTCCTGTATGTCGAAATGCAGCGTTATTGGCACCGGTAGTTGAAACATTTGCTAACAGAAGCCTGCTTCTATAACGCCGCTAAGCAGTGTATCTTTATGGTTAAGGCACGGCAGCTTGGAAAACAAAACTGATGATGCAGGAAACATTAAAAATTTTGGTAGTGGATGACGATGCGCGGCTTCGAAGCTTGTTGGAACGTTATCTTACTGAGCAGAACTTTCAGGTACGAGTCGCGCAAGACTCGGAGCAAATGGACCGTTTGCTGACCCGTGAGAATTTTAATTTACTGGTATTAGATCTGATGCTGCCGGGTGAAGACGGGCTGTCTATTTGTAAACGTCTACGCAGCGAAGGTAATAACCTGCCGGTTATTATGCTGACTGCCAAAGGCGATGAAGTTGACCGTATTATTGGCCTGGAGTTGGGGGCTGACGATTATCTGGCAAAACCCTTTAACCCCCGCGAGTTGCTGGCGCGGATAAGGGCGGTATTGCGTCGCCGCGGTACCGAAGTACCTGGTGCACCTTCGCAGGAAGATCAGGAAGTCACTTTTGGTGAGTTCAGACTGAACCTGGGAACTCGTGAAATGTTTCGTGGCGACACACCAATGCCGCTGACCAGTGGTGAGTTTGCTGTTTTGAAGGCCTTAGTCAGCAATGCTCGTCAGCCGCTTTCCCGCGATAAACTAATGCACCTTGCACGCGGGCGTGACTACAGCGCACTGGAACGCTCTATAGATGTTCAGGTGTCACGCTTACGTCGTATGCTTGAAGTTGACCCCACTAAGCCGCGTTATATTCAAACGGTCTGGGGCTTAGGTTATGTGTTTGTACCGGATGGTCAGCTGAAGTCCTGATGAAGTTATTTCCCAAGTCAGCGTTTGCCCGCACGGTTGCGCTGCTGGCTCTTGTATTGCTTATTAACCAGCTCGTCTCTTACGTGATGGTGAGTAACTATGTTGTCCGGCCTTCCATTGAGCAAATTAATGAGTTGGTGGCTAAACATATCCGCACTATGTTCATTCCTCGTCAGCATTCAGCTGAAACCGAACGTGAATTGATGTCTTATTACACTGAAGCAACTGGTATAGAAGTGTTTAATGACACTGAAGCCGAGCAGCAGGGCTTGGGCAACTCCACCTATTACGGCTATTTATCGGATGACATGAGCGACATGCTGGGCGGGGAGTCACAGGTTCGGGTTGCTCAGGGGCAAAAGTTTTACCTTTGGGTAAAGCCCCCCCGGGCGCCCGACTTCTGGATACGTGTTCCTTTGGATAGCATGCAGCGCGGACAATTCTCACCGCTGGTGATGTACTTGGTGTTAATTGGTCTTTTGAGTGTATTCGGCGGTATGCTGTTTGCTAATTGGTTGAACAGGCCACTTAAAGCACTGGAAGAATCGGCGCGCAGAGTAGGGCGGGGAGAATTCCCTGAGCAACTGCCTGAAAAAGGCGCAAACGAAATTATGGCGGTAACCCGGGCTTTTAACCAAATGTCGCGGGGTATTCGTGAGCTTGAAAACGACCGTAACCTGTTAATGGCAGGGGTTTCTCATGACTTAAGAACGCCACTAACGCGCATTCGCCTGGCCGCTGAAATGATGCCGCAGGAAGACGGTTCTCTGGCTCAGGGGATCGTTGAAGATATCGATGACATGAATGACATTATCGATCAGTTTATTGATTATGTCCGCCTTGATCAGCAGGAGTGCAGCAGCAAAGAGTCTCTTAATGAACTCATTGAGCAAACGGTGGCGAATGTACCGGACAACTGGACAAAGCAATTTGAACTTGATTTAGGGACGTTGCCTTTGGTTTGGTTGCGCCCGTTATCGATGAAGCGCGTCATTATTAATTTGCTGGAAAACGCTGAGCGTTACGGTAAGCAGCGGGTTGTGGTCAGCTCTGGTCACGATAAAAAGCAAAAACGGGTCTGGTTCCGGATAACCGACGACGGCCCTGGCATTCCCGAGGAACAACAAGAGAAACTCTTTGAGCCTTTCACTCAGGGTGATAAAGCGCGTGGTGGTGTAGGCTCAGGGCTTGGGTTGGCAATTATTAAGCGTATTGTTGATCGTCACGACGGCGATATAAAACTGCAAAACCGCCCGGAAGGCGGTTTGTGTGTTCGAATTGAGCTGCCGCTGTACCAGAAACGGCAGTAACCTGGCTTATTGCAGCAGGCGGTTAATGCCATTTAATGCGGCAACGCGGTACGCTTCTGCCATAGTCGGATAGTTAAAGGTGGTGTTGACAAAGTAATCGATGGTATTACCACCGTTTTTCTGCTCCATAATAGCCTGACCAATGTGTACTATTTCTGAAGCCCTTTCACCAAAGCAATGAAGACCCAGAAGCTCTCTGGTTTCGCGGTGGAATAACAGTTTCAGGCAACCCACATCGGCACCCGATATTTGCGCCCGGGCAAGATGCTTGAACTGAGCTCGGCCAACTTCATAAGGCACTTTCATTTCGGTGAGCTCTTCTTCGGTTTTACCCACTGAACTGATTTCCGGAATGGTATAAATACCGGTCGGTATGTCACTCACCAGAACTTTGTCACAGTCGCCGTTAATAATGGCTGAAGCACAGATGCGGCCCTGATCGTAAGCGGCACTGGCTAAGCTGGGGTACCCAATAATGTCACCCACTGCATAGATATTTTCCACGGCTGTCTGGTAGTTGTCATTCACCTCCAGTTGCCCGCGGTAGTTGGGCTCAAGGCCTACAGACTGACAGTTTAGCTCTTCTATGTTACCGGAACGGCCATTAGCAAAAAGCAGGCAGTCGGCAGCCATGGTCTTGCCGGACTTGGTTTTCAGAACGACTTTATCGTCATAGCCAGTAATGGTGTCATATTCTTCGTTATGGCGGATGACCACGCCGCTGTTGCGTAAGTGGTAGCTGAGCGCATCGGAAATTTCAGCGTCCAGAAAAGACAGCAAACGTTCGCGTTGATTAATGAGATCCACTTTAACGCCCATTCCACGGAAAATACTGGCGTATTCACTTCCGACCACACCTGCACCATAAATTAAAATGGTTTTAGGCTCGTGTGACAATGACAGAACCTTGTCTGAGTCGTAAATGCGGGGGTGCGAAAAATCGACGTCTTCGGGATTATACGGCCGGGAGCCGGTCGCGATAACAACGTGCTTTGTAATCAGGTCATCCACCGAACCATCTAGCTTAGTTACCCGAATACGGTTTTTGTCTAAAAATGATGCCTTACCGTGTACGACGGTGACATCATTGCGGTCGTAAAACGAACTGCGCAGCTTGACCTGTTTGCGGATAACCGACTCGGCGTAGTGCAATATGTGGCTGAAAGTCATGCCGCTTTGCCAGCCTGGCCCAGAGAACAGTGGGTTGTTATTGTACTCAATTAAACGACTGACCGAGTGGCGCAGGGCTTTTGATGGAATGGTCCCCCAATGCGTGCAGCCGCCGCCAAGAGCTTTATGTTTTTCTACAATGGCAACGTTGTAGCCGCTTTTGGCCAGTTGCATAGCAGCGCCTTCGCCGCCGGGGCCAGTACCGATGACAACCACATCGTATTCAGTTTCGGTTTCAGGCTTTATTGCAGTCATATTACTCGCTTCACTACCGGTGGACGGGTTTTAGATAGTAGCACTCTATAAGAAAAGCGTAAATTGACACTGTTTTCTGTGCGCAGACTCGTTATAGTAAAGAGAGACAATGACTTGGACCTGTCGTATGAGTAAAGAAAAACAAGTCCCGCAAATTTTATCCCGTCGCGTTGTTGCGCAAAGCAGGCTAATGCGTGTAGAAGCGGTTGATCTTAAGTTCAGCAATGGTGAGCAGCGCCAGTTTGAGCGTATGAAAGGCAGCGGCCGTGGCGCGGTAATGATTGTTCCCTGTATTGACGATGACACCTTATTGCTTATTCGCGAGTATGCAGCAGGTCTGCATGACTATCAGCTAGGCTTTCCCAAAGGGCTTATCGATCCGGGCGAAACACCAGAAGAAGCAGCACAGCGCGAGTTGAAAGAAGAAGTTGGCTACGGTAGTCACCAGCTTGAGTTTCTAATGGAATTGAGTCTCGCGCCTCAGTTCTTTTCCGCGAAAATGAGTGTTTTTGTCGCTCGTGACTTATACCCTGAGAGCTTGCCGGGAGATGAGCCTGAACCTCTGGAAAAAGTTACCTGGTCTATCAGTGACATTAATAACCTGTTTGCTCAGCCCGACTTTTCAGAAGCTCGCAGCGTTGCTGCGCTGTTAATGTTGTTGCGTAATCAGGGTGAGGGCCGCTAGTGGCAGAAACCATGCTGAATAGACTGAAAGAGATTGCGACAGAAGCTGGTGGCGTTATTTTGTCCATGTACGAAAGACGTGACTACAGTACGGCAGAAAAGACCGATGACTCCCCCGTAACGACCGCCGATATTGTCGCCAGTGAGTTGATTGAAGACCGGCTTAAACAATCCTTTCCGGGCATTCCTGTGATTTCTGAAGAAAGTGAGCACCAGGACTATAACGAGCGCCGTCAGTGGAAGGCCTATTTCATTATCGACCCTATTGACGGAACTCAGGAGTTTATTGCCCGCTCGGGTGACTTTGCCGTAAACATTGCTTATGTGGAACACAATGAACCGGTTATTGGTGTTATTTTCTGGCCGGTAGGTGAAGCGCTTTATTACGCACAAAAAGGGTTGGGAGCTTTTAAAAAGGACGCCACAGAAAGTCGGTCTATTAATGTCCGTAAGTTTAATGACCCCAAGACCGACCCCATTATTATTGCCATTAGCCGTCGCCAGGCCCGGGAACCGGTGCTAAACCGCCTTCAAACTGAGCGAGATGTACAGCCTCTGCCAACCGGAAGCTGTTCGCTAAAAGCTTGCTTCATTGCCGAAGGCAAAGCCGATTGCTTTTTACGGCTGGGGCCAACCGGCGAATGGGATACAGCCGCGTCTCAGGTAATTGTAGGCGAAGCCGGGGGGCGTATCGTTAATGAAAACTTTGAGCCAATTACCTACAATCGAACGGTCAGTTTGCTGAACCCTAACTTTCTGGTTTTGGGTGACCAAAGCGTCCCCTGGGACGAGATCTTCATTGCTCGCCAGGCTCGCTTCCGGTAACACTGTCTTTATCGACAATATCGACGCTTTCGTGTAATTCGGAGAAAACAATAACGGCCTCGCCGGACTTCAATCGTTGCTTCAGTTGCTCGACTTTTGTGTCGAAACTGAGTTCCTGACTGCCGTAATCTGTTCCTTCTCTCAGTACTACGGATTCGAGTAAATTATTCAGTGTCTCCTGATCCACTTCCTGCCAGGGAATAATCATTTGTCCTCCGTTTGCTGTAGTTCTTCGGTTAGCTCTGCCAGCTCTTCTTCCGCTGTCATCCAGACGCTCTCTTGTTGTTGTAAGTCTTTCTGCGCTTGCGCCTGTTGGTCTAATAGTTTCTGTAACTTAGCTTTGTTGGCATCCTCATAGAGGCTGCTGTCGCTGAGTTGCTCATGAATATCGGCCAACTTCAGTTCCAGTGTGTGAATGCTTTTTTCTGCCTTTTCGATTTGTTGGCGCAAAGGTTTTGTCTTTTGTCGTGCTTCGGCTTCTTTGCGTTTTTGCTGTTTACGATCGTCGCGTTGACGCGTGGCAGGTTGTTCGCTGCGTCTGTCATTCGCTGCCTGTTGCTGCAGCCAGTCATGGTAGGCCTCTAAATCGCCGTCGAAGGTTTCTGCTTTACCATCGGCAACCAGGCAGAACTCATCAACAGTAGTGCGTAGCAAGTGTCTATCGTGCGAAACCACAATCAGCGCGCCTTCGTATTCCTGCAAAGCGGCAACCAGAGCATCGCGCAGACCTAAATCGAGGTGGTTGGTTGGCTCATCTAAAAGTAACAGGTTAGGGCGTTGATAAATAATCAATGCCAGAGCTAAACGTGCTTTTTCACCGCCTGACATGGGTTCAACCGAGCGGGTTGCCTGATCTCCGGAAAAGCCAAAGTTACCTAAAAAGTCACGCAGCTTCTGTTCACTGGCTTGCTTGTCTATGCGCTGTAAATGCAACAGCGCCGATGCTGCCAGGTCCAGAGTTTCCAACTGATGCTGAGCAAAATAACCAATACTGAGCCCCGGGTTAACCAGCCGCTCTCCGGCCATAGGTTTTAATTCCCCCGCCAGCAGTTTAATCAGCGTTGATTTACCAGCACCATTACGGCCAAGCAACCCTAAGCGGGTCCCCGGCACTAGGTTGAGCTTAATTTTCTCTAGTATGGTGGTGTCACCATAGCCCGCTTTGGCGTCACGAAGCGTCAGCAGTGGGTTAGGTAACTTTTCTGGTGTCAGAAAGTGAAAATCGATACCGCTTTCGGCGCGAAGTGGCGCCTGGTTGGGCAACTTTTCAATGGCTTTTAAGCGGCTTTGTGCCTGTTTGGCTTTGCTGGCCTTATAGCGAAACCGATCAACGTAGGCTTGCAAGTGTTGCCGCATAACCTGTGCTTTTTCGTACTCACTCTGTTGTTGAGCCATATGCTCTGCACGCTGGCGCTCAAACTGAGAGTAATTACCGCGGTAACTGTTCAGCTTCTTATGCTCAATGTGAATAATATCGGTGGTTACAGAGTCGAGAAAATCACGGTCGTGCGATATCAGTAACAGCGTTCCATCGTATTGCTTTAGCCAGCTTTCCAGCCAGAAAATCGCATCAACGTCTAAGTGGTTGGTTGGCTCATCCAGCAGCATTAAATCGGCACGGGCAATCAGTACCTGTGCCAAATTAAGACGCATACGCCAACCACCGGAAAAGGCTTTCACCGGTTGTTGCAGCTGCTGCTGAGTAAAACCAAGGCCGGCCATTAAACTGGCCGTTCTGGGCTGAATGTCGTAGGCACCAATTGCAGCGAGTTTGTCGTGACAGTGCGCAATGGCTTCGCCATTATTGTCGGCCTCGGCTTTGGTAAGTTGCGCTTCTAGCTGACGGAACTCGGCGTCACCGTCCATTACATAGTCGATAGCGGACTTATCCAGTGCCGGAGTGTCCTGTGCTACGCTGGCTATGCGCCAGTCGGCGGGTAAATGTATGTTTCCGCTGTCGGCACTAAGCTCACCACGCAGCAAGGCAAACAGCGATGACTTGCCGCAGCCATTGCGGCCTACCAGGCCAACGCGGTGTCCCGGGAATACTTGTAAGTCACTGTCTTCAAATAAAACATCACCGCCACGCAACAAGGTGATAGCTTCAGCACGGATCATAAACTACTCTTCATTTTGTACAGCTGTTCAGCTGCGGTATCATAGACATGTTCTGCTCACAATTCTAACACAGGAGCTGTTGTGGCTAGAGAAAAGAAGCGATTTATTGCCGGGGCGGTTTGTCCCAAATGCGATGCCATGGACACGCTCATGCTTTTTATCGAAAACGATATCGAACAAGTTGAGTGCGTGCAATGTAAGCACCGGTTTAGTGAGCCCAAGGAGCAGGGTGGTGGTAGCGAGCGTCAGTTTGACCAGGTCATTGGCGTATTTAAGCCAGACTAACGCACTATTGGGGAGGCACTATGACAAACACCGACGGTAGCCGTTATGAAAACTGCCTTTATCGTGTTGAGCAATTGCAGAAAGGCGAAAAAAAGGCAGCTGAAGCCAGCGCAATGAATATGATGCAGCTGATGTCAGCCGCTGGTAAAGCCGTTTTCAAGCAGTTACAAAGACGCTTCCCGGCACCGGCGCGTATTGCTGTATGTTGCGGTGAGGGCAATAACGGGGGCGATGGTTACATTATTGCCCGACTGGCTCATGAGGCGGGGTATCAGGTGCAAGTATTTGCTCTAAAGCCCAATGCAGAGCTTTCAAACCCCTTAGAATCTGATGCGCACCGGGCTCGCTCAGCCTGGCGCGAGCAGGGGGGCAACGAAAAAGCCCTGCTCGATTGTGTACCTGATCAGTTTGACCTTGTGGTAGATGCGTTGTTTGGTGTTGGACTGAATAGAGCCCTCGAGGGAGACCCCGTGACCTGGGTACAACATGTCAATGCGAGTTCTACGCCCGTGATCTCAGTCGATGTGCCTTCTGGTTTAAATGCCGATAACGGCCATGTTCCCGGTGCTGCCGTGCGCGCCCACCTAACGGTAAGTCTGGTGGCATTAAAGCGCGGTTTACTCACAGGTAAAGCTCAGAATCATACGGGTGAGCTTGTTTTAGAGGACTTAGGCATTGGTGAGACTTTTAAGCAGCAAAATGAAGCCGACTGGTTTCGGGTCGATGCCGGAGGTTTAGGTAATTGGCTACCGGCCCGGGCGCGCTGCACTCATAAAGGCGAACAAGGCCATGTACTTATCGTGGGTGGGCAACCGGGTATGTCAGGGGCGGTGATACTGGCTATGAAGTCCGCCTTGCGAGCAGGTGCCGGTAAAGTTTCAGTGGCCTGCCACCCCGACGTACAAGCAATTGTTGCAGCGGCTCAGCCAGAAGCTATGGTGCATTCTATTAAAGACGAAGATACGTTAAAGCCGTTGTTACGTGAGGCCTCGGCGATTGCTCTTGGTCCCGGGTTAGGGCAAAGCCGTTGGAGTCACGATGTGTTTTCACAAGTGATGAAGGCGGATGCGTTGAAAGTGATAGACGCCGATGGGTTGAATTTACTGGCAAGTTATCCAGCCCGGTCGTCAAAGTTACTGCTGACGCCACACCCGGGAGAGGCGGCCAGGTTACTGCAAACGACAGCTGATGAAGTGGAAGCCGATAGGTTTTTAGCGGTAACACAACTACGCGAAAAGTACGGTGCTCAAGTTCTACTTAAAGGCGCCGGCTCGCTGCTGGTCACCGATCGCGGGAGATGCTTGATTGACAGAGGTTCACCGGCAATGGCGTCGGGTGGTATGGGTGATTTATTAACGGGCTTGATAAGCGGCCTGTTAGCGCAAAGAATGGCACCGGCACAGGCATTAATTGCTGGCGCCTTATGGCATGCCATGGCTGGCGAAGAAGCAGGAAAAGATGGCGAGCGGGGAACCTTAGCCTCTGATTTGTTGCCCTATATACGGCGGTTGGTGAATGGATATGGAAGGGACGATGACTGAGGTACACCACTGTAAATTAGCAAATGAAGCTGAGACGCTGGCGCTTGCGAAGAAATTTTCAGAAGTTTTACAAGCTCCTTTGGTGGTCTATTTGAAAGGGGAATTAGGTGCCGGTAAGACAGCATTTTGTCGTGGTGTTATTCAGGCTTTAGGCCATTGTGGCGCGGTAAAAAGTCCCACCTACACCCTTGTAGAGCCTTATCAGCTGCAGGGATGGCGCATTCACCATTTTGATTTGTATCGGCTGGCTGATCCGGAAGAGCTTGAGTACATGGGAATTCGTGATTATTTTGCCGAAGATACGCTAAACTTTATAGAATGGCCTGATAAAGGCTATGGCTGGCTACCGGGAGCGGACATAGAAATCCGAATCGAGTATGCTGGTGAAGGACGTAAAATAACTTTCAGTGCGCTAACTGAAGCCGGACAAAGAATAATTAAAACATTATGATGCAGCGATTTTGGGTGTTTTTGTTTGCTTGTGTTCCTCTGTGGGCATGGGCTGACAATAGTGTAGACAGTGTAAGGGTGTGGCCATCTCCGGATAAAACGCGGGTGGTTTTTGACTTGTCTGATACACCGGACTATTCCTATTTCACGCTTTATCAGCAAAAGCCTTATCGGCTGGTTATTGATTTCAACAATACGTCGCTAAAAGCTGATTTGAATAATTTGGGTAAAGACTCTCTGCTGGTGGATAAAATTCGCACCAGTTCGCCCAAAAACTCCCGTAGCACTCGCATCGTTATTGAACTGGACTCAAAAAGTGACGCGAACCTGTTCACCCTTCCGGCCAACGACTCTTATAAAGATCGCTTAGTGGTGGACTTACCGGGTAAGTCGATTGAGCGCAGCGGACCGGCAAAGTCCGTTTCCGAACTGAAAGACAGGCGCGTAACCGTTGCCATTGACGCTGGTCATGGTGGTGATGATCCCGGCTCTATTGGTCCACGCGGCACCTACGAGAAGCACGTCGTTATTCGTATCGCGCGGGCGCTGGCTAAGCTGATTAATGATGACCCGGGTATGCAGGCTTATTTGATTCGTACTGGTGATTACTACGTAGGCCTTAATGAACGCCCGCAGAAAGCCTGGGATGCTAAAGCGGACTTCTTTGTTTCGATTCACGCTGATGCCTTTCATTCACCTCAGCCCAATGGAGGGTCTGTGTGGGTGCTATCAAAACGCCGGGCGGATTCCGAAGTGGGTCGTTGGCTGGAAAACCGCGAACAGCAATCGGAGTTGCTGGGTGGGGTAACGGACATCCTCAGTAAAAATGGACACGAGCCTTATTTGGCTGAAACTCTACTGGACATGTCAATGGACAGTTCTATTGCCGGTGCCTATAGTGCGGCAAAACACATTATTGATGAAATGTCAGCAGTAACCAAAATGCATAAGCGCACGCCACAGGCTGCTAGCCTGGCCGTGCTAAAATCACCAGATAAACCGTCATTACTGGTAGAAACAGGGTTTATTTCTAACCCCAGAGAAGAGCAACTGCTAACCAGTAATGCTCACCAGCAAAAACTGGCGCGAGCGCTTTATAATGGTATCCGGCGCTATTTTGTCAGTAATCCAATCGACAATACTTACTTGGCCAATCAAAGTAGTTTTACCTATACCGTGAAGTCGGGTGATTCTTTGTCTGTTCTCGCACAGCGTTATAACACTACCGTCAAAGCTATTAAATCTGAAAATAGCCTGGCCAGTAATACGCTCAAAATTGGCCAGAAGCTGACGATCCCGAGTCGCTGATGGCTATTCAGCAGTTACCCATTGAGCTGGCGAACCAAATTGCTGCGGGTGAAGTGGTTGAGCGCCCTTCGTCGGTGGTTAAAGAGTTAGTTGAAAATGCGCTGGACGCTGGAGCAACTCAGTTAGTACTGGATATAGAGCAGGGCGGCAGCAAGCGAATAAGAATTCGTGATAACGGCTGCGGTATCGTTAAGCAGGAACTAACGCTGGCGTTAAGCCGGCATGCCACCAGTAAAATCAAAAGCCTGGATGATTTGGAACATATTGGCAGCCTTGGCTTTCGTGGTGAGGCTTTGGCCAGTATTAGTTCGGTTTCTCGTTTACGTTTAATATCAAAACCGCCGGAGCAAGAAGAAGCCTGGCAGGCCTGGGCCGAAGGCCGGGACATGCAGGTTAATATTGAGCCGGCTGCTCACCCCGACGGCACCACGGTTGATATTCAGGACCTATTTTTTAACACGCCGGCAAGACGTAAGTTTCTGCGTACAGAAAAAACTGAATTCACTCATATTGATGAAGTGATAAAGCGTATTGCGCTCAGTCGTTTTGAAGTTGGTTTCCAACTGAATCATAACGGCAAATCAGTCCGTATGTTTCCGCAGGCGCTGAGCGAAAAACAACAGTTGCAGCGGTTGGCAAAAATTTGTGGTGGTGGCTTTGCTGAACAAGCTTCGACTATCGATGCGGTGGACGGAGATTTTCATTTAACGGGCTGGCTCGTTCCCCCTGAGCATTGCCGGCACCAGGGTGATATTCAATATTTTTTCGTAAATGGTCGCATGATGCGGGACAAGCTGTTGTCGCATGCGGTACGCCAGGCGTATGAAAAGTATTTGCCAAACGAGCGGGTCCCTACCTTTGTGCTCTATTTTGAATTGCCGTCAGAGCAGGTGGATGTGAATGTGCATCCGGCCAAACATGAAGTGCGGTTCCATCGCCAGCGGCAAGTGCACGACTTTATTCTGACGCGTATTGAGCAAGCTTTGATGCAGTTGGTTGCAACAGATAGCCCGCAATCTGCTGTGACTCACCAGCATCATTATGGTTCACAAGAACGCCCGTCAGGACCAACGTCGTTTCCTTCCGGCAGAGCTTCAGGCGGAAGTGTCTTAGGTGAAAGAAAAGCATCAGGTTCGTTGTTGCCAAATGCCGCCCGAGTTCAAAATAGTATCAGTAGCGGACAACCCCAGACAGAGCCAGGAGCGGTAAAATCGGAAGAAAACTGGCGGGTCCTTACGGTTTTTAATGGTGTTTACGCGCTTATTAGAAATGAACAAAACCTGGCCTGGCTAAACCTGGCAAAAGTGCATACCGAATGCGTTGCTCAAAAGCTGATTCAACAACTGCAGGACGGGCTCAATGGCCAGCCGCTGCTAGTACCTGTGGCAGTTAATTTAGCGAATTTACCGGGCCCGGCAAGTCAGTGGCCGCAACAGGAGTTGAATCAGTGTGGCGTAGTGTATCAGTGTCAGCGCGAACAGGTCATTATTGAGCAAATGCCTGAAATGCTGCGTCAGGGGAATGTGGTTAGTGGTTTTACCGAGTTATTAAAGTTATTAACAGAAGGTGCTGAAACTGAGGCGTTGGCGAGTTGGCTTGCGCAGTTTGCGGGTCTTGAGTCATACAGCATCACTCAGGCTGAACATTGGCTTATTCAGTGGCGTTCACAGCTTTTTGAAGCACCGGATGTACTGCAGCGATTGCCGCTACCCGGAGAACGTCATGCACAGTAAGGATGCCGTAATTGCTATTTATGGGCCGACAGCATCGGGCAAAACGGCGTTGTCACTGGCTCTATGCAAGCAACTGGATTGCGAAATTATTTCTGTAGATTCAGCACTGATATACCGCGGTATGGATATTGGTACAGCTAAGCCCAGTGCCGAGGAACAAGCTCAAGTTCCTCATCATTTACTGGATATTCGTGACCCGGCTGAAACCTATTCCGCGGCCGACTTTCAAAAAGACGCTTTGGCATTAATTGAAGACATTCAGCAACGTGGCAAAGTACCTTTGTTGGTTGGCGGCACCATGTTGTATTTTAAAGCCTTGCTGGAAGGACTCTCGCACTTACCTGAGTCGGATGCGAGCGTACGAGAAAGGCTTTCGGCTGATTGGCATGACAAAGGGTTAGCTGAGTTACACAAGCAGCTGCAGGAAGTGGATCCGGTAAGCGCTGAACGCATTCACCCAAATGACCCTCAGCGGATTATACGTGCTCTGGAAGTGTATGAACTCGCCGGTAAAAGCCTGACGGAGCTTACGCGGGAACGCTATGGTCAGTTGGATAAACCTATTTATCAATTTGCGGTGGTCCCGGCAGAACGGGAAGTTTTACACCAGCGTATCGAACAGCGCTTTGATCAGATGTTGGCACAACCTTTTGAAGACGAAGTTAAAAAGCTGTTTGACCGCGATGATCTGCATCCGGATCTTCCGTCCGTACGCAGTGTGGGTTATCGTCAAATGTGGCAGTACCTTGCCGGTGAACTTAGCTATGATGAAATGCGCGAGCGCGGCATTATAGCAACACGGCAGTTGGCAAAGCGGCAAATGACATGGCTACGGGGCTGGCCCGGCGTTCATTGGCTGACCACTGGCGATACCGACATGGAGGCCAAAGTATTAAGGGTAATGCAGCAGCCGGCAAAGAAATTTGACCGTCAGGATTGAAATACGACGTTTAAGCCCGCAGATCCAATTTCTGACTAAATGAGTAATTCTTAACGTTTTTCTTATTGCAAAAATTCTTTACTGGTCTAGTGTGTCTTTACAGGTGACTGCAAATTGGCAGTCCTGTGGCTTACTATTTACACATTGGATATTAATAACGATAAAAAGGAATCCAAGATGGCTAAGGGGCAAACTTTACAAGACCCATTCTTAAATGCGTTACGTCGTGAGCGCATACCAGTATCTATATACTTAGTTAATGGCATTAAATTACAAGGGCAAATTGAGTCTTTTGATCAATTCGTTGTCTTATTAAAGAATACGGTTAGCCAAATGGTGTACAAGCATGCAATCTCAACGGTTGTGCCTGCGCGTATCCCGCAAAATTATTTGCCGCAGCAAGCTGCAGAAGATATGGCTGAATTAGAAGATTGATAATGAAAGAGAGGTCTGAACAACTTGTTCGATAGGTATGAAGGTGGCGACTACGCAATATTGGTTCATGTGGATTTACCCGCAGAAGTTGACCGAGAAGATCTCTCAGAATTACAACTCTTAGCTGATTCTTCGGGCGTGAAAACGATGGGAGTGATGACATCCAGTCGTAGCTCCCCAACTCCCCGATATTTTGTTGGTAGTGGTAAGGCAGAAGAAATTGCCGAACAGGTGAAGCTGTTAGACGCCAACATTGTTATCTTTAATCACGCGCTGTCACCTACCCAAGAGCGAAACCTTGAGGCTGTTTGTAAATGCCGGGTTTTAGATCGTACAGGTCTTATTCTGGATATTTTCGCGCAGCGTGCGCGTACTCACGAGGGTAAGCTGCAAGTTGAGCTTGCACAGTTGCGTCATATATCAACTCGTTTGGTACGAGGCTGGACCCACCTTGAAAGACAAAAAGGTGGTATAGGTTTACGTGGACCGGGTGAAACCCAGCTTGAGACCGACAGACGTTTAATTCGCGGACGTATTAAAAACATTTTAAAGCGTCTGGAAAAAGTACAAAAGCAGCGAGAACAGGGTCGTCGGGCACGTAAGAAAGCAGATATTCCGACGGTATCGCTGGTGGGTTATACCAACGCTGGTAAGTCGACGTTGTTTAATCGCCTGACTGAGGCGGGTGTTTATGCGGCGGATCAACTATTCGCTACGCTTGACCCAACCCTCAGAAAACTTGCAGTAGAAGATATTGGCGACGTTATTCTGGCCGATACCGTTGGTTTCATTCGTCACTTACCGCATGACCTGGTCGCTGCTTTTAAGGCAACGCTTCAGGAAACTCAAGAAGCCGACTTATTATTACATGTGGTTGATGTCAGCGACGAACAGCAGCAAAATAATATGGATCAGGTTGCTGAGGTTTTAGAAGAAATTGATGCGGGTGATGTACCTCAGTTAATTATTTGTAATAAAATAGATCAAGTAGATGGTGCCGAACCCAGAATCGATTACGATGATAACGAAAAGCCAATAAGAGTATGGGTTTCAGCTCAACAGGGGCTTGGTATTGAGCATGTGCTGGAAGCGTTGCGGCAGATACTTGGTCCACAGATGGTTGAGCTGTCCCTTAAAATCCCGCACTCAATGGGTAAATTACGTGGTACATTATACCGTTGGAATTGCGTAACATCAGAAGATGTTAACGAAAATGGCGAACTTGCGTTGCAAGTGCGAATGTCATCGGTAGACTGGCAGCGTTTACATAAGGCCTACGGCAATCAACTGGATGACTTGGTCATCCCTGAATAAAAATTATTAGCAACAGTTTTATTAAAAACTTGGAGCACTCAATGGCTTGGAATCAACCGGGAAACGGTAATAACAACGACCGTGACCCATGGAAAAATCAAGGTGGCCGGGATCAGGGGCCACCTGATCTCGACGAAGCAGTTCGTAAACTGTTTTCCAAATTCGGTTTTGGTGGCAAGAAAGGCGGCGGCTCGGGGGGCAGTTCAGGTATCCCGAGTAAAGGCATCGGTATTATCGCAATTATTGCGTTAATTGTTTGGTTTATCGCTGGCTTCTACACAGTAAAAGAAGCTGACCGCGGTGTTGTACTGCGTTTCGGTCAATTCCATTCACTGGTTGAGTCGGGACTTCACTGGCGTCCGGTATTTATTGACTCGGTAGAGCATGTTGACGTTAACAACATTCGCTCAGATAAAACCGACGGTTATATGCTGACTCAGGACGAAAACGTGGTGCGTGTTGAACTTGATGTTCAGTATCGTGTTGTTGATCCGCGTTCTTACCTATTTAATGTCGAAGATGCTGACGGCGTATTATCCAGAGCGACCGATAGCGCATTGCGTTATGTGGTTGGTCACACAACCATGGACGAAGTTTTGACCCGTGGTCGTGAAGAGGTCAGAGCCAACACGCTGGAAATGCTGGAAAAAACGATGAATCCGTACACCGTTGGTTTACAGATCGTCGATATTAACTTACTGCCAGCTCGTCCGCCGGAAGCGGTTAAAGACGCATTTGATGATGCCATCTCAGCACAGGAAGATGAAGAACGCTTCATCCGTGAAGCTGAGGCTTATGCTCGTGAAGTAGAGCCATTGGCACGTGGTCAGGTACGTCGTATGTTGCAGGAAGCACAGGCTTACCGTGAACAAATTATCCTGGAAGCTCAGGGTGAGGTTGCTCGCTTTGAAGAGCTGTTACCTCAATATCAAAATGCGCCAGAAGTCACTCGCGAGCGTATTTACTTAGATACGTTACAAGACCTTTATGCAAAAACGCCTAAAGTATTGGTTGACGTTGAAGGTGGTAATAACATGATGTATTTACCGCTTGAAAAGCTTCTGGAAAAGCAAGGTCGAAATACGAATACATTCTCTCCGACGCGTGTTCCTGAAAATGTTTCAGGTGGCTCTTCAAACAGTGGTTCAGAGTCACAAAATACGCGCAGCAGTAACCGTAGCGGAGGTCGAAACTAATGAAAAACCTAATCGCAATTATTGTTGTGGTCCTGGTCGTTCTGGGTCTGTCCTCCGTTTATGTGGTTAAAGAGGGCGAACGTGCCATCTTAATCCAGTTCGGTAAGGTAGAACGTGACGCTCAGACGGGTGAAGCCATGGTTTTCGAACCAGGTCTGCATCTTAAAATTCCTTTCATTGAGCAGGTTAAAAAGCTTGATGCGCGTCTACAGACGCTGGACGGAGATCCGGATCGCTTTGTAACAAGTGAGAAGAAAGACTTGATTGTTGATACCTATGTCATGTGGCGTATTAATGACTTTTCGACCTTTTACTTGAGTACTAATGGCGGTAACTATCTCCAGGCCGAAGCACTGCTGACACGTCGTATTAACAGTGGCTTACGCAGTGAGTTTGGTAACCGCACTATTTCAGACATCGTCTCCGGCGAGCGTGATGAGTTAATGCGCGAAGCTCTGATTCAGGGCTCAGAAAGTGCTTCCGACTTAGGTGTTGAAGTGCTGGATGTTCGGGTTATGCAAATCAACTTACCGAACGAAGTGAGTCAGTCGATTTACCAGCGTATGCGTGCAGAACGTAATGCGGTGGCGACAGAGCACCGTTCAGAAGGTCGTGAGCAGGCTGAGTTTATTCGTGCTGATGTTGACGCCCGTGTAACGGTAATGCTTGCTGATGCTAAGCGTCAGTCACGTGAATTACGTGGTGAAGGTGATGCGGAAGCAGCGAGAATTTATGCTGAGGCGTATCAAAAAGATGCTGAGTTCTTTGCCTTTATTCGCAGCATGGAAGCTTACAGTAGCTCATTCGGTACCGGCAATGACATGTTAGTGCTGGATGCGAACAGTGACTTCTTCCGTTATTTACAAAATATGATGGGAAAATCTGAAGAGTAATCAAGAATGAGCGTCTGATGTGATCATCAGGCGCTCTCCTCCGATGTACAAACCCTCCGATAAAAGGTAAGATCGCTCCGATTTTTTTTACGCGGGGCAATCATGAGTCAGAACGTTGTAATTCTAGGCACCCAATGGGGTGATGAAGGCAAAGGTAAAATTGTCGACCTGTTAACCGATAAAGCCACAATGGTTGTGCGGTATCAGGGTGGACATAACGCTGGACACACATTGGTTATTGACGGTGAAAAGACCGTTCTGCATTTAATTCCTTCAGGTATTCTACGCACCAACGTTCAGTGCGTTATTGGCAACGGCGTTGTCTTGTCACCTGAAGCGCTGATGGAAGAAATGGCCATGTTGGAAGCACGTAATGTTCCTGTTGCTGACCGTCTTCGAATTAGCAAAGCCTGCCCTCTAATTTTACCATTCCATATTGCTCTTGATCAGGCACGAGAGCGTGCCCGAGGTAAAGAGGCGATTGGAACAACCGGTCGTGGTATTGGTCCTGCGTATGAAGATAAGGTTGCCCGCCGCGGTCTGCGCGTTGGCGACCTGTTCGATATGAAACGCTTCGGTGAAAAGCTAAAAGAACTGGTCGACTACCACAACTTCTCTTTGGTTGAATACTACAAAGCTGATGCGATTGACTTTGAAACTGTTCTGAAGCAATGCGAAGAATTCGCTGAAGTATTAAAACCAATGGTAGCCGATGTACCATCGTTACTGGATAAGGCTCGCAAAAACGGCGAGTCAATAATGTTTGAAGGTGCGCAGGGCACTTTACTGGACATTGATCACGGTACTTATCCCTACGTCACCTCTTCAAATACGACTGCCGGTGGCGTTGCTACAGGCGCTGGTTTTGGTCCTCGTTATATTGACTATGTGTTAGGTATTGTAAAAGCCTATACCACTCGTGTCGGTAGTGGGCCTTTCCCGACAGAACTCGATTGTGAAGTGGGGCAGTATTTAGGTGAAAAAGGCCATGAATTTGGTGCAACAACGGGACGTAAACGTCGTACTGGCTGGATAGACGCCGTTGCCATGCGCCGGGCTGTACAAATCAACTCTATCAGTGGCTTCTGCTTAACTAAGTTAGACGTATTAGACGGCCTTAAAGAATTGAAAATTTGTACCGGCTACCAACTTGCTGACGGCAGTGTGACCGATCACCCGCCGTTATCTGCAGAAGATTACGAAGTTGTTGAGCCTATTTACGAAAGCATGCCTGGCTGGCAACAAAGCACAGTGGGTGTAACAAAGCACAATGAGTTACCTCCTGAAGCGCTGGCTTATATTGCCCGTATTGAAGCCTTAACAGGTGTTCCGGTAGACATCATTTCAACCGGTCCTGATCGTAAAGAAACCATCGTTTTACGGCACCCTTTTGGCAAGTAAACGACTATAGTATATGTTACTAAAAGACGGTCAGTTTTCATCCGATGTAGATAAAAACTGACCAGTCAGAACAAAAAAATCAAAAAAATTGCACGCATCTATTGCACTATCAAATTTAGTACCATAGAATGCGCTCCACCTAACCGGGGTGCCGGCATAGCTCAGCTGGTAGAGCAACTGACTTGTAATCAGTAGGTCGGGAGTTCGACTCTCTCTGCCGGCACCAATTCAAATTGCAAAATGCGGGAGGGGTTCCCGAGTGGCCAAAGGGATCAGACTGTAAATCTGACGGCTCAGCCTTCGCAGGTTCGAATCCTGCCCCCTCCACCACGCAATTTCCTTGGTTTTGAGGTGGCCTCACAAAATTGTGAATTTGCGGGTGTCGTATAGTGGCTATTACCTCAGCCTTCCAAGCTGATGACGCGGGTTCGATTCCCGCCACCCGCTCCAAATTCCGTTAGTGCTGATATAGCTCAGTTGGTAGAGCGCACCCTTGGTAAGGGTGAGGTCGGCGGTTCGAATCCGCCTATCAGCACCATTTCACTTTAGGCCCCTAATAAACCTCGGTCTTGCTTTTTAGCTTAGGTAACACACCGAAAGAATTTTGTTAGAGAGGCTGCAATGTCTAAAGAAAAATTTGAACGTTCGAAGCCGCACGTAAACGTCGGCACCATTGGTCACGTTGACCACGGTAAAACTACACTGACTGCTGCTATCACAACAGTTTTGGCAAAAGTTTATGGTGGTGCGGCGAAAGACTTCGCAGCCATCGATAACGCGCCAGAAGAGAAAGAGCGTGGTATTACTATTTCAACGTCACACGTTGAATATGACACGCCAACTCGCCACTACGCGCACGTAGACTGCCCGGGGCACGCTGACTATGTTAAAAACATGATCACCGGTGCTGCACAGATGGACGGCGCAATCCTGGTAGTAGCGGCAACAGACGGCCCAATGCCACAGACTCGTGAGCACATCCTGCTTTCACGTCAGGTAGGCGTTCCTTACATCGTAGTATTCATGAACAAATGTGACATGGTAGACGATGAAGAGCTGTTAGAGCTGGTAGAAATGGAAGTTCGTGAGTTGTTGTCAGAGTATGACTTCCCGGGCGACGACCTGCCAGTAATTCAGGGCTCAGCACTGAAAGCGCTGGAAGGCGACGAAGACTGGGCGAAGAAAATTGTTGAGTTAGCGGATGCGCTGGATTCATACATCCCAGAGCCAGAGCGTGACATCGACAAGCCGTTCATCATGCCAATCGAAGACGTATTCTCGATTTCAGGTCGTGGTACGGTAGTAACCGGTCGTGTAGAGCGCGGTATCGTGCGTACAGGCGACGAGTGTGAAATCGTTGGTATGAAAGACACCACGAAGACGACTGTTACTGGTGTTGAAATGTTCCGTAAGCTGCTTGACGAAGGTCGTGCAGGTGAGAACATCGGTGCCTTGTTGCGTGGTACGAAGCGTGACGAAGTAGAGCGTGGTCAGGTATTGGCGAAGCCAGGTACTATCACTCCGCATACTAAGTTCGAAGCAGAAGTTTACGTACTGAGCAAAGACGAAGGTGGCCGTCATACGCCATTCTTTAAAGGCTACCGTCCACAGTTCTACTTCCGTACAACGGACGTAACTGGTGCTGTAGAATTGCCAGAAGGCGTAGAAATGGTTATGCCTGGTGATAACCTGAAGTTTGTTGTGGAGCTGATTGCTCCAATCGCAATGGACGAAGGTCTGCGTTTCGCTATCCGTGAGGGTGGCCGTACCGTAGGTGCAGGCGTCGTATCAAAAATCATGGACTAATGCTGTCCTGTTGATTTTAAGAGCCCGGCTTTGGCCGGGCTTTTTTATGCCTGTAAAAGCCGACATGCGCGTCGGCTGGGCTTGCGTCAAAAACCATAATAGGTATAATACCGCGTCCAATCCTGCACCAATTGTAGGGTAGGCAAATTTAGGGGCGTAGTTCCAATTGGTAGAACAGCGGTCTCCAAAACCGACGGTTGGGGGTTCGAATCCCTCCGCCCCTGCCAGATTTTATTGATTCAAAGCGAAGACCGGTCGCAACTAGGATTAAAGAATGAGCGCAAATAACGAGACGCAGAGCAGTTCGTTGAACAGTTTGAAATGGATAATCGCAATCGCCCTTTTAGTTGTTGCTATTGGCGGTAATCACTATTACACAGAAGAAGTGTCGGTTTTATATCGCGCTATTGCTGTGGTTGTTTTAGTGGCCTTAGCAGGTTTCTTTGCAAGCACGACGACGAAAGGAAGAACCTTCCTGTCGTTTGCTAAAGAAAGCCGCACCGAAGTAAGAAAGGTTGTTTGGCCATCGCGTCAGGAAGCAACTCAGACCACGCTTATAGTTATTGTTGCCACTGTTATTGTTGCACTTATTCTTTGGGGCCTTGATGGTATCCTGGTTCGTGTGGTTGGCTTCTTAACCGGATTGGAGATTTAACCATGAGCGATAAGAAACGTTGGTACGTCGTACAAGCTTTTTCCGGTTATGAGGCACGTGTTGCCGAGTCTCTGAAAGAACATATCAAAATGCATGGTATGGAAGACAAGTTCGGCGAAATTCTTGTACCGAAAGAAGAAGTGGTTGAAATGCGCGGTGGCGTTCGTCGCAAAAGCGAGCGTAAATTCTTCCCAGGTTACGTTTTGGTCGAAATGGACATGGACGAAGATGCATGGCACTTAATTAAAAGCGTGCCCCGCGTACTTGGTTTTATCGGTGGCAGCAGTGACCGCCCAACCCCTATCTCCAAGAAAGAAGCTGACGCTATTCTGGATCGCTTACAAGATTCTGCAGACAAGCCTAAGCCTAAGACCTTGTTTGAGCCAGGCGAAGTGGTTCGCGTAAACGACGGACCTTTTGCTGACTTCAACGGTACGGTTGAAGAGGTTGATTACGAGAAAAGCCGTGTAACGGTTTCTGTTTCAATCTTTGGCCGCGCAACGCCAGTTGAGCTTGAGTTTGGTCAGATAGAGAAAGCTTGATCAAAAAAGCAGCAAGACAATGATTGATCTATGGCGCGAAGTCACTTATAATTCGCGTCCTTTTTTAACGGGAAGCCGTTAGAGTAACTTTCCTCTGAAAAGTTACGAGGCGTTAAACCCACAACAGAGGTAATTATCATGGCGAAGAAAGTATCGGCCATTATCAAATTACAGGTAGCTGCTGGTTCAGCTAACCCGTCACCGCCAGTTGGTCCTGCATTGGGTCAGCACGGTGTGAACATCATGGAATTCTGTAAAGCGTTCAACGCGCAAACCGATAGCCTTGAAAAAGGTGCTCCGGTTCCTGTTGAAATCACAGTCTTCGAAGACCGTTCATTCACATTTATTACTAAAACACCTCCTGCGTCTTTCTTATTGAAGAAAGCGGCTGGTATCAAAAGTGGTTCAGGCGAGCCAAACACCAAGAAAGTTGGTACGGTAACTCGCGCGCAATTAGAAGAAATTGCTAAGACTAAAGAACCTGACTTGACTGCTGCCGACATGGACGCAGCTGTACGCACTATCGCCGGCTCTGCTCGTGCGATGGGCTTGAACGTGGAGGGCTAATCAATGGCTAAATTAACAAAACGCGCTCGTATGATCGCAGAGAAAGTTGAAGCCCGTGATTACGATGTGAATGAAGCTATCACTCTGTTAAAAGAGTTAGCAACAGCAAAGTTCACTGAAAGTGTTGATGTCGCAGTAAACTTAGGCATCGATGCTCGTAAATCTGACCAAAACGTTCGTGGTGCTACTGTACTGCCAAACGGTACTGGTCGTGACGTTCGCGTCGCTGTATTCACTTCAGGTGACAATGCAGAGAAAGCGAAAGAAGCCGGTGCAGACATCGTTGGTATGGAAGACCTGGCAGAGCAAGTTAAGAAAGGCGAGATGAACTTCGACGTAGTCGTGGCTTCGCCTGACGCAATGCGTGTTGTCGGTCAATTAGGTCAAATCTTAGGTCCACGCGGCCTGATGCCTAACCCGAAAACAGGTACTGTAACACCTGACGTAGCAACAGCGGTTAAAAACGCTAAAGCAGGTCAGGTTCGCTATCGTAACGACAAAAACGGTATTGTTCACGCAACAATCGGCCGTGTAGATTTCGATAACGACAAATTGAAAGAAAACCTTGAAGCCTTGTTGGCCGCTCTTAAGAAAGCGAAGCCTTCATCAGCTAAAGGTGTTTACTTAAAACGCATCAGCTTGTCTACAACGATGGGTGCTGGTGTAAGCATTGACCAGGCAACTGTAGCAGCGGTTTAATTCGCTCAGTTCGGTTAATGTAATGGTTTATGGGTTGGAGCTGCCGCGGCGTTGCTAAGTCGCAACAAAGCAAGGCTCCCGTCCAAGACCGTAGGTGTACCGCGAGTATCCCGGAATATTGGGTAGTGGCACTTAATTTCCTACGCAGATGGTGATATCCGACTCAGGCTCTCTGGGTAGAGAATCACCGTGACAACGCGGTGGGTTTATCCCACCTAATTGTAACGAGGGACTTCGGTCCCAAATTGAAAACGAGGTGATATCAGTGGCAATTGGTTTAGCCGGAAAGAAAGCCATCGTTAAGGAAGTTAACGAAGTTGCTTCAAATGCGCTAGCCGTCACCGTTGCTGAATATCGAGGCATCGAAGTAGCCGATATGACTGCGCTGCGCAAGAAAGCTCGTGAGCAGGGTATTTTCGTTAAAGTTGTACGAAATACACTAGCAAAACGCGCTTTTGAAGGCACACAGTTTGAAGACATGGGCGATGCACTTAAAGGACCTCTTGTTTATGGGTTTTCAATGGACGCACCGGGCACATCAGCTCGTTTGTTCAAAGACTTCTCAAAAGAAAACAAGAACTTGCAAGTGACAGCTCTGTCAATCGGTAATGGCATCATGGGTCCAGAAAAACTGGATGCAGTTGCTTCACTTCCGACTCGTGACGAAGCATTGGCTAAATTGCTCGCCACCTTCAAAGAACCTGTTAGCAAATTCGTTAAAACTGTTAACGAAGTACCTAGCAAGTTCGTTAGAACGTTGGCTGCAATTAAAGACGCTAAATAATACGTTGGTTTTTTTAACCATTTTTTGTAATTATCAACCCAGGAGTTTAGAGTAATGGCTCTGACTAAAGACGACATCTTAAACGCGATCGCTGAAATGCCAGTAATGGAACTGGTTGAATTGATCGAAGCAGCTGAAGAGAAATTCGGCGTTGACGCATCTGCAGCAGTAGCAGTAGCTGCTCCAGCAGCAGGCGGCGAAGCAGCAGCTGAAGAGAAAACTGAATTTGACGTAATGCTGAAAGCAGCTGGCGCTAACAAAGTTGCCGCTATCAAAGCTGTTCGCGGCGCAACTGGCCTTGGCTTGAAAGAAGCTAAAGCTATGGTTGAGTCTGCACCAGTAGCAGTCAAAGAAGGTGTAAGCAAAGACGAAGCTGAAGAGCTGAAAAAGCAGCTTGAAGAAGCTGGTGCGGAAGTTGAAGTTAAGTAATTTCACTTTTGTACGACATATGGCCTTTTAGGCCTTGGGCTGGTGGTTAATTAACCACCAGCCTTTTTGCGCTGTATCGCTTGTATCATTTTGCCCGACGTTGGATACAGATAAGCGAAAAAAGATAACAACGGGATCGACAGATAAAAGATTAATCTGTTTTTAACCATCGAACCACTCGTTGGTTAGGGTCATCAATCAGCTAGCTGAGGAACCCCATGGCGTACTCCTACTCTGAAAAAAAACGTATTCGTAAGGATTTCGGTAAACGACCTCAGGTCTTAGAAGTTCCTTATTTGCTGTCTATGCAGCTTGATTCATTTAAGAAATTTATTGAAGTCGATCCAGAAGCCAATAATGGTCTGGAAGCGGCTTTTCGTTCGGTTTTTCCTATTGCCAGTTATTCTGGTAATGCGGAACTGCAGTACGTCAGTTATCACATGGGTGAGCCGGCGTTTGACGTTGAAGAATGTCAAATCCGTGGCATTACCTACTCAGCACCATTGCGTGTGAAACTGCGTCTGGTGCTGTTTGATAAAGAAGCAGCTGCCGGTACAGTTAAAGACATTAAAGAACAAGAAGTGTACATGGGCGAAATTCCGTTAATGACAGAAAACGGAACCTTCGTTATCAATGGCACAGAGCGAGTTATCGTTTCTCAGCTCCACCGTTCACCTGGTGTGTTCTTTGATCACGATAAAGGTAAATCTCACTCGTCAGGTAAAGTCCTGTATAACGCGCGTGTTATTCCTTACCGTGGCTCTTGGTTGGATTTTGAATTTGATCCTAAAGACAACGTTTTTGTACGTATCGACCGTCGTCGTAAATTACCGGCGTCTATTATTCTTCGTGCATTGGAATACAGCACTGAAGAAATCCTCGATATGTTCTTCGACACTACTTACTTCGAGATCCTTAAAACTAAGGTGAAGATGCAGTTAGTGCCTGAGCGTCTGCGTGGCGAAACCGCCAAGTTTGACATTAAAGGCGCTGAAGGCGAAGTTTTGGTCGAAAAAGGCCGTCGTATCACCGCACGCCATATTCGCCAGCTTGAACAGCTGGGTATTAAAGAAATGGAAGTGCCGGCTGAATACATGGTTGGAAAAGTATTAGCGAAAGACTATGCCGACAAGAAAACCGGCGAAGTTGTTGGCCATGCTAACGATGTGCTGACTCTTGAGCTTATCGCTGAGCTTAGCGAAGCTGGTATTAAGAAAATTGAAACGCTGTTCGTCAATGATTTGGACCATGGTCCATACATGAGCGAAACCTTGCGTGTAGATTCAAGTAACAATCGCTTAGAAGCCTTAGTTGAAATCTACCGCATGATGCGCCCGGGCGAGCCACCAACGCGTGAAGCTGCAGAAACTCTGTTTGATAACTTGTTCTTCAGTGAAGAACGCTACGATTTATCAACAGTCGGTCGCATGAAGTTTAATCGTCGTTTAGGTCGTGATGACTTAAGTGGTGATAATACGTTATCCAGAGAAGACATCGTTGATGTCATGAAAAAGCTCATCGAAATCCGTAACGGTTTAGATGAAGTTGATGACATTGACCACTTGGGTAACCGCCGTATCCGTTCAGTCGGTGAAATGGCAGAAAACCAATTCCGTGTTGGTTTGGTACGTGTAGAACGTGCAGTAAAAGAACGCTTGTCGCTGGGTGATTTAGATAACACCATGCCACAGGATCTTATCAACGCGAAGCCAATTAGTGCCGCGGTTAAAGAGTTCTTTGGCTCAAGCCAGCTGTCGCAATTCATGGACCAAAACAACCCATTGTCAGAAGTGACGCACAAACGTCGTATCTCTGCGTTAGGTCCGGGTGGTTTGACTCGTGAACGTGCAGGCTTCGAAGTTCGTGACGTACACCCAACGCACTATGGTCGTTTGTGCCCAATCGAAACGCCGGAAGGACCGAACATCGGTCTGATTAACTCGCTGTCTACGTTCTCGCGTACCAACGAATATGGCTTTTTAGAAACGCCTTATCGTCGTATAGAGAATGGTGTTGTAACAGACGATGTTAATTACTTGTCGGCTATTGAAGAAGGCAACTATGTTATCGCTCAGGCGAACGTAGGGCTGAACGACAAAGGCGAATTGACAGAAGATTTAGTGCCATGCCGTCATAAAAACGAATTTACGCTGATGAGTAAAGAGCAGGTCCAGTACATGGATGTTGCACCACAGCAGATCGTTTCTATTGCAGCAAGCATGATTCCGTTCCTGGAACACGATGATGCTAACCGAGCTTTGATGGGCTCGAACATGCAACGTCAGGCTGTACCGACTTTACGCGCTGATAAGCCGTTAGTTGGTACTGGTATCGAACGCACAATCGCAGTTGACTCCGGTGTTACCGTTGTTGCTAAGCGTGGCGGTGTGGTCGACTACGTAGATGCCAGTCGTATCGTTGTTAAGGTTAACGAAGAAGAGATGGTTCCGGGTGAAGCGGGCATCGACATTTATAACCTGACCAAATACACGCGTTCTAACCAGAACACTTGTATTAACCAGAAACCGACTGTGAATCCAGGCGAACCTGTGACTCGCGGTGACGTTTTAGCTGACGGTCCGTCAACTGACTTAGGTGAATTAGCACTGGGTCAGAACATGCGCGTGGCCTTCATGCCTTGGAACGGTTATAACTTCGAGGATTCGATTCTGATTTCTGAGCGCGTAGCGCAAGAAGATCGGATGACAACCATCCATATTCAAGAATTAAACTGTGTCGCTCGTGATACCAAGTTGGGTGCTGAGGAAATTACCTCTGATATACCAAACGTTGGTGAATCTGCATTAGGCAAGCTGGATGAGTCCGGTGTTGTTTATGTCGGTGCAGAAGTTAACGGCGGCGACATTCTGGTTGGTAAAGTAACGCCTAAAGGTGAAACTCAGTTAACGCCTGAAGAGAAGCTTTTGAGAGCAATCTTCGGTGAGAAAGCGTCTGATGTTAAAGACAGCTCACTGCGTGTTCCAAATGGTGTTAACGGTACTGTTATTGACGTGCAAGTATTCACTCGTGACGGCGTAGAAAAAGACAAGCGTGCGGTAGCGATTGAAGAAATGCAGCTGGCTAAGGTTAAGAAAGACCTGACAGAAGAATTTAAGATTCTTGAAGAAGGTATTTACAACCGTGCTCGTAACCTGTTGCTAAGTAATGGCTTTGATGAAGCCAAGCTGGCAAGTGTGGATCGTGCAAGCTGGTTAACTCAAGACTTAGGTAACGAAGACGCTCAGGCTCAACTTGAGCAAATTGCTGAGCAATATCAGCAAATTCGCGATGACTTCGACACTAAGTTTGAGACTAAACGTCGCAAGATCACTCAAGGCGATGATTTAGCGCCGGGTGTTCTGAAAATCGTTAAAGTTTACTTAGCAGTCCGTCGTAGCATTCAGCCTGGTGATAAACTGGCTGGCCGTCACGGTAACAAAGGTGTTATCTCAACTATCATCCCTGTGGAAGACATGCCGCACGATGATGAAGGTAACCCAGTAGATATCGTATTGAACCCGTTGGGTGTACCTTCGCGGATGAACATCGGTCAGATTCTGGAAACCCACTTAGGTATGGCTGCGCGCGGTATCGGTAGCAAGATTGATAAGATGCTGAAACAGCAGCGTGCTATCAAAGAACTGCGTGATTTCTTACAGCAAGTGTATGACTTAGGCGAATGTCGCCAGAAAGTCGACATTAGTGAGTTCTCTGATGATGAAGTCATGCGCTTAGCCGGTAACTTGAAAGCGGGTCTGCCTACTGCTACACCAGTATTTGATGGTGCAGTGGAAGAAGAGATTAAAGCGTTGTTGAAGCTGGCAGACTTACCTGAATCAGGTCAGATTCCGTTATTTGACGGTCGTACCGGTGATAAATTTGAACGTGACGTAACTGTCGGTTACATGTACATGCTCAAATTGAACCACTTGGTTGACGATAAGATGCACGCACGTTCAACTGGCTCGTACAGCTTGGTTACTCAACAACCACTGGGTGGTAAAGCTCAGTTCGGTGGTCAGCGCTTCGGTGAGATGGAAGTGTGGGCACTGGAAGCATATGGTGCGGCTTATACCTTGCAAGAAATGTTGACAGTTAAGTCGGACGACGTGAACGGTCGTACGAAGATGTACAAAAACATTGTCGACAACAACTTGCAGATGGAAGCGGGCATGCCGGAATCCTTCAACGTATTGTTGAAAGAAATCCGCTCGCTGGGCATCAATATCGAGCTAGAACAGAACTAAGACGCTGTTGCTGGAATAAATTGGGGGAGTGCTTGCGCTCCCCGTAGGTTGAACTCCGACAGGAGATAAATCGTGAAAGACTTGCTGAAGCTTTTAAAGCCGACGAATCAGGCAGAAGAGTTTGATGGTATTCGCATCGCTCTTTCGTCTCCAGATATGATCCGTAGTTGGTCATATGGTGAGGTGAAAAAACCTGAGACTATTAATTACCGTACCTTCAAACCTGAACGTGATGGTTTGTTCTGTGCTCGTATTTTTGGTCCGGTAAAAGACTATGAGTGCTTGTGTGGTAAATACAAGCGCCTGAAACACCGTGGTGTTATTTGTGAAAAGTGTGGCGTAGAAGTCACCTTGACCAAAGTACGCCGTGAGCGCATGGGTCACATTGAGCTGGCGAGCCCAGTTGCCCATATCTGGTTCCTTAAATCATTACCTTCGCGTATTGGTTTAATGCTGGATATGACGCTGCGTGACATCGAGCGTGTACTTTACTTCGAATCTTACGTTGTAACTGAAGGTGGCTTAACGTCTCTGGAGCAGGGTCAAATTCTGACAGAAGACGAATACTTAGACGCACTTGAAGAACACGGTGATGAATTTGACGCTAAAATGGGTGCAGAAGCTGTTCTGGATCTATTACGTGCTGTGGATATCGACGGCGATATTCAGAAGTTGCGCGAAGAGTTACCTGAGACTAATTCAGAAACTAAACGTAAGAAAATCAGCAAACGACTGAAGTTACTAGAGGCTTTCCAGGTATCAGGCAATAAGCCTGAGTGGATGATCTTAAAAGTACTTCCAATCCTGCCACCAGACTTGCGTCCGTTGGTACCTTTGGATGGTGGTCGTTTTGCGACATCGGATCTTAACGACTTATATCGTCGCGTTATTAACCGTAACAACCGTTTGAAGCGTTTATTAGACCTTGCTGCACCAGATATTATTGTGCGCAACGAAAAACGTATGCTTCAGGAAGCGGTTGATGCGTTGTTAGATAACGGTCGTCGTGGTCGTGCTATTACTGGTTCTAACAAGCGTCCTCTGAAATCTTTGGCAGACATGATCAAAGGTAAACAGGGTCGTTTCCGTCAGAACTTGCTGGGTAAACGTGTTGACTACTCAGGCCGTTCGGTTATTACCGTTGGTCCTAAGTTACGCCTGCACCAGTGTGGTTTACCTAAGAAGATGGCTCTGGAACTGTTCAAGCCGTTCATCTACGGTAAATTAGAGCGTCGTGGTTTAGCGACAACCATTAAAGCAGCGAAGAAAATGGTTGAGCGCGAAACGGCAGAAGTTTGGGACGTACTTGATGAAGTCATCAAAGAACACCCAGTACTGCTTAACCGTGCACCGACACTTCACCGTTTGGGTATCCAGGCGTTTGAACCGGTACTGATTGAAGGTAAAGCCATTCAGTTGCACCCATTGGTCTGTGCGGCTTATAACGCCGACTTTGACGGTGACCAAATGGCTGTGCACTTGCCGCTGACGCTAGAAGCGCAGTTAGAAGCACGTGCGTTGATGATGTCTACCAACAACGTACTGTCACCAGCAAGTGGCGATCCAATCATCGTTCCTTCGCAGGACGTTGTACTTGGTCTTTATTACATGACCAAAGAAAAAATCAACGGTAAAGGCGAAGGCATGATTTTCAAAGATCCGAACGAGGTTGAAAAAGCCTATCGTACGGGTCAAGTCGAGTTACACAGTCGCGTTAAAGTGCGTATCACCGATACCACCATTGATGAAGACGGTAACCGCACAACGAAAACAGAATTGCGCGATACCACCTGTGGCCGTGCCATTTTGTCACTGATTATGCCAGAAGGTCTGCCGTTTGAGCTGATCAATCAGGCTATGGGTAAAAAGCCAATTGGTCGTATGCTGAACCAGGCATACCGTGACCTTGGTTTGAAAGATACGGTTATTTTTGCTGACCAAATTATGTATACCGGTTTCCATTATGCAATGGTCTCAGGTGCATCTGTCGGTATTAATGACATGGTTATCCCTGAAGCGAAGAAAGAAATTGTTTCTGCAGCAGAAGATGAAGTTGCTGAAATTCAGGAACAGTTCGAGTCAGGCCTGGTAACTGCGGGTGAGAAATACAACAAAGTTATCGATATTTGGTCAACTGCTAACGAGAAAGTCTCGAAAGCAATGATGGATAACCTGTCGAAAGAAATCGTTAAAAATAAAGACGGTGAAGACGAAGAGCAAGCGTCATTCAACTCGGTCTTTATGATGGCGGATTCCGGCGCTCGTGGTAGCCCCGCACAGATTCGTCAGTTGGCTGGTATGCGTGGTTTGATGGCTAAGCCAGATGGCTCAATCATCGAGACGCCAATCGTGGCTAACTTCCGTGAAGGTTTGAACGTACTTCAGTACTTCATCTCTACGCACGGTGCGCGTAAAGGTTTGGCCGATACGGCACTGAAGACAGCGAACTCAGGTTACCTGACGCGTCGTCTGGTTGACGTATCGCAAGACGTTGTGATCATGGAAGAAGACTGTGGCACATACGAAGGTCTTTACATGAAACCGTTGATTGAAGGCGGAGACGTGGTAGAGCCATTGCGTGAACGTGTACTGGGTCGAGTACTTTGTGAGCCGGTAATGAAGCCTGGCAGCGAAGAAGAGTTGCTTCCAAGAAACACATTACTTGATGAGAAAATGTGTGACTTGTTAGAAGAGAACTCTATCGACGAAGTTAAAGTTCGTTCGGTTATCACCTGTGATACAGACTTTGGTGTTTGTTCGCACTGTTACGGTCGTGACCTGGCTCGTGGCCACATGGTTAACCAGGGTGAAGCGGTTGGTGTTATTGCAGCACAGTCAATCGGTGAGCCGGGTACACAGTTAACCATGCGTACCTTCCACATTGGTGGTGCGGCATCTCGTGCAACAGCTGAAAACAACATTCAGGTGAAAAACCCTGGCTCTATCAAGCTGCACAACGCCAAGTGGGTTGTAAACAGCGATAAAGCACACGTTATTACATCACGTTCAACCGAGCTAACGCTGATTGACGAGTATGGTCGTGAGCGTGAACGTTACAAAGTACCTTACGGTGCGGTTCTGAAGAAAGGTGAAGGCGACTCAGTAGACGGCGGCGAAACTGTTGCTAACTGGGACCCGCACACGCACCCAATCATTACCGAGGTAGAAGGTCGCATTAAGTTTGTTGATTTGATTGATGGCGTCACTATGACACGTCAAACGGATGAGCTGACTGGCCTTTCAAGCATCGTTGTACTGGAAACTGGTCAACGTACCAGTGCCGGTAAAGACATGCGTCCAATGGTTAAGTTGGTTGATGCTAAAGGCAACGACGTAAACATCGCAGGTACTGACATTCCGGCGCAATACTTCTTGCCGGGTAACGCTATCATTAACCTGGAAGATAATTCCGAGGTTAGAATTGGTGATACCTTAGCGCGTATTCCACAGGAAGGTTCTAAGACTCGCGATATTACCGGTGGTCTGCCACGAGTTGCTGACTTGTTCGAAGCGCGTAAGCCAAAAGAACCAGCAATTCTTGCAGAGAAAACAGGTACAGTTTCCTTCGGTAAAGAAACCAAAGGTAAACGCCGTTTATTGATCACCCCAACAGACGGTGGCGATCAGCACGAAGAGATGATTCCGAAGTGGCGTCAGCTGAACGTGTTCGAAGGTGAGCAAGTGACTAAAGGTGAAGTTATCGCCGATGGTCCTGAAGCACCTCACGATATTCTCCGCCTACGTGGCGTTAGTGCTGTGGCTAACTACATCGTTAATGAAGTGCAGGAAGTTTATCGCCTGCAAGGTGTAAAAATTAACGATAAGCACATTGAAACTATTGTTCGTCAAATGCTGCGTAAAGCCCTTATTTTACGTGCTGGCGATACTAACTTGCTGGAAGGCGAGATGGTTGAAATGTCAGAAGTGTTAGCCGCTAACGCAAAAGCGGAAGCGGATGGTAAGAAACCAGCAACGTTTGAACGTCAGTTGTTGGGTATTACCAAGGCATCGTTGTCGACTGAATCGTTTATTTCAGCGGCTTCGTTCCAGGAAACAACGCGTGTTCTTACCGAAGCAGCAGTTGGCGGTAAGAAAGACAGCTTACGTGGACTGAAAGAAAACGTAATTGTTGGTCGTCTGATTCCTGCGGGTACAGGTTACTCATATCACAAAGAGCGCATGCAGCGTCGACTGGATGAACTGAATGTTGATATCGAGCCAACCATGACTGCAGAGCAGGCAGAGCAACAACTTGCGGATGCCTTAAATGCTGGAAATAGTTCTGCAGGTGATGATTCTGCAGAATAATTAGCGAACGTTTTTAACGTTCGTGTACAGAAGCCGGTACTGTAAAAGTGCCGGCTTCTTTTGTATAGCCTTGACAGGCGAAAATATGACCATTAGAATTTCCGCTCCCGATTTTCGGGATCCGACTTTCAGTGGTCGGAAGAAAGCGATTTTTCACGCTCTATACACGTGGTAAAAAGCGACATCAACTAAACTAGGAGTAATGAATGGCAACAGTTAATCAGCTGGTGCGTAAAGGCCGTCAAAAGCCCGTTGTGAAAAGCAACGTTCCGGCTCTTGAAGCGTGCCCTCAAAAACGCGGTGTATGTACCCGTGTTTACACAACTACGCCAAAGAAACCGAACTCAGCAATGCGTAAAGTTTGCCGTGTTCGTTTAACGAACGGTTACGAAGTTTCTTCGTACATCGGTGGCGAAGGTCACAACTTACAAGAACACTCAGTCGTACTAATTCGTGGCGGTCGTGTAAAAGACTTGCCAGGTGTGCGTTATCACACAGTACGCGGAGCACTTGACTGCTCTGGTGTTAATGACCGTAAGCAAGGTCGTTCTAAGTACGGCGCGAAGCGGCCTAAATCTTAACGGTTCTCCGTTAGTAAGGCCAAACTGTCGTATACGTTTTGGGTAATACCCTGAATTAATCGGAGAATATTGAGATGCCAAGAAGACGCGTCATAGGTCAACGTAAAATCCTTCCAGATCCTAAGTTCGGATCAGAATTGTTGGCCAAATTTATCAATGTCGTCATGGTTGACGGCAAGAAAGCAGTCGCTGAAAAAATTATTTACGGTGCATTGGACATCCTGGCAGACAAGTCAGGTAAAGATCATCTGGAAGTTTTTGATACAGCATTAGAAAACGTTCGCCCTACAGTCGAGGTTAAATCTCGTCGTGTTGGCGGTTCTACGTATCAGGTTCCGGTTGAAGTTCGTCCAGTTCGTCGTAACGCACTGGCTATGCGCTGGTTAGTTGATGCAGCGCGCACCCGTGGTGAAAAATCTATGTCGCAGCGTCTGGCAGCTGAAATGCTAGATGCATCGGAAAACAAAGGGTCAGCTGTGAAGAAACGTGAAGACGTTCACCGCATGGCAGAAGCAAACAAAGCGTTTGCTCACTATCGCTGGTAATTCACAGTTAACCTAGAAGGAGTTTATTGTGGCTCGTAAGACTTCCATTGAGCGCTATCGTAATATCGGTATCTGTGCTCACGTAGACGCCGGTAAAACAACCACAACTGAACGTGTGTTGTTTTATACAGGCTTGTCTCACAAAATTGGTGAGGTGCACGATGGTGCAGCCACCATGGACTGGATGGAGCAAGAACAAGAGCGTGGTATCACTATCACGTCGGCAGCTACCACCTGTTTCTGGCAGGGTATGGACAAGCAGTTCCCTGAGCATCGTGTAAACATCATCGATACTCCTGGACACGTTGACTTCACTATCGAAGTTGAACGTTCTCTGCGTGTTCTTGACGGTGCTGTTGTTGTACTTTGTGCATCATCTGGTGTCCAGCCTCAAACTGAAACAGTTTGGCGTCAGGCAAACAAATATGAAGTACCGCGCATGGTATTCGTCAACAAGATGGACCGTGCAGGCGCAGACTTCTTATCTGTTGTTCACCAAATGAAAACGCGTTTGGCGGCTCAGGCTGTTCCGATGCAGTTACCAGTAGGCGCAGAAGACAACTTCCGCGGCGTAGTGGACTTAGTTAAAATGAAGTTCATCAACTGGAGCGAAGAAGACATGGGTACTTCATTCACTTATGAAGATATCCCTGCCGAGATGGTTGATGACTGTGAAAAATATCACGCTGAGTTAGTAGAAGCTGCGGCTGAAGCTAACGAAGAGCTGATGAACAAATACCTGGAAGAAGGTGAGTTAACAGAAGCGGAAATCAAGCAAGGCTTGCGTATTCGTACTCTGGCTAACGACATCTGCTTGGTAGCTTGTGGTTCTGCGTTCAAAAACAAAGGTGTTCAGGCTGTGCTTGACGCTGTTATTGAATACTTGCCGTCACCAACTGAAGTTAAGCCTATTACTGGTATTTTGGATGACGAATCTGAAGGCGTACGTAAGTCGTCTGATGAAGAGCCATTCTCAGCTCTGGCATTTAAAATTGCGACTGACCCATTCGTTGGTACGTTAACGTTCGTTCGTGTTTACTCTGGTGTATTGAACCAGGGCGACGGTGTTGTTAACCCTGTTAAGAACAAGAAAGAACGTGTTGGCCGTATGGTGCAGATGCACTCAAACAGCCGTGAAGAGATCAAAGAAGTTCGCGCTGGTGACATCGCGGCACTAATTGGTCTTAAAGACGTTACTACTGGTGACACGCTGTGTGATCCAGCTCATAAAATCACACTTGAGCGTATGGAATTCCCTGAACCAGTTATCTCGGTTGCAGTAGAGCCGAAAACTAAAGCTGACCAAGAGAAAATGGGTATTGCTTTAGGTAAATTGGCTGCAGAAGATCCATCGTTCCGTGTTAAAACCGATGAAGAATCTGGCCAGACAATTATCTCTGGTATGGGTGAGCTTCACCTGGACATCATCGTTGACCGTATGAAGCGTGAATTCAAGGTTGAATGTAACGTAGGTCAGCCTCAGGTTGCTTACCGTGAAGCGATTCGTAACTCGGTTGAAATCGAAGGCAAATTCGTACGTCAATCAGGTGGTCGTGGTCAGTTCGGTCACGTTTGGTTGAAACTTGAACCAATGACTATCGAAGAAGACGATAACGGCGATGATGTTACTTACAAATTCGTTAACGAAATTGTTGGTGGTGTTGTACCGAAAGAATACATCCCTGCAGTAGACAAGGGTATCCAAGAACAGATGCAGCAAGGCGTCTTGGCTGGCTATCCTGTACTGGGTGTTAAAGCGACGTTGTATGATGGTTCATACCACGATGTCGACTCTTCTGAAATGGCATTTAAAATTGCTGGTAGCATGGCCTTCAAAAAAGGTGCATTACAAGCTAACCCAGCTCTGTTAGAGCCAATGATGAAGGTTGAAGTTATCACTCCGGAAGAATCTATGGGTGATGTCGTTGGTGACTTAAACCGTCGTCGCGGTCTTATCGAAGGTATGGAAGAAGCTCCAGGTGGCTTGAAAGCAGTTAATGCTCAAGTACCACTGTCAGAAATGTTCGGTTATGCGACAGACTTGCGTTCACAGACGCAGGGTCGTGCATCGTACTCTATGGAGTTCCTGAAGTACGCTGAAGCACCAAACAACATTGCTGAAAAAGTAATGGCTGAGCGTAACGCTAAATAAGTAAGGTCTGGTCCGGTTCTTTCGAGGCCGGGCTTTTAACTTAAGTTTGAGGATATATCATGTCTAAAGAAAAATTTGAACGTTCGAAGCCGCACGTAAACGTCGGCACCATTGGTCACGTTGACCACGGTAAAACTACACTGACTGCTGCTATCACAACAGTTTTGGCAAAAGTTTATGGTGGTGCGGCGAAAGACTTCGCAGCCATCGATAACGCGCCAGAAGAGAAAGAGCGTGGTATTACTATTTCAACGTCACACGTTGAATATGACACGCCAACTCGCCACTACGCGCACGTAGACTGCCCGGGGCACGCTGACTATGTTAAAAACATGATCACCGGTGCTGCACAGATGGACGGCGCAATCCTGGTAGTAGCGGCAACAGACGGCCCAATGCCACAGACTCGTGAGCACATCCTGCTTTCACGTCAGGTAGGCGTTCCTTACATCGTAGTATTCATGAACAAATGTGACATGGTAGACGATGAAGAGCTGTTAGAGCTGGTAGAAATGGAAGTTCGTGAGTTGTTGTCAGAGTATGACTTCCCGGGCGACGACCTGCCAGTAATTCAGGGCTCAGCACTGAAAGCGCTGGAAGGCGACGAAGACTGGGCGAAGAAAATTGTTGAGTTAGCGGATGCGCTGGATTCATACATCCCAGAGCCAGAGCGTGACATCGACAAGCCGTTCATCATGCCAATCGAAGACGTATTCTCGATTTCAGGTCGTGGTACGGTAGTAACCGGTCGTGTAGAGCGCGGTATCGTGCGTACAGGCGACGAGTGTGAAATCGTTGGTATGAAAGACACCACGAAGACGACTGTTACTGGTGTTGAAATGTTCCGTAAGCTGCTTGACGAAGGTCGTGCAGGTGAGAACATCGGTGCCTTGTTGCGTGGTACGAAGCGTGACGAAGTAGAGCGTGGTCAGGTATTGGCGAAGCCAGGTACTATCACTCCGCATACTAAGTTCGAAGCAGAAGTTTACGTACTGAGCAAAGACGAAGGTGGCCGTCATACGCCATTCTTTAAAGGCTACCGTCCACAGTTCTACTTCCGTACAACGGACGTAACTGGTGCTGTAGAATTGCCAGAAGGCGTAGAAATGGTTATGCCTGGTGATAACCTGAAGTTTGTTGTGGAGCTGATTGCTCCAATCGCAATGGACGAAGGTCTGCGTTTCGCTATCCGTGAGGGTGGCCGTACCGTAGGTGCAGGCGTCGTATCAAAAATCATGGACTAATGCTGTCCTGTTGATTTTAAGAGCCCGGCTTTGGCCGGGCTTTTTTATGCCTGTCAATAATTAAGCGAAGGGTCGCTCAACTATTGACATTTGGGGCCGGAAAATTAACTATGGATGCAGATACTTAACCGATTAGTCAGTCTATTGAGAATACTCAGATACCTTTCTGTAATCGTTTTAGCTGCGATAAGTGGTACTGCCGCAGCAAAGATACCAGTGAAAGTAGCTGCTTACGATTACCCTCCTTATTTTTCAGACGTTCTTGAGACGGATCTCACACGAGAGCTCGTTACGCTATTGAATGAGCACCAGGATAGTTATGAGTTTCAAATTCAGATTATCCCACCTACGAGTCGCTATGAGGCGCTTAGCGAAGCAGGGTGTTGCGACGTGATATTCTTTGAATCGCCGCTGTGGGGTTGGGATAGACGGAACATTAAGTACGAAAAGACAATTCCTCTGGTGAGTGGTAAAGAGCGTTTAGTCACTGCAAAAAAAGAGGGACGAACTCAGTCTTTCTTCGATGATTTTGAGGGAAAGATTCTGGGCGGCGTAAAAGGCTACCACTACTTGCTTGGTGGTGAGTTAATTGCCTCAGATGAAGTCAAAGAAAAGTACACCGTTTACTTAGCTGACTCACGAATTATTAACGTACGCATGGTGCTAGGTGGACGGGTTGACCTCACTATAGTGAATGATGAGTTACTATCGGCGCTTGAGGGTTCACAACAAATTAAAGTCGAAAATCTATTACTCGCTGAAAAAGCCAGCTTTGCCTATAACTTGCATATACTTGTCGGCGAAAATAAGAGTATTACAGCAGGAAGTATCCAAAGGCACTTAAGAGAGTTGGGACGAAAGGGCGAGATAGATAGCTTATTTAGACGATTTAATATGGAACGTTTTCAGACTTACCGGCCCTCGACAATTCGTTAATAAACACTTAGACCCAAACGATTAGCAAGTTCCCTGACCATATACATGCCACGCGCACTGTTACCAAAGCTGTTTAATCTTGGGCTCCATGAGCAGATAACGCCAAAGTCAGGCACAACAGCAATCATGCCGCCGCCAACCCCACTTTTTGCAGGAACGCCTACCGTAAAAGCAAACTCACCGCTTTGGTCGTACATGCCGCTGGTAGATAGCAACGCATTAATACGCTGAGAGTCCCGTTTAGACATAATTTCCTTTTTGGAAAAAGGGCAAACTCCGTCATTTGCGAGAAAAGTAAAAGAGCGAGCGAGGTTTTCGCAGGACATGGTTAATGCACATTGCCAAAAGTAATGATCAAGCAGTTCCTCAACGTCTGCATCAATATTACCAAAACTTTTCATTAAGTGAGCCAGTGCCGCATTGCGATGGCCGTGTTCTTTTTCTGACTGGTGTACAATGTTATCGGCATACACATTGTCGTTGCCGCATAAGGTACGGACTAAGCTTAAAACCGCGTTCTTACTGGCTGAATAACGACTCACCAGCACATCACTAACGACAATAGCGCCGGCATTTATCATAGGGTTACGAGGAATGCCTTTTTCCCATTCTAACTGCACGATAGAGTTAAATGCCTGGCCAGAGGGCTCCATTTTGACTCTGTCCCATAAATCTTCGCCCAAGCGCTCCATTGCCAGCATTAGGCCGAAAATTTTTGAAATGGACTGGATGGAAAACTGCTCGTGAGTATCACCCACGTTAAATACCTCGCCATCAAGGGTGGCAAGGGTAAGTCCGCAGAGCTCCGGGTTGACCTCTGCTAATGCCGGAATGTAGTTGGCAACATGTCCTTCTGTGATCTTCATCGCTTGCTGGTGAATTTCCTCCAGCAAGCTTTTGAGATCATCGGGGGCATGTATCTGTTGCCCACCACTGACGAGATCACGCGTCAAGAGGGTGCTCCGGATGCGTTATAGTCGCCAGACGTTCTTTTAATTCATCGGATAGCTTCACAGAACGCTCCTGTTGGTAATCGAAGTAGACCAAGACTGTTTTCCCTTTAGCGCAGAGTTTATCTTTTTGCCAAATTTCGCTGGTAATATCAAACGAGCTACCACCTAAACGGCTAACATAAGTCTTAACTGTGACATGGCCACCAAAATAAATTGGAAATAAGTAGTCAACCTCAAGCCGGGCAACAATTAAGCTCTGCGTTTCGGGCGACATTTCCCCGAAGAATTCAAAAATAGGCAACCGCCCGGTTTCGATCCAGCCGGGAATGACGGTGTTATTGACGTGCCCAAGGGCATCGGTCTCATAAAATCTTACCTTAAAGTCTTCCGTTAACATACTGCGTCCTTTTTATGACTGCTTTAGCATCGGTTTCAAGAATCGCGCCGTGTGAGAGCGCTCGTTTTCACAGACGTCTTCTGGTGTGCCTTCACACAATATTTCGCCGCCGCCGGAACCGCCTTCCGGGCCTAAGTCAACAATCCAGTCAGCAGTTTTTATCACATCCAGGTTGTGCTCAATGACAACGACTGTGTTGCCGTGGTCACGCAGACGGTGGATAACTGCCAGTAACTGCTTAATATCATGGAAATGCAGGCCTGTCGTTGGCTCATCCAGAATGTACAAGGTCTTACCCGTATCTCGCTTGGAGAGTTCACGTGATAATTTAACCCGCTGCGCCTCACCACCTGAGAGTGTGGTAGCAGACTGACCCAGACGGACATAAGATAAACCAACATCCATTAAGGTTTGAAGTTTACGGGCAATGGCCGGAACCGGATCGAAGAACTCACGTGCGTCTTCTATGGTCATATCCAATACTTCGTGGATATTCTTGCCCTTGTATTTTACTTCCAGCGTTTCGCGGTTGTAGCGCTGGCCTTTACAAATGTCACAAGGGACATAAACGTCCGGTAAAAAGTGCATCTCAACCTTAATAACACCGTCGCCCTGGCAGGCTTCGCAACGTCCGCCGCGAACGTTAAAGCTGAAGCGGCCCGGCTTGTAACCGCGAGCCCGTGACTCCGGAACGCCTGCGAACAGTTCACGAATGGGTGTGAAAATTCCGGTGTAAGTTGCCGGGTTAGAACGCGGTGTCCGGCCTATCGGGCTCTGGTCAATATCCACCACTTTATCCAGCAACTGCATCCCTTCAACACTTTTGTAGGGGGCTGGTTCACCGGTTGTTGCACCATTGAGTTCGTGATGCGCAATATGGAATAAAGTATTATTTATCAGCGTCGATTTGCCGGAGCCAGATACACCGGTGACACAGGTCAGTACGCCCAGCGGTAGGTTAAAATCAACGTTCTTCAAGTTATTACCACTAGCGCCACGAATGGTGAGCCGGCGTTCATCGGGCTTGTGGCGTTGCTGCGGAACTTCTATTTCTTTTCTGCCGGACAGGTAGTCGCCGGTTAGTGAGTCTTCACTGCCAACAATGTCGTCGACTTGCCCCTGAGCAATAATCTCACCACCATGGACACCCGCACCAGGACCAATATCAATAACGTGGTCTGCCTGGCGAATCGCGTCTTCATCGTGTTCAACTACAATCACTGTATTGCCCAGGTCTCGTAAATGCGTGAGCGTATTCAATAGGCGTTCATTATCGCGCTGATGCAAGCCAATGCTGGGCTCATCCAGTACATACATTACGCCGACTAACCCAGCACCAATTTGGCTGGCCAGGCGAATACGCTGTGCTTCACCACCGGACAAGGTTTCTGCGCTACGCGAAAGGCTTAAATAGTTAAGCCCCACGTTCACCAAAAAACGCAGCCGGTCGTTAATTTCTTTCAGAATTTTTTCTGCTATTTGGGCGCGTTGGCCTTCCATATGCAGTTGCTGGAAAAACTCCAGTGCGTCGCCAATAGACTGTTCTACAATTTCAGGTAACGTGGTGCCCTGAATAAACACATGACGAGCTTCTGTGCGTAAGCGCGTGCCGCCACAGCTTTTACAAGGCTGGGTCGCCACATACTTTGATAACTCGTCTCTCACTGCTTGTGACTCAGTCTCGCGATAACGGCGCTGCATATTTGGGATAATACCTTCAAAAGCGTGCGCTCTTACGACCTTGTCACCGCGGTCATTCATGTAGGTAAATTTAATTTCTTCTTTACCACTGCCGAACAGAATTTTCTCACGAATGTCGTCAGGCAATTGGTTAAAAGGCTGCGACAGTTTAAAGTCGTAGTGCTTCGCCAGCGACTGCAGCATTTGATAATAGTAGAAATTCCGTTTGTCCCAGCCGCGAATTGCGCCACCCGTTAGTGATAATTCGGCGTTAACTATGACTTTTTCCGGGTCGAAAAACTGCTCAACTCCGAGTCCGTCACAGGTTGTACAGGCACCCGCCGGGTTATTGAATGAGAACAGACGAGGTTCCAGTTCCTGCATGCTGTAGCCACAGTGAGGGCAGGCGAAATTTGCTGAGAATACATCGGCCTCGCCGTCACCTTCCATTGGCACAACCAATGCCGTTCCGCCACTGAGGTCCAACGCCGTTTCGAATGACTCGGCCAGGCGTTGTTCCATACCTTCACGAACTTTAAAGCGGTCAACCACCACCTCAATGGTGTGCTTCTTTTGCAGTTCCAGTGTTGGAGGATCGCTCAGGTCACAAATCTCACCGTCAATGCGCGCACGGATAAAACCCTGAAGAGCCAGATTTTCCAGAACCTTCAAATGCTCGCCTTTACGGTTCTGAATAATAGGTGCCAGTAACATGCGTTTCTCACCTTCCGGCGCGGCCAGCACGTTGTCGACCATTTGCGAGATGGTCTGAGCTGCCAGCGGCACATCATGTGTCGGGCAGCGTGGCTCGCCCACTCGCGCAAACATCAGGCGCAGGTAGTCATAAATTTCTGTAATGGTACCAACGGTTGAGCGTGGGTTATGTGAGGTCGACTTCTGCTCTATTGAAATTGCAGGTGACAAGCCCTCGATGCTGTCTACATCGGGTTTTTCCATCAGCGATAAAAACTGACGAGCGTAGGCGGATAAGGACTCAACGTAGCGTCGCTGGCCTTCGGCATACAGCGTATCGAAAGCCAGTGACGACTTACCCGAACCGGACAACCCGGTAATCACAATAAGCTTATTGCGAGGAATCGTCAGGTTGAAATTTTTTAAGTTGTGCGTGCGTGCACCGCGTACTTCAATAGTATCCATAATTCCCGTCTGTTGTTCAGTAAATGACTGACGACAAAACGCTATTATCGCACAGTGTTAGGCATCTGGTACAATAGCAGCATCATTTATCATATTACTGACTATGAAGCAGTGAAATGACACCGCAAAAACTGAATAAAACTGAAAAAAAAGCCGCTTTAGCGCTCGCGTCTGTCTTTGGTATACGGATGCTGGGCCTGTTTTTGATCATGCCCGTGCTGGCAGTTTATGCACAGGAGTATCCAGACTATTCGCCATTGTGGGTGGGTATTGCTCTTGGTGCATACGGACTGACTCAGGCGCTTTTGCAAATTCCTTTGGGTATGTTGTCAGACCGGCTGGGTCGTAAGCCCGTTATTGTTGGCGGGCTGCTGGTTTTTGTTGCCGGAAGCGTGGTCGCGGCGCAGGCTGATACTTTATTCGGCGTGTCTGTTGGTCGAGCTCTGCAAGGCCTTGGCGCCATAGCCGCCGCAATATTAGCCCTGGCGGCTGACCTGTCACGTGACGAGCAACGGCCGAAGGTTATGGCTACCATTGGTATGTGTATTGGCTTAGCGTTTGCGGTGTCATTGGTTGCAGGACCTCTGCTGGGTGACGTTATTGGTCTTTCAGGGTTGTTTTGGTTTACGGCTGCCAGCGGTGTTCTGGGCATTTTCGTGCTACTGCTCAGTGTGCCGAAAGTTGTTACTACCTCTGCCCGGCGGGAATCCTTGCCGGTTTTGTCCGAGCTGGGAGACTTACTTAAACATAAACAATTGTGGTGTCTGAACAGCGGTATTTTTGTGTTGCACGCTATATTGACCGCCTGGTTTGTGACCTTGCCAACCCAGTTGCAAAATGCAGGCTTTGAAAGTCAGACCCATGCCTGGTTCTATCTACCAACCCTGGCCGCCTCAATCTTGTTTATGGTGCCGATGATCATTCACAGCTCCCGCAATAATAATTCAGTGCAGTGGCTGCGGTTTTCGATTGTGACCTTAATTGTATCTCTGCTAATTATTGGTGTGGCCGGGCAGTCCGGATGGTTGCTAGTCGCTGCCTTGGTGATTTTTTTCACCGGTTTTAATTTTATTGAGGCCAGTTTACCGTCATTACTGACCCGTATTGCGCCCGCCGGGAGTAAGGGCAGTGCCAGCGGTATCTATTCAACCGGACAGTTTTTAGGTGCCTTTGTTGGCGGTGTTGCAGGCGGTTGGGTCTTACAGAATTATCAGATATCTGGCGTTGTTGTTTTCTGTCTGATCTTGCTAGTATGTTGGTTACTCATCAGCTTAGTTATGGTTAATCCTGCAGGCGTTACCAGTGTATCGTTATCATTACCCGGACTATCTGAGGACAAGGCGACGAAACTAAGTGAGCGGTTACTTACTGTAGCCGGGGTAACGGAAGCAAGGTGGGTTGAAGAAGATCAGGCAACCTATTTAAAAGTTGATAAAAAACATTATGATGAAAAGGCGGTTAATCAGTTGCTTGAAAAGGCATCGGTCGCCCAATAAATTGAAGCAGTTGTAACGCGCATAAGGAACAGGAGAAAATAATGGCCAGTCGCGGTGTAAATAAAGTCATATTAATTGGTAACCTGGGAGCTGACCCAGAGGTACGTTATACTCAAAACAGCACAGCGATAGCCAACCTGTCGATTGCTACCAGTGAAACCTGGAAAGATAAGCAAACCGGTGAACCGCGCGAACAAACAGAGTGGCATCGCTGCGTGGCGTATCGCCGCCTGGCAGAAATTGCTGGTGAGTACCTGAAGAAGGGCTCAAAAGTGTATGTTGAAGGTCGTTTGCAAACTCGTAAATGGACAGGGCAGGACAACGTAGAGCGTTACACGACGGAAGTTGTGATTAACGAAATGCAGATGCTGGATTCTCGTGGCGGCCCTCAGGGTGGACCACAAGGCGCAGCGCCGCAAGGTCAAGGCTTTGGTGGTCAGCAGAGCGGCGGTTATGGTGGCGGGCAATCGCAGCCGTCGCAGCAGCAACAACGTCCGGCACCTCAGCCAGCACAGCAGCAAAATCAACAGCCTCAACAGAAACCGGCAGAACCTGCACCGTTTTCACCGGACAACGATTTTGATGACGACATTCCCTTCTAGTTTTCCGACTGTCTAAGTGTGATTTATTATCATTGACCCCCTTCTTTAAGGGGGTCTTTGCTTTCTATTTGCTTGTCATTTTCTTGTATAGGCTCTAAATTGAAGCTATGCGACTGAATACAATGCAATTGCTTATTAGTTTGGTTTTCGTTGTTTCCTTTTTAGCTGATGCTCAAGAGGAGAATGAAGTTACCGTAGAAAAACTCGAGCAGCTTCCTCCTTTAGCCGAGGAGTTCGAGTCGCTTTCCTATCTAGAGCGAATTAATTATTTAACGGAGCATCTGGAACAAGCCGAGGGACCCGCTGATGAGTATCGTCTTCAGCGAGAGTTAGCTTATCAACACTACTTCTATTACGAGACTGAGTTAACTGCACAAGCCTGCCAACTCCATCCTCCCAAGGACTTCGATATTTTTTATCGGCATTTATGCGTCTCGGTAAAGGATGCGGAATATGAAGAAAAACTAGCCGAGCTTATCGCCCTGCATGAAGATGCTCTTGAGTTAGGTGGGACTGAATATGCAACTGAGCTGCTATCAGAAATCGGCTGGATACAGTCAAGTAACGGTCATATTGGACTGGCATTTAATAGCTTTGAACGTGCACTGGAGCTTGCTAAAGACCCAGCAGTAAACTGGCCTGTGTTGAATACCGTCATGCAGAATACCGCAACGCTGTATATTATGTATGGTGACAAAGAATATATGGAAAATGGTGTTGAGCTGCACCAGCAAGTGCTTCGACGCACTAAAGAGTTAATGGAAGAAGGACAGATTGATGAGCGTATGGCTCAAAATACTATCAGTCTGACCTATTTTAATCTGGGGGTAGCTAATACACTGCACCTGGAAGATTATGATGCTGCGCTTGAGTGGTTCGATAAGGTTCAGTCTGATGATGCAGGACTGTTGAAATCCACCCTGGTTTTCTCCGCCTTGTCTGCGGTGTTATTGGGTAAAAATGAGTTAGGCGCGAACTTTTTAGATCAGTCATTACAAACCACCGCACCGGATGAGATTACCGCTCGTTACCTAAAATGCTATCAGCAACTGATACAGCTTAAGTTAAAGCAAACGGACTCAATAAGCGCATGCAATAATTTGCATCCCGATACCCAACTCGAAGTGAAACTGGATGTTTACAAGCGGATGTCGGAGCTTGAGCAAGACGGGTTACAGTTTCAGGGGCTTAAGAAATTTTACGCCTTATATCTTGAGACCCTGGAGCCGCAATTAAAGCAAAGCGCCAGTGCCGTTGCGTCCAGCGCGGAGCTTAGTCGCTTAAAGCTGGAGTCTCAGTTGCAGGACGAGCTGCTGGAAAAAGAACAGTTATTAAAAGAAGCTGAGAGCAAGCGCCGGGAAACCCAAACTCGGTTAACCTATGCATTGGCCAGTATCTTTGTTCTAGTGATTATTTTTGGTCTGCTTCAGCTGCGTCAAAAGTTCCGCCAGGCTAAACGTTTTGAAAAACTGAGCAAGACCGACATGTTAACCGGGCTGAATAACCGTTCTTATCTTGAACACAACATTAGCAAGTACATCGACTCTGCTGTGCTTTCTAATCGAAGTGAAGATACTAACAAAGTCGCTATTTATCTTTTTGATATCGACAAATTTAAAATGATTAACGACACCTATGGGCATGAGGTCGGTGATCAGGTACTTGTGGAATTTAGTAGACGAGTTAAATCTGTACGACGAGAAAGCGACATACTTGCCCGTTGGGGTGGAGAAGAGTTTCTGTTGGTTGCAAAACTGGATGATCTTGATGACTACCATGGTTTAGCGGAGCGAATACGGACCGTTGTCAGTGAAGAAGAGTTTGATTTGCCGTCGGGACTCAAAGTTAAGGTCTCCTGCTCTATTGGTGGGGCTATATATCCGTACAGCCCATACGGCGATGCGGGAGTGCATTGGAACAAGCTAATACAACTGGCAGATTTGGCGATGTACTACGGAAAGCAGCATGGACGGAATTGCTGGGCTTGCATTGACGAAGTCACCAACCCTGAGCAGCTTGAAACTGTTCTGCAGCAAACTCTGGACGATTCACTTAAGCAGAACAGTGTCAAAATTAGCAGTTCTATCAAATAAGGGCCGGTAACCTTATAAACTCAGTAGTCGTTGATTAAAGCCCAAACTTCTCAACCACTTTGTCAAAGTACTTCAGGTTCTGTTTGGCATAGTCGCGCTTATCCACATAGCGGCCCGGGAAGAAATTTTTCTTAAAGCCGTAAGCAACAATATCTTTCAGGCGTTTCAGTGATACATCAAAGTTATCGACAGCCAATTGGTACTCGTTGCTAACCGTTGTGCGCGACACCAAACGGTTGTCGGTACAAATGATAGTGGCCAGACGATGGTCCAGCATGTGCTGGAAGTTATGGTTCTTAATGTCGCCGATATCCGGGTTGGTTTGCAGGTTGCTGGTCAGGCAGACTTCAACGGCAATACGGCGGTCAGCAATATAAGAGGCCAGGCTTTCACCATAAGCTTTCGGGTCTTCTATTGACGGATCCTGAGTCATTTCAGGCGAGAATAACGAATAGCCATGGCCTAAGCGGTCGGCATGGCATTTGGTTAAGGCTTCAAAAATGCTCTCAGCACCATAAGCTTCGCCCGCGTGCACGGTTTTGAGTAGAAAGTTTTCGTGAGCGTATTCATACACTTCTTTAAACTCACCTGCCGGGTAGCCAATTTCTTGCCCTGCAATATCCAGCCCCACAATAGGCATGCTTTCTTCGTCGCGCATACGAACGCTGGCGCGGACTAAATCCATTGCCGCTGTTTTAATCACCTGCATGGATTCAAAGTCACGCATTAGCTGGAACATTTGCGTGTAATAGGGTGAGAATCCTTTTTTACCAAACATGCGCATTGCGCAGTTGATAATGCCGTATTCAAATGGCGGTTTATCGCCATTCTTTACGTCGGCGCTGCTATTGTATTCATTCTTCGCCCGTAAAAGACCGTCGTTAACGACGTGCATAATGGTATCGAAGGTCACGCCTTTGCTCGGATCCATTAGCAGTTGCGGTGCAAAGCGCACTTCGATGTAGTTAACCCCTTCATTTTGGTTGTCGACGGCTAACTCATAAGAGGCTTGCTCCAGGTTTTCTAAGTCACGCAAGGCTGCACAGGTGTACTGAAAACCATTGAGATACTCACCCAAATTGTTGTAGTGAGACTTAAAAACTAAATCAAATAAACCTTCCTCGGTATAGCTAGGGAGTTCGATATCAGCGCGTTTAGCCATATCAATTAAACTGCTGGCACGGAGGCTGCCGTCCAGGTGCAGGTGTAAGTCAGCTTTAGGAATGGCTTTAATAAATTCGGGGGAATATTGCATAGAGAACTCCTGCCTTAAGGTTGCTTTGTCCCATAATGCCATAAAATCGTGGTAATCTCTGCCAGGATCTAACCACAATAACCTAAAAAAATAGAACAAAATGGCTTCTCTATATTTTACGTATTCGGCAATGAATGCGGGGAAAAGTACCTCGCTGTTGCAAGTGGCTCATAATTACGAAGAGCGCGACCAGCATGTGTTATTAATGACGCCGGCGTTAGATGACCGGGCCGGCAAAGGGCGCATTGCGTCGCGTTTAGGTATTGGCCGTGACGCGGTGTCTTTTACTCACCGAACCGATTTAGCGGCAGTTGTGCGTGCCCGCTACATGCAACAGGCAATTGACTGCGTATTAATTGATGAAGCTCAGTTTCTAAGTGAAGAGCAAGTCTGGCAGTTATCCAGCCTGGCTGATACCGACAATATTCCGGTGATGTGTTACGGCATTCGGACCGATGCCTTTGGTAATGCCTTTCCGGGAAGTGCGGTGTTGCTGGCTATAGCGGACAAATTGGTGGAAATGAAAACCATATGTCACTGCGGGCGCAAGGCAACCATGTCTTTGCGGGTTGATGAAAAAGGCAACGCCATTCGCATGGGGCAGCAAATTGCGATTGGTGGTAACGATAGGTACGTTTCATGCTGTCGCAAGCACTGGAAAGAAGCCATGGGGTTGCGCTAAAACGCTCAAATAGAATACAGATTAAAGGTTTTTGCGAAGGAACTTAATGGTATACTGGCTTTATCATTTTTTAGCCAGAAGTGACTATGCAAAGCTTAACCATTCCAAGACCAGATGACTGGCACCTGCACTTGCGTGACGGGGCTATGTTGAAAACAACTGTACCTGCGTCGGCAACTGTTTTTCATCGCACCGTTGTTATGCCAAACCTTGTTCCGCCGGTTACCACCGTAAAAGCGGCTTTAGAGTATCGGGCAAGGATTATGGAAGAGGTGCCCGAAGGCGCTAGCTTTAACCCGTTAATGGCTTTGTATCTCACGGCTGAAACCACACCTGAGCAAGTTGCCGAAGCCGCTGCTAATGACCAAATTATCGGTTTCAAACTCTACCCCTCGGGGGCAACCACAAACTCCGCTGCGGGGGTTAAGTCAGTTGAAGCATTAGAGCCGGTGTTAGCTGCTATGCAGGAACACGGTGTGCCACTGCTTGTGCATGGCGAAGTGACCGACAGCGATATTGATATTTTTGACCGTGAGCGCGTATTTATAGAGCGCCATTTAATTCCAATAACTGAGCGTTTCCCTAACTTAAAGCTTGTGCTGGAACACATCACAACCGCGGACGCCGTTGAGTTTGTGACAAACGCCAATAGTAATGTCGCAGCAACGATGACGCCGCAGCACTTGCTGATGAACCGGAATGATTTACTCGTTGGTGGTATTCGCCCACATAATTATTGTCTGCCAATTTTAAAGCGCCGCACACATCAACAGGCACTGCAACAGGCTGCACTGTCCGGAAGCCCGAAGTTTTTTCTGGGAACGGACTCTGCTCCGCACGTGCAGGCGAGTAAAGAAACGGCTTGTGGTTGTGCCGGATGTTACTCGGCACCTGCGGCTATAGAGCTCTATGCTGAGTTTTTTAGCCAGCATAATGCATTGGATAAATTGGCTAACTTTGCCAGTGGCTATGGTGCTGACTTTTATCAATTGCCGCGTAATACAGATACCATTGAACTTGTTCAGCAGGAATGGACTGTGGCTGATACGGTAGATACGGCAACAGGACCCATGGTGCCTTACTGGGCTGGCTCGAGCTTGCAATGGAAGCTCAAGTGCTAGTATTACAGTTAAAGCACGACAAATGGGCTATGATGAAAGATATAAACTGCTCGAACCGTATTCTTTTTGTAATGAGCGGTGCAAAGTTTCTGTTAACATACATGAAAAAATAATAAAGGATGCTGCTGGGTGTTAGGATTTTCGAAGCAGAAACAAAATGGTCACCGTATTTGCTTTCAGATAACGCAAACCAGCGTCCGTCTCCTTATTGCTAAAGGACTCGCCGAGTCACCTGAACTGATTGTGAACGATCATGAGCAAGTAAAGCGTGGCTCACTGGTTAAAGAAGCGGGCGCGTTGCTGAGCAAATATTCGCGTATGTCTCTAAAGCATGCGCAGGTGATTTTAGTCTTAGGTACTGACTTATATGAATCGGTTCAAGTAGATAGACCCATGCTTGACTCCGATGAAATCGCTGAGAGTTTAAAATACAGCTTAAGCGACTTAGTTTCCCTATCTGGCAATGAGATTATCGCCGATTACTATGAGTTTCCTGAACAACCTTCGGGGCAGGATAAGGTAGTTGCAGTTGCAGCGAACCGGCACGAATTAAAACCCTGGGTCGATTTTTTTAGCGAACATGATCTGCAGCTAACGGACATTGGTATTGCGGAGTTAGCCTTGCCCCGGTTGGCCGAAATTCAAAACCATGCTGAGTTAACCTTGTACCAGAACCCAAATGGCAATTATATCGCGCAAATTAACACGCCAAAAGGGTTGATGTTTACGCGTTTGCTACGTGGTGTCACCGATATTTCGAGCTATACCGCTGAAGAAATACAGACGGGAGCTTTGGAGCCGCTGGCAACCGAGCTCCAGCGTTCGGTTGACTATTTTGAAAGTCATTTACGGCAGGCACCCATTAGCCGCATTATTTTAGCGGTTGAGCACAGACAGCTATCGGCAGTGCAGAGCAGTCTGTCAGAGCTTTTAGCTGTTGAGTGCAGCGTTTATTCGTACCCACAGTGGGCAATTGAATTACGCGAAGACGACTATTCCGATTTGGCAGGCCTGGGCGCATTGTTAGAGGTGTCCTCATGAAGCAGTGGGTAAACCTTTATCGTCGTGACTTGCAGCCAATTAAACAGCGCCTGACCTTAGCTCGTTTAAGCGCTGTTTTAGGTGTTTGGCTGGCGCTGCTCATAGCTGTAGTTGTGGTTACTCAATGGCAAAATTCAGCAGTTACCCATGAAAATGAAAAATTATCGAATGCTTTACAGGCGGTTAACGATGACCTGACTCGTGCCCGGGAACGACTTGAACGGCGAGAGCCTAGCCTGCAGTTACGTGAAGAAAAAGAAGAGCTCATACAACAACTTCAGGATACGCAAAGTTTCAGTCGCAGAATTAGCGAGTTCCAACAAGGTCAGTCGTCTTCGGTTAGCGGCTTTTTAAGTGAATTGGCACAAATAACGCCGGAAGCTATTTGGCTTACGGATTTTTCAATTGCGGGCGAGAATATTCGTTTGCATGGGCAGGCGTTAAATAGTGAAGCACTCGTTTTGTGGATGGATAAATTCGGTCAGTCTGACTTGCTGGCAGACAAGCGCTTTGCTGTTGTTGAGCTTAAGCGAAGCGAACAGGGCTACCAACAGTTTCTGTTGCAAAGCGTCAGGACCGACGAGGACAAATAGAGATGATGAACTGGTGGCTAAACTTACAAGAAAACTTTGACGCTATGCCTGCTCGCCAGCGTACGTTGATGGCCTTGGCAGCTTTTCTTGTTGTGACACTGCCTCTTATCAGTTACTTAATTGTTCCAACTGTTGAAGAGAACAAAAGTACGCAGGCTGATAACCGTCGTATTGAGTCGCAACTGGAACAGCTGAAGCAATTGCAGCAAGAGTTAAGAACTCAGTTAAGTAAAGATGTGAACGCGCCGGTTAAAGCAGAGATTAAACAACTACAGCAGCGCTTGGTTGTGGCCAAAGAAGATTTCTCAGGAAACACTGTGCTATTACCTGCCGACCAGCGTAAACAGTTTTTGCAAGGGGTATTACGACACGCTTCTGAGTTGGAAATGCAAAGCCTGGAAGCGCAGGAGCCGTCAGTGGTGTTTGAAACCGGTTCAATTAAGCTCTATCAACATGCTATTCAGGCGGAGTTCAGCGGACGTTTTTTTGCTGTATCGAAATTTGTCGATAAACTGCAAACGGAGTATCCAAGTGTGCGGTGGGCGAACTTTGAGTACCAAGTGACGAATTATCCGACAGCAACAGTGACTATTGTCTGGTATTTACTGAGTACTGATAAGGAGTTTATCAGTGCGTAACTTAATTTTATGGCTATTTGTTTTATTGCCGTTGTCGACGTTAGCGCAAGAGCGTGACCCGACTCGGCCTCCGGTCAATGAAACGGAAACAATAGCTAACCTGGAGAGCTGGGCGGAAGAATTGAAATTGACGCAAATTTTGTATTCTGAGCAGAGCCAGTCAGCTCGGTTAAATGGCCAGTGGGTCAAGCCGGGAGAGCGGGTTGATGGTGTGGAAGTAATGTCAATAAAACCAAACAGTGTGGTTGTTGAAAAAAGTAATGAAGTGGTCGAGATTACTTTATTTGAGCCGATAAAACAGAATAAGAAAGGCATCCCGGGGGCAGTACAATGATAAAAGTTGCGACAGGCGCATTATTACTGGCAGTAATAGCGGGTTGTGCTTATCAACCGAGCTATTCACCAGACGAAGCAAATGAGGCAATGAAGCCAGAAGCTGCCGAGAAAAAAGCGTCTGCTACAAAGTCGGCTGTGCCTGCGGAAGTCAGTAACTTTCTCAGTCAAAGCGCGAGCGGGCAACAAGAAGACGGCTTAGCATTGCTGGAAGAGCCCCGCTTTGTTTTACAGGCCGATGAAGTTGATGCAAAAGCTTTCTTTTACGGTCTGGCTGCCGACTCCCCTTATAATATTCTGGTGCATCCGAATGTCAGCGGCGAAATTTCAATGAGCCTTAAAGATGTCACGCTGGATGAAACGCTGGACGCAGTGCAGGATATGTACGGTTTTGAAGTGCGTCGCTCCGGCCGTACAATTCAAATATTCCCTTCCGGGGTGCGCACCCAAACGTTTTCGCTCGACTACCTGTCACTGCGGCGTTTTGGCATGTCACAAACTGAAATCTCCGGCGGTGGCGTCAGTGATGAGCGTAATAACAATAACCAGTCTAATCGCGGAAATACGAATAACACGAACGTTTCCGGAGCGACTCCTTTTACCGGTAGTGGTGAGTACAGCCGCGACTCACGTCAAAACTCCATGCAAGGCAATGGTTCCAGTATTACCACGCAATCGGAAACCAACCTGTGGGGCGACTTAAAAGAAGTTATTGAAGGCATCATAGGTAACGGTAATGTAGTCTTGTCGCCGCAGGCCGGGGTGGTTAGTGTGACTGCGTCAGCCGACAAGCTTCGCGCTGTTGGCGATTTCATAGAAACCCTGGAGTCGCGTTTACAACGCCAGGTGATTCTGGAAGCACGCATTATTGAAGTAACGCTGAACGACAGTTATCAGCAGGGTATTAACTGGAGTGATATTTATTCCGGCAATGCGGGCTTTGGTGTGGAGTTCAACGGTGTAACCCCAGCTAACACGACGTCTGCGGCTATTGGTGGGTTATTCGGTCTTACTTACACCGACGAAGGTAATAACTTCAGTGGCATGATAGAAATGCTGCAAACCCAAGGCACCGTGCAGGTTCTGTCGAACCCTCGTGTCAGTGCGTCGAATAATCAAAAAGCGGTCATTAAAATTGGTGAAGACGAGTATTTTGTTACCGACGTGACCAGCCGCACTTCGCTTGATTCCGGCGGTATTTCGTCGTCAGACTCTGATATCGAGTTCACACCGTTTTTCTCCGGTATCTCTCTGGATGTTACACCACAAATTAGCGATGACGGCGAAGTCATTTTGCATGTTCATCCGTCAGTGGTCGAAACCAGCGAACAGGAAAAAGTCATCACCGTGTCAGGAAAAGAGTCGGTACTGCCGCTGGCGCGCAGCAACATTCGCGAGTCTGATACCATAGTAAAAGCCCGCAACGGTGAAATTGTTGTGTTGGGTGGTTTAATGCAAACCACAAATTCTGAAGAAGTGGGTAAGGTTCCGTTACTAGGCGACATTCCGTTGCTCGGTGAGCTTTTCACGAATCGCCGTAATCGTCAGGAAAAGAAAGAGTTGGTTATATTACTGAAGCCCACGGTAGTCGGTGTTGATACCTGGCGCGATGAACTGAAACGATCACGCGAACTGCTGCAGGAATGGTTCCCGGACATTGAGCAATAGGTAGTATGTATTTATACCATTACGGCTTACGCGAACTGCCTTTTACGATAACGCCGAACACGCAGTTCTACTACGACTTGAAAAGCCACCACGAGGCTTTCGAGGTGGTTCTGACTGCGCTGAAAACCGGCGAGGGCTTTATTAAAATTACCGGAGAAGTGGGAACCGGTAAAACTCTGCTATGCCGGCGGTTACTGAACGATATTCCTGACTTTTTTAAAACGGCCTATATTCCTGACTCCTATCTGGATCCGGCGGAGCTGAGGCTGGCCATTGCTCAGGAATTGTCCGTTGAAACCGAGCAGTTAACTAACCAGCAACAATTGGCGCGAGCTCTTCAGCAACGTTTGCTGGATGTTAATAAAAGCGGGCAGGCGGTCGTTATTTTGATTGATGAGGCGCAGGCGTTACCAGAGGAAAGTCTGGAAGCTTTGCGTTTATTGTCCAATCTGGAAACTGAGCGACGCAAATTGGTGCATATTATTTTACTCGGGCAGCCAGAGCTCGATGAGCGCTTATCTCAAAAAGCTTTCCGGCAGTTGCGTCAGCGCATTAGTTTTGCGCATAAACTGACGGCCATGAACGTCGATGAGACAGCAGAATACATAGCTCACCGAATGGATGTGGCCGGTTATAAAGGTGCGCCAATTTTTGACTGGAAACTGATAAAAGGCCTGCACCGGAGCAGCCGCGGCGTACCAAGGTTGGTTAATATGCTCTGCCATAAAATGCTGCTATTAGCTTACGGAGAAGGTCGGCGCCAACTGTCTTCAAAAGATTTGAAGCTGGCGGTTAAGGATACCGAAGATACTGAGTCAACTCGCTCTGTTTGGCTACCTGTTACTGTGTCAGTCGGCTTTGTTTTCCTGGCTGCTGCCGCTGTTAGTTATTGGAAAATGGGTGGTTCTTTATGAGCGTAATCAATAAAGTCTTGAAGGATCTTGATCGCCGTGGCCAGCAACCGTTTTCAAAAAATGCTGCCAGTAGCGCGGTGGAGCGCCGAGGTAGTCATCGTTTTGGGTTATGGCTGTTAGCGTCACTCATTGTTATTACGCTTGCTCTGGTGTTTTTTTGGTGGCAGTCCTCAGATGATGACGTGATGACGGTAACTGAAAGCGAAGCTGCGGACATGCCGTTAGTGCAGGAGCGCGTTGAGCCATTAGTTGATTCATCTGCATTTACGGTACCCACTGAACGTGCCGATGCACAAGAGACTGGCTCGCGGGAACAAACTGTCATTGACCAGAATAACCTCGCATCAGTGGCGGTGTCTGAGCCTATAAGTGAGGCAAAACCCGAGCCCGAAAGTAAAAAGGTTGAGCCTAAAGCAGTTGAAGAAGAGCCTGAATCGACCGCGGATAAAAGCAGCGACGAAGCTGAGCCGAGCGGTGAGTTTAGTAAGCAGCCTGTACAACTTTCACCGGCTGAAATTGCTGAACAACATATTGAGAAAGCGCAGAAAGCGCAGCAACAGGGGCGGTTAACTTCAGCTGAAGAGCATTGGCGTAAAGCGTTGGCTGTAACTCCGGACAATAAAAATGTCCGAAAAAAACTGGCAGCGCTTCAGTTTGGGCGCAACAAGGTATCTCAAGCTCTGACGACATTAGAGGCAGGTTTTAAACGTGACCCGTCTGACTTTGAGTTTCGGTTATTAAGCGCTCGCATTTTAGAAAAAGAAGCCCGTCCGGCGGCAGCCCTAAGTTTGCTGAAGCAAGCGACACCGAATGCAGCAGACTACCCGGACTACGTTCAGAAACAAGCATTGTTAGCTCAGGAAGTGGGTGACTATCAGACGGCTGCCAATACTTATCAGCGCCTTATTGTGGCGGAACCGGCGCAGGGCCGTTGGTATTTGGGTAAAGCCTTAGCTCAGCAGGAATTTGCACCGCAAACAGCTTTAGCCTCTTATGAAGAAGCATTAACGCGAATTACGCATCGCCCCACGGTCGACTTTATTCATCAGCAAATTGCTTTGTTAGAGGCAAATGAACCGGCAGGTGAACAATGAAGCGCCCACGTCTTAAAATGCGACTGGGTGATTTGCTTGTTCATGAGCAAATCATCACAGAAGATCAACTGCATAAGGCTTTGGAAGAGCAGCACCTCAGCGGACGCAAGCTAGGGGCAACGTTAACTGATCTCGGTTACATTTCAGAACAGCAGTTACTGGAGTTTTTGGCGCAGCAACTGAAACTTCCGCTCATTAGTATTTCTGAGCGAAAAATCCCACCGGAGGCTTTCAAGTTACTGCCTGAGGTTCAGGCTCGCCGGCATCGCGCTTTGGTCATTGAAGCCAATGACAAGAAAGCCCTGGTTGGCATGAGCGACCCGGCCGATTTATCCTCAATTGATGCGATAAACCAGTTGTTGGCTCCACGTCAGGTTGAATTGGCGGTTGTGCCTGAGGGTGAGTTGATGCAGGCCTTCGACAACCTGTACCGACGCACGAAGGAAATTGAAACCTTTGCCAGCCAGTTACAAGACGAATACGAAGACACCAGTGAATTTGAACTGGGCCAACTCAGCCTTGATGACGATACGGACGAAGCAACTGTCGCCAAGTTACTGCAGTCAATCTTTGAAGATGCAGTGCAAGTTCGCGCGTCTGACATTCATATTGAGCCGGATGATCGTAAGCTCCGTATCCGTCAGCGGGTTGATGGTGTGCTGCAGGAAAATGTTCTGGATGAAACCAATATTGCCAATGCGCTGGTATTGCGCCTTAAGCTGATGGCCGGACTGGATATCTCCGAGCGTCGCTTGCCTCAGGACGGGCGTTTTAATATGAAGGTCCGCAAGCACAGTATTGATGTTCGTGTATCGACTATGCCGGTGCAGTATGGTGAGTCGTGCGTACTGCGTCTGCTGGACCAGTCAGCTGGCTTATTGTCTTTAGAGCAAACCGGTATGCCGGACTCAATTCTTAAACGCGTACGTAACCTGATAAAACGACCGCACGGTATGCTATTGGTAACGGGCCCGACGGGTTCCGGTAAAACGACAACCTTGTATGGCGCACTGAGTGAATTAAACACCGAAGGCAAAAAGGTCATTACGGTTGAAGACCCGGTGGAGTATCGCCTGCCGCGTATATCTCAAGTGCAGGTAAACAGCAAAATCGGCCTGGATTTCTCACGCGTGTTGCGTACCACCTTACGTCAGGACCCTGACATTATTATGGTCGGTGAGATGCGTGACCACGAAACCGTAGAAATAGGTTTGCGCGGCTCCATCACTGGTCACCTGGTTTTATCCACCTTGCACACCAACGATGCTATTACCAGCGCCATGCGCCTAATTGATATGGGCGCGCCGCCGTATTTGGTTGCTGCGGCACTACGCGGTATTTTAGCTCAGCGCTTGGTGCGCAGGGTGTGTGACAAGTGCACTGAAGATTATCAGCCTGATGAACCGGAAAGCCAGTGGCTGGAACATTTGAAAGAAGGTAGCTCTCAGTATTCTTTCAAACGCGGAGCTGGCTGTCAGAGCTGTAACCATACCGGATACCGGGGACGTATCGGTGTGTTTGAACTGCTTGAAATGAACACGCCCATGATGGATGCCTTACGTGACGGTAACACTCGTGAATTTGCTGCGGCTGCTAAAGCGCATCCGGGCTATCAGTCCATGGCGACGGTTGCGCTGGATTATGCGCGGCAGGGCGTTACCAGTGTGGATGAAGTGTTATTCCTGGCTGAAAGTGTTGAGGACAGCATCTGATGCAGTTTCGTTATCGTGCCCGGGACAAATCAGGCCAACTGCAGCGCGGCTCAGTTGATGCCAGCGATGAGCGTAATGCCGCTGACGTGCTCATGCGGCGCGGGTTGGTTCCTTTGTCCATTAACCCGGCCGGAGGACAGAGCTTTTCGTTACTTAACAGCAGCTTTGGTGAAAGTTTAAAGTCGGCTTTTCAGCAGAAAGTCTCATTAGACGAACTGATTATTTTCTGTCGGCAGATGTACTCGCTGACACATGCCGGCATTCCTATGCTAAGAGCCATTGAAGGGCTTGCTGATACCACGCAAAACAAGCGTCTGCGGACAACCCTGAAAGATGTGCATGATCAACTGGAGCGGGGGCGGAATTTATCCACCGCTATGTCTCAGCACCGAGGCGTTTTTCCCCGGTTGGTTATTGCTATTGTGCATGTGGGAGAAAACACCGGTCAACTGGAGGAATCCTTTCAGCAGCTATCGGTGTACTTGGAAAAAGAGCAGGACACCCGTAAGCGAATAAAAGCGGCCACACGTTACCCGAGTTTTGTGCTGATAGCTCTGGTTGTCGCCATTTTTGTGCTGAACATTTTTGTTATTCCAACTTTTGCGTCCATGTTCAGCCGGTTTAATGTTGAGCTCCCCTGGGCAACGCGGGCGTTACTCGGGTCCTCTGAGTTCTTTGTCGGCTACTGGCATGTTCTGCTGCTAGCCATGGTGGGCGGTTTTTTCGGTATTCGTTACTACGTGGGAACGGACAATGGGCGGTTGAAGTGGGACAGCCTTAAATTAAAAATTCCTATTATTGGCTCTATTTTAATGCGTTCCATGTTAGGCCGCTTTGCGCGCAGTTTTTCGGTGATGATTGGCGCCGGTGTTCCATTGACTCAGGCTTTATCTTTAGTGGCCGAGGCCGTTGATAACGCCTGGATGGAAAAACGCATTATAGAAATGCGTCGGGGTATTGAACGAGGTGAAAATTTGTCACGAGTTGCCCGCCAGTCGGAACTCTTTACGCCGCTGATTCTGCAAATGATATCCGTTGGTGAAGAAACCGGTCGAGTCGATGTGCTGTTACTGGAAGTGGCTGAATATTATGAGCGCGAAACCGATTACGATCTGAAAACTTTAACCGCGCGTATTGAGCCGATAATGATAGCTGTGGTCGCGGTGATGGTACTGATTCTCGCGCTGGGAATATTTACCCCAATGTGGGACATGATGAGCGCATACCAGGGACGCTAATGACACGGGAAACAACGGATGAACGTAAGGGCATTCAACGTTTTCAGAACATTCTGGTGGTATTGCTTTTGTTGATACTGGCTGCGGTGGCCGCCAGAATGGTACTTATTAACGAGCCGCAAAAGTGGCGTCAAACCGAGTTAGACATTGCAGTATCGCGTTTTATTGACTCGCTTTGGCTGGCACGCACCGAATGGATGCGCCGCGGCAAGCCGAAAGAAGTGGCCTTGCTGAATGAAAGCAGAAAGCAGCAAGTGAAAATAGTCATGAATAGTCAGGGCTGGCCTTCGGTTGAACAAGGCTGCCTGCGCTTATGGCAGCAATTGGGCGGTGAAATACCAGCCAGTGCTTTGCAGGCTAAGGGGGAGCTAAACAGCTGTTATTACGAAGTTAACCAACGGGCCTGGTTTAGCTATCACGATAAGCAGGGTCAGGTCGTTCGAAAATAAAGAGAAAGCTGGTGTTAAGTGTTAAGGAAATGTCATAAAATGGATTCCACTGGAGTTTTAGTATGAGAACTAAAATGAGAAAGCAGCAAGGCTTCACTATTATAGAGCTGATTATCGTGGTGGTTATTCTTGGGTTATTAGCTGCTGCGGCTATTCCCCGGTTTACCGATGTATCATCAGACGCAGAAGACGCAGCTCTTGAAGGCGTAGCTGGCGGTTTTGCCAGTGCTGTAGGCATTGTTCGGGGTGAGTGGGAGCTTAGCGGACGCCCGAAAGGTGATAGCAGCACGGGTTCCGGGGCTGAAGTATCGCTGGACCAAATTCTGCTTTATGTGGATGGCAATACCGGATACCCGGTTAGTGGTGACAACGACGCAGCGCACGACGAAAATCTGGTAGCTGAGGACTGTGTAAGTGTTATGCAGTCTATTTTGCAAGGAGCACCAACGGTTACAACCGATTTTAGTAACCTTGAGCAGACCCGTTATTTTACTTACGTGACACAGGACAGTGCGGCAGGTAACGATATGTGTGTTTATTATTTAACAAACACCATAAAAAATGAAGCAACAGCGCCATCGGGTGATGATTATCTGACAGTGGGCAATGCTTTCGTTTATAATCCACGCAATGGCGGCGTGAGTATTCACAGCAATAACCAATAATTTCTATATAGAAATATTTTTAAACAACAATTGAGAGTTTTAATTATGCGCAATCAAAAAGGTTTTACTCTGATCGAACTGATCATTGTCATCGTAGTTTTGGGGATTTTGGCTGTAACTGCTGCGCCTCAGTTTATTAACTTTTCTAGTGATGCTCGTACTTCGACTGTGAAAGGTCTTAAAGGGGCAATGCAGGGCGCGACTCAGACAGTATATGCAAGAGCTGCGATTGATGATGACTTGGATGGCACTTCGGCTGCTCCGGTGACTGTTAATGGTGTAGCTACTGTGAACGGTTATCCAGCAGCGACACAGGCAGGCATTGTTACTGCTGCCAATTTAGATGCAACAAATGTTGATCCTGCTACTACAGTAACAACAGATTGGGCGTTTTTTGCAGATAGCGGTACCATTTCAATTGCTCCAGGTGATCAAGTAGTAGATCCTACAACGGCAGCGGTAGGGGATATTACCGACACGAACTGTTACGCGACATATTCAGATGCGGCTGATTCTAATACCCCTCCAGTAATTACTATTGTAACGACTGGCTGTTAAATCCGACTTTAGGAGCCTGCAGCCATTCAGCTGTGGGCTTTTTAAAGGCTAGCTATGAAGTCCCGAGGCTTCACTCTTATAGAACTCATCATCATACTGGTCATCATCGGTATCTTAGCCGTATCGGCTAGCCCCTTATTTATTAGTGATTCTGGCACAAAAAGCCAAACAGCCCGCTTACAAGCGATGGGTATTTTGCGAGCCGTTCAGCAGCAAGCAATGCAAGATACTGTGAATGATTATAGTATTTCGGTAACAGAAAGCACTTTGGGTAACCCGCCTTACAGCGAAGACAATAGCCTTCAGCTCAGCAATTTAGATGACATCACGTTTTCACCTTCAGACCTAACTATTGGCTTCAATGCACTAGGGCAGCCAACACACGGTTGTACTGGCGGTTGCACAATAACGATTACCGAAAATTTAGGCGTAAGCCGAACCATTAGCATTAATAAAGAAGGCTTTATTGATGCGCAATAAACAGACAGGTTTCACACTCATTGAGCTTATTGCCGGCATTGTGGTTATTGCTATTGTTACTTTGGTGGTGACAACCGGGTTGGGCCAGCTCTTTCGTCAAAGTGTGGACCCCTGGCAGCAGATTAGGGCAACGGAAGTTGGGCAAAGTCTCATGAATGAAATAATGGCCCGGCGGTTTGATGAAAATTCTAATATCGGTAATCAGTATGAACGCTGCTCTGAAGGTTCGGGGAGCTGCACAACACCGGCTCCGTGTCCTGGTGACGGTAGCACCCCAAATGCCGAAGAAGCTCAGCGAGAACAGTTTGATGATGTGGACGACTATAACGGCTTGAGGCTAAGTGGAGATGAATTGAGTGGCTCCTCACCGAATCGTTACAATGGTTTTGAGGCATTTGTTTGTGTCACAGAAAAAAATGCAAATGAACTTAAAAGAATAACGGTCACAGTTATTACTCCTCAAGACGAGCGCGTAGAGTTCAGCTCCATAAAAGGGAACTGGTGATGAGAGCGCAACGGGGCTTTACCTTAATAGAACTCATTATTGTTATTGTGTTGCTGGCCATAGTGGCGGGTTTTAGTTTTCAGTTTATTGGCATTGGCGCGCAAATGTTTTCGACCGGTGCTGAGCGGTTGCAGACCATAGAGAAAAGCCGTTTTGCCATTGAGCGTTTGACCCGGGAAGTGCGGGGGGCGGTTCCAAATAGTGTACGGGTTAGTGGTCAATGCCTTGAGTTTGTGCCGGCAAAAGTCGCCGGGGTTTATTATGATACTCCAATACGACCCAGTTCTGCCGACGAAATGACCTTTGTGACTTTTGCCGGGAGCTCAGATGAAGACAATATAAGCTGGAGCCTAAGCGGAGATGAGCGTATTTTTATTTATGCCACCAGGGCAAACTTTATCTACTCAGATAACCCACAACGTTATGCAGAGCTAGCAAGTGGCTATGTGTCTACCAGCTTTGAGAATACTCTGCCTTTAGAGTCATCAAGTCAGTTCGCGAAGGAGTCGCCACTGCAAAGAGCTTATATTGGCAGCCCTCCGGTCAGCTTCTGTTTAAATGCGGGTAACTTATATAGGGTGAGCGGCTATGGTTGGCAGCAAACGCAACCAATACCCTCAGGTGGTTTTGCACCTGAAAACCTAATTGCGCAAGACATTAACATGAGTACCGCTGTTTTTGACGTAGAAGCGAATAACCAGCAAAGTAATAATATCATTACTCTGCAACTTCAATTCGGCGAAGCCGCTGAAGAACAAGTATTTTATTACCGTGAGGTGCACATCCCTAATGCGCCATAACAGACAGCAACGACAACTCGGTAAACAGCGAGGGAATACCTTAGTTATTGCGGTGTTCGTTATTGTTGTGCTCGGAGGTCTGGTAGCTGTGTTATCCAGTCTGCTGAGGACGACCTCAGAAAGTGTGGTTACCGAAGTGCTGGGAGCGCGTAGTTATTTAGCTGCGCAGTCGGGGCTGGAGCAAGCGATGTTGGAAGTCTATCCATTAAATAATGACCCTGTTACCAACTGCAGCTTTGATGGTGCCAGTTACAGCTTCGCAGGTAACCAGAGCCTTCAGCAGTGTAACGCAGCCATAAGTTGCGATAGTCAGAATTACACAGATGCTGATAGCGAGACCTTTACTCATCTTGTGGTGACATCAACCGCGGTTTGTGAAGCTGGCTTGCAACGAGCATCAAGGCAGCTGCAAATAGAAACGCGAGTGGGGAATTAAAAATGAAAGCTCGCTATTTATTTTTACTAGCCGTTGCGTGTCTTCTGGTCACGGTAAGTGCCGACGCCAAAAAGTACAACTTGCCGAACCAAAGTCTGCCGGGCTGTACGCAAAATGGAACGACTTACACCTGCGGAACCTTAACCCTCAACAGTGGCGATCAAATTGAAATCACCGGCAATGAAGGCGTTGTTATTATCGTTGAGGCCATTGACTTCGCTGACGGAGTTCAAATTAACAGTAAAGGCCCGTCTCTGGATATGCAGTTTTTATCGGGAGGGCAAACTACTATTGGTGAAAACAGTTCGGTGAATGCGTCCTTCGACAGTGACGGTGACATCGTCATAAGCGACGGCACCACGGTGACCGGAGATATTAGTTCAAGTGGGGATATAACGTTAGGGGACAACGTAACGGTTGAAGGTGACCTTAGTAGCGCAGGGACGGTAACAATAGGTTCCGGAAGTACAGTAACGGGTGATGTGAACGCGCCGGTAATTAATAATAGCGGTACGATTGAAGGCGAAACTTGCAATACCCCCGGTAACGTAGGCGACTGCCAGCAGACCCTACCCGATCCAATAGGTTACTGGCAGTTTGATGAATTACAGTGGGGTGGTACATCCGGAGAAGTTGCCGATAGCTCACCGTACTCTTATGACGGTATTGCGTTAAGCAATGCGTTTACGTCAGGTTTTAACCCCGCGAGAACCTTAAACGATGAGAGTACTTGCCGTTATGGTCGCTTCAATGGCGACAACCGGGTGCGCGTTCCGGGTGTCGACCAGACACTGGAGTCAAATACCATTTCCGTTGCTTTTTGGTTTAAAGGTGACTCGGAGTTACAAAACCCGAGCGACAGCTACCAGACGTTGTTACTGCTCGGGGAAGGCACGACAGAGACAGATGCTGGGCGTTTTGAAGTCTACCGGCAGGATGATAGCGACGGCGGCGGATTATACTTTGAAGTACGTAAAAGAAATGGTGACCTGCTGACAATTGAAGCGGGAAATGCCTTTAATGGTCAGAGTAATTTATTTGATGACCAGTGGCATCATATAGCGGCGAGCTACAATGCCGACAATAACGTTCTTTATTTGTATATTGACGGTGAACTGTTCGATACCAACTCTTACTCTGGTGATACAAGACTTAACGACAGAGTAACGCCCACACTTTATATTGGTGGTCAGGGCAGTTCACAAAATAGTTTTCGTGGAGAAATTGATGAAGTCTACTTGAGTGACGGAGTTTTCACGCCGACAACTGCTGCAGTTCTGTTTTACCAAACACGGCCATGTGCGAACACCCGCCCTCAATGTTCGGCAGTATGGCCTCAAGGGTTCAGCCCGGCCAATAGCGTACCTTTGCCTTTTGACTTGCCAGACCGAGATTTGAACTCTCAATTGCCGGGAACGCTACAGCCTATAGATTATTTGCGAGTTGGTGATTTTAGTGATGTTGGCGCAAACTACTCAACAAACGGGCAGACGTCGCGGGTTTATATTGATGGTGATTTAACCATACAGTCCGGCCGTCGGATTAATATCGGTGGCAGCGCAGATGAACTGATTCTGGTTGTGACGGGTGATTTATATTTAGAAAAAGACGTAGAAATTAACGGTTATATTTATGTTCAGGGTAATTTGTATTTCGAAGAAAGTATTTTCCCCTGGAACAGAAGTGAGGTTAGCGGGGCGCTGAGTTTGGCAGGCCAGGCCAGTTCTTTTGGTTTTCCGGGTTTTTTCTCGCCAACAATAGCGTATGGAGCCCCTGATGAACCTCTGGATGGCGGCAATTTTTGTGAAGCTGGCAATACAGAGCCTCCGGTTGTAGTGCCTGATCATTATCGGTTGTCCTATACAAGCCCGGCATTAACTTGTGAAGCTACGGAAGTGACTATCGAAGCTTGTGCGGATGAGTCATGTTCAAGTTATTCACCTGTTAGCAGCACAGTCTACCTTTCTCAGAGTGCAGGGCAGTGGAGTCCGAACCCAGTTGTAGTAGCACCTACGGCAAATGTTGAGTTAAGCCAGTTAGAAGCGGGTGACTACACGCTAGCCGTTGATGATATTCAAACAACGCCAGGAGCTTTGAACCCGACGCAGTGTTACGTTAATGGTAATTTAACTTCAAATTGTGAGATAACCTTTAGTGATACCGGTCTTAAGTTTGGAGCGATTCCAAATCAGGTTTCGGGAGTGCCATTCTCCAGTACGCTTTCCGTTGTTCGACTTAATGATGAAACTAAGGCCTGTGAAGTCGTGGCCGAACAGGTAAATGAAGTCGATATGGGAATGTATTGCGTAAATCCAGGCAGCTGTAGCGACTTTACTCAGTTTCCTTATGCACAAATGACAGTTAATAACACTCAAATCGACGAACTAGAAGAGAATGGCAGCGGTGTTGTTGAAGGATGGACAGCTGTTGTAACAGACTTTGTTGATGGAGAGGATCTGTTTACGGTTCAATACGGTGATGCTGGCCAGGTGAAGTTACACGCAAAAGCTCAACTGCCTAATGGCAAAGTGATTGAAGGTGTGTCGAACGACTTTGTCTATAAACCGGCTGAAATCTCGCTACAAACCGTGAGCAATTATAGTGGTGACATTCTGGCGAAGGCGGGCGAGGCGTTCTCGATGTCGTTGCAAGCGGTTAATGCGGGTGGCGAGGTAACGCCGAATTTTGGTCGTGAAACTCCACAGGAGACACTGAGTATAGCGAGTATCGCAGACGCAGTTTTGCCTTCAGAGAATGATGGTAATATAGAGAATGCCGGCAACTTCATAGCGCAGGATATCGGATCGATTCGCTTTGATAATACGACAGTGGCTTATACCGAAGTCGGCAATGCTAGAGTTACTGCTCAAATTGCGGACCAAGATTATCTTGGCACAGGAACGGTTACCACTGATCATAACATTGGTCGCTTCATTCCTTTTGCGTTTGAGGCATTGACCGCGGAATTTGCCGGCACTTGCACAGACTTTTATTACATGGGGCAACCGCAGTTGATTGAACTGTCAGCAAGAGCGGTTAATGCTGGCGGCGCAGTAACGGCAAATTATGATGGCTCGCTCGCGAAGGCCATACCTCTGTTTTATGCCTATGATGACCAGAGTGGTCTGGCAGAGCCGTTATCTGAACATTCAGTATCTGAAAACCCGGCAAATGACTGGCAATGGGACAATGGCATCGGCCAATTTATAGGCTCCGCTAGTGTGACTGTGTCCCGGTTATTGTCACAGCAGCCCGATGGTCCATATGAAAATTACATACTGGGATGGCAACTCGACGATCAAGAAGATGGTAACTTCTACTCGGTACTCGAAAATAGTGAGCTACCTGCAATGAACGGGGCCGCCCGGTTGGATAGTTCCTCTCTATATTATGGTCGTGTTAACCTGCAAGACACATACGCGGCTATGGGCGATGTCATGCCAGTTGCCGGAGCTGTTGAATATTGGCAGGGCGAAAGTTTTGTTACAAATGAAAAGGATGCTTGCTCGACATTTTCTCGCGCAGACATTCAATTGCGCGACGACCTAACAGCCGGACCGTACCCGGCGTTAGAAACAACGCCGGCCGAACTTAGCGTCAGGGATGGGTTACTGAACCCCTCAGATGTTGATATTAACGAGTTATTCCGTTGGGTATCGGAGCAAGAAAGTGAGCCCTACTCGTTTCTTTTTGAGGCTCAAGTGCCTGCATATTTACAGTATGACTGGTCAGGAGATGGCGACTTTGATGAAAACCCGCAAGCCGAGGGCACATTCGGTATTTATCGCGGTCGCGATCGCCAAATTTACTGGCGTGAAGTGGGCTGGTAGAGTCATTTATGATGAATAATCGACAATTCGATGACAATGCCTCTTGCTCTTTTGTTGACAAGCAAATAGCATAAAGCAGAGTTTAAACGAAAAATGCGCGACGTTGACGAACGTTCAATATTATTACAATAACTATAGCGCGATTACAGCTTTGGCTTTTACGCCGCTTTGTTATTTTTTCAAGCTTGGAATGGGAACATGATGCGATTGGCTCGACTGGCCCTAGTAATGGCCTCTACATTGACATTCGCCTCGACGGCTCTTGCTCAGCAGGAGATGACTGTCGAAGAAATTGCTAACCAAATTTCGACTCTAGAGAGCGACTTTGAGAACTTTTCTGGCACCGTTAATACGCTTCAACAAGAAGAGCGTGAGCTGCGTGAAAAGCTACAAAACTTGCGTGAACGCAATAGCGAGCTGGAGTCAAAGCGCGAATCGGCTTTAGCGGAAATGAATGACCGCTATCAGCGTTTGGTAGAAGACCCCACAATTGATATTGCTGGCGCTCAGGAAGCATACAAGCAAGCGGTCATGGCTCACCAGCAAAATAAAGCGGACATTAAGCAGCAGGTTAGCCTGGTGAATGAAAAGGCGCGTGAAGTTGAAGAAGCGCGTGTTAGTAAGCACAGCCTAATTAATGAAATTGAAACCTTAAAAGAGCAGCGTAACTTAGCTCGGGTCGACCGGTTAGAGAACGAGTTTAACCGCACGGGTGAACTGGAAGTGAGCCAGTCCATTAGCTGTGATCGTCAGGAAACGTTGGCGCAGTGTGAGAACCGCGGTAAGTTGATGGCGAAGCAAAAGGCCTCAAAACAGTATCTCAATACAATTTTAGATGGCTTAAGTGAATCGTCGCTGGCACGTGAAAATATTGAAAAAGCGAGCCCGAACGTTCAAATCTTAGGTTCAAAAACCGTTAGCAATGGCTTCAGTGGTGCTGGTAATTATGGCGTCAAACTTGCTGTGGAACTGAGAGGGCAGCTGCCGCAAAGTCAGGCATGTACTCTGCTGAATGTTGATATGCGCTACTGCGCGGCGGAGCAACGGCCGGGGGAGCTGCAAGCGGGTGATGAGGAAACGGTTGATAGCTCCGTCATGCACCCGTTAACCATACGCTCGAACGTGTATGATGATGAAGTTGTTATCGATGGAGTAAGTTATGGCTCAACACCGTTAGAAGTGATGTTGCCAGGTGGTGAACACCAAATTGAAGTTCTTAAGTACGGATACTCTGCTTATGCAGAGAAAATAGTATTAAAAGATGCAACCTCTATTCGAGCTGATTTAGAGAAGTCAGAGTATTCTTTTACTCGTGGCGAGAAAATTCAGGACATTCTATTCCGTGACGTTCGTGGCCCGGAATTAGTCGTTGTCCCTGCCGGGAAATTTAAAATGGGTGATCTAGTAGGCAATGGTTTGCCTAATGAACGCCCTGCTGAAACACGTGAAATTCCAACGGCTTTAGGTATTTCAGACACTGAAATAACCGTTGAGCAATTTAGTAATTTCGTAAAAGATACTGCGTACGTCACTGATGCCGAGAAACGAGGCACATGTGCAAGCCTTAGCAATGGCCGCCCTCAGTTTAACGACAATCTAAGCTGGAAAAATCCGGGCTTTAAGCAGTCAGATAGCTCGCCGGTTGTTTGTGTGAGTTATAATGATGCTAAAGCATACGCCGACTGGTTAACTCAAAAGAGCGGTTTTAAATACAGCATTCCAACAGAAGCCGAGTGGGAATACGCTGCGCGCGCCGGCTCTGAAACAGATTTTTGGTGGGGAAATGATGTTGGTTATGGTAAAGCAAACTGCCGTAACTGCGGTACAGATTGGTCAAACACACGTCCGGCTCCAGTCGCCAGCTTCCATCGTAACCCTTGGGGACTGTACGATACAGTCGGTAATGTCTGGGAGTGGACTGAAACCGATAACGGTGTGGTAGTGAAGGGCGGCGCCTGGAACTTTACGCCAAGTTTGGCAAGAGTTTCTACAAAAATGGAACTTCCGTCAGATTTTAACTCCAACTACATTGGATTCCGTGTTGTAAGAGCTCAGTAAGTACTTACTGAGCTCTTTGCTGTCACTCTGTTAGCTTATAAGTAGGGATATACCGCTTCATGTTTAAAAAAATTCGCGGCCTTTTTTCAAACGATCTTTCAATTGACCTTGGAACAGCGAATACGCTTATCTACGTCAAAGACGAAGGTATTGTGCTGAACGAGCCGTCTGTTGTTGCCATTCGTCAGGAACGCTCTGGTGGGCCAAAATCGATTGCCGCCGTTGGTGCAGCAGCAAAGCAAATGCTGGGTCGTACGCCAGGGAACATTCGTGCTATCCGTCCTATGAAAGACGGCGTCATTGCAGACTTTTATGTGTGCGAGAAAATGCTGCAGTTTTTCATTAAGCAGGTGCACGACAGCCATTACTTCCGCCCAAGCCCGCGAGTTTTAGTTTGTGTTCCTTGTGGCTCAACTCAGGTTGAGCGTCGCGCCATTCGTGAATCGGCACTGGGTGCAGGAGCACGCGAGGTTTACCTGATTGACGAGCCTATGGCGGCCGCTATTGGTGCTGGCTTACCGGTATCCGAAGCGACTGGTTCAATGGTCGTTGATATTGGTGGCGGTACAACTGAAGTTGCCATCATTTCATTAAACGGTGTGGTCTACTCGTCATCGGTACGTATTGGTGGTGACAAATTTGATGAAGCAATTATCAATTATGTCCGCCGTAACTTTGGCGCGTTAATTGGTGATGCAACAGCAGAGCGTATTAAACATTCAATTGGCTCAGCCTTCCCGGGTGAAGAGTTGAAAGAAATTGAAGTACGTGGACGCAACCTGGCTGAAGGGGTTCCGCGCTCATTTACGTTAAACAGCAATGAAATACTGGAAGCTCTGCAAGAGCCGCTAATGGGTATTGTCAGTGCCGTCATGGTTGCACTGGAACAGTCGCCACCGGAGTTGGCATCCGATATTTCAGAGCGCGGTATGGTTCTGACAGGTGGTGGTGCGTTACTGAAAGACCTTGATCGCCTGTTGGTTGAAGAAACCGGTATTCCGGTCATTATTGCTGATGATCCGCTCACCTGTGTTGCACGCGGTGGCGGTAAAGCCTTAGAGATGATTGATATGCATGGTGGTGATTTATTCAGTTATGAGTAATTCATGAAAACTCTGTTTGCCCGAGGTCCATCCTTACTCTCCAGGCTAGTGCTCGCACTAGCCTGTTCGTTTCTACTGATTTTTATTGATCATCGCCTACAAGCGATGAAGCCTGTCCGTCTATTTCTCAATTCGTTAGTGGCTCCAGTGCAGTACCTGGCTATTTTGCCTGAACAGATACTGGACGGCTTGTCGGAGTCGGTAAAAACAACCTCTCAGCTCAGCGAAGAGAACAAACGCCTGAAGCAGGCGATTCTTGAGTTGCAGGGTGAGCAACAGCAGCTTCGCTTTCTTCAGAATGAAAATAAACGGCTGCGGGAATTGCTGGGGTCCGATGCACGCGACTCCGCTCGTCGTATGGTAGCGGAAGTTATTGCGGTTGCATCAGAGCCGTTTTCACAACAGTTGGTCATCAATAAGGGTACCCTGAGTGGCGTCTATGAAGGACAGCCGGTGCTCGACAGCAATGGTATTATTGGTCAGGTGCAGGATGTTGGCGGAAATACAGCCCGCGTTTTATTGTTGTCTGACCAAAGCCATGCCATATCTTTGCGCTCAGAGCGCAATGACATTCGGGTATTGGCACAGGGAACCGGTGATATTGGTCGCCTTGAGCTCATGTTTATCCCACACAGCAGTGATTTACAAAAAGGTGACTTACTGATGTCCTCAGGCTTGGGTGGCGTATTTCCTGAAGGCTATCCCGTCGCGCGAATCAGCAGTATTGTTAGAGATGAGTCGTTGCCTTTTGCGACGGTATTTGCTGACCCTGTCAGCGCTCTGGATCGCGTTCGCAATGTGCTTTTACTATGGCCTAGTGAAGGTGAGCAACAACCGATTTTCGATGAGGACGAGGAATGATTGTGGTTAAACCCGGGTTTATCACCTTGCTGGTTACATACGTCATTGCACTTACGCTTATGGTGATGCCGATGCCTGCCGCATTCGACACCTTCCGTCCGGACTGGCCGACTCTGGTCATGTTGTATTGGATAATAGCTCTGCCACATCGGGTTAATATGGGCACAGCGTTAGCTCTTGGGGTTTTAAGTGACATTTTATTAGGCTCTATTGTGGGTGTTCACGCGTTAGGCATGGTGGTGGTTACCTATTTTGCGGCGCGCCACTTTCAGCGTATTCGCAACTTTGCCTTAATTCAGCAGGCGCTGGTCATTGCTTTACTTATATTTATTAAACGCTTTGTGGTCTTTGAGGCGAATGTGTTTTTGCATGACGCTGAATTTACACTGTCCTATTTCTGGCCGGTACTAACATCGGCTGTATTCTGGCTTTGGGTGTTTCCGTTATTACGAAAAGTCCGTCGTCAGTTTGGGGTAGTTTGATGCGTCTTTTGCTTGCCTCGTCGTCGCCAAGGCGCAGAGAACTGCTGACCTTACTGCATCGGCCTTTCGACTGTTATGTTCCTGAAATTGAAGAGCGCCGAGCTCAGAATGAGACTGCTATGGCCTATGTGACCCGGCTGGCTGAAGAAAAAGCTCAGGCTGTAGCGAAAAGGCAAAACGAAGCCTGTCTGGTTATAGGCTCTGATACCTTAATCAGTTTTCAGGGGCAGGTTATGGAAAAACCTGAAAACTACGAGCATTTCAGCCAAATGATGAAGCAGCTGTCAGGGCAGACGCACCAGGTTTTAACGTCCGTCAGTGTCTGCTACTGGAATGGTCGTAGTATTCAGGAGCAGGAAACCGCCGTGGTAACAACTCAGGTTGAGTTTGCGGCGCTTACCAATGAAGAAATAGAAGCCTACTGGGAAACCGGAGAGCCGCACGATAAAGCTGCTGGCTATGGTATTCAGGGCTATGGCGGTAAGTTTGTAAAGCGCATCGACGGTAGCTACTTTGCGGTTGTTGGCTTACCTTTATATGAAACGGAGCAACTATTGCGGATGTTCGAAATGGAAGGTGAAGTCGATGAGCGTTGAAGTCTTAATGAATGTGACCCCCACAGAGACTCGTGTTGTGCTTGTTGAAAATGGCATCTTGCAGGAAGTCCATATTGAACGCCAGGCAAAGCGTGGGCTAGTCGGTAATATCTACATGGGTAAGGTGTCCAGAGTGCTGCCGGGTATGCAGGCGGCCTTTATTGATATTGGCCTGGACAAAGCCGCATTTTTACACGCTTCCGACATTGTTGTTCAGGTGGACGGCGATGACCTGCCTCAACCGGATGAAAAGCCTCAGCAAAAGATTACCGAGTTGGTCCACCAGGGGCAGCACATTATGGTGCAGGTGGTAAAAGACCCCCTGGGAACCAAGGGAGCGCGTTTAACAACCGATATAACCCTACCTTCAAGGTATTTGGTCTTTATGCCCAAGAGCGACCATGTGGGTGTCTCTCAGCGCATTGAAGAGGGTGATGAGCGTGAACGCTTACGTCAATTGGCTGAAGAAGTTAGTAAGGTTGACGGGAAATTCATTGTACGAACAGCGGCAGAAGGCGCTTCTGAGCAGTCTTTAAGGGGTGATGCAGATTTTCTTTTCCGGTTGTGGGATAAAATCAAAGCCCGCAAAAAATCACAGCGCAAAGTGGGCATGTTGTACGAAGATCTCAATCTTTCCTGTCGCGTATTGAGAGACTTTGTCGGAGAAGAAATAGAGCGTATTCGAGTGGATTCAAAGGTGACTTTTGACACCTTAAAAACGTTCACCCAGGACTTTATTCCGGAATTGACCAGCGTACTTGAGTATTATACCGGTGACCGCCCCATTTTCGACTTGTTCGACGTGGAAAATGAAATGCAGCGCGCGTTAGACCGCAGGGTCGATTTGAAGTCAGGTGGATCGTTGATTATTGATCAGACCGAAGCCATGACAACGGTAGACATTAATACCGGTGCTTTTGTTGGTCACCGTAATCTGGAAGAAACCATCTTTAATACCAACATCGAAGCAACACAGTCTATTGCCCGACAATTACGCTTGCGAAACCTGGGTGGCATTATCATTATCGACTTCATTGATATGCAGGATGAAGAGCATAAGCGTCGGGTTCTCCATAGTCTGGAGCAGGCATTGGCTAAAGACCGTGCAAAGACGACCATTAATGGGTTTACTTCTCTGGGCCTGGTTGAGATGACCCGTAAACGCATCAGAGAGAGTCTGGAGCATGTTTTGTGTTCCGAATGCCCGGTTTGTCTTGGACGCGGCAGTATGAAAACCGTGGAAACGGTCTGCTATGAAATTATGCGAGAAATTGTCCGGGTACACAAAGCCTACGAAGCGGATAAGTTCGTTGTTTACGCCTCCGCTCAGGTAAGTGAAGCCTTACTTAATGAAGAATCTCATGCTCTGGCTGAACTTGAGCTCTTTGTTTCGCGTCAAATAAAGATACAAACCGAACCTTTGTATAATCAGGAACAATTCGACGTTGTCATGATGTAAGGCTAATGCGTACTCTGTCGTGGATTTTAAACAAACTCTGGCTAACGCTGGCTATTGTGCTGGTGCTGGTTGCGGTCGGCCTGAGTTTATTGCGCTACAGCCTGCCTTACCTGCCCGATTTAACTGAACCTCTCGAAGAGCAGCTGGAAGCCCGTTTTCAGCAACCCGTGAGTATCAGCGACCTGTCTATGACCTGGACCAGAGAAGGCCCTTCTGTTGTCCTCGATAATCTTGTTTTACTGGAGCGTGAGAAGTCACCTCTGCAAGTGCGCGTCGGTGAAGTTCATGTTGTACTGGATTTTTGGAATACGCTGTTGGACAGACAGTTGATTGCTGAGCAGTTTATTCTGGAAGATGCACGAATAGCTTTGGATCTGAGGAAATTTTCCGGTCTTGATGAAACCGAAGAATTAAATATCGACTACATTAACCGTTTGTTTTTGCAGCAGTTAGAGAAGTTTTCACTGAATAATGGCGAATTATTACTGACCAATCTGCGTGGAGTGACCCGTAAAATTGATATTGATCGCCTGTCCTGGACAAATGAAGGCAAAAAACACCAGGGGATAGGTCAGTTCAGAATGGAAGACTTTGCCACCAACAGCCTTAATTTTATTATTGATTTACGAGGTGATCGTTGGTCAGAGTTTAATGGTCAATTTTACGTCGATTCTCAAAATGTCGACATTAGTCCCTGGTTAGAAGAACAATTGGGGGATATTGATGTACAAGCTTCGAATGTTAACTTCACCGGCTGGCTAGATGTTCGTAACGGTCAGTTGTTTGAGGGGTTACTTAAACTAAGAGATAACCGCATCACCTGGCTGGATGCCGGAGCCGATGAGCTTAAATGGCTTCAGCTCCCGGAGGGCGAAATTATTCTGAGGCCGGAAGCTGAAGGGTGGCTTATCAACAGCTTACCTATGACAGTGAACACCTCTGTTGGTCAGTTAGACATCCCCCGTATTGCCTGGCAGCAATTGACTGATGTTCATGATATTAGCATCGACGATATGGATATCGGTGAAGTCATTGGTCTGCTTCCTTTAATTCCGGTCGACTTTGATACCAACGGATTGATGGCCCTGGGTCTTAATGGCAAAGCAAGTTTTCGGTATCGGATGCACCCGGTTTCTGGCCGGCAGTGGTCGTTGAAAAGTGAAAATTTATCTGCCGATGGTAACGATAGTTTGCCAAGTTTTAATGGCCTGGATTTAGTGGTAAATAGCACCGCAAACCAGGGGTATTGGCGTATCGATGGTCGTAATGTTCGGCTTGCAGGCAATAGCCTGTCTCCAACGCAGGCATGGGATATTGATACTTTGAGCTTATCCGGTTCGTGGCTAGTGCAACCCAAACACTGGAAAGTCCGGTTAGAACAGATGGAATTAGCCAAGGACGATTTTCTTCTTGCTGGAAGTGGACAGCTTACTGGTAACGGAGCGGATACCCCTCAAGTTGATGCGCTACTGTCAACCCAACAACCTTTTTCTGTCTCAACAGCGCGGACATTGCTCCCCTCAGTTATGGGGCAGCGCGTCAAAGATTACCTCACTAATGCTTTAGTATCCGGTGAGGCCAAAGGTCTTGAAGTACTATGGCGTGGGCCGGTCAATGAGTTTCCGGGGGAAAAACAGAATGGCGTTTTCAACGCGCGTGTTGACTTCGATGCTCTGACCTACCAGTTTCAACCGAATTGGTTGCCGTTAGAAAACGCCCCCATAAAATTAGATTTCTATAATAAAGCCTTGCGGATGTCAGCAAATGCCGGCCACATTAACGAAGTACAGGTGAAGCAGGTTGATGCCCAAATTCCTGATTTAACGGATGCGGAGCAGGGCTTGCAAGTACAGGCGAATGTGAGTGGTAAGGCTGAATCTTTACTTCCTGTTTTTGAACAGTCTCCGCTTGATAGCGTGACTGAAACCCTATTGCAGCTTAACCCTAAAGGTGAGGTTGAGGGGGCGTTTGAATTAGACATTCCGTTTAATGGTTCTCGTGAAGTGGCGGTAGAAGTCAGCACGCCGCTGCAAGGGGTTTCAATTACCGTTGAGGCATTACAGCAGACCTTTGACATAACGAACGGGCAATTAACGGTAGAGAACAGTAGCGTCAGCACCGAGGGTTTACGTTTAAACTGGTATGGAATGCCAATAGATACTCAGGTGTCTGGTGAGTTAAGTGATGAGGAGTACCTGCTCGATATCACTACGGCAATAGACTGGCAAAGCGAGCCTTTGTTTGAACAACTCCCTTACCCGCAATGGGAACCGTTTTTCTATGGTGCGGTTAACGGTGAAGCGGACTTAGTTTTGCGCCTTAGTAACGAAGATGTTGGTGTTGAACTCGAGTCACAGTTTGATTTGACGGGTCTGGAAACCTCACTGCCCGAACCTTTGCAAAAGGACTTTGGAGAGGGGTGGCAGCTCTCAGTTCGTCTCAATGGAAACGGTGACCAACTGCGACTGCGCGCCGATATCGATGATCGTCTTAGCTGGGACAGCCTTTGGCAGCCTGGTAGTAACGGATGGCAGCAAGCCGTATTGAATGTCGGAGAAGTATCTTCAGCAGATGAGCCGGGCAATTTTACCGGGTTTGCTGTGAATGCGGAGTTACCTCAAGCGGATATTGGACAGTGGTACTCAGTTATCTATGCTCTGGCAGAGGGAGCCGGTGTTGATAGTGAACAGCAGAGCAGTGGTGATGGGTGGTTGCCGGACTCTATTAGTATTGAAACACCTCAGTTGCGTTGGGGACAGCAGAAATTTAATCAGGCCGATATCCAGGTATGGCCTGGTGAGTCAGGCTGGCAGGCCCGGGTAGATGCAAGTAACGCTGTGCTAAGCGCGACAATCCCCGAGAACTTTGTGCAGCAAGGTATCAGCATTAGAGCGGATTATTTAGCCTTAAGCACGGGTTTTGAATTACCGGAGGAATCGGATGAAACGAACTGGAGCTGGCTTGAAAAAGTCCCACCATTGAATTTTCTGTGCCGTAGTTGCCGTATCGATGAAAAAGACTTAGGTGAAGTAGAGTTGATTCTTAGTCCGCTTGATGACGGCTTCAGTATTGAAAAAATGACGCTTAAAAAGGACAATGACGAGCTGACACTGACAGGGTTCTGGCGGCATTCAGAAGAGCGGGGATTCAGCGCTTTGTCCGGTAGCCTAAGTAGCGAAGATTTGGGCGATTTATTACGCGATTATGGTTTGGAAACCGCAATAAGGGACAGCGCGGCGGTTATTGATTTTGATTTGAATTGGCAAGACCATCTACATCAGTTCGAGTGGGAGTCACTCAATGGTGAAATTAAATGGGATTTAGAGAAAGGTTATTTGGCCGAAGTCAGTGATGGTGGTGCGCGTTTGTTTTCTATGCTGAGTCTGGACAGCATTCTACGTAAGTTGACACTGGATTTCCGTGACATCTTCTCTCAGGGAATGTTCTTTACTGACTTAACGGGGAGCGTTCAGGTTGAAGACGGCGTGGCCAACACCAATGACGCGCAACTATTAGGCTCCGCCGGCGATATGGAAATTCGCGGGTGGACAGACATGAACACCGGCGAATTAAACTATAATCTGACTTATGCACCTAAAGTGACTTCCAGCCTTCCTATTATCCTGGCCTGGATGGTTAACCCGCCCAGCGGCCTTGCCGCCTTGTTTATTGACAAGGTACTGCATGACGCTAAAGTCATTTCTCGCTTGCGGTATCAGGTGACAGGAACCATTGATGATCCGGTAGTTGAAGAAATAGAACGTGACAGCCGCCCTGTTGATTTGCCAGAATTGGAAGAGAACTCAACCGATTCCGAGGCAGATGATGACACAAGTGCAACTGACGGCGCTGCAGATGAGCAGTCGCCCGGATCCGCAAGATAATCTGACCACCGTTGCTAAGTTATTAGAGCGACTTCCCGCTGCGCGTCCGCAACTGGTGGTGTTGCCGGAAGCGTTTTGTTGCTTCGGTGCTGGCGATCGTGCGCAGTTGGACATGGCTGAAACCTATCAGGACGGTGAAATACAGCGACAGTTGGCTTCGCTGGTAAAAGCGCATGGTATTTATCTGGTTGCCGGCACCATACCCATAGCGGCAGGCGAGCGTTTCTCTGCGGCATCGTTACTCTTCGGGCCTGACGGTTCTATTGTCAATCGCTACGATAAAATTCATTTATTTGATGTCGATGTTGCAGATAACACCAAAAAATACCGGGAGTCAAAATGGACGAAACCCGGCACTGAAGTAGTAACAGCCGCAACCGACTTAGGTGTGGTTGGTATGTCAGTGTGTTATGATCTGCGCTTTCCAGAGTTATTTAGAGCATTGCGTCAGGCGGGCTCCGATATCATTGTTTTACCCTCCGGATTCACCCAGGTTACAGGGAAGGCTCACTGGCATGCGTTAGTTCGGGCCAGAGCTATTGAGCAGCAGGTGTTTATTGTAGCGCCGAACCAAGTCGGACAGCATGATAATGGCCGCGAAACCTATGGGCACTCGATTATTGTTAGCTCCTGGGGTGAAATACTGGTCGAGCAGGAGCAAGGCGAAGGCATTATTTCAGCCAGCGTTGACTTAGCGGATGTAGAATCCATTCGAAAGCAAATGCCGGTGGCGCAACAGAATCAATTTGAGGTTGTACAAAAGACATGACACTAACTGACTACGAACTATCACAAGACGAAATAAGCAACGCGTTATCAACCCTTTATAGCGGCGATATCGACTTTGCTGATATTTATTTACAACACAGTGTCAATGAGTCCTGGGTGCTGGAAGATGGCATTATTAAGGACGGAGCGTTTCATATAGAAACCGGTATGGGCGTGCGCGCGGTGCAAGGCGAAAAAACCGGTTTTGCGTACGCCGATGAAATTACTTTGAATGCGCTTAAACGTACCAGCGAAGCTGCCCGGGGTATAGCCCGTCAGGGACAAAGTAAAAAAGTCCAGGCGCTGAAATCGGTGCAGGCAAAGTCGCGCTATGAAGCGCTTAACCCGCTGGATACCTTATCTGAAGATGAAAAAATCGAATTACTAAAAAAAGTAGATGCCCACGCACGTGCGCAGGACTCAAGAGTGAGTCAGGTCGTTGTGAGCCTTAGTGGCAGTTACGATGAAGTTCTGGTCGCTGCAACAGACGGTACTCTGGGAACCGATAAACGCCCCTTAATTCGTCTAAATTGCTCTGTCATCACCGAGCAAAACGGCCGCCGCGAGCGCGGCAGTGCCGGTGGTGGAGCGCGTGTAGGATATGAGTTTTTCCTGGAAGAAAAAAGCGGTAACGCGCGTTGGCAGCGTTTTGCTGAAGAAGCTGTACGTCAGGGGCTGGTTAATTTAGAAGCAAAGCCGGCACCTGCGGGCAATATGCCGGTGGTTCTGGGATCGGGTTGGCCGGGTGTGCTGTTGCATGAAGCGGTTGGCCATGGTTTAGAAGGTGACTTTAATCGTAAAGGGTCATCCGCTTATTCCGGTAAAATTGGCGAGCAAGTGGCTTCACCACTTTGCACTATTGTCGATGACGGCACACTGAGTGATCGCCGTGGCTCAATGAGTATTGATGACGAAGGCACGCCGAGTGGTTACAACGTATTGATTGAGAATGGCGTGCTGCGCGGTTACATGCAGGACAAAATGAATGCGCGTTTAATGGGTCAGGCAACGACCGGAAACGGACGCCGCGAAAGCTTTGCTCATCTGCCGATGCCGCGAATGACCAATACCTATATGCTCGCCGGCGAGCACAGTCCGGAAGAGATTATCGGTAGTGTGAAAAAAGGGATTTACGCCCCCCAGTTTGCGGGTGGCCAGGTCGATATTACTTCAGGGCAGTTCGTTTTTTCTGCGTCTGAAGCTTATTTAATTGAAGACGGGAAAATCACCACACCATTAAAAGGTGCAACACTTATTGGTAACGGACCAGAAGCCATGGCACAAGTGTCTATGGTTGGGAATGATTTATCGCTGGACGAAGGTGTGGGCGTTTGCGGTAAAGATGGGCAAAGTTTACCCGTAGGCGTTGGTCAGCCAACCCTGAAACTGGATTCAATGACCGTAGGTGGTACGGAATAACCGAACTGCCTGCGGCTAGGCAAGCAGTTCACGTAAATAGACGAAGAGTTGACGAGCGGCAACAGGCGGTTTTTGTTCCGCTTTTTGCTTCTCTGCAAGGCGGATTAACTGACGCAGTTTTTGGCGGTCAGCATGAGGATGCTCCTCAATAAATGCTTGCAGAGCGTCGTCGCCTTCATGCAGCAGCTTATCGCGAGTGGTTTCAATCTCGTGGAAGATAGAAGTCTGTTGCTGATGCGCATTTTTTAGATTATTTAAAGCTTGCTCAATAGGCGCAATATCACGTAAGCGCATGAGCTTGCCAATAAATTGAAGCTGGCGTCGGTAGCCTTCGTGCTTGTTGCGAATTTTATGGGCAAGTAAAACGGCATCGCGCAGCTCATCATCCAGTGGCATTTTTGCTAACTGGCTGTCGGTTAAATTGACAAGTTGAGTCCCAAGCTCCTGGCGTTCAGCCATTTCGCGTTTTTTTTGGGACTTGCTGACGAAGTCGTCAGATTGTTCAGGATTTTCGGCTGGGCGTTTAGGCATAAGTTCGATTCATTAGCGCTACAAAGCCGTCAGTTTAGCAGTGAGGAGAGTTTTTTGATAGTACAACTGAGTGACTTACAGGTTCAAATGAAGCAGGTAGAGACTGCGGTAAAAGAAGCGCTGCGTCTGGCTGAGGCCAAAGGTGTCAGTTCTGCCGAGTGCTCAATAAGCCACAGTTCAGGTATTTCAGTGGGCACACGCCTGGGAGAAGTTGAAACCGTAGAGTTTAATCAGGACGGTGCGCTGGGTATTAGCGTTTACCGTGGACACCAGAAAGGTTCGGCATCAACCACTGACCTGTCTGAGCAAGCAATTAGTGCGGCAGTTGATAAAGCCTGTGATATTGCTCGGTTCACTTCTCCGGATCCATACAATGGCTTGGCTCCGGCAGAATTAATGGCTACCGATGTGCCCGATCTGGACTTGTGCCACCCGGGTGATCAAAGTGCTGAGTACGCTATAAAGCAGGCTCTGGCTTGTGAGAAACATGCTTTGAATCTGGATGAGCGCATTGTTAATTCAGACGGCGCGCATTACGGCAGCCATACCGGCTTTCGGGTTTACGGTAATAGTCATGGTTTTATCGGTGGCTATTTACAGTCCCGGCATAACCTCAGTTGCGTTTTAATCGCCAAAGAGGGCGACAAAATGCAGAGAGACATGAGTTATTCTGTTGCGCGTAAGATGCAGGAACTTAAATCTGCCGAAAGCGTTGCCGAAGAAGCCGCTGCAGAAACCTTGTCCCGCTTAGGTGCACGCAAAGTACCAACCGCTAAAGTGCCGGTCATTTTCCGGGCAGACATTGCCGGAAGTTTGTTCGGACACTTGGTGAGCGCAATCAGCGGTGGCAATTTGTATCGTAAATCCAGCTTCCTGCTTGATCAGCTCGGTAAACAGGTACTGCCCGAGTGGCTTAATATTCAGGAAAAACCACACATTATTGGTGGCCTGGCGAGCTCGCCATTCGATGCAGAAGGTCTGGCGACAAAAGAGCAGAATATTATTACCGACGGTGTTTTGCAGACTTACCTGTTAGCCAGTTACGCCGCGCGTAAATTGGGTATGCAGCCAACCGGGCACGCTGGAGGTATTCACAATTGGCGAGTTACACAGCAGGATAATTCTTTAGCACAATTGTGCAAGAAAATGGGTACTGGTTTGCTGGTAACTGAGCTAATGGGCCAGGGCGTGAATATGGTCAACGGTGACTACTCACGTGGCGCCGCCGGCTTCTGGGTTGAAAACGGAGAAATTCAATATCCGGTAGAAGAAGTAACTATTGCCGGTAACTTAAAAGACATGCTGGCGAACATTGTTGCCATAGGTAATGACACCGATGAGCGCCATGCGCTGCATACCGGCTCTGTGTTGTTAGAGCAAATGAGTGTTGCCGGTAATTAAACTAAAAAGATTTAAGACAGTAATAAGGTTGCTGAGCCAAGGAAGGCAAAGATACCGACAACGTCAGTCACGGTTGTGAGGATAACCCCGCCCGCCAGAGCCGGATCAATATTAAAGCGCTTAAGAACAAGTGGTATGGTCGCACCGGCCAACGCGGCAGCTACCAGGTTCATCATCATTGCAAAGGCGATAATCCCACCGACTAACCAGTCTTGCTTCCACAGCGCGACGACAGCCGCAATCAGCACCGACCAAATAATGCCGTTTAAGAAACCAATAGCCAACTCTTTACCGATAAGCCATCGGGAGTTACTGGTTCCTATATGGCCCAGAGCCATACCTCGTATCACCAGCGTCAGTGTCTGACTACCAGCGATACCACCCATACTGGGCACAATGGTGTTCAGAATAGCCAGTACCGCCATTTGCGCTAAAATATCTTCAAATAAGGAACTGACCATAGCGGCGAGTAACGCCGTAACTAAGTTCACCGCCAGCCAGACTGTCCGGCGTCGGGTACTTTTTAATACGGGGGCGAAGGTATCTTCGTCATCTTCCAGACCCGCCATACTCAACATAGAGTGCTGGGCTTCTTCGCGAATAATATCGACCACGTCATCGATGGTAATACGACCGACAAGCTGCTGGTCACTGTCGACAACCGGCGCGGATACCCAGTCATGGCGTTCGAATAGCTTCGCGACCTCGGTTTCTTCCATATCGACGGGTATGGTCGTAATGTCAGACGACATAATCTCATCAATACGGCGGCTCGGGTCAACGGTCAGTAGTTGAGTCAGAGATATCTCACCGGTGACTTTTTCATTGCGGTCGACAACATAGAGTTTGTCTGTCGCTTCGGGCAGTTCGCCTTTAAGACGCAAGTAACGCAGGACAACGTCTATGGTGACGTCTGAGCGCAGGGTAATAGTATCGGTGTTCATGATACCACCAGCGCTGTCTTCGGCGTATGAGAGCGCTGTTTCCGCACGTTCACGGTCGCTCTCGTCCATGGACTTCAGAACTTCCTGATAGACTGGCTCAGGTAAGCCACGCAAAACGTAGGCCAGGTCATCGGTGTCCATGCCTTCGGTGGCAGCGGCAAGGTTCTCCGGTGCCATTTGGCGAATAATGTCTTTCTGAACTTCTTCGTTCAGTTCTTCAAGAATTTCACCGTGTTCTTCAACATCGACCAGTTTCCAGACAATGGAACGGCTTTTCGGTGGTGAAGACTCCAACAACAGTGCCACGTCACATGCCGGCATATTATGCAGCATACGGCGGGCAGCAACGAACATGCCATCGGACAGCGCGGAGTTAACCTCCTGGATGCGCTGCATGGCATATTCTTTGTCGGACAGTTCCGCAATCATGTTTATTCGTCTTCCTCGAAGCGATCTTCAAATAACGTACTAACAGCATCCAGCGCCGCTTGTGCATCTTTTCCTTCAGCACACACTTCAACAGATTTGCCCTGTTGACTGGCCAGTAGCATGAGACACATTACACTGGCGGCATTCACGCATTGTTCGCCTTGTCGCACCGTTATGGTTGAATCAAATTCTTGTGTTAATTGAGCCAACTTGGTTGCGGCGCGAGCATGCAGACCCAGTTTATTGCGAATAATCAGGTCTCTGCAAACTTTATCCATTTTGCTTTAACTCCCGGTGTCTGACCTGAACCTTTAGGTCTTTTTGTTCAAAGCGCTCGGCTAGCTGCTGAGAGATATAAACTGAACGGTGCTGACCACCAGTGCAGCCGGTGGCAATAGTCAGATAACTTCGGTTGCTGCGCTGAAAATGCGGTAACCAGGTGTCGAGAAAGTTTTCCAGCTGATAGATAAACTTAGTGACTAAAGGTTGTTGGCGGAAGAAGAGTTGTACATCGGTATCCAACCCCGTTAACAACTTTAGCTCAGGTTGCCAGTGTGGGTTCGGTAAAATTCGTGCGTCAAAAACAAAGTCGGCATCTTTGGGTAAGCCATATTTAAAGCCAAATGACTGAAAAACAATAATGAGTTTTTTATCTGCGCGGCCAAGCACACGCTCAGTAACCTGTTCGCTCAGCTGGTGCAGTGACAAGTCGCTACTGTCGAGACGCCAGGTGGCACGCTCCATAATAGGCTCAAGCATCTTATGCTCGGTTTGCAGCGCTTCCAGTAAAGGCAGTTCTTTTTGCGAGAGCGGGTGTAGTCGCCGGGTTTCACCGAAACGTTTTAATAAGGTGTTGTCGTCTGCATCAATGAACAGAATTTCGGGCTCTACGCCTTTAGGCAAAAAGTTGAGTGAGTCCAGCAGTTCTTCGGAGTGCTCGGGTAAGTTACGAACATCAATGCTAATGGCAATTTTCTGGTATTGCTCGATAACAGCATGGACTAACGTGGGTAGCAGGCTAATGGGTAAATTATCAACGCAGTAAAAACCTAAATCCTCAAGGACCCGCAACGCGATGGTTTTACCTGAACCGGAACGACCACTAACAATGATCAGTTGCATGGCGACTGCTCACCTTCGCCAATAAATAATTGGTATAAGTCTTTGTCGGAGTCAGCCTGGCGTAATGCACGTGTGCAGTCTTTGTCATTCATACGGCGAGCGACAGAAGCTAAAGTCTGCAGATGGTTTTCGTGTTCGGATTCTGGTACCAGAAGCGCGAATATAATATCGACGGGTTGGTTGTCGATAGAGTCAAACTCAATCGGCTCATCTAGCGTGAGTAATACCGCAACCGGGTGGTTAGCATTGGGTAATCGGCCATGAGGAATTGCGATACCTAAGCCAATTCCCGTACTGCCCAAACGCTCACGGTTCAATAGGCTCTCAAAAATGTCATGGCGGGTAATGCCGGACAACTTAGGAGCTACGATTTGACTAATGGTTTCAAGCAGTCTTTTTTTACTTGCGCCCTCGACTGCACACTTGGTGCAGTCGGGGCTTAACAATTCACTCAGTTGCATGGATTAATGTTGTTTCATTTTTTCTTTGTGTTTAATCACCTGACGGTCCAGCTTATTGATTAAACCGTCGATGGCCGCGTACATATCGTCGTGTTTTGCGTCGGCAAAAATTTCACCGCCATTCACGTGCAGCGTAGCTTCCGCTTTTTGAATCGTTTTTTCAACATTTAGGATGACGTGAACATTAGTAATGTGGTCAAAATGTCGTTCCAGCTTGGCAAATTTTGTGTCTACGTAGTCACGTAAAGCTTCGGTAATATCGATGTGGTGACCGGTCAAATTAATTTGCATAACGTCTTCCTTCTTGCAGTTAACAAAGTTACAAAAGACTTTTGCGTTGGCTCGATGATGGAATGTTTAACGATTCCCGATACTTCGCAATTGTCCTCCTTGCTACTTGGATACCTTGTTCAGCTATCAGTTCAGCAATTTTGCTGTCACTTAACGGTTTACTGCGGTTTTCTGCAGCGACCATCTTCTTAATTAAAGCACGTATTGCAGTGCTTGAACACTCACCACCGCCCTCAGTACTGACATGACTTGAGAAAAAGTATTTTAACTCAAACACGCCCCGCGGACAGTGTAAGTATTTCTGTGTTGTCACCCGCGAAATGGTGCTTTCGTGCATATCCACTGCTTCGGCGACATCGTTTAAAACCATAGGCTTCATGGCTTCTTCGCCATGCTCAAAAAAGCCCTGTTGGCGTTGCACTATGCAGTTGGCAACTTTTAGCAACGTGTCATTGCGACTTTCCAGGCTTTTTATAAACCAACGCGCTTCCTGCGTGTGGTTTTTTATGTACTGGCTGTCGGCTACTGACTTAGCTGCTTTACTCAAGGCCGCGTATTCTTCATTGACCTTTAATTTAGGTACGCTGTCGGGGTTCAATTCGACCATCCAACGCCCATTTTTTTTTGCCACAGCAACATCCGGAATGACATATTCAACGGGTTGTTGTGCAACTTGCTCACCCGGGTGGGGATGCAACTGCTGAATCAAGCGCATGGTTTGACGCAAGTCGTCTTCCGAGAGCTTTAACTTACGCTGAATGGTGCGAAAATCCCGGCTGCCCAGTAAATCCATATGTTCCGTCACTAAGCATAGAGCAACCTCTTTGTATTCAGTGTCGTCATTTAACTGTCGCAACTGAATGGCAAGACATTCGCTGACGCTACGCGCTCCAACTCCTATTGGGTCGAAATGCTGAATGCGTTTAAGCACCATGCAAACTTCTTCTGCTTCTACCTCTGGCAGGCGCACCGCTTCAATAATTTCATCAACATCGACCATTAGATAGCCGTTGTCGTCTATAGCTTCGATAATGGCTTCAGCTATGGCCGTGTCTTCGTCAGAAAAGTGGGAAAGCTGCATTTGCCAAAGTAAGTGATCTTGCAACGACTCACTGGTCGAGCCCTGGTAAACTTCAAAGTCACCGTCAAAAGACTTACCAGAGGACGCGGCCCCATTAACCGGTGTCTGGCTGGAGTAGGTGTCATCCCAACTGCTGTCTACCGGTAACTCGTCCGGCATTTCCTGAGTTTTTATAACGTCCGAGGTTTCTCGCTGACTGTCATCCCGCTCTTCGATATTTCGGGTTTCGGAGTTGTCAGCTTCGTTGCTGGCATCGCCTTCAACTTCTAATAGAGGATTACTGTCCAGTGCATCCTGAATTTCAGCCTGAAGATCGAGTGAGGAAAGCTGCAGCAGGCGAATGGCCTGTTGAAGTTGTGGCGTCATGGTCAGATGCTGACCAATTTTTAGCTGCAGACTTTGCTTCATAATGACTGTCCCGGTTTCACGTTATAAGGTGAACTGCTCACCGAGGTAAACGTCTTTAACCTGTTGATTCGATAATATACTTTCTGCATCCCCACTGGCAATAAGTTCGCCATGACTAACGATATAGGCGTGTTCACAAACCGATAGGGTTTCACGAACATTATGGTCGGTAATCAATACGCCAATACCGCGTTGCTTTAAATGCTCAATGATTTTTTTGATATCAATGACGGATATGGGGTCGACACCAGCGAAAGGCTCATCTAAAAGAATAAAAGTGGGCTCTGCTGCCAGGGCCCTGGCTATTTCAACCCGTCGGCGCTCACCGCCTGACAGACTCATTCCTTGGCTGTTGGCAATGTGCCCAATATTAAACTCTTCGAGTAAGGCATCGAGCTGTTCTTCTCTGTCGTTGTCTGATAACGCTTTGCGGGTTTCTAAAATGGCCATTAGGTTGTCACGTACCGTTAGCTTTCTGAAAATAGAAGCTTCCTGTGGCAGGTAACCAATACCTCTGCGTGCCCGCTCATGCATTGGCAGTAAAGTGAGGTCGTTATCATCCAGTAAAATCTGGCCTTTATCGCTGTTAACCAGTCCGACAATCATATAAAAGGTGGTTGTTTTACCGGCTCCATTAGGCCCTAGTAACCCAATAACCTGTCCCTGACTCACCTCCAGGCTAACGTCTTTAACAACCTGGCGACTTTTATAGCTTTTGGCTAAGTGTTTAACTCGTAAGGTTGCCATATTAAGGGTTCTCGTTATTTTTCTCGTTGGAGTCAGTTTTTGCCTTTGGCGTAAAAATGGTGATGACGCGACTGTCTTCTTCACCGGAACTGGTCGCGGTTATGGTTTGTTTGTCTAAATCATAGGTGATGAGATCACCACTGGAACTGCTGCTACCCTGAGAAATACGGGCTTTTCCGCTAAGCTCCAGGCGCTGTTCCGATTGAAAATAGGTAATTTTGTTGGCCTCTGCGTTTATCTTATTGCCATCATCCAGAGTCTGGCTGTAAGTAGCAGGAGTGCCTTCTGCAACAAAAGTATCGGCTTGTTCTGCATTCTCGCTGGCCGAGGCTTCAAGTCTGTCTGCTCTGATTAATAACGATCCCTGACGAATAATGACATTGTCCGTTAAAACTAGCCGGTTGTTTTTAATGTCCAGCTCTTCCTGGCTCGACTCTACCTCCATAGGCTGACTAAAGTCGGACTTACCCTGAGCCATAACTGCACAAGGCACTAAGGCAATAAGAGTAAAACTACTCAGCAGGCTGGAAAATCGTTTTAACATGTCTTTTTAGCTCCATTCGTTCAGCTTTCAGGTCAGCACTCATTCCGTTACCACGAATTAATAGCCGGGGTCCGTGAATGCTCACCGGGTGTTCGGTACTCATTGATTGATTTTTCAAATCAACAATCAGGTACTCGGTTAACACTTGTTTAATTCGAGTATCAGGCTCTAACGCAAGGATTTCAACATCGCGCTCTAAAATAAGAGTTTGGTCATCGTAGAAAGTCCCTTGTGCAGAGCTAACCTCCCAAATTTCGTCACCTTGTTCTGAGAAGACAGTGTACGTAGGCTGCTCGAGTTCGGTTAAGCCTATTTGATTATAATGCGACATCTTCTCTGACTTGATTTTATGTGCGAGTAAGCCGTCACTCTCAAAAATGCGGGTTTCCAGACCAAAAGCAGTGAAATCCGGTCGCATCATGCGGGTTGCGGTGGCATTATTGTCGTCTGCATCATCACCAAAAGGGCGCCAGACAAGCAAAAGCCCGGCACCGAATAGCAGAATAAGAATGACAGTAACTCGTCGGCTCACACACTGGCTCCTGTTGCCAGGTGCAGTTGGCCCTGACTGAGCATGATGAGATCGCAGACTTCGCGTACCGCTCCGTATCCACCGTGACAACGGGTAATATAATCGGCTTGCTGCTGCACCGAAGCGTGAGCATCCTGTACTGCAATACCCAGGCCGGCTACCTTAATCAGAGCTAAGTCGGGGGTATCATCGCCCACATAGGCGACTTGGTCGGTGCTCAAATTCAATTTCTTCAGCAGCTCATTAAAAGCAGCTGTTTTGTCGTTCTGGCCCTGATAAATGTGACCAACATCTAAATGTTCCATGCGGTGTTCGACAATGCGTGAGGTTCTGCCGGTTATGACCGCGGTCTCAACACCGGACTTTTTTAACGCTTTCATGCCAAATCCATCACGGGTGTGAAATGCCTTGAGTTCCTCACCGTCGTTGCCTAAATAGATTCGACCGTCAGAAAAAACGCCGTCCACATCCAGTACCAGTAACTTAATTTCGGAAAAACGGCTAAACAGGCTTTTATCAATATCACCGTACCAAGTATTAACACACTCCATTAGAGTACTCCCGCCTGTAGTAAGTCATGCATGTTCATCGCTCCACACGGCTGACCATCATCATTCGTGATGATAAGCCCGTTAATTTTGCGGTCCTGCATCAGTTTTAATGCTTCTGCGGCCAGCATATCTGCATTAGCGGTCGTACAGGAGCGGGTCATAACATCAGCTATTGGTGTTTTGTGGACATCCACCCGGTTATCCAGAATGCGGCGTAAGTCACCGTCGGTGAAGATACCGGCCAGGCGATTATTTTCGTCCACTACAGCGGTCATGCCCAGGCCTTTGCGCGACATTTCTAACAAGGCATCACTGATAATGGCGTCAGCCGGAATCATCGGAACTCTGTCGCCTGTGTGCATGACATCGTGCAGGCGAAGCAACAATCGTTTGCCTAAAGAGCCACCAGGGTGAGACAAGGCAAAATCATCGGCGGTAAAGCCGCGGGCGTTTAGCAGAGCGACGGCAAATGCATCACCCATAACCAAAGTTGCTGTGGTAGAGGCTGTTGGCGCCAAGCCCAGTGGGCACGCCTCTTGCTCAACCGCAATACAAACATGGGTGTCGGCAAGTCTTGCCAGAGTGGAGTCCGGTTTGCCTGTCATTGATATTAAGGGAACACCAAGGCGTTTTATGACCGGAATAATGTTCAGTACTTCGGCTGTTTCGCCGCTGTTTGATATGGCAATAACCACGTCCTGGGCTGCCACCATGCCGAGGTCACCGTGACTGGCTTCGCCCGGATGAACAAAAAAAGCAGGCGTGCCGGTAGAGGCAAGTGTTGCGGCTATTTTCCCGCCAATATGGCCGGACTTTCCCATGCCGGTAACGATAACCCGACCTTTGCAGTTAAACAGCGTTTGGCAGGCAGCATCAAAGTTATCATCTAAATATTGATATAAACCTTCAATCGCTTTCTTTTCGATATCCAGTACCTGTTCGCCCAGCAGCCGAAAATTCTGGGTTACTTGCTTCATTGTCATGCCTCTGGCGTTGTGCTTTTGCCTTGTATAATACGTCATTCAATACAACTCTGCCTACCGTACTCAGGTAAATCTTGTATTTTATTGTAAAAATAATTACTATACCAACCAGACGGTTAACAAAGTGACTACAGGTAAAGTGAAGACGTTATGGTAGAGAAAAAAGGAGCAGGACGACCCAGTAACAGGGAAGTCATTCTGGATGCGGCAGACCAGCTGGTCGCGGCAGAAGGGGCTGCACACCTGACGTTTGATGCTTTAAGCCAGGTGACAGGAATAAGTAAAGGCGGGTTGCTCTACCATTTCAACAGTAAAGACTGTTTATTACAGGCTATGCTCAAACGACGAGTTGAAAGGTATGAAGCTTTACGCGAATCCTATCATCAACAATTTAGCGATGACCCAAAAGGGGAGTTAAAAAGTATCTTACTAGCAGCTCTTGATACTGACGCCGAATGTTCACGCCTGGGTAGTGGCATGCTGGCGGCAGCTGCAACCAACCCTGAGCTGCTGGGGCCGTTAAAAGAGCATGTTGCTGTTACTTTGCAGCGACTTGAACGTATCGCCGGCAAAAAAGTCGGTAAGACCCTGTTCTATGCTGTTCATGGTGCTCGTTTGTTTGAACAGCTAAACTTATGCGATGCCTGCGTACATGAACGTGAGGACTTTGCACAATATTTACTGAAACTTGTCGATGAATTGACAGAAATTGAATCGATTCGCTGATAAGATTTGCAACACTTTATCGGTATCAGGTTATGCCGAATGCCGCTAAAATAATGGCATGGAAACTCCTAACAGGAAATTGTCGTGACAAATTTGGTAGAACTTAAGGATCTAACTTTCGCGCATGGAAGCCACCGGGTTTATGACGGCTTGTCGCTTACTGTTCCCAAAGGCAAAATGGTTGCTGTAATGGGTCCCAGCGGAATCGGCAAGACCACGTTGCTGCGTCTGATTGGCGGGCAGCTTAAGCCTGACAGTGGCAGCATTAAAGTCGCCGGTGAAGAAGTTCCTAAGTTAAAACGCGATGCACTGTACCAATTGCGAAAGCGTATGAGCATGTTGTTTCAAAGTGGCGCTCTTTTTACCGACATGTCGGTTTACGAAAATGTGGCGTTTCCGCTGCGCGAACATACGGACTTACCGGAAGAGCTCATTCGTAGCGTTGTATTAATGAAACTTGAGGCCGTAGGCCTGCGTGGTGCCCGTCACTTAATGCCTTCGGAGTTATCCGGGGGTATGGCTCGCCGAGCGGCTTTAGCAAGGGCTATAGCATTGGATCCGGATCTGATTCTTTACGATGAGCCGTTTGCGGGCCAGGATCCTATTTCTATGGCCGTGATTGTAAAACTCATTAAATCTCTGAATGAATCACTGGGGCTTACATCTATTGTTGTGTCCCATGACGTAAAAGAAGTGTTGTCTATCGCTGATTATGCCTACGTCATTGCTGATAAAAAGGTGGTCGGTCAGGGTACGCCAGACGAGTTGCGGGAGAACGACACCGCAATTATCCAGCAGTTTTTAAAAGGTGCGCCAGACGGCCCGGTCGCATTTCATTATTCGGACGATGATTTTACGACAGACTTGTTAAGGGGCGAGGCATGATCCAGTTTTTACAGTCTATCGGGCGACAAGTCTTAGACAGTCTGGCGGGCATTGGATACGCATTGGCCATGTTAATGAGCGCGATTATTGGCAAGCCTCAACCGAGCAAGTCCTGGCCGTTGTTTGTGAAGCAAATGTACGTTGTCGGCGTACTATCAATGCTCATTGTTATTGTCAGCGGCTTGTTTATAGGAATGGTTCTAGGCCTTCAGGGCTATACTATTTTGGTTGATTATGGCGCTGAGCAGAGTCTTGGCCCCATGGTGGCTTTGTCGTTATTGCGTGAATTGGGGCCTGTTGTCACCGGTCTGCTTTTTGCCGGCCGTGCCGGTTCTGCTTTAACAGCAGAAATCGGCTTGATGAAAGCAACTGAGCAATTGTCCAGTCTGGAGATGATGGCGGTTGATCCGCTGCGTCGTGTTGTTGCTCCGCGCTTTTGGGCCGGCTTAGTCAGTATGCCATTGCTGGCGCTGATGTTTTCAGCTGTTGGTATTTATGGTGGCTACCTGGTTGGTTCTGGCTGGCTGGGCGTTGATGAAGGCGCTTTTTGGTCAGTAATGCAGTCAGCGGTTGATTGGCAGGACGACTTACTCAACGGCATTATTAAGTCAATCGTATTTGCTTTTGTTGTTACCTGGATAGCCTTGTATAAGGGCTATCGTGCAGTGCCAACCTCGGCGGGAATCAGTGCCGCGACAACGTCAACTGTAGTGACGGCATCGCTGGCAATCTTAGGACTCGATTTTATTCTTACAGCTATCATGTTTGGTGGATAACCATGGAATCAAGAAAAACACAGTTATGGGTAGGCGTTTTCGTCGTCGTCGGAATTTTAGCTTTGTTCTTTATCGCATTAAGAGCTGCGAGCGGCACCATGACGACATCGGGTGATACTTACACCCTGTACGCAAAGTTTGACAATGTTGGTAGCCTGAAAGTCCGCTCTCCGGTCAAGGTTGGGGGCGTTGTTGTTGGTCGTGTTACCGATATTTCTCTATCGGGCGACTACTATGAACCGCGCGTTGAAATGACTATCAGTAAAGAGTATGACCAGTTTTCTGAAACCAGCACCTTGTCGGTACTAACCTCTGGTCTATTAGGTGAGCAATATCTCGGACTGGAACCCGGCTTTATTGATGACAGCGTTGATATGCTGGAAGACGGGGACATGATTACAGACACGAAATCTGCACTTGTACTGGAGAATTTAATAGGCCAGTTCTTGTTTAGTCAGGGTAACGATTAGGTTGTAAGGAGAGCAACATGGCAGTAAATAAATGGGTAACAGCAACGTTGGCGATGCTCCTGTTTGTAGCATCGGCATCGGCTGATTTAATACGAAACGAGAATCCACATGAACTACTAAAAGAAGTTGCTGAAACAACTTTTGACCGTATCGCATCCGATAGGGACAAAATTGATGAGGATCCTAACTATCTGAAGGAAATCGTCGAAGATGAGATGATGCCTTATGTCGATAGTTTGTATGCTTCTAAGAAAGTATTGGGTCGTTATCTGCGTGATACCACGAAGGAGCAACGAGAACGTTTCTACCGTGCATTTTACGATTATTTAGTAGCGACTTATGCGCGCGCATTCACACAGTACGATGAGAGTAAGCACAGCGTCAGCTTTGAGCCCAGCAATGATTTAGCCGACGATGCGCGCACTGCAATTGTGCGCACCCGGGTAAAAGAAGAAGGGCGTCCTGAAATTCGTCTGGATTTTCGTATTCGCTATGACTCGGATGAAGAAATTTGGAAAGCTTATGACTTGGTTGTGGAAGGTGTGAGTCTGCTTAACAGTAAGCAAAGCGAAATTTCATCGGTTATTCGGGCTAATGGCATAGATAAGACAATAGAGCTGATTGAGAAGAAAGCTTCTGAACCTATCAAGGCCGATGACGAAGTTGAAAATCCGACAGAGGGAATTTAATGAGCGCTCAGCAGACAGGCCTGACATCAGTTAAAGTGAGTAGTGATAAAACGCTGGTTTTTAGCGGCTCATTGACTCGCCATAGTGTTGCCAAACTCTGGTCTCAGCGAAAAGGTTGGTCCATAGGCCCGGAAACGAAAGTTGATTTAACGGATGTGGATGTGATCGATACAGCCGGGGTTGCCTTCTTACTTGAGATTCTTAAGTTAGTAGGTGATGGTAAAGGGCCTCTGACGTGTATTGGTGCTTCTGAACAGTTGAAACAAATTGCCCGCGTTAGTGGCGTCGAGTCGTTGCTTTCGTTAAGCTAGGCGGCATTACTCACTTTTAAGCTAACGGCAGATAAAAATGAATACTGAAGAATTGAAAACTTTGCTTAACGAGGCACTTTCACTGGAAGAGTTACTGGTCAAAGCCGAAGGTGCTAATGTTGAAATTATCGCTGTCAGTGAAGACTTTAAAGACATGAGTCGGGTTAAGCGTCAGCAAGCTGTTTATGGCCCACTAAACCCCTTAATTGCGGATGGCTCTATTCACGCAGTTTCAATTAAAGCTTACACGCCTGAAGACTGGGCGCGTGATAAAAAATTAATGATGCCATAAGGTTGTTGGTTAGTTGATGGATAAATTTAAAATACGGGGTGGGCAGCCTTTGTCCGGTTCGGTCAAAATCTCCGGTGCAAAAAACGCGGCTTTGCCTATCCTAATGGCGTCGCTTTTGCCTTCTGATAAAGTCATGTTATCCAATGTTCCCGATTTACATGACGTTGATACAACCTTAGAGTTGTTAGACTGCCTTGGCATTTGTCACAGTAGCCTGAACGATAACAGTGTGACTATCGACCCAACCACACTGAATCATTTTAAAGCGCCTTATGACTTAGTAAAAACGATGCGGGCGTCTATTCTGGTTTTGGGGCCACTATTGGCGAAAACCGGAAAAGCCGAAGTCTCGCTTCCGGGTGGCTGCGCGATAGGAGCCCGCCCCGTTAATCTTCATATTGAAGGTTTACGCAAAATGGGGGCACACATTGATGTTGAAAATGGCTACATTAAGGCATCTGTCGAAGGCCGTTTGAAGGGCGCGGAAATTTTATTAGATACCGTCAGTGTTACTGGTACTGAAAATCTGATGATGGCGGCGGTATTGGCAGAAGGTGAAACGGTAATTGAAAACGCGGCTCGCGAGCCTGAGGTTATCGACTTAGCAAACTTTCTGAACAGCCTGGGTGCGAATGTGCGCGACGCTGGTTGCGATACCATTCATATTACTGGCGTGGAAAAACTGCATGGCGGAGAATACAGCGTCATGCCCGACCGTATCGAAACCGGTACCTTTTTGGTTGCTGCATTGGCAACGGGCGGTTCTATACGGTGCGAAAAAACTGACCCGGCCAGTCTGGATGCTGTACTGAAAAAACTAGAAGAAGCTGGCGCTGAGGTCGAAAAAGGTGAAGACTGGATCACGCTAAAAAGTCAGGGACGCCCCAAAGCGGTGAATATTATTACCGCGCCTCACCCGGCTTTTCCGACTGACATGCAAGCCCAGTTTTGTGCATTAAATGCAATTGCAGAGGGCACCGCAGGTATTCGTGAAACGATTTTTGAAAACCGGTTTATGCACATTCCTGAGCTAAGGCGTATGGGTGCAAATGTAGAGTCGGAAGGCAATACCGCCTTATGCCATGGTGTAGAAGAACTAACCGGCGCTGAAGTTATGTGTACTGATTTACGCGCTTCGGCATCGTTAGTTATCGCAGGCCTGGTAGCTACGGGAGAAACGGTCGTCGAGCGTATTTATCATATCGACCGTGGTTATGAGTGCATTGAAAAGAAACTACAAGGTTTAGGTGCTGATATTGAGCGAGTGACGGCTTAATCGCCGTCCGCTTTTAACGAGGTAACTCGGCAACGGTTACCGTGGTTGTCATGCGTTTGTTGCCACGGTAAAACTCTACTTCCAATTCGGTACCGGGTTCGCTATTGGCTACTCTGTCCAGCCCTTCGGAAGCAGTACGAACAGGCTCTCCGTCAATAGCGACCAAAAAATCATTACGTTGCAGACCGGCAGCCGCTGCCGGGCCGCCCGCTTCAACGTCTGTAATTAAGATCCCTGATAAAGACTGTTCTTCACTGAAATTTGGGTTAACACTAATACCAATGTAGCCACGAACCACTTTGCCTTCTTGAATGAGTGTTTTCATCACTTTGCGTGCATTTTCATAGGGCACGGCAAAATAGATCCCTTCACCACCATCGCCAAAAGCGGAGTTGTATCGGGCGTTATTAATTCCTATTAGCTCGCCGGCGGTATTTACCAATGCCCCCCCAGATGCGCCTTGGTTGATAACCGCATCCATTTGAATTAAGTCAGAGTAGGAGTTACTGACGCCTACACGTCCGCCGCTGGCACTGATGATTCCTTGAGTTATTGTCTGACCAATGTTGTAGGGGTTACCTATAGCAAGAACAATATCACCAACCTGAATGCGGCGTGTCGACTGAACTGGAATAACAGGAAGGTTGTCGGCATCAATTTTAAGTACGGCCAGGTCAGTGTAACGGTCGCTGCCAATTAACTGAGCGGCGTAACGACGCCCGTCCTGTAAAGCGACCTCAATTTGATCGACATTATCTACGACATGGTGAGCGGTCAAAATGTAACCCTGAGAGTCCATAATAACGCCGGAGCCCAAGCGCAAGACCCGAGATGACTGTGGTTGGTAGTATGAACCTTGTATCTCGCCCATACTGTATATATTAACCACTGCAGGGGCGGCTTTACGAACGGCCTGGTTAAAAGAAATAACTTCGGAATTGGTTTGTCTTAAAGACTCAGACTGCCCCCAGAACGGCTGACTGATAATCACAATGGCCGCAACAACCAAGCCTAAACCGACTGACTGAAACAAGAATCGTAGGGTTGAAGAGAGTCGCTGCATACCTGTTTCCGATTGAATTAAGTGGTATCAGCATAGCACTGATACCACCTGTCTGTCACAATCTCAGTTAGCGTTGCGCAATACAATAAAGAGTGAGCTGCTGTCGCGTTTTATATTTAACGCAATGACGCCGGCCTTATCTTCAATGGCGGCTCTGAGTTCAGCGATGGAACTGACTGCCTGCCGATTCACACCCTGAATAATATCGCCTTTTTCAAGGCCAATTCGGGCTGCAGGTGAGCGTTCTTCGAGCTCAGATACTTCTATACCTTTGCCTGAATCAGCTGCGGCGAGAGTTGCTCCTTCCAGAGCCGGGTGGATAGAGGCTGCGGTTACTGAGGTGTCTTGCGCTCCTAAAGTGACGTTGATTGACTGCTCCTCGCCGTCGCGAATAATACCAAGTTCGATTGACTTACCGGAGCCTATCGAGCCAACCATAGCTCCAAGCTCGGAGAATGAGCGAATGGTCTGGTTATTTACCGATATGATGACATCGCCAGACTCAATACCTGCCTCAGCTGCCGAGCTACCGGGTACTACCTGAGAAACAAAGGCCCCGCGATTAACGGGAATATTCAGTGCCTGAGCCACATCATGGGTCAGGTCGTTGCCTCGCACACCCAGAACGCCTCTGCGAACTTCACCGAATTCAATAAGCTGTTGAACCAGGTTATTCATCATGTCCGACGGAATGGCAAAACCGATACCGATATTACCGCCATTGGGGCCAAGTATTGCGGTGTTTATGCCAATTAACTTGCCGTCTAAGGTGACCAGTGCGCCGCCTGAGTTACCACTGTTGATCGCTGCATCGGTTTGTATAAAGTTTTCTAATTCTTCGATACCTAACCCGCCACGGCCTAATGCACTCACAATACCCGAGGTGACCGTTTGTCCAAGACCAAAGGGGTTGCCAATAGCAACCACGAAGTCGCCGACACGCAGGTCTGAAGACTGGCCGAGTTCGATAGCGGTAAGGTTGTCACCATTTTCAATTTTCAGCAGTGCAACGTCACTGCGTTTGTCGGTGCCGATAACCTTGGCGTCAAACTCGCGGCCATCTTTTAGGGTAACCAGAATTTCAGTTGCATCGTCAATGACATGGTTATTTGTGACGACATAACCGTTCTTGGCATCAATAATCACGCCAGAACCCAGCCCCTGAAATGGATGCTCGCGAACTTGTTCGCGCGGTGCATTAGGTCCGAAGAAAAAACGAAGCGCATCCGGTAGTCGTTGTCTGACCTCGCGCTTTCCTTTTACGGAAATGTTGACAACAGCAGGTGTAACCTCTTCCAGCATAGGTGCCAGAGTAGGTTGTTCGTCGTCATTGCCAAAAAATGGGATACCGGCCTGAGCCGAAGTAATAGGGGTAAAACTAAAAACAAAGAGTAAACTGAATAAAGCTAATACTCGTTTCATGGTTTGAGTGACTCCTTAATAAAGCACTAACAAGCGGTCTGCGAGTTAAGACCGCTTGTTAGTTATATGAGTTCACTCTAAAAGTGTTTCAAGATGTTTTTGAGGACTCTTTTTCCGATTTTTCTTCGTAACTATTTGAGAATAAGCCGCTGGAACCTTCGGTGTAGTCGCGAGGCATATCGTTAGCACTATAACTGTCACGACCAGAGCGGTGGTCTTTGTTCAGAGAGTTGGCTACGCGCAACTGCTTAAGGGTATCTTCAGCGAAAAAAGGTAAGTCGCTTTGAACATCTCCTTTTTCAAGCAATTCGGCACTTTGGCTCAAATAGCTTTGCAGACGCTGTTGTGTGTCGGCCAGTTGTTCTACCATGGCATTGGCCGTTGCAAAGTGTTCGGCAACTTCTCGCTGGTAGTCGGTTAAACGCTGTTGGCTTTGCTGAACTTGCTCTTCAAGGTCGCCTGACTGACCTTTTGACTGACTGTAACGAGCTGCGAAAAAGCCAATGATTGCACCGGCAATGACCAACAGAACTCCAATAATCCAACTCATAATTAACTCCTGAACAAGCTGCTACAGCTTCGAATGATTGCTGCGCTTCACCTTCATGGTAACATATTACCTATTAGGATAATCCCAACTGAGGTGAAGTGGTAGTGTCCAAACAGCAAATGTCTCCATTAGAACGTTATCAGTATGATATCGAACACAATGGCTTCTCGGAAGATGAAGCCCAGCTTAATGCCGTTAAACATTTGCAAAGACTGCATGATGAGCTTATCGACTGGCACCATTACCACACCTTATCGGCCTGGCGAAAGCTTCTAAGCAAAGAGCCGGAGAGGCCTCAGGGAATTTATTTCTGGGGTGGTGTAGGCCGTGGTAAAACCTATTTGGTTGATACTTTTTTTGAGAGCTTGCCAGTTGAACGTAAATGGCGCATTCATTTCCATCGTTTTATGCATCGAGTTCATAACGAACTAAAAATGCTGGATAAGCAAAGTGACCCGTTACGTATTGTGGCGGACAAGATCGCCGATGAAGCACTAATTGTCTGTTTTGACGAGTTTTTCGTACAGGACATTACCGATGCTATGTTGCTGGGTAAGCTGTTTGAGTATTTATTTGAGAGGGGTGTGGTGTTGGTTGCCACGTCGAATATTATTCCGGACGATCTTTATAAAAATGGCCTGCAACGAGCGCGTTTTATTCCGGCGATTAAACTTATCAAGCGGCACTGTGAAGTGGTGAATGTTGACAGTGGTATCGACTACCGCTTAAGAACACTGACACGAGCTGAAATTTTTCACTCACCGCTGGATGACCAGGCTGATAAAAACTTATGGCAGTATTTCAAAGAGCTGGCACCGGAGTGCAAAGACCGGTACGAATCAGACTGTATTGATATCGAAGGTCGGGATATTGACGTAAGAGCCGAGTGTGACGACGTTGTGTTCTTTGATTTTACTTCTATTTGTAAAACCGCACGCAGCCAAAACGACTACATGGAGATAGCGCGAGTTTATCACGCTGTCCTGATCAGTAATGTCGAACAAATGGGCGCGGGAAAAGACGATACCGCCAGACGTTTCATCGCGTTAGTGGATGAATTTTATGAGCGTCGGGTGAAGCTGATTTTATCTGCAGAAGTGGATATCGAATCGTTATATACCGAAGGCCAGTTAACTTTTGAGTTCCGTCGCTGCGTCAGCCGTTTGCAGGAAATGCAGAGTCAGGAATATCTTGCTATGGCACATAAAGCATAAATTTCAGAAAATGCGTGATCTTTAACCGCATTTTTCCTATAATCCGCGCAGCCCACGTTACAGTCCGTTGTGTTACCTAACGTAATGCAGCGGTCGCAGCAGATAACTAAATGATTTTTATCATTTTTTTATTGTTGTGATTCGCGGGGAAGCCCGGAATTACTGTCCGTGAACTTTTAAAATGTAGGTTTTATACAATGAAAACATTTGTAGCCAAGCCAGAAACGGTAAAACGCGACTGGTACGTAGTAGACGCTGAAGGCAAAACTTTAGGTCGTTTAGCTACTGAAATCGCTCGTCGTTTACGCGGCAAGCATAAGCCTGAGTACACGCCTCACGTTGATACCGGCGACTACATCGTCGTCATTAACGCTGAGAAAGTTGCCGTTACCGGTAACAAAGCTCAGGACAAGATGTACTACTCGCACACTGGATTTCCGGGTGGTATCAAATCAATCAGCTTTGAAAAACTGATTGCTAAGAAACCAGAGATGGTCATTCAGAAAGCGGTGAAAGGTATGTTACCCCGTGGTCCATTGGGTCGTGCCATGTTCCGTAAACTGAAAGTGTACGCAGGTACTGAGCATAACCATATTGCTCAACAACCTAAACAACTGGATATATAATACGGAGCAAGAACACTATGGCAGATAATCAATACTACGGTACTGGTCGTCGCAAAAACTCCACGGCTCGCGTATTTTTGCGTCCTGGTAGCGGCAACATCAAAATTAACAACCGTGAACTGAACGAATACTTCGGTCGTGAAACGGCTCAAATGGTTGTTCGTCAGCCGTTAGAGTTAGTTGAAATGACTGAAAAGTTTGACTTGTACATCACTGTAAATGGCGGTGGTACTACGGGTCAGGCTGGTGCAATTCGTCACGGTATTACCCGTGCATTAATGCAGTACGACGAAGCTCTACGTAGTCCGCTACGTAAAGAAGGTTACGTTACTCGTGACGCTCGTCAGGTTGAACGTAAGAAAATCGGCTTGCATAAAGCACGTAAACGTCCACAGTTCTCGAAGCGTTAATTCGTCTTCATTTATTGTGGCAAAACCCAGCTTCGGCTGGGTTTTTTTATGTCTGATCGAAATAGAAATACCGCGATAATAGCGGCTATTAAGCTTGTAAAAAGTGTGTCTTTTCATTATCATCTCAAAGCATTTTCTGTAATCCGCATAAGCGGACAAAGCAGCAGCTAATTCCCGACTTCGCGACAAAGTATCGTGGAGCGTCCAAAACTGGAGAGTAGATGGATGAGCAATGCGCCTGTAGATAAAGGCCGCCGTCGTTTTTTGACTGTCGCAACCTCTGTGGTAGGTGGTGCCGGAGCGCTAACAGTAGCCGTTCCCTTCATAAGATCATGGAACCCAAGTGCGAAAGCGAAAAACGCGGGTGCGCCCGTAGAAGTGAATATACGCAAGGCTGAACCTGGCCAGCTAGTCCGTGTGAAATGGCGCGGAAAGCCAGTCTGGGTGGTGCGTCGTACCCCCGATATGCTGGAAGGGTTGTCTAAAGTTGAAGATCGGCTTCGCGACCCTAATTCGGAAGAACCACAGCAGCCTGAGTACGCACAGAACCAACACCGTTCAATCAAGGAAGAATTCTTTGTCGCCGTTGGTATCTGTACCCATTTAGGTTGTTCCCCGTCCTATCTCGAAAAGGGAATGGGAGACCATGTTGATGGCGTTGAATCTGGTTTCTTCTGCCCGTGTCACGGTTCGAAGTTTGATATTGCAGGTCGTGTTTTTGAAAGCGTTCCAGCACCTCTGAACTTAGTCGTGCCGCCGCATTATTTTATCGACGAGAACACCATTTTGGTGGGTGAAGATAAGGGGCAAGCATAATGTTTAAGCGATTTGTAGAGTGGATGGATGCCCGCATCCCCATGACAAAAACCTGGAACATCCACCTGGCACAGTATCCAGCTCCGAAAAACTTCAACATGTGGTATGTTTTCGGTTTCTTGGCAACTATTGTATTAATTAACCAAATTCTGACCGGTATTTGGCTTACCATGAACTACGTACCCAGTGCCGAAGGCGCATTTGCTTCGGTCGAGTACATCATGCGTGACGTTGAATACGGTTGGCTGTTGCGTTACATGCACTCCACTGGGGCATCAGCGTTTTTCGTGGTGGTGTATCTGCATATGTTCCGCGGCATGATGTACGGTTCTTACCAAAAACCACGGGAATTAATCTGGTTGTTTGGTATGTTCATCTTCCTGGTATTAATGGCGGAAGCCTTCATGGGCTACTTGCTACCATGGGGACAAATGTCATACTGGGGTGCTCAGGTTATTATCTCCTTGTTCGGTGCAATTCCGGTTATTGGTGATGATTTAACTTTGTGGATCCGCGGTGACTACGTTATTTCGGGCGCTACGTTAAACCGTTTCTTTGCACTGCATGTCATTGCTTTACCATTAGTGCTGGTTATTTTGGTCTTCTTGCACATCGTCGCTTTGCACGAGGTCGGTTCTAACAACCCCGATGGTGTTGATACGAAGAAGCCTAAAGGCTCGGTTCCTGACGAAGAGAAGCCGAAATTTAAGTTCCATGAGCGCTTCACGAACAAGAAAGACATTGTTGATTCCATCCCGTTTTATCCTTATTACATCCTTAAGGACATGTTCGGTTTTGGTATCTTCTTGTTCTTCTTCTGTTACGTTATTTTCTTCAATCCGGAAATGGGCGGCTTTTTCCTTGAGCCACCGAACTTCGAACCAGCGAACCCGCTGAAGACACCAGAGCACATAGCTCCGGTATGGTACTTCACTCCGTTCTACGCTATTTTACGTGCGGTTCCGGATAAGCTATTTGGCGTCATTCTCATGTTTGCTGCCATTGCCTTCCTGGCCTTATTGCCTTGGTTAGACCGTGGTCGAGTACGCTCAATTCGTTATCGTAGCCTATTGCATAAGCTGAACTTAACCGTATTCGCGATCAGCTTCGTTGTACTGGGTTATCTGGGAACTCAGCCTGCAACTCCTGTTGCAACCGTGTTCGCACAGATATTTACGTTCCTGTACTTTGCATTCTTCGGGCTGCTCTGGTTCTACAGTAAGCGCGAGAAGACTAAACCGGTACCAGAAAGGGTGACGTCGAAATGAAAAAACTGTTAATCGCTCTTATAACTTTGATTCCGTCGCTGGTTTTTGCGGCGGGTCCTGAAGTTCCATTAGATAAGGCCGAAGTCGATTTACACGACAAGGCCTCGTTGCAACGCGGTGCGCAGTTATATATGAACTACTGTCTGGGTTGTCATCAGCTGGAGTATCATCGCTATAACCGCACCTTTGAAGATCTTGGTATCCCACAAGAGCTGGGTGAGAAGCACTTACAGTTTACTGGCAATAAAGCCGGTGATCTTATTACCAATAATATGAATTCAGATTCCGCTGCGAATTGGTTTGGTACAGCTGTACCGGACTTAACCAATGTTGCTCGTGTACGTGGTGCGGACTGGATTTATACTTATTTACGCTCATTTTATAAAGACGAAAGTCGCCCATTTGGGGTTAACAACGCAGTATTCCCTAACGTGGGTATGCCGCATGTGCTGGAAGAACTTCAGGGGCTTCCTGAAAAAACCTACGAAGAGCGTATGATAGACGGCGAAATGAAAGACGTTTACGTTGGTATTAAAACCGATGGAAACGGTCGCCTGTCTGAAAGCGAGTACGACCAAGCGATGCTAGATTTAACCGCGTTCCTGGTATACACCGGTGAGCCTATGTTGTTAGAGCAGCGTCGAATGGGTTGGTTTGTCTTTGGTTTCCTGCTGGTATTCACTATTTTGGCATGGTTACTTAAGAAAGAGTTTTGGAAAGACCTCAAATAATCGAGGCTTATCAGTCTGTTAGACAACGACTTAGTAAAGGGTGGCTTGCCACCCTTTTGCCGTTGATATTATCTGGAGAAAGGAATGGCTGTTGCAGCAAATAAACGCTCAGTAATGACGTTATATTCAGGAAAGGATGACTTAAAGAGTCATCAGGTACGTCTGGTGTTAGCTGAGAAAGGTGTTGGTGTCGAAATTACGTATGTGACCGACGAAAGTACGCCGGAGGATCTGTTACAGCTTAACCCGTACCCAGAGGCTACGCCGACTCTTGTTGACCGTGAACTGGTGTTATATAACGCACAAATTATCATGGAGTATCTTGATGAGCGTTTCCCGCACCCGCCACTGATGCCGGTGTACCCGGTTGCCCGTGGTACAAGTCGTCTTATGATGTACCGTATTGAGCGTGACTGGTACAGTCTGGCTGAAAAAATTCAGCAAGGCGATGCACAGGCAAGGCAGGAACTGAAAGAAGGCATACTTTCTTTGGCTCCTATATTTGCCGACACGCCTTATTTCATGAGTGAAGAGTTCAGCTTAGTCGATTGTTATTTGGCACCTCTGCTATGGCGTTTACCAGCTTACGGCATTGACCTGGAAGGGCAAGGTGCAAAAGAGATCAAGCAATATATGGTACGTTTATTTGAACGCAAAACGTTCCAGGACTCTTTAACGGAAGAAGAGAAAGAGCTCGCCCGTCATTAATTTCATCGACGTCGAGGAGTAGTGCTATGACGCCGAAAAGACCTTATCTACTTCGTGGACTGTACGAATGGATTGTTGATAACGATCTGACTCCGCACTTGGTTGTTGACGCAACCATTGTCGGCACGGTTGTGCCACAAAACTTTGTGAGTGAAGGCCAGATAGTTCTTAATATTTCACCAACAGCAGTTCAGAACTTACAGTTGGCGGACCATGAGGTGCGTTTTAACGCACGTTTTGGTGGGCAGCCCATGCAGGTTGTTGTTCCTATGACGGCGGCATTAGCCATATACGCCCGTGAAAATGGAGCTGGTGCTATGTTTGAGGCCGAGCCCGAGTTGGATAAAATGCCCGAGCTTGACGAAGAAGAGCAGAGCAACACCGAAACTGAGCAAAAGTCAGCGAAGAAAAAGCCCAACTTAAAAGTTGTTAAGTAAGAATTTAAAGCACTAACGCTTAATGGTTAGTGCTTTAATGACTCGTCCTACACCATCAACATTTCTTGCAACTTCAACAGCAGCCTCTGCTTCCGCCTGACTAACATGGCCTAGCAGAAATACCTCGCCGTTTTCTGTTACCACTTTTATGTTGGTGGCATCTATGGACTTATTATTCGCAAACTTAAGTTTCACTTTACTGGTTATCCAGCTGTCGCCTGCGCGAACCGTTGCAGAAGCTTTTGAGCCAATACGCAGTTGATTGAAAATTTTATTAATGCCATTAGTATCTCTAATGACATCTTCTGCTCTTCTTTTCAAACTCTCGCTGGGCACCTGGCCAATCAACAGCACGTTGGTATCGTAGCTCACCGCAATGACGCGAGAATCCTCAAGCTGCTCATCGTTCCCCAGTTTGGCATTCGTTTTCATTTCAATAGTTTGATCGTCTACCTGCGTGCCTATGGTACGTGGGTCTGTTGCAGACGAGATACCAACTGCGGCAGCGCCAACTGCGACAGCAGCGCATCCTTGTAAGGCTAACAAGCTGATAAAAATGACGGGTAAAGCGAGTTTAGATAAAGTCATACGCGTCAGTGCTCCTGAGGGAAGATAGTATTTTCTATTTGTTCACATAGACCATGGACAATAAATAACTGGGTTTCCAGTATACGAGCGGGATTTAAACTTGGCACACGCAGTTCTATGTCATTAGCCCCTAATAAACCGGAAACAGAGTCATTACCTTCTCCGGTTAGGGCAATGATTAACATGTCGCGGCTAATTGCTGTTTCCATAACGGAGGTTAGTTCTTCATTTTCCTGATTATCGGCTATAACTATCAAAATGTCGCTAGCCTGACCTAAGGCAGCCAGTTGCTTTTGCTTGCCCGAATTGAGGGCCAGCACTGGAAAAGGAGGCCGTTCGAGCTTCATCCCCTCTGTCATGAGATTGGAAAAATGCTGTGCAACCACTCCTGTGGTTCGGTCTCCGCAGCAAAAAACGCGTTGACCATTGAGCAGGTTAGCCACTAACAACTCCACTGTGGTTGCCATGTCATCGGTCAGGCTCTCAACTGCGGAGATCTGTGTCTGTATGCTCTCTGTGAAAAGCGCTTTAATTAGCTCGTCATTCATAATTAGAATGCGTCCTTAAACCATTCAATTTTTGTTGGGTGACCGACTACTGCAATAACGTCAAAACGTATTGCTGCGGTATGTTCGTCTATATTATTACTGACTAAATAGTAACGAGCAGTATGCCTTACACGCCTACATTGTTGCGGCTTAATTTGCTCAAGTACTGAAGCGAAGTGCTCATGTTGCCGATACTTAACCTCGCAAAAGACCCAGTAATCTCCGTCTCGGGCTATAATATCAATTTCACCGCCGTCAATGCGGTAATTTTTGCAAATAATTGTAAGACTATTCTTTTCCAGAAATTCTGCCGACAGTAACTCCGCGTGCTTACCTGTTGCTACTTCCTGCATTATTTGACTCCTTAGCTAAGGCTATTTTCCCCTTAGTAAAGGTAGCCCAGGTTAGTTCACGTTGAACCACTGAGTCATTGATGTGGAGGTTGCCACTAAGTCCGCTCCAGGTAAGCCCCGGCATACGGTTCATCATTTCTAATCGTTGTATTAATGACACACTGTCATATCCCATTGCGGCTAACCTTGCTAGTGAAAGTCCCCAACCATTGCGTAGCTCAAGCCACTGAGTTAAAAGCAAATTATTACCGGCATCTGAAGCTAACCAGGGAATGTCAGAAAAGATAATACCGTTAAGATCAGAATCCCCTAAGCGGTTTTTAAGTTCGTGAGTCGCAGAACTGGCGTACACCTGAATGGGTGCGGCAAAAGGTGAAACACTGACATCAATAAAAGGTTTTAACAGACGAGTTTGTTGTAAGTTTCCCGGCAGATAAATAGCGCTGATATCTCTCCGGCTTCGTTCCTGCTCATCAACAATGATCTTTCCAGCGGCTATTTTCACTGCCCGAATGCGCTGCTGACTGTCAGTTAGCCCCAGAGAGCTTTCCACCGTTGCTTTCATGTCCGCGCGTTCCGAAAAGTAAGAAACTTTGGGGTCTCCCGCCTGCTCATTATCCCAACTCGATTTAAAGGCATCGACCATTCTACGTCCGTTGGACGTATCGGCGGCGATGATCATGGCACTTTTAGCTCCTGGAAGTTTCTGATTGATGCGCTGTGCAGCTTGCCGGGCTTCTGTATCAGGAGTTAAGGCGAAAAATGCGCTATTAGCAGAGGAGTCCGCTGATTCTCTTTCAATCTGGTTTAGAAAAATCTGAGGTACATCACTGGGTTGCTGCTCAGCCCAAAGCGCAACATTCTCTTTTAAAAGGGGACCGATAATACCAACCGGGTTCAGTGACTTTATCTGCTCTTTATGTGCCGCAATGTCACCTTGTTCGCTATCAATAAAAACCACTTGTACTTCTTTTAATTCTCCTGTGCGGGCAATAATGCCATCGCGTACGGCCTGACCTTGTTGTTGGTATTTTCCAGATAAGGGTAATAGGACCGCAATGACGGGTTTGGATGTCTTCTCGTTATCATTCCTGATTTCTGTTTCCTGCCATCTTTCTACCATCTCGACTGCAGCGTGCTCGCTATAGCCTTGCAACCATTGGCTTAGGTAAGCAGACAGTTGTTCCGGGTTGGTCATGGCCTGATGATGGTAGTCAACTAAACGCCACCAACCCGCTAGAGCTAAATCAGTCGGACGTTGCTGTGGGAGCTCAGATTGGGTGACCCGGCTGGCAACAGACCATATGGTTTCTGCGCTGGATTGTTCAGCAAAACGCTGAGCGTCGACCTGCCACACCAAAGCTTGCCAGTAGTTTTTTTGCTGGTAAGCGGCTTGAGACAGCAATTGTAAGCTCAAAGCGCGAAATTCGCGTTGGTTAAACTGTGTATAAACGCTCTCAAGTTCATCAATAACCTGGGGCCATTGTTCTTGTTCTGCTGCCCAACGAGCTTTAGCCAGGTGATAGTACTTTTGACTATGCCGGGTAATTTTTTGAGGGCTTAATTGAGACAACACGGCTACAGCCTGCTGCCATTTTTGTTCATTCTGAAACGCATTAGCTGCGCGTATTAAAGCGGAGTGCTGTTCAATATCGTTGGCGGCAGCGCGGGCTTCATCTAACCAGTCCTGAGCCGATTTTTCTTCAGTTAAACTCAAGTCCTGGTCGGCGACATCTGCGGTTTTGTCGGGCGTTTCAGTTTTCCGGTCAGGGGCAGAGGTACACTGAGTGAGTACCATGAGTGCCAGTAGAGCTAAAAATACAAATGACTGAGTTCTAAACACTGTAAGGTTCCGCTTTGGTGCCTGTTCGGTGATACTATAAACGGCATTGACGTTGGAAACAAACTGAGACTCACTATGACAAACCCGGGGACCCTTTATATTGTACCCACGCCTATCGGGAATTTAGGCGATATGACCGAGCGGGCAATAAAAACATTAGCCGATGTAGCAGCCATAGCTGCAGAAGATACGCGGCATACGCGGAAGTTAATGCAGCATTATGGCATACAAAACGACGTGTTTGCGCTGCATGAGCATAACGAGACTCAGCGCGCGGATGCGGTTATTGAGCGCCTGCAGCAAGGCGATTCCCTGGCATTAGTCAGCGACGCGGGTACGCCACTTATTAATGACCCGGGTTATGTGCTGGTACAACGGTGTCGTCAGCACGGCCTCAAAGTAGTTGCACTGCCGGGTGCCTGTGCCGTAACCGTAGCACTGTCTGCGGCTGGCTTGCCTACCGACCGCTTTGCCTTTGAAGGTTTTTTGCCTTCTAAGCCGCAGCAACGCCGGGCAAAATTAGAAGCCTTAAAAACAGAACCAAGAACCGTTGTTGTTTATGAAAGCCCACACAGAATTCTGCATACCCTGGCCGATATGAATGCCGTGCTGGGGACAGAAAGGCAGCTGGTACTGGCGCGTGAACTGACGAAGCAGTTTGAAACCTATTTAAATGGCAGTGCTGCAGAGTTATTGCAGATTTTAACAGACGACAGCAACCAGCAGCGGGGAGAAATGGTGTTACTGATATCACCCTTGCAGCAAGAAACGGAAGCCAGTGACGGCCCTGGAGAGGCGGCTAAGCGCACCTTGCTGTTGTTACTGGAGGAGTTGCCATTAAAGAAAGCGGCTGCTGTCACTGCGAAAATTCATGATGAACGTAAAAACGTGTTGTATCAGTGGGGGCTGGAGAATAAAAACAAAGATTGAGTTAAAGCCTGGCGCAGCGTAGAATCCTCCGCGGAGAGCTGGCCAGACAATCGCCGCCTGTTTACAGGGGGAGGAAAGTCCGGGCTCCATAGGGCAGGGTGCCAGGTAACGCCTGGGCGGCGTAAGCCGACGACTAGTGCAGCAGAGAGTAAACCGCCGATGGCTGCTTGCAGCACAGGTAAGGGTGAAAGGGTGCGGTAAGAGCGCACCGCGCAACTGGTAACAGTTTGCGGCACGGTAAACTCCACCCGGAGCAAGGTCAAATAGGGGTTCTTTGGCGCGGCCCGCGTTGAACCCGGGTAGACTGCTTGAGGGTCAGGGCAACCTGATCACTAGATGAATGATTGTCCACGACAGAACCCGGCTTATCGGCCGGCTCTCCACCTTATTCCTCTTTTCGACTTCAGAACTGCCATTTTCGCAAAAAGTCTAATAGCTTATCTAAAGTCAGGGGTTCACTAATAAAGTAGCCTTGAGCAAAGTCACATTGTTGTTGCTGCAATAACTCCCATTGCCGCTTAGTTTCCACGCCTTCAGCAATAACGTCGATATCAAGGGCTCTGGCCACCCTAAGTAAAGCGTCTAATAAAGCAACCTGCACGCGGTCATCAGGTGCCTGGTTCAAAAAGCTTCTGTCTATTTTTATATAGTCGACAGGGTAACGCTGCAGGTAATTAATGCTTGAGTAACCGGTACCAAAATCATCAATGGCCAGTTGTACTCCTTGCGAGCGCAGGTAATGCAAAATTTGTAATTGCCGCTGCTTATTACTCATTAACAATGATTCAGTAATTTCGAAAGTGATGCTTTCAGTTGGTATACCGTGTTGCTTGATGCAAGACAGCCACTGTTTAGCGACTTCCATATCGTTCAGCTCTCGCTCTGAGCGGTTAATTGAAACCTCAATAGGGTACCCGGACTTATGGACGGTAACCCAGTCAATACAAGCTTGCTCCAGAACAAATTGCCCCAGCTCGTGAATTAACCCCGTGCGTTCAGCAACCGGAATGAACTCAGCGGGAGAAATGACGTTTCCATCTTCATCTTTCCAACGAAGTAAGGCTTCACATTTGGTGACTTTGCCGGAACTAAAATCAACAATAGGCTGATAAACCAGCGAGAATTCATGTCGCTTTAGGCCGTCCCGCATTCGGTTGTGAATGGTATTCTGGCGTTCGGTTTGCGCTCTTAGTTCGTCATTAAAGAAGTAGTGGGTGCGACGCCCTGCGGTTTTTGCGGCGTACATGGCCAAGTCTGCATTTTTGAGAAGCTCGGCAGCTTTCATGCCATCGTCAGGGTACAACGCAATACCAATGCTGCAGGTGGTTTGTATTTGGTTCTGACGTAATGTAAAAGGTTCGCTTAAATGACGATTAATTTGGGTTGCCAAATCATTAATGACTTCATGTGACTTGAAGCGATTAATCACCACAACAAATTCATCGCCGCCAATACGGGCGATAAAGTCAGAACCCCGCAGTTGACTCCTTAAACGTTCCGCAACTGACACCAGTAACTCATCGCCGGCGTCGTGTCCCAGGCTGTCGTTAACTTCTTTAAAATGGTCAAGGTCGATAAACAAAATAGCAAAATGCTGATCATTGCCGCTCTGAGTTAATTGATTGAGATAGTCAACAAAGGCTCGACGATTAGGCAAGTCGGTGATTGAATCGAAGTTGGCCTGCCGGTCAATCGTTGTCAGAGCTGTCCGTAAACGACTCTGGGTTGCGACCAAATTATACATAAAGGCAATCATTAAGAATGAGAGTGTCCAGCCGGCAATTATGATGATCCAATAAATACTATCGCGTTTAGCCCAGCCATTATCTTTCGGCGCAAGAGCCAGTATCCATTGACCGGAGGATACATCGATTTCAATGGCAACATAGTCTTTTTGCCATACGGATGGATCGCCTCGTTCAAATAAATCGTTGTTATTTGCATTCTTCTTCTGTACCGAAAAGAGGTAATCATCAACCGAGGTCAGGCCGCTACTGATCATTAACTGGTCAATATCAATAACAATCGCAATAACGCCCCACAGCGAGTTATCGATAAAAACCGGAGCCCGTGCAATTAGCGCCCAGCCGCCTTGCACTAATTTGACAGGGCCGTCAATAATGATGCTTTTGCGTTGAATGGCTTCCTGAACACTCTTGAACTGTTCGGGTGAAGCTCGGTAATCAAAACCTAGCGCGTCCTGGTTTGGAACTAAAGGATAGAGAAACTCGATAATAAGATCAGGGGCCAGAGCCACATGACGAACAGGGAGGTCATTGTCTATTAGCTCTTGCACCAGTAAACGATAACGTTCTGCGGAAATGTCAGGGGAAAGTTTTATTTCAGCCTGCAGCGCACGAGCGGTGGTCAGCGAGGAATTAATCTGGCCTTCGAGTGCGGCGCGTAACCTGCCTAAGCGTTCGGTAGCCACACGCTTACGTGACTCTATCACTTGCGAGTGTTGATTCTCCGCAAACCAGATAACGCCGGTCACCAGCACGCAAAAGCTTACCAATATGACAAATAAGTAGCGCTTCATTGAGTATCACAGCTAGCTAAAACTCAGTCGAGTATCGCATAAAAATCGCACAACCCATAGCGGAAAAACTATTTTGCACGTTGCATCAAGCGCTTAATGTAAATTTCTGTGAAGCCCTGACAAATAAAGAGGTTTTTTCTTGACAGTGGGAAACAGTGACACCTAGACTGTAACATTGTGGGGATTTGTGGATAATAGTGGATCACAATGATCAGGTGGGATCATGTTCCGAGGTGCAACAACATTAAGTCTGGATAGCAAAGGACGTTTGGCCATACCGGCCAAGTACCGTCATGCGTTGTCATTAGACTGTGAAGGCAAAATGGTCTGCACGATTGATATTAAGCAACCGTGCCTTTTGCTGTACCCGCTTCCTGAGTGGCAAATCATAGAACAAAAACTCACTCGATTATCCAGTATGAACCCCGCAGAACGTCGCTTACAGCGGCTTCTGTTAGGCCATGCCGACGACTGTGAAATGGATAAAAACGGTCGTCTGTTATTGTCAGCTCCATTGAGACAACACGCCGGTTTAGAAAAAAAACTGATGCTTGTCGGGCAGCTGAATAAATTTGAAGTTTGGGATGAAGACGCCTGGCATGAACAAGTGGCGCAAGATATGGATGTTGAACGCGAAGGTGACTTTACTCTCAACGAACGACTAGAAGACTTTTCATTATAATGATAACAACGTCACCGCAACACGTTTCGGTGCTACTGGAAGAGTCGATACAAGCATTAGCGACTGATCCGCAAGGCACATATATTGACGCCACATTTGGTCGTGGCGGACATACACGTGCGCTTCTTAATCAGTTAGGTGACAAGGCCCGGGTAATTGCTCTTGACCAGGACCCTGAGGCCATTGCTGCGGCAAAATCCTTCGAAGACGACCCCCGTTTTCAAATTATCCACACTCCTTTCTCAAACCTGCAACAGGTGCTTGATGACTTGCAACTGAACCAGCAAGTGACGGGTATTTTATTTGACCTTGGTGTCTCCTCCCCACAATTGGACGATGCTGAGCGAGGCTTTAGCTTTATGCGTGACGGTCCGCTGGATATGCGGATGAACACCACTAGCGGCGAAACAGCGGCTGAATGGCTTAATCGTGCAGAAAAAGACGACATTAGTTGGGTTCTTAAAGAGTATGGTGAGGAACGTTTTGCTCGCCGTATCGCCAGTGCCATAGTTATGGACCGCGAGAAAAAGCCTTTCACCCGCACGAAGCAGCTTGCGGAAATGATTGCCCGTGTGAGCCCGGTAAAAGAAAAGCAGAAACACCCGGCAACGCGCACATTTCAGGCCATACGAATTCATATCAACCGCGAGTTAGAGCAAATAGAACAAGCTCTCGAAGCGTCACTTTCTGGTTTGAAAGAAGACGGGCGGTTGGTGGTTATTAGCTTCCATAGCCTGGAAGATCGCTTAGTTAAACGCTTTATCCGTAAACACAGCGAGGGCAAGCAGTTGCCGCCGGGCTTACCAGTAACTGAAGCCGAACGGAATAAAGACAAAACATTGGAAAAAGTGGGTAAAGCGATTAAACCGGGCAAGGCAGAAGTCCAGGAAAATCCGCGTTCACGTAGCTCTGTGCTGCGTATTGCCAGGAGGGTTCGCAATGACTAAACAGCGTTACCCAAGCCTGACCAAAATGTTACTTCAAGATCTGCTACAACATAAGTGGATAGTGTTGCTGAGCGTGGTGGTTATTGTTAATGCACTAAGCATTGTTTATATCGCGCATTTGAATCGGCAATTAACTGCTGAGCGCGACGACTTACTCTCGTATCGCGACACTCTGGACAGAGAGTGGCGGCACCTTGTGATTGAGCAGAACTCGCTGACTGAACACAGTCGAGTGGAGCGTATCGCGCAGGAACAGCTTGGTATGCGTGACGTTGCGCCAGAGCAGGAGGTACTTGTCTCATGGCAGTGACTCGTCGCAAAAAACGTGCAGAGCCAGCTGGCACTCGCTGGCGTTTTTATACCGCAGTGTTTTTACTGTTCGGTGTTTTTTCCGTACTCATTGCACGTGCTGCCTATATTCAGGTCATTAGTCCCGATGCGTTTTCGCTGCAGGGCGATATGCGCAGTTTAAGGTCAGCCAGTGTTGCGGTTGAACGAGGAACCATTGTTGATCGCAATGGCAGAGAACTGGCGGTCAGCGTTCCGGTAGAAACCGTGTGGGCAGATCCCAAGCGAATTGCAGAAAAAGATGCGTTGGCAGACGAGCGTCGCTGGCAGGCTCTCGCGGAAACCTTCCGCATGAATCGCAATGAGCTGGTGAGCAAAGTGGACGATGAGTCAAAACGCTTTGTTTATCTACAGCGAAAAGTGACGCCGTCAGAAGCGGATTACGTGAAACAATTGAAAATACCGGGTGTGTATTTAAAAACTGAGTCTCGGCGCTATTATCCAACAGGTGAAATCAGCGCTCATTTAATTGGGCTGACCGATATCGACGGTGCAGGCCAAGAAGGCCTCGAATTATTGTACGACGAACACTTAACCGGCACACCGGGCAAACGAGTTTATCGCAAGGACGCGCAAGGGCGGGTTGTTGAAGAAATTAGTCAGACAGACGCACAACAACCAAAACAGCTGACACTGAGTATCGACCAACGTGTTCAGGCAACTGCTTACACCGAACTGAAAAAAACCGTGCGCTACAATCAGGCAACTTCAGGCTCGGCAGTAGTGCTTAATGTCGAAACCGGTGAAGTTCTGGCTATGGTCAATAGCCCGTCCTTTAACCCAAACAACCGTGCGGAATTGCAGTCTTTCAGAATGCGTAACCGTGCGGTAACTGACAGCTACGAACCAGGCTCAACGATGAAACCTCTGGTGATTCTCAGTGCGCTAGAGAATGGCCGACACAAAGCGGGCGATAGCATTGATACCAGCCCGGGCTGGTTGAGAATTGGCGGACGTCGCGTCAGTGACCCTCGCAACTATGGCGAACTGTCGTTGACCGAGGTGCTGAAACATTCCTCCAATGTTGGGGTGACCAAAATAGCTCTGGATTTGGGCATTGAACCACTATTGCAAACCTATGCCGACGCAGGCTTTGGTAACGATACCGGCATTGCTCTATTGGGGGAAAGTATCGGCATTTTAGGCGATCGTCGCCGCTGGTCTGAATTTGAAATTGCGACGCTTTCATACGGCTACGGGCTGTCAGCAACGACTCTGCAGCTGGCGAATGCCTATAACATTATTGCAAACGGTGGTTTGAAACGGCCGCTTACAATATTCCGTCAGGAGTCACCGTTACCCGCTGAGCAGGTGTTTAATCCGGATAACACGAGAGCTGTTATGCATATGATGGAAGAGGTGGTGCGAGACGGCACGGCCAAAGCAGCTCAGGTTCCGGGGTATCGTGTAGCGGGCAAAACCGGGACAACAAGAAAAACGAAGACCGGTGGTGGTTACGGCGACGAGTATGTTGCTTTATTTGCTGGCATTGCGCCGGTCAGCGACCCGAAAATTGTTGTTGTGGTCACCATAAATGAGCCGGGTACCGATGACTACTATGGCGGTACAGCGGCGGCACCCGTATTCTCAAAAATTGTGTCTCAGACCATGCGTCTGCTGAATGTCGCGCCAGATAACATTGAAGACACTCGAGTTCGTGCTGCTGGCTTCGGGAGTGATGAATGATGAAACTGGCTGAGTTATTAACCATGCTACCCGCTTCATTCGCTATTCCGGATGTTACTGTCAGTGGAATAAAATTAGATAGCAGGCAGGTTGCAAACGGCGACGTATTTGTTGCGATCCCTGGTTATGAAACCGATGGACGGGCTTATATTGATGCCGCTATAGATGCCGGCGCGGTAGCGGTTATTGCTGAAGCGCCCGGACTTGCGCTGGAACACCGCCGAGGTGCTGTGGTGGTCGGCTTTAGCGGTGTGCGCGAGCACTTGTCACATATTGCAGGCACCTTTTTTGGTCACCCGTCAGAGAAAATGCAGCTGGTTGGTGTTACCGGAACTAACGGGAAAACATCGGTCACTCATATTATGGCTCAGTTGGCAAAAGCTCTGGGCATGGAAGCGGCGGTTATTGGTACCACAGGTAGTGGGCTTATCGGACGTTTGTTGCCTGAACGGCATACGACTCCAGATGCAGTTACCGTGCAACACCGACTGGCGACATTACTTGCAGAAGGCGCAGAGCTTGTGGCTATGGAAGTGTCTTCGCACGCTTTGATTCAGCGCCGTGTCGAAGCACTGCACTTTTCCGCGGCCGCTATTACCAACATCAGCCGTGACCATCTGGATTACCATGGCACCATGGAAAATTACGTTGCAGCGAAACAACGACTATTCGCCGACTTTGGTGTGCAAAACCGAATAGTTAATGCCGATGACGACACCCTGAGTCAGTGGCATAAAGACAACTTAGCGGATCTATGGATAAGCCTTAATGATAGCTCGGTAGAACCGTGCTTGCGTGCAACGGGGCTTCAGTTCCATGAGCAAGGCTCAGTATTTCAGATCAATTGGCAGGGCGAATCCTGCACCGTTGAGACACCTCTACTGGGGCGCTTTAATGTTTATAACCTGCTGTGTGCTGTAGCGGTTTTATTGAAGTTCAATAAGCCTCTGGCGGAAATTGGCCAGGCTTGCCGCAATTTGCTACCGGTTCCCGGGCGCATGGAAGCTTTTCATAACAAGCAGTCGCCATTAGTGGTGGTTGACTATGCGCACACACCAGACGCTTTACACCAGGTATTAAGTGCTTTGCGGCTGCACTGCAAAGGTCGTTTATGGTGCGTGTTTGGCTGCGGTGGCGACCGTGACCGGGGTAAACGCCCACAAATGGGCAAAGTCGCTGCAGACTACGCCGACGTCGTGGTTGTTACAGACGACAATCCAAGAACTGAGCCAGCGCAACAGATTATCGAAGACATTCTGACAGGTATTGCGGATAAAGAGCGGGTTAAAGTCTGGCCCGGCCGCCGCGAAGCAGTGATAAAAGCCATGCAGGAAGCAGCGCAAGACGATGTTGTTCTGCTGGCAGGCAAGGGACATGAAGACTATCAGGTTATCGGCACCCAACGTGTGGATTACAACGAAAGAGCAGTCGTGAGTGAATGGCTGCAAGGAGACTGCGCATGATTTCAGTATCACTGGAGTGGATCGCGGAACAGGTGGAAGGCCGCCTGGTTGGCTCTGATTGTAAAATAGACAAAGTATCAACGGATACGCGTGCGGATCTGCAGGACGCACTTTTCATTGCCTTAAAAGGAAAGAACTTTGATGCGCACGACTTCGTTGAGCAAGCTATAGCCAAAGGTGCTGCTGCCGTTATTTGCGAAAAGCAGCAGGACATTGACTGTCGGCAAATTATTGTCGAGAACAGCCGCCATGCACTAGGACGCCTGGGCGCAGCGGTGAAAGCCAGGGTTGCTCCGAGAACCATCGCGGTTACCGGCAGTAATGGTAAAACCACAGTAAAAGAAATGCTGGCGGCCATTTTATCAATTCGTCATCCGGTATTGGCGACTCAGGGCAACTTTAATAACGACATTGGTGTTCCTTTGACTCTGCTGCGACTGGAAGAACAACATAAATACGCGGTGGTTGAGCTGGGAGCGAATCACCCCGGAGAAATAGGCTACACCACTAATCTGGTCAAGCCCGACGTCGCTATTCTAAATAACGTAAGTGCTGCACACGTTGAAGGTTTTGGCAGTTTACACGGCGTAGCTCGTGCGAAAACTGAAATTTTCCGTGGAGTGGGGAGCCAGGGAACGGCTGTTACCCCCCGCGATTCCGAGTTTTACCCATGCTGGGAGCGCGCTTGCACTAATATGAACTGGAAAACCTTTGGTTTAACCGACAGTTCGGACGTGTTTGCCACAGATATCACTCTTAATGGAGAAGGACACCCGTCATTTACGCTTCATTTAAATGGGGAAGCCCGACAACTGACTTTAAAATTGAGCGGTCAGCACAACGTCTTAAATGCGCTTTCTGCGTCGGCTGCGGCCAGCGAATTGGGGATATCTCTGGATGATATTGTTACCGGTTTAGAGAAGGTTCAACCGGCAAAAGGGCGTTTAACTAGCATAAAAGTGAGTGATCACTTACGTATCATTGACGACACATACAACGCCAGCGTTGCTTCCACCAAAGCCGCTCTCGATTTGCTTGGAAGCTACAAGGGTTATCGAATTTTTGTCCTTGGAGACATGGGCGAACTAGGAGCTGATGCAAGAGCCTATCACGAAGAAATTGGTGAGCATGCTATTGGCTCCGGTATCAACAATTTATATAGCCTGGGCGTACTCAGCCAAAGTGCCAGCGAAGTCTTTAACGGCAATGGCGGCAAGCACTTTGGAAGCTTGCAGTCCCTGGTTGACTCTGTTTTACAAAGACTTACAGAACAGACAGGTAAACAGCCTGTCACAGTGCTGGTTAAAGGCTCACGCTCTGCACATATGGAGCGCGTTGTTGCAGCAATACAGCAGGCTGTCACAGTTGATGACAGCACAGAGGAAAAGCACGCATGTTAGTTTGGTTGGCGGAGTACCTAACCCAGTTTGAAAGCGCGTTTAACGTGTTTTCCTACTTGACCTTACGGGCAATACTGAGCGTTTTAACCGCTTTAGTTTTGTCATTGTGGTTAGGACCAACATTAATTCGCCGTTTGCAACGTCTGCAGATAGGACAAACGGTACGGGACGATGGCCCCGAAAGCCATCTAAGTAAAAGCGGTACACCGACCATGGGCGGTGTCTTGATACTAGCGGCGGTGCTGGGTTCATCACTACTCTGGGCCGACCTGGAGAATCGCTATGTATGGGTTGTGTTATTAGTAATCACCGGCTTTGGCATTGTGGGTTTTGTTGATGACTACCGCAAAGTAGTGCGCAAAGATCCGAAAGGTTTAATCGCCAAATGGAAGTACTTCTGGCAGTCGGTTATTGCCAGTATCGCAGCGGTCTACCTTTACTGGAGCAGCACTCAGGGCGCCGAGACGGCACTGATTGTTCCTTTCTTTAAAGACGTTATGCCGCAACTGGGCATGCTTTATTTGTTGATGGCCTATTTTGTCATTGTCGGTACCAGCAATGCGGTGAACCTCACTGATGGCTTAGATGGGCTGGCGATTATGCCGACCATTATGGTTGCCGCAGCATTGGGCATTTTTGCTTATGTTTCCGGCAACGTGAACTTTGCTGAATATCTGCAAATTCCTTATTTACCCTTAACCGCCGAATTGTTGGTGGTCTGCACCGCTATTGTTGGTGCTGGGCTGGGGTTTCTATGGTTCAACACTTATCCGGCACTGGTATTTATGGGCGATGTAGGCTCTCTGGCCTTAGGCGCTGCACTTGGCATTATCGCGATACTGGTCCGCCAGGAGTTGGTACTGTTTATTATGGGCGGCGTATTTGTCATGGAAACGGTTTCCGTGATGCTGCAGGTGGGCTCTTACAAACTGCGGGGCAAACGTGTTTTCCGCATGGCGCCAATTCACCACCACTACGAATTAAAAGGTTGGCCTGAGCCACGAGTCATTGTGCGTTTCTGGATATTGTCGTTAATTTTTGTACTGATAGGACTCGCAACCTTGAAGTTGCGTTAAAAAATAATGAAAAAGATAGCCTGGCAGAATATGAAACACATTGTTGTCCTCGGTCTTGGAAAGACCGGGGTTTCTGTGCTGCGCTATTTACAAAATAAAAAGCAACAGGACAAAAAACTGGCAAATGTTCAGATTCGGGTATTCGATTCGCGCAGTAATCCTCCTGGTCTCGACGAAGCCAAACAAATATTGGGCGATACTGAATTCCTGAATCGTCGCTGGGAGTTGGAAGACACGCTGGCGGCTGACTTAATTATTACAAGTCCGGGCATTGATCTGCGCGAAGAACCTATCGTTTTAGCCCGGGATGCAAATATTCCGGTGGTTGGCGACGTCGAACTTTTTGCTCAAGAGTCGAATTTACCCGTCATTGCAGTAACCGGTTCTAACGGTAAATCCACTGTTACCCGAATGGTTGAGTTTATTGCTCAGAAATGCGGTAAGAATGTGGTTGCAGCCGGCAATATTGGTCTGCCGGTGCTGGAATTACTGCAACAAAAAGAGCAGCCTGACGCTGTCATGCTGGAACTGTCCAGCTTTCAACTGGAGTCTGTAAGTAGTTTAAATCTAAAAGCTGCGGCACTTCTGAATATTAGTGCCGATCACATGGATCGCTACGGCACCATAGAAGAGTATGTTAAAGCCAAACAGCGCATTTTTACTAACGCGAAGACCTGGGTATTAAACCGACAGCAGCAGGACACCTGGCCACATCCAATTACCGGTAATTTAATGAGTTTTGGCGATGACGCTCATCCCCAGCATTTTGGGCTATTGTCCGGCAATGTTGATCGCTCCAGTGGTCCGGTGGCAGTTACTTACCGCGGTAATGTTGTGCTCCGCGCCGATCAGTTAAAACTGCAGGGCATTCATAACTTAATCAATGTGCAGGCTGCTCTTGCGTTGTGTGAGGGCATTTCAATTGATGTCGAGCAAGCAGCCCGCGCAGTGAAAGAATTTAGCGGCTTGCCTCACCGTTGTGAACTCGTCAGCAGTGACGGTGATGTATTATGGGTTAATGACTCAAAAGCAACCAATATTGGGGCAACGGCAGCGGCCGTCGAAGGCCTTCGGCCAACGGTTAATGGACGTCTATTGCTTATTGCCGGAGGCCATGGCAAAGGTGCGGACTTCCGGGAGCTACAGTCAACTCTGGAGCGCGTCGATATTTTGCTGACTATAGGCGAAGACGGTCCTCGTTTGGGGCAGCTGTTCAACGGCTCGCGTCAGGTTAAGAGTCTGCAGCAGGCTGTTGAGCTGGCATCCTCTCTCGTTCAGGCAGGGGATATGGTTCTGCTGTCTCCGGCCTGTGCCAGTTTCGATCAGTTTGATAATTTCGAGCATCGTGGCGAGAGTTTCCGTCAGGCAGTGGAGGCGCTTTATGTCGACAGTGCGTGAAGAACAACTGAATCTCGAAATACCTGAGAGCCAAGCCAATACTCGGTTACAACAGCTATTCGACTGGTTCCGGGGAACAACCAGTGAGCCTCTTTACGACCGGGTGCTGTTTGTTCTTGCCATGTCGTTACTGGCTTTTGGCTTTATTATGGTGACATCAGCCTCGCTACCAACAGCCGAGCGGCTAACCGGTAACCCTTTTCATTTTGCGATACGTCACGGCGTTTATATTGTTATCAGCTTAGTGATTATGCTGGCGACCTTGAGGGTTCCTACGCAAAGCTGGAATTTGCACAGCGGTAAGCTACTACTTATTGGCTTGATGATGTTATTGCTGGTGTTGATTATCGGCCACGAGGTGAATGGCTCACAGCGTTGGATAAAAGTGGGGCCTATCACTATTCAGTCTGCAGAAATGGCTAAATTATTTTTCTGTATTTACATGGCCAGTTATTTGTCCCGTCGTGAAGACGAAGTGCGCGAAGCCGCCAAAGGCTTTATTAAGCCATTATTCCTGCTGTTTATTGCGGCAGTGCTGCTGTTGATGCAGCCAGACTTCGGTACTGTTGTGGTTCTGTCGGCGACCACTGTCGCTATGCTGTTCCTGGCCGGTGCCCGATTATGGCAGTTCTTCGCGGTATTTCTTACCTGCGTGTTGGCGCTCATTCTTTTGATTATTGTTGAGCCCTACCGAATGCAGCGACTATTAACGTTCTTAGAACCGGAAAAAGACCCTTTTGGTGCCGGTTATCAGTTAATGCAGTCGCTTATTGCCTTTGGACAAGGGCAGTTTAGTGGTGCAGGCCTGGGTAACAGTATTCAGAAACTTCAGTATCTGCCTGAAGCTCATACCGATTTTATTATGGCAGTTATTGCCGAGGAACTTGGTTTCTTAGGTGTTCTGGCTGTCATTGCTACTGTACTTATGCTGGTTTGGCGGGCATTAGTTATTGGTCGTCGCTGTTTAATGCTGGAACAGCGCTATGGTGGATACCTCGCATACGGTATCAGCGTTTGGTTCAGTATTCAGGCCTTCGTGAATATTGGCGTTGCTTCTGGTGCGCTGCCAACGAAAGGGTTAACCCTGCCCATGGTCAGTTATGGCGGTAACAGCCTGATTGTGTCGGCGTTAGCCGTTGGTTTGTTATTACGGATTGACCACGAGCGCCGCATGACGGGTCGCAAAGTTGCGCCGCGCGGAGGTGCTGAATGAACCGCGTTCTAATCGCAGCCGCAGGTACCGGCGGACATATCTTCCCGGCTTTAGCCGTGGCTGAAGAAATGCGGAATAACGGCTGGCAAGTTGACTGGCTTGGTACTCAGGAAGGGCGTTTGGAAAGCCGTGTTATTCCGGCGGCGGGCTTTGCTTTACACAGTATTAGTATGACCGGGGTGCGCGGTCATGGCCTGAAAAGAAAGCTGTTAATGCCATTTACTTTAGCGAAAGCAGTTTTGCAGTGTCGACGTTTACTTAAAACGCTTCAGCCGCAGGTGGTCGCCACCTTTGGTGGTTACGTTTGTGCCCCAATGGGCTTAGCAGCAAAACTCTGCGGTGTGCCATTAGTGGTGCATGAACAAAATGCCATTCCGGGTATGACCACGCGTTTGCTGGCGCCAAAAGCCGACAAAGTCCTGCTTGGCCTGCCTGTTGCTTTGCCGCAGTGGAAACGCTATCCGGTGGTGGGTAACCCTTTGCGCAGCGGTTTATTGAAGCAAGCAGCTGAACAGCCCGACAACTCAAAAATGACCGATGAATTAAATTTATTGGTGGTTGGTGGCAGTTTAGGGGCGCAGGTATTGAACGAAGCGGTACCGGAAGCCGTCAAAGCATTAGATGGTGTAGAGCTAAATGTGGTGCATCAGTGCGGTGTGGGCCGTGAAGATGCCACAGAAAAAGCGTACGGGAATGCGCCGGCTCTAAAAGCGCTTACCGTAGCTGAATTTATTGATGATATGGGCGAAGCCTTTAGCCGGGCCGATCTGGTGATATGTCGTGCGGGAGCTTTAACCATTTCTGAACTGGCTGTTATGGGCGTCGCGTCCATTCTGGTACCTCTGCCTCACGCGGTAGATGACCACCAAACGGCAAATGCGAAAGTCCTGGAAAGCCGTGGTGCGGCAGTTTTAGTACCGCAAACTGAAGTTACCAAAGGTGCATTGCAGCAACAATTAAAACGTTTATTGCATGACAGGCAACAACTGTGGACAATGGCGCGTTTCGCTCGTCAGTGCGCTATGCCAGAGGCAACGCAACGACTAGCAAATGAATGTATGGAATATAAAAAGAGCGATGACTAGCATGACCGCAACCAACGCACAGCCATTTACAATTGTGAACGTACCGGAAATGCGCCGGGTACAGCGAATACACTTCGTTGGTATCGGCGGCGCCGGTATGGCGGGTATTGCGGAAGTTCTGTTGAACCAGGGGTACCAGATATCGGGCTCCGACATCGCTGAGAATACCAATACCGAGCGTCTGCGCAGTCTGGGTGCGACGGTCGTGTTAGGCCATATGGCCGAAAATATTGAAGGTGCCAGTGTGGTTGTGGTGTCCAGCGCTATTAAAACGGATAACGCGGAGCTCATTGCCGCTCACCAGTTACGTGTGCCGGTTGTCCGCCGTGCAGAGATGCTGGCCGAGCTCATGCGCTTCCGTCACGGTATTGCAGTAGCCGGAACACACGGTAAAACTACAACCACCTCATTGGTGGCCAGTATTTTTGCTGAAGCGGATCGCGATCCAACTTTTGTTATCGGAGGTTTGCTGAACAGTGCCGGCTCTAATGCCCGGTTAGGTAACAGTAAGTACCTGATTGCTGAGGCCGACGAGAGCGACGCGTCGTTCCTGCATTTACAGCCGATGGTCGCCATAGTGACCAACATTGAAGCGGACCATATGGACACCTACGAAGGTGACTTTAATAAGTTATTGGACACCTACGTTGAGTTTCTGCATAACCTGCCATTTTATGGTTTAGCGGTTATGTGTGTGGATGATCCTGTGGTAGCCGACTTAATTCCGCGCCTGGGTCGTCAGACCATGACTTACGGCTTTAGTGAAGCCGCAGATATTCGGGCTATTAACTATAAGCAAACCGCCAGTGAGAGCTGCTTTACCATTTTACGGAAAGGCCTGCAGCCATTAGATGTCTGCCTTAATCTGCCGGGCAAGCACAATGTACTGAATGCACTGGCAGCGGTAGCAGTAGCTACGGACGAAGGCATTAATGACCAGGCAATTCAGTCGGCGTTAAATAAATTTGAAGGTATTGGACGGCGTTTTCAGCATTACGGAAACTTTCCTGTACCGGGTAAAAACGAAGGTGAAGTCATGTTGGTGGATGACTACGGGCATCATCCGTCTGAGGTTGCGGCGACCATACAGGCCGCTCGCGAAGGCTGGCCTGAGCGTCGTCTGGTAATGGCATTTCAGCCACACCGATATTCACGGACACGTGACTTATATGAGGACTTCGTCAACGTGCTTTCGCAAGTTGATGTGCTGCTGATGCTGGAAGTTTATAGCGCAGGAGAGACCCCGGTTAGTGGAGCGGACAGTCGTTCTTTATGTCGCTCGATACGACAGCGAGGTCAAATAGACCCTATCTATGTCGCCACAGTAGATGATATGCCTGAGGTGCTGGAGTCGGTTTTGGCCGCTGGTGACCTGCTGTTAACTCAGGGAGCCGGAAACATTGGTGCGCTGGCAAAAAACATAGCGACGGAGGTGCTGAGCAATGAACGCTGAGACCTTTGGTAAAGTCGCTGTCATGCTGGGCGGAAGCTCGGCCGAGCGAGATGTCTCGCTAAAATCGGGAATGGCCGTATTAAAAGGCTTAGTGGCTAAAGGTATTGATGCGCACGCGTTTGATCCGGCAGCACACAGCCTGCAAGAACTGGTTGATGATGGCTACGAACGTGTATTTATCGCGCTGCATGGGCGTGGTGGCGAAGATGGCGCTATGCAGGGTGCACTGCAAGTGCTGGGAATCCCTTATACCGGTAGTGACGTTCTTGGCTGTGCTCTGGGTATGGATAAGGTGCGTTGCAAACAAATTTGGCACGCTTTGGGGTTACCGACAGCCAGCTGGCGGGTCATTACCCAAGATGAAATAGAACAAGTGAACGCCGAGGCCCTGTTGTTGGAGCTTGGTGGGCGCGTCATCGTTAAGCCGGCTCGCGAAGGCTCATCCATTGGTATGAGCAGTGCCGATAGCGCACCGCGACTGGCGGCAGCTTTAAAGCACGCGGCACAGTTTGATGACGACATTCTGGTTGAGCAGTGGATTGAAGGCCCTGAGTACACCATCGGCCTGCTAGACGGAAATGCTTTACCTGTTATTCGTCTGCAGACACCGCATGAGTTTTACGACTTTGAGGCGAAGTACCAGGCGAATGACACGCAGTATCACTGTCCTGCCGGGTTAAGTGATGAAGACGAAGCGAAACTTCGTAGCTTGGCTGAGCGGGCATTTTCAGCGATTGGAGCGAGTGGTTGGGGGCGTATCGATGTTATGCGCAGCGGCAATGGCGACTGGTTCTTACTCGAAGCCAATACCGTTCCGGGCATGACCGAAAAGAGCCTGGTACCTATGGCTGCAAAAGCCGCCGGATTAAGTTTTAACGATTTAGTGGAGCGCATTTTAGCGCAAACACTGGAGCGCTGATGATGGCAGCTGAACAGCGCCTGCGTTCTGTGAACTTTTGGTCGGGTGTGACAGTGCTATGCCTGACTATAGCAGGTGCCTTGGTTGGTATTTATCAGTTAAACCAGGTGCTGACTGACGAACAGCAAGTACCTTTAGCTGAATTAAATGTACAAGGCGAGTTGCAGTATACCGCCAACGAAGAGGTCAGAAAGGCCTTAACGGCAGAACCGTTGGGAAGTTTTTTTACGGCAGATGTGAACGAATTAAGGCGCCGGGTAGAGCAGTTGCCCTGGATACAAAAAGTCTCGATTCGCAAAGTCTGGCCTGACAAATTGTCGGTTTATGTGACGGAACACAAACCGGTAGCCATGTGGAACGGTGATCGCCTGATAAATGAGCAAAGTGATGTTTTTCGGGCAAATATAGAACAAGTGGATACGGCTTTGCCGCAGTTGTTTGGGCCGGAAAACGCCGTAGAGGAAACCTGGAAAGAATTTAACCGGGTGCAGCAAATGTTGGCAGTGAATGGCTTTCAGGTAAGGGCACTAAGGTTAACAGAGCGATTTGCCGTGAGCGTAGTTTTAGCTCAGGGAATTGAAGTGAAATTGGGGCGCGAAGCAACGCTAGAGAGAATAAAACGGTTTATCGATGTGTTTCCCAGCATCGTTGAACATGAAAAAAGTAAAAACAACGAAATCGATACTGTGGATTTACGATATGACACCGGGGCTGCAGTGGCCTGGCGTGAAGCAAAAAGTGAGAGTTAGACGGTTATGTCGAAAACATCGGAACACAATATGGTTGTAGGTCTGGATATAGGTACCAGCAAAGTGACGGCGCTTATTGGCGAATTGCTGCCAGATAATGAGATCAGCGTTGTTGGCGTTGGTACAGCGACCTCGCGTGGTATGGACAAAGGCGGCGTTAACGACCTTAACCTGGTTGTTCAGTCGGTCCAGCGTGCTGTTGATGAAGCCGAACTGATGGCTGACTGTCGCGTGGCATCGGTGTACCTGAACATTTCCGGCCGTCATATTTCCTGCCAGAACGAAAGTGGCATGGTACCGATTAACGAAGCTGAAGTGACACAGGACGATGTCGACAGCGTGATTCACGCCGCACAGTCAGTACCTATTGCAAAAGAGCGTCGTATTTTGCATGTGTTACCGCAGGAGTACGTCATTGACTCCCAGGAAAGCATTCGCAGCCCAATTGGCATGTCGGGTGTTCGCATGGAGTCTAAAGTGCACATTATTACCTGTGCGAATGACATGGCGAAAAACATCATAAAAGCGGTTGAGCGCTGCGGGTTGTCGGTGGACAAACTCATTTTCTCAGCGCTGGCATCCAGCATCTCGGTACTGACCGATGACGAAAAAGATTTAGGTGTAGCGCTGGTCGATTTAGGCGGCGGGACCATTGATATTTGTATATATGCGGGCGGTGTATTGCGTCATACCGCAGTTATTCCTGCGGCGGGCAATCAGGTCACCAGTGACATTGCCAAAATTTTCCGTACACCGACCAACCACGCGGAAGAAATTAAGACCAAGCACGCTTGTGCGCTGCGGCAAATGGTCAGTATGGAAGACACCATTGAAGTGCCGTCGGTGGGTGGGCGTCCGTCACGGGTGATGTCACGTCATACCTTGTCGGAAGTGGTAGAGCCACGTTATCAGGAATTGTTTGAGCTGGTCAGGGACGAGATCCAGCAAAGCGGGTTAGATGAGCAAATAGCAGCCGGCGTAGTTATCACAGGCGGTAGCGCCAAAATGGAAGGCTGCGTCGATTTTGCTGAAGAAATTTTTCAAATGCCGGTTCGTATCGGCGTTCCTCTGGGCATGAAAGGCCTGCGGGATTACGTCGAAGATCCGGTTTATGCCACAGCGGTGGGACTGTTACGGTATGGGCAGGAAGATGCCGCTGTGTCACAAAAAGAAAGCTCTAAAACTGACGTGATCGGACTCTGGCAAAAAGTGCAGAGTTGGTTCAAAGGTGAGTTTTAACTTGGGGTAGCACGTTAAAAGCAGGTAGGGAGAATTATTATGTTCGAACTGATGGACAATTATGAAAGCGAAGCCGTCATTAAGGTGATTGGCGTCGGTGGTGGCGGCGGAAACGCTGTTCAGCACATGGTAAAAGAATCAATTGAAGGTGTGCAGTTTATTGCAGCCAATACCGATGCGCAGGCTCTGCGTAATCATACGGCAGATGTCACCATTCAATTAGGGCAGGACATTACTAAAGGTCTTGGCGCTGGCGCCAACCCTGAAGTGGGTCGCCAGTCGGCAGAAGAGGACCGCGAGAACATCAAAGTCCACTTAGAAGGCGCTGATATGGTCTTTATTGCAGCTGGCATGGGCGGTGGTACCGGAACCGGTGCAGCACCTGTGGTTGCTGAAGTTGCCAAAGAACTGGGCATTCTGACTGTTGCCGTTGTGACCAAGCCTTTCCCGTTTGAAGGGAAAAAGCGCATGGCTGTAGCCGACGAAGGTATTAACGCACTGGCACAAAGTGTCGACTCGTTAATTACCATTCCAAACGAGAAATTGCTTAAAGTTATGGGTCGTGGAACCAGCTTGCTGGATGCCTTCAGCGCAGCAAACAACGTATTGTTGGGTGCGGTTCAGGGTATTGCCGAGCTGATTACTCGTCCGGGTCTTATCAACGTTGACTTTGCCGACGTTCGCGCGGTTATGAAGGAAATGGGTACGGCCATGATGGGTACCGGTGTTGCCAGCGGTGAAGACCGTGCGCAGGAAGCGGCCGAAATGGCAATTAACAGCCCGTTACTGGAAGACATCGACTTGTCTGGTGCTCGTGGCGTATTAATTAACGTTACTGCTGGTATGGATATGAGCATTGAAGAGCTCGATACCGTCGGTAATACGGTTAAAGCCTTCGCCTCAGATAACGCTACAGTGATAGTTGGTACCGTTATCGATACCGAAATGTCCGACGAACTGCGCGTTACTGTTGTTGCAACCGGCATCGGGGCTGAGCGTAAACCGGATATTTCTCTGGTGAACAATACCAGCCAGGCTGCGCCTAAGCGCGAACCTCAGCCGGCATATCGTAGCAGTGATATAGACCGTGGTGCGGCGGCTCCTCGTTACGAAGAGCAGGAAGAAGTTCAAGCGGAAGCAAAAGCTGAACCAAAACGTCAGCCTGCTGCCAAAGCTAAACAGGATAAAGAACTCGATTACCTGGATATTCCGGCATTTTTACGAAAACAGGTCGACTAATTTGGCGTAACTCTGTGTAAGTATGCGTAAAATTTGATCGAACCATGACAAATGTCGTATAATATGCGGCCGCTTTGGCGTCAGCCAGGGCGAACCGAATAGAAAAGGTAGGTGAACAAGTACCATGATTAAGCAACGTACATTACAGCAAGCAATATCAACCACGGGTGTTGGGCTGCACAAAGGCAATAAAGTAAACCTTACTTTACGTCCTGCGCCGGCTAATACCGGTTTGATATTCCGTCGTGTGGACCTTGATCCTGTGGTGGATATTCCAGCACGGGCCGACTGGGTGCGTGATACGCAGCTGTGTACCTGTCTTATCAACGAAGAAAACGTTCGCATCTCTACCGTCGAGCATTTGCTCGCTGCGCTGGCCGGCGTTGGAATTGATAACGCGATAATCGAAGTCGACTCGCATGAAATTCCAATTATGGACGGCAGCTCGCACCCGTTTGTTTACCTGCTACAAAGCGCGGGTATTGAAGAGCAGTCAGCAGCGAAAAAGTTCATCCGGATCAAACAGCCGGTACGTGTCGAAGACGGTGATAAGTGGGCGGAACTGCTACCCCACGATGGTTTCCGTATCGACTTTGCTATCGACTTTGAACACCCGGCTATTGCAGACACAGGGCAAACAGTCAGCATCGATTTTAGTGCTAATGCCTTTATAAAAGAAATTAGTCGTGCCCGTACCTTTGGCTTCATGAAAGACATTGAATTTTTACGGGAAAACAACCTGGCACTGGGCGGCAGTTTTGATAACGCCGTTGTGCTGGATGAATTCCGCATTCTCAACAGTGACGGCTTACGTTACGACGATGAGTTCGTAAAACATAAAATGTTGGACGCTATTGGTGACTTGTACATGGGGGGACACAGTATTCTGGGTCACCTGCGTGCTTATAAGTCAGGGCATGCACTGAATAACCAGTTACTTCAGGCTTTATTAGCGCAAGAATCTGCGTGGGAATTTGTGACCTTTGACGGTGAGCAGGAAAAAGCGCCTATCGCCTTTTGGTCACCAGCAACAACCACAGCTTAGTCTTTATCGTTGGCGGTAAACTTTGCCGCCAACGCTTTTAACTCCGATTTCAACGGCTCGTCGCAGCCTTCCGCCATTGCCAGCAAACGCTCCGCACTGCTTGAATCTTTCTGATTTTTAATCGTTTTCTGAAAACTGTTCATTGACGGAGACACCTTAATAGAAAGGCTCTGTACCGGGACCGTCGCATTGTCACGAAAATGCGTTATAATGGCCGCTTGCTGAAGTTTTAGCCGGGTTGCCCAACTACCGTTATCCACCTGAATGATCATTTGACCATCACGGATATTCAGCAATTGGCAGTGTTGGTTGGTGTTTTTATCAACGCATTGTTGAAACAATTGTTGCCAATGCGAAAGTTGGGCGGCAAACTGTGCATAGTGTCGTAATGTTGTCGACAAAGTCCGTTGTCCGGAACGGAGCCATTCTGATGGGGTTTTCGGATGTCGTGACATAATTGCGTAGTAGGCAAATAATAAGAGAGTTCAGATGAGTTTATCAGTCTTTTATCGAGGCTCCAAAGTACGTTTTCGTATTCGGTTAAGTCGACGTCGGTTTTTGTCCTATGTTGGCATTGCTGCTTTTATCGGACTTGCCAGTTGGCAGCCATGGCAGTATCAGGGAATCGATCCTGAACTGGCGCAATCAAAAATTTCTGCAGAGCAGAAAAAGCTTGTCTTACAAGAGCAAGCATTAAAAGACCTGAAAGAGGATACCCAAAAGCGTTTGGGTGCAATGACGGTATACCTGGGTGAATTAAGAGCTCAAATGCGTCGTCTGGATGCTCTGGGTGAACGTTTAGCTGGCGTTGCCAATTTGGATAACGGCGAGTTTAATTTTAATCAGGAACTGCCCATAGGTGGTCCGGAAATTGAAGTTGCCGAGTTGCCGCAAAGCTCAGGTACAGACGTTATTCGCGAAATTGAAGATATGCTGTCGCAAATCTCTGACAAACAAAAACAGCTATCACTACTTGAATCTGTGATGATGAATCACCAACTTAATAATGATGCTTATATTGCGGGACGCCCAATCTCAGATGGTTGGTTGTCGTCGCAATATGGTGTGCGTAAGGACCCTTTTAATGGCACACCAGCCATGCACAAAGGGTTAGACTTTGCCAGTTATAATGAAGAAGTGAAGATTATTGCTACCGGCGCAGGTGTAGTGACCTGGGCGGGTGACCGATACGGTTATGGTATGTTGGTTGAAATTGACCATGGCGGTGGCTTAAAAACGCGCTACGGACATAATGATAAGCTATCGGTATCAGTAGGGGATGTTGTCACCCGTGGCCAGCAAATTGCTGAAATGGGTAGTAGCGGTCGTTCTACCGGCCCGCACGTTCATTACGAAGTTTTGCGTAATGGTCGTCAAATTGACCCGAACCAATTTGTGTATCGCAAAGCTGACTCAAAATAACTCGGTAAATTAATTTAGAACGTAGGCGGTACTTCGGTACCGCTTTTGTTGTTCAGGAAAGTAACACAGGATAAATCAATCTCATGCTAGGCAGTCTGTTTCGAAAAGTATTTGGTAGTCGCAACGATCGCATTCTAAAAACCATGAAGAAAGACGTTGAGCGAATCAACTCGCTGGAACCCGAGTTTGAAGCGTTAAGTGATGCCGAGCTAAAAGAGAAAACAACGGAGTTTCGAAAGCGCCTGAATGACGGTGAGCGTTTAGATCAAATTTTACCAGAAGCTTTTGCAACGGTTCGTGAAGCCAGCAAGCGCGTCTTTGGTATGCGTCATTTTGACGTGCAGCTTATTGGCGGCATGGTACTGAATGATAATCGTATTGCTGAGATGAAAACCGGTGAAGGTAAAACCTTAACTGCAACCCTGCCAGCTTATTTAAATGCGTTGCCTGGTAAAGGTGTTCATATCATTACGGTGAACGACTATCTGGCAAAGCGTGACGCTGAGTTCAACCAGCCATTATTCGACTTTCTGGGGCTGACAGTTGCCTTTAATATTCCGGGCATGGCACCGGAAGATAAAAAAGCGGCTTATCAGGCAGACATTACCTACGGTACCAACAACGAGTTTGGCTTCGACTATCTTCGTGACAACATGGCTTTTGCTCCACAGGACAGAGTCCAGCGCGAATTAAACTACGCTCTGGTCGATGAAGTTGACTCAATTCTAATTGATGAAGCCCGTACACCGCTTATTATTTCCGGGCCAGCCGAAGACAGCTCGGAAATGTACCGTAAAATGAATGAACTGGTTCCCAATTTGGTGCGCCAGGAAAAAGAAGATACGGAAGAAGAAAAAGGCGACGGCGACTTCACTATCGATGAAAAAGCTAAGCAGCTGCATTTGACCGAACACGGACAAGAGCATATTGAAGAGCTGTTGAAAGAAAAAGGCATGCTGGAAGCGGACGATTCGCTGTATTCGGCGGCCAACATCAGCTTACTGCACCACATTAATGCGGCATTACGTGCACATCACCTGTTCCAGAAAGACGTTGATTACATCATTAAAGACGACAAAATCGTTATTGTTGATGAACATACAGGTCGTACTATGGAAGGCCGCCGCTGGTCCGAAGGTCTGCATCAGGCCGTCGAGGCCAAAGAAGGCGTTCCAATTCAAAATGAAAACCAGACCTTAGCTTCTATTACTTTCCAGAATTACTTCCGTTTGTATAACAAACTGGCGGGTATGACAGGTACAGCTGATACTGAAGCTTTTGAGTTCCAGTCTATTTACGGCTTGGAAACTATCGTACTGCCAACCAACCAACCTATGATCCGCGATGACAGAGCAGACCTTATCTATCTGACTACGTTGGAGAAATACGAAGCGATAGCGGAAGATATAGAAGAATGCCGTAAGCAGAAACGACCGGTATTGGTGGGTACGGTATCTATCGAAAACTCTGAACTGCTGTCGAACCTGTTGAAGAAGAAGAAAATTCCTCACGCGGTATTAAACGCCAAGTTCCACGAAAAAGAAGCCGATATCATCGCTCAGGCAGGTCGTCCGGGTACGGTGACTATCGCAACCAACATGGCCGGTCGCGGTACCGATATCGTGTTAGGTGGTAGCTGGATGGCTGAAGTTGAAAAGCTGGATGAGCCTACCAACGAGAAAATTGAAAAGATAAAGCAAGAATGGCAAAAACTGCATGATGCTGTTATTGAAGCCGGTGGTTTGCATATTATCGGTACTGAGCGTCACGAATCACGTCGTATCGATAACCAGCTGCGCGGTCGTGCCGGTCGCCAGGGTGACCCGGGTTCGTCGCGTTTCTATCTGTCGTTAGAAGATTCGCTCATGCGCATTTTCGCTTCAGAGCGAATGGCTACCATGATGAAGCGTTTAGGCATGAAAGAAGGCGAAGCAATTGAACACCCTTGGGTAACTCGTGCCATTGAAAATGCTCAACGTAAAGTGGAAGGCCGTAACTTTGACGTGCGTAAGCAGTTGTTGGAGTACGATGACGTTGCCAATGATCAGCGCAGCGTTGTCTATGAACAGCGCAATGAATTACTGGATGAAGGCGATATTTCTGAGACCATCGTTGCTATTCGCGAAGATGTTATCAACAGTGTCATTAGCGAGTATGTTCCGCCTCAGTCTTTAGCCGAGTTATGGGACTTAAAAGGTCTGGAAGAGCGCCTGCGCGGTGACTTCCACATAGACGTACCCTTACAAAAATGGCTGGAAGAGGAAGAGCATTTCCACGAAGAAGTTCTGCGTGAACGCGTTCTGGAAAAGCTGGTTGAGTCCTATCAGGAAAAAGAAGAGATGGTCGGGCCGGAAGTTTTACGCCGTTTCGAAAAGTCTATTATGCTGCAAAGCCTCGACCAACACTGGAAAGAGCACCTGGCGGCAATGGATCACCTGCGTCAGGGGATTCACCTGCGTGGCTATGCGCAGAAAAACCCTCAGCAAGAATACAAGAAAGAAGCCTTTGCGCTCTTTACCGATATGCTGGAGGCATTGAAGCTCGACGTGGTAACCATTTTAAGTAAGGTTAAGGTTCGGGCTCCGGAAGACGTCGATGCGGTTGATGAACAACGTAAGGCAGCGGATAGTGCTCCTCGTGAGTTCCGCCATGAGCAAAGCGGTCCCGCTGCAGAAGAGCCAACTCAGCAAAACAATGCTGACGCACAGGGGCAACCTGTTCGTAAAGGTGCCAAAGTGGGTCGTAATGAACCTTGCCCTTGTGGTTCTGGTAAAAAGTACAAACATTGTCACGGTAAACTGTAGGTTACTATGAAAACCGAAGCATCGCCTGCTGTACATGTTGCAGTGGGCGTTATTGAGAATGAACAGGGTGAAATTTTTATAGCCCAACGTCATCCTGAACAACATCAGGGTGGGAAATGGGAATTCCCGGGCGGTAAAGTCGAAGCTGCCGAGAATGTCCAGCAAGCGCTGCAACGCGAACTAAAAGAAGAGTGCGGTATTGATGTGACCGATATGGCACCACTAACAGTTATCGAGCATCAGTATAAAGATAAACGGGTCTTACTCGATGTCTGGTGGGTACTTGCTTACGACGGTGAAGTGCGTCAGTTAGAAGGTCAGGACTGGTGTTGGGTTGATAAAAACCAACTTGACGCATTTCAGTTTCCCGAAGCGAACCAGCCCATTGTTGAATGCATTATGCAGTCTTTAAACGCCTATTAATAATCCTGTTCGTCGTTGTTGTAATCATCATTAGCAATGACAACAGGCTCGCCAGGAATACTTTTCTCTTCGTTAGCCCATTCACCTAAATCAATCAGTTTACAACGCTCACTGCAAAAGGGGCGGGCGGGTGATTTTTCTGACCATTCAACTTGTTTTTGGCAGGTTGGGCAGTTAACGCTAACACTCATGGACTACACCTTGCGATTTCGAATTCAATGTCTTGAAGGGAGGTTTCATTACTCTCCCCCGGTAAGGGCATGAATCGTACCGTAAAACGTTGTCTGTGCCCACTAATGACGGGGTAAATATTGGCTGAGCGAGGAACTTTAATGCGCAACATTGCCAATAGTTGATCCGAACTTTCCTGTAAGAAACCATTTTGTAGCTGCATGGGAACAAAAACAGATTGCTCGCGTAACAGTGTCAGCTTCAGTGTGATAGCTAACTCCACAAAAGCTAAGGTCTTGCGCCACTCTTCGCATTGTTTGGCTTTATCTTCAGCGGACTGGCTTAACCAAAGCTGCAGTTGTGGTAATTCAAATAAACCACTCATACCGGGTTGGCTAAAACGTTGTCTGATACTGGCTAGCAGGGCATCGTCCTTAAGTTGTCGCAGGTATTTTGGAATATCCTGTAACTGGTTAAGACACTGCTCAATTTCCTGAATGGTATTGCGCAACGCTTCGCGGTCAACGTCAGGATGCGCTTCCCATTTTTGCAAACGTTGTTTATCGAGATCTAAATCTTTACTGAGTTCGGTCCGAATATCAAAGCGTTCCAGTAGCTCGGTAACGGCGAATAACGCGTTAAAGAAGGGTTCCGCTTGTTCTTCAAAACAAAGTTGACTGGCTTTTAGCTGCTCAAAGCCGTGCTCCAATCGCAAATAGGTTCGCATGCGCTCCTGAAGAGGGTATTCGTAGAGAATGTTGTCTTTATCAGTCGATGCCATGCGATTGCCGATTGGTGAACTCTGTTCCTATAATAGCGTATTACTTTTCCTGTGCAACGGTTGCCGCCAGGTAGCGCTGATGTAACTGAAGTACCTGCTGTTTCAGCTGTTCCAGACTGCCATCATTGTTTAGCACATCATTTGCTTTTTCTAGCCGCTCGCTGCGGCTTAGCTGTGCCTTCATAATAGCTTCCACTTCTTTTTTAGGACTGTCATCGCGCTGGATAGTTCGCGATATTTGCAAAGATTCAGGAACATCAACCACCAGCACTCGCTGGCAGTATTTTTCCAGACCGTTTTCCAACAACAAGGGAGCTGACAAAATCACGTAGGGAGAGTCGGCTTGTTCAAGCTGAGAGATGAGCTCTTGTCTTATCGCGGGGTGGAGCAACTTATTCAGCCATTCCTTTTCCCGGGGGTTAGAGAAGACCCTTTGGCGTAACGCCTTGCGGTTAAGCTCACCACCTTCAGTCAATAACTGGTTTCCAAAGTGCTCTGCAATAGCCTGCAGGCAGGGAGTTCCCGGCATAACAACCTGACGGGCCACGACATCGGCATCGACGACGGTAATACCCAGCTTTTCGAATTCAGCAGTAGCTGCAGATTTGCCGCTACCAATACCTCCTGTTACACCGACAACATAGGTCATTTTAAACGCCTCCTAACCAGCGCCAGTAACTAAAGAGTAAATCTGTTCCAAAGAAGTAGCTGAGTATGCCGCCGCCAATTAAAAACGGGCCAAAGGGTATTGGCTGTGACCGGCCTTTGCCGCGTATCATGACTAAGCCCACTATGGCACCACAAACTGAACTGGCAAGAATGGTAACCGGCAACAAAGTTGCACCGGTAAAAGCGGTAATGGCCGCCAGCAGTTTAAAATCGCCGTAACCCATTCCTTCCTTCCCGGTAACAAGTTTGAACGCCCAGTAAATGCTCCATAGACTCAGGTATCCTGCTACCGCGCCTATAATGGCGGAGTCAGGTGAGAGTTCACTGGTAGGTGACAATGACCAGAGCAAGGCAATCCAAAGCAGCGGATAGGTTAACTGATCGGGCAATAGCTGATGATTCCAGTCAATAACAAACAGGCAGATGAGCAGCGAAAATACCGCAACATAAACCAGGGCTGTAAGACTAAAACCAAAGTACCAGGCAACCAGTCCAAAGGCCACACAACTGATAAGCTCAACCAGCCAGTAGGTTAGCGGAATATGAGTCTGGCAGTGGCGACACCGGGCACGTAATACCAAATAGCTCAGCAGCGGTATATTGTCGTACCAGGCTATAGAGGTTTTACACTCAGGGCAGTGTGAGCCGGGAACCGCAATAGAAAAGTGATCCAGTTCTTTTAATGGAGTGCCGTTCATTTCAGCACATTCACGCTGCCACTGTCGCTGTAACTGAATGGGTAACCGGCTAATAACAACATTTAAAAAGCTGCCAATAACAGCGCCAAGTATCAGCGCCAACACCAGGGTTGGTATCGATTCAGCAGCGAGCAAGTGTTCCATACTTGTGTTCCTTCGTGGTTAAAATTGCTGCCCCATAGAAAACAGCGGTAAATACATTGCGACCAGCAGAGTGCCTATAATGCCGCCTAAAATCACCATCAGCAAGGGCTCCGCCAGACCAATCAAGCGTTCACAGTTTTGTTCAAAGCGTTGCTGGCGAATATCGGCAAGCGTGGAAAAGGCCTGATCGACGTTGCCGTTTTGTTCGGCAACTTTGAGAAAGCTCAGTGTACGAGGCTCACTTAAAGGGCTTGCTCTGAAACTGTCTACCCAGCCGTTTCCCTGCTCGACACTTTGTTGAACAGAGCGTAAAGCATGGCGGTGAGGTAGCCAGGTCAGGGAATGCGCGGTGCTGTTAAGAGCCTGACGCGTTTCAATGCCAGCCTTCAGGGCAACAGCCAGACGGTGAAAAAGCTGTTGGAGTTTAATGTCCTCCAACAATTTCCCGATAAAAGGCAGTTGGGACAGGGCTCGTTGCCAGAATAAAGGCGCCTTTTTCCTGACCATATACAACGATGCTGAGAAGAACAAAATAAGGCCAAGAAGCGACACGGTTTGCTCTCGTAGGAAATCCGAAGTATTAAGTAAAGTCCGGGTCAGCCACGGGAGTTCCCCTTCACTAAATAACGGTGCGAAACTTGGCAGTACCCAACCCATCATCATGAAGCAAACGGCGCCCGCAACTAAAAGTACTATAACCGGATAGCGAAGCGCTTTGCTCATTTGCTTTTTGAGCCGCAGTTGGCGTTTGGCAACCTGATGCAACTGGTGCAGGGTGTGAGCAAGCTGGCCGGTTTGCTCCGCCCAGGCTATGGCGGTGATGTCTTCTTCCGGCAACCAGTTTTTATAGAGCTGCAACGCCCGGCTAAAAGCAAGACCGCGCTCAATACAACGGATGCAGTCTTCAACCATCCAGCGCAACCCTCTGGATGGGCTCTCGCAGACACTGTGTCGTAATGCTTCAGCAAGCGGTAACCCGCTGCTGAGTAGGTCAGATACTTGCTGCAGCAACTCATACCACAGCGATAAGCGGGGTTTATAGCCTTTTAGTTTGTGGGCCGACAAAGGTTTTACTGCCGCACTGTTTATTTTGTGCTGCGCTAACAGTTGTTTTGCCTGAAGTGCCGAGTCGGCATGAACAAACCCGCACTGCTTACCCACTTGCCAGTACCAGCAATGATTAATCGGCATCATAGGTGAACCGTTCTTTTTCTTTGCGGTTGATCTGACCTGCGTCTATGTAGTTTTGCAAAGCTTGAGAGAAATCAGGCAGCTGCAATGACTCCAGATAACGACGCAGATCCGCTGTATTTGTCTTAAGGTCGATGAATTTCTCCGCCTGCTCCTGCCAGGGGACGACCTCAAACACTGCTTGACGCTTATTTTCAGCAGTTGCGGGTACCGGAAATAGCCGTTGACTGACAATAAGACTGAGTGAACTGCGGATGTCCAGCGGGTTGATGCCAAGAGACTGTAAGCGTTTCAAGCTGTCGAGACAGCTGTTCGTATGCATCGAGGTCAGAACCAGGTGCCCGGTCTGCGCTGCCTGCACTGCAATTTTTGCTGTTTCAGAGTCCCGAATCTCTCCAATCAGCATGACATCCGGGTCCTGCCTTAGCAGAGCGCGGAGCACAGAGGCAAAGGTGAGCCCTTGTCGATGATTGACCATCACCTGGCTGCAACCGGGCAGGGGGACTTCAACCGGGTCCTCAACACTGCAGATATTGCATCGCTCTGCGTCTAACTGACTTATGGCGCTGTATAAGGTCGAGGTTTTGCCGCTACCGGTCGGGCCGGTAACCAAAATTAACCCTTGTGGCTGACTCAGGCAATGGGCAAACCATCGGTATTGCGCGTCCAGTAACCCTGTTTGCTGCAGGGGCGTAATACTCTGCGTTGGCTGCAGGCATCTCAGCACCAGCTTTTCACCCCCAATGACGGGGCAACAACTTAAGCGAAACTCGTGTTGGCGGCTATTCTCAGCACGCACCGACAAACGACCGTCTTGCGGTTGACGTAGTTCAGTGAGATCGAGATTAGCCAGTACCTTAATTCGGGAGTAAATCTGCTGCCCAAAGTCTGCGGGCAGCACATCTAAGCGAGAGAGCTCGCCGGCTATGCGGCCTCGCACAGTAATGCCACTTTCCTGAGGTTGTATATGAATATCTGACAGGCCTTCCGCCGCGCAGTACAGCAACAGCTGGTCAACATAATCGACGACGGAGTCATGGCTTATCTGAACTCCCGGAAGTTGACCTTCCCCGCGAAGTACCATCACTTTTTTATTGCTGTAAAAGCTCAAAAGCACGGCATCTACCGGTGGAAAACCGGGTTGTTGTATTAATAGCTCCCAGTGTTGAGTACTGGCAAAAGGCTGCAACCCGTGTTGCTTAAGAAACGGATCGTCTGTACTACCTGATACCTGCTTCAGATGAGCCAGTGAACAGCGACCGATAACAGACATTAGTAACTTACCTGACGTTCACAGTTTTGCACGACACTGCGAGACTCACCATAGTCTGAGCAGGCGATACTCCAGTCTAAGTGCGTATTAGCCGCATTGGGTGTCAGTTCAATTTGCAGAGGTTGGTTATTAATACTGACAGAGTTCAGGGTCAGTCGCACGGCAGCCGCCTGTGTCAGGCTCAAATCACTGAGTTCATCAGGTAGTGGTGCCGGGACTGCAGGAATGCCCTGGCTTCCGGCCTGATTGCACTGGTTTAACTGTCCCTCAATTTGCCAGCATAGGGCAATACCCAGTTGCAATGGTTGAGCATGAGCCAGCGCCTTACTGACTTTAGCCTGCTGCGTATAGTAGGTATATGACGGAACCGCAATAGCGGAGAGAATGGCAATGATGGCCACCACGACCATCATTTCAATTAAGCTAAAACCGGCTCCGGGTAAACGGTAAGAATGTGCATCCTGCATTAGACAGCTCCCTGTTAAAAACAGTGAAACTGTGGCTTACCCTGGCCAATTAGTAAATTCTATTTCTCTGTAAGTTATTCACTATCTTGGGAAATTCTCATTGATAAATCAATGGCTTGAATGTTTTTAGTCAAAGCGCCGGAAGAAATGAAATCCACACCGGTAGCCGCTAATTCTTGCAAACGCTCATCGGTGACATTACCGGAAACTTCTAATTTAGCCTGGTGTGACGAGTTGTTTTTGTTCTGCTGCACGGCCTGCTCGATATCAGCGATACTGAAGTTATCCAGCATAATGATGTCGGCTTCTGCGGCTAACGCCTGCGAGAATTCATCCAGGTTTTCAACTTCAACTTCCACCGTTTTACCCGGATTCAGTTGTTTTGCTGCTTTAACGGCCTGAGCTATGCCACCACAGGCAAAAATGTGATTCTCTTTAATCAGGTAGGCGTCAAACAAACCGATACGATGGTTCACGCCGCCGCCGCAACGCACCGCGTATTTCTGTGCTAATCGCATACCCGGCAAGGTCTTACGCGTATCCAGCAGCTGCGTTTTGTAGTCATTCAGAAGTTGACTGTACTGGTATGTGGTGGTGGCGGTTGCAGACAAGGTCTGCAAAAAATTAAGTGCAGTGCGCTCTCCGGTCAGCAAAATGCGACTTGGTCCTTTCAGACGACACAGCTCCGTATTCGCTGCCACCTTATCACCGTCTTTCACCAGCCATTCAATTTCCACTTTTTGCCCAAGCTGGCGGAATACTTGATCGACCCAGCCACACCCACAAACCACCGCTTCTTCCCGGGTGATAATGCTGGCACGGGACTGACTCTGCTCAAGAATCAATTGCGCAGTAATATCATAACTGGCGTCTTCGCCGGATAAATCTTCCTTCAGTGCGGCGCTTACGCCGTCCTGAATGGCAAGTTGCAGCTCGGGCTGACTCATAGATGGCTTTACCTTTTAGCAGACAATACGGATACTAGGGGGCAAACTTTACCGTTTTGTTGAGCCTGTGAAAAGCGACCCGATAAAAAATCATAAAATAACAACGGCAGTTCAATACCCGTCGCCGCACTGCGATGAGCGTCCACAGACAGACGAGATCAGTCTGTTGGTTATTCATTGCATCAGCCTGCCCGAGGGGGAATACGGTACGCCATACGTGCGTCAATTGTTTATGGGTGAGCTGGAAACCGACGCACACCCGGACTTTTCTATACTGCAGGGACTTCGAGTGTCCGCGCATTGTGTTATCCGCCGCGACGGCACGCTGGAACAATACGTTCCTTTTGATAAGCGTGCGTGGCATGCTGGCCAGTCAAGGTATTGCGGGCGTCGGCGGTGCAACGATTTCAGTATAGGTATTGAACTCGAAGGAACCGATCACACCGCCTATACTGAACAACAGTATCAACAATTAATCCAGGTAACCGAGGCGCTTATCGCCACATACCCAAAATTAAACCGTCGTCGTATTGTCGGTCATCAGGATATCGCTCCGGGCCGCAAGACCGACCCGGGCAGTGAATTTGACTGGCAAACCTATTTAAATGCCCTATAAGGAGTCATGAATGGTCCTCATTGCGTTGCTGATAGCACTAAGCGTTGAGCGTTTGTACCACAGCCCTGCATTCTTGCACTGGGCTTTCTATATGGAACGTTGGCAACGTTGGAGCTCAGCCCGTCTGCAGGATGAAAAATGGGAGAGCGAGCCCTTACAGTTTGTGCGTTTGTTGATACCGGCAGTGGCTGTTGGCCTGTTGGTGGTGCTACTGGACAATCTGATGGTGACTTTTATTGTCAGTATTTTTGCGCTGCTGTTGGCTTTTAACTGTGAACCGGCCCGGCAAAACTACAAAGAATATTTAAAAGCAGCTAACAGAGGAGACGAGCCAAGTATTATTGAACATCAACAGGCTCTGACTGAATTTGCCGGGCGTCATCAGCCTCACCAAATTAGCGACTCTTTAATCTGGATCAATTACCGACAATATATTGCCGTGATGTTTTACTTCGTGTTGTTTGGCAGCTTTGGTGCCTTGGTTTATGCCACTCTGCGCTACGCTGAAACCCAGCAGCGCGAGGAAGAATCCGTTAGCCTCTGGCAGCAACTGTTGTGGTTTGCTGACTGGGTTCCGGTAAGGCTGGCAGCTTTTGGTTTATTGATAGTTGGTCACTTCTCACGGGCGCTTCCCGAGTGGTTGCAACAAAGCCTGAATCCACAGGCCGATCCGGATAAGCTTCTGTTTAATGTTGCCAGTAAAGCAGAAGACAACCCGCAACACCCGGATGACCGAACCGAACATGCTGCCTGCCAGTTGCGCCTGATGCGCCGACAACAGATATTCTGGGTTTGTGCTATTGCCGTGCTGACATTGACAGGCTGGGTCAGCTAGAGGTAGTACCAGCTGAGAAAAATTTGGGCTCAGCCGTTAAATGATTTAGAATAACCGCATCTTTTGGTCTGACCAATTTACCGTTATGCCAGATTTACCCATAAAACAGACGAAGCTTTCCGACACTATCGTGGCGCATCTGGAACAGATGATCGTCGATGGTCGGCTTAGTGCCGGGCAAAAACTGCCGGCAGAGCGGCAACTGGCTCAGCAATTTAATGTTTCACGCCCATCGCTGCGCGAAGCCATTCAAAAATTGGAAGCCAAAGGTGTGGTAGAACGTCGCCAGGGCGGCGGAACTTACGTTGTGAATAGCATCAATGAGCAACTAACAGAGCCACTGTTTGAGCTCTTGGCCAAGCACCCTGAGTCGCAGTTTGATTTGCTTGAGTTTCGTCATGCGCTGGAGGGCATATCCTCCTTTTATGCTGCGTTAAGAGGAACCGATGCCGATCTGGATCGTATTTCAGAGAGTATAAAAGGCTTAGGCCATAGCCAAAATAGCACTATCGATGAGCAGGTTAATGCCATCGTCGAGTTTTATCACCGTATTGCAGAAGCATCACACAATGTTATTTTGTTGCATGTCATTCAGGGCATGCAGGAATTATTGGCCGAGAATATTCGGCAGAACCTGGAAATATTAGCGGGTCGCGACGACCTGCTGGAAAAACTGAATCAACACCGGCAGCAACTGGTTAGCGCTATTGTTGCAGGTCAACCGGAGCAAGCGCGGGATGCGTGTCACCAACATTTGGCCTATATTGAACAGACATTGTTGGAATTAGGCAAAGAACAGTCACGTATTCAACGTTCGCTACGACGTTCCTGAATTGATAAAAAGGTAAGGAATAGCTATGAGTGAAGAATTAAACAAAGATGTCGATCAGCAGGAAACTCAGGAGTGGCTAGACGCTCTTGAAGGTGTGCTTGAGGCAGAAGGCCCGGAGCGCGCGCATTACCTGTTAGAACAACTGGTCGACAAAGCCCGTCGTAACGGTGCATATTTACCTTACAAGCCAACTACTGCGTATTTGAATACCATTCCGGCTAGTCAGGAACCAACCATGCCGGGCAACCAGACGCTGGAATCGCGGATTCGCTCAGCTATTCGCTGGAATGCTGCCATGATGGTGTTGCGTGCATCAAAAAAAGGCGAAGAGCTGGGCGGCCACCTTGCCAGTTTCGCTTCTTCTGCCATGTTGTACGATGTTGGTTTCAACCACTTCTTCCGCGCACCAAGTGAAGGTGACGGGGGAGACTTCCTGTTTATCCAGGGTCATGTGTCACCTGGTATTTACGGTCGCGCTTTCATTGAAGGACGCTTAACCGAAGAACAACTTAATAATTTCCGTCAGGAAGTGGATGGTAAAGGTCTACCTTCCTATCCGCATCCACATTTAATGCCTGACTTCTGGCAGTTCCCGACGGTTTCTATGGGCTTAGGTCCAATTCAGGCAATTTATTTAGCCCGCTTCCTGAAGTACCTGACTGACCGTGGTATTAAAGACTGCTCAAAACAGCGTGTTTATTGCTTCTTAGGCGACGGTGAAACCGATGAGCCGGAAAGCTTGGGTGCTATTGGTCTGGCCGCTCGTGAAGAACTCGACAACCTGACCTTTGTTATCAACTGTAACCTGCAGCGTTTAGACGGCCCGGTTCGTGGTAACGGCAAAATTATTCAGGAACTGGAAGGTAACTTCCACGGTGCTGGCTGGGAAGTGATTAAAGTTATCTGGGGCCGCTACTGGGATCCGCTGTTGTATCGTGATACCGAAGGTAAATTACAGCAGTTGATGGAAGAAACCGTTGACGGTGACTACCAGAACTTTAAAGCCAAAGGCGGTAAGTTCACGCGTGAGAACTTCTTTGGTAAGTACCCTGAAACTGAAGAAATGGTTGCCAACTTGTCAGACGAAGACATCTGGCGCTTAAACCGCGGTGGTCACGATCCGGTAAAAGTTTACTCGGCGTATCACAAAGCGGTGAACACCAAAGGTCGCCCACAGGTTATTTTAGCGAAAACCGTTAAAGGTTATGGCATGGGCGCTGCCGGTGAAGGTAAGAACATCGCGCACCAGGTTAAGAAGATGGATCTGGATGCGGTTAAGCATATGCGTGACCGTTTCAACATTCCGTTTAAAGACGACGAACTGGAAGACTTGCCGTACTACAAGTTTGAAGAAGACAGCGATGAAATGAAGTACCTGAACGAGCGTCGCGAAAAGCTTGGTGGCTATATGCCAGTACGAAACCCGGAAACGGATGTGGAACTGGAGTTGCCGGCATTGAAGGCGTTTGATGCGGTATTGAAAGGTTCAGGAGACCGGGAAATTTCATCGACTATGGCCTTTGTCCGTGTTTTAACAGCATTGTTGAAAGACAAGAAAATTGGCAAACGTATTGTGCCAATTATTCCGGACGAAGCCCGTACTTTTGGTATGGAAGGTCTGTTCCGTCAAGTGGGTATTTATTCTCACCATGGCCAGAAATACACACCACAAGATAAAGATCAGGTCGCCTATTATCGTGAAGACCAAAAAGGTCAGGTTATTCAGGAAGGCATTAACGAACTGGGTGCTATGGCGTCCTGGGTGGCAGCGGGTACCAGCTACTCGCTGAACAACGAACCCATGATTCCGTTCTACATTTATTACTCTATGTTCGGTTTCCAGCGTGTGGGCGATTTAGTCTGGGCAGCAGGCGACAGCCAGACACGTGGCTTCCTGGTCGGTGGTACTGCCGGTCGAACAACGCTCAATGGTGAAGGTCTGCAACACCAGGACGGACAGAGCCTGGTTCACTTCGGCACAGTGCCAAACTGCATTAGCTATGACCCGACTTATGGTTATGAAATTGCGGTTATTGTGCACGATGGCCTGAAGCGCATGTTTGGCGATCAGGAAAACGTTTTCTATTACCTCACCGTAATGAATGAAAACTATCATCAGCCAGAAATGCCGGAAGGCGTCGAAGAGGGCATCGTAAAAGGTATTTACGAGCTGGATAAAGTAAAAGCGAAGAAAAAAGCCAAAGGCGATGTGCAGTTGCTTGGTAGTGGTACTATTTTGCAGCAAGTGCGCGAAGCGGCGAAAATTCTGTCGGAAGACTACGACATTAACTCAACGGTTTACAGTGTGACCTCGTTCAACGAGCTGGCGCGTGACGGTCTGGATACCGACCGCTGGAACATGCTGCATCCGGAGAAGAAAGAAAAAGAAGCTTATATCACACAAGCCATGAAGAAAGCGAAAGGACCTGCTGTAGCAGCAACCGACTACATCAAGTTGTATGCTGATCAGGTTCGTGCCTGGGTTCCAACCTCTTACCGTGTACTGGGTACCGACGGTTTTGGACGCTCGGACAGCCGCGCTAACTTGCGTAAGCATTTTGAGATTAATCCGCAATACATTGTGGTTGCTGCGCTAAAAGAGTTAGCGGATCAAGGTGATATCGATAAGAAAGTGGTAGCGAAAGCTATCAAAGACTACGATATCGACACTGACAAACTCAACCCACGTTTGGCGTAAGGAGGTACTGAGATGGCCGATCAAATCGAACTCAAAGTCCCCGACGTGGGCGGAGAAGAAGTAGAAGTCATTGAAATTCTCGTCAGTAAAGGCGATACCGTTGAACAAGAAGACGGTATTGTGACGGTTGAGAGTGACAAAGCGTCAATGGATATTCCGGCATCTTCAGGCGGTAAAATTGTTGAGCTGAAGGTAAAAGTTGGCGATACCATCAGCGAAGGCGATGTACTGGCTATTGTTGAAGCTGCCGGCGACTCTGACTCTTCGGATGACGAAGAAGAGAAAGAAGACGAAAAGTCAGAGGAAAAAGAAGACAAGTCTGACGATAAAGACGAAGAAAAAGCGTCTGAGTCGAAAGATGAGGACAAAGAAGAGAAGAAAGAATCTTCTGAGCCGAAGAAGTCCTCAGGCGAGAGTAAAGTCATTGATGTGGAAGTCCCGGACATTGGTGATGAAGAAGACGTCGAAATTATTGAGATTTTGGTCTCTAAAGGCGACTCAGTCTCTGCCGAAGACGGCTTAATTACACTGGAAACCGACAAAGCCACTATGGATGTGCCTTGCCCGGAAGACGGTGAAATTGAAGAAATGCTGGTCAATGTCGGCGATAAAGTGTCGCAGGGTTCTGTCATTGCGAAACTGAAAGTATCCGGTGGCGCTGACGATTCCGAAGCAGAAGAAGACGATTCTGCGAAGGAAGAGAAGTCAGAGTCTGGCAAGGAGTCGGATAAGAAATCTGATGACAAAGATCAGGACAAAGGAAAAGACAGCGGCAGCAGTGCTAAGCCAAGTAGCGAACGCCAGCCGCCGGTACCTGATCACCCAAGTCAGCGTAGCGACCGAAAAGAAGGTATTTTGCATGCGTCGCCTGCGGTACGCCGTGTTGCGCGTGAGTTTGGTGTCGACTTGTCACAAGTCAAAGGCAGCGGACCTAAAGACCGTATACTGAAAGAAGACGTACAGGATTTCGTTAAATACGAACTCTCTCGTCCGAAAGCCGTTGCGGGCGCAACTGGTCAGGGCGGTGGTGGACTGCAGGTGATTGATCCACCTAAGGTCGACTTCAGCAAGTTTGGTGAAGTGGAAGAGGTTCAACTGTCACGCATTCAGCGTAAGTCAGGACCTAACCTGCACCGCAACTGGGTGACCATACCGCACGTTACGCAATTCGACGAAGCGGATATCACCGAGCTGGAAAACTTCCGTAAATCAGAAAACGAAGTGGCTAAGAAAAAAGACCTTGGCTTCAAGATCACGCCATTGGTGTTTATTCTTAAGGCTTGTGCCAAAGCACTGCGCGAGTTCCCGACCTTCAACTCCTCGTTGTCGGAATCAGGCGAATCCTTGTACATGAAAAAGTATGTGCACATTGGTATTGCTGTAGATACACCAAATGGTCTGGTTGTTCCGGTTATTCGCGATGTTGACCAAAAAGGCATTTACGAGCTGTCAGAAGAGCTGGTCGAAATTAGCACGAAAGCACGTGACGGTAAGTTGAAAGCTACTGATATGCAGGGTGGCTGTTTCTCAATTTCCAGTCTTGGCGGTATTGGTGGTACAGCCTTTACACCAATAGTAAACGCACCGGATGTTGCCATATTGGGTGTTTCTCGTAACGAGATGAAGCCAAAATGGAACGGTAAAGAGTTTGAGCCGCGTCTGACATTGCCTCTGTCGTTGTCTTATGACCATAGGGTGATAGACGGTGCAGAAGCAGCTCGCTTTACGGCTTACTTAAGCGGTGTACTGGGAGATATCCGCAAATTGGTGCTTTAAGCACCAATTTGGACGGGAAATACGAATTAATTCGCGCTACAATAGCGCCACATTTAGCGTTGACTGACCGCGGCCGGTGGCTCAACTGGTCGTGACAAAAAAGGGGTTAACATGAGCGACAAAATTACAACACAGGTAGTAGTGTTAGGTTCGGGCCCAGGTGGATATTCAGCAGCTTTCCGCGCAGCTGATTTGGGTCTGGATGTTGTTTTGATTGAGCGTTACAGCACCTTAGGCGGTGTTTGCCTTAATGTTGGCTGTATCCCGTCAAAAGCACTGCTGCACATGACCAAGCACATTGAAGAAGCACAACACCTGGCTGCAGAAGGCATTGAGTTTGGTGAGCCGAAGATTGACCTGGACAAGCTGCGTAAGCACAAAGAAAAAGTGGTTGGTCAGTTAACCGGCGGCCTTGGTCAGATGTCGAAAATGCGTAAGGTAAAAATCGTCAACGGTTACGGTAAATTTACCGGTAGCAACACCATTAAAGTTGAAGGCGACGACGGCGAAACCGAAGTTAAATTTGATAACGCCATTATAGCGGCAGGTTCTCAGGCCATTAAATTGCCGTTCATTCCACACGACGACGACCGCGTATGGGACTCAACTGACGCACTGGAATTGAAAGAAATTCCGAAGAAAATGCTGTTGTTAGGTGGCGGTATTATCGCTCTGGAAATGGGTCAGGTTTACGCGTCATTAGGCTCTAAAGTTGATGTGGTTGAAATGACTGATCAGCTGGTGCCACCAGCAGACGCTGACATTATTAAGAGCTTCAACAAGCAAATTAAAGGTCGCTTTGAAAACGTGATGTTAAGCACCAAAGCAACCAACGTTGAGGCGAAAAAGGACGGAGTTTACGTCACCTTTGAAGGTGATAAAGCGCCAAAAGATCCGGTGAAATACGACGCGGTTCTGGTTGCTGTAGGTCGCGCGCCAAACGGTAATAAAATTGATGCGGACAAAGCAGGCGTTAAGGTTGACGACCGTGGCTTCATCAATGTTGACAGCCAAATGCGTACTAACGTTGATCACATCTTCGCTATCGGCGATATCGTTGGTCAGCCAATGCTGGCGCATAAAGCGGTACACGAATCGCATGTTGCAGCCGAAGTTATTGCCGGTAAGAAGCACTTCTTCGAACCTAAAGTCATTCCTTCTATCATGTACACCAACCCGGAAGTTGCATGGGCCGGCGTTACTGAAAAAGAAGCGAAAGATCAGGGTATTGAGTACGATGCAGTAACCTTCCCATGGTCAGCTTCAGGCCGTGCTATTGCGTCAAACGCGCAGCAAGGCATGACTAAGCTTATTTTTGATAAGAACAACCGGATTATTGGTGGTGCTATGTGTGGTACCAACGCCGGTGAGCTGCTTGGCGAAATTTGCCTGGCTATTGAAATGGGCTGTGACGCAGAAGACATCGCTCTGACCGTTCATGCACACCCAACCTTACATGAGTCAGTCGGCTTAGCTGCAGAACTTCATGAAGGTTCCATTACCGATATGCCGAATCCTAAGGCGAAAAAGAAGAAGTAACATTTTGTTACGATAAATCATCGGTAAAACGGCTGCATTCATCGCGAATGTGGCCGTTTTTTTTGCGCTGAATTTAACAATGCGCTAGTTTAGAGTGGTTAAAATAATGAACACTCAAAGAAAGGGTAACAATCGATGAAAAAATTGACCGCTGTAGCGCTAGGCGTTTCTATGGCATTAACGCTGGGTGCATGTTCACCACAGCAGGAAGAGTCTAAGCAACAAACCCAGCAGGCTGAAAAAGCAAAACAAGAACTGAGCTCTGGTGTTGTCTTAGAAAACTTTGATCACAGCGTAAAGCCAGAGAACGATCTGTATCAGTACGTTAATGGCACCTGGATTGATAAAACAGAAATTCCATCTGATCGTTCATCTGTCGGATCATTCTTCGATTTACGCCAGCAAAACCAGAAACGTTTACGCGATATCATTGAAAAAGCCGCAGCGGAAAACCCGGAGCCGGGCACTAATGAGCGTAAGATTGGTGACTTTTTCAATGCGTTCATGGACGTGGAAACCTTGAATGAACTGGGCGCTAAGCCTATTCAGAATGACTTAGCGGCCATTCAGGCGTTGGAAAACCACGATTCTGTTTCTGAGCATATGGCACGCATGTTCCGTGGTGGTGTATCAATTCCATTTGGTTTTTATGTCTACCCAGACGCGAAAGATCCACAAACTAACGCTATGTATGTTTCTCAGTCAGGTTTAGGCCTGCCTGACCGTGACTACTACCTAAAAGACGACGAGAAGTTTGAAGAATTCCGTAACGCTTACGTCGAATACGCAGAAGACATTTTGAGCATGGTTGGCGTGGAAAACGCCGGCGAAGCGGCACAGCGTATCCTGGATTTAGAAACTCAGCTGGCTGAAGTTCAGTGGAGTCGTGTAGAAAGCCGTAATGCGGACAAAACTTATAATAAAAAATCCGCAGATGAAGTGTCCGACATGCTGGCAAACTTCAACTTTAAGCGCTTCATTGAGACGTCTGATTTATCGCACGTTGAAAACATGATCATCCGTCAGCCCTCGTACTTTGAAGACTTTGGGCAGCTGTTTAGTGAAGTCGACGTACAGGCGTGGAGAGACTACTTAAGTTTCCGTCTGGTTAACGAGTATGCCTCTGCACTTAGCGAAGACATCAGTAAGCGTCGCTTTGACTTCTACGGTACTACTTTACGTGGAACACCAGAGCAAGAGCCGCGTTGGAAACGTGCAGTAGATGCAACCAACAGTGTGTTAGGTGAAGTTTTAGGCCAGGTGTACGTTAAAGAATACTTCCCGCCAGAAGCGAAAGAAAAAATGGAAGGTTTGATTGAGAATCTTCGCGACGCTTATGGTCAGTCAATACGTAACCTGGAGTGGATGACTGAAGAGACCAAAGAAAAAGCCTTAGAAAAGCTGGAAAAATTTGATCCTAAAGTTGGTTACCCAAGCGAATGGCGCGACTACAGTAAGTTGGAAATTTCTGCCACAGACTTAGTTGCAAACTATAAAGCCTATGCTGAATTCAACTATCAGGAAGAAATTGCCAAGATTGGCGGTCCTGTTGACGAAGAAGACTGGGGTATGACACCACAGACGGTTAATGCTTATTACAGTCCTGTGCGTAACGAAATCGTATTCCCGGCCGGTATTTTGCAGCCTCCATTCTTTGATATGGACGCAGAAATGGCGGTGAACTACGGTGGTATTGGTGCGGTAATCGGCCATGAAATGGGCCACGGCTTTGATGACCAGGGTTCTAAATACGATGGTGACGGTAACCTGCAAAGCTGGTGGACCGACGCAGACCGTCAAGCCTTTGATGAGCGCGGCCAAAAACTGTCTGACCAGTTCAGTGAGTATGAGCCAATTGAAGGTCTTAATATCAATGGTGATCTGACTCTGGGTGAGAACATTGGTGACCTGGCCGGCCTGACCATTGCGTACGAAGCCTACAAAATGTCATTAGAAGGTGAAGAAGCACCGGTTCTTGACGGCTTTACCGGCGAACAGCGTGTGTTCATCGGCTGGGCACAGGTATGGCGTGGTAAATACCGTGAAGACGCCGTTCGTGAGCAGGTCATGAGCGACCCGCATTCACCAGCAGAGTATCGTGTGAACGGCACCGTAGTTAACGTTCCGGCGTTCTACGAAGCCTTTGATGTTGAAGAAGGTGATGAGTTGTACGTCGCACCTGAAAACCGCGTTATTATCTGGTAAGATGCGTATATGAAGAAACTTTGGGCAGTTATAGCAATTACAATGACACTTTTGGTGGGGTCCATGACCTCACCAATGGTGCATGCTATGCCTGCCCAAATGTCTGACTCTACTATGCAATCAGAACAAATGAGTGAGAGTCACGACTGTTGCGAGGAAGAAGCAACCCCCTGCAGTGATATGGAAGACAGTTTTTGCCAGCAGTGCGAACAACATTGCGCTGGTCAACTGGGACTGATGAATCCATTCAAACAACTTTCGCCAGCAGCCTCCACTCACGCTGCCGAGCCTATCTATTCAAACCTCCCGGTTATTACTGAAACGCTGATACGTCCGCCGAAACACGCAGTTTAAGCTCAGTTTTTACGTCTTAAACCGTTGTTTTCGAGGAAATACCATGCGTTATTGGATAGCTATATTAATCCTGATCCCATTTTTAACTTTGGCTCAGGAACACAATCATTCAGAAGATCAAAACCCGTTCGGGCAGAGCACCGAATATGTGTGCCCTATGCACAGCCAGGTGGTTCGTGACGAGCCGGGAACCTGCCCAATTTGCGGTATGGACTTGGTCAAGAAAGAACCTGAACAGGACCATTCTGAGCATGAAGCTGAAAAAAGCTTCACCGTCCCAGAGTCCAGTCAGCAGGCCATTCGGGTAACCACGGCCAGGGCCCAGCGCAAAGACTTGCAGCCTCAGTTAATGGCGCAGGCTCAGGTACGCTGGCAGGAATCTGCACAACGGCATATCCACAGCCGCGCGGAAGGCTGGGTAGAGGAATTACATGCTGACGTTGAAGGTCAGTGGGTAGAAAAGGGCGATAAACTCTACAGTCTGTATGCACCCGACCTGGTCGTGGCACAGGACGACTATCTGCAACTGCTTGATTCACTCTCGGATATCCGCAACGGTGACAACCAGCAAAGCTTTAAACGCCGCGGGCAGCAACGTTTGCGTTTGCTGGGTATGAGCGAAGCGCAGATTAAAGCGCTTGAGCAAGGTGGCGAAACCGAATATGTGGTCGATTACTACGCACCTGAGTCGGGCTATATTACCAGTCTGGATATTCAGGAAGGCATGTATGTGTCTCCCGGGCTTAAATTACTGACGCTGACGCAGGACAATCAGCTGTGGTTCTTTGCCGATGTTCCGGCGCGTTACAGTAAACAGTTAAAAACCGGGCAAATGGCTCATATTTCTTCTGAGCACTTCCCTGGCGCCCACTGGATGAACACCATTGACTACATTTATCCGCAAGTTGATCCGGTAACCCAGACCATCAAAGTCCGTATTCCGGTTAATGACTCCATTGATCGGCTGCGTGAAGGACTCTGGGCGACGGCTCATATTGAACTGGAGCCAGTAAGAGATGCTGTGGTTGTGCCGGTTGCCAGCTTAATTGTCACCGGCGCCAATAACCGCGTGGTGGTAAAATCCGGAGCGCGCGAATTTGAAGTGCGCGAAGTCACGACCGGACTGCGTGTTGGTAATGAAATTGCCATTGAAGAAGGCCTGCAGGAAGGTGAGTTAGTGGTCACTTCGGGTCAGTTCCTTCTGGACTCAGAGGCCAGCTTGCAAGGTCTGGGTCTGGATAGCAGCGATGATGCCCCTGCGCCACAACATAACCACTAGGAGGTTTTATGTTAGCTCGTATTATTGAAGCCTCCATACGTAACTCGTGGATGGTGTTACTGCTGTTCTTAGGTTTGGCTTTCTGGGCCTGGCAGTCGCTGCAGCAAACCAAACTGGACGCAATACCGGACTTGTCAGAAGTTCAGGTTATCGTCAAAACCAATTACCCGGGACAAGCGCCGGCGGTAGTGGAGGAGCAGGTGACCTATCCGCTCTCGAGTGTGATGCTGTCCGTACCTAAAGCCACCTCAGTACGCGGGTTTTCGTTCTTTGGCGACTCGTACGTTTACGTTATTTTTGAAGACGGCACTGACCCTTACTGGGCCCGAAGCCGGGTGAACGAATACCTGGATCAGGCGCAAAACCAGCTTCCTGACCAAGTTCGGCCGGAGTTAGGTCCCGATGCATCCGGCATTGGCTGGGTGTATCAATACGCACTGGTTGATGAGACCAACCAGCGTAACCTGGGTGAACTAACCCGCCTGCAAAACTGGTTCCTAAAACAGGAGCTGCAAAGTGTGCAGGGGGTAGCAGAAATTGCCACGGTTGGCGGTATGGTCGAAACCTATCAGGTGGTACTTCAGCCGGAAGCCTTGCATCGTTATAACCTTACCCTGAATCAGGTAAAGCAAACCATTCAGCAGGCCAATAACGAAGTAGGTGGCTCTGTGGTTGAAATGGGCGAAGCTGAATACATGGTTCGTGGCCTGGGGTATTTGAAAAGTGTCGAAGACATTCGCAAAATTCCGTTGCCGCTCACCTCAGAGCAGCAGGGTACGGTGCTGCTGGAAGAAGTGGCTGATATTCGCATTGGGCCCCAGGTACGCCGAGGCATTACCGAGCTGAACGGCGACGGCGAAGTCGTGGGCGGTATTGTGGTTATGCGCCATGGCGAAAATGCCCTACAAACTATTGCCGCCGTTAAAGAGAAACTGGAAGAGCTGAAGCAGGGCCTGCCCGAGGGCGTTAAGGTAGTTCCGACCTATGACCGCTCAAGCCTGATCCAGGCATCGACAGACAACCTCACCACCAAGCTCATTGAAGAAATGTTCTTTGTCGCTGTGGTGTGTATTTTGTTTCTCTGGCATGCGCGCTCGGCGGTGGTGGCCATTATCAGCTTACCGCTGTCGGTACTGTTCGCGGTGTGGATCATGAACATGCTGGGTATCAGCGCCAATATTATGAGCCTGGGGGGAATTGCTATTGCTATTGGGGCACTGGTAGATGCCGCCATTGTCATGATAGAGAACACCCACAAGCATCTGCAGAACTATCAGGAACGGCATCAGATAGTCGCAAAAGGTGCTGCGCGGTTGAAAATTGTTAATGAAGCCTGTCGCGAAGTGGGGCCTTCATTGTTCTTCTCGCTACTGGTCATTACCGTCAGTTTTGTTCCGGTGTTTGTGCTGCAAGGCCAACAGGGGCGTCTGTTTGAACCTTTAGCCTATACCAAAACTCTGGCCATGGCCGCGGCAGCTATTATTGCTGTAACACTGATACCGGTGCTTATTGCGTTATTGGTGCGTGGGAAAATACCTGCCGAAGAAAAGAACTGGCTGTCGCGCGGTTTAATTGCGCTTTACCGACCTCTGCTGGCTTTCACACTTAAGTTTCCTAAAACCATTATTGTGCTGGCCCTTCTGATCACTGCATCTGCCTGGCACCCGTATAAAGAGCTCAATTACGAGCTGATGCCGCCGCTACATGAGGGGGACCTCATGTACATGCCGACGACATTGCCGGGTATCAGTGTTGAAAGTGCCGGTGAGTTGCTACAGCAAACCGATAAGCTCATTGCAGAACAACCTGAAGTTGAGCGTGTTTTTGGTAAAGTTGGTCGTGCTGACACGGCTACCGATCCGGCACCAATGACCATGATAGAAACCAGCATTACCCTAAAGCCTGAAAGTGAGTGGCGTGATGGCATAACCGTGGACGACATTATTGCTGAGCTGGATGAGCGGGTGCAGATACCCGGTGTGACCAACGCCTGGGTACAACCTATCCGTACCCGCATTGAAATGCTGGCTACCGGTGTTAAAACCCCGTTAGCGATTAAAGTCAGCGGTAGTGACTTTCGTGAAATAGAAAAGCTGGCTACCCGTATTGAAGAGACGCTTTCTGAAGAGGGGGCGACAGGTTCGGTCATTGCAGAACGCTCTGGTGGCGGTCGTTATATTGAAATAGAGCCGAAGCTGCGTGAAGCCGCCCGTTATGGCATTAGCCAAAGCGACATTCACGATCATATTCAGTACGCCATTGGTGGAGCGAATATTGCGACATCGGTGCAGGGCAATGAGCGTTTTCCTATTAATCTGCGTTATCCCCGGGAGCAACGCGACCATATAGAGAAGCTGCAAACCCTGCCGGTGAAATCTGCCTCCGGACAATGGCTTACTCTGTCCGATGTTGCTGACATTCGGGTGACTCAGGGACCCGCCATGCTGAAAAGCGAAGACGCCCGCTTAAGCAGTTGGGTTTTTATTGAACCAGCGAAAGGCATCACGGTTAGCGACTACATTAATCAAGTCAGCGGTGCTATGGCTAAAATGGAAATTCCAGTTGGTTACAACTGGAGCTGGACCGGGCAATACAAAGCCATGCAACAGGTGGAAAGTGATTTAAAAGAGATCATTCCGCTGACGCTGTTGGTTATTCTGTTGTTGCTGTATATGACCTTCCGCTCGTTACCTCAGGCACTGCTGGTCATTGGCACTTTGCCTTTGGCTTTAACCGGCAGCCTGTGGTTGATTTACTTGCTGGATTACAACCTGTCACTGGCGGTTATTGTCGGCATGATAGCTCTTGCCGGTGTCGCCGCGGAATTCGGCGTGGTTATGTTGTTGTACCTGAACAATGCCTGGAAAGCCGTGGCTTACAATAAAAACCAGTTAAAGACAGCGGTAGAAGAAGGCGCGTTGCTACGCGTACGACCTAAAGCCATGACAGTGCTGACCATTATTGTTGGTCTACTGCCGATAATGCTGGGCGGGGGTGTTGGTAACGAAGTTATGCAGCGCATTGCCGCTCCCATGGTAGGAGGTATGGTTTTAGCCCCGCTGATCTCTATGCTGGTTATCCCTGCCGTGTTCTACCTGGCCCGGAAATAATGCGGCGTAGCCTGACGTTCACGTCAGGTGAGGTGGCAGATAGCGAGCGCTGGAGGTTGCAGGAACCATTGAGGAGGACGCCCGTAAATACATCCCTGTAGGGCTTGGGCAGCGCCATCCATGGCGCTGCACACCTCCTCAATGGTTCGCAGCAACCGTCAGACGCGCCCACTATCTGCTATCGCACCTAACGCAATTTTGCATCGTGCTTCCCATCCAGCATTTCACCTGACATAAATGTCAGGCTACAGGGTGCACGTAGCCTGATGTTCACATCAGGAGCAATAGCGTTACGCAAACCGCTGCCATATTGCATTGGCAGCAGGACCCAGCGTTCTGTTTGCAGAGCGCACCAAATGAATTTCCAAGCGCACCTGCTGGACGAATCCGGGGATACTGACTTCAACCAACTTGCCTTCTTTAAGTGCATTACTGGCAATGTGTTTTGGAATAATACCCCAGCCAAAACCGGCCATCAGCAGTTCAAACTGGGTGTTAACCTCATTCACTCTTATGCGCTGCTGGCTGGGCAGCCGCAATACCGAGTCTAAGTTAATGCCAATTTCCAGGTTCTGCGGAACCAGCATTGGCAACTCTAATAAATCCTGGCGGCTTTGCGGCATACGACCAAACTCCTTCATCAGCGCGGCTGACATAACCACCGTTAATTCAAACGGCGCCACCGGTAAGGTTTCAAAGTCACCGTACTGACGAAACAAAGGCAGCCAGGGGCACAGGGCTAAATCGGCGGTACCGTTATCAATGCGCTTAAGGGCACGCATTTGTGATTCTCCATCCACGTGCAGCTCGGTAGCAGGGTATTGTTGCTGAATGTGTTGAATGCTGGGCATCCAGAGTTTGCTGTCACAGGTATGGTCATAGCACAGTGTCAGCAAAGGTTCTGCACCGTGTTTCAGTTGGTTAGCCAATGACTGTAGGCGCTGCTGCTGGCGCACCACTTCTTCTGCCTGACGTAAAAAATGGTGGCCCTGTTCGGTAAGCTCCAGACGATAACCATCACGGTTAAACAAGGCAAAACCCGCGTTCTCTTCCAGCTTCTTTAATGCCATGCTCACAGCCGATTGTGTGCGGCCGAGCTGTTCAGCTGTTTTCTGCAGGCTGCCAAGCCGGGCAACGGTGATCATCATGTGAAGGTGAGATAAATTCATTAAGTTTTACTGATGGTCTTTTTAATTTTAATTCAATATAACTGTAACTATACTTGCGGTAAACTTATTGCCATCAAACATCCCGGAAAAAACGGAATTTAAGTCATGCGCTGGTTTAAAATATTCTTAACTGTCGTTGCCGCTGCCACTGTCGTGGCTTGCAGCGAAAAAGCCGAAGTGGGTGAAGAACAGCAAGCGCGACCTGCCAGGTTAATGCAGGTAAGTGAAGCCAATGGTCCTCGTCTGCGAGAGTTTCCGGCTGTGGTCGAAGCGGCGAAAGTGGCTCAACTGACTTTTCGTGTAGCGGGTGAAGTTATTGAACTGCCGGCGCGGCCTGGTACTGAAGTAAAACAAGGGGAGCTTATTGCCCGTCTGGACCCGACCGACTATCAACTGGCGGTGGACCAGGCGAAAGCCCAGTATGAACTTGCGCTATCACAATACGAACGCAATAAAGTTCTGGTGAGCGAAGGGGTTATGTCCGAAGGACAATTTGACCAAATTGAGTCAGAGCTTGCAGTTGCAAAATCAAACTACGAAACCGCTAAAGCTAACCTGCGCTATACCGAACTGACCGCGCCTTTTGACGGTGTCATTGCTAATCTGGCGGTGGAAGCTTATGAAAACATCCAGGCTAAGCAGCCCATTGTTACTTTGCAAATCAGCAACGCCATTGATATCAGTATTAATGTGCCGGAAAAGCTTTTTGCCAAGGTGAAAAAGCAGACCGACTATCAACCGGAAGTGCGCTTCGACGCAGCGCCGGGTTTTACCTACCCGGCTCATTTAAAAGAGTGGGACTCGCAATCCGACGGCGCAACCAACACCTATGAGGTGGTGTTCACGCTACCTAAACCGCAGGACATCAATGTGCTGCCGGGCATGACGGCAACAGTTATTGTCGATATTAATGAGGTGTTGCGCTCTTCTCAAATTGGTATTGTTGTGCCGGCTAAAGCCGTCTTTACCGAAAGCCGGGACGCTTCTTATGTGTGGGTGGTTAGCGACGACATGCGTGTACAAAAGCGCAAGGTGAATGTCGGACCAATGACCAACGATGGGCTCACTGTACTGGATGGGCTCGAAGCCGGTGAAATCATAGTGGTGGCCGGTGTCCATCAGCTGAAGGAAAATCAGCAAGTTCGTGAATGGCAACGCGAACGGGGGCTGTAATGAATATTGCGAAGTACAGTATGGAGCGGAAAACCACCAGTTGGATGTTTTTCCTGGTTCTGTTAATTGGTGGTCTGGTTGCTCTTACTCAGCTTGGTCGGCTGGAAGACCCTAAGTTCACCATTAAGCAGGCTATGGTCATTACGCCGTACTCCGGAGCCTCGGCGCAGCAGGTGGAAGAAGAGGTAACGTACCGGCTGGAAAACGCTATTCAGGAACTCAGCTACGTCGACCATGTACGGTCCATTTCTAAGCCTGGTTTATCGCAAATAACGGTCGAGATGAAAAGCATCTACCGGGCTGAACACCTGCGTCAAATTTGGGATGAACTGCGGCGCAAAATTAACGACGCCAAAACTCAGCTTCCCCCCGGAACCGGCGAGCCTATTATTCGTGACGACTTTGCCGACGTGTACGGCGTGATGATGGCCATTACCGGGCCAGACTATTCCTATAAAGACATTGAGCATTACGCGGACTTCCTGCGTCGCGAACTGGTGCTGATTGACGGGGTTGGAAAGGTCATGTTGGCCGGCGAGCAACAGGAACAGGTGGTGGTTGAAGTTTCTCGTTCACGGCTGGCTAACTTTGGTATTCCACCCAGCCGCATTGCCGGTTTACTGCAAACGCAAAATGCCGTAGCAAATGCCGGGCGGGTAACCGTTGACCAGGAAGCTTTGCGCATTGCCACCAGTGGCGAATTTGCCGACGTTGAAGATATGGAAAAGCTGGTTATCAGTAACCCTGGGGCCGAGCAGCGCATCTACTTGCATGATGTAGCGAACATCTACCGGGAGACCAAAGAGATTCCGGATCATGTGGTTCGTTATAACGGGCAGGCGTCGCTGTGGCTGGCGCTGTCTTTTGCGGACAACGTCAACGTGGTTGAAGTTGGTGAGCGTATCCAGAAACGGCTGGATGAACTGGATTATGCCAAACCAATAGGAATGTCGGTAGACCGTATTTATGATCAACCGCATCAGGTCGAAAACTCGGTAAATGACTTTCTGCTTAACCTGGTTGAAGCCGTTGCTATTGTCATTATTGCATTGCTGCTGACCATGGGTTTTCGCAGTGGGTTACTTATTGGAACCGTATTATTGTTAACGGTTCTTGGCACCTTTATTTTCATGCGACTGGGCGACATTAACCTGCAACGAGTATCGCTGGGAGCGCTCATTATTGCTCTGGGTATGCTGGTGGACAACGCCATTGTCATTGCCGATGGCATTATGGTTGGTATGCGGCGGGGCATGAGTAAAGTAGAAGCCGCTGTTAGTGTGGTGAAGCAAAATCAGTGGCCGCTACTGGGTGCAACCATTATTGGTATTATTGCCTTCGCCCCAATTGGTTTGTCATCAGACGCTACCGGTGAGTTTGCCGGAAGCTTATTCTGGGTGCTGCTCATTTCTTTACTATTGAGCTGGGTAACAGCTCTGACCCTCATTCCGTTTTTAGCCGACCGTTTATACTCCGCGAAGGACATTGGTAATGGCGATGATCAGGACGATGTTTTCTCTCATCCGGTATACCGCGGCTACAAAAAAATGCTGGCGGTTTGTCTGCGGCATCGCATTATCAGCATGGCGGTGATGCTGGCAATGCTGGTTGCTGCTGTGGCCGGATTCGGTCAGGTGAAACAGGCGTTCTTTCCGCCTTCGACAACGCCGCTTTTCTATGTGGATCTCTGGTATCCACAGGGCACCGATATTCGTCATACCGAACAGGATTCAAAGCGCCTGGAAGACTACCTGCTGGATAAAAGCGAAGTGACCTCGGTCTCCACCACCATAGGCCAGGGTGCGCCCCGTTTTACCCTGACCTATCTGGTGGAAAAAAGTTACGAGAGCTACGCACAGTTGCTGGTGCGGGTAGAGGACAAAGACAGCATGGATGCGTTAATGAAGGACATTCGCCAGCGTATTCGTGAAGAGCATCCGGATGTTGAGGACAAACTGATACGGGTTGAAATTGGTCCGGCTACTCCGGCAAAAATTGAAGCGCGTTTCTCTGGACCTGATATTGACGTATTGCGCCAATTAAGTAAGAAAGCGCAGAGTATTTTGGCCGAGGACGAAGGGGCGGTGAATATTCGCTCCGACTGGCGCCACCCAACCAAGCTGCTGCGACCACAATACGACGAAGCGGCGGGTCGTCGCGCCGGTATCACTAAAGAAGACGTTAACAATCTTCTGTTAGCTAACTTTGTTGGCCGACAAATCGGTGTTTACCGCGATGGAACTGACTTGCTGCCAATAGTACAGCGTGCCCCGGCTGCCGAACGTGTTGATCTGGACAACTGGCAGGAATTACAAATTTACAGCCCGGTGTTTGACCGCTTTGTACCACTGGCGCAAGTAGCGCGCTCGATAGATGTAACCTGGGAAGACCCGCTCATATTGCGACGAGACCGTAAGCGAACGCTTACTGTTATGGCTGACCATGATCTACTGACCGATGAAACGGCGGCCCAGGTATTTGAGCGTGTCCGACCTGAACTGGAAGCTATTGAGTTGCCGCTGGGCTATGAGCTTACCTGGGGCGGAGAACACGAAGCTTCGGGCAAGGCTGAAAAAGCACTGTTTGGCGCACTGCCAATGGGTTTCCTGGTTATGTTTATCATTACCGTGCTGTTATTTAACAGTATCCGCCAGGCGGCGGTGCTTTGGACAACAGTCCCGCTGTCTATTATTGGCGTGACTGTCGGGCTGCTGTTGCTGGATAAACCTTTTGGTTTTATGGCATTACTCGGTTTTCTGAGCTTGTCCGGCATGCTGATTAAAAACGGCGTGGTGTTGCTGGAGCAGGTCAATACAGAACTGGACGCCGGTAAAGAAGCGGTTCAAGCCTTAAGCGATGCCGCCGTCAGTCGTGTTCGTCCCGTTGGAATGGCGGCAGCCACCACCATTTTAGGCATGATACCGCTGCTGTTTGATGACTTCTTTGCCAGCATGGCAACAGTCATTATGTTTGGGTTGGGTTTTGCTACCGTACTAACCCTGTTTGTTGTTCCGGTTATGTACGCCATAGTCCAAAGAGTACCGCGCCCGTAACCCGGGCGCATTCATCCCGTTTATACCCTGAATTATCTGATTTATAGCCCTGCGTCATGGGAATTTAACAGCAAAATCCGTATAATGCGCCGCACTAGTGAACCGTCTAGAATTCATGCAAGCAAATGAGAGGTAATATCAGTGCTTAAAGAATATCGTCAGCACGTGGAAGAGCGCGCCGCAGAAGGCATCCCTCCGAAGCCATTAAACGCCGAGCAAGTAGCCGATTTAGTGGAATTACTGAAAAATCCGCCAGCAGGCGAGGAAGAATTCCTGGTTGAGCTTCTGGCCGAGCGTGTACCGCCGGGTGTGGATGAAGCTGCCTATGTTAAAGCAGGCTTTTTAAGCGCCGTTGTAAAAGGTGAAATTGAAAGCCCGGTTGTCAGCAAAGAATACGCAGTAAAATTGCTGGGCAATATGCACGGTGGCTACAACATCGTCACTTTGGTGGAATTGCTGGACGACTCTCAGCTGGCTGAACTGGCCGCTAAAGAGCTGAAAGAAACCATCTTAATGTTCGACGCCTTCCACGACGTGGAAGAGAAAATGAAAGCCGGTAATGCGCTGGCGAAAGAAGTGGTTGAATCCTGGGCAAATGCTGAATGGTTCACCGACAGCGACGAGCTGCCTAAATCAATTAAAGCAACCGTCTTTAAAGTGACAGGCGAAACGAATACCGATGACCTGTCGCCGGCACCCGATGCCTGGTCTCGTCCGGACATTCCTTTGCACGCCAAAGCTATGTACAAAATGCCACGCGAAGGCATTACTGATGCAGGCAAGCAAATTGAAGAATTAAAAGAAAAAGGTCACCCGGTTGCCTTCGTTGGTGACGTAGTGGGTACTGGTTCTTCACGTAAATCAGCGACCAACTCAGTATTGTGGAACATTGGCGAAGACATGCCTGGCACACCAAACAAGCGTGCTGGCGGTATCTGCATTGGCTCTAAAGTCGCACCAATTTTCTTCAACACCATGAAAGACGCAGGTGCGTTGGTGTTTGAAGCCGACGTTGAAAAAATGAACATGGGTGATGTCATCACTATCTACCCATACGAAGGCAAAATCGAGAACGAAGTCGGCGACGTTATCGCTGAGTACGATTATGCGTCTCGCGTTATTTTAGATGAAGTCCGTGCCGGTGGCCGTATTAACCTGATTATTGGCCGTGGCCTGACAGAAAAAGCACGTGAATCTCTGGGCATGGGTCCATCTGACTTATTCCGTAAGCCAGAGCAACCGGCAGACAGCGGTAAAGGTTTCTCGCTGGCGCAGAAGCTGGTCGGTAAAGCTTGTGGCATGGAAGGTGTTCGCCCGGGCGCATACTGTGAACCTAAGATGACTACCGTTGGTTCTCAGGACACTACCGGTCCTATGACCCGTGACGAGTTAAAAGACCTGGCCTGCCTTGGCTTTAACTCAGACCTGGTTATGCAGTCTTTCTGTCACACCGCTGCTTATCCTAAGCCGGTTGACGTTGAAACTCAGCACACCTTGCCTGACTTTATTATGAACCGTGGCGGCGTAAGCTTACGTCCGGGCGACGGTATCATCCACAGCTGGCTGAACCGTATGTTGTTGCCAGATACCGTTGGTACCGGTGGTGACTCGCACACCCGTTTCCCGTTGGGTATTTCATTCCCGGCAGGCTCTGGTCTGGTTGCGTTCGCCGCAGCTACCGGCGTAATGCCACTGGATATGCCTGAGTCAGTATTGGTGCGTTTCAAAGGTGAAATGCAGCCGGGTATTACTTTACGTGATCTGGTTCATGCCATTCCTGCGTTTGCTATCAAAGAAGGTCACCTGACCGTTGATAAGCGCGGCAAGAAAAACATCTTCTCGGGTCGTATCTTAGAAATTGAAGGTCTTGATCACTTAACCGTAGAGCAGGCATTTGAATTGTCTGACGCTTCTGCTGAGCGTTCAGCGGCCGGTTGTACCATCGACCTGTCAGAAGAGTCGGTTGCCGAGTACCTGCGCTCTAACATCACCATGCTGCGTTGGATGATCAACGAAGGCTACGGCGATGCGCGTACGCTGGAACGTCGTGCCCGTAAGATGGAAGAATGGTTAGAAAACCCAGAGCTGACGCGTGCGGACAAAGACGCTGATTACTCTACGGTTATCGAAATTGACCTGAACGAGATAAAAGAGCCTATCGTTTGTTGCCCGAACGACCCGGACGACGCGAAGTTCTTAAGCGAAGTTGCCGGCGACAACGTCGATGAAGTTTTCATCGGTTCGTGCATGACCAACATTGGTCACTTCCGCGCAGCGGGTAAATTGTTAGAGAAGAACTCTGACCCATTAAATACCCGTCTGTGGATTGCACCACCAACGAAAATGGACAAAACCCAGCTGGAAGCCGAAGGTTATTACGACATTTATGAGCGTAACGGTGTTCGCACTGAAATGCCGGGCTGTTCATTGTGTATGGGTAACCAGGCACGGGTAGAGCCGGGTGCAACCGTGCTGTCTACTTCAACCCGTAACTTCCCGAACCGCTTAGGTGATGGCGCAAACGTTTACCTGACTTCTGCAGAATTGGCAGCGGTTGGTGCTATCGTAGGTCGCTTACCAACGCCGGAAGAATACCTGGAGTACGCACAGGACATTAACTCAATGGCTGGCGAAGTTTATAAATACCTGAACTTCGACCAGATGGATGCCTTCCGCGACGCAGAGAAAGCGGCCAAGGAAAACATCATCCCAACCATTAACGTGGCTTAATGAGTGCTTAGGTTGCAAGAACTCTTTACGAGGACGCCCGCAAGTACTTCCCTGTAGGGCTTGTGCAGCGCCATCCATGGCGCTGCAAACCTCGTTAAGAGTCCTCGCAACCGTTGAGCGCACTCATTAGCAACTTATAAAACCGCTTCGGCGGTTTTTTTTGTGTCCGATATTCAGTAGCCTGATGTTCACATCAGGTGAGATATCCTGGCTTGCAGGTGGTCTGTTTATAGTCTATATTTAGACTGTTCAGTCGGGAGAGATCTATGCAGATAAAAACCATTAGTTACATTAAGCAAAATGCGGCGTCACTGAATGTCGAAGAGCCTATTGTTGTCACTCAGGGTGGAAATCCGGTATACCGTATTGAGTCAGAAGCCAGCGCTCGACAGAGAGACGAAGCTATCGCGACACTTAAATTGATGAATCTGGCTGAACGGGATATTCGAAATCAGAATCTTCTATCTCTTAGCGAAGCAAGAGAAAGGCTAGAGCGTGAACTCAGTACAAAGAAGTTTGAGCTTTAGTCCTCAGTTATGAACTACGATGTTCATTTTACGGAGCTCAGTTATAAGACTCTGGCTGTTTTAACCCGCTATATGGAATCTTTTCTGGGCCAGGAAGAAGCTATTAGATTAGGTCATCAACTTCTTGATTTCGCCACCAATAAACTCGGCGATAACCCTTTGCAATTCCCCATTTCTCATGAACTTGAGACGTTAGGTATCACTGACTATCGAGTAATGCTAGTAGATAATTATAAGATCTTGTTTCGTCTGGATGAGAAAGATAAAACGAGTTACGTCATGGCCTTTCTGCGACAGAAACAGAATACCCAAGAGCTGGTTTACCAGATAACGATTTTGTAGTGAGATCTCTGCGCAATAAAACTGATACGTCATTGTTCTGTGTTGGTCAGCGGTGTGTTCGTAAGTCGATAGGGCAGGTTTTTCACTTGTGAGCGTTATGAGTGTTGAGTACTTCTGTGGCGGAGTGTCGAAGGCCATGGATGGCCTTCGTCAAGCCCTCATGGATGAGCTCGTAGCGTCTCCGTCACAGAAGTACTCAATGCTCAAGCGAAATAAGTGAAAAACCTGCCCCTACCTGATAGCGGGGGTTCTGTTCTATTTCTGTTCAGCAATCCAGTCGTTGATGTGTTGCTCGAGTACTTTCAGTGGCACGCTGCCGTTTTCCAGTACTGCATCGTGGAATTCACGAATGTCGAACTTATCAGCCAACTGCTGTTCTGCTTCGTTGCGTAAACGCTTAATAGTCAGTTCGCCAAGCTTGTACGAAAGTGCCTGCGCAGGCCAGGTAATGTAACGGTCAATTTCGGTTTTCACGTTATGCAGTGACAACGCGGTGTTGTTGGCCATAAAGTCCATTGCGCGTTCACGACTCCAGCCTTTGGCATGCATACCCGTATCCACCACTAAGCGTGCCGCCCGCCACATTTCATAGCTTAAACGTCCAAAGTTGCTGTAAGGGTCTTCATAAAAACCCGCTTCCAGCCCTAAGTACTCAGAATACAGACCCCAGCCTTCACCGAAAGCTGAAATGTAGGTCTGCTGACGGTATTCCGGCAAGTCTTCTAACTCACCCGCAATCGCGTTTTGTAAATGATGACCCGGTACCGCTTCGTGCAGCGTCAGCGCTTCCATCTGGTAAAGCGGACGGCGGTCTAACGCGTAGGTATTCACCCAATAAAAACCAGCGCGGTCATCGCGGTTGGTACCTGAATAGCGGCCGGTTGTGTATTTCGGTGCTATCTCAGCCGGAACCGGAGCTATGCCATAAGGTTTACGCGGCAGGGTTTTGAAAAGCTTAGGCAGTTCACCGTCCATTTTCTTCGCTATCCAGGCGGCGTACTGTAGCAACTCTTCTGCTGTTTCCGGATAGAACTGGTCGTCGGTACGTAAAAACTCAACAAACTCGTCAAAGTCACCATCGAAGCCGGTTGCTTCAATGGCTTCCAGCATTTCACCGCGAATGCGAGCAACTTCCTGCAGACCAATTTCATGAATTTCGTCAGCGGTCATATTCAGCGTGGTGTAATGCTTAATACGGTTCTGATAAAAGTCGTCCCCATTGGGTAGCTCGCTGGCACCAATGCTTTCACGTGCACTCGGCAAGTACTCGGTAACCATAAAGGTAAAGTAGTCGTCGTAAGCTGGCATCACCTGGTCATCAATAGCGGTTAATGCATCGCTTTTAAGTTGCTCCCATTGTTCGCTATCAACAAAGCCCGGCTGGTGTGTAAAAGGAGAGAAGTAAACGCTGTCTTTAGCATCCTGCACAATGTAAGCCAGTATACTTTCTTCAAAACCGGCCATAGCGGCTGCAGGCTGGGTGTAACCTTCTTCAATCGCTTTACGCAACCAATGAGTCTGCTGCTCCATGTAACGAGGAATTGAACGCAGTTTTGCTATGTAATTCTGGTAGTCTTCCGCCGATGAAAACGACGTATAAGAAGGCATGAAAGCTAAAGAGCTGTGAAAGCTACCTTCTGCGGTTAATGGCATATAGTGCGCATTAAAGCGGTACTCATCGACCTTGTTCTTTAAGGTGTAGTGAATCATTGCATGGTTTATCTGGTCATCCCGGCTTAGCTCGTTAAGGTTAACGGCGTTCAGCTGTTCAAGCCACTCAGAGCGTTGTTGGTAACGTTGTTCTAAGGCTTCCGGTGACATATCGGTCAGCTCGGTTTCGCTGGACTCATTCAGTCCTTCCCAGATAGTGTCAGCCAACTGATGAAACTCAGCAGCCGGAGTCTGTTGTTGAGCACTGCTACGCTGAGTTTGATTGTCTGCCGTGCTCGCACAGGCAGTCAGTCCAAGCAAACCAAAAATAAGTATCAGATTGCGCATGATTTTTCCTTGCGGTGTCATAACGAATACAGGCATTCTATAATGCCTCGTGCGCTATTTAATGTAAAAGCGAATAGAACGAACACACAAAAATAACAGTTAAACGGGAGAATAGGGTGGATAAAGCTCAGTCAGGAGTCTACGCGGAACCTAATCTGCATGGTCTGACGTTGTTTTGTCATGTCATGAGCGACGACGTTGAAAGTTTACGCCGTAAACTGGCTCGCTTTCCAGCCATTTTACGCGATCTTGACGCCCGCTTCTCAGAAGCCATGTTAACAGGCTTTGTCGGCATAGGCGCCGATTACTGGGACATTCTTTACCCACACAAGAAGCCACTTCACTTGCAGGCTTTCCCCGAACTTTCCGACGGCGACCGGGAAGCACCAAGACACCCTTATGATCTCATCATTCAAATTCGTTGTGACCGCTTCGACGCTAACTACCTTGCCGGGCGCACATTAATTGAATGGTTTGGTTATGACATTGAAGTGGTCGAGCAAATTCGTTCCTTCCGTTATCTCGACGGCCGCGACTTGACCGGTTTTATCGATGCGCCTGACAACCCCAGGGGCATGAGCAAACGTAAGGTGGCATTAGTAGAAGAAAAAGACGATGCCGACTTTGTGGATGGCAGTTATTTGTTCGTACAAAAGTTTCGTCACGACTTACGCCGCTGGGACTACCTGGGCCCGGAAAAACAAGAGCAACTCATGGGGCGTGAAAAAGTCTCAGGCGAACGTTTATCCGAAGCTAAAATTGAAGGCGTTACACATGCAGCCAAAAGTCGTCTAGTGGACGGCAATGAACAACCCATTCCTTTACTGCGGCAGAATATGCCCTGGGGTGACCTGCGCGAACAGGGGCTGCTCGCTATGTATTTTAGTCACACACCGAAAATGGTGGTGCAGTGGCTAAAAAATCGATATTACGCCGACGAACAAGGGGCCTACGATCCGTTACTGGATTATTCGCAAGCGGTATCCAACTGCGGCTTTTTTGTGCCTTCAATGCGTTTTATGGAAGACAACAAAGAAGTAGCGGATCAGGAAGAAGGTAATACCGCCTGACTGGCAAACAACTCCCGGACCTTTTTCAGAGTAAAGTCGATATCAGCAACTTTGAGCGGCGCGATAAAAATAGTGTCGTCGCCGGCTATCGTACCAAGCACACCTTCTTTTTTACCGACAGAGTCAAGCAAGCGGGCAATCAACTGAGCCGCCCCCGGGCTGGTGCGAATAATCACCATGACATCATTGTGCTGAATATCCAGTACAAGCTGGCTTAATGGTGCCTTAGTGGAAGGTACCGCTAAGTCGGGCGGTAAGCAGTAGACCATTTCCTGCTTTGCATTGCGGGTACGAACCGCGCCTTGCTTACTCAACATGCGCGAGACTTTAGACTGGCTAATGTTATCAAAGCCCTCGGCTTTCAAGGCATTAACAATTTCTCCCTGTGAGCCATAACGCTCTTCGCGAAGAAGGGTTTTAAAAGCTTCGAGTAACGTGTCTTGCACCATGAGAGAGTTCAATTCCTATACTGGTTACATGCTATAATAACCCCCAGTGTACTGCATATAGATGCGCTATTCGAGTGCTGAATGTGTACCGCGCAAAGTTGTATTTTTAGTGATATTGGAGTACAGTTTTGCGCCAAATTCTGCATTTTTATGCAGTTAAAATTGACTAACAAAAACGGAGTCTGAGATGAAAGTAGCCGTATTAGGTGCGGCCGGTGGTATCGGCCAGGCATTGTCATTACTTCTGAAAACCCAGTTACCAGCAGGTTCAGAATTATCGCTGTATGACGTTGCGCCAGTAGTTCCAGGTGTAGCGGTTGACTTAAGTCACATCCCTACCGACGTGAAAGTAACAGGCTTCGGTAAAGATGATCTTGCGTCAGCATTAGTTGGCAGCGACATCGTATTAATTCCTGCCGGCGTACCTCGTAAGCCAGGTATGGATCGCTCTGACCTGTTCAACATGAACGCCGGCATCGTTAAAAACTTAGTACAAGGCGTTGCAGACAACTGCCCTGACGCCTGTGTTGGTATCATCACCAACCCGGTAAACACCACAGTACCAATTGCTGCCGAAGTCCTGAAAAAAGCAGGTTGCTACGACAAGCGTAAACTGTTTGGTGTAACGACTCTGGACGTTATCCGTTCAGAAGCATTCGTTGGCGAGCTACGTGGTCTGAACCCTGAAAACGTAAACGTGCCAGTTATTGGTGGCCACAGCGGCACAACCATTCTGCCATTGCTGTCACAAGTTGAAGGCGTTGAGTTTACTGAGCAAGAAATCAAAGACTTAACTCACCGTATCCAGAACGCAGGTACTGAAGTCGTTGAAGCAAAAGCCGGCGGCGGTTCAGCAACCCTTTCTATGGGTCAGGCAGCAGCACGCTTTGCATTGTCATTGCTGAAAGGCCTGCAAGGTCAGGACACTATTGAGTGCACTTACGTAGAAGGCCCAGGCGACAACGCTAAGTTCTTCGCACAGCCAGTACGCTTAGGCAAAAATGGCGCCGAAGAAATTCTGTCTTACGGCAAGCTTAGTGCCTTCGAACAGAAATGCATGGACGAAATGCTCGACGGCCTGAAAGGCGACATCCAAAAAGGCATCGACTTCGCCAGCTAAGCTTTCAGTAATCCGCTCTTGAAAATATTGGGGCAGGCCAGCATTGGCTGGCCATTGCAGGTTATCTTTCGAAAGACGCCTGCAAGTACGTCCCTGTAAGGCTTGGGCAGCGCCATCCTTGGCGCTGCACACTTTCTCCAGATAACCCACAATGGCATATCGCCAATACTGACCAACCCCAATATCTGCATGCTACTTGCTGAAAGGTATGTAGTCAGGAGCTATGTTTGGACTTTCCACCTGATGTGAATATCAGGCTACCTCCAGATAACCCGCAATGACTTTTCGCCAATACTGATCTTCCCCAATATTTTTCCAGCTAGATGTACGCTCAAATGTTCCAATTGATACACAGTGTTAGCTTTTTAATTATCAGGCTAGAAGATGGTTAAAAGGGGCAGGCTGTTGGATTGTGAGCGTTACGAGTGTTGAAGGTTTCTATGGCGGAGTGTCGAAGGCCATGGATGGCCTTCGTCAAGCCCTCATGGATGAGCTCGTAGCGTCTCCGCCATAGAAACCTTCAATGCTCAAGCGAAGCAAGCCAACAGCCTGCCCCCCCAAGACATTTCTTACGCCACCCGGTCCACTGCCAGGTGGGTTAGGGTGAGAAGGGCTTGTTTGTAGTCGGAGTCCGGGAGATCGCTTAATGACTGGCGCGCTTGTTCGGCGGCTTCTAAAGCTTTATCGCGGGTGTATTGCAAAGCTCCCGTTCGTTCCATAGCCGTAAGCACGGTTTGTAAGTGCTCACGTCCGTCGCCTTGTTCAATGGCTTCGCGAATCAGCTTTTGCTCGGTTTCGTTGCCGTGCCACATGGCGTATAACAACGGCAGTGTGGGCTTACCTTCTGCTAAGTCATCACCGGCATTTTTGCCCATAGATTCGCTGTCGGCGGTGTAATCCAGTAAATCGTCCACCAACTGAAACGCGGTACCCAGGTAACGACCGTAATCGGCCAGTTGCTGCGTTACTTTTTCGTCCTGTGCGGTTAATACGCCGGCCAGCTCAGTTGCGGCTTCAAACAGCTTAGCAGTTTTTCCGTAAATGACATTGAAGTAGCTGGCTTCTGAGGTATCCGGGTCGTTACAGTTCATTAACTGCAGTACTTCACCTTCAGAAATAACGTTGGTGGCATCCGCTAAAATCCGCAGAATCCGCAGGGAGTCTAAATCGACCATTAGCTGAAAAGCGCGGGTATAAAGGAAGTCACCCACCAGCACGCTGGCTTCATTACCGAATACTGCATTAGCGGTTTTACGTCCACGGCGAAGCTCCGACTCGTCGACGACATCGTCGTGCAGCAGGGTCGCGGTATGAATAAACTCGATAATTGTCGCTAGTTTGCGGTGGTCGTTACCTTCATAACCCAGGGCTCGGCAAGCTAATATGGCAAGCAGTGGGCGTAAGCGTTTACCACCACTGTTGACAATATAGAGGCCTAACTGGTTAATTAAGGCAACATCCGATTGAAGTTGTTCACCTATTAAAGCATTTACGCCAAGCATATCGTCTTTGGCTAATGCGTTAATGGACTGCATATCCATCATAGATATCTGTTTATTTACAAAATTTAACGGAAAAGGGATGGTACACTATTTAAGGCGGCGCGGAAACTCAAAGCGCGGCAGATGGCGTAGCCTTTAAGTTCAAATAAAGGGTTGCGATCGCTGGCGGGATTACGTACAATTCGCGCCCTGATTTGAATTTGGATGCCCAATAGGGTTGTGGAGAATAATATGTACGCAGTATTCCAAAGTGGCGGTAAGCAGCACCGTGTGTCTGAAGGCCAAATCGTCCGCCTGGAAAAACTGGAAGCAGCTACCGGTGATGTAGTTGAATTCGACCAGGTTTTGATGGTTTCTGACGGCAACGATGTAAACATCGGTGCTCCGTTCGTATCCGGTGGTAAAGTGAAAGCGGAAGTGATTGATCACGGTCGTGGCGATAAAATTAAAATCGTTAAGTTCCGTCGTCGTAAGCACTCTCGTCGTCAACAAGGCCATCGTCAGTGGTTCACGGAAGTGAAAATCACTGGTATCAACAGCTAATTAAGGAGTAACGACATGGCACATAAAAAGGCTGGTGGTTCTACTAAAAACGGTCGCGACTCAGAGAGTAAACGTCTCGGTGTTAAGCGCTTCGGTGGTGAGTCTGTATTAGCAGGCAACATCCTGGTTCGTCAACGTGGTACTAAGTTCCACGCGGGAGCGAACGTAGGTATTGGTAAAGACCATACATTGTTTGCAACCTCAGAAGGCAAAGTGTCTTTTGAAGTGAAGGGCAGCAAAAACCGTAAATTTGTGAGCGTTATTACTGACTAATAACGTGAACATAAACTGAAAAGTTTCGGTTCTGAAAGCCCTGCCTTACGGCGGGGCTTTTTCATATGTGCTAGAATTTTGCACAGTATTCTCTAAGTGATAAGTAGCAAATTGCGATGAAATTCGTTGATGAAGTAGAAGTCCGCGTAGATGCGGGTGACGGCGGTAATGGTTGTATCAGTTTCCGTCGCGAGAAGTACATTCCCAAAGGTGGTCCCGACGGTGGTGACGGCGGCGATGGTGGCGATGTCTACCTGCAAGCCGATGAAAACCTGAATACCCTTATCGACTATCGTTTTGAGCGCTTCCATAAAGCGGAGCGTGGGCAAAATGGTATGGGTAAAAACTGTACGGGTAAACGCGGTAGCGATATTGTGCTGCCGGTTCCTCCGGGTACTCGCGCTACCGACGTCGACACCGGCGAAGTTCTTGGCGATTTGACGCAACATGGTCAGCGGTTAATGGTCGCCAAAGGCGGCTTCCATGGTTTAGGTAATACACGTTTTAAAAGCAGTGTGAACCGTGCTCCTCGGCAGAAAACCGATGGTACTCCGGGTGAAGTGCGCTCATTAAAACTTGAACTCATGTTGCTGGCCGACGTGGGCTTACTGGGTATGCCAAACGCCGGTAAATCGACCTTTATTCGTTCGGTTTCAGCGGCGCGTCCTAAAGTAGCGGACTACCCCTTTACCACGTTAATACCTAATTTGGGGGTTGTGCGTCCGGCACCACATCAAAGTTTCGTTATTGCCGATATCCCGGGTCTTATCGAAGGTGCCGCTGAAGGCGCTGGCCTGGGTATTCGCTTCCTGAAACACCTGGAGCGTTGTCGTTTACTGCTGCATTTGGTGGACTTAGCACCTTTTGATGAGACCGACCCTGCAGAGCAGGCACGTATCATCATCAATGAACTGGAAAAATACAGTCCTAAACTGGCAGAAAAACCGCGCTGGCTGGTCATCAATAAAGTCGACTTACTGCTGGACGAAGAAGTTCAGGAAAAAGTTGATGAGCTGGTTAAAGCGCTGGACTGGGACGGCCCGGTATTCCAAATTGCGGCGTTAGAAGGACGCGGCAGTGATGCTCTTTGTCGTGAGGTTATCTCGTACCTTGAGACCTTACCTGCACCTAGCACGGAACAACAGGAAGAAGCCGATCCAGTTGAGTTTATGTGGGATACCTACCACGAAGAAGTGCTGGAAGAAGAGCAGGATGACGAAGACGACGACGATGATGACGATCACGACGTCGAAGTCATTTATCAGAAGTAGCCTGACATTTATGTCAGGTGGGATATTGTTTCCTGGCGTAAACGTCAGGCTACGTATTAAGGGTATCGCCGAATGAAAATCTCACTAGTGGTTGCAATGGCAGATAACCGGGTTATCGGCAAAGACAATAAAATGCCATGGCATCTTCCGGATGAGTTGCAGTATTTCAAAAAAATTACTTTGGGTAAGCCAATTGTTATGGGTCGACGAACCTTTGAATCAATTGGCCGACCTTTACCCGGGCGCAAAAATATCGTTCTAAGCCGTCGAACGGATCGTTCGGAAAATCAGGACAGTCAGGTCATCTGGGTATCTGGTGTGCAACAAGCTATTGCGGCTGCAGGGCCGGTTGATGAACTTATGGTCATTGGTGGAGGAAAAATTTATGAAAAATTTTTACCGCTCGCAGACCGCCTATATGTTACTAAAATAGATCTAAATGTTGAGGGCGATACCTATTTTCCCGACTATCTCCAAGTCGCTGATTGGCAAGAGGTAGAGCGGCAAAACTTTGCCGCCGACGAGCGTAATTCACATAACTTCAGTACCCTTATTTTCGACAGGAAACGTTAATAAGAAGTTATAAATTCAGTAACTTACAACAATTTTAGGCCATTGCAGCAGGCTTGAGTTCGTAGTATCATCCCTGATGAATTTTTGAACAATCTTGTGATGGGGTTTTACATGAAAGCGATTGTATTAGGCACCTTGATGGCTGCTGTTGCAGCGACAGGCGCAACATTCTCAAAAAGCGCAGAAGCAAATGAATTAGCTTTGAGCTTGTGCACATACGTACAAGGTGACGACACCATGCGTATGCGTAAGAAACTGCGTGACTCTCGTGTCCGTGTACGTGATATCTACAGCGGCATCCAGTGTAATGGACAAAGCTTACTGCAATTCGCAATGGCGAACGGCTCACAAGAAATTGGTAGCTTCATCGTTGGTCGTCTGTCAGTAGATGAACTGCAAAGCTCAGGCGACTACGAGTGGGCTCAGTCTAACGGTCATGGCGACACCGCCATCGCTCAGGCAATTAAAGAACGCGCTGGCTTTTAATTAAAAGACTTATTGCGTATTTCAAGAGCCCGCAAACGCTGTTTGCGGGCTTTTTTACATCTTCTAACAATTCAATCAGTAACTTACCTTGTAATTCTTCCCCGTTCTCTACGACAATAGATCCGTTACGCAAACAAACGGAATCGTTATGAAACAATGGATGGCACGAGCTTTGCCGGTACTGTTATTGGGGTTAGCTCCGCTGAGCAGTTTGGCACAGACAAAAACAACCGAAGCTGCAAGCTGTTATCTTCCCGGCGTGCAGGAACAATTGCATTGTGGAACGGTGTCAGTTCCGGAAAATTATGACCAGCCTGAAGGCAAGCATATCGGCATTTATTACGCCGTACTGCCGGCAGTTCAGGAAGGCGCCAAGGCTGATCCAATGCTTATTCTCGCAGGCGGGCCCGGGCAGGCGGCGACAGAGCTTGCGCCAATGATAGCGCGAATGTTTGAGGGAGTGCGCCAGAAGCGGGATATTCTCTTAATCGATCAACGCGGCACAGGGAAAAGTCATCCGTTGAAATGCGATATCGAGCGGCCAGATGAACTCATTCGCGCTGACGATGAGCAAGACCTTGCAGAGTTGAGCCGTGAATGCCTGAAGCAATACCCTAATACTGATACAACGCAATATCACACCGTTAATGCGGTAAAAGACTTCGAACGGGTACGTGAACATTTAGGAATTGAGCAACTGAATTTGTATGGCGGATCATACGGCACCCGGGTAGGGCTGACTTATTTGCGTGAAGCTCCAGGCTCAGTTCGTACCGCTACTTTAGATGCAATTGCACCACCTCAGGTTGTTATTGGTCCTTTTGGTCAACATGGTGCTGACGCATTTGACGCCATGTTAGAAGACTGCACAGAACAAACTGCGTGCCGTGAGAAATTTCCAAAGCTTGAACAAGAATATTATGAGGTGATGGCTGAACTCGAAGCTCAGAATATCTTATTGGAAACACGTGATCCTTTGTCCTTCGAGCCTCTCGAAATTAAACTGACACCAGGGCGTTTCAGCTCCATTATGCGAGTGGCTTTATACCACCCGAACACTCGTCAGCTTTTACCTTATGCTATCCACTCTGCCGCGGCAGGAGACTACCATGCCATTCTTGGACTCATGGGTGGCACCATGTCTCAAAGCAGTATCTATTTGGGGTTGATGTTGTCGGTCGTCTGTTCTGAAGACCTACCACGAGCCACACCAGAGCTGCTTGAGCAAGACGGCGACAATCAATTTATTGGCAGTCGCACCGGCGACGCCTTTGTTGATATGTGTGCGGGTTGGCGCTCATCGAGTGTACCTGGTTACTGGTCTGATCCTGTCGTTAGCGACAAACCGGTATTGTTATTATCCGGTGAGTTAGATCCGGTAACACCGCCTGAATGGGGAGAGATTGCACACCGGACTTTGCCCAACAGTAAGCACTTAGTTGCGCCAAACGCAGGCCATACCATTGCCAGCCATACATGTGCGAATCAACTTGTTGCGGATTTTATTGAGCAGGGCTCAATCGAAAATATAGATGGCAGTTGCTTAACTAAGCAGAGTCTTAAGCCTTTCGTACTGAACCAAAATGCAGCGGGGCTATAAGGGATGATAAACGTAGATGCACTAACAAAAACATTTAAAAATGTGCAAGCGCTGGATTCGCTCTCGTTTCAGGCAAAAGACGGTGAAATTACCGGGCTCCTTGGCCCTAATGGCGCCGGTAAAACCACTTGTTTGCGTATTATTTACGGATTACTGCAGGCCGATACCGGTAAAGCTGAAATTGAAGGTGTCGATGCGAATCAGAACCCCATTGATGCCCGCCGTAATCTGGGCATATTTCCCGACAAATTCGGTCTTTACGAGCGTTTGACGGTACGTGAGCAAGTGGCTTACTTCGCCGGACTTCACGGTCTTACCGGTAGCAAGCAAAAGCAAGCTGTCGAACAAGTGATAGAAAAGCTCGACATCAAAGAGTTGGCCGACAGACGTACAGCCGGTTTTTCGCAAGGCCAGAGAATGAAAGTAGCGTTGGCACAGGCACTGGTGCATAACCCTAAGCACTTGATTCTTGATGAGCCCAGCCGCGGACTGGACGTAATGAGTACCCGTATTTTACGAGACGTGCTGCGCGAGCAGCGTGCGCAGGGTACCTGCATTCTGTTTTCCAGCCACGTAATGCAGGAAGTTGCAGCACTTTGTGACCGGGTGGTGGTTATGGCAAACGGCAAAGTTGCCGCAGAAGGAACCCCACAAGAGCTGTGCGACATGACAGGCGAGCCACAACTGGAAGATGCCTTCGTGAAGATAATTGGTACTGACGAGGGGATAGCAGCCTGATGAGTGCATTAACCTCTGTATGGAAAAAAGAATTTCGTGATGCAATTCGAGACAAGCGTTCCGTTCTGGCAGCTATGTCTTATGCTTTTTTCGGACCACTGTTAATGGCCGTGGCATTCTTTTTTCTGATTACGCAACTGACCGATAAAGCCGACATTGAAATTACTATTGAAGGTGAAGAAAACGCACCACAACTGGTTGATTTTCTTAATGAACGAGGCGTCGTCCAGAAGCAGGGTGAATGGGCAAAAACCGAAACGCCTATAGTCCTTACTTTGCCTGAAAACTGGCAGGAAAGCGTTCGTAAAGCAGAACCAGTAGAAGTGACTTTACGGGCAGACTGGTCCGCACAAAAACAGCAAACCGATATTAAGCGAATAGAGCAGGCAGTGCAGGCTTATTCAAGCCAAATAGCCGCATACCGTTTAACACTGCGCGGCGTCGACCCACGCGTGATTCAGCCGGTACAACTGCAGAAACAGGACCTGGCAACCCGTGGCTCAAAGGCGGCTCTGATCATGGGCAGTGTGCTGGTCTTTATTATTCTGTCCGTGTTCTGGTCCGGCATGAACGTCGCCATAGACATTAGTGCAGGTGAACGCGAGCGTAACTCACTGGAGTTTCTGCTGAGTCAGCCACTAAGTACCTGGGATATCGTGACCGGTAAAGCACTGACTGCAACAACCTTCTCATTGTTCGGGGCAATACTGTCACTGGTACTTATTCCCATTATTTTTGCCTACGTGCCATTGCATGAAATTGGCATGAACGTGAACTTCAGTGTCGGTATGATGGCGTTGATGTTCATACTGCTGGTGCCGTTAGCTCTCTTTGCTACCGCCTTGCAGTTGTTCGTGTCCTTCCGGGCGAAGAACTTCAAAGAAGCACAAACCTACATCAGCTTCTTGCTGATCATTCCAATGGCAGCTTCTTTTGGTGTGGAATTCGCACGCCTTAAAAACCCAATCCTTTACTATCTCCCGCTAACCGGTCAGCATCAGGCATTTCTGTCACTGATACGAGGCGAAAACGTAAACGTCATGGGAACGGTCATCAGCGCAATTGCCACCCTGGCAGCCGCATTGCTGCTCATGAAATACATAGCCCGAATGCTCAAAAGCGAAAAAATCGTCTTCGGCCTGTAGCTGAGGAGAATAGCGAGCGCTGAGGTTACAAGGGCTATTGTGGAGGACGCCCGTGAATACATCCCTGTAGGGCTTGGGCAGCGCCATCCATGGCGCTGCACACCTCCACAATAGCCCTGTGTAACCGTTGGGCGCGCTCGCTATCTTCCGCTTCAGATAAGAAGCGACTTAAGCCGTTATGAGAGAGTCTAAAGGGGCAGGTTGTTCACTTGTGAGCGCTACGAGTGTTGAAGGCTTCTGTGGCGGAGTGTCGAAGGCCATGGATGGCCTTCGTCAAGCCCTCATGGATGAGCTCGTCGCGTCTCCGCCACAGAAGCCTTCAATGCTCAAGCGAAACAAGTGAATAGCCTGTCCCGTCTCAGTCGAGTAGGCGGCCGTAGTGGTAGTAAAGCCATTGGCCCAGGCGGCGGAAGCGCGGCAGTGGGAAGGGCTTTAGTTGTGACTGGTAGTACGGTAGCTCGGGCAGGGGTTGTTCCATGGCGGCTTCTGCCAGTCGCTGGCCTGCTAAGGCGGTAAAGCTAACACCGGCGCCGCAGTAACCCATGCTGGCGTAGATATTGTCTTTTACTTTGCCTATTCGCGGGTAATCGTCCAGTGATACACTAACCCAGCCACTCCAGAAGTGTTCCCATTTGTTGATATCCCGCAGTTGCGGAAAGGTCTGGTGCAGAGCCGTTAGCAGACGTTTGGCATAAACAGCATCGGCGGCATTTTTCCCCTGTATGGCACCGCGGCCGCCAAACAATAAGCGGTTATCCGGCAGTAAGCGGAAGTAGTACTTCAGTATGCGAGTATCCATTATGGCGTACTGGGGTGACAGCTTAATGCTTTCAACTTGTTCTTTACTCAGAGGTGGGGTGGTAATAATGCTCGACAGTACCGGTAGCGAGCGACTGGCAAGCTCCGGAAGTAATTGCCCTGAGGTATAGCCGTTAGAACAAACTAACAGCTTACGGGCGCGTACAGCGCCTTTAGCGGTTTGCAAATACACGCCTTTGCCGCCAAGCGACACCGCCTTTGTTACCGGGCAATGCTCAACTAACTGCGCACCGGCTGCAACGGCCCGTCGGGCGGTGGCGGCAGCTAATAACATAGGGTTCAGAGCAAAGCAGTCGGTGAAGCGTAAAGCCGCATGAGCCTGCGGGCTGGAAACCAGGTTGCTCAATTGCTCTTGCGTCAGCCATTCCACCGGCTGGTTAAATTGTTTGAGCTGGTCATACTGTTTCTTTAACGGATCAATGGCGCCGGGTTTATGCGCTATTTTCAGATAACCACCGTTTTGGCGCTGACAATGCTGAGGGCACTCCTGTACCGTTTCCTCAACCAGCTTCAGCGCTTTCTGGTGTTCGGCGGCAATGCCTTGCGCAACTTCGTTGCCCAGGCGTTCAGCCCAGGCTGACAAGCCCAGTCGACCGGTACTTTTCATTACAAAGCCAGCATTACGGGAGGAACACCCCCAGGCTAATTGGTTAGCCTCAAACACCGCAACAGAGTGCCCGTTTTCAGCCAGAACCCGGGCTGCATTTAAACCAGTATACCCAGCTCCAATAACAGCAAACTCTACTTCCTCCGGCGCATCAACACACTCCGGAAAATTGGCCTGCGTATGCTGCTGCCAATAACTAGGCTCAGGAGCATCATGAGGCCCCGGAGGCGCATTAACCAAAGAATCATACATAATCACCACCTATTAAAGCAGAGAAGGACAGGTCATTCACTTGCTTCGCTTGAGCATTGAAGGCCTCTGTGGCGGAGACGCGACGAGCTCATCCATGAGGGCTTGACGAAGGCCATCCATGGCCTTCGACACTCCGCCACAGAGGCCTTCAACACTCGTAACGCTCTCAAGTGAATGACCTGTCCTTCTAGCATATCCATGTTTACGATAAATTGCTGCGATTACGTGAGATGCCGGGTAGAGAGCGCGCCCGACGGTTGCAATGGGCTATTGTGGAGGTGTGCAGCGGCATGGATGGCGCTGCCCAAGCCCTACAGGGATGTATTCACGGGCGTCCTCCACAATAGCCCATGCAACCTCAGCGCTCGACTTACGTATCGAACTTCAGCAGCATTTCGCCGGCGTCGCAGTAGCAGGTGCCGTCGCACACAGGGCAATAGTAGCCGTCTTCTACTGAGGCTTTGTACCAGCGTTTTTCGTGTTGTTTAATCATTTCACCGCCGCAGCGGGTGAAATATTCATAGGCGCTGTTTTTGGGGCTTTGCATCCAAATATGCGCTAAGCCACCCTGGCAGCCCAGCTCTTTGGCTGAAGCTATGCTGCGATACAGCAACTCTTTGCCTATGCCTAAGCCACGTGCCTTTTCCGATACGGCGGCGCATTTAAAGTAGCACAGTTTGTCGGCCGGAATTGGCCAGGCGTCAGGGGTGCAAAAATCATCAATGGGCCATTGTCCGGGGGCCAGGGTAATTCTTATACCTAAAGGTGTATCGCCGCGCAGGGCTATCCAGTTCAACTGTACGTTACCAGCGGTACCGCCGGCTAAATACTGCTGAAAACTGTCTTCGTTCAGGTAGTTGTCACCATGAACTTCGTTGGCCAGATCAATAACGGCCGCCATATCGGCAGCCGTTATTTCACGATAAATGATATCGCTCATTAGTAGCGGTACTCGTCTGTCTTAAACGGACCTTCTGCATCAACGTGAATGTAGTTGGCCTGATCCGCTGTCAGCTTGGTGATAACGCCACCAAAACCCTGCACCATGTAACGTGCCACTTCTTCGTCCAGTTGCTTCGGCAGAACTTCTACGCGCAGGTATTCTTCCTGCTGCTTTTTGTCCATGTCGGCAAACTTTTGTCCAAACAAGTGAATCTGCGCCAGTACCTGGTTAGCAAAAGAGCCATCCATAATACGACTTGGGTGACCGGTTGCGTTACCCAGGTTCACCAAGCGGCCTTCGGCCAGCAGAATCAGGTAGTCGTTATCATCGTCTGAGCGATAAATTTTGTGTACCTGTGGCTTAATTTCTTCCCAGCGCCAGTTTTTGCGCATAAAGGCCGTGTCAATTTCGTTGTCAAAGTGGCCAATGTTGCAAACCAGAGCGGTAGGCTTAAGTGCTGCCAGCATATAACGGTCACACACGTCCATATTACCGGTTGTGGTGACAATCAGGTCGGTATTGCCCAACAAGTCTTTGTTAATGTTCTCGCCATTACCTTTGTTGTTACCGTCAATGTAAGGAGAAACCACTTCAAAGCCGTCCATGCAAGCCTGCATAGCACAAATTGGGTCAATTTCGCTGATCTTAACAATCATGCCTTCCTGACGCAGACTTGCGGCAGAACCTTTACCCACATCACCGTAACCAACAACCAGAGCCTTTTTACCTGACAATAAGTGGTCAGTTGAACGCTTAATAGCGTCGTTCAGCGAGTGGCGGCAACCGTATTTGTTGTCATTTTTTGACTTAGTTACGGCGTCGTTCACGTTAATGGCCGGAACTTTCAAAGTGCCTTTTTCCAGCATATCCAGCAGGCGGTGAACGCCGGTAGTGGTTTCTTCGGTAATGCCGTGTACTTTGTCCAGCATTTGTGGGAATTCGTCGTGGATCATCAGGGTTAAATCACCGCCGTCATCCAGAATCATGTTGGCATCCCACAGCTCGCCGTCTTTGTGGCAAGTTTGCTTTAAGCACCAGTCATACTCTTCTTCAGTTTCGCCTTTCCAGGCAAATACCGGAACACCGGCAGCGGCCATAGCGGCAGCAGCGTGGTCCTGAGTAGAGAAAATATTACACGACGACCAGCGTACTTCTGCGCCCAGCTCAAGCAAGGTTTCAATCAGCACGGCTGTTTGAATGGTCATATGGATACAACCAATAATGCGGGCTCCGGCCAGTGGTTTGCTGTCAGCGTATTTACGGCGGATAGTCATCAGCGCCGGCATTTCGGACTCAGCAATCGCAATTTCCTTGCGACCCCATTCTGCCAGGCTAATATCTGCAACTTTGTAGTCTTGCGAATTTTCTACACTCATAGCGACTCTCTTTTTCAGTGATCTTGTCGGTGAACTTGTAATGAGTTCAGGCGGTTTGAGCCTTCATAACACGCTCAATTAACTGCTGTTGACGCTCTTTATCCAGTCGAGCACCAAATTCGGTAACCAGTTCAGCGGCCGCGTGGCTGGCCAGACGGCCTGCGTCTTCTAACGGCATATTACGGGTTAAACCGTACAGCATAGCACCTGCGAACATATCGCCGGCACCGTTGGTATCAATAGCTTTAACCGGCACCCCAGGAACATGAACCTGACGCTCACGGTTAGCAATTAAGGCGCCATCTTTGCCCAGAGTAATTGCAACCGTGTCGGCTTGCTTTAGTAATACGCTTAAAGCCGCCTGAGGATCGTCCTTACCGGTTAATAATTCTGCTTCCTCACGGTTACAGAACATTAAATCGACACCACCCTCAAGAATTTCATCAATGCCGTCGCGGAAAAATTTCACCATTGCCGGGTCAGAGCAGGTCATAACCAGTTTGGTGTTGTTATCGCGCGCCACTTTTTTAGCATGCTGAATAGCACCACGGGCAATTTCCGAGGTAATTAAATAACCTTCAATATAAAGGTAATTTGCTGCTGCAATCGCATGGTCATCAATTTCAACGGTGGACAAGTCAGCGGTAATGCCCAGGTGTGTACGCATAGTGCGTTCAGCATCCGGGGTAACCATGACCAGGCAACGACCGGTGATACCCGGGTTCTGCTGCTTTTTAAGGCTGGTTTCAATACCCACTTGTTCTAAGTCCTGACGGTAAAACATACCCGCTTCATCGTCTGCAACTTTACAACAATAATAGGCTTTTCCGCCAAACTGAGCAAAAGCCACCAGCGAGTTAGCGGCTGAGCCACCCCCACACTGCTTTTTTAATTCACCCAGTTCGCTGAGTTCGGCAATCAGAGTATTTTGAGCGTCTTCGTCAATCAGCTCCATCATGCCTTTTTTCAAATTGTGCTTTTGGAGGAAGTCATCAGTGACCTCAAACTCCTGATCCACCAGCGCATTGCCAATGCCGATTACATCAATGGTTTTCATAGTATTAAATGGTTGCCTTATTAGGGCGCGTAGTATACCCGATGAGTCGGTCAGGGTCGATAAATGAACAGAGCAAAAAGTGCAATAACCAGACAAGCAATGAAAAAGATCTGCCATTGCCTTTGCCAGCGCTGCGCCCGGGGCAATAACAACTCTGCCGGACGGCCGTCAAAACGCTGTCGCGCAATACGAATTCCCTGAACTTGTATAGGCCCGCCCAGGCTTACCCGGTGACAATAACTGAAACTCTGTAACCAACTGAGCAGCACAGTCGGGAACAGTGGGTTACGGTTTAGCGACTGCAGTTTGGGCTTGTTGGGCTGAAACAACGCCATAAAACGCGCTGCCAGCGACAGTAAAAACGAAGGGAAAAAGTGGCTTATGGTGTACAGCCAGTGAGTTGCCAGGCCAAAATGGCGGTAACGGGCCTGAGCAATGGGCCATATCTGAGTCAATTCATAGACAGTACGTACGCCAAGCGCTGCTAAAGGGCCGCCAATAAACCAAAAGAATAAAGGGGTGAAGCGGTGCTCTAAAATACTGGCGGCACGTAATTCCAGACTGGTTTTTGCAATGCCGTGTTCGCTGAGTAAGTCACAGTCGCGCCAGGTGACGCGGCTTAGCCAGGCGCGGGCGGCATTTTTACGACCCCGCTGTAAGTGGCTGTCCGCCAGGCGCACCGCATGAGTAACGGGTTGCTGACGTAAACTGACCAATAGAATAAGCCAGCCAATGGCAAGTTCCACTTCGGCACCGGCAAAGACAATAGCCGCCGGCAGCAGCACCAGCAGTGACATGGTTAACCAGGCCAGAAAACCGGCAATACGTTGTTGGCTGACCGGGCGTCCGGGTTTGTTCACCTTGCCGCTCATGTAGGAAGCCATTAGCCGGAAAACGGCAAGTGGATGCCATTGTTCCGGCCACGGAAACCAGCGCTCTGCCAGCAATGCCAGCAGAGCGAGAGTCACAGGGGATAACAGAATGTCGTTTAAAAGCTCCGTGTTCATGCAGCTATACTGCCACGGACATGGTTAAGCGGCAATCGGCTGGTTATCTTTGTCTCTATTGGTTGGTACGGCTGCGCGAACGTGCTCGGCCTGACGAATTTTGCCATGAATGTAGTCGTGTAGCTCAGCTACACGGTAACCCGGCTTGGCTTTAAAGCGCAGGAACGGCAAGCCGGCTGCGGCTAACGTATTTTTCAAAAACAAGTTACGTTTTTGCTGATTCAGCGAAGACTGTCCGGGTTCCAGCTCAATGGCAGCTTTTACCTGCATGGTGTGAATGTCGCACAGTACATAGTCAAGGATACGCTGGCTGGCTTTGTTGTGCGCGTCTTTACGGGCAGTTGCCGACAAGCCGGAACGCACGGTAACAATATCGCTTAAGCGGACTTTAGTGAAAATACGGAAATCATCGCCGACCGACTTTTCCAGCAGTGTCAAAAATTGGTCTTCCTGAGCCGTGCACAGGGTCGTATCTTTTAGTCTATAAGGGTAGGGGACGTAGTTTTCGGACATTCGGCTGGCAATAACGGCCACCGCAATTAATACAACAACAAACAACAACAAGATAATTTCCATTTTCACACCTCATCAGAAAATTGACGCTCTGTGAGGTGTGAAGCAAAAGCTGTGCCACTAATGGCTGCTTATGGAATTAATTTAAGCCGGGTTAGGCTGAATAACCACCCGGAATACCTTTGGTGGTGACACTGACAGCATCGTGTGCGTGCAACGACTCGTAGTGGTTCACTCGTAACCAGAAGTCACGGAAGTGTGACATTTGGTTCAACTGGTGCTGTAAGCGGCGCGATGCGTCTTCACAGAACATTAGGTTTTGTCCGTTCAAACGGGCAAACTCTTGCTCATCTTCACGTTTCACTGCAGCCTGAACCGGCGTCTTCAGCGCATCTTCAACAGCGTCAATCAGTTCCACAATAGGAAAGTCAGTAACGCTTTCGCTCAATGCCACTTTAACTTCAGCAATTGAACGCTGGCTGTGTGGTGTAGCGACAATACCTTCGGTCGAACCTAACCATTCGTGCATGGTGGCTGCATCAACTTGTTCCTGACCGGCAAACTGGGCACTAAAGGCGTCCTGAATTAACTGACGCGCTAACGCTGCAGAGCACGGGCAAGTTGACGAGTAAGGCACATCAACAGACAGCTCCAGCTTTAGTTTTCCGGCATCGTAGCGACCGGTTAAGGTCACCGGGTAAGCTTTCCAGCCCTGTTTTTTGCTTATCAGCGACTTGCGGCGTAAGTGGTAGTCAAAATCAAACTTAATAAAGGCCTGATCACTGATGTCTTTATGACTTTCAATAAAGTCATTCAGCAGCTGCTTCAAAGTATCATGACTGAGTTCACCTTCGGTCGAGAGTTTGTCCAGCAATAAATACAAGCGAGACATATGGATACCCTTGGTTTTCGGGTTCTTCAGGTTGACGAAAGCTTCCACTTTAGCGGCCACAGGGCGCTCTGGTACGCCGGCGGCGGCTACCATAAGTGGAACTTCAATGTTGCTCATGCCAACCCAATCGAGGGCTCCCTCTGTCTGGGCCTGCGTTTGGTTGGCTACGTCGGGCATAACTGTTGGCATTCGTTGTGAACTCCAAGTCTCGTGAATATTGTCCGGCCAGATTGATCTTGATCAAGTTGGCTCAGTCTAAAGGTGGGCATTATATCGCAGAATTTAACCAGGTGACACCGATTGCCCTAATCGATTCTATCTGTGCACTGTGCACAGTGGTTGACTCAAAACAGGAATACGCCGAGGATAGGGTTTTGGATTGATGGAGCACACAAAGATGGCAGAAAAATCGGATATCGATACCGAACTGTTGCAACAATACCTGGATACTCTGGGTGCCGAGGGCATAAAAGCAACCCTTACAACCTTTGACGGTATTATTCAAAGCTACGCTAAGCTACTGCATCAGGCAGCTAAAGAACGCAACGAAGACGAGTTACGCAAGCAGGCACATAAAGTGAAAGGTGCTTGTAGTTCGGTCGGTTTAACGGCTCTGTCAAAAAACATGGAAAGAGTAGAGAAAGAAGACTGGGAATGGCCAGTGGCAGAACGCCTGTTAATAGAATGGGCCGATGCGGTCATTCCGCACCGGCAGCAAATTGACGCCTGGTTAGCGAAGCATCACTGAGCTTGCTGATCAACCTCACCAATAAAACGATAACCTTCACCATGGATGGTGGTAATCAGGTTTGGCGTTTCCGGGTGTGACTCGAAATGACGACGAATACGGCGAATGGCAACGTCAACTGTACGGTCATTTGGACGAAGTTCGCGGTCCAGCATACGTTTAACCAGTGTTTCGCGGTCAAGGATACGGCCCGGGTTTGACAAAAACAGCTCTAACGCGCGGTATTCACTTTTCGGCAGACGGAACATCTGGTTTTCCGGTGAGTACAGGCAGCGACTGTCGCTGTTTAAACGCCAACCGTGGAACTGGAACTCAACACTGTTGTTTTCAACCGGATTGCTTGAGCGTGAAGCTTCAATGCGACGGCACAGGTTGCGTACGCGAATAGTCAGCTCTTTCGGGTTGTAAGGCTTAATGAGGTAATCATCAGCACCCAGTTCCAGAGCCAATAAGCGGTCGTCTTCGCTGTCGCGCCCGGTTAAGAAAATTAAGCCAATGTTGTCGCTTTCGCGTAATGACTCGGCAAGTTCCAGACCATTTTTGCCTGGCAGGTTAACGTCCATGATTACGACATCAACACGTTCCTGACGCATGATGTTTTCCATTTGCAGGCCATCAGCTGCATCAAAAACTTCGTAGCCTTCTTGTTGGAATAGACGGGTAAGAGTCTGGCGAGTAACAACTTCGTCTTCAACAATCAATATTCTGGCATTCATAAGCGTTGATTTTCCCGGAAAGTTCGTCGCTGTGCGTACGGTGTTGAACTTATATTTATAAAAGTTATGACGTTACATTATGACTTTTGTTTGAGATTTTTCAAGCATTGCTGACTAAAGTGACGGGAAAACGAACAATAAACTCCACCCCGTTCTTTTCCTCACTAAAGAAGTGAATGTTACCGCCTAATACCTGAGTCACCAGGTTATAAACTAAATGCAGACCCAAACCACTGCCGCCGGAACCTCGTTTGGTGGTGACAAAGGGATCAAATATTTTACGGCTGATATCGCTCGGCACGCCTTTGCCGTTATCGGCGTAAACCATTTCCAGCTCAGAGTCGTTCTGCATGCTAAAACTAATATCAATTTGCCCGTGGTCGTAGCCGTCAAAAGCGTGGATCATGGAGTTCACAATAAGATTTATCAGCACCTGGTTCAGCGGTCCTGCCTTAGCGCGTACCGTCAGGTTGTCCGGACAAGAAATTCGAATTGGGAATTTTTCCGGGTCAAGGCGTCGCGGTTTAACCGAAATAAGAACATCGTTCATAAAAGACGGAATATGAATGTCGCGATCCACTTCCGATGACTGGTCAACGGCCACTTGCTTAAAGCTAGTCACTAAGTCGGCGGCGCGGCCTAAGTTGCGGTAAATAATTTGCAGGTTTTCGTCACAGTCACTCAAAAAGCGCTCAAATTCAGACGTTGAAATGCGTTTCTCGTCAAACTTTTCCTGCATAACGGTCAGTTTGTCCTGCAATAAGGTCGAAGCCGTTACTGACAAACCAATGGGTGTGTTAACTTCGTGCGCTATGCCGGCAACCATGTCGCCCAGCGACGCCATTTTCTCCGACTCAACCAGTTGCCCCTGATACTGGTGCAACTGCTCCAGCGTTTTTAACAGCTCACTGTTCGATTCTTTCAGCGCTTGAGTGCGCTGCGTTACCTGCCGCTCCAGCTCGGTATTTAACTGACTGGCTTCTTCTTCGGCACGGCGCTGACGACTGATATGCTGCTGCACTCTGTCCAGCATGGTATTAAAGGCGTGTGCCATCATGTCAAACTCTACCAGCTGCGAGGGTGCCAGGCGCAGCGAGTAATTCTTGTCCCGCGCTACCTGAGAAATGACATCCACGACTGAGTCGAGCGGTGTCACAATGGTTTTTCTTAAACGCAGAGTCACTAACCAACAAAGCAGCAGTGTCAGCACAAATACCACAGCGGCTATGCCAATAGAGCGCCACATAAATAAACGGGCCTGCTCCAGTGAGCCACGTAAGTAAACATAACCGATTACTTCGCTATCCAGCACTACAGGCTGCGACACTTCAATGTAGTTGTCCTGAATTTGCGGCGAGGTCAGTCGGTCGAGTTTTGAAAAGCGCGCCGGAATAGGAGCCAGTCCCTGTTTGTTGTAGCTGGAGAAAAAGGTCAACTCGTTACTGGTTTCATCCAGTTTGTAGACATGAACGTGCTGAATAAAGTCAGTGTTTTGCAGTGAGTTTAGCCGTTGCTTTTCGGTTGCGTTGTCATTAAACACCAGACTACTGGCTGCATTACCGGCAACTATGCGGGCGTACGAAAGCGACTGCTCATGCAGAGACTTCTCGTACTGAGCAACCTGGCTAACAATATTGACGGTAAAACCGACAAGAAGCGCGAAGCTGGTGACCAACAACACGATATAAATCAGTATGCGCTTCAGTGAAATAGTATGCATTCAGTCTACGGCTCAGTCTCTGAAAAAATTATTTGTATATTGATGTTAGCAAAGCGTTAACAAAAAAGGCATTGGTTAAACAGAAAAATCGGTTATTTATCGATAAGTTGCATGGTAAACGCGGTAGCGACCATCATCGGCAATGGTATCACAGTGCGTAAAAGCCGATTCAATAACCTCGGGCCAGGGCAAGAAGCGGTTTGCCACAATTCTCAAAACGCCTTGTTTATTAAGGTGTTGCTTTGCATCTTTGATAAATTTCCGGGCAATTTCATAATCGGTTTTCTGCCCGGTATGAAACGGCGGATTACTAATAATAAAATCGAACTGTCCGGCGTCTTCTGGTATCCCGTCGGCTAAACGCAACTCCGCATTTATTGCTTCTTTTTCCAACGTCATTCTGCTGGCAGCAATGGCAATAGGACTCACGTCACACGCCATAAGTTCAGTGGTCAGTGGCGAAACTTGCTGAGCAATAACACCGGCTCCGCAGGCAAAGTCCAGGCCCCGGCCCTTGGGCAAATCATTAATATGCTGCAACAGCAGCAGAGTGGCAGGGTCAATATGCTCACGGCTGAAAACACCCGGTAAAGTGACAAAAGACTTCTGCTGGTTATACAGCTCATAAGTCAGAGTTTTAGCATAACTGGCCAAAGGAGCCGGTTCATGTACCTGATGGTTTCTTGCGCTGGCAAACAGTAAACAGTGGTTAGCTGAAGCCAGCTTCTGAGGCGGTTGCAACCAGTCAGGTAACTTTTTCATTAACGGCTGAATGCCGGAGCGTTTTTCACCAGCAAACCAAACAGGGGTATTGGCCGGCAATAGTGCCAGTTGCTCTAATAAGTAATGGTTAAGTTCTTTTTCTTTGGCTACCAGCATTAACACGCCGTCGTAAGCGGTTAAATCGGGTGCCTGTGCCTGACAAAAAGCGTTGTGTCCGGCCGCTTTCCAGGCATCGGCATGGCCGGCATGAAAACACCAGGCCGAACTATTGCTCAGGCCTGCCAGTTCTGCTCCGCCCGGGTGAATCACTAACAACGAACCATAAGTCCAGGGTTGAGAGGATTGCCTCCCAAGCATAGAAAGAATTGCAGATGACATAGTAGTTACCGCTTAGACCAGACTGTCTACTCGTAGTTGTTTGTCCTGAAGTAAGAACATTGTACCATTGCGATGTTCTTTTATGCGCAGGCTTTTTTCTTTAAAAATAAACAAAATGCCGGGGAACACTTCTTTACTGACCATAGTACGCAGTACCGGATGGTTCTCAAACGCTTCCAGTACAGAGTCGATGCTGATGCGGGTAGTAACAATACGCGCTTTGAGCTTACGCAGCTCACCTTTTAATTTGGTCTCGTACTCAAGCTTTTTAGGACCGTCTTCCAAGGTTTTGCAACGGTCCAGCCCCTGTTGTACAACTTTTATTCGTGCCAGAGTTTTAGCCAACACACTGCGCATATTTTTTAAGTGTTCCAGTGACTGTGGGTCAACCGGAGGCAATGACCAGTATATTCGTGTTTTGGTTCCGGCAGGTGCGCCTAACTGGCCACAATAAATGTGATCACAGGTTTCAATGGTGCCGCCTATCAATTTACCGCGGGCGTTGCGACCCTCACCACCAATAGCCAACTGACCTTTGGTTATGACATGACAATGAGTCAGCTGCTTGTCGGTATGTACGCCATTTTGCGAGTCTAAACAGGAATATTGGGCATAGGCGCACCAAATTGAGCCACCCGCTACCAGTTTGGTGGAAACGTCGGGTATCCAGTCATCGGCGTCTTCGTCATGCTCTGCGGTTTCGCCGGAATTCAGCAGGCGACCAATGCAGCCTTTGCGTACTGTTATATTGCCGTCGGCGTAAAGTTCAGCTGAGTCGACATAACCACCTACGGTGATATCACCCGAGCAGGTGACTTTCATGCCTTCGCTGACGTTACCACTAACAATGACGCTGCCTTTAAATTTCACGTGCCCGGTGGAGACATCGACATTATTTAGTTGCATGACATCGTCAACTTGCACGCTGTTATCGTTAAAGCTGGGCATGCCGGTACGGTCGGCAACAATTAAATTGCTGTCGGTTTCACTGACACGGGTACCTTCCCCGGGTTTAAAGTCGCGATCCTCGCCGTCATGGGCCTCTAACTCCTGGCCAAAAACCGTAAAACCTGGTCGGCCTTTGCTGGGAGGGATCTTTTGCAGTAACGGCTGTTCCGGGTCAACAGTAACCTGAGCGCCTAAGTCGCGCATGTCGGCGGTACCGTCTTCGCGAAGCTGTGGTCTGAGTACGCGCTTGCGGGCATCATCTGCCAGCGGCTTAAACTTGGCATTACTGCCGTTTATGGGGTATTTGCCTTTGGCCACGGTTACTGATAATTCCGCACCCGGAGGGGCTTCGTTGGTGTGTTCAACCAAAGCATCAATGGCTTTGCGCTGAATACCGGAAGTTACCTTCTTCTCTTTCAGCTTCGCTATTATTGCTTCCTGAGTTAGCGCCTTACCGCCAAAGCCAACAATACCGCTGGCGGTTACTTTCATGTCATCGTCGCTGACCTGCAAGTTCAGATCGGCGTCAAAAATTTCGGCAATAATAACCTGAAAAGAAATGCTGCTGTTGCTGTCTTTACTGAAGTGCTGGGCATATTTTGTGGCGGTTTGCGCCATCATTTGAGGGTCCAGCAATTTTGCAGCCGAATAGTCAGAAGCCTGCCACGCTTTCTGTAACTGCTCTGCTTTGACTTCTGAAGGACGTGTACCGGCATCAATAATGATGTAAACATCTCTTTCAGAAACCCGGAAACTGACCGGACTGGACATAAGGCGCCTGTTTTTTAATCGCTGTTGTTATTTTTATCGGGCCATTTTAACGAATATTAAGTAACTTTTGTATTAATTTTAATCGGCCAAATTAACGTTGTTGCAATAGTTCTCTATTTGGCCATTAACTAAAGCCAGGTTGGTGTTAACTTGTCTAATCGCTTCTGCGCGTTGTTGTTCATCTTGTTGCTGCCATTTAGCAAAAAGTTGTGCTGCCAATTTGCTTAAAGGTGCGGCGCCTATCGTTGCACTCAAACTTTTTAACGTATGGAGTTGTAAGCGCGCTGCCTCAGAGTCTGTTAGTAGTGTGTTCGCGTCAAGCAGAGGACGGAACTGGTCCAGATAACAGACCAGCACTTCCCGGTATAAACTGTCCTGACCATCGCAATGGCGCAGGCCCTGACTAAAATCAATGTCTGCTAAATTACTGCTCATACGGCTTGTTTTCATACACCTCAGTAAAGGATCCCACACTTTCGGTCGCATCCGACATAGTATCTTTATCAAATTGCGCTACGTTGAATAAGGCTTCGCCTTCATTCGCTACCGGAATATTACTGCAGCCTATGATAATACCGCGCACCGGAGATTCAACCTCATCACCTTCGCCACCGTGAGGGCTTACACTTAACGCTAATACTTGCTGCTTCTGAATGGTTTGACCCAGCTCAACTTTTGGAATGATAAGACCATCCCGCTCTGCCCGAACCCAGGTGGAACGGCGTGCAATAACGGGGGTAACGCGGCGCCCGCGGCGTCGGCCCTTCATTATCTTCAGGTGCTTCATAACGTTCTGTACGCCAATAACACCGGCACTTATCGAGGCTTCATCAAAGCGCAGTGCTTCGCCGGCTTCGTATAAAATCAACGGAATGTTGAGCTCGTTGGCGAAAGACCGTAATGAACCATCGCGCTCTTTCGAGTGGAGAATAACAGGGGTACTAAAAGCCTTTGCCATTGCCAGCGCTTTCTCGTTTTCAACATCAACACGAATTTGTGGCAGGTTGCTGCGGTTAATGGCGCCGGTATGTAAATCCACTATGTGAGTGGACTTTTTTACCAGCTCTTCACTGAATAAATAGGCCATACGACTGCCCATTGCACCGCGCTCTGAGCCCGGAAAGCAACGGTTCAAGTCGCGTCGGTCAGGCAGGTAGCGCGACTGCTGAATAAAGCCAAATAAGTTCACAATAGGCACTACCACCAGCGTACCGCTGAGTTCGCGCGCATCCACGGTGTTGATCAAACGCCGGCAAACTTCAATGCCATTCAGTTCATCGCCGTGAATGGCAGCACTGACCAGTAATACTGGGCCAGGCTTAGTGCCATGAAACACATCAATACGTAGATCCAGCGGCGCGTCGTTGTATAAACGCAGCGCCGGCAGCGTAATGTGCTGATGCGAACCGGGCTCTACACATTGACCGCCAATTTCAAAACGCTTCATTCTAGCCGCGCCCTTTGGTACGGGTTTTATGGGCTTTGGCATTTTTCTCAAGGAAGCTGATAATTTGCCCGGCAACGTCTTTATCCGTTGCTTGCTCTATGCCTTCAAGGCCGGGTGACGAATTCACTTCCATGACTAATGGCCCGTGGTTCGAGCGCAGGATATCCACACCAGCCACATTCAGACCCATAGTCTTAGCTGCTTTAACGGCCGTTGCCCGCTCTGCGGGTGTCAGTTTTACCAGCGAAGCACTGCCGCCGCGGTGCAGGTTAGAACGAAACTCACCAGCTTTCGCCTGGCGCTTCATAGCCGCAATAACTTTGTCACCAATAACCAGACAGCGAATGTCAGCCCCACCGGCTTCTTTAATGTACTCCTGCACCATAAAGTTCGACTTCAGGCCCATGAAAGCTTCAATCACGCTTTCCGCAGCCTGACGAGTTTCAGCCAAAACAACGCCAATACCCTGAGTGCCTTCCAGCAACTTGATAACCAGCGGCGCACCGCCGACCATGTCAATTAAGTCCGGAATGTCCTGCGGCTGACTGGCAAAGCCTGTGGTTGGAAGGCCAATACCTTTGCGCGATAAAAGCTGCAGCGAGCGCAATTTGTCGCGGCTACGGGAAATGGCGACAGACTCATTTAATGGGTAACTGCCAATCATCTCAAACTGGCGCAGCACTGCTGTGCCGTAAAAAGTAACAGACGCGCCAATACGGGGGATCACGCAGTCATAAACGGGCAGTTCTTTACCGTGTTTGTGAATCGACGACTCGCGTGCGTTGATGTCCATGTAACACCGCAATGGGTTAAGTACGTCAACCTCATGGCCACGCTGTTCAGCGGCTTCCACCAAACGGCGTGTTGAATAAAGCGCTGAGTTACGCGACAAAATCGCAATTCTCATGGTTGTTCTCCTAATAAGTGAGAGGCCTGTGGGTCGACGATGAAATGTCCACGCATGGCTTGTCGGCCTAATAACATCCGAAATTTCATAGTGTCTCTGTTAGTTAACGTCAGTTCCACCAGCTCGTCAAATGTACCCAGTTGTAAACGTGTTCGGATCACATACCGGGTCTCGGTGTGACCGCCGGAATCGGTCACTTCACGTTTATCAAATACCGGTGCTTCGCAAATTTGCTCGCGCAGTGAACCTTGCTCCGGGTGCATATAAATGCGCAGCCACTCTTTATTGTCACGCTCAAATGGCTCTAATTTAAATGCATGCAAACACGAAGTTTTCGCGCCAGTATCAACTTTCATATGAATTGGGTTAATATGGAGCTCAGGAAGTACGCCCCACTCTTGCCAGCCAATTGTTGTCATTGTGCTACCTTGTAATAACTGTTGAATGCTTAATACAGTATTCTGATAAAAACGCAATTTTTATTGATCGATAGTCCCAGTTTTTACGTTTTTTCTCAAACCTGATACTTTAGTCCGGTATGAGCTATACAACTTCTTTGAGGATAGTCTATGTCTGCTTGCCCAACCTGTAACTGCCGCAAACCTCTTGGGTTTGGCATTAAAATGGCGTTTCAGCCAATTGTAGACATCTCCAGTAAAACGGTGTTCGCTTACGAGGCTTTGGTACGTGGCGAAAATGGTGAAGGCGCAGGCCGCATACTGGGGCAAGTGACTGAAGACAATAAATACACTTTTGACCAAAGTTGTCGGGTGAAAGCTATTGAAACGGCTTCGCGCATTAAATTGCCGGGTAATTTAAGCATTAACTTTATGCCCAATGCCATTTACGAGCCCGAAACCTGTCTGGCAAAAACCCTGGAAACGGCGACGAGAACCAACTTTGATCGTAATAACATCATTTTTGAGGTCACTGAGCAGGAGCAAGTAGTCAGCCAGCAGTTTTTAGTTGAAGTATTTGAAGCTTACCGCAAAGAAGGTTTCAAGACAGCCATTGACGACTTTGGTGCCGGTTATGCCGGACTGAATTTGTTAGCCGACTTTCAGCCCGACATTCTGAAAATTGACATGAAACTGATTCGTGATATTTGCCAGAATAAAGTCAAACAAACCCTGGTTCGCTCTATTCAACAAATTGGTGAAGAGCTTGGCATTCAGCTTATTGCCGAGGGCATTGAAACCGACGACGAATACAAATACCTGCGCGACAACGGCATTACTTTAATGCAGGGGTATTACTTTCAAAAGCCTATGCTGGAAGCTATTCAGGACGTTAATTTCCCGTAATTACGCATCCGTATCACCGTTTCGGCTCGCCTGTAACTTCTGCAAATGCGCTTTAAAGTCGTAAATGTCGCGGTCCAGCGCCGCAGAGCTTACGTATAAGTCGTAGCCAAGCAGCTCCCGCATTTGTTCCATGCGTTTACCAAATACGCCAATAAGCCCTTTGTAAACCTTGCCGCCGGGGCTTATGTAGCTGTCCGGAATATCGAAGTAAGGCGTGTAGTCTTCCCGGTCCGGAGCCTGGTGCCGCAGCGCCATGGTCAGTAACTGGCGTTGTTCAAACAGCAGGGCAGAGGCTAAGCGGGGTGAAATGTCGTCCAGAACTTCCTCTACGTGGTAAAGCCGAAAGCCAATAAATGGCGCGTCTTCTAGCTCCATAACCCGGTTCACCCTTGGTACGTCATAGCGAATAATGTTTTCCCAGCGGATCTCCCACTGGCCACGGCGGTGCAAATAGCGAATGCCCTCGGGGGTTATGACCAACGACACCGGCGGTTCTATCAATTTGCCGATGCCCAGCAGCATCAGAATGCCGGACGCCGCTCCCAATACCACCGATAAACCAACCGGAATGTCGTTGCGGATCAGATGTAAAAATACCAGCAAGGCAAAGAGTAAAAGCGCTAAGCCACAAAAAGTCAGGGCGTTGCGTCGGGCCTGAGGGCTGACATCAAATTGCATAGTTCCTCCTAAGCTGACGATCATCTCACCTGACATCAATGTCAGGCTACGTCATTGTTTATGCAAACATCCGCTGCAATATTCTGCGGGTGAACTCTTTTTTCAAATAAAAACCCCGGGGGCGTACTTCAATGATAGTCCCCTCCGGGCCAATAGCCTCGGTCAGCGCTGAACCGTCTGCCGCTTTAGGGCGAATTTGCATGGCTTCACCCTGGCGCGCGGTAATACTCTCAACCTGTCCCAGCGCAATACGGTCCATGTGCTCTTCCCAGTCGTTGCGCAGCAGGGCTTCTTCCCCGGCGCTGGGTATCCATAAAAAAGCACTGCCCACCACGCGTTCCGCCAAAGGAACCTCCCGGCGGCCATCAATGGGCAGCCACAACACCTGTTGTAATTTATTTCGTACGTTAGAAGTGGCCCATTGGACGCCCTGAATATTCACCAGCGGAGCCGTGCATACAAAGGTAGTTTCTAAAGGCTCACCTTCGGGGGTTACCGGCAGGGTTTTGAGCTCCACACCAAGTTCGGGGAAGTCCTGTGTCGGCTTAGAGCCCGCAGTAGCACCCAGTTGCAGCTCTAACAGTTGCCCAACCCAGCCTTTGTCGCGGCGCAAATCTTTAGGTACCTGTAACCCGGTTTCTGCAGCCAGTTCAGCAAAAGAACGGCCGGCTAAAGCGGCGGCGCGCTGGAACAGTTCGTCGATAGATTGAGGGCGTTGTGGCTTGTGGGTCATGACTTAATTCTTCGTAAATAGTGAATCAGCATTTGCCCGCAACCGGGCTTTATGGAAGAATCCACTGTAACAGAGAATAATTGAGGATGCTCGCGTGATAGATGCAGAAGGATTCCGGGCAAACGTAGGAATCGTCATCTGTAACGGGCATGGGCAGGTATTTTGGGCTCGTCGAATCAACCAGCAGAGCTGGCAGTTTCCGCAAGGCGGAATTCATGAAGGCGAGACCCCTGAGCAGGCAATGTACCGCGAACTCTATGAAGAGGTCGGGTTAAAGCCGGAGCAGGTTGAAATTCTGTACACCAGCCGTCAATGGTTGCGTTATCGCTTACCAAAGCGCTTGATTCGACGTGAACAACGGCCCATGTGTGTTGGACAAAAGCAAAAGTGGTTTTTGTTACGACTAAAATGTCGTGAAGAAGACGTAGATGTTTTACATTCAGGTCATCCTGAATTTGATGGCTGGCGCTGGGTCAGTTATTGGTATCCGGTGCGGCAGGTCGTATCCTTCAAGCGCGATGTTTATCGTCGGGTGATGAAAGAGTTTGCCTCACACGCTATGCCATTTCGTGCTTCGGGAGGGCGTCAGCACAGGCGCAAACGATAAACATGATGCTGGTCACACTGCAAAGGATAGTAGAGGGCGTAAACAAAGCACCTGATTTCAGCATGGCGTTAAACACCATGGTGGGGCAGGTGCGCGAAGCCTTAGAAACCGACAGTTGCAGTGTGTTTTTGGCCGACAACGACCAAAAGCAGTTTGTTATGGCCGCCAGCGACGGTCTGCGCGCTGAAGACGGCAAGCCTGTTCGGGTCGACTTTGGTGAAGGTATCATCAGTTTAGCGGCGCAACGGGAAGAGCCCCTGAACATTGCCGATGCCAGCAATCATCCCGCCAACAAAAAACTCAGCGACACCAACGAAAGCATTTACCGGGGCTTGTTAGCCGCGCCCATTATCCACCGCCGTAAAGTGCTGGGTATTGTTGTGGTTCATCAAAGTGTGGCCCGCAGCTTCAGCCGCGAAGAAGAAGCTTTCATTGTTACCCTGGCGGCTCAGCTGGCCGCAGTTATCGCCCACGCCGACGCCAAAGGTTTACTGGTCAGTGAACACTCACCCTGGATACACAGTCTGCGTGGTCTGCCCGGCTCAGCAGGTGTTGCTGTGGGCGAGGCTTATGTCTCACGACCCGAAGCAAGGCTAGACGAAGTAACGCCGCGTCGTTCGGACAAACCCATTCATGAAATTCGTAAGTTTCGCCAGGCCGTAGCCCGTACCCGTGCCGACTTAAAAGAATTGTCCATGCGTATGGCCGGGCAAGTGCCGGACGACACCCTGGCCATATTCGATGTGTATCAGGGCATGTTAGACGCCGCCAGTATGGGCGACGCCGTTGAAAACATGATCAAAGAAGGCTGGCGCGCGCAAACCGCATTAAAATACGTGGTTGAACAGTTTGTGGCGCAGTTCGAGGCGTTAGAAGACTCTTACCTGCAGGAGCGCGCAACCGACGTACGCGACATAGGCCAACGGGTGCTGATGCACCTGCAAAACCGACAACGCAGACGTAAACCCCTGCCGGACAGTTTCATTTTGGTGGCGGACGAAGTCACGGCGTCCATGTTGGCGGAGCTGCCACGCGAGCAAATTGCCGGCATTATTTCGTTAAACGGTTCCAGTAACTCGCACGCCGCTATTATGGCGCGTAGCATGAACATTCCTGCAGTGCTGGGCGTTGATGACATAGAGCTGCACTTTTTCTCCGACAAACTGCTGGCGGTAGACGGCTACACCGGTGAAATTTATATTGATCCACCAGCGCAAGTTTTAGCCGAGTTCCATCAGCTGGCGGAAGAAGAACAAGAGTTGCGCGACATTGTTGCCGAGCACAGTCACTTACCGGCGGAAACTCAGGACGGCCAGCGCATTAGTCTGCACCTGAACCTGGGGCTGGACGTTACCCACGACTACTTAAAAACGCTGAATATAGACGGTGTAGGCCTGTATCGCTCTGAGATACCGTTCATGATGCGAGACCAGCTGCCCACCGAGGACGAGCAAACCGAAATGTATCAGGAAGTGCTGGAGCAGTTTCCTGACCAGCCGGTGGTTATGCGCACATTGGATGTGGGCGGCGACAAGCCGTTGCCTTACTTTCCGCTAAAAGAGGATAACCCTTTTCTGGGCTGGCGTGGCATACGGTTAACGCTGGACCATCCGGAAATTTTCCTGATTCAAATTCGTGCCATGCTGCGCGCCAGTATCGGCAAAAGCAATTTGCGCATATTACTGCCCATGATAACCAGTACCAGCGAAGTGGACGAAGCCTCACGGCTTATCAAGCAGGCGTATTTTGAAGTGGCCGAGGAGCAAGGCTGCGAAGTGGGCGTCAATCTGTTCCAACCGCAGTTGGGCGTCATGATAGAAGTGCCGGCGGCTATTTATCAGTTACCGGCCATGGCCAGTAAAGTCGACTTTTTCTCAGTAGGCAGCAACGACTTAACCCAGTACTTGCTGGCAGTGGATAGAAACAACCGTCGGGTTGCTAACCTTTATGACGCGTATCATCCGGCGGTATTAGCCAGCCTGGATGAAATAGCCCGGCGCTGCGAAGAAATTGGCAAGCCCGTAAGTGTCTGCGGCGAACTGGCCGGTGACCCGGGGGGGGCGCTACTGCTGGTTGCTATGGGCTACCGGCAGCTCAGTATGAACAGTTACAACGTGGATCGGGTACGCTGGATCTTGCGCAATGTGCGCTCCAGCACGCTGAATGTCATGCTGGCAAAAGCATTACAGGCGCGTAATCCGGACCAAATTCGTAAAATGATAGCCGACAAGATGGAAAGCATCGGACTTGGCGGCTTTGTCAGGGCGGGTAAATAACTATGCTACTGACGACCTGGCTCTGGTGTATTGGCGGTGGCGCAGTCGCTGGCTTGTTAGCCGGTATGCTCGGCATTGGTGGCGGTTTAATCATTGTGCCACTGCTTATTTACTTGCTGCCGCTTATTGGTGTACCGCCCGAGCTTGTTGTGCCCAGCGCCATTGCTACCAGTCTGGCAACCATTTGTATGACAACTGCCAGTGCTTCCCGCGCTCATGCAAAGCACGGGTTAATGGAAAACTTCTGGCTTATTCGGGTGCTTCCGGGGTTATCTTTAGGCGCTATGACCGGCGCGTTTTTGGTGACCATTATTGACCCCGACTGGTTAAAGCGCATTTTCTCCATTGTATTAATTGCGCTGGCCATTCGTATGCTGTTTCCGCAGAAAACCGGCGAGCCATTAACCTCGGTATCTAAGCGTTTAGTGGCTTTAGGCAGTTACATTATTGGTACCATTTCTGGCTTGGTGGGTATTGGTGGCGGCGCGCTTACCGTGCCCTTTTTAAGCCGTATGCGGCTACCGGTACGCCAGGCTATTGCCATTTCATCGCTGGGCAGTTTTATCATAGGCTGCAGCTCGGTGGTTATGTTTATTTTAAACGGCTGGTTGTCAGGCCGTGAAACCGGTGCCTTTGGGTTAATCAACATACCGGCCTGGGTAGGCATTTCCGTAGCCTCGGTGTTATTCGCTCCGCTGGGTGCTAAACTGGCGCACAAATTACCGGTAAAACAGCTGCAGCGCGTATTTGCAGCCTTTCTTATTCTGGTTGCCATACAACTTATTTTTAATTAACCATAAAGCAGGGAGTACACGCAGTGCCGTCAAATGACTATTGGCAGTTTCCCGCCATTGATCCTGTTATTTTCAGTATTGGGTTTATCGACATTCGCTGGTACGGCCTGGCGTACTTAGCCGCTTTTGCCTTTGCCTATTTCTGGGGCATGCGTCAAACCGAAAAAGACCCAAACTGGAGCAAAGAACAATTCAGTGACTTGCTGTTCTGGGGCTTTATTGGCGTTATTGTGGGCGGCCGTGTCGGTTATACATTCTTTTATCAGTTCGAACGCTTTGTTGATAACCCATTGTACCTGTTTTACATACACGAAGGCGGCATGTCCTTCCACGGCGGTTTACTGGGTGTTATTGCCGCTATGTACCTTTATGCCCGCAAAAAACAACGTTCGTTCCTGCAGGTGGGCGACTTTGTCGCTCCATTAGTGCCTATGGGGCTGTTCTTCGGACGCATTGGTAACTTTATTAACGGCGAGCTCTGGGGCCGTGCCGCCGAAGTGCCGTGGGCAATGTACTTCCCCAGCGGCGGTCCGGTACCGCGGCATCCGTCGCAGTTATACGAAGCCTTGTTAGAAGGGTTGCTGTTGTTTGCCGTTATTATCTGGTTTCAGCGCAAACCGCGCGGCGTTGGTGCAGTAAGTGGCTTATTCCTGCTAGGCTACGGAGTTGCACGTTTTATTGTCGAATTCTTCCGCGAACCCGACGCTCACTTAGGCCTGCTGTCTCTGGGTATGTCTATGGGCCAATGGCTGACCCTGCCAATGATCATTCTGGGTATCATTCTGATGGCTCGTGCCAAGCCCCGCGCTTAAAACGGGGCTTGGGGACACGGCTGTTGGGTCAGATGTTTCGCTTGAGCGTTAAGGGGCGCTATGCCAGAGACGCTGCAAGTTCATCCATGAACGCTTGACGAAGGCCATCCATGGCCTTCGACACTCTGACATAGCGCCCCTCAACACTCATAACGCTTACATGCGCCCCAACAGCCGTTTATCAGCCCCAGCTCTGTTCTAATCTCTTAATTGGGTTATACCGCAAATGGGTACTTTATTGGTTCGTGGCACTGATAGCCACTGACGGTGAAGTCGTCTTTGCTGACCCAGGTTTCAATATCTTCAAGAGACTTAATTTCAGGGTTAATGTGTAACTGAGGCGACGGAAAAGGCTCGCGCTTAAGCTGAACGTCGCGCATGAGTTCCAACTGGTTTTCATAAATGTGAGCGTTCACTATCTTGTGATACGCCTTGCCCGGCTTGTGCCCGGTAATCTGTGCCACCAAAGCCAGCAGAACAAAGCACTGAATTTGGTTAAAGTTAAGCCCCAGCGGTACATCGCAACTGCGTTGGTATGAGGTTAGGTAAAGCGTGTCGCCTAACAGCGAAAAGTTGTGGGTATGCATGCACGGGCGCAAACAACCCAATTCAAATTCGCCGGGGTTATAGAAGGTCACTATTTCACCGCGGTCATCAATGCCTTTTGACAGGTTATTAACTACTTTTTTCAACTGATCTAAGTGGCTGCCGTCCGGTTTTTGCCATGAACGTCCCTGTACTCCGTAAACGCGACCCATGTCATCTTCGCCTTGGCGGTTAGGGTTATTCAGCCATGCCTGGTTTTCATTGGCATTGGCGTCCCAGGTTTTGCAGCCAATATCGCGAAACTGAGCCGCGCTGTCGTAGCCACGCAAATAGCCCAAAAGCTCAGCAATAGCTGACTTGTAATAGCTCTTTCGGGTGGTAATGAGTGGGAATTGGTTGTTGGCAACGTCGTACTCTAAGTCGGCGTTTATAACCGTTAGGCAGTTAATGCCTGTACGTTCGTTTTTAACCCAAACACCTTCGTCGACAATGCGTTGGCACAGCTCTAAGTATTGTTTCATTTTTTATATAAAATTGTGTTGTGCGTAATGTTTTATATCGTACCTGATGCAATGGCATCAGGCTACAGCTTATGGTTAACAGCCTTGGCACTGAGCCGAAGTCCGGCGGGAGCAAGCAGTTTTTCAACGATAGATAAACGCGGATCGGTCTTGCCTTTTTCAATGTCGCGCAATGTTCTATCGGCCACCCCAAGAAATTTTGCGTAATGAGCCTGATTCATCCCATATAATTCCGTTCTGATTCTCTTAATTGCAGCTCCGAGAGAGATATCGCCACTAGCCAATGCCTCTTCTATATCTTTTATTATCGCTCTGCGCTCTTCTATTGATAAATTATCCATTGTGTACACCGAAATTTGCTAATTTACTTTCAAGGTTGTTAAAACCAATGGCAGGGAACTCCAGTATTTCGCGAGGACAACCATGCTGCTCTAATAAAACAGGAACACCAATTAACTTTTCCGCTAAGCTGTTCAGGAACGCCATCAACTCATCAGGTTTGCAATACTCTGTAAGCTCTTTAACCACGTTATCAAAGCGAACTATGCCGCCTTCTTCACAATCTTTTCCCCACTTAAATAAACGGGTTACCATTTCAGGGTCGGCTTTCATCGGCGCAAAGTCGTAAATAGGGGCAAATTGAATATCACCCTCTAATTTTAAAAATGAGATATTACGCCCGTGGTTGTCTGAATTTCCGAAAGCTAAATTCAATAAATCTCTTGCCAGATACTGTTTAGCAAACTCCTGGCTCGACATCTGGGTGGTGGTTTTTATCTTATTCCAGATGTTCTCCATGACAAAAAAGTGATCCTGGTAACTGCCGGGTCCCGCATTAATCATCGAATAGATACTTTCAACGCCAACCCTGGTTGCTATTGAGTTGTCAACTTGAACGTCAAACCGTGGAAGCCAAAGGCTTACTTGAGATTCATGCTCCAGCGTCATCATGCCAGACACATTAATTGTCTCAATGCTGGTACCTTCCAGTATCTTGCTCAGCACCTGATAAAAGACACCTTCCGCGCGGAGAATATTATTGTCTCTGGCAGAGCGAGTATTCCGGGCAAACTTGGTCAGGTAGGGTGTTGCAGAAAGCCGTTTACCGGCAAAGTCACCATCAATATAAACCTCATTATTTTCAACCATAAGCAGCAGTTTGGGAGCAACACCACCGGCCCCCGTAGCACCGCCTACTGCAGTCCCCTGTTCATTTGCGTACTCCAGAAAACCGTGTTGTAACTGTGCAACATCATTAATGGAAAAGCGCTGCGTGTTATGAGCGTTCAGTTGCGAAGTGGCTTCTTTAATACGCAGGTTACCAATGGGGGACATACAGGCGTGGGTCAGTAACGCATAATTCTGCTCAAACTCGCTACGTCTACTGACATTGAGGTAATTAAGCCACCAGTCCCGAGACTTCCCTACCGGCAGCAAATCGTCAAGTAATGCAGGCCAGCTTTCGTAATCGATCGGTGTCATCGTGACGGGGGCGTTAACACTACAAGCCCAGCAGTCTGTCATGCCGTAGCTGCGCACGTCCTTAATGTATTGTGGAAGATAAGCTAAAGTAACACCACTTGCCATCTGTTCACCGGCAAAGCTGATGTTGGCAGTGTCCCACCATTTTCCTTCGTTAAATAGTTGAAGTGTTACGTTTTTCATTAATATCCGGCAGTTTGTTGCTGTAATTTGGTAAGAATAGCTTATAAATCGGAATCAATCTACCGTAATTTTATTGTTTATCGATCTTTTTCGGAATCAAACTGCTGTAGTCTGAGGTTCACATACATGGCGTCAGACTGCACCATAGGTTAAACTAGGGGCATGTTTTTAAAGGCCGGGAATTTCAATCTATGACGCTAAAAGTCACCCTGTGCGATGACTCGAAAATGGCGCGGAAACAGCTATTGCGCACGCTGCCGGATGACTGGGACGCTGAGGTGCACCAGGCAGAGCAAGGTGAGCAAGCGCTTACTTGTGTGCGTGAAGGGCGTGCTGAAATCCTGTTTCTGGATTTGAATATGCCGGTAAAAGACGGCTACGAAACTCTGCAGGCCATCAAAGACGAGCAGTTAGAAACTCTGGTTATTGTGGTGTCGGGTGACATACAGCCTGAGGCGCAAAAGCGCGTGCAGTCATTAGGTGCCATGGCCTTTGTGAAAAAGCCGATGAAAGCCGAAGACGTGCAAACCCTGTTGCAGCAGTTCGGCCTTTACCAGCCGGCCGGTGGTCAGCTTAAAGTTGCCGACCAACAAACTCAGGCGCCGTCTAACCCGCTCGATGTATACCGCGAGGTTTCAAACGTTGCCATGGGTCAGGCGGGCGATCACTTAGCCCGGGTGCTGGACACCTTTATTGAACTACCGGTGCCTAACGTTAACTTCATTGCGCCTTCAGAACTGCACATGGCCATAGAGTCCATCGACGCCAAACAGCAAGTGGCGGCGGTGAGTCAGGGGTTTTCCGGCAGCGGTATTTTAGGTGAGGCCCTAACGCTCTTTAATGAGGCGGCTATTGACGACATTGGTAAGCTGTTAGGTGCAAAACTGGGCGAAAGCGGCTCGGTGAAGCAGCAACGCATTGAGTCGTTAATGGACGTGGCGTCTATTTTATCCTCTGCCTGTTTGAACGGTTTGGGTCAGCAGTTGCACGTGGAGTTTGCGGCGTCGCAGCCGGTATTACTCGGTGAGAACCAGCCCATGCAAGAATTACTGAAGCATGGTGAAAAACGCTGGCAGAAAATTCTGGCCATAGAAATTGGCTATCAGTTGCCGGAACATAAGCTGGCGTTTGACCTTTTACTGCTGTTCCCGGCGGACGCTGTGAAAATTCTCGACCAGCAGCTGGCGCATTGGCTGCAAAGCGAAGAGGATGACCAATGATAGACGATATGGACGAGCTGCACAGCAAGCTGAGCATTCTGGGCGCCATTGATGTGGGCATTGTGGTGGTCGATAACGACAACAACATCCAGATGTGGAATGAGTTTATGCAGAACCACAGCGGTCTGCGGCCCAGCGAAGTGCGCGACAAGAATTTATTCCGCTGTTGTCCGGGGATCGACCAAGCCTGGTTCCAGCGTAAAATAGACCGCGTGCGGCAATTAAACTCGCGGGTGTTTATTACCTGGCAGCAACGTCCTTACGTGTTTCGTTTTCGCCATAGCCGGCCCATAAGTGGGCAGAGCGAATGGATGTATCAAAACGTGACCCTAATTCCGCTTAAGAACCCGCGTGGTGAAGTTCATCAGGTGGGCATTATTATCTACGATGTGAGTGAACAACCCAGTCATGAGTGAAGTCCCCGATCCGCGTTTTGGTGGTGTGAGCCGTGTTTACGGACAACAAACGCTTAACCATTTTCAGCAGTTACACATAGTGATCGCCGGGCTTGGCGGCGTTGGCTCCTGGGCGGTGGAAGCACTGGCGCGCACCGGCATTGGCAAGCTCACACTCATTGACTTAGACGATGTCTGTACCACCAATATCAACCGTCAGTTACCGGCTACCGATGACACCATTGGCCAGCTCAAAACTGAGGTGCTGGCTCAACGGGTGAAAAGCATTAACCCAAACTGCGAAGTTAAGGTTATTGATGACTTTTTATTGCCCGAGAACTTCGAAGAGTATTTAACCGGCGCCGATGCGGTGCTGGACGCCATAGATAGTGTGAACACCAAGGCTGCGCTAGTGGCCTGGTGTAAACGGCGCAAGCTACGCCTGGTGGTGTGCGGCGGTGCTGGTGGGCAAATAGACCCGGGCATGATCCGCGTCGGTGACTTAGCCAAAGCCAAGCAGGACCCGCTACTGGCGAAAGTCCGCTCACAACTGCGTCGCGACTACGGCTTTTCCAAGAACCCCAAGCGTAAATGGGGCGTCGACTGCGTGTATTCTGAAGAGCAATTGCGCTACCCGGTTATTTCCGGTGAGCTGGAAGGTGAAGTCACACTTCAAAAACCAGGCTCCGGCTCCATGCGCATGGACTGCAGCTCCGGCTTTGGCGCCGCCATGGTTGTTACCTGTAGCTTTGCAATGCAAGCCACCGCTGTTTTGCTGAAAAAAGTGTAGTTTGGCGATTAGCGCGCCCGATGGTTATGGGAACTACTGCGGAGGTGTGCAGCGCCAAGGATGGCGCTGCCCAAGCCCTACAGGGATGTATTCACGGGCGTCCTCCGCAGTAGCTCCTATAACCTCAGCGCTCACTCACGCCTCAATAACCCTTAGCTTCAGGGTTTTGGCGACCTGATACAGGCCGTTGCTGCGCGAGGGGCTTAGGGCGTTGTCCAGGCCTTCGGCGCGGTAAAAGGCGTCAATGTCAAAGGCAGCTATTTCCGCTACTGAGCAGCCGTCCAGCCGTTGTTGCAGTAGTGCCAGTAGCCCGCGCACAATGCGAGACTCAGAATCAAAGCGAATCACTACCGCCTCCACGTCAGAAGTATCCAGCCACAGCCACACCTTTGCCTCGCAGCCACCCACCAGATGATCGTCATCACGACATTCTGCCGGATATTCTGGTAGACTTTTGGCTTGTTGAACTAAGTGACGAAAAAGCTGTTCCCAGCTGGTCATGTAAACTCTCCCTTACGGCAATAGAGTTTTATTCTCCCATAACTTGTGAGATCGACGCCAGTCTAGGATAATGACAGCACAATAAAGACCAACATTCAGAACATTCCAGAAAAAGGAAGACAACATGAAGATACTTGTCGCGGTTAAGCGCGTCATTGACTACAACGTCAAGGTGCGTGTTAAACCAGATCAGTCCGATGTCGATTTGGCGAACGTCAAAATGGCACTTAACCCATTCTGCGAAATTGCCGTAGAAGAAGCTGTACGCTTAAAAGAAGCCGGCACAGCAGACGAAGTCGTTGTAGTTTCTATTGGCCCTAAAGCGGTACAGGAGCAGTTACGTACTGCGCTGGCATTAGGTGCAGACCGTGCTATTCAGGTTGAAACCGACGACATGCCGGACTCTTTATCTGCCGCCAAAATTCTAAAAGGTGTGGTAGAGAAAGAAGGGCCGGACATGGTTATTCTGGGTAAACAGTCTATCGACTCAGACAACAACCAAACTGGCCAGATGCTGGGTGCCTTAACCGGTATGCCACAGGGTACTTTCGCGTCTAAAGTGGAAGTAGGCGACGGCTTTGTGAACGTCACCCGTGAAATTGACGGTGGTCTGCAAACCGTTAAATTGAACCTGCCGGCTATTGTCACTACCGACCTGCGTCTGAACGAACCGCGTTACGCGTCGCTGCCAAACATCATGAAAGCCAAGCGTAAGCCGCTGGAAACCACAAGCCCGGACGAACTGGGTGTGGAAGTTAAGCGCACTATTAAGCTGCTGAAAGTTGAAACGCCTGCGGAACGTAGCGCTGGCGTGAAAGTAGCTGACGTAGATGAGCTGGTCGACAAACTGAAAAACGAGGCGAAAGTATTATGAGCATCTTAGTGGTAGCAGAACACGACAATAACGCGGTTGACCCTTCAACGCTGAAAACGTTAGCCGCTGCACAGAAAATCGGTGGCGACATCGAGGTACTGGTTGCCGGTAAAGGGTGCTCAACCGTTGCTGAGAATGTGGCAAAAGCCGACGGCGTGAAAAAAGTCATGCTGGCAGATAACGAAGCTTACGAGCATCAGCTGGCTGAAAACATCAGTGAACTGGTTGCTGACTTAGGCAAAAACTACAGCCACATTCTGGCTCCGGCCACAACCACCGGCAAAAACTTCATGCCACGCGTTGCTGCGTTGTTAGACGTGGCACAGGTATCTGACATTATCTCGGTAGAAAGCGACGACACCTTTAAGCGTCCTATCTATGCAGGTAACGCCATTGCCACTGTGCAGTCAGAAGACAAAATTAAAGTCATTACCGTTCGTGCAACAGCGTTCGATGCTGTCGCAGAAGAAGGCGGTAGCGGCGAAGTTGAAAACATCGACTCCGTATTTAACAACGACAAATCGGAGTTTGTTGAAGAACAACTGGCAGAGTCTGAACGTCCTGACCTGACCTCAGCAGAAATCGTTATTTCTGGTGGTCGTGGTATGCAGAACGGCGAAAACTTCCACCTGCTGGAAGACGTAGCTGACAAACTGGGCGCTGCAGTGGGTGCATCACGCGCCGCGGTAGACGCTGGTTTCGTACCAAACGACATGCAGGTGGGTCAAACCGGTAAAATTGTTGCTCCGCAGCTTTATATTGCGGTCGGCATTAGTGGTGCTATCCAGCACTTAGCCGGTATGAAAGACTCTAAAGTCATTGTTGCCATCAACAAAGACGAAGAAGCCCCAATCTTCCAGGTGGCGGACTACGGTTTAGTGGCCGATTTGTTCGACGTATTACCTGAATTAAACAGCAAACTGTAATATTTGCTGAGTCTTTGTAACATTCTAGATTCGCTGCTGGCGCTCCATTTTTAGCGTCAGTAGCGACATTTTCCCGCATTTTTTCCAACAACTTGTTATATTTTCGTGTTCATACACTTGCATATTTTTAACTCATCGGACATGATTCAGACATAACCGCCAAACAAGTTTAAAGGATTAGGTGGCTCACAATGAAAAGAAGAACAACTATGCTAAAAAAACTTCCTCTGGCTACGGCCATTGCACTGAGCTTTGCGGCATCAGGCCAGGCTGCTGACTTCGAAGTCGGCGATTACGAAATTAAATTCGACTCTATTCTGTCTTACGGCGCTGCATGGCGTATGGAAGATCAGGCTAACCACCTGATGCATCCGGGCAACCGCCAGGGCGGAACGGCACAGTCAAGCGTGGGTGACGACGGTAACCTGAACTTTGATAAAGGTGATTTAGTATCATCCGTAGTCAAAGGCGTACACGATTTAAGCATTGATGGCGGAAGCCACGGTGCCTTTATTCGTTTCAACTATTGGTACGATCACGTCGTTTCTGAAGAGAACATGGCGCACGGTCACCCGGGTAACAACTACTACCCGGACACCAAACTGAACGACAGCGTATTCGACGACTACTCTCAAGGTAAAGGCGTTGAATTACTGGATGCCTTTGTCTACGCCAACTTTGACTTAGGCGATATGCCAGCCAGCGTTCGTTTAGGACGCCAGGTATTAAGCTGGGGTGAAAGTACCTTCGTTTTCAACGGTATTAACGACATTAACCCGCTGGATGTAAACGCGGCACGTCGTCCGGGCGCAGAAATTAAAGAAGCTCTGTTACCTGTCGGCATGTTGAGCACCAGCATTGGCTTAACCAATACCTTAAACTTAGAAGCTTTCTACCAGTACGAGTGGGACAACACTAAACTGGACGGCTGTGGTACTTATTTCTCAAGTGTCGATATCATCGGCGGCCCTGGCTGCGGTAAAGTCACACTGAACCCACAGTTAGTACCAGGTGACCCAGACAGCTACCTAAGTGACTTCGAGTCAGTACAAGCAGGCGCTTATATTGGCAGCAACCCTACGCTGGAAGCTTCAGACAGCGGCCAATGGGGTGCTAACCTGCGTTACTACTCAATGGACTTAGACACAGAATTTGGTGTTTACTACCTGAACCTGCACAACAACACGCCAATTATTTCGGCGTACAACTGGACAGTGGACCCGCGTCCATTCCAGCAAGCGGCAGGCGCAGCGGGTCAGCAACTTGGCTATACCTGGTCAACGCCTAACGGCTATCCGGTAGACGGACCTCGTCTGGTTATTGAATACCCAGAAGACACCAGTGTCATCGGTTTAAGCTTCAGCACTAATTTAGGCCTTTGGTCTGTTGGTGGTGAGTACAGCTACCGCGACGGTGTGCCGGTACAAATTAACACCACCGAAATTTTAACCGCTGGTTTGCGTCCAAACGTGCCAAGCACCTTTGCTGACCGTGTTAACAACTCTGAACTGGGTGAGTTAGCTCACGGCTACGACCGTATGGACGTTAGTCAGGCGCAGGTAAGTTTTGTGCGCTTTGTTGACCGTCTGTGGGGTTCTGACCGCATGACCTTTGTGGGTGAAATTGCCACTAACCAAGTACATGACTTACCGGGTCTGAACGAACAACGCTACGGTCGTTTGCCACTTTATGGTAAGTGCTTAAGTGCAGAAGACACTGGTGCACCGGCCGACATGAACTGCGACGGCTTTGTCACTTCAAACTCGTGGGGCTACCGTACCCGCTTCCAGTTTGAATACAAAGACATTTGGCAGGGCTGGGGTTTAACGCCTGTGGTTCAGTTTAACCACGACGTTAATGGTTACTCACCAAACAGCAACTTTATTGAAGACCGTAAGTCGCTGGGCGTTAACTTAGTAGCGGACTACCTGTCTACTTACAAAGTGAGCCTGGGTTACACCACCTTCACCGGCGGTGACTACGATGCGACCACTGACCGTGACTATGCGTCAGTCAGCTTCTCTTACGCGTTCTAATACATTGATTCACACCGTGAATCACGATAAAACCGTCTCTACCGAGGCGGTTTTTTATTTTCCGGGGGAACAACAATGAAAAAATGGATAATTGCGGCAGCCGCACTGGCCTTGTCAGGCACAGTAGCAGCCCAGGAAAAGTTTGAATTAGAAGACGTATTCACGCTGGAATACGCATCTTCGCCGACTATTCACCCCAGCGGTGAATGGACCGTGTTTGTGCGTCAGTCCATGGACATTAACAACGACCGTAAAGTAGGGCGTTTATGGGCCAGCCTGCCCGACGGCGATATTCGTCCGTTAACCGGTGAGCAGGGCAGCGAAAGCCAGCCGGTGTGGTCACCAAATGGTGATCGCTTAGCTTATGTCTCTACTGAAACCGGTTCACCGCAGGTGCATATCTACTGGGTAGACTCTGGCGACAGTGCGGCAGTAACGCAGCTGACACAAGCGCCGTCGAACCTTAGCTGGTCACCCGATGGCAGCCAAATTGCTTTTTCCATGTTCACACCAAAATCAAAGCCGGCTCCGGTCAGCTTACCGGGCAAACCCGAAGGAGCTAACTGGACCGAAGCGCCTAAGTACGTCGACAAAGACAATTACCGCTTCGACGGCGGTGGCTACGCAAAAGACGGTCATCAGCAAATTTATGTTATGCCCGCAACCGGTGGTTCGCCACGTCAGCTAACCGACGACGAATTCAACCATGGCGGTCAGCTGGCCTGGTCACCCGACAGCAAGCACATTTTCTTTTCGGCGAACCGTCGCGACGACGCTTTTCGCCAGCCTGTTAACAGTGAAATTTACCGTCTGACCTTAAGCAGTAAAGAAATTTCAGCGGTTACCGACCGTAATGGCCCGGACAGCTCGCCAAAAGTGTCGCCAGACGGCGAAAAAATTGCTTTTACCGGTTACGACGACACCAAAATGAGCTTTCAGGCAGCTAAACTCTATGTCATGGCGTTGGACGGTTCAAATGTGCAAGTACTGGCTGACGATTTAGACCGCAGCGTTACCGGGTTTTCCTGGGATACCGACAGCCAAGGCATCTATTTCACCTACGACAACAATGGCGTTGGCCAGCTGGCACGTACCAACTTAAACGGCGAATACAAGAACCTGACCGACCGCGTTGGTGGATTGTCGTACAGTCGGCCATACGGCGGTGGTGACTTCAGCGTTGCCAAGGGTGATCGCATTGCCTTTACCATCTCTAACCCCATGCGTCCGGCAGAGCTGGCGTTATGGGACAGCGGTGACGTTCAGAAGCTAACGCGTTTGAACGAAGACGCCTTAGGCCACAAACAATTAGCCAAAGTCGAAGAGATTAACTACAAATCCAGTGTTGACGGTATCGACTTACAAGGCTGGATTGCTTACCCGCCGGGCTTCGACAAAGACAAAGAGTACCCGTTAATGCTGGAAATTCACGGTGGCCCGCATACCAATTATGGTCCGCGTTTTGCTGCTGAAATTCAGTTATTTGCGGCGGCAGGCTACGTGGTGCTGTACACCAACCCGCGCGGCAGCACCAGCTACGGTTCCGACTTTGCTAATGAAATTCACCATAACTACCCAAGCCACGACTACAACGACTTAATGGACGGCGTAGACGCGGTTATCGACAAAGGCTTTATTAACGAAGACGAGCTGTTTGTCACCGGTGGTAGTGGTGGTGGTGTGTTAACCGCCTGGATAGTCGGTCATACCGACCGTTTTAAAGCTGCGGTTGTGGCTAAGCCGGTGATTAACTGGTACAGCTTTGTGTTAACGGCTGATATGTACAACTTCTTCTATCAGTACTGGTTCCCGGGCATGCCATGGGACAACCTGGAACATTACATGAAGTATTCGCCTATTAGCTACGTGGGTAATGTGACTACGCCAACCATGCTGCTGACCGGTGAAAACGACTACAGAACACCCATGTCAGAAACCGAGCAGTATTATCAGGCACTGAAACTGGAAGGCGTGGACACCGCTATGGTGCGCATTCAGGATTCAGGCCACGGTATTTACGCGCGGCCCAGCAACTTAATGAACAAAGTTGCTTATATCCTGCATTGGTTTGATAAATATCGTTAGGGGCTAATGCTCTGACTTCTCAACATCGTCGCCGCGCTTACGTCGGTAAGCGCGTTCATATAGCTTGGCTTCGGTCAGGAAAAAATGAAACGCGTCGATGTTGGCTTTAATAAAGCCGCGCCATCCGGCTAAAAACATGCGGCGAATAAAGTAAAACTTAATGAACATCAGCGGGAATATCAGCAGCACGCGCGCCAGGCTGCAGTGCCTGCCGCGCTCTTCCCGTTGCTTAGCCTTTAGCAACGAGTATTTGTTCAGCTTGTCCATATAACCATGAGCCGAATCATAACCGTAGTGTTTAACGTCAATAGGCAAGTGTGCTAGTGGCGGCTCTACCTCAATGTGCTCATGCACTTTGGTGGACGTATTCCACTGCGACTTCGACTTACGATACACCCTGCGGAAACGGTGATGCCGATGGTAAGGCAGTGAGTGCCCCATAAAAATGTCGTCGTGCGCCAGGTAAATGCCATTAATATCGCCTTTGGCAATACGCTGCTGTATTTGCTCAAAAGCGCCTTCCGGCAATACTTCATCGCCGTCCAGGTTAATTACCCAGTCGTTACGGCACTGCTCCAAAGCAAAAGCCTTTTGTCTGGCGTAACCTAACCAGTCCTGATGAATAATGCGGGCACCGTGCTTTTCGGCAATGCTGAGTGTGTCATCGGTTGAGCCCGAATCCACCAGCACAATTTCATCAGCGCCTTTTACACTGGCCAATACTTCATCCAGGTGGCGACCTTCGTTTAACGTAATTAAATAAACACTGACTTTAGGTAACTGACTTTGCTCAGACATGGGTAACCTTGCGCATCTTTAGTTGAGAATCAGGATCATATCGTTTTATCATACAAAAACAATAACAACGGAAACATCCATATGCCCTGGAGCGATCTCCTAGCCGAAGAAAAACAAAAGCCCTACTTTCAAGAACTGTGGCAGCGCGTTGAACAGGCGCGTCAGCAAAGCGTGGTGTACCCACCAAAAGAAGATGTATTCAACGCACTGAAGCTGACCGAGCCCGAAAACATTAAAGTGGTTATTTTAGGGCAGGACCCATACCACGGCCCCGGGCAGGCGCATGGGTTAAGCTTTTCAGTGCCCGAAGGCGTTAAGTTTCCGCCCTCGCTGCGCAATATGTTCAAAGCCATAGCTATGGACTACCCCGACACCGTACTGCCAAAACACGGTGATTTAACCAGCTGGGCAGAGCAGGGTGTGTTGCTGCTGAATACCGTACTGACCGTAGAGCAGGGCAAAGCACACAGTCACGCCAGTTGGGGCTGGGAAGCCTTTACCGATACCGTTATTAGCAAAGTGTCTGAGGCCACCGAGCATGTGGTCTTTTTACTGTGGGGCTCGCACGCACAAAAGAAAATCCCCTTAATAGACGGCAACAAGCATTGCATACTAACGGCACCACACCCGTCGCCGTTGTCAGCGCACCGCGGCTTTTTCGACGCCAACCATTTTCGTAAAGCCAACGATTATCTGCAGGAGCATGGTCGGCAGCCAATTAAGTGGGCGTGATCACATCCCCGTATCGCTCTTTTATCTTTGCTGCCAATGCCGCACGCGCATCGGGCTCCCCATGAATTAACCGTATACGCTTTACCGGTTCTTCGGTGGCGTCAATAAAGTCCAGCAGCTCTTGTTGGTCGGCGTGAGCGGAGTAGCCGCCTAAGGTATAAATGCCCGCTTTAATCCAAATGCGCTGATGGTCTAATTCTACATAGCCGCCTTTAGGGCCGTAAGTCTGAATGTCACGCCCCGGCGTACCGGCCGCCTGATACCCCACAAACAGCACATCGGTGCGCGGGTCGGGCAGTAAGGCTTTTAAATAGTTGAGCATACGCCCGCCGGTACACATACCACTGGCAGCAATGACAATGCAGGGGTCACCACTGCTTTGCAGGTAGTTCACTATGCGCTCGTGTTCGCTGTGCTCATCCACAGTCAGCAGGCGGTCAAAATTAAGCGGGTGGCGGTCTTCATCTAGGCGTTTGTGGGCGTCCTCGTCCCATAAATCCTTCATTGCGCGGTACTGCTTAGTAAACTGCGCTGCCAGAGGGGAATCGAGAATTACCGTCATTTTATGCCAGACAGGATTTTTCGTGCCGGTTTTCGCTTCTTCTTCACGCGCCTGGTGGATAATATCTTCCAGCTCATATAAAAGCTCCTGCGTACGGCCAATACTAAAGGCCGGAATTAAAATGGTGCCTTTATTTTCAACACAGCGCTCAACTACCGATTTTAACCGCTGCGCACGGTCAGCGCGGGATTCATGGTTTTTGTCGCCGTAGGTACTTTCCAGCAACAGAAAGTCCGCACGCTCTAGTGGCGTAGGGTCGGGAAGCAGAGGCGTGTTTTTACAACCTAAGTCACCAGAGAACACAACACGGTAGTGAGTCTTCACATTTTCAATTTCAACATAAGAAGAACCGAGAATATGGCCAGCCTGACGAAAGCGCAGTTTAAAAGTCTCTGCAGCAAATTCGGCGGGCAATTCAAGCCATTGATGATAAGCAACAGGGTTTAGCTGGCGCCGCAGCCGGGCAATTACCGCGTCGATAATTTCAGCGTTACGGGTTAAGCCTATTTTTAAGGCGTCTTCAATAACCAGCGGTAGTAACAGCGCTGTAGCTTTGGTGCAATAAATAGGACCGTTGAAACCCGCAATGAGTAACCATGGTATGCGACCTACGTGGTCAATGTGGCAGTGGGTTACTACCAATGCCTGTACCTTGCTGATATCAAAGTCTATTTCCTGGGCGCTGGCGTCGGCACGCGAGCCCGAGGTTTCAGCCCCCTGAAACAAACCGCAGTCAATTAACAGTGAGTGGTTACTGTCTAACAAAAGCTCGTGGCACGAGCCGGTAACCCCTTCAAAAGCGCCGTGGTGAATTACATCCATGTTTTTGGTTCCTTGTGTTGCTATTTTCTGTGCCTGCCTAATACCTGTAGCCTGACATTTATGTCAGGTGAGATACTGTTCCTGACGTAAATGCCAGGCCACAAATTGAGATTACATAAACGAGCGAGAAACCGCCATAGGACAAAAGGGTGAAAAACAAAAGGAACCAACCGCTTAAAATATCGTCAAAACTTTGCAATAAAGCCTTTGTAGGCCAAGGGCTGCATGCGGTATCATACGCGCTTGATCTAAATTTAGTGAAGCATAAATTACAACAAAAACAGCAGCACCATCGGTCTGTGGGAACCGCACACTCACGGGCGGTAGCGTGCCCAATCGTTGCATTTAGGGTTAAAAGCTAATGAAAATTGCAGTAGCAGGTACAGGATACGTAGGTTTATCCAATGCGGTTCTCCTTGCACAAAAAAATAGTGTTGTCGCCGTAGATATAGACGACGAAAGAATTAAAAAAATTAATAATAAACAGTCACCTATTGTCGACAAAGAAATTCAGCACTTTTTACAGGAAAAGCCCCTTAACCTCACTGCAACCACCGACGCACATTCTGCCTACCAAAGTGCCGAGTTTGTGGTTATCGCCACCCCCACCGACTACGACCCGCAAACTAATTACTTCAACACCAAAACCGTTGAAAGCGTAATAAGCCAGGTTATGGAAGCGAACCCTAATGCCGTTATGGTTATTAAATCGACCATTCCGGTTGGGTATACGCAGTCGCTAAAAGAAAAGTTCGGCACCAAGAACATTCTATTTTCGCCAGAATTCCTGCGCGAAGGCAAAGCTTTATACGACAACCTGCATCCGTCACGCATTATTGTCGGTGAGCGTTCAGAGCGCGCAGAAACTTTTGCCAATTTGCTTAAGCAAGGCGCAGAAAAGCAAGACATTGAAACACTCTTTACCGACAGTACTGAAGCCGAAGCCATTAAGCTGTTCGCCAATACTTATCTGGCCATGCGCGTGGCTTATTTTAATGAACTGGACACCTACGCAGAAGTGCACGGTTTAGACACCAAGCAAATTATTGAAGGTGTGTGTTTGGATCCGCGCATCGGTTCGCATTACAACAACCCCAGTTTTGGTTACGGTGGCTATTGCCTGCCAAAAGACACCAAGCAACTCCTTGCTAACTACGACGACGTACCACAAACCATGATTAAATCGATTGTGGATGCCAACCGTACCCGTAAGGACTTCATTGCTGAGCAAATTATAGAAAAACAACCTAAAGTAGTGGGTGTGTACCGTTTGGTCATGAAGTCGGGGTCAGATAACTTCAGGGCATCGGCCATTCAAGGTGTTATGAAGCGCATTAAAGCTAAAGGCATAGAAGTTGTGGTTTACGAACCTGAGCTAAAAGAAGAACGCTTCTATAACTCGCGGGTTATTAATAACTTGACAGAATTTAAAGCTGCGTCGGAAATTATACTCAGTAACCGGCTGGCCGATGACTTAAAAGACGTGCAAGCGAAGGTGTATACGCGCGATATTTTTAATAATGATTAGCCAAACAACGATTAGATAAGAAAAAACATGACACAAGATAATCAAAGCTCGAATAATAATCAGCAGTCCTCGGTGCCTTACGGGCCAGGACAATACCCGCCGAATTACTATGTGCCACCTCACTCGCAAGAAGATGAAATAGACTTGCGCGAATTGTTTGGCATTATCTGGGAAGGAAAGTGGTGGATTATTGCCATTACCTTTGTATTTGCAGTGGCGTCTGTATTTTATTCGTTAAGCTTACCAAATATTTATAAAGCCGAGGCGACATTAGCGCCAACCGAAGAGGCGCAAGGCCAGGGGTTTGGTGAAGAACTTGGCGGCTTGGCAAGTTTGGCAGGCATTAGTATGGGTAAGCAGCAGGTTGATAAAGTGACAATGGCAATGGAAATATTGCAGTCTCGGCAATTCATTAAAAACTTTGTTGAGAAACATGATGTTTTACCAAAAGTAATGGCGGTAAGAAAATGGGATCAACAAAGTGGTGAGCTAATTTATAATGAAGAAGTCTATAACCCGAAAACGAATGAATGGGTGAGAGAAGTTGCTCCCTCTAAAGATCCTGCGCCTAGCAGCTGGGAGTACGTAAGGATTTTCCAAAATAATATGCTTAGTGTTGAAAAGGATAATTCTGCTACAGGATTGATTAATTTAGCGGTATACCATCGTTCTCCTGATGTTGCTAAAGAATGGGTCGATTGGCTTATTGAAGACGTTAACAATCACATGCGTAGTCGTGATATTAATGAGGCCAAGCGCAGCATGGCTTATCTAGAAAAAGAGTTAGCAGCTACCAACTTAAACAGTATGCAACAGGTGTTTTATAAGCTAATAGAGCAGCAAACTCAAACTATCATGCTAGCAAATGCTCGACCGGAGTATATTTTTCAAGTTTTAGATCCAGCTGTAGTTCCTGAGCAAAAAGATGCCCCATCTCGAGCTTTGATCTGTATTATTGGAACTTTTTTGGGGGCACTTTTATCTTTATTGATAGTTTTCATACGACGCTTAGCTATAACAAATAAAAAATCTTAGTTAGCTTTATATAATGATTTTCCCGTGCCAGAAACAAAAAAATCCCCAAGGCAAAAATAAAAAATATGCTTAAACGCTTAAGAAGACTTTTTAATTTATTAACGGCGGAACAAAGAAAGCGCTTAATAAGGCTGCAGGTGCTTGTAGTCCTTATGGCTTTTGCAGAGGTTGCGGGGGTTGCAGCTATAGGTCCCTTTATGGCTTTAGTTGGAGATATTAGCTTGCTAGAGGGGGATGGTAGGCTAGCACAGTTCTATACTTTAAGTGGCTTTGAAGATCCGAGAGACTTCCTATTTTGGATAGGGATTGGGGTGCTTGTTATACTATCGTGCGCGACTATTGTTTCAATGTTTACTACGTGGCGGCTGTCTATATACGGAGCCCAAGTTGGGGCTGAAATTTCAACTCGATTATACAAACACTACATGTGTCAGCCTTGGTTGTTTCATGCAAGCGGAAGTAGTAGTCAGTTAACAAATCGTATCGCACAGGAAGCCACTCGGATAACAAATCAAGTTATCCAGCCTTTAATGTTGATGAATGCTAAAGGTACACTGGCTATAGTAATGGCTTCAGCTATCTTAATTTTTAATCCTTTGGTAGCTCTTGCTGGATTGTTAATTTTCGGCACAGCCTATTTAATTCTTTATAAAACTGTACGTAGGCGTCTAAGCAAAAATGGTCGTAATATATCTAGGGCGAATCAGCAACGCTTTAAATTAATGAATGAAGGGTTTGGTGGTATTAAAGATACCTTATTATTAGGGCGACAAGGTGACTTTAATAAGCGCTTTGAAAAAGCCTGTATACAGTTTGGTCGAGCACAAGGCGTTACACGAGGTTTGTCGCAGACACCCCGCTACGCAATGGAACTTATTGCTTTTGGTTCCGTAATTTTTCTGATTCTTTACTTACTATCAGCTTACGATGGAAACCTTGGTGATATTTTGCCTGTTTTATCATTCTATGCTTTAGCTGGCTTTAAGCTGCTACCTGCATTCCAGCAAGTTTATACTAGTTTAGCACAGGTCAAGGGGAACATTTCTTCTTTTGATAGTATAGAGCCTGACTTGTTGGCTAGTAAGAATCAAGCAAATATTAATTTAACTAAAGAGAAGAAAAAGCTTAAACCAAAGAAAGTTATCAGTTTGGAGAATATAAGCTTTAAATATCCAGAGAAAGAAGATAAAGCACTCGATAGATTAACTTTAAACTTACCCGTGAATAAAGTCGTCGGTTTAGTAGGAGCTTCCGGTTCAGGAAAATCAACAGCCATAGATGTTTTATTGGGATTGATAGAACCGGAGGACGGGAAGTTACTGGTTGATGGACAAATTATAGAGGGTGATAGAAAAAGAGCTTGGCAAAACTCTGTTGGTTTTGTACCGCAGTCCATCTTTTTGGCTGACTCTAGCATACGAGAGAACATTGGGTTTGGTATCCCTCCGAATGAAATTAACGAAAGTCGAGTGAATGAGGCTGTTCGTCTAGCACATTTGGAAGAGCTTGTAGAGCAACTTCCAGAAGGGTTAGATACTCGAGTAGGGGAGCGAGGCGTTCAACTTTCTGGTGGTCAGAGACAGCGAATAGGAATTGCTAGAGCACTTTACGACGACGCTGAAGTTTTAGTTCTAGATGAAGCTACAAGTGCTCTTGATGGTATAACAGAGAAGTTAGTTATGGATGCAATTTATGATTTTTCTGGAAAAAAGACGATTATTATGATTGCTCACCGACTTTCAACTGTGAAGAACTGCGATTTGATTTATCTAATGGAGAATGGACGAGTAAAATCTTCAGGGACATTTTCTAGTTTAATTGAATCAGATAGTTTCTTTTATGAGCAAGCAAAATTAGCAGAACAATAGAACTTATTTTTATAAATAAAACTTATATTTTAAGAAGCAAAGTTATGAAAAAAATTTTTTTGCATTTAGGATTCCCTAAAACTGGCACAACTGCTCTCCAGCAAAATGTATTGAGAAAATTGCATTCACATGAATTTTTTTTTGCTGGAACTCCAAATCAATCGGATGACTTTAAATATTCTTCAGAGCAATTAGATGTAAACCAAGCTTTCTTTGATTATGTTGCTCTGGGTAAACCGTTCGATAAAGTTAAAATTAAAAAAATACTAGATGGGTATAAAGGTGTTCTTATCTCAAGAGAAGGAGTCTTATCGTCTTCAGTGAAGTCATTGGGAGATGATGAGCCAGTTCCTATTGGAAAGATTTTTAAGAGAGCTAAAGAGTTTGCCTTGTTGATTGATGGTGAGGCAATAGTAAAACCTATTGTAATTTTAAGAAAGCAGGATGAATTACTTCACTCACTGTTTTGCCAGCGAACACGTTTTTCTAGTACATCAGATTTTAATATGTACATTGACAAATTCATTTCTGAACCTTCTCATTATGAACAACTGAATTACTTTAAGTTATTAGGTGAACTTCGGAATGTTTTTGGCCAAGAAGTCGTTTATTACGATTTTTACGAGCGCTTTGAGTCTAATGCGGAGATGTTTCTTAAAGATTTCTTAAGCTTTCTGAATGCTAAGGAATTGCGCATTGAAAGCGTGGAGAAATCTAACGTAAGAAGAGTGTCTAGCAAAAAGCGCTTAGGTCGAGATTACTCACTGGTTAGTATCTTGGGTTACTACAAAAGAAAGCTAGGAATTAAGAAAAGCTTTAAGCTAAATATCTTACGAAGTGTACTTAATAGAATTAAATTAAAAGGTAGATCTATCGTCTTGGAAGACGACGTTAGCAGGCGAATAAGAGAAGTTTATTCCAAATCAAACTCAGACTTGCTTTCAAATATTGATTACGACTTCAGTGTAGTAGGGTATAAAGATGAAGTTTAATGCATTTGGATTATGTTTAGAGCTAAAGAAGGGAAAGATTGATAATAGTGAGAAAGTCGATGCTGATTTAATCAGGTCTCACATAACTAAGTTAAATAATCAACACATTGAGTATCTTAGAAAATTGTCCTTAGAAGAGATCTCGTCAAGATTGACGAGTATATCTTATGAAAAAGTCGATAGCTTAAATGCAGAACGGTGTTTAAAAGAAAATGGAATTGTTGCTTTCCCATCGGTTTTTGAAGAACAAGTAAGAAATACTGATTTAGCTATTAGCCAAGTACTTGATATAGTCTCTAATTTTAATAAGTCAGAGAAGGTTTGGGATGAAACTCAAAAGTATTTAATCCAAAAAGGTTCATCAAGGATAAGAGGCTATAACGCTTTAGCTAGTTATGCTAAGCCAGTAATTTTCATTCGCGATGGTTCAGACGAAGGAATGATCGATGTCTTTAATGCCGATATATTATTTCCAGATTTTTTTAATGAAGTAAAAAACTCCTTGTCAGAAGATAGCGTTACTCATTTATTAAGCGAGTCAGGAAAGAGACTCAAGCCTAAGAATTTCAACTTATATGTGAATAAGGGAGTAGTGAATACAAGAGGCTTCCATGTTGACTCTTATAGTTCACAAGTTAAAGGGTTTGTTTATTTGAGTGATGTGTTTTCGTTAGAACAAGGGCCTTACACTTATGTAAAAGAATCATCGGACGATTCGACCTTACACAGTTTAAATCAAGCTATTTCAGGTTTGGATAAAGTAAAAACAGAAGCTCCTATAATTTTTCAAAAGAATATTGTTCCTATGTTTGGTGGTAAAGGTTCTTTTATAGTCTCTGATCAAAGTGGAATTCATAGAGGATTTCCGCAGTGCTCAGATGCTTTTAGAGCAGTTGCAGTTATGAATTACACTCAGGTTTAATCGAAATGTTTAAAAACAAAACAATTTTAGTTACAGGTGGTACGGGCTCTTTTGGACATAAGTTTATTCCAATGACGCTCAAGAAGTACAATCCCAAAAAAATCATAATTTTCTCCCGCGATGAAATGAAGCAATGGGAAATGGCTAAACTTTTTCCTAACGATGATCGGCTTAGATTCTTCATCGGTGATGTTCGAGACCGAGATCGACTCTACCGTGCTCTTGATGGGGTGGATTACGTAGTTCATGCAGCGGCGACTAAAATCGTTCCAACGGCTGAATACAATCCGTTTGAGTGCGTTAAAACTAATATCCATGGTGCAATGAACGTGATTGATGCAGCCATTGATAAAGGTGTGAAAGGGGTAGTGGCGTTATCGACGGATAAAGCTAGCAGTCCAGTTAACTTGTACGGCGCTACAAAACTTGCATCGGACAAATTATTTGTCGCTGGTAATTCATACGCAGGTGGTCACAAGACCAAGTTTTCAGTGGTACGTTACGGCAATGTTATGGGATCTCGTGGTTCGGTGATTCCATTCTTTATGTCCATTCGCGATAAAGGCGTTTTACCGATTACAGATGAGCGCATGACCCGATTTATGATTTCCTTAGAGCAGGGGGTTGAGCTTGTGTGGCATGCATTTGAGGATATGATCGGCGGCGAAATTTATGTAAAGAAAATCCCGTCAATGAAAGTGACGGATGTTGCTCGTGTGGTTGCTCCAGAAGCCGAGCAGGAAGTGGTCGGCATTCGTCCGGGCGAGAAGCTGCATGAGCAGATGATTGGCTTTGAAGATGCGCCGTATACGTATGAATACCCAGAGCACTTTAAAATCTTGCCTGCTATCCACAACTGGGATAAAGACGCAAACCGTATAAAAGACGGACAAAAGGTTCCTGAAGGCTTTATCTACTCCAGCGATAATAACAGTGAGTGGATGAACGATGAGCAGCTTAAAAGCTGGCTGAACCAAAATTACGAACAGATCGGTAAAATCTGATGATCCCATACGGAAAGCAAGATATTCAACAGTCGGATATTGATGCGGTTGTTGAGGTTTTAACCTCAGATTTTTTAACGCAGGGACCAAAGGTCCCTGCTTTTGAGTCAGCAGTAGCCGACAAAGTAGGAGCGGGGCACGCGCTTGCTGTTAATAGTGCGACCTCAGCATTGCATATAGCCTGTCTGGCTCTCGGCCTCAGAGAAGGTGACTGGCTGTGGACCACGCCGATTACTTTTGTGGCTTCAGCCAATTGTGGGTTGTATTGCGGTGCCCAAGTTGATTTTGTTGATATAGATCCGAAAACTTATAACATTAGTGTCAGTGGATTGAAAGAAAAGCTGGAACAAGCCAATTCTGAAAACCGGCTACCCAAAGTACTGGTAGTGGTTCACCTGTGTGGTCAGCCTTGTGAGATGCAGGAGATAAAGGCTCTAGCAGATGAATATGGCGTGAAAATCATTGAAGATGCTTCGCATGCGATTGGTGGTAAATATAAAAATAATTACATCGGTAATAGTTGTTACAGTGACATTACTGTTTTCAGTTTTCATCCAGTCAAAATTATTACCTCTGCGGAAGGCGGCATGGCGCTGACTAACAGTGATAAACTGGCCTGGCGGATGAGCCTGCTCCGTAGTCATGGTATTACCCGGGATCCGTCGCAAATGACACAGGATCCGGATGGCCCTTGGTACTATCAGCAAGTTGATCTGGGTTTTAACTACCGGATGACTGAGCTTCAGGCTGCATTGGGGTTGAGTCAGCTTGAGCGGCTTGATGAGTACGTAACAAAGCGACATGCATTAGCAAAGCGATACGATGAATTATTAAAAGACTTACCGATTACTCGTCCGTACCAACACGTAGACAGCTATTCTGGCCTTCACTTGTACGTTATTCGTTTAAAGCGTAATGAGCTTTCTGTTAGTCATGGAGAGGTATTTGAGTCATTGAGAGCGCAAGGTATTGGTGTCAACTTGCATTACATTCCGGTTCATACACAACCGTATTATCGGCAGTTTGGTTTTAAGGCAGAGGACTTCCCCGAAGCTATATCTTATTATCAGGAAGCAATTAGCTTGCCAATGTACCCGACACTGAGCAAGGGCGAACAAAACGAAGTGGTGGAATCGCTGAGAAAGGCCCTGAGACTATGAATATCGCGGTTATACCAGCCCGTGGTGGAAGCAAACGGATTCCGCGTAAGAACCTCAAGGAATTCTGTGGTAAGCCTATGATAGCTTGGGCGATTGAAGCGGCCAAAGCCAGCGGATGTTTTGATGATATTATTGTGTCGACGGACGATGATGAGATTTCAACGATTGCGCAAGCTTATGGCGCATCAGCGCCGTTTAAGAGACCGGGAAATTTGTCTGATGATTACACCGGCACTACTCCCGTTATTAAGCATGCCGTTGAGTGGTATGAAATGCATGTTAAACCAGTCAGCTATGTCTGTTGTATTTATGCAACAGCCCCGTTTTTGCAACCAGAAGATATCCGGCAGGGATTAGCATCGGTTAAAGATACCGGTGTCGATTATGCATTTTCGGCAACTAGCTATGCGTTTCCTATTCAACGTGCTCTGCGTCTTTCTGAGGGGGGCAGAGTCAGCATGTTTCAGCCGCAGCACTTTAATACCCGCTCGCAGGATTTGGAAGAAGCTTGGCACGATGCAGGCCAGTTTTATTGGGGAGAAGTGGGTGCCTGGACTAATGAAAAAACATTATTTTCAGAGCGCTCTGTAGCGGTAATGCTTCCTCGCCACCGCGTGCAAGACATTGATACGCTGGAAGATTGGACGCGTGCCGAGTGGCTGTTTAAAGCTATGCAGGAAGTCTAATGAAAGCTGTATTTCGTGTGGATGCCTCGCTTGAAATGGGTTCCGGTCATGTTATGCGATGTTTAACGTTAGCTGGTGAGCTCAGTCGTCGAGGCTTCGAGTGCTCTTTTATTTCAAGAAGGCAATCTGGTGACCTAACTGACACAATAAAAGCGCACGGTTATGTTGTTCATGAGTTGCCGGAAAGCGAGATAACGACTGATACCTACTTAACTCACGGGCATTGGTTAAAAGGTGGGCAGCAAAGAGATGCACGGGAAACGGAAGCTGTTTTAGAAAACCTGATACCAGATTGGTTGGTGGTTGATCATTACGGTATTGATGAAGTTTGGGAGAGGCAGTTAAGAGGCTATGTTAAAAAGATTCTAGTTATTGATGATTTAGCCGACCGTAAACACGACTGTGACGTTCTTATAGACCAGAATTTAGGCCAGGAAAGTACAATGTATCGTCCTTTGGTATCTAAAGGCTGTCTGATTTTAACAGGCTGTCTATACGCTCTGTTGCGTTCTGAGTTTATTGATTATAGGCAGAGTAGTCTTGAGTATCGTAAAGGGAAGACTCAAATTGACCGGGTTCTGGTAACTATGGGCGGGGTTGATAAAGATAACCATACCGAAAAAGCGTTAAACGCTCTGACCCTCAGCACTCTTGATGATAAGACTGAAGTTAAGGTCGTATTAGGAAAAGAAGCTCCTTGGTTTGCTGAGGTGAAAAAGCAAGCTGAAAAAAGTCGCCTTAATGTTCAGGTGAAAAGCAACGTATCCAATATGGCGGAATTAATGAGTCAGTCGGACTTTGCTATTGGTGCAGCAGGAAGTACTTCTTGGGAGCGTTGCTGTCTGGGGTTACCGACGCTGATGTGTGTGCTAGCGGATAACCAGCGCGGAATAGCTGAGGCTTTGATGCAGTCAGGTGCGGCTGTTTTTGTTGCTGAAGACGTCGAAAATTTGCGTTTAGAAATTAATCGTTTTAAACAATCTTCTCAGAAGTTAGAGCTTATATCAGCGCAGGCGGCATCTTTGGTTGACGGTCTCGGTACGGAGCGAGTAGCAACTGAAATGGAAAAAATATTATGAAGATCAGTGTGTTGTGTAGTAGCCCAGAGCACCCTATCGTTGGAAAGATAAAAGCGTGGTGCGAAGAGCAGCCGCATGATGTTGAGTTACTGCATTCTAAATCTGAACTTAGTAATGGCGATATTTTGTTTTTAGTTTCCTGCTCGGAGCTTATAGCTGAATCTGAACGGCATAACTATCAACACACGCTGGTACTGCACGCCAGTGATTTACCCAAAGGCCGTGGATGGAGTCCTTATATCTGGGAGCTCCTTAAAGGAGCCGAAACCATTACGGTTAGCCTGTTAGAAGCTGCGGAGCCAGTGGATTCTGGACGTGTTTGGGCGAAAGAGTCATTTCATGTCGGTAAAGACTGGCTTTGGGATGAAATTAATGAGGCTTTGTTTGAGGCTGAATTGGCTCTGATGAGCTATGCAATAGAGAATAGAGAGCATATCAAGCCAAAAGTGCAGGACGACAGCGAGGGAAGCAGTTATTACCCTAAACGCACTCCAAAAGACAGTGAGCTTGACGTAGACAAATCGTTAAGAGAGCAATTTGATTTAATCAGAGTGTGTGATCCGCGGCGTTATCCCGCGAAATTTAAGCTCTATGGGCACACCTATAAAGTTACAGTGGAGAAGACCGATGACTAAACAGTTTATCACTATTGACGGTCGTGAAATATCTCAAGAGACAAGCCCTTATATTATTGCTGAAATGTCAGCTAATCATAATGGCGACATCGAAAACGCTTTCAAAATTATATCGGAAGCCAAGAAGGCTGGTGCCGATGCGCTGAAAATTCAAACTTATCGTCCAGATACGATAACGCTTAATTCAGATAATCCGGATTTTTTAATTAATGAGGGATTATGGGAGGGTCGTACGCTTTACGAACTGTATGAATGGGCGCATACCCCCTGGGAGTGGCATAAACCGTTGTTTGACCATGCTCGAAAGGAAGGTATTACCATATTTAGTTCTCCTTTTGATAACACCGCGGTTGATTTATTGGAAGATTTAAATGCTCCTGCTTATAAAATAGCGTCATTTGAAGCTGTTGATTTAGCGTTAATTAAGTATGTCGCCAGCACTGGAAAACCGATGATAATTTCTACTGGCATGGCAGATGCAGAGGAAATACAAGAAGCGATAGACGCTGCACGTGGAGCAGGCTGCAAGGAGCTGGCGATTTTACATTGTGTGAGCGGTTATCCGGCACCTGCAGAAGATTATAATTTAAGAACTTTGGAGGATATGCGGAAGCGCTTTAATGTGTTGACTGGGTTATCTGACCACACACTGGATAATACCACGGCGATAGTGAGTGCTAGTCTAGGGGCTTCCATTATCGAAAAACACTTTACTCTGGATAGAAATGGTGGCGGTCCGGATGATAGTTTTTCATTGGAACCTGCTGAACTTTCCGCTTTGTGTCGAGACAGCAAAACAGCAAGAAAAGCGCTGGGGCAGATTGACTACGGACGAAAATCGAGTGAACAAGGAAATGTCAAATTCCGCCGTTCCTTATACTTTGTGAAGGACTTAAAAGCTGGCGATGTTATTACTAAAGATTGTATTCGGAGTGTGCGGCCTGGGTATGGGCTCTCACCAAAATACTTAGACGAATTGCTTGGGAAGAAGGTAAAAGTTGATATTGCTGCTAACGTTGCTGTAAGTAAAGAGTTTTTTTTCTAGGATGAGTTGGCTTAGACGCATCAATAGTGTTTTGAAAAAAGAGCCGGAAACTTGGCTTGCGTATCTGCATGGGCAAAAATTTGATAGTTTGCAGCATTTGAAGGAAGCTCAAACCAAACACAAAGGCAGATTCATACGGATATTGGTTTGGTTCTTGGTCTCGATAAAAAAAACAAGACTCAAATATAGTCCCCAGAAAATTCACTGCGAATATTTGGCTTATGCAGGTACTAGAAATCAAAAGAACTCATTAGATAAAACGATAGAGTACTTGCGTTGTAAAGGTCATAAAGTATCTGTTATTGCACCTGAAGAAATATTGACAGAAGAAGAAACGATTGAAAAGGGATATTTTGCAATACATCATAGCCCTCTAGAATTACTTAAATCATTATTACTTTTATTTTTACGGTTCAGGAAACTTCGAGCACAATTGAAAAATAAAAATAGAAAACTGATTAGTGAACGGTTAGATAATTTTCTAAAAGTTTATAATTATTTAGTATATTTCGATAGGTTATTAAGTGATACTGACGTAAAAATGGTTATCGTATCTAATGACCATAACCTTCAAAATAGATCATTTTTGGCTCTTGCGCGTAGTTATAATATCAAGACGATATATATGCAGCATGCATCTGTTAGTAATTTATTTCCTGCGCTAAACGTAGACTATGCTTTCCTAGATGGCTTATCCGCATTAGAGACCTACCGTGAATGTGAAAAGAATTATCCATCGACTGATCCGCCGAAGGCGAAGCGGCAAGTATATTTATCAGGTCAAAAGAAATACTTGAAGTTATCCACTATAAGTGATGTTGATAGAGTTGGGTTAGCACTTAATAGTTTAGATTCGCTAGATGATGCTCAGAAGTTAATCTCTTTCTTAGCCGCAAAAAATTATGAAATTAAATTAAGGTGGCATCCAAGTCTGTCAGGTAATGCAATAGAAAGAATGTACAGCAGGTTTGAAGGCTTTGAAATTATGTACAGTAATCCTAGAGAAGAATCGTTAATTGAATTCTTTTCTAGCGTTAGTTGTTTAATAGCTGGGAACAGTAGCATTCATTTAGAAGCTGCTTTATGTAATCTTCTTCCAATTTATTATGAAATAACAGATTCAGAAATTCCTGACTACTATAGTTATGTGAAAAATGGAATTGCTATTCGAGCAAATGACTTTATCGATATTTATAATATAATTAAGAAATTTTGTATAAGTGGAAGTCCAATAGATAATAAGAAAATACAGTATTATAGTTCAACATTTGGCACAGAGTGGGAAAACCGTGAGGGGGAGTTAGTGGCTGAAGTTATAAGTAATATAACAAATAATTTGACACCGCCAATTAAAGCTAATTCAATATAGTTTCCGTTATTAATTAACTCCTACCAAAAAATATTTTAGATACTAATCCTTTACCTAATTCATAAAACTTATTCTGTATTTAGTTAAAATATTGAGATTCAATATGTCTTTTTCAGTTGTTGTATCATTTCTAGATCGATCTTCCTTTTTTACGCGTTTGCTCGAATCGGTTCAAAAACAGACTGCTCAAGTTAACGAGTTACTTATCATCGATAACGGTTCTAAGTTGAGTGAAATAGATTCAGTGGTTAAGAAAATAAGGAATTCCAACTTAACTAATATTGAAGAGGTGACAGTTGTTTCGACAGTTAGAAAATTTAATGCAAATACAGCAAGGAATCTTGGACTTGAACTATCTAAGCAAAAGTATGTAGCCTTTTTAGACTCTGATGACTGGTGGGAGCCAGATCACTTAGAGAATGCTCTTAACTTGCTAGAAGCTACTGGTAAAGCTGCCTGTTATTGCGGAGCTAATGTAATTTCATCGAATAGTGTTAATCGTCGTATCATATCTAGAGATGTTAATAAGTTTTCCAATCCTTTAGAGTTTTTATCTTCCGTAGGTAGTATTGCTCAAACATCTAGCTACGTAGTAGAAAGAAACAAAATTTTAGATGCCGTAACTTGGGATGAAAACCTATTAAGGCATCAAGATTACGATTTTTTTCTAAGTGTCTTTGTATCAACCGAAGGTTGGGCTTTCGGTAAAAATATTACTACTAATATTGATTGGAATGATTGGTCCATAAAAAATAAAAAAATAGACTTTAAATCTATAGGGTATTTTTACGAAAAGTGGGAGCGGTATGCCAAAGAGTCATACTCTTCAAAATTAAAAATTTATAAATTAATAGTTAATGCTGTTAGTTACGATGTTATATCAAAAGAGGATAGAATGTACTTGGAACAAGTGTTAATCGATCTTTCCTTAAATAGAAGAACATTCAAGAAAACTTTCAGAAATATCTTAAGTGCAGCCGTTAGTATTTCTTCTGTTTTGTTACTTATGAGAAGGTCTATTAAGAGTTTTCTTTCCGATCATTCTAAATACTAATTTAATTAAATGTATTTTTTAATTTTTTCCGTCTTTCTGATATTCTACGCAAAGACCTATGAGATTTCTAGCGATAGGTTTTCAAGTTTAATACTATTCCTTTTGTTAGTTTCTTTGTATTCTTTCTTACCTGCATTGCAGTATGAAGTAGGAACGGATTATAATTCTTATTATCAATCAGTTTACAAAGATAGCAAGTCTTCTGTTTTTTTTAATAAAGGTGAATTCTTATTTCACTATTTAATTGAATTTATCGAAGCCTTATCGCTTCATCAACAGTTTATATTTGTCTTTTCCGGAATAATTCAAGGCGCTCTTTTCGTAAACATACTTAGAGTCTTTCGCCGTCAAGGTTATTCTATTTCTCTAATTGCGTTTCTGTTTATTGTAGTTACAGGAATTTATCATAACCAATTGAATGGATTAAGAAATTATATAGCAATACTGTCGTTTGTTAATTTATGCCTTTATTCTGCTGAAAATAAATACATTAAATCAATTATTATAGCTATATTTGGAGCTCTATTTCATCAATCCTTTCTTCTTGCTGTAATTTGTACTCTCCCAATAATCTTATTTAAACATAAAATATATAAGAATATTTTTTTGGTTTATCTTTTATCATTTTTGGTTTTTGCATCAGGCACGCCTATGTTAATTCTTGAGAATCTGATTAACATTTTTGCTCCTTTCTATGCACATTACTTAAACTATGAAAGTTCAGTTTCAGCACTGAATATCGCTACTAGAGCTATATACGTTCCTATAGCTCTGGTGTTTTTTTGGTATTTTTATAAGGTTTTAAAGAAAAAAGGCCTTTCTGATTTTGATAAAGCTATACTATCAATATGGGCAGTCTCGGCTAATTTGTTTTTTCTTTTAATTTATTGGGGGCCTTTCTTTAGACTCATAGGGTATTTTTCTTTCTTTTCAATAGTCCCGATCTATTTTGTTTTAAGATCTAAAGAGATTAACAAAGAAATGAGATATATAATTTTGCTTCTATTGATAGCTTCTTATATTCCGAAAGTTACATTTTTTGCGGAGGGTGAATATAGTTATAGCTCTATTATCCAATCAAGTTTGAAAAGTCATGATCCTCCTTAGCTTCAGACTTTGTATAGACTATGAAAATTAAACTCCCCGTTTTGGTTGAATTATATGAATGATAAAACGTTATGCGTCGCAATCTCAACAATTGGTGATTTAAGCTCGGAGCTATTAGAAAAGCTAGAGGGTTATACTTCTCGGTTGAACTCCGGTATAGATTTTTTGGTGATTTCGCAAAAAGCAAGGAGAAATCACTTTTTAGATATTAACCCTAGGTTAAGAATAATTTTTTCTACTGATATTGGATTAAGTAAAAGTCGTAACTTGGCTATAAATGAATCGAAATGTAGTTGGATTTGGTTTCAAGATGATGATATCGACCTTAATATACCTTCGGTAAATCGCCTTTATTTTGAGTTAACTAAATTCGATCCAGACTTTTGTTGTTTGAAGATTGCTTCATCCGAAGATCACAGCAAGCCATTTAAGAATTATTCTTTCTTAAATTGGTCAACTCCATTAAAGGCAATGAAAATATCTTCTATAGAGTTAGTTGTTAGAAAGTGTCTTATTCAGGGTGAACGTTATAATTTTGATCCGAATTTAGGACTCGGAACATCATTGCCAAGTTGTGAGGAGAACTTATTTTTCTATAATTTTTTGTTGAAAGGAAATGGGAAAATAAATCAACACAAATTTGATGAATACGTTGCTTACCATACTACAGATCTTGATGTTAGAAATTTAGATCATACTCAAAGGGTGAAAGCAAGGGGCTTTTTTCTATCAAAAATAAAGTTTATACATGCGTTTCCACTGCTTCTATATTGGTCCCTTAGGAAGGAGCGGAAAGGTATAACTAATAGGTTAAAAAGGTCAAAGGCTCTATTAGAGGGTTATAGGCAAGGCCTTGATAAGGAGTCTACCCGTTTGTGAGTGGCCTATAGGAATAAGTTATAGAGTCCAAGGTTTAATTTCTTGTTCCGAGTTGAAGGCAATTAGTAGAATGATGCTTTTAATCGCAAGTTGTTAGAAGCTTCTCGTTAAGGAAATGGTACCTATGATTTTAGTTACAGGCGGTGCTGGGTATATCGGTTCTCACACAGTTTTAGAGCTCTTGAACTTCGGATATGAAGTTTTGGTGCTTGATAGCTTAGAGAATGCTTCCCATGAGAGCTTAAAGCGAGTTGAGCAAATTACAGGGAAGAAACTCACTTTTTTACAAGGTGATGTTCGTGATGAACTGCTACTGGAGCGTATATTTGATGAGTACTCGATATTTTCGGTACTACATTTTGCTGGATATAAATCAGTCGGGGAAAGCGTGAAGAATCCCTTAAAATATTATGATAATAATTTTAAGGGAACGTTAACCTTGTTAACCGTAATGGAGAAGTACTCAGTAAGAAATTTAGTTTTTTCGTCTTCAGCTACAATCTATGGATCCACTTCCGATGTTCCCATAATGGAAGATTCTCCCATAGGAAAGACAGCTAATCCTTATGGAACTTCTAAGTATATAGTCGAGCGAATGTTGGCTGAGCTGTCTATATCTAATGATAGCTGGTCGATTTTTTCGTTGAGGTATTTTAACCCTGTAGGAGCCCACAGCTCTGGAATGATTGGAGAGGATCCTAAAGGTACCCCGAATAATCTATTGCCATATATCAGTCAGGTTGCGATTGGGCGGATGCCGCACCTTAGTATATTTGGTAGAGATTACCCTACTAAAGATGGTACTGGTGTTAGAGACTATATTCATGTCGTTGATCTTGCTTTAGGCCATATCGCGGCTTTACAGAAAATTGAGTCAGTGAAGGGTTTTGAAACTATTAATTTAGGGACGGGTAATGGGTATTCTGTTTTAGAAGTTATTGATATGTTTGAAGAGGTTACGGGTAAAAGAGTTCCTTATGAAGTCGTTGCTCGACGCCCAGGTGATTCAGCTATATCTTTCGCATGTTCTAAAAACGCAGAAGTGAAACTCCAGTGGAAGGCGAAGTATAATCTAAGAGACATGATACGCGATACCTGGAACTGGCAAATTAAAAACCCAAATGGTTATTCCAATTGAAAGGTTGTGAAATTTTAGTATGAAATTTTTACCTTATGTATCTATCAATCCATTCAATAAGAAGTTTTATTAATGAAAGTTCTATATTTACATCAATACTTTAATACGCCAGACATGAAGGGCGGTACACGTTCTTACGAAATGGCAAAACGAATGGTAGAGCAAGGGCATGAAGTTCACATAATTACATCGCGACGTGACAGTGGTTTGGAGACAGAGTTTTGGTCTAAAGAGGTTGTAGACGGAATTATAGTGCATTGGTTACCGGTCGCTTATAACAATACTATGTCTTATCGGCAAAGAGTGAAGTCTTTTTTTAGATTTGCTCTAAAAGCGGGAAAGAAGGCTATTTCGATTGGTGGTGACATAATTTTTGCTACAAGTACTCCTCTAACAATTGCTATTCCGGCCGTTAAAGCAAAGAAAAGGTTAGGCGTCCCTATGGTTTTTGAAGTGAGGGATTTATGGCCCGAACTTCCAATTGCAATGGGTGCATTGAAGCTACCTTTCTCTAAGTACTTCGCTCGTAAACTTGAGCGATACGCTTATTTCAATGCTGATCATATTATTGGTTTATCTCCTGGAATGACTCAAGGAGTTCTAGCTGCTGGCTATCCATCAGAGAGGGTTTCTACAATCCCGAACAGCTGCGATTTAGATGTGTTTGGAATCCCTCGGTCAGCAGCTAAATGCTTTAGAGAAGAACGTCAGTGGTTGGGCGATAGACCATTAGTTCTATACGCAGGAACGCTAGGAAAAATTAATGGAGTATCCTGGCTCGCTGACTTGGCCTCTAATGTTCTATTTAGAAATGAAGAGGTACGTTTTCTTGTTTTAGGTGAGGGTGGAGATGAGTCGGGGGTCCGCCGACGAGCAGAGGAGTTAGGGGTTTTAGGAAGGAACTTTTTTATGGAGAAACGAATATCTAAAAAAGATGTTCCGAAAGCACTTCAGGCTGCTGATATTTGTATGTCACTCTTTGTTCCTTTAAAAGCTATGGAGGCGAATAGTGCTAACAAATTTTTTGATGCTCTCGCGGCTGGGCGACCCATAGCTATTAATTATCAGGGCTGGCAAAAAGATTTGATCCTCAATAATAGTATAGGCTTAGTTCTTGATCAAAATGACGTCGCCCTAAGTGCGGAGAAATTGGTTTCTTTGATTGGAGATGAAAGAAGAAAAAAAATCTTCGGAGAGAATGCAAGAAAGCTCGGAGAGCGTGAATTTTCTCGAGATATATTAGCAAACAAATTAATTAAAACTTTAACTGATGTGTCGAGAAAGAGTAGCTAATGATTGGTTATAAAAGCTTTAATTTTAATGGCCTTAAATGGCGTTTTAACCAGGGCGCTATAGTCCCTTTGAGTATGCCTCATTCGCTCGAAGGTTTTTCAGAAACAGAGGCGAAAAAGCTATTAAGAAGAAAAAATTCGCTTTTAGTTAGATGGGAATCGGCGTTCGATTGCGAAAGTGGAAAAGAATGGTGGCACATTATAAAAGATGTACCTGAAGACCTCTCAAAATTACCTAAAAAAACTAGGTACAACATACGAAAAGCAGAAAAATCATTTGAGTGCAAAAGGGTGAGTCTAACCCAAGTTTTAGAGCACGGATATAGTACGTACTTAAATGCTTCGTCTAGGTATGAGACTCATGAAAAGACGATTTCTCAAAAGAATTTTCAACATGCAATTAATACCTTACCAAGTGAAACAGAGTTTTGGGCCGCCTACAGTAAAGAATCAGGAAGAATGGCTGCATTTGCTGAAAACTATGTATCTGAAGATGCTTGCTTTTACTTAAGCTTGTGGATTGAACCTAAAGCTCTTAAAGAGTTAGTAGGCTACATGCTATTTCATGAAATGAATAAACACTATTTGAATGATCGAGGTATGAGCTATGTTTCCGACGGTGCTAGGTCGATAAGTCATGATACAAATATACATGATTTTTTAATCAGTAAGTTTAAATTCAGAAAAGCTTATGCAAACTTGAATGTTGTTTATAGCCCACTTGTAAAAATAGTGACGTCGTCTTTGTACCCTTTCAAAAGATTAATAAAGAAAATGCCATTAAATTTTGCAAAGAAGCTACATGTATTATTAGAACAAGAGCGCATCCGTAGAGCTTGTAAAAAATGACGCGGAAAAATTTACGAGAGAGCTTCTCTGTTAAACTAGCGCGATTTCTTCAGAAGCTTCCATTAAAGGTGTTTCGTTTTCTTGAATGGCCTTGGGTTGCTAACTGTGAGCCAAGTAACGCAAAGATCTTTGTTCTATTGGCACTACCTAGAAGTGGTTCAACCTTAACTTATCAAACGTTGATTCATAGGTATAACTTTCAGTATTTAAGTAATTTAGGCAACTTGCTTTATCAGCTTCCTCTAATTAGCGGGTTGGTATCACGAGTTAAGTGCAAAGGCCATTACTCAAACTTTCGTTCTCAAAGAGGTTTCATACCCGGTCTCTGCGGGCCTTCGGAAGGACTGATGTTCTGGCATTACTGGGCTGGAATTGGTCTGAAGGAGCAAGAGATAGAAGCACTAGGTATGCGGCAAAAGAGCCGCATACTCTTCTTAGCGAAAGTCTATGCTAAGTTGACTAATAATAAGGCACCTTTAGTAACCGGGTACCTGGGCCACTCCCTTGGGCTTGAAAGAATAAAAGAGGCCTTTCCAAATGCTGTACCAATACGGCTAGTCAGAAACCCGATTGATAATGCATTATCTATTCTAAACTGCATGGGATCTGACACCAACTGGTTCTCAGTAATACCCCTCGAGTGTACTGCCTATGATACATGTAACAAGCTAGAGAGAGTTGCGGCTCAGGTCTATTGGCTAAATAGGAAGCTTGATATCTCTCTCGATGACAGTGCGGTAGTTGTTCACTACGAAGCGCTTTGTGAGTCGCCGAACGAGGCTTTAGAGCTTGTGAAATTAGAGTGCAAAAAGCTTGGGTGGGATATTGGAAACGGACATCTGCTTCCAGCTACTTTTAACCTAAAGTCAACGAATGTAGAACAAAGCGAGGTCATTAAAACGCTTCACTCGCTGCTGTGTAAGCTTGAAGAAAAGCACGGGCGCTTGAAACATAACTCAGTATTAAATAATGAATAAGTTGTAAGGAAAATAACGTGTTAAGCCCGGTACAATCATTGCTAAAAAGAACATTTGATCTAGTATTCGCTTTTTTAGGGATTATCATATTTAGTTGGTTAATTTTATTAGCTTGGCTTGCAGCATCTATTGACACTCGGTCGAATGGTTTTTTTATACAGACTCGTATTGGTCAGTTTGGTCGGTTGTTCAAAGTCGTAAAAATTAAAACTATGCGACCGGTTAAGGGTACGGATACTACTGTTACAAAGCGGGGAGATCCGAGAATTACTAAGCTAGGCGCCTTTTTTAGGAAGACTAAAATTGATGAACTACCTCAACTTTGGAATGTGCTAATTGGGCAAATGAGTTTTGTGGGCCCAAGACCTGACGTACCGGGCTATGCCGATCAGTTAGATGGTGAGCAACGTAAAGTGTTGCAGTTAAAACCCGGAATTACCGGCCCTGCAACCCTAAAATATCGCAATGAAGAGGATTTGCTGGCACAGGCAGAAGATCCTCAGAAGTTTAATGATGAAGTCATATTTCCTGATAAAGTCCGAGTGAATATTGAGTATATGGAGTCCTGGAGCTTCTCTAAGGATTTAAAGTACATTGTTGAAACTGTTGTTGGATAAAATTTTATGCTGAATACTGCCTTTTCGCCCTGGCCAAGTTTTACTGAAGAAGAAGCTGAAAAAGTAAAGCAGATCTTGTTGTCTAATAAAGTGAATTACTGGACAGGCCAGGAGTGCAGAGAGTTTGAAAAAGAATTTGCTAACTGGACAGGTACTTCTCGTGCCATTGCTTTGGCTAATGGCACCCTGGCCTTGGACTTGGCGCTGAATGCACTGGATATTGGTGAAGGTGATGAAGTAGTGGTGACTCCTCGGACTTTTTTGGCGTCGGTGTCTTCAGTGGTAAATGCAGGCGCAACTCCAGTTTTTGCAGATGTGGACTTAGACAGCCAAAATATTGAAGCTGATACAATATCTAAGGTTGTTACTCCGAAAACCAAAGCTGTGGTCGTTGTGCATTTGGCAGGTCGCCCTGCCGATATGGACCCTATTATGGCGTTAGCAGAAGAACACGGTTTTTATGTCATAGAAGACTGTGCTCAAGCCCATGGTGCTCATTATAAAGGCCAATCTGTTGGAGCAATTGGGCATATTGGTTGCTGGTCATTCTGCCAGGACAAAATAATGACAACCGGTGGTGAAGGCGGGATGGTTACTACCAATGATGAAAACCTATGGCGAAAAATGTGGTCCTATAAAGACCATGGCAAGAGCTATGAAGCGGTTTATGAGCGGGAGCACCCACCGGGTTTTCGTTGGTTACACGAAAGCTTTGGTACCAACTGGCGCATGACAGAAATGCAGGGGGCTATAGGCCGTATTCAGCTAAGGCGGTTAACTGACTGGAATGCGAAACGCGAAAACAATGCTGAAGCTATTATTAAAACATGTAGTCAGTTTAGTTTAGTACGTACGCCTAAGTTACCTGTTTACATGCAGAATGCTTATTATAAGCATTATTGCTTTATAAAGCCGGAAGAGTTAGCAGAAGGGTGGACCCGTGACCGTATAGTTGAGGAAATAACCTTACTAGGTGTCCCTTGTATGCAAGGCTCTTGTTCTGAGGTATACCTGGAAAACGCCTTTGAAGGCACTGGTTTTGCACCTACTGAACGGCTGCCAAACGCCATTGAGCTGGGAGAAACTAGCTTAATGTTTTTGGTGCATCCAACCTTAACAGAAAGTGAAATACAGAAAACTTGTGACGCAATACATAAGGTGCTGTCGCAAGCAGAAAAAAGCTTATAGAATACTCGACATAAAATTAGGAAAGGGGAAGCGCTTTGTTCTTGCACAAGCTACAACGGGTTAAGTCGATATCGACATTTAAATTTGGATTCAGTCTTTTTCTAATGTTGCTACTTTGGGGATTAGTTGTGTCTGAGTCTATGGCCCAACAAACAATGCCGAGCCAACAGCAGCTAGAACAGTTGAAGAACTTACCCCGTGCGCAACAGGAACAAATAGCGCGCCAGTTTGGTATTGATGTTTCTATGTTGGATCAGTTGAATGGGAATAGCGAGAGTTCCTCAGGCGAAAATGCAGCTCAAGAAGAAAACATAGTATTTCCCCGTGGCACCCGTTTTGATGAAAATGGCGATCCGATAATTCCTGAAGATGTGGAAAAACAATTTACCCGCGGCGATAAAGAATTAAAACCTTTCGGTTATGAGCTATTTGCCGGTGAACCAAAAACTTTTGCTCCTACGTCTCATGCGCCGGTACCTGCGAATTATCTGATGGGAGTAGGCGATAGCATTAAAGTGCAGCTGTTTGGTAAAGAAAACTTAACCTACAACTTGACCATTGACCGTGAAGGGAAAGTCGTTATTCCAAAGTTAGGTGCAATATCAGTAGCAGGCCTAACCTATACTTTAATGCAAGAGCTTATTCAAAGCCAAGTTGATGAGCGTTTAATTGGCTATGACGCCGCTGTTTCTATGGGGGAACTGCGTTCTATTCAGGTATTTATTGTCGGCGAGGCTTATAAACCCGGGGCTTACACGGTTAGTTCGCTTTCGACCATTAGTCAGGCTTTGTATGTTGCTGGGGGCGTGTCTGATATTGCGTCATTACGTTCAGTGCGTTTAATGCGTGGTGGTGAAGTGGCGGCAGAGTTTGACCTGTATGATTTATTACTGAACGGCGATGCTTCTGACGACAAAATGTTGCAAAGTGGCGATGTTGTCTTTATTCCTGCCAGAGGCGACATGATTACAGTTAAAGGGCAAGTGAAACGCCCTGCGCTTTACGAGTTAAAAGGCGATGAGACTCTGAAAGATGCCCTGCGTTATGCCGGAGGAGCAGAGGACGACGCTTACCTTTCATCTGCGCAGTTGCAACGCATTGTTAATGGTAAGCGGCTTATTAGCACCGTTGATTTAACCAGTAACTCAGACCTTAAGCGCAACATGGCTGGGGGCGATGTGCTTACTCTACGTCAGGTCTCGGACTCCTTAGACAGTAGCCTCATGTTGATCGGTGCTGTGAGCAGGCCGGGCCACTACGAGTGGCAAGAAGGCATAAAAGTTAATGATATTTTACGGGATAGCCGACATGACCTGCTGGAACAGGCTGATTTGGGTTATGGCCTTGTTATTCGTGAGCATGGAGCTCGCAGGAATATACAGGTACATCAATTTGAGGTTGGCGCTGCTATTAGAGGTGACGCAGAGGAAAACCTGACTCTGCAAGAGCGTGACCAGATACTCGTTTTTAGCCGCTACCAGACCAAAGATGAAGAAGAACAAAAGCTGTCGCGCTTCACCTTAACTGAGCAGGAAAAAGAAGAAAAGGACCGCAAACAGCTGTTAAAAGAATATCGCATGGCTTTTTTGCAGGACTTAGTGAAAGAGAAGAAGTCTTCCGAGGAAGAACTAGACGACGAACTGAAAGAAGCAAACCGCTTTGTTCCTTTACGCGAGATGTTTGGCTCTTCTGAAGAAGATGAAATGAGCGTAGAGAAAGAAGAGTTGGCACTGTATTCACGCGAGAACTTACTTGAACCAGTTATGCAGCGCTTACAGCGGCAGCGTACCGAGAATGGTAACACTCCGTTTGTCTACGTAGCTGGTGAAGTCAACCACCCGGGAGTTTACCCATTAGTTGAAAATGCTTCAGCTGAAAAACTGCTGGATGCGGCTGGTGGGCTAAAAGACAGCGCTTACCTTGAGCGTGCTGAAATAACTCGGGTTAATATTGGGCGCAGTGCTGCACAAACTGACTATTTAAGTGTAGAGCTGGATAAAGTACTGAATGGCAAAGTAGATGTTCAGCTACAGGGTCGTGACCGTTTAAACGTATTGAGTATTCCTGAATGGCAGAATACTTACGAAGTGACTTTGCGTGGCGAGGTTAACTTTCCGGGAACTTATGCTATAAAGCGTGGTGAATCTTTAACCGACTTAATTAAGCGGGCCGGGGGCTTCACCGACCACGCCTTTATTGAGGGCGCTGTATTTACCCGCGAAGAACTGCGCGAGCGCGAAAAAGAGCGTATGCAACTTCTGGCGGAGGAACTCCAGCGAGAAATAGCCAGTAATATGATTACCGGCACCGGTGACAGCCGTGCCTCTTATAGTCAAATGCGTACTTTATTAGCTGACTTAATGTCGACAGAGCCTGTAGGCCGCCTAATTCTTGATTTGCCGAAAATATTATCAATGAATGGTGAGCGTGACATTCAGCTTAAAGACGGTGATACGCTACATGTGCCCTCTAAAGCCGATTCTGTAAGCATTATGGGTGAAGTTCAGATGGCAACCTCGTATCGCTTTGATCCCGAGCTTGATGTTAACGACTATATTTCACGCAGTGGCGGTACCAAAGAAAAGGCTGACGAAGGCCGTATTTATGTCGTGAAAGCTAACGGCTCAATAGTGCCGTTTAAAGACGGCAGCAGTTGGTTCAGCTTCGGCAGCGGCACACAATTATCCCCTGGCGATACCATTGTCGTACCGTTAGACACAACCTACAGTGAGAGTTTAGAGTTATGGTCTAAAGTGACTGGTATTATTTATAATTCAGCCGTGGCGATAGCGGCAATTAACGGTATTTAATTGAAAATTGATGTAAATGTCGTTTGCATTTTGGTGCTCAGCGGCATAGTATGAAAGTTGCTGTTAACTGGAATGTTTTCAGTCACAGCGATACATGTATCTATATCTCTGGAGTGAGGTGAATATTATGAAAACTTTAGCATTAGCAATTGCTGCAGCTTTAGGCTTAGCAGTAACGCCAGTAATGGCACAGCAAGGTGCTGCTGGCGCAGAAGCATCTGAAAGCGGCTCTGGCGGCTTATCAACTGAAGCATGGGTATTTGCAGGTGTTGCAGCGGCAGCTACTGTAGCTGTTATCTCTGACAGTTCATCTAACGCTATCAACGACGATGACGACGATGACGATGATGATGACGAAACACCGCCAACTACTACATCAACATCTACTACTACATCGACTGTTACTACTACAGGTATGTAACATGTAGAGGTGTTAGTGAAGCGCTTCAGTAACACCGATAAGATGAATAGTGATAAAATACCGCCGTTGGGCGGTATTTTTTTATCCACCAAAAATAAACTTTGGCTAAACAAGAGATTCACAAATGTTAATTCGTTACTGCCTGCTGACTTTTTTTGTTGCCATAAGCTATGGCTGTACTGCGGTGACCAATGAAGTACGTAAAACGGTTGAATATGCCTTTTCTGAACCGCAAGACGCTAAGTTGACACCGGAAAAAATAAAGACATTTCCTTATACTTCTTTATATGTGCAATGGCAGGGTGAACCAAGAATATTGGTAGTACTTGGATTTGTGGATAAGCCAGATGACTGGCACTTTGTTACTGCCGAAAAAGAGACGCTTGTTTTGAGAAACGGGCGAGTTATTCGGACACAAGACTTAAAGTATAATTTATTGGCCATATCGAAACTCAGCGAAGACCCCCTGAAGTGTGTTGTTACTGAGCCGACGAACTGTCAAAAAAGCTGGCAGCGTGAATATGATTACCAACTAGATGGTAAATCGGTAAGCCGGAAAGTGGCCTCTAAATTTTATGTAAAAGAAAAACAAGTACTTGAGCTGCCTTTTGGCAAAGTTGAAGCTACTTTGGTAGAAGAAGAAGGTTATTACGAATTAACGGGCCAGGCTTTTACCAATCGCTTTTGGGTTGAGGAAGACGGGCACGTGGTAAAAAGCCAGCAGCAAGTATTTGCCGACAGAGATCCGCTAACATTAACTCAGGTGACCTGGATAGGTCGTGATTACTCTAATAACGAAGCTGAATGAGCCAATCCATGAAAAATACCTTGCTAATTTTTTCCGCATTAACTTTGCTTTTGATGTCTATAGTGCCAGTTAAGGCCGAAACAAGAAAAATTGCATTTGAAGGCCCGGTTCGTTTGCAGCAAGCGTTATCTGACATGCAAGAGCAGGGACTGTTGGAGAATGTTTATTGGCCAGCGGCTCGGCTAGTTAAAACAGATCAACAGAATGATGTGAGCCTGCAGAAAAGAGAGGTGCTGGCACAACTGGCTGAACTTGAGCGTTATTGGCAAAGTCGCAGAGAAACGAGCAAAGCAGAGGCCGCTGCTATGCTGTCAGGGCAAATAAGAGGTTGGCAACTAGGTAAGCAACTTTGGGGAAAAATAAGCATTGAGCAGGCAAGGCAGCGCTTGGCAGATAACCCTTTGCTGCCAGAGGGCAATTACGAATTAGTGGTGTCTGAGAGGCCTAATTCAATTTACATATTCGGTTTGGTTTCAAAGCCCGGGAGTTATCAGTTCCATTCGGGGAAAACTGTCGGCAACTGGCTCGATAGCATTGACGAACAAGCTCCTTTACTTGATGTATATAATAAAGAAACAGCGGTAAAGGTATCTGTTGCTGAGCAAAAGGAAAGTAACTGGAGTTATTATAAACAGGATGATACAGAGCTGTTACCGGGCGACATTTTGTGGTTGGGTTTTGAAAAGAATCAGCTGCCTCCTAAATTCAAAAATTTAAATAGGAAAGTTCGTGATTTATTAACGCACTTTGTGACAGATGAGTCTGTAAGAGCTAAAACGAATGCTCCCTTACATAAAGTGCGCTCTGCTCCTACGTCGAAAAGACACTGGTCGCGTCTGGATTTAGAGCCGAGTTACAACAACTACGGTTCAGTCGGTTTAATGCAAAACCCGACAGCCCGTATGGCAAAAGAGGGTGAATTAGCGATTACCTATTCAGATATGGAAGAGTACCGCCGTTATACTGTTAATCTGCAACTTTTGCCTTGGCTGGAAACCACCGCATTTTACACTCGCTTTCCTAATCGCTTGTATAGTGAATTTCCGGGCTTTAGTGGGGATAATATATTGACGGACAAGGGCTTTGATGTAAAAGCGAGGCTTTGGAAAGAAAGCTATTGGTTACCTGAAGTTAGTGTTGGTTTTCGTGACTTAGCGGGAACAGGGCTGTTCGATGCCGAGTATATTGTTGGAAGTAAGCGCTTTGGTCCTGTTGATATCAGCGTGGGGCTAGGGTTTGGTCGTTTAGGGACTTACGATGATATAACAAACCCATTTTGTGAGTTAGCTGATGATTACTGCCGCAGAGAGTCCGGTTTTAGTGGGCGAGGTGGACAGGTCGAGTATGACCAATGGTTCACTGGAACGGCTTCGTTTTTTGGTGGTATAGAGTACCAGACACCTTGGGAGTCTCTGAGTTTAAAAGCCGAATATGAAGGTAATGACTACAGTGATGACCAGGCTGGTGTTCCCATTAAACCGGACAGTCGTTGGAATTTTGGTGCGAATTACCAGGTAACCGATTACTTCGATGTGCAGCTAAGCTACGAGCGTGGCGATACGTTAATGTTTAACTTTAGTCTGAGAACAAACTTTAACGAGTTGAATCAGGTTAAAACTATGCCGGATAAAACTCCGCCACAAAAGCCAAAAGCAGACAAGCTGAGCGATGTAAGTTGGACAGCGCTTCGCAGTGAGCTGCGTAAGCAGGGGGCTTTTAGTGGAGCACGCTTTGCAGCAACAGATGATGAAGTTACGATGTATGCATACCACCATCGTTTCCGTAATAGTAATGAGGCTTATGATCGCGCCGCCAGGGTTTTGTCTGCTGAATTGCCGGACTCAGTAAAGACATACAATATTGTGGATCAGGTCCTGTTTGAGCCTAACGTTAACACTCAAGTTCAGGCGGAAGATTTTAAACGCCGTATTCTTAACGAGGACCCGGGTAAAACCGTTGATGAAACCGCTGAGCTGTTCACTCGCGTTTACCCAGAAGAAAAGCCTGATAAAAACAGTGAAGAATGGAAATTGAATCCAGATTACCGCTTTGGCAATAGTTACGGCTTAAAGCCCTTTTTCCAGCAGGACTTCGGTAGTCCTGAAAATTTTCATACCTACCAGTTAGGCGTTTATGCTTTTGGTAAGCGTTGGCTAACAGAAAACTTGGAAGTGTTTGCTGAAGCTGGGATCAACCTCGCGAATAACTATGACGAGTTTAACTTCTTAGGAGGGGGGCCATCTCAGCTACCAGAAGTGCGTACGCAGGTACGTCGCTATGTTCAAAACAATGTTTGGCTAGACTCTGCTCAGGTTACTTACCATAAACGTCTTGGGCAGGACTGGTTTGCTATGGCCTATGCAGGTTACCTGGAGCGTATGTTTGGTGGTGCGGGCGGTGAGGTGCTTTACCGTCCTATAGATAGCCCATGGGCTTTCGGCGCCCACGTTAACCGAGTGCGTCAGCGAAACTTTACTGGTGGTAGCGGTTTCTTAGATTATGAGGTGACGACTGGTTTCGTCAGTGCCTACTACCAAATGCCCTGGTTGTCAGATACCTTGCTACAGTTAGACTTTGGGCAATTCTTAGCGGGTGACAAAGGGGTTAATGTAACCTTACAGAAGCGTTTTGAAAGCGGTGTGGTAGCCGGAGCTTTTGCTGCCTTTACCGATGTGTCGTCGGAAGAATACGGCGAAGGCAGCTTTACTAAAGGCTTCTTCATTAGTATTCCGTTTGACTTAATGAGTGTACGGAATACCCGTGAGCGTGTTGGTTTCAGTTGGATTCCATTGTCACGTAATGGTGGCCAACAGTTGCAACGCAGGGCTCGCTTATACGACTATACCGATGACAGATCACCTTTTTATAACCGTTAATGTGGTATGATCTTTTCAGGCTTTTAAAGGAAGGGAGCACTTTTTGAAAGCATTAAAAGTGTTAATGCAGTTACCGCGTAATGTAAAACGTGGCATTGGCCTGGTAATTGACATAGCGTCAATTACCATAGCCATGCTTGCCGCGTATCTACTCAGCTTTGATGCCATTATGCCGTTGCGCTGGTCACAGTGGTTAATTCTGGCTGGTTTGGTAATGGGCATTACCTTGTTGGCCTTTATTCGCTTTGGACTTTACCGCGCGGTGGTGCGTTACGTTGGCTTTAAAGTGTTGAGCCTGGTGTTTTTTACGGTCATATTAAGCGGTGCCTTGTTAGTATTAGGCGGGCTATGGATGGGCATTGCTTTGCCGGTTTCCGCCGTAGTGAACTATGTACTGATAGCCTTCTTGTTAACTGGCGGCAGTCGCTTAATTGTCCGTGAAGCCTACCAAAGAGTCATGAGCCGCCAAAAAGACCGCGTTGCCATTTACGGTGCAGGTTCTGCCGGACGCCAGTTGGCCCAGGCACTGTCAAATGGTGACGAGTTTCACCCTGTATTATTTGTGGATGACGACAGCGGCTTACAGGGCACCTCAGTATTGGGCCTAAAAGTTATTGCGCCAAAGGATATAGAGTGCGCTATTCGTGATTTAGACATTCAGCGTATTCTGCTTGCGTTACCCAGTACCTTGCGTTCACGTAGGCGCCAAATACTAGACGCCTTAGAAACTCTGCCGGTAAAAGTACAAACCGTGCCGGGTATGGCCGATATGGTGAATGGGGATTTATCCATTGACCAGTTGCAGGATGTTAAAGTTGAAGACTTATTAGGCCGCGACCCTGTGACTCCCGCACCACAGTTAATGGAAAAGCACATTACCGGGCAAACCGTATTGGTAACCGGTGCTGGCGGCTCTATTGGTTCTGAGCTTTGCCGACAGATACTAAAACAGCGGCCAAAAGCCCTGGTTCTGTATGAGCTTTCAGAGTTTGCTTTATACGCCATTGAACGTGAGTTAACTCAAACATGCCGACACCAGGGCATAGGTGCCGAAATTATCCCGGTAATAGGCACAGTACAGCGACGTAACCGCATAGAAACGGTTCTGAAAACTTTTGCGGTCGACACCGTTTACCATGCAGCGGCTTATAAACACGTACCTTTGGTCGAATACAACATGGTCGAAGGCGTGCGCAATAACGTGTTTGGTACCTGGCATACGGCAGAAGCGGCTATTTCTGCAGGTGTTAAACAGTTCGTATTAATTTCTACCGATAAGGCTGTTCGGCCAACCAATGTAATGGGGACAACTAAACGTTTGTCTGAGCTGGTACTTCAGGGGCTGGCTCAGCGGCAGCCTAAAACGCGTTTTTCTATGGTGCGCTTTGGTAATGTACTTGGCTCTTCCGGCTCGGTGGTTCCTTTATTCAAAGAACAAATAGAACATGGTGGCCCGGTAACCGTTACCCACCCGGACATTACCCGCTTTTTTATGACCATACCCGAAGCCGCGCAACTAGTGATTCAGGCAGGTACCATGGGGCATTCCGGTTCGGTATTTGTGCTGGATATGGGCGACTCAGTCAAAATTGTGGATTTAGCCCGTAAGATGATCCGCCTGTCAGGCCTTGAAGAGAAGACTGAGAAAAATCCGCACGGTGACATTGCTATTGAGTTTACCGGTTTACGCCCTGGCGAGAAGCTCTATGAAGAACTTTTAATTGGTGACAACGTCGAAGCCAGCGACCATCCGCGTATTTTGCGGGCTAATGAACAGTTCTTAAGCTGGGATGAAATGGAGAAACTGCTGACGCTGCTGGATGACTCCTGCCAGCGCTTTGCTATTGATGAATTGCGGCAGTTACTGTTGGATGCCCCTACAGGCTATAAACCCCTGGATGACCATATTTGTGATGTTATCTGGAATAAACACCGCACGTGCAGTGATGATGAGACCGATGTTGCGTGATGGAAAATGGATGAAACAATGATAAAAAACGGACCTTTTTTAGCCTTAGACACCAGTTATCAAAAACTTTCAGTCAATGAACTTATAGACGTTGTCGGTAAACGCTTACCAAAAAACTTTGATGAATACCGTCAGCAATTATGCCGGGGTGAGTACCGAAACCCAAGTGAAGATCGCCCGGTAACTCACGTTCTGAGCCGATCGGTTCATGCTGTGGCCAAACAAAGTAACCGCAAAACCCGCTTTGTCGATACCGTGCAAAAGCTGCGTTCTGGTCGCTGGTTAGGCAGTACCGGGAAACCCATTACCGATGTGGTAAACATTGGCGTGGGCGGCTCTGACTTAGGGCCGCAAATGGGAGCCTTTGCCTTACGCGAATTCGCGAATGATGCTGCATTGCATGACTTACAGGTACACTTTGTGTCTTCTATGGACGGTGGACAGTTATACGCCGTTTTGCCCATTGTTGACCCGGAGACCACCTTGTTTATTGTGTCTTCTAAGTCATTTAGTACGGTTGACACTTTTGCCAATGTAGACACCGTACGTAAGTGGATAGAGCCCACGCTTACACAAGAACAGTGGCTGGAAAAGCATGTGATTGGTGTGTCGGCTAATGCACAGGCTATGACTGACTACGGCATACCACCGTCTCAGCAGTTTACCTTTGGTGAAGGGGTTGGCGGGCGTTTTTCCTTGTGGTCTGCGCTTGGTTTAAGCATTGCTTTAACCACCGGCATTCGACCTTTTGAGCGTATGCTTGAAGGTGCCAAAGCTCTGGATGAGCACTTCTTAGAAACGCCACTGGAAGACAATTTACCGGTATTGCTGGCGCTTTATGGCGTGTATAATCGCGAACAACTGGGCATAAACAATTTAGCAATTCTGCCGTACGATGGCCGCTTACGTATGTTACCGAATTACCTGCAACAGCTGGACATGGAAAGTAATGGCAAGCAGTCAACGGCCGATAATAAAGCTATTGATTACCCGACCGGCCCTATTATTTGGGGCGGTTTTGGACCCAACGGGCAACATGCGTTTTTTCAGCATTTGCACCAGGGCTATGATGAATTCACTGCGGATTTTGTGGCGGTACTAAAACGGGAAGCGCCGGGTTTTGAGAAAATAGTTCAGAGTGGATTGGCGGAGCAGCAACGACTGGCAGTAGCCAACTGCTTGGCTCACCGTCGCTTAATGTGGGAAGGCAGTGAAAATAAATACTCACCACGTGACCATTACCCGGGCGGGCATCCGTCTAACTTATTAATAATGGATGAACTAACGCCCGAAAGCTTCGGCGCGTTAATAGCTACCTACGAACATAAAGTATTCACACAGGGCGTTATCTGGAATCTGAACAGTTTCGATCAACCCGGCGTGGAAAAAGGTAAGAAAATTGCCATGGACGTACTGCGCGTACTCGATGGCGAAAGTGATGGGTCCTTTGATGAAAGCACTAATGCAGTAATCAAAAGGATAGTTGGCTAACTTATTGTATTATATGGAAAATTATTCATATGAAAGAAGTGGTAAACTTAGTGGTTTAAATCGCTTCTTATATATTTAGATGCTTTAGATAAAGCGAATCGATGCTAGAAAGGACATTATGAACTATAGGTTATTGAGAAATGAAATATAGGCGTGAGATCGACGGACTAAGAGCTTTAGCAGTAATTCCGGTAATACTTTTTCATGCTGGATTTTCTCAGTTTTCGGGTGGGTATGTAGGTGTTGACGTATTCTTTGTCATTAGTGGCTATTTAATTACCTCTATATTAATTAATGACCTAAGTAAAAAAGATTTTTCTATCGCGCGTTTTTACGAGAAGCGAGCTAAACGTATACTCCCTGCACTGTTCTTTGTCATGCTTTTATGTGTTCCGTTCGCCTGGCTTTGGATGGTTCCTGAACAATTTAAAGAGTTTTCTCAAGCTTTTGTAGCAATCTCATTTTTCGTATCGAATATACTCTTTTGGAAAAAAGAGGATTACTTTTCTCCTGCTGCTGAAGAGAATCCGTTGCTTCATACGTGGAGTTTAGGCGTTGAAGAGCAGTTTTATTTATTTTTTCCACTTTTTCTTTTTTGTTTCTGGCGACTTGGTCAGAGAAGAGTTTTTTACGTACTGCTTGGATTAACTTTTTTAAGTCTATTACTCTCTGAATGGGGGTGGAGGAATGTACCTAGTGCAAACTTCTATTTACTTCCGTTTAGAGCTTGGGAGCTAGGTGTGGGCTCATTGTGCGCATTTCTTCTTTACAAACGTGAAGTGCAAAGTAGTCAATTTTTATCCTTCACTGGGCTATTTTTAATTATCTTCTCGATTTTCTTTTTTGACAAGGAAACTCCATTTCCCTCTTTATATGCATTAGTTCCAGTCATCGGCTCAGCACTTATTGTTCTTTATTGTTCTAAGAGCACTATGATAGGCCAAGTACTATCTACGAAAGTTTTGGTAGGTATTGGACTCGTAAGTTTTAGTGCCTATTTATGGCATCAACCACTATTTGCATTCGCTAGAATCCGACTTCTTTCTGAACCGTCATTTGGGATGATGCTTATTCTCTCTTTTTTGTCTATTGTTTTAGCAGCTTTTAGTTGGAAATTTATAGAACAACCTTTTAGGAAAGGAGGCCGGTTGCTCGGTAGCCGGAATAATATTTTTATATTATCTGGTTTAACAACAGCTCTTTTTGTAATTTTTGGGCTATATGGGCATTTTACTGGTGGGGTAAAAGAAAGACTGGTAGTTCCTGAAACGATTACTAAGGATTTGCATGTTCGGGGTTTCCAAGATAAATGTTTCGACTTTTCAATGGAAAAGATAGAGGGAGAAGGCTTTTTCTGTGAAGTTGGCAGCAATACTGAAGCTCCTCTAGTAGCTATAGTTGGTGATAGTCATTCGTTATCTTTTTTAGCTCCATTAGCCGAACGCTTTGAAAATCGTGGTGAATCTCTTTTATATTCAGGGATTTCTGGTTGTCCGCCAATAATTAACACGTACGTTCTAAGGAATGATTCTCAAAGAGAAACGTGTGCTTTGAGGAACCAACGTGTGTATACCGAGATAAAAGAGCGTAAAATAAAGACTGTTTATCTAATAGCTAGATGGACGACGTATAGCACAGGTGATGTTTCTGGCGCTTATACATATATCGGTGATGAATACGAAGTAGAAGCAAAAAAAGAAAAGTCGCTAAAAGTTTTTGAAGAAAATTTGAAAAGCACCTTGGCCTTTTTGAATGAACTGGATATTGAAGTAGTTCTATTTCACCAACCACCGGTTCAGGAAATTGATGCTCGCAGCTTTTATAATTGGGTAAGTATGTTTGGTGAGGGAGAGTTTAGTAGTTATTTAAAGAAGAAAAGTGTTAAGAGTTCTGAACACTACAAACGTTACTTAAAAGCACATGATATTCTTGAGAATAACGCCCAACTATTTCAATCGGTAAAAACAGTTAATTTTAATGGCTTTTTATGTGAACACGAAGACCGATGTGTGATTGGTACTGTCAACAACTCATACTATTTAGATGATGATCACCTTTCTAATTTTGGTGCGTCAGTTTTGATTGATACGTACTCGGAGAATATTTTTAATTTTTAATTTCTACGAAAGTTAAAGTTACCTGATAGCAGAAAACAGTGGGAAACCAATGATTAGCGAAGAGAAGTTAACGCATTTAAAGGCGTTGGAGTACGAATCGATTCACATTTTCCGCGAAGTGGCGGCGGAATTTGATAACCCGGTTATGCTTTACTCGGTGGGCAAAGACTCATCGGTGCTATTGCACCTGGCACGTAAGGCCTTTGCTCCGGGAAAAATTCCGTTCCCGCTCATGCACGTGAATACCACGTGGAAGTTTCGCGAAATGATTGAGTTTCGCAACCGCATGGCGGAAAAACACGGCTTTGAGCTGTTAGAGCACATTAACCCCGAAGGCGTTGAAAAGGGCATTGGTCCGTTCAGCCACGGCAGTGCTTTGCATACCGACGTAATGAAAACCCAGGCACTAAAACAGGCACTGAACAAATATCAGTTTGACGCCGCTTTTGGTGGTGCCCGCCGTGACGAAGAAAAGTCGCGCGCCAAAGAGCGTGTGTATTCCTTCCGCGATAAAAACCACCGTTGGGACCCAAAAAACCAGCGCCCTGAATTGTGGAATATTTTTAACGGTAAAGTGAATAAAGGCGAAAGCATTCGTGTATTCCCGCTGTCTAACTGGACTGAGCTGGATATTTGGCAGTACATATACCTGGAAAACATTGATATTCCAGAACTGTACTTTGCTAAAGAACGCCCTGTGGTTAAGCGTGACGGCACCTTAATTATGGTGGACGATGACCGCATGCCATTAGAAGAAGGCGAAACGCCGGAAATGAGAATGGTGCGCTTCCGTACCCTGGGTTGCTACCCGCTAACTGGCGCTATTGAGTCTGAGGCGGCAACTTTGCCGGAAATTATTCAGGAAATGCTGCTAACAACCACGTCTGAACGTCAGGGCCGTGTGATTGATCACGACAGTGCCGGGTCTATGGAAAAGAAAAAAATGGAGGGCTACTTTTAAGTAGTAAAAATGTAATGAGCCATGCTAGTCCTTTAATTGAACAAGATATTTTAGCTTACCTTAAGCAGCACGAGAACAAAGAGCTGTTGCGCTTTATTACCTGCGGCAGCGTCGATGACGGCAAAAGCACCTTAATTGGCCGTTTGCTGCACGACAGTAAAATGATTTTTGAAGACCAGTTAGCGGCCATTACCGAAGACTCGAAAAAGTCCGGTACTCAGGGCGATGAAGTTGACCTGGCGCTGTTGGTTGACGGTCTGCAGTCTGAGCGTGAGCAGGGCATTACCATTGACGTGGCCTACCGCTACTTCTCGACCGATAAGCGTAAGTTTATTATTGCTGACACCCCGGGCCACGAGCAGTACACGCGTAATATGGCAACCGGCGCTTCAACCTGTGATGTTGCGGTTATTCTTGTCGATGCCAGCAAAGGTGTTCAGACCCAAACGCGTCGCCACAGCTTTATCTGCTCATTGCTTGGCATAAAGCATGTGATAGTCGCCGTTAACAAGATGGACCTGGTGGACTATTCGCAGGACACCTACAAGCAAATTCAGGCCGATTACCTGGAAATGGCCGGTTCTCTGGATATTCCGGACATTCGTTTTGTGCCAATTTCGGCGCTACGCGGCGACAACGTGGTAAACCCGAGTGAAAAGCTCAGTTGGTTCCGCGGTTCTCCGTTAATGGAATATCTGGAAAGCATGTCTATTGAGCGCGAAGCCGACAGTGCAGAGTTCCGCTTTCCGGTACAGTATGTGAACCGTCCGAATTCCGACTTCCGCGGTTTTGCAGGTACTATTACCTCGGGGGAAATTGCGGTTGGCGATACCATTCGGGTTCTGCCTTCCGGAAAAATTTCGACCATTAAGTCCATTGTGACCTTTGAAGGTGAGCACGAAAAAGCCTTGGCACCTGCAGCGGTAACGCTGACGCTGAACGACGAAATTGATATCAGCCGCGGCGACATGATCGTGAAGAAAGATTCGCTGCCAAATGTATCCAGTCGCTTCCGCGCTAAGTTGGTGTGGATGAATGAAGACGCACTGCAGACGCATCGCGAGTACTATCTGAAGTTCAACAGCAAGTTGACCACGGGTGAGTTCGAGGAAGTACAGCATCGCATTGATGTGAATACCTTTGCTGAGCACAAAGCCGGGAAGCTGGAACTGAACGAAATTGGCGAAGTAGACGTTCGCGTTACTGAAAAAGTGATGTTTGACGATTACCAAAGCAACCCGAAAACAGGCGCCTTTATTGTCATTGATCGTATGACCAATATGACGGTTGGTGCGGGCATGATTGAACAGGCGCTATCGGATTCTGCTGAAGGTGAAACTCAAAAACACGAATACAGTGAGTTTGAGTTAGAGCTGAATGCGTTAGTTCGTAAGCACTTCCCGCATTGGGAAGCGAAGGATCTGTTGAAATAACTTTATGACACTTGCCGGTGTGGGGCTTATAGCGTTAATGCTACTGATGGTGGGTCTGTTGATCCGCTATCAGGAACATTCTGCAATGATTTTTGCCGGCGCCATGTTAGTTTGCCTGGCGACAGGTTGGGTAGGTCAGGATGCGCTGCTGGATAACGCAGCCAACCCTGGCTTAGCCACCTTGGTTATGCTGGTGCTTATTTCCTACGCTCTGGAAAAAACCAGCTTACTGCGAACCCTGTCGCGGTATTTATTTAGCCCGTCGGTTGCCGGCACCACCTGGCGAGTGATGGGCTTTAGTGCGTTAGCCTCTTCGTTATTAAACAATACAGCGGTGGTTGCGGCCTTACTGAACTCGGTGCGACGCAACCGTTTTGTTGCTGCTTCTAAATTGCTGATACCGCTTTCCTACGCTGCCATTATGGGTGGCACGCTCACCTTAATAGGTACGTCCACAAACCTAATCGTCAACAGCTTATTTACCGAAACCGGCCACAGCGGCTTTGCTTTTTTTGATTTTACGCTGGTAGGCGCGGGTGTACTGGGTGCTGGATTATTGGTGCTGTACGTAGTGAGTTGGTTCTTGCCCAATATTAAAGAGGAAACTTCAGCCGGTGCTGACTACTTTGTCGAAGCCGAGCTGGCGGACGACTCCCCTTTGGTTGGCAAAACGGTAGAAGGGGCAGGTTTACGCCATTTGGAAGAGTTATTCCTGGCAGAGCTACACCGGGGCGATCAAACCCTGCGACCAGTAGCCCGTTACGATGTGCTGCAGGCAGGTGATAAGCTCATTTTTACCGGTGATGTCAGCAAGGTGAAAGTGCTGAAGCAGTTTCCCGGGCTTGAGTTATTTGCTGAACAAAAAGGCCTGGAAACCCACGAGCTGACCGAAGTGGTTATTAAGTCAGAGTCGGTACTTTGTGGTTTAACCTTGCGGGATACCGGGTTCCGGGCTCGCTTTGATGCGGCGGTTGTAGCGGTGCGCCGTGAAGGTGAACGCATTAGCGGACGTTTAGGTTATGTGCGGCTGCATGCGGGTGACATTTTGTTGCTGGCAACCGGACCGGACTTTTCCGCCCGTACCAACTTAACAAAAAACTTTTATCTGTTAAGCGGGGTCAAGCCCGAAAACATGCTGAGCGGTTGGCGCGAGAAACTGACCCTTTGGGGCTTTGTCGGCATGATTGCGGCTACTGTACTTAGTGGCTCCTCATTGTTTATGGGCGTGTTGTTTCTATTGGCCGTCTTACTGGCAACCGGTTGCCTGCGGTTAAATGAAATAAAACGCCGTTTTCCGGTAGAAATATGGCTGATAGTCACCAGTGCGCTGTGTCTGGCAACCGCGATGCAATCGACCGGGCTTTCGTCTGCTGTCAGCGACTTTGCCTCAACAACCTTAGCCGGGCAGGGCGTTTTTCTGACCTTTGCCGGTGTGTTTTTAATTACTTACCTGTTGACCGAACTGGTCACCAACAACGCGGCTGCGGCGTTAATGTTCCCCGTGGCCTATTCGCTTTCCTTAGGTATGGGCGTAGATCCCTTTCCAATGATTATGGGAGTGGCCTTTGCCGCCTCTGCCAGTTTTATAACTCCCTATGGCTACCAAACCAATTTAATGGTTTTCAACGCCACCCATTACCGGCTGAAACACTTTATTCTTGCCGGCCTGCCAGTAGCCATTACCTACATTGCCATGAGTTTGTGGCTTATCCCCTTAGTGTTTCCTTTTTGATTTAAGTTAATGATCTGCAACAAGGGTTAATACTTTGTTACAAATTGCGTTAACGGTAATTTAACAATGTCGTTATAGTGTCGTTCCTTTTTAGGGGAACAATAAATAACGAGGTAAAAATGCCAGTAAAACAATTTAAATTAACGGCATTATCAGCTGCTGTTGTAATGGGTTTAGCAGCCTGTGGCGGCAGTGATGATAATTACGAGCCAACGGTTTCGGCGGAAGTTGCCGCTGAAGGTATGCAGTGGATGCCAGTTCATGGGCAAGTAACTGCAACGGATCCAAACGGCGACGAATTAACTTATTCAGCTAGCGTTGTAACACCTGAAGGTGAAGATACACCTCCGGGCTCTGTTGAAATAAACAGCGACGGTAGCTTTGTTTACACTCCTATTCGTGCAGAAGCGGCAGTGATTAACATTGACGTGAGCGATGGCGAACTAACCACTTCAACGCAGGTAACGGTTGAAAATGTACAAGGTGACCCGCTGGCTGACCAACAATGGCACTTGCGCAACACCGGACAAACCGGTTTTGCTATGGCCGACTCAGTATTTGAAGCATGGCGCGAACTGCGTATTGCTCAGGGCTGGACGGAAGAACAAGCGGAAGCGGTTTACTTTTTTGACGAAAGTATCCTGGTTCCAGGCGAAGATCTAAACGTTATTGGTGCATACCAGCAAGGTATTACTGGTGAAGGCTCTATTTCTGTTGTGGTTGACCAGGGGTTAGCTGTTGACCATGAAGACTTACAAATGAACGTTCTGCCAGGTCGTTCTATTAACTTTATTGACGGCGCAAGAGACCGCACTGATCCAACTGTATTAGGCGACGGCGGCGACCACGGAACCTCGGTTTCTGGTTTGATTGCAGCGAAAGGCTGGAACGGTTTAGGTGGACGCGGTGTTTCTCCTAACGCAAGCTTGATTGGTATGAACTACTTGGGCGGCGGAGGTACGCAGACGGACCGTAACCTCATGATGGCTCATGGTATGGCGGGCTCTGGTATCGGCGTAAACGATAACGTTGTAACCTTTAACCGTAGCTATGGCTCAACAGCGCCTCTTATTTTTGCAACTGACGAAATTGATGAAACGATTGTTAGCTACCCGACTAAAGAGCTGCGTAATGGTTTGGGTGCGCTGAACATCAAGTCAGCCGGTAACTCATTTGTCAGCTCTGGCAACTGGCCGGAAGCATCACAAATGTGTAATGCACAGCAAGCTGGCGTAGTTGAAGGCGCAAGCCGCGTGTTCAGTTGTTTTGACGGTAACTGGGACTCAAGCAATGCCAGCTTCTATACTATCTCTATTGGTGCAGTAAACTCTGATGGTAACCACACCAGTTACTCTACTGCTGGCTCAAACTTGTTCGTTTCGGCACCCGCTGGTGAATATGGCGACACAGAGCCTGCAATGGTAACCACTGACCAGACAACTTGTACTCGCGGTTACGCTGGTTGGGCGGCTTATGACAGCTTTATGGCAACCAATGGTTCATTCCTTGCTAGCTTAGGTCTTGATGACTTCCATGAGCGTGTTTATCCGTTTAATAACCCAATGGGTGATTACAGCGAGAGCAACTTAAGCTGTAACTACACCAACACCTTTAATGGTACTTCATCTGCCGCGCCTAACACATCTGGTGTGGTTAACCTGATTGCCGAAGCGAATCCTGAATTAAGCTGGCGCGAAATTCGCCATATTCTGGCCGCGACTGCTACTCAGGTTGATGCTGATGATGCACCAATTGAACTGACGGTTGGCGACGGTACTTTCGTTGCGCACCAGGGTTGGGTAGAGAACGCAGCTGGCTTCAGCTTTAACAACTTATACGGCTTTGGTCGTCCTGATGCAGGTGCCGCAGTTGAACTTGCGATGTCTGGTTCGGTCGAATTACCAGAGTTAGTTGAAACTGAATGGTTAGAAACCGTATTAGAAACGCCGGTTGCAGTACCAGATAACAATGCAGAAGGCGCTTCAATTGAAATTACCGTTGAAGAGGACGTGACCATTGAAGGTATGCAGCTTGGTTTGTCAGTACGCAACATGGCAATGGCTGATGCTTACATGGGTAACATTTCTGGAACGACAGCAGGTTCTGATATTGCGATTGAAGTGACGTCTCCGGCTGGCACTAAATCGGTAATTGCTACCTCACGTACGTCGTTAGGTGCTTATTTTGGTTTAGGCGCATTAGGTGGTGATTTGGATCATATTTATCACCCAAGCAGCCCATTACTGACTAACGCGTTTTTAGGCGAGTCTTCTGCCGGAACTTGGACGGTTCGTGTTGTTGATACGAATGGTCAAGATCGTGGTACGTACTTGAATAATACGGAAAACAGCCTTGTTGATCAGGTTAATGTCCGTCTGTTTGGTCATTAATAACAAGGCAAAGGAGAAGAAGTTATGAAATTAACAATGATGGCTTTAGCTGCATCAGGTTTATTGATGACAGGCTCTGTTGTCGCTCAGGATCAGGCTGTTGATGACCGCCTGACTAATGACAGTCAAAAGAGTGTCGCCAAAGCAGAACTTCCGGCAACGGTATCTGACGCACGTGCGTTCGGCACTTACCGCATGATGGAAAAGAGCTCTGACGTTAAAGCACCTAAGTTAACGGGTGGCGTTGAAGTGTATAACGAAGTAACCCGTAACGTTGCTACTATTAGTGGTAACCTGACGGTTTTAGCCGGCGAGCAAGGTTTAGCTGCCATTGCGCAAGAATTTGGACTGGATATTGTTAGTCAGGATTCGCGTGTTGGTCTGGGCTTATTAAAGGCACCAGAAGGCGCTGACCTGAACGAACTGGTTGAGAAACTGCGCGGTAGCGATTTAGTTCGCGCTGCACGTATTGAGGTGATTGAACCTCGCAACGAGCTGCACGTTATTAAGCGTTAATTCTTGTTGTAGTAATGAAAACCGCATTTGGGTGCTGCCTGAATGCGGTTTTTCTTTTTAGGGCTTTGCTGTTTTTGGATCTGAGCTCCAGAACCTATATAATTGTAAAGATTCGTAAGATTAGACGCAGTGACGGTTCACTGCTTTTTTGAAGGAGATTTTTACACTCAAACTGGGAGAACCCATGTTTAAATATAATAAGTTGAGCTCAGCTATCTTTATAGCATTAGCTGCTTCTTCGTCAGCAGTTGCGCAAGAACAGGACACGCAACAAGAAGAGGCAGAAACATCGAAGCAAATTGAAACCATTAATGTTACCGCTACCAAGCGCACGACAAATATCCAACAAACTCCAACCGCTGTGCAGGCGTTAAGTTCCCGCGATTTAAAAGAACAAAACATCGGAAACTTTGACGACTACGCACAATATGTACCGAATGTTACTTCCAGTGGCCGTGGGCCCGGGCAGAACGACGTGTTTATTCGCGGTATGTCCATTCAGCCTATTACGGTGATGCTGTCAGGTGCCCAGGGAACCATGCCAAACGTGGCTCTGTACGTTGACGAGCAGCCGGTGACCGCTCCCGGGCGTAACCTCGATGTTTACGCAACTGACTTGCAGCGCATAGAGGTGTTACCCGGACCGCAAGGCACACTATTTGGCGCAAGCTCGCAAGCAGGTACCATTCGCTACATCACTAAAAAGCCGGTTTTAGGCGCGTTCGAAGCCGGTTTTACCACTGGCTTTGAAACCATGGCTGAAGGCGAAATGAGCAGTTCCGCCGAGGGTTATATTAATATTCCGGTGACCAACGACTTAGCTGTGCGCGGTGCGTTTTATAACGTCAACCGTGGTGGTTATATCGATAACGTGGCGGGTGAGTTCTCTATCGACCCCAACAACCCGAACTACCGCTCAATGGATCCGTCCATGGAAGCTTTGATGGACGACGGCACCGAATTCACCAGTGCATTTAACACGCACCTTGCGGAAGAAGACTTTAACGACAGTTACTACAAAGGTTTCCGTCTGAGTGCTAAGTACCTGATTAACAGCAACTGGGAATTGTTGTTGCAACATCAGGCGCAGGATTTAGGCGCTGATGGTGTGTTTGACTACGACCCGGAGGTGGGTGATTTAGACGTTGAACGCTATTACCCCGATGAACTGGAAGACAGCTTTGATTTGACCACCTGGACACTCGACGGGCGCTTAGGCGCACTGGAAGTGCTGTACACTGGTGGTTACTTGAACCGCGAAATTGAACAGTCAGTTGACTACACGGGGTACAACACTTCGGGTACCTTCATCGTTTATTACACCTGTAACTATGGCGATGATGGCATGGCGGAAAACTGTGTCGATCCGACCAAGGGCTTTAAAGGCTACCAGGAACACAATCGTTTTACGCAGGAAGCTCGTATCAACTATGACTTCACTGACAACGCGCGTATTACAGCCGGTGTGTTCTACGATGACTTTGAAATTAACACCCAGGACGATTACGTTTACTTCTCTAACCCTGAAGAGTTAGGTTTTGTGCCAAACGCACCAATGGAAGGCGTGTATGCCAATAACCCGAATACTCGTCCGCCGCGTGTTGGCTTCTTTAATGACATTACGCGTACCGAAGAGCAAATTGCGGCCTTTGGTGAGTTTACTTATGACTTTACTGAGCAGTGGGCTGCCACAGTCGGTTTACGTTGGTACGACATGGAGTCGGACTTTTACGGCCAGTCCAGCTTTGCCTCAAAAGGCACCGATGGCGATGCCGGGCGTGACTACAATTCAACCGCTGGCCATACTGACGAGCCGCTTGAACAGGATGACGTGATTCCTAAGTTCACCTTGAGCTATCAGTACACACCGAACACCTTGTTCTTCGCCACGTATTCCGAAGGTTTCCGCCCGGGCGGCTTTAACCGCGCTGGTGGTCAGGGTACGGAAGAAACGGGTGTCGTTAACACGGTTTATGAGTCGGATGAAGTGGTCAACTACGAGTTTGGTTGGAAGTCACTGATGCTGGATAACTCATTGCGCTGGAACGGTAATGCGTACTTTGTTGAGTGGAACGACATGCAAATTACGCGTCTGGATACCGACATTTCAATTCTGACCTTTGTGGATAACGCCGCAGACTCAGAAATTCGTGGTCTGGAAACCGACTTCACCTGGCGTATGACCGACAACTTTACCTTCAGTGGTGCCTTGTCGTACAACGATACCGAGTTGACTCGTACCGGTCAGGGCATTGTTCGTACCTTGCCAATTGGCTCAGAGTTGCCACTGACACCAAAAGTACAGGGTAACCTCCGTGGTCGTTATACCTGGACACTTGAGAATAACTGGGATGCCTTTGCTCAAGTGGGCTGGATTTATGCGGGCGAGACTTACCCGTCGCTGGTTGCTGCTGAAGTTGAACAGGCAGGCGGTAAGCAGGACTCGTACAATATCGGCAATGCCTCAATTGGTGTGATGAAAGATCAGTGGAGCGCTAAGCTTTACATCAAAAACATCACCGATGAGCGTGCTGAGTTGTATACCAATACGCAAGACGATATCTTGAGAACGACAACCAATCGTCCTCGGTCAATCGGCTTGTCAGTATCTTACTCATTCTATTGATAAGATAATTTGAGTACAGGGGGCCTTCACTGGCCCCTTTTTTCATTGTGAGGGAATAACGGTCGTTATGGATCACATAAAAAAACTCCTGGCGCAGAGTCAGTTTGAACAGGCGCTTAAGCTTTTGCAGCAAGAGCGTGATGGCTTGGCAGGCGATGCAGAAAAAGAGTCGCTGTATTTTGAAGCGGTGGCTTATCGTTATTTAGGTCAATTGCAGCAAGCGCAACAAACCTTGCATGCATTGCTTACCAAATGGCCTGAATACGGCCGAGCATTGCAAGAGCTGGCGCACACCCTGAAAGCTCAGGGAAAAGACGAAGATGCGTTAAACCACTATTATCAGGCCATTCGATTAAACCCGGCCTTACATGCCAGTTGGGCAGCGGCTGCAAAGTTGGAAGCTAAGAGCGGTAATGCCGAACAAGCCGAGCGTAACCAACAACAGGCGAATTTTCTGCTGAGACAGCCGAAAGAGGTGTTAGCGGCACTGAACCTTTACCATGAAGCGAAATACTATAAAGCTGAGAAAATCTGCCGCGCGTTTTTGCAACGTAACCCACACCATATTGAAGCAATGCGAACCCTCGCGAATATTGGTGCTCAGCTGGACGTAATGAACGACGCCGAGTTTTTGTTAGAAAGCGTACTGGTATTAGAGCCGGACTATGACTTAGCCAAGTTTGATTACATTAAAGTGCTGCAGCGTCGTCAGAAGCACAGCGATGCTTATAAACATGCGAAAGAGCTGTTTGAAAAAGAGCCGGATAACCCTCTGTATAAGGCGTTGTTTGCGAATTTATCGGCCGCATTAGACTACGATGAACAAGCACTGAAGCTATACGACGAGCTGATTAACGAACAGAAGAACGAAGACATTGCGGGAATTTATGTGGCGAAAGGGCATTTACTGAAAGCCATTGGCCGACAGCAGGACGCGGTAAAGAGTTATCAGAGTGCGTATAAGGAACGTGCTGATTTTGGTGATGCCTATTGGAGCCTGGCCAACCTGAAAACTTATGAATTTAGTGACAGTGAAGTTGATTTGATGGAGCGTGCGGCAGAGGATTCTAAGACGCATTTAAATGACCGTATTCACTTTTGTTTTGCCTTGGGTAAAGCCTTTGAGCAGCGGAACAATTATGCAAAGAGCTTTGATTTTTATAAGCAGGGTAATGACTTAAAGCGCGACTCCAGTAACTTTAAACCCGAAGTTTTGTCGCAGCGTATTGAGGCCCAGCGAGATTACTTTGCCGAAGAAAAAGTGAAGCAGCTGCCAACTGTGTCACTTAAGGCAGAGGCGACGCCCATATTCATCGTTGGCTTGCCGCGCGCCGGCTCGACTTTGGTTGAGCAGATACTGGCAGCACATTCTAAAATTGAAGGTACGTTAGAGTTACCGAACATTCCGGCAATTGCACACGGCCTGAACGGACGTCAGGTACAGTCAGAAAAGCCCAAATACCCTTACGTGCTGGATGATTTAACACCCGAAAAGCTTGAGCAGTTAGGGCTACGCTATTTGAGCGAGACAGAAGTGTACCGAACCGATGCCCCTTTCTTTACCGATAAAATGCCCAATAACTTCCGTCATATTGGACTGATTAAAACCTTGCTTCCTGACGCGAAGATTATTGATGCTCGCCGAAACCCGATGGACTGCTGCTTTAGTGCCTACAAGCAGTTATTTGCCGAAGGGCAGGAGTTCAGTTATGGCCTGGATATGCTGGCGGATTACTACCGAGATTACGTAGAGCTTATGGCGCATTGGCAGCGTGTGTACCCCGGTGCGATTCATACGGTGGTTCATGAGCAGTTGGTGGATGACCCGGAAGCTGAAATTAAAGCGCTGTTTGAATACCTGGAGTTACCGCTGGAGCCTCAGTGCCTGCAGTCGCACAAAGCTGAGCGCCGGGTTAAAACGGCCAGTTCTGAGCAGGTGCGGCAACCGATTAATGCAAAAGGTATTGGCCAGTGGCGGAAGTTTGAAGCGCAGTTGAAGCCGCTGCAGGATGCTCTGGGGCAGTCGCTTATGGAGCAATGGGATAAAGCCTGACGTGAAGGTCAGGCTACGCAAGGGCTATTATTTACGGTACAATTCGGGCATCACTTTTTGAATGAAACTACCAATGGCCGATAACATTGTCTGGCATGACGCCGCTGTGTCGCATGAAGACCGTATAAAACAGAAAAAACACCAACCGGCACTGCTTTGGTACACGGGCTTAAGTGGTTCGGGTAAGTCGACTATTGCTAACGCGGTAGACCGTAAGTTGTTTGAACTCGGCTGTCATACCTACCTGCTGGACGGCGATAACGTACGTCACGGCCTGAATAAAGATCTGGGTTTTAATGACACCGACCGAGTGGAAAACATTCGCCGTATTACTGAAGTCAGCCGCCTGTTTCTGGATGCGGGATTGATTGTGGGTACCGCCTTTATTTCGCCTTTTATTGCAGACCGTGCACAGGCTCGTGAGTTAACAGGCGAAGGTTTTATTGAAGTGTTTGTGGATACCCCTTTGGAGATTTGCGAACAGCGCGACCCTAAAGGTTTGTATAAAAAGGCTCGTGCAGGTGATATTCCGCACTTTACCGGTATATCGTCACCTTATGAGGCACCTGAACAGCCTGAAGTGCATTTAAAAACCGATGAAATGGACATTGAAAAAGCCGCTGAACAAGTGGTGCAGTATTTAAAGGATAACGGGATTATTTATGCTTAACGAATTGAAGAACATTGCCTGCGACGCTGGCGCGGCCATTATGGAAGTGTACGAAAGTGACGACTTTGATGTGCAGCAAAAGGGTGACGACAGCCCGCTGACTAAAGCGGACTTAGCCGCGCACAATGTGATTTGTGATGGCCTGCGTGCGCTTGAAACTCAGTACCCTATTATATCTGAAGAGTCGTCAGACATTAGCTGGGAGCAGCGTAAGCATTGGTGCCGTTATTGGTTGGTTGATCCGTTAGATGGCACCAAAGAATTTATTAAGCGCAATGGCGAGTTTACGGTGAACATTGCCTTAATTGAAAAAGGCGTGCCCATTATGGGTGTGGTTTACGCGCCAGTGCTGGATGCCATGTACACAGGTGAGCGCGACCGCGGTGCGTTTTTAAACGACAAAGCCATTTCGGTAGCAACAAAAGAACCAGACACTTTGCGTGTTGTGGGCTCTCGATCTCACCCTTCGCAGGAAACTATTGACTGGCTGGATGCCCAGGGCAAGCCTTATGAAATGGTGCCTATGGGCAGTTCACTGAAAATTTGCCTGGTAGCTGAGGGTAAAGCGGATATCTACCCGCGCTTAGGCCCAACGTGCGAATGGGATACAGCTGCAGCCCATGCGGTATTAAGCGCGGCGGGCGGCCAGGTAACAACTGTTACCGGCGACCCGCTGCTGTATAACCAAAAAGAGGATTATCTAAACCCACATTTTATTGCGCGGTGATGTTATTCCTCGTCATTGGTTTCAAGTTCGGCCTCAGTTACCTTGATGTAACTTTGGTCGACCCAGACGCCTTCTATTTCTACAACAACGCCCACTTCAAGAGCATCGTAGAAAGTTTGTAAATCAACCTCTTCGTCGTTGAGTTCAAACTCCGTGTCCTGGCTAAAGCGCAGCTCATTGCCATTGACGAAAACGCTGTCGCCTTCGATTGACTCTATTTCGCCTTCAAACTCAGCTTTGCCGCTACTGTCATCGTCATCGTTGTCGTTGCCATCATCGTCGCCGTCTTGGCCACCTACGGTTTCAACTTCTACTTCTGCAGCAATTAGCGTGTCGCCGTCGTACTCGCCTTCGACTTCAACGATAACAGCCGGGTTGCTTTGAACCAGCTCGATAAAACGTTCAATGCTGATGCTGTCGTCTTCACCTTCAAACTCAGTGTTCTCGTTAAATCCGACAGCCACGTTCGCTATGGTCATACCTTCTGCGCTGACATCAGATACACGACCTTTGACTTCACCTTCGCGGTCTTCCTGGTCGATGCGTTTTACCTTAAGTGCAATGGTAGTGCCCTGGTCGTCCTGACGTGAAATGACTTTTAGCCAGTCGTTCACGGCAATGTCGTCGAAGGTAAAGCTGCGTTCGTCTAAACCGGACTCGTCTTCGTATTGCGTTTCAGGTGTTACGCTGAACGTGGTGTTGTCAATAACAAAGGTTTCGTTGTCGGCGTTGAGGTCAGTCACCTGGCCTTCGGTTTTGCTGCGGGCGTCAGTGGCCTTGAACTCAATTTCTTCGGCAATTAACTGTTCGCTTTCAAAGCGACCTTCAACTTTTACGATAACGCCATTGGCAAGTGTGTCTAAACTGCCGTCATCAAACTCGGTGTCGTCGCTAAGGGTGAACTCGTAACGGTTAACGCTAAATACGCCGCTTTCACTGTCGTAATCTTTAACGATACCCGCAATGGTGACTTCTTCGGCGTCGTTATCTATGTCGTTTTCTTCTTTGTTTTCGATACTGCTGGCTGTGAGTGTCAGAGTGTCGCCGTCGAAATCATCGCCTTCTACTTTTACGAACAGGCCGTCGGCCAGGTCGTCCGCGGTCATGTCTTCATATTCCGCCGCAGAGTAGTCGATAGTCAGCTCCGCTAAAGAAAAGGTTTGAGCATCGGTATCCAGATTGGCGATTTCGCCTTTTAACTTAATTTCAGTTTCTTCGGTTTCCAGCTCAACAAGCGTCGCGTAAAAGCTGCCTTCGTCGTTGATGTAGCCGCTGACTTCAATGAAATCACCCACCGACAAAGTCTCTATATCGGTTTCATCAAACTCGGTCAGGTCATCAAAGAGAATGGTCTGGCCCAGCACTTCAATTTGTTCTGCTTCACGGTCAATGAATGAGACCGGGCCTTGCAGGTGTTCCTCGTAGCGAATTTGCTGCGCGTCCGGGTCTTCGCCATCGTCTGACGCAGAAGCAGCAACGGTAACAACCATACCCACTTTTAACTGGGCTTCATCTGCCGCAGGGGAGTTACCTACAGCAATTTCAGCATTTTCTGATCGATACCGTTGTCCATTGACATACACACTGCCAAAACCTGTGATCACACCCTCACTAACTACCGTTGTTGTAGTGGTTGCAGTGCCGTCGTCGGTATTGTTGCCTCCACCGCTTGTATTGTCGTTGGGAGAGTCGCTTGAGCTTCCGCCGCACGCCGTAAGCGCGCCCGATATTGCTAAGACTAAAAGAGACTGTTTAAAACGCATGGCTGTACCTCTTGTTGTTTCTAAAACACCTTATTTAAGTGTCGGTATTTTCAACCTTAGCGGATGGTTTTAGCCGATGCCAGAGGAATTTTTGAATATTTTGAATGCTTGTTACGTTAGGTTTTTGTTATAAAAATTCTAACCTTAGTTGTGTAGCCTGACGTTTACGTCAGGTACGATATCTCATCTAGCACAAGTGCCAGGCTACAGGGTTACATCGGCGATATCATTGGCACACTTCTGTAAATGCAATGTGCGAGCTTTGATGTGTTCAATTAGCTGCGCGATATAGTCTTTTTCTTCTGCCGAAATAAGCTTTTGTTGCTCAAGCTCTTTTGACAGGTCCTGGGTGCTGATTACATGAAGGACTTTAGCCGATAATTCACGCAGTAACTCGATCACCAGTGGGCGTTTTAAGCCACAACTCTCTGCAAAATCTGCAAGCTGGTAGGCGTGTATATGGTCAGGCTCAAACTCATCACCTACTGCCATAGCCAGCGCTTGTTTAAACTGGGGGAACATGGCGACGTTAACTAAATCGTAGCCTGGCGTGAAGCTACAACTGTTGCGACTCCAGAAAAATGATACGTTTTTAGCGTGGCTGTCGTAGTTACTAATCATCAGGTTAAATAGCTGCCACTGCAAAAGTTGCATGGTATTTTGAGCCGGGCTGGTTGAGGCCTGGCAAAAGCTAAAAAGCCCTGTGAGGCTGGCGCCATCGCGAATATGTTTTACGTCGCGACTGTCACCAAAATTGCGTTCGTATTTATAGTCGCGTGGAAGATCCAGTGCCTGGCATCCGTCGATAATATGACGCCGCAATACTTTTTCCGCGTTAGTGTGGTAATGCCTGTCAAAGCGCTTGACCAGAAGAGCGGGAAATTTGTCAAAGCGTTTAAATTCTGTTTCTGCGGTTGGCAAGCCCGAAAGCCTAGCCAGCTGCATGCAAATGAATTCGTTTAGCACTAAATGTGGCAAATTTGCTTTTTCAAACTTAAGAATGTGGGTTGATGATAAGGTCCCGTCGCCAAAACCCATCTGACCATCACGGCTGATATAAACATTAAGTTTGTCCTGCACACCAGCAACACTTAAGCGCGGTTTGTCGTCCCAGTGCAGCAGTCCAAAGTCTTCCTTTTGCTCAAGACGCTCTATGAGTTCGCTGTGTGGAACTTCACGGAATATGGGCTGGGTAGGAGTTTCCTGATTAGTGAATGCAAAGGCTCCGGATACATCCTGACCCAGAGCTAAAGCCTGAGCAAAGACATTCTTTTCGCTGACGCCAAGGTTTTGTGCGAGTAGCTCCCTGGCTTTTCCTTCGGGGAGTAAGTTATCCAGGTAGTTATAGACACTAGCTGGTGTATGAGAGCCCTCTAGGGAAAGTGAAGGCGAGATAGGGAAGCCGTTTTCTTTCCAGTGTTGTTGGTACTCTATAACCGGAAGTTTGGTTACTTCACTAAGACCGATATGACCAACAACTTTTTCTCCGTAGCGGATATTAACGGAATGCAGCATTTACACCCACTCCTCGGCTGAAGTGTCTGACTTTACTGTTAATTGAATACCCAGGCCTTGTAGCACAGAAAAGGCTGCGGCCAGAGTGGTGTTGGGGTTGCCACGCTCAAGACGCGACAAGGTATTGACGCCAACACCACACAATGCAGCACAGTCACGAAGTTTAAGCTTCATTCCTGTGCGCTTAGCTTTAATCAGCTGACCTAAGAGTTCTGGGCAGGTAATTGCAGATACATTGGGCGCTTCCGTTGCTTTAACGCGTTTAGGCATACCACCCTCCTTTTATTCACCGACTTAAGTGATTATAGGTAGTTTTTGGTGTTTATCAATATAAATTAACTGGTATCGGGTATTAATTGGTTTTGGGTGTAACTGAACCTGTATATTACTCAGTATCGAAGATTTTTATGTTTCTACCGTTGATGCAATATCTGATCATCAAATACGCTTTCGTTAGATGATTTGATAATGATGTTTTAATACCATTTAAGCTTAATTTTTATTTATATATGGTATATATTTGATGTTAGCTTTTGAATTTGATGGAGCGAGGTGAAGCTTTATGAAAGCGAGTGAATTTGACAAAAAGTTTGACTTGGATGAAGACGTCATTGATGAGCTTGAACTGGAAAAGTCGAAAAGACCCATGCGTAAACAAAAGCGAGTAAATGTCGACTTTCCTGAATGGATGCTAGACTCTTTAGATGAAGAGGCTGCTCGAATTGGTGTAACGAGACAATCTATTATTAAAGTTTGGTTAGCAGAGCGGCTTGAACAAATTCAAAGGAATGCCTAGGAGAGGTCTATGAAATTATTCGCAGCTTTTATTACAACGCTGTTTTTGGCCGGTTGCAGCAGCGCCCAGTCAGCGTCGGATGAGCCGGTGACCATGGCCGACATAAAGAGCTTAATTGGCACACCAACAGCGCAGAGCATAGAAAGCTGTAAAGTTTTACCTGTGGGCAAAAAGGCTTGCGGTGGCCCGGAAGGCTATGTGGTTTACAGCAGCGAAACCGTAACGGATGAAAGAGCGCTGCTGGACGCTATTCACCGTTATAACGAAAAAGCCAAAGAAGAGGCAAAAACGGGCTATTCAACCTGCGAGCATATACCTGAGCCGGAACCGCAGTTGAAAGGTGGCGTTTGCTGGATACCGTAACGCAGGAGAATTAGTGAATGCGATTCAGGGTATGTATTGCGGAGCAGGCCGGTATGTAACGCCATGGATGGGTTTACGGCGTCCGGCCAGATCCGCAATACATACCCAAGCATTCATTAATTTTCCTTGCGCTCGGTAGCAAAAACGGGTAAAATCCACCCGCAACATGAATCCAGTCACGGAGTGTTGCACATGCTGCGAATTGCCCAAGAAGCCTTGACCTTTGACGACGTTTTGCTCGTTCCCGGTCATTCCGAAGTTCTCCCCCATACCGCTGATTTACGCACGCAATTAACGCGTGGAATTACCCTGAATGTCCCGCTGGTTTCGGCCGCGATGGATACCGTTACTGAATCGGCACTGGCTATTGCATTGGCGCAGGAAGGCGGCCTTGGCTTTATCCACAAAAACATGACCGCAGAGCAACAAGCCGCGCACGTTCGTAAAGTGAAAAAATACGAAAGTGGCATGGTCTCTGATCCGGTTACTGTGCAACCCACAACCACCATTGGTGAAATTAAACAACTGACTGCCGAGCATGGTTTTCAGGGTTTTCCTGTGGTTGAAGGTAATGGCGATTTAGTGGGTATTGTTACCGGCCGTGACACACGTTTTGAAGACGATGACAACAAAGAGATCCGCCACGTAATGACGGGCAATGACCGCCTGGTCACTGTGCATGAAACCGCAGAAAGCGAAGAAATACTGCAGCTTATGCACAAACACCGCATTGAAAAGATCTTAGTTGTGGATGACGCACACAAGCTGAAGGGTATGATCACCCTGAAAGACTTTGAAAAAGCCGAAAACAAACCGAATGCCTGTAAAGACGAGCTGGGTTCACTGCGCGTAGGTGCAGCTGTAGGCGTTGGCGCCGGTACGGAAGAGCGTATTCAGTTGTTGGTTGAAGCGGGCGTTGATGTATTGCTTATTGATACCTCGCATGGACATTCGCAGGGGGTACTGGACCGGGTTAAGAAAACTCGTAAAGACTACCCTGATTTACAAATTATTGCCGGTAACGTAGCAACGGCCGCAGGCGCTAAGGCGCTGGTTGAAGCGGGCGTTGACGCAGTGAAAGTGGGCATTGGCCCGGGTTCAATTTGTACCACACGTATTGTTACTGGTTGTGGTGTGCCGCAAATTAGCGCTATTAGTGACGCCGTTGATGCCATTAAAGGCTCTGGCGTACCGATTATTGCCGATGGTGGTATTCGTTTCTCAGGAGACATTGCTAAAGCTCTGGCCGCCGGCGCGCACTGCGTTATGGTGGGTAGCATGCTGGCAGGTACTGAAGAGTCGCCGGGTGAAGTTGAGCTTTACCAGGGCCGTTATTACAAATCATACCGTGGTATGGGCAGCCTGGGCGCAATGAACCAGCGCAATGGCTCGTCTGACCGTTACTTCCAGAAAAGTGATGAAGCTGACAAGTTGGTGCCGGAAGGTATTGAAGGACGCATAGCTTATAAAGGACCTATTTCTGCGATTATCCATCAGCAAATGGGCGGGTTGCGTTCAGCTATGGGCTTAACCGGTTGTCCGACAATTGAAGATATGCGCACCAAGCCGCAGTTTGTGAAAGTAACCGCCGCCGGCATGGGCGAATCACACGTACACGATGTGCACATTACCAAAGAAGCACCGAATTACCGTAGCTCGTAACAGGATGACTAATGACTAGAGATATCCACGATCACCGAATATTGATTTTAGATTTCGGCTCTCAGTACACGCAGCTGATTGCCCGCCGTATTCGCGAAATTGGCGTTTACTGTGAGCTTTGGGCATGGGACGTTGATGAAGCCGATATTCGGGACTTCGCGCCTAAAGGCATTATTTTATCCGGTGGTCCGGAAAGCGTTGCAGAAGAAGGTTCACCACGTGCGCCGGAATATGTGTTTAATGCTGGCGTACCGGTATTTGGTATTTGTTACGGCATGCAAACTATGGCCCATCAGCTGGGGGGCTCTGTGCAGTGCTCGCTGGAGCGTGAGTTTGGTTACGCACAAATTGAGCTGGTAGAGCAAAGCCCGCTGTTTAAAGCCATTGAAGACGCTGTGTCTGAGTCTGGCGCGCCGTTGCTGGATGTCTGGATGAGCCACGGTGACAAAGTGGAAATGATTCCGGAAGGCTTCCACACCGTAGCGAAAACCTCTTATTGCCCTTATGCCGCAATGGCTGACGAAGAACGTCAGTTTTACGGTGTTCAGTTCCACCCGGAAGTGACTCATACGCGTCAGGGCATGCGTATGCTGGAACATTTTGTCAGCGATATCTGCGGTTGTGAGAAGCAATGGACGCCGGAAAAGATCATTGATGACGCCATTGAACGCATTCGTGAACAAGTGGGTACTGATAAGGTCATTTTAGGTTTGTCGGGCGGGGTCGATTCGTCGGTAACGGCCATGCTGCTGCACCGTGCCATTGGTGATCAGCTGACCTGTGTGTTTGTGGATAACGGCTTGTTGCGTCTGAACGAAGCGGAGCAGGTAATGGAAATGTTCGGCGACCACTATGGTCTGAACATTTTGCCGGTACGTGCGGAAGACCGCTTTTTAGATGCTTTGGCGGGTGAGAACGACCCGGAGAAGAAGCGTAAAATTATTGGTAATACCTTCATTGAAATTTTTGATGAAGAAGCCGGCAAGCTGACCGAAGTAGACTGGCTGGCGCAGGGCACCATTTACCCGGACGTAATTGAGTCTGCAGGCTCTAAAACCGGTAAAGCGCACGTGATTAAATCGCACCACAATGTTGGTGGCCTGCCGGAAGACATGAAGTTAGGTTTGGTTGAGCCATTGCGCGAGTTGTTTAAAGACGAGGTGCGTAAAATTGGGCTTGAGTTAGGCTTACCTTACAACATGCTTTACCGTCATCCGTTCCCGGGGCCAGGTCTTGGTGTTCGTGTTCTGGGTGAAATTAAGAAAGAATACTGTGACTTACTGCGCCGTGCCGATGCAATTTTCATTGAAGAGCTGCATAACGCGGACTGGTATAACAAAGTTAGCCAGGCTTTCGCGGTATTCCTGCCGGTACGTTCGGTTGGGGTTATGGGTGATCAGCGTAAATACGACTGGGTTATTGCCATTCGTGCCGTAGAAACCATCGACTTTATGACTGCGCGCTGGGCACATTTGCCGTATGAGTTATTAGAGAAGGTATCGAACCGGATTATTAATGAAGTGAACGGAATTTCCCGTGTCACTTATGATATTTCGGGCAAGCCACCCGCCACCATTGAGTGGGAATAAGCCGGTAAATATTGGCTGGCCGTTGCAGGAAATCTTCCGAAAGACGCCAGCAAGTACCTCCCTGTAAGGCTTGGGCAGCGCCATCCATGGCGCTGCACACTTTCTCCAGATTTTCCTGCAACGGCGTAACGCCAATATCTACCTGTTATTTGATGAACTTAGAAGTTGTAAGTCACGCCGAGGTGAACTTCGTTGTCGATGCTGTTGAAGTTGCCGCGGAAACCGGCGTCAGCAGAGAACTGTTCAGTGAAGGCGTAGCGTAAACGTGCGCCTACTGATGCGAAGCCGTCTAAGCCCCAGTCATAGCCTGCGTCCACAATAGCTGTCGTTTGCTGGCTGAGTTTGGTCATAGCACCAATACCGGCATAAGCGCTGGTGTCGTCGCCGTATTCAAAGTCATAGTGGCTAACACCGCCTTTTAAGAAGGTGTTGAACTGTTTGCCAGCACCCATGTCCAGGAAGTACTTAGCGCCAGCGCGAAGTGAGTAGTCACCCATGTCGGTTAGCTGAACTTCACCGACCCAGTTAGGGGCGATGGTGGTGGAGCCTTCGACGTAGAAGTCGGAGTCGTAGAAATCGGAAAAGCCACCGCTGATGTAGTTCAGATTGTCAGCCTGAGTGGCTGCTGAAAACACAAACGAACTGCTTGCGAGTAACGCTGTTGATAGTATGAGCTTTTTCATAGTTTACCTCCTTGGATACAATAACTTCATTATGGCACCTAAGGAGGATTTCAACAGCCCTTCAACTGTAAAGGTTCAGTAAAATAAAGGGCTGCAGAGGTGTTTGGTGTTTATTTAACGATATCTAACCAAACCAAACGGTGGTCGGAAGAGGCGCTGCGCTTATTCATTAGCTGGCTGCCGGGTTCATCATCGACAGGCCAGAACACGCCGGCGTCTTTTACAATTAAGTCGTCCGAGGGCAGCACGTAGTCAACGCGCTTACGCCAGGCGGCGGTATGGTACTGCGAGTTGCCGTTATTGGGAGAGTGCTGCTGTCCGCCCTGGCTTTGTGGCTTTACGTCATTAACCCGGGGGTGGTCCAGTAGCTGCTCAATGGCACCGTCGACGCCACCGGAACCGGCTTCAGCGTTCATGTCCCCCAGAATAACAAAGCTTTCATTCTCGCTAAGTCCGCCACGCACGCCATTGTCGTCGTAAAGGTAGTTGTCACTGCCAGGCGTGAGGTAATCGGCAAGTAAGCGGATTTCATCGAAGTTACGCATACCATTGCTGTTTTCCGGACCATCGAAAGCCGGTGGTACAGGGTGCGCTGCTAACAGGTGAATAACCCGGTCGCCCACTTTTACCGGGATATCCCAGTGTGATTTAGAGCTTAACGGGTACTGCGCCATGATTTCATCGGAGTACCACTGCTCGTTGGTCGGCTGTTTCTGTTCATTCATAACGTAAGGAATGTGACGTCCGGGCATGTCTTTCCACAAAAAGTGCTGAAAGGTACGTGCCTTATCGGTTAACAACGGGTACTTCGACAGTATGACCATACCGTACTGACCGGGATACCAGCCAAAGCCCCAGGCATCTATGCCAGTACCCTCTGCTTTACCGTCACGGTTTAAATCAAACGGTGAGGGCACGCCGGTGTTAACGGGGGCGGTATAAGCGTAGGGGTACTCAATAGCTTGTTGACCATTTTGTGAAACCGCTAAATAGTCTTTCTGAAAAACATTAACGCCAACTTCAGGATCAAGGTAATCAAACTCGTTCAGCAGCACAATGTCAGGGCGCACGCGTTGGAGAATCTCGGCAATGCCGCGTATTTGGTCGTGACCCTGCTGCAGTATTTCCGGCACTGGCGAGCTGTCTAATGTCGGTAGTTCATTTTCACTGAGGTAATTAGACGCATCCATACTGACATTAAAGGTCGCAACCCTTATTGTCTCAGGTTCATTTTTACCGGAACCTGCTGTGGCATAAAAAGAGGTAGGAATCATAAAGACAACGAATGTTAAAAATACAAAAAACCGCATAAAGCCCATGGAATAACCGTTAGAGAGCAGCCTAAGACAATTGAAGAGAATAAAGGTTCCCGAATGACTAGGCAAGGGCAAAGATTTTGATTAAAATATGTCACATATCTGACACACAAATGTCTTAGAAGCGTAATGAATTCAGCCGCACCCCATACAGCTCCGACCTCTTGCCGTACTTCTGACTCTTATCAGGTCATGAGCTTTCCGGTAATGAATCAGCTATTGTGCCGCGGCTCGTCATCGAATACTCAGCGAACGACCCACTTTTCTCTCCTGTCTTCGCAAAAAAGTTCCCTCGCTTCTTCTGTTTTTTTTCAAACCTTTCACGAAATTGTCACAAATGAGCCTTACCCTCATTCGTGCTTAAAAACCCAAAACCAAAACCGGGAAGAACAAAACTATGTTTAACTCCACTTTCAAGCGTACAGCTGTCGCAGCTGCTATCGCTTTTGGCCTTAGCGGTGTAGCTATTGCACAAGATACATCGTCAGTTGTCCGTGGTAACGTTGTTACTGCATCTGGCGACGTTGCGGCAAACGCACGTGTTGAAATTATTCACATTCCAACAGGAACTCGTTCCGTTGCGACAACCAACGAGTCTGGAGCTTTCGCAAACTCTGGTCTGCGAGTCGGTGGCCCTTACCTTATCGTTATTGAAGGTGAAAATGGCCGCAAAGTATACGAAGACGTATACTTAACGCTGGGCGAATCTTACCGTATTAATGCTGAGCTTGAATCAACCGACATGGAACGTATTCAAGTTTCCGGTGCGGCGATTTTAGGTGGTGAAAACCGCGGTAGCAGCAGTTTCTTCGGCGAAGATGACATTGCAAATACGCCTACCTTTAACCGTGACTTAAAAGAAGTAGCACGTTTAAACCCATACGTTAACTTGTTGTCAGGTAGCGAAGCACCAATGAGTATTGGTGGTTCTAACCCGCGTTTCAACTCTATCTCAATTGATGGTGTTGGTGTAAACGATGACTTTGGTCTGAACGGTAATGGTTACCCAACCCAGCGCTCACCTATTTCAATTGATGCGGTAGAGCAGGTTGCTGTTGATATGGCACCGTTTGACGCTTCTCAGGGCGGTTTCTCTGGTGGCCGTATTAATGCGGTGACTAAATCAGGTTCTAACGAATTTGAAGGCTCGCTTACATACGAGCGCATGAGCGACGCGTGGGCAGGTGACCCGGAAAACCCTGAAAGTGGTCAGGAAGTTCCATTGGATTACGAACGTGATACGTACAGTATTGCGGTTGGCGGTCCAATCATTAAAGACAAGCTTTTCTTCTTCGTTAACTACGAAAATGCACAAGAACCGGCACAAATTGAGTACGGTCCTGCAGGCGCTGGTGCACCGAACGACAGCAACGTGACTCAGGAAGAGTACAACCGTGTTCGCGAAATTGCACAAACTCAGTACGGCTTCGATATTGGTAACTGGGACACTGTCCGTGATACCGAAAATGACAACTTGTTGGTTAAGCTGGACTGGAACGTCAACTACGATCACCGTGTTGCGTTAACTTATAACCGCACTGAAGGTAACAACCTGCGCGGCGTTAGCAGTAGCCAGAACTCTTTAAACCTGGACACTAACTGGTATGACTACCAGCAAAACATGGATCTGTTCCGTTTGTCCTGGTTTGCTGACTGGAGTGGTGACCTTTCAAGTGAAATTTATGCCAGCCACAAAGCGGTTGAAGCAATTTCTGGTTTGGTAACCAAAGACTTTGGTGACGTGAGTGTCCGTACTGAAAATGGCACTCTTAACTTTGGTCCTGATTCAAACCGCCACGCTAACCAGTTAGAAAACGATAATTTCAAAATTGGCGCGAAATTCGATTACCTGGTCGGCGACCACGAAATTGAGTTCGGTGGTGAGTATGACAGCGTTGATGTTTACAACGTGTTTGTACGTAACTCTTTAGGTTCCTGGTCTTACGAGTCAATTGATGACTTTGAAGCCGGTACTGCCGATGAGTTCTTCTACGAGAACGCATACACCAACAACGCGACTGACGCAGCCGCTAACTTTGAGTTAGGCATGCTGAACTTGTACGTACAGGACAACTGGTACCTGAACGATACAATGGAATTAGGCCTGGGTGTTCGTTACGAAACTTACATGGTTGACGACAAGCCAACGCTGAACGAAAACTTTGTTGATCGTTACGGTTACAGCAACCAGGAAAACTTAGACGGTAAAGGCATTTTCTTACCGCGCGTTGACTTCAAATGGTTCGCTACTGACGACATGGTCGTTCGTGCCGGATTCGGTCGTTTCTCTGGCGGTCGTCCAAATGTTTGGATCTCAAACTCGTTCTCTAACGACGGCTATACTTTGGTACAGTTTGACCGTGACCAGGTATCAGAAGATCAGTATCTGGAAAACCAAAACCCTGCACAAATTCCGCAAGCGGTATTGGACAGCATGGAAGCCGGTGACGGTGACACTAACAGCATCGATCCTAACTACGACATTCCGTCTGACTGGATTGCTCGTGTAGGTGTTGACTACCGTTTCGACATTCCTAGTGTTGGCGATAACTTCCAGGCAACGGCTGAAGTTACTCGTAAGTGGATGACAGACAACAGCCAGTGGATTGATATCTCACGCTGTGTTGCTGATGAAACTGCAGCAGGCATCAACATTTATGAGCCGTGTGACCCAACTGCACCAAGTGGTCACTATGACCTGCAGCTGACTAACGAAGACAAAACCGGTAAAGCATGGTTGTTAACAACTTCATTGTCTAAAGCCTGGGATAGCGGCTTTAACGCATACGCTGCTTACACCTTCCAGGACATCGAAGAAGGTAACCCGGGTACGTCGTCTACTGCGACTTCAAACTACCAGTACAACATTGTTCGTGACCGTAACCAGGCATTGCTTGGTACTGCTGACTATCAGGTTGAGCACAGCCTGAAAATTGCATTAGGTTACAGCACTGAGTTTGTTAGCGGTTACGCGTCTAAGTTTAACTTATTCTTCAACCGTCGCTCGGGTACTGCGTTCAGTTACACCATGGGTATGTATAACGATGGTGACTTCGGTGACCAGCCATACTTCCAGGGTGGCGGTTCTTACCTGCCATACATCCCGACTGGCGCGGATGACCCAGCATTCAGCCCTGAAAGCCCGTTGTCGTACGAAGAAGCCATGGCTTACTTCCGTGACGCTGGTTTAGAGCAGTACGCGGGTGGCTTTGCACCGAAAGGTACAGGTCGTTCACCTTGGGTTACCAACCTGGACTTCCAGTTCCAGCAAGAAGTACCTGGCTTCGCAGAAGACCATAAAGGTATTTTCTACATTACCGTTAATAACCTGTTGAACCTTATCGACAGTTCAAAAGGTGAAGTATTGCGTCAGCAGTACACTAACCAGTCGGTTGTAGACTTTGCCGGTCTTGATGACCAGGGTCGTTACATGTATGCCGAGTCATTCTTTGGTTATAACGACTGGAGTATCTTCGAAGCTGAAGAGTCTACCTGGCGCCTGAAGCTGGGTGTTAAATACACCTTCTAATTTCGCTTTGAGTGAAACAGCTAAAGAATAACGAAAGCCGCACCTTAAGTGCGGCTTTTTTTTGAGCAAAGTTCACAGAGTTGTCACAAATAAGCTATACCCTTATTTGTAGTAAAACCAAAACAAAACCGGGAAGAACAAAACTATGTTTAACACGACTTTTAAGCGCACTGCTGTAGCTGCCGCCATAGCAATGGGGTTAGCAGGTTCAGCCGTGGCGCAGGAAACCTCTTCAAGCTTGCGCGGTGTTGTTACCACTGAGTCAGGGCAGGTGGTTTCAAATGCAACCATCCAGTTACGTGATGAGCGTACTGGCAGTGTCAAAACCTTACGCTCTAACGAGCAGGGAACATTCTCTTCACGTGGTTTGCCGGTTGGCGGGCCATACACTTTGGTGGTGGAAGGTCCTGAAGGGCGCACCCAGGTTGTCGAAGATGTTTATCTAACTTTAGGCGACTCACAAAATGTGAACGTGATGCTGGAGCGCCAGGCGGACATGGAGCGTTTAAGTGTAACCGGCTCTATGACCAGTAACGCTTTGTATGGCAGTAACAGTCCGGCTGCGAACTTCAATTTAGAAGATTTGGAAAATGCACCGGCTGCAAACCGTGACTTAAAAGATGTGGTGCGCATTGACCCGCGTATTTACATTAACGAAACCAATGCCGGCGACATTCAGTGCGGTGGTGCTAACCCACGTTTTAACAGTCTAACGGTTGATGGCGTTCGTATGAACGACAACTTTGGCCTTAACAGCAGTGGCTACCCGACAGAACGCATGCCGTTCTCTTACGATTCGATTGAGCAGGTAGCGGTTGAGTTTGCACCATTTGACGTGCAATACGGCGGCTTTACCGCCTGTAACATTAATGCTGTGACCAAAACCGGTGACAACGAAATGTTCGGTGGTGTGTTCTATGATTACACCAACGACTCTTTGCAGGGCGACGAGTTAGAAGGCGACGCCATTAATATTGGTGACTTTAGCGAGAAACGTTATGGCTTTAATGTTGGTGGTGCCTTCATTGAAGATAAACTGTTCTTCTTTACTTCTTATGAGAAGCTGGAAGGCTCTGACACTTTTGATCGCGGTCCGGAAGGTTCTGGTGCAGCGACCGAAGTTGCCGGTGTGACTCAGGCCGACGTTGAGCGTATTGCCGATATTGCACAGAATATTTATGGCTATAACCCGGGCGGGTTCCCGTCGAGCTTACCGGTAGAAGACGAAAAATTCCTGGCCAAGTTGGACTGGTACATTAGCGATGCTCACCGTGCGTCATTAACCTACAACTACAACGATGGCTACTCTATTGCAGAGTCAGACGGCGACTCCGACGAGCTGGAGTTCTCTAACCACTTTTACGAGCGTGGCTCTAAGTTCACCTCTTATGTGGGTGAATTATACTCGGACTGGAATGATAACTTCTCGACAGAAGCTCGCGTGGGTTATTCGGAGCTGGATGCCCGTGTAAGTCCTTTGGGTGGTACCGACTTTGGTGAAGTTCAGATTGGTGTTAACGACGCGACTGTGTATTTAGGCGCGGATGACTCTCGTCACGCCAACAAACTGAAATACGACACCACTTTCTTTAAATTGAAAGGTACTTATCTGCTGGGTGACCACGTTATTTCTGCCGGTATTGAGCGGGAAGAATACGACGTGTTTAACCTCTTTGTGCAGGAAGCTGAGGGCGAGTATCGCTTCGGTTCTATCGATGACTTTGAAGCCGGCACACCGTACGCGGCTATCTATGAAAGTGCCGCGGGTACCAACAACCCTCAGGACGCTGCTGCTGAATTTGCCTACGCGGTTAACACGGCATACGTTCAGGACGAATATTACTACGCGTCAATGGATATTACCTTCACCTACGGTTTGCGTTATGACTGGTATACCAGCGATGACTACCCGGTGAACAACCCGTTAACTCAGGAACTTTATGGGTTCTCTAACCAGCAGAACATGGACGGGCAGGACTTACTGCAACCACGCTTTGGCTTCAACTGGTTTGTTAATCCTGAATTAGAAGTTCGTGGTGGTGTTGGCCTGTACTCCGGTGGTAACCCCAATGTGTGGATCTCTAACAACTACTCGAATAATGGCGTGACGCAGTACGAGGCCTTCCGTGATTTTTCTGGCGAGTCTTTGTTTGGTGTTCCGCACACAGGTGGCGGCAACCCAATTTTTGACATTCCTCAGGAAATGTACGACGAAGTGGCTAACGCCAGTGGTCAGGGCCCGATTAACACTATGGACCCTAACTTCGAACTACCGAAAGAGTGGAAGTACGCATTAGGCGCAACTTACACCTTGCCGGATGACTACATTTTGATGGCGGACTTCTTATACACCGATAAGAAAGATGCGGCGATTATTTATAATCTGGGCTTGGAACAGGTTGATACGGCGCCGGATGGACGTCCAATTTTTGATGAGATGTCTACTGACGGACGTGACCAGGGCGATGACTTTCTGTTGACGAATGTTGACGGCGATTCTGGTTCGCAAACCACGGTTTCACTGGCGTTAAGTAAGTCGCATGACTTTGGTCTGGATTGGACTTTCGGTTACGCCTATAACAAGGCGGAAGACGTTAACCCAATGACCAGTTCGGTGTCGTTCTCTAACTACACCAACCTGGCAACGGCTAACGCTCAGAACCCGGGTGTTGCGACTTCTAACTACGAGATCCCGCACCGTTTTACGTTCAAAGCTAACTACACCAAAGAGTTCTTCGATGGTTACAACACAGTAGTGACCTTATTCGGTACACGCAACAAAGGTCGTCCGTTCTCCTATACCATGACTGACGGTGCCTTTGGTGATATAGCTTACCAGGGCCGTAGCTTGCTGTACGTACCGACAGGTCTGGATGATCCGAACTTTGCGATTGGTACTGACGGTGATGGTAACCCGTTTGAAACGGCTGCATTCTTCGACTTTCTGGAAGAGTCAGGTTTGAGCAAGTACGCGGGTGGTATTGCGCCTCGTAACGAGTTCAACAGCAAATGGTGGACCAAAGTTGATTTGCGCATTGAGCAGGAGCTTCCGGGCTTTATGGATGACCACAAAGCGTCTGCGTTCTTCGTCATTGAAAACTTAGGTAATATGCTGAACGATGACTGGGGCGTGCTTTACGAAGCGAGCTTCCCACGTGCGGTGACTGTGGCTGACGTTGAAATTAACGATGCCGGTCAGTATCAGTACAACTCGTTCCGGGACATCAGCAATGTTCAGTCTCGCGCCGGTGCACCTTCGCTCTGGTCTGTACGTTTAGGCGTAGAATATAAGTTCTGATTGTTTCACGTCGAATGAATAAACCGCCGCTGGTATTGCCCGCGGCGGTTTATTATTTTAATCTCCCTTTATCAAACACTAATTAGCTGACCCAATGGAACTGAGCTGGACCAGTCTTTTACCTTCCTTGCTGGCAATTGTATTTGCCATTGTTACCCGAAAAGTTCTGCTGGCGCTTATTGGCGGCATTATTCTGGCCAATATTCTGTTGTTCTGGCCGGCTCCGGAAAATATCGCCTACGGCACGCTGAACAGCACCTGGGACACCCTTGTTGACCCCAGTAATATGCTGGTGTGGTTTTTTACGCTGGGCATTGGTGCTTTATTCGGGGTGCTGGAAAACGGCGGCACCTTCAAACAGTTTGTATTAAAGCTAGAGCGTAAACAGTGGATTGAAAGCAAACGCCGGGCCCGCTTAATGACCTGGGTTCTGGGCGTTATAGTGTTTATTGAGTCTAACGTGACCATTATGATTTCGGGCACAACCTCACGACCTATTTATGACCGCCTGGGCATAGCGCGTGAAAAGCTGGCGTATATTGTGGATTCAACCTGTGCAGCCATTTGTATTCTGATCCCTTTAAATGCCTGGGGGGCGTTTAATTTAACGCTAATTTCAAACCAGGGTGTTGAACAACCGCTACTGGTGTTCATTCAGTCTATAGCCTTTAACTTTTATGCCATTTTTGCAGTATTGCTGGCGCTGTTTGTGGCTTTGTTCGACTGGAATATTGGCCCAATGAAAGCGTTTGAGAAGAATGCGGTGCCCGATCAGGTGTCACAAAACACCTGGGGCGACGGGCCCGATGAAGAGGCCAGCTTTGGTAAAGGCACTGCGGTGGTGATGACCAGCCTGATATCTTTAGTGGTGATGGTACCTGTCATGTTGTTGATAACCGGAAACGGTGTATTGGTGGACGGTAACGGCACCTTAAGTGTGTTCATTGCTATATATGTGGCATTGGGCCTTGCGGTGGCGGGTACGTTAATGACGCAACCGGTAAGCCTTATGGATGTTGGCCGCTACCTGTTAAAAGGGGCGTGGAATATTCTGCCGTTGGCGGTTATTTTGTGGTTGTCGATTGCGCTGGGTGGTTTAACTCGTGACTTAGGTACCGGCGAGTTTCTGGCTGCTGCGCTGGACGGCTCAGTGCAACTTTGGATGTTGTTACCGCTGATTTTTGTGTTGTCCGCTATTACCGGGTTTTCTATTGGCTCCAGCTGGGGCACCTTTGCCATCATGCTGCCACTGGCTATTCCGCTGGCAATGACACTGGGCTTACCGGCTGCGCCTTTTATTGCGGCGGCAATTTCCGGCGGAATTTTTGGTGACCATGCATCACCCATTTCAGATACCACCATTATTGCGTCTATGGCCTCGGGCGTTGAACATATTGACCATGTTCGCACCCAGTTGCCTTATGCGTTGCTGGCCGGGTTAGGCGCAACCGTGGCTTATGCAATAACGGGTATGCTTATTTAGCGTTAACTTTGGCAGACTTGCGGCGGGCGCGGAAAAAGCGTCGTAAAATATCGCCGCATTCTTCTGCCAGTACGCCGCTTTGAACCTCAACTTTGTGGTTCATCGATGCGTGATTAATGACATCAATGGCGGTGCCGGTAGCGCCGGTACGAGGGTCGGTGGCGCCAAAGACTAAACGCTTAACACGGGCATGGGTTATCAGACCGGCACACATGGCGCAGGGCTCTAAAGTGACGTACAGCGTAGAGTTGACCAACCGATAGTTATCGATAGCCTGACCTGCTGCGCGAATAGCCTGAGCTTCGGCATGGGCAGAAGGGTCGGACAAAGAAATTACCTGATTGTAACCTTCGCCAACAATTCTTCCGTCCATGACCAACACCGCGCCAACGGGCACTTCGTCGGCTTTTTGCGCTTGTTCAGCAAGCTCTAATGCTCGCTGCATGTAGATTTCATCGGTTGTCATGGCGGCGATTTTAGCGCAGGATATTACCCAGTACCAGAACAACAATCCGCACCTATGCAGGAGAGAATAATGAAAAAGCTCGTTATTAGCTTAATGCTGGCCAGCAGCTTTGGTTTTAGCGCACAAGCGGCGGCGCAACAGTCGCCGGTAAAAGTCAGCAGTGATTTAGAAGCTCAGGTTATTGAATGGCGCCGGCATATTCATGCTAACCCTGAACTGAGTAACCGTGAGTTCGAAACCGCAAAAATGGTGGCTGAGCATTTACGCTCTCTGGGCATGGAAGTGGAAACGGGTGTGGCGCATACCGGTGTTGTGGGCCTGCTTAAAGGCGGTAAACCCGGCCCTACCATTGCGCTGCGCGCCGATATGGATGCACTGCCGGTCACTGAACAAACCGACGTGCCGTTTAAGTCGACGGTAAAGTCTGAGTATCGCGGTAACGAAGTGGGTGTCATGCACGCCTGCGGACACGATACCCACGTAGCTATGTTAATGGGTGCGGCTGAAAAGCTGGCTGAAATGAAAGACGAGTTAGCTGGTAATGTGATGTTTATTTTCCAGCCGGCAGAAGAAGGTGCGCCTGAAGGTGAAGAGGGCGGTGCTGAACTGATGCTGGAAGAAGGTCTGTTTGCCGACAACAAGCCAGAAAAAGTTTTTGGTATTCATGTTTGGGCAGGCTTTCCGACAGGGCATGTGGGTTATCGTAAGGGCCCATTGATGGCTTCTTCTGACCAGTTTGAAATTAAAGTCAAAGGTAAGCAGACACATGGTTCAACCCCCTGGGGTGGCGTGGATCCTATTGTGACTTCAGCGCAAATTATTAATAACGCACAAACTATTATTAGTCGCCAGACCAATATTACTAAGGCACCGGCGGTATTGTCCTTTGGTATTGTTGAAGGTGGTGTGCGTAACAACATCATTCCCGATGAAGTCACCTTAATTGGTACTATCCGCAACTTTGACATGGATATTCGTTCGGATATTCACGATAAACTGAAGCTGACTGCAGAAAAAACCGCAGAAGCTAATGGCGCTGAAGCCCATGTGCACGTTGACCTGGGTTACCCGGTAACCAGCAACGACGCAGACTTAGTTGAGCAGATGCTGCCAGTGACTAAAGCGGTTGCCGGTGCCGATAAAGTGCAGGAAGTGCCGTTAGTAACCGGCGCGGAAGACTTCTCTTATTATGCACTGGAAGTACCGGGCATGTTTGTATTCTTAGGTGTTACGCCTCCGGAGCGTGATATGGCCAACGAGCCCAGTAACCATTCGCCGCACTTCTATGCCGACGAAGACGCACTGAAAACCGGTACTGAGCTTTATGTGAATTGGGCGCTGGAATCACTCTAATATGCCGAAGTCTGCAGTATCGCTGTTTGTTTTATTGCTGCTTGCCGTTAGCTTAGTAACGGCCTGCAGTCCTCAAACCCGCCCCGATGCCATGACCGTTGTTAAAGAACGTCAGGTATTACGGGTGGGAACCTTAATGAACCCCACCAGCTACTATTTTGACCATGACCGTGAGCAAGGTTTTGAATACGACTTAGCAAAACGCTTTGCTGATCGCTTAGGTGTTGAGCTGGAAATGGTGCCGCGGTTTGATGTGAATGATCTCTTCACTATGCTGCGCCGGGGGGAAATTGATATTGTCGCGGCCGGAATTGACCGCACCTCAACACGGGCGCGTCTGTTTCGTTTTGGCCCTCCGTACGATGTGATTAGCCAGAAAGTGGTGTTTAAGCAGGGCTCGCGGCAGCGTCCACGTGACTTGCAGCAAATTACCGATGGCGAAATTGTGGTGGTGGAAGGCAGCTCTCACCACGAGTTTCTGAAAAGTTTAGGCGATAGCATTCCTACCCTGAACTGGCGCGCAACTCGCGACCATGATGCGGTAGAGTTGCTGCAAATGGTGATTAATGAAGAGATTGACTACACCATAACCGACAGTACGGCGCTGGATATTCAGCGGCGTTTCCATCCGGATTTAAGCGTGGCCTTTACCGTAAAGCATGATCAGGATATTGCCTGGGCTCTGCCGCAGGGCGACGATGATTCGTTGTTTTCTGCCGTGGTGGAATATTTTGGTGAAATTCGTGCAAGCGGTCGGCTGGCGCACATTAAAGAGCAGCACTTTGGCCACGTAAAACAATTTAATTATGTGACCACCAGCTTATTTATTGAGGCGGTAGATAAAATATTACCGATTTACCAGGAAACCTTTAAAGAACATTCTGGTTCGCTTGACTGGCGCCTGCTGGCGGCAATTTCTTATCAGGAGTCATTGTGGAACCCGCGTGCTGTATCGCCCACTGGCGTTAGGGGCATGATGATGCTAACCCTGCCTACCGCCAAGGCTATGGGGGTTAAGAGCCGATTGAACGCAGAGCAGAGTATTCGCGGTGGTGCCCGTTATTTGGAACGCATGCTGAACCGGGTTCCGGCAAGAATTCCGCAACCGGACAGGACATGGTTCGCATTAGCTGCGTATAATATCGGATTCGGGCATTTAGAAGATGCGCGAATAATAACGGAGCGTCAGGGTGGCAACCCGGACCGTTGGGTTGATGTGAAGAAGCGTTTACCCCTGCTTCGGCAAAAACAATTTTACCGTCATACCCGCTATGGCTTTGCGCGTGGCGATGAGCCGGTAACTTATGTTGGAAACATTCGTCGTTTTTACGACACACTAAAATATCTTGATGAGCAAGGACGGCTTTAGCCTTATGCCCGGTGATGTAGCCTGACATTCATGTCAGGTGAGATCCTCACGTCAGGAAAGCAGTAAACGTATAGGAACGAAAATAAATGTACAAGAAGACAATAGCTGCGGCAGTAATGGTGCTCACGCCGATGTTTGCCGCCGCTCAAAGTTTGGGTGACAGTATTGAACTGTCTGTAGAGAACCAGATTATAGAAGCGACGCTTGCCGAGCGTTTGTCGTCCGCTAACAGTTATCGGCTGACCTTTGAGAACGCGTCGGGTGACACTCAGCATTTAGGCTTTTTACATCAACGTGGTGACAATCAGCTTATCTCAATTACTCATCCGCAACTTGGCTCTGTCATTATTCGCCGAGTGGATGGTAAAACCGTTACAGAGAACACGAATCTGCCGCCGGCTGAGCCTAAGCGCCGGTTCACCGAGCATCAGAAGGCATTAAGTCTTGATGCCAGAGCTTTACCTGTACCTTCAAAATCGAACTCTGTTGCGCTTTCACCTGAAAAGCCAGAAGAAGTACAAGAATTTGATGACTCACTCGACGTGTTGTTTGTGTATGACGACCGTTTAGTCAGTTATGCCGAAGAGAACGATTACGATTTGGAACTGGCTATTCAAGGTGCAGTAGACACCAGCAATAGTATATTTCAACGCTCTGGTGTCCCGGTAACCATGACTGTTGCCGGAATGGAGCCGTTTCGCCCCGAAAGCACTACCGACTTCCCTAATGAAAACCCGGATCCCTTATTGGATGAGCTTATCGACGACCAAAGAATGGTTCGTTTAATAGACCGATATCAAGCCGATGTGGTGCATTTTATCGGGGCTGATAACCCGGACGTATGCGGAATTGCATTTAGAGCTTCTGACTTTAGTACCAGTAACAACCGGGTGAGCTTTGTCAGCGGTGGTGCCAATGCCGGTTATACGGCATTAAGTTGTATGGGAACAGGGACGGTTGCGCACGAAGTGGGTCATAACTTCGGCCTGCGTCACGATCGTTACACATTGGCTGATAACGCCAGCGGTGGCGAAGGTGACCAGGAAGACTTTCATATTCCTTATGGTTTTATCGACGGGCAGGGACGTTTTTATACGACCATGTCTTATGGTTCTGTGTGTCGTAGCGAATTCAGTGAAGGCGAGTGTGTCAGTGAAGCTGCCTACTCAAGCCCGGACTTAGTTGATGGAAACTATGGTGTGCCACTGGGTAAAGCGGCTTCTGAAATTGATGCAGCCGATGCCAGCCTGGCGGCTCAGCGCAGCAGTATTATTTGGGCAAATAACAGTTCACGCACCAATATTGACAGTATGCAGGTTGAGCGTATTGGGAATGATTCTCTGACGTTCAGTTGGCCGCGCGTTGAGAACTCTGATAAGTATGTTATTGGCGCCGGAGCTTGTGAAGGGTATACCGGTATATCACAACAAGCGTTGTTAGATGACGCAGGTGTTTCCGATAATACCGTTAGCTACGCGGCGAGCTCTCTTCCTGACAGCATTTGTGTTATTGCCGTTGAAGAAGTTAACGCTAATGCGGCACGTTGGCGCTTTGTGAGTAACGCGAGTTTTAGCGGGGACTATACGGACGCCTCGGCTGATTACTTATTAGTTGATGAAAATGTATTAAGCCTTGCAGAGGCAGGTGATGAAGCTGTTATAGCTGTTAATTTGTCCGATCCAGAAACCGCAAATGAATCAATTCAGCTGGCTCGGCCCGTGACAGCCAGCGGCACAGACGTTAGTCAACAAATTGGTATCGACAATGCGGCTGAGTGGTTCAGTTGGGAAGTGATCGGTGATAGTAGCGTCAGAATTATGACCATAACGTTAAAACAGTCGCTTGCTGATATTAGCGCAGGATTAGACAAAAACAATGTGCATAATCCGTATCATCTTCCTTTGAAAGTGGTGAATACCGATGCACCTGATTTTTCTGTTTCTACTGGGGTTTGGATAGATCCATCCAGAACGCTTGGCGGATCTGCACAGGTATTTGTTAGTCAGGGAGAAAGCATTGGCGAACTGTTAGCTGTGAATTCTGCGGTGAGTGTTTATAATGTCCCTAACGACGTTGTTATCAGCGTGGAAGAACCCGAAGGCTTCATTTCAAACTTTAGCGCTACGGAAGTTGACCCTGAAGTTGAAGGTGAGCGTCGAATTCAGCTGTCGGGTGATACACCGATGGTAGATGAAGCGTTATCTGTGCCACTGCGTGTCGACTTTAGTGACGGCAGTGAGAGCGTCACGGTCTCACTAACTGTTGAGCCAAGAGCAATAGCTCCTAGTATTAGCGGTTTCCGGGCCAGCAATACTGTAGAGGGTCAGACAGTGACGTTAACCGCTACTGTAACTGACGAGGACGAGAATTTGGACACATCCAGCATTGAGATTGTCCGGGTAAATAGCGATGGCAGCGAAACCGAAGTTTCTAATGTCAGCCTATCCGGCGATACGGTTACTGCGTCTGTTGGAAGCTTATCTGCCGGTCAATACCAGTATCGACTGAGTGCAAGCGACACCGAAGGTAACAGCGAGAGTGACAGCGTTAACTTCACGGTAAGTGCAGCGCCGTCAGAAAGCAGTAGCGGCGGACACGCCGGCTGGTTGGTTTTATTGGGGCTTATCGCTCTGGGGCTACGCAAACGCGTAGCCTGATACTACTGGAATTGCAGCTCTTTGTAACTGAAGTTAGCTTTAACTTCTTTTTGCATCCATTCCAGCATAACAAAGCAGCGTGATTCACCATCCAGCTTGACAATTTTGGCAAGGAACCCACGGAAGGGACCTTGCTGAATTTCGACGGTGTCGCCCACTTGGGGGGCTTGCTCGTCGGTTAGTTGATCTACGCCCCGCATTTGGTCTATCCAGCTTTGAGGGACTTTTGGAATGTTATCGCCAAAACGTAATACTCCGGCGACACCATAGGTACTGCGAAGTTTGTAAAATTGCTCGATAATGTCATCGGGTTTCACAAAGACATAGCCCGGAAACATACGCTCAACCACCGATGTACGTACACCTCTGCGCACTTTTTTCACTGTTAACTCCGGCGCAAACACCTCAAACCCCTGGTTTTCTAAGTTTAAAATGGCGCGCTCTTCCTGCTTTGGCTTGGTTCTTACTATGTACCAAACGTCGGATTGGAGTTCATTCATAACAGGTCCTTTTACTGATAGGCGGCTGATCTTTCCACATTCAGTTGAGTTACGCAAATTAAGCCGATAAGCCAATTGACAGAGCCAGCCTTATCAGGCACTTTAACGTAAAAATAACAACATGGAGAAACAAATGGAATTTCGTCACGGTGGTTTTTGGTTACGTTTTGTTGCCGCAATTATAGATGCGATTATTACCCAGGTTGGGTTGATGCTTATTGGTGCCATTGTTGGCATTTTTATTGGTATTTTTATGGGCGCGGCTGGCTCCTCAATGCAGAGTATTGAAATGGCGGCCGGCGGTGTTGGTTATGCGATTGGCCTTATCGGGCAGTGGTTGTACTTTACCATTTTTGAAATTTCAGGCTGGCAGGCAACGCCGGGTAAGAAAGTGCTGGGTCTGAAAGTAACGAATATGGAAGGTCAGCAAATTGGTTTTGGTCAGGCAAACATTCGTTACTGGTCTAAGATTATTTCTGCGCTGATTCTGTTAATTGGTTTTATCATGATTGCCTTTACCGAGAAGAAACAGGGCTTACACGATATTTTTGCTAAAACCTTAGTCATTAAAGATAAGCCTGCATAAAGTCATTGCATAAAACTGAGGCGGCAAGGTAAGCTGAACAGGTCTTTCAACGCAATAAAGGCCAAAGTCTATGCGAGCCAACCGCCTCAGACGTGAGAATAATTCCCGCCGCCGCGCTGTTATCCGTAAGCGCAGACAACGCATCATCGATAGACGCGAAAAGTGGTTTCGCATAGTGAACCGCGAAGGTACAGCCAAAGTCGAGTAGCCGGACGTTCACGTCAGGTTCGATATTCCACCTGACATAAATGTCAGGCTACTGTATAATCTGCCAGCAAAAATCGCCCAGCTTTGGAGACCTTGCTTGTGGAAATCTACCGCGGTGCACCTGCCTTATCAGCCTTCAAAACAACGAAGCAACTTGAACAACTGAAACAGGCAGGAATTCCTGTCAAAGAGCTTTATGCCGAGTATCAGCACTTTGTTGATTTGCATAATGAACTGAGCGACGAACACCGTTCCGTATTGGTTCAGTTACTGAAGTACGGCCCTGAAATGCCGGCACACGAGCCTCACGGTGCTCTGGTATTGGTTACTCCCCGCATTGGTACTATTTCTCCCTGGGCTTCAAAGGCCACTGACATTGCCCACAACTGTGGCTTGAAAAGTATTCATCGTGTTGAGCGTGGTGTGGCTTTCTATCTACAGGGTGACTTGTCGGCTGAAGAGCTGAAGCAAGCGGCGTTACTGTTGCATGATCGTATGACCGAAAGTGTTTTGTACGACATGAATGACGCGCAGCAGCTATTCCGCTCGCAGGAACCGCAGCCATTGTCTTCGGTGGATATTCTGGCAGGCGGCCGTGAAGCTCTGGCACAGGCAAATATCAGCTTAGGTCTGGCTCTGGCCGATGACGAAATTGATTATCTGGTAGAAAATTTCCGCAAGCTGAACCGTAACCCTAACGACATTGAGCTTTATATGTTTGCCCAGGCAAACTCTGAGCATTGTCGCCACAAGATTTTTAACGCCGACTGGACCATAGACGGCGCGGAACAGCCTAAGTCGCTGTTCAAAATGATTAAAAACACCTTTGAAACCACACCGGACTACGTGTTGTCGGCCTACAAAGACAACGCTGCTGTTATGGAAGGCCATGAAGCCGGGCGTTTCTACCCGCAGCCGGACAGTATGAGCTATGGCTACAGCCACGAACCGGTGCATATTTTGATGAAGGTGGAAACGCATAACCACCCAACCGCGATTTCTCCTTACCCGGGTGCCGCAACCGGCTCCGGCGGTGAAATTCGCGATGAAGGCGCTACCGGTGTGGGCTCCAAACCCAAAGCGGGTCTGGTTGGTTTCAGTGTGTCTAACCTGAACATTCCTGGCTTTAAGCAGCCGTGGGAAGAAAACTACGGCAAACCAGCGCGTATTGTTTCGGCGCTGGATATTATGCTGGAAGGTCCATTAGGCGGCGCAGCCTTTAACAATGAATTTGGTCGTCCCGCGCTGACCGGCTACTTCCGTACTTACGAGCAAACGGTCGACAGCCACAATGGGCGCGAGCCCCGTGGTTACCATAAGCCAATTATGATTGCCGGTGGTTTAGGCAATATTCGTGAAGCCCATGTACAAAAAGGTGATATTCCGGTTGGCGCTAAGCTGGTTGTACTAGGTGGCCCGGCAATGAACATTGGTTTAGGTGGCGGCGCGGCGTCTTCTATGGCGTCGGGTGAGTCGACAGAAGATTTAGATTTTGCTTCAGTACAGCGTGAAAACCCGGAAATGGAACGCCGCTGTCAGGAAGTGATTGACCGTTGCTGGCAGCTAGGGGCCGATAACCCTATTGCCTTTATTCACGACGTAGGGGCTGGTGGCCTGTCGAATGCGATGCCGGAACTGGTTAGTGATGGTGGTCGTGGTGGTCGCTTTGAACTGCGCGAAATACCAAACGATGAGCCCGGCATGACCCCGCTGGAAATTTGGTGCAATGAGTCGCAGGAACGTTACGTTATTGCTATTGCACCGGAGAATATGGCGCGTTTTGAAGCTTTGTGTGAGCGCGAGCGTGCAGAATACGCGGTTATTGGTGAAGCGACTGAAGAGCTCACCATTTTACTGAACGATGCCAAGTTCTTGAATCAGCCCATTGATTTGTCACTAGACGTATTGTTAGGCAAGCCGCCGAAGATGCACCGCGACGTAGCCCGCTTGCAGGCCGAAGGTACGCCATTGCATCTGGAAGCGGCTGACTTGAATGACGCCGCTGATCGCTTATTGCGCTTACCGGCCATTGCTGAGAAAACCTTCTTAATTACCATTGGTGATCGCAGTGTTACCGGTTTGGTTGCCAGAGACCAAATGGTTGGTCCGTGGCAGATACCGGTGGCTGATGTTGCGGTAACCGCGTCCAGTTATGACAGCTACCACGGTGAAGCTATGGCCATGGGCGAGCGCACACCGTTGGCGCTATTGAACTTTGGCGCTTCGGCCCGTATGGCGGTAGCTGAATCTCTGACTAATATTGCCGCTGCGGACATTGGCGACTTAAAACGCATTAAATTATCGGCTAACTGGATGTGCGCAGCTGGTCACCCGGGCGAAGACGCCGGCTTGTACGAGGCTGTTAAAGCGGTAGGTGAAGAGCTGTGTCCGGAACTGGGTATTACCATCCCGGTGGGTAAAGACTCCATGTCGATGAAAACTCAGTGGCAGGAAGACGGCGAAGACAAAGCCGTGACTGCGCCAATGAGTTTGGTGATTACGGCGTTTGGCCGGGTGAATGACATTCGCGCAACCTTAACGCCGCAATTGCGTACCGACAAAGGCCAGTCGCATCTGGTATTAATTGATTTAGGTAAAGGTCAGAACCGCTTAGGCGGTTCAGCGCTGGCGCAGGTATACCAGCAGTTGGGGCAACACACGCCAGACTTAGACGATACCGAAGCCTTTAAAGCCTTCTTTAACACCACACAGCAGTTGGTTACCGAAGGGCGTTTACTGGCCTACCATGACCGTTCAGACGGCGGACTGTTCACCACCGTAGCGGAAATGGCGTTTGCCGGAAACTGCGGTGCTAAAGTGGCACTGGATGAATTAGGCGAAGACAATTTAGCGGTTCTGTTTAATGAAGAGCTGGGCGCTGTTATTCAGGTCAGCGACGAGCAGTATCAGCAAGTGATGGAAGCTTACAGCGAGGCTGGCTTAGGCGACTGTGTTAAACGCATTGGTGAGCCAACACATGAAGACGCCATTATTTTTACCCGTAATGGAAATGAGGTTCTGGCGCAGAGTCGCACGCACTGGCGTACGGTGTGGGGCGAAACCACGCATCATATGCAGCGCCTGCGTGACAACCCGGTGTGTGCTGATGAAGAGTTTCGCCTGAAACAGCGTGCCGACAACCCGGGTTTACAGGCCGATTTAACCTTTGACCCGTCTGAAGACATTGCGGCACCTTATATTGCCAAAGGTGTGGCGCCTAAAGTCGCGATTCTGCGTGAACAGGGCGTCAACTCGCATTACGAAATGGCAGCTGCCTTTGACCGTGCGGGTTTTGAAGCGGTTGATGTTCACATGAGCGACATTTTAGCCGGTCGTGTGTCGTTACAAGACATGCAGGCACTGGCGGCTTGTGGAGGCTTCTCTTACGGTGACGTTTTAGGTGCCGGTGAGGGCTGGGCTAAGTCTATTTTATTTAACGACCGTGCTCGTGAGCAGTTTGAAGCTTTCTTTAACCGTAATGACACGCTGGCACTGGGTGTGTGTAACGGCTGTCAGATGCTATCCACGCTGAAGCAGCTCATTCCGGGAACCGAGCACTGGCCACGTTTTGTAACTAACCGCAGCGAGCGTTTTGAAGCGCGCTTTAGCCTGGTGGAAGTGCAGGAATCTCAGTCGGTTTTCTTAGGTGACATGGCGGGATCGCGTATGCCAATTGCGGTGTCTCATGGTGAAGGCCGCGCTGAATTTGCTAACCCTCAGCAACAGTCGCAGCTAGAACAAAGTGGCCAGGTTGCGTTGCGTTACATTGATAACTGGGGTGAAGTGGCTAAGCAGTATCCGGCTAACCCGAATGGTTCACCCAAAGGTATTACTGCGGTAACCAGTGACGATGGTCGTGTGACCGCAATGATGCCGCACCCTGAGCGCGTGTTCCGTACCGTAGCCAACAGTTGGCACCCTGATGAATGGGGCGAAGACAGCCCGTGGATGCGCATGTTCCGCAACGCCCGTAAGCACCTCGGGTAGCTGGGCGGCGCGAACTGCAATTCGGCTACCCCGTGGGCTTTCTGCTTACGGAGACGCTGCAAGTTCATCCCTGAACGCTTGACGAAGGCCATCCATGGCCTTCGACACTCCTACAGCAGAAAGCCCACGGGTTTGATGCCTCTTGCAGCTCGCGCTGCACACCTCCTCAATAGTCCCTGCAACCGTTGGGGCGCTCGCTATCCATGGTATCTCACCTGATATAAATGTCAGATTACAACACCACCGTATTTTTATGCGGTGGGTTGGTTGCTAAGGTTTTGCGCAGGGCAATTTCGTAGCTGGGTTTCAGGTGAGTTACCCAAAGCTCAACGGGTTGTTGCTCTAAGCTTTTCAGGGCGCTTTCAAGTAAGCCAGGGGTCATGTGTTTGGTTTTCTCTGCAACCTGCAGTAACTCGTCGGGAAAAGCGCATTCCAGCATTAGGGTGTCGATATGGCCTAAGCGGTTAAGCTGTTCGGTCAGTTGCTTGCCGGCAATGGTATCGGCAGGGAAGACAAAGTGTTTGCCGTGGCTTTTTACGCTGTAACCGACTGTTGGCACGCTGTGCTCGACGGCAAAAGCTTTAATTTCCATACCTTCAAGCTCTATGCATTCACCCGGGTGAATTTCTTTAAAGGTTAGTATCGGCTCCGGTCCTTCGGTCATGCTGCTGAGTTCAGGCCAGATATCGCCGTTAAAAATGTTATTCTTCAGCTTCTCCAGGGTATGAGCCTGTGCGTATACGGTGACGGGTAAGTGCTCACTTCCGTACTGGTTACTTAAAAAGGTAGGAAGCGCCGCTATGTGGTCCATGTGTGAATGGGTTAAAAACACATGCCGAACTTGGTGCATTTGTGCCAGGCTGAGTTGATTCAGACCGGTGCCTGCGTCAATCACAATGTTATGATTGAGCTGAATACAGGTTGAACCGCCTTTGTTGTCGCCGCTGAGTCCACCGCTGCAGCCAAGCACTTGAATATTCACAATCTGTTCCCATCTTGGTTTACACTGTAGTGAAAGATTATCACATTAATACAGCCGAGGAGGCTACATGCAAAACGCACCGACGAAAAGCTCTCCAGTGATGCCGCAACTCATTATTCTGACCTTGTTTTGGGTTGGGCTGCAGTTGGTGGCAACCTGGGTAAAAGACGACTTTTCACATGTCAGCCAGTACATCAGTGAAATTAATGCCACCGGCAGTACCGCGGCGGGCGCTTTTGGCTGGGTGGGTTTTATTCCTCTGGCGATGATTTCCTTCGGCGTTTTGTTAACAGCCCGGCCGCATTTGCGGGTGCAAGGCATCAGTCATTTAGGCTGGGCGTTACTGTTTTTCTATCCGGTTGCTTATCTCGGTGCGGCTATAGCGCCCTGTGACCTGGGCTGTCCGACGGATGGTTCCAGCTCTCAAGCGTTACATAATATTATCAGCATAGTCAGTTACTTTGGCTTCGCGCTGGGCACCTTGCTGCTGACCTTTACACCAAGAACTACCTGGCCGGTGCGTTGCGCGTTTGTCCTGCTGTCAGTGATTATTGCTTTAGGCTTTGTATTGATGATTAATCCAGAGCTGGCAGAGGTGCGCGGTGCCATGCAACGTTATGTTGAGCTGGCGCAGTTGGTCGTGTTTTGGCTGCTGCTGTGGTTGAAACCTGCAGAGGCCGACGGAGGTAGTGATGAGTAATTCCGTTCGTTTAAGTATTGAAGGTATGAGTTGTGCGTCCTGCGTTGGACGTGTCGATAAGGCGCTTAATGGTCTGGATGGTGTTGAAGATGCCTCGGTGAATCTGGCGTCGGACAGTGCCGAAGTAACTTACTCTGACAACGTTTCTGTCAATGATCTGATTAAGGCGGTGAAAGGTGCGGGCTATGATGCCCACGAAGTGCTTGATCGCGATAAGCAAATGCGTGAGCAACGTGAGCAACAGGCAAAGGAGATGCGAACGTTAAAAGGCCAGTTATGGCTTTCAGCTCTGTTGACGTTACCGGTGTTTATCCTTGCTATGGGCAACCATATGGTGCCGGTATTTTCCGAGTGGGTGCATAACTCACTGGGCTTACAAACCAGCTGGTGGATACAGTTAGTGCTTACTACCGTCGTACTGGCGGTTCCTGGGTCGCGCTTTTATAAACTAGGTATTCCTGCGCTATTCCGTGGGGCGCCGGACATGAATTCTCTGGTGGCTTTGGGTGCTACCGCAGCCTGGGGTTACTCGGTAGTAGCCACGGTGTTTCCGTCCTGGCTGCCGAGCGAGTCAGTGAACGTTTACTTCGAAGCTTCGGCGGTTATTGTCACGCTGATTCTGGCCGGGCGCTTTATGGAAGCGCGTGCCAAAAGCCATACGTCCGATGCTATTCAGCGACTGATGAGTCTGCAAAGTAAAACCGCACGAGTCGTGCGGGACGGTGAGGTGACTGAAGTCGATATTGCTGAACTGGGTAAAGGTGATGAAATTGAAGTGCGTCCGGGCGAGCGTATTGCACTGGATGGCGAAGTGTCTTCCGGTGACAGCTATGTGAACGAAGCCATGATAACCGGCGAACCCGAGCCGGTGCATAAAGAGAAAGGCGACAAAGTGGTCGGCGGTACCCTGAACGAAAAAGGGACGCTGCGGTTTAAAGTGACGGCGACCGGCGAAGGCACAGTGCTGGCGCAGATCATCCGTATGGTCGAGCAGGCTCAGGGCAGTAAACTGCCGATTCAGGATACCGTGAACCGTATAACGTTATGGTTTGTGCCGGCTGTCATGCTGGTGGCGCTGCTGACCTTTGTGGTGTGGTACTTTGCGGCCAGTGAGTCAGCACTCACATTCGCTTTGGTAAACGCGGTGGCCGTGTTAATAATTGCCTGCCCCTGCGCGATGGGGCTGGCAACGCCTACGTCTATTATGGTGGGTACAGGTCGCGGTGCTGAAATGGGCGTACTGTTCCGTCAGGGCAGTGCTCTGCAGGCGTTGCAGCAGTCGAAAGGCGTTATTTTTGATAAAACCGGTACACTGACAGAAGGCAAACCAACCATTACCGACTGGCTTACCCTGAGTGACTTTGATGAAAAAGAGGTGCTGACATTAGCTGCCTCGGTTGAAGCTAAGTCAGAACACCCCACTGCAGAAGCTCTGGTCAACTATGCCAAAGATGAGGGCGTTAATATCAGCGAACCCGACAGCTTTGAAGCCATTTCCGGCTTGGGTGCTACGGGTAAAGTCGATGGTAAAACACTTTATATTGGTACCAGCGAGTTGATGCAGGACAACAATATTTCGCTGGATAACGAACCCGATGACGCGAAAAACTGGTCTGAAAGTGGCCGTACGCCCATTTATGTGTCGGTCGATGGAAAGCTGGCTGCGGTATTTACTCAGGATGATCCGATTAAATCCAGCGCCAAAGAGCTGATTAAGCGCTTGCATGATGACGGCCTGAAAACGGCAATGGTCACAGGAGATGCCGAGTCCACTGCAAAACGCATTGCCAAAGAACTGGGCATTGACGAAGTGGTGGCTAACGTTAAACCCGATGGCAAAGTGGATGCCGTAAAGCGCCTTAAGAAGGAGTGGGGTCAAGTCATATTTGTAGGTGACGGTATTAACGATGCGCCGGCATTGGCCTCTGCTGATGTGGGTTTTGCTATTGGTACCGGCACCGACGTGGCGATTGAATCCGCCGATGTGGTACTGATGTCAGACAACCTGACCGTGGTGCAGCAGTCCTTCGCCTTGTCGGAAGCAACCATGCGTAATATTCATCAGAATTTATTCTGGGCGTTTGCCTATAATACCGCACTGATTCCTGTTGCCGCCGGCGTACTGTATCCGTTTTTTGGTATTTTGCTGTCGCCTATGCTGGCGGCAGGTGCTATGGCGCTGTCCAGTGTCTTTGTCATAACCAACGCGCTGCGTCTTAAAACGGTAAGCCTGGAGAAATAGTAAGCATGAAAGTTGGAGTTTTTGATAGCGGTGTGGGTGGTTTAACAGTGGCGCGGTCACTGCAGCAAAGCGGTTGTTTCAGCGAGTTGCTGTATTACGGAGACACCGCCCGGGTGCCGTACGGTAGCAAGGACAGCAATACGGTCACGCGCTACGCGCTGGAAGCGGTGGAGTTCTTTAACGGCGCCGATGTAGATTGCCTGGTAGTGGCTTGTAACACCGTGAGTGTGACTGCATTAGAGCAAATGCAGAAGTTCTCTAACAAGCCAGTTTACGGGGTGCTGGAGCCGGGTGTTATGGCACTGCAGCAACTGCAGGGTATTGATACCAGCGCCCGGGTACTGGTTATTGCTACGCGGTCGACCATAAACTCCGGTGCCTACCAGCAGCAAATACAAGCGTTGGGCTACAACCAGGTAGACGCCATGCCTACGCCCTTGTTTGTGCCTATTGTCGAAGAAGAGCTTTACGACGGACCGATACTGCAGGAAACCTTTAAGCATTATTTCAGCAAGCTTGAAAAGCCGGACGTGGTGCTGCTGGGCTGCACGCACTTTCCGCTGATAGCCGAGAGCATTTCCGACTACTTCAGCGGCGCCAAAACCATCCATTCCGGCGAGGCCATGCTGTCCTGGTTAAAGCAACATCTGGACTTAAGCGCCCAGTTCGAAAGCACACCGCTGCACATTATAGCCACTGAAAACGTCGACGCCGTCAAGCGCACCGCCACCCGCTGGGGCCTGAAACTTTAATCCCAGGGGCAGGCTTCGCCGGCAATTCGGCTGAGAAAAGAACTCGTGGCTTGAGGAGACGCTGCAAGTTCATCCATGAACGCTTGACGAAGGCCATCCATGGCCTTCGACACTCCTCAAGCCACGAGTTCTTTCCTTTATCGCCTTTTGCCGCCAAAGCCTGCCCCTGGGATTAACTTCCTATCTAAGATATTTGTGCCAGATGAAAATGCGAGATAGCGAGTGCGCAAAAGGATTAGCAGTGGGACTTTGGAGGTGTGCAGCGCCATGGATGGCGCTGCCCAAGCCCTACAGGGATGTATTCACGGGCGTCCTCCAAAGTCCCACTGATAACCTCAGCACTCGCGTTTTCCTCGGTATTCCAATCCAGCGAAACATGTGAATCGCAGCCGCGTTTTGCTATGATATTCGTATTACTTTGGCTTTCAGGAGTTTGTACTTATGCCGCAGACGCAGCGTCCGCTTTATATTCCCTATTCTGGCCCTAATTTGTTGGAAACCCCGCTACTGAATAAGGGCAGTGCGTTCAGTAAGGAAGAGCGTGCCGCGTTTAACCTGACCGGTTTGTTGCCGCCTCGCTATGAGAGCATTGAAGAGCAGGCTGAGCGTGCTTATATGCAGTACCGGAGCTTTGAAACGCCCATTAACAAGCATATTTACCTGCGTGCTATTCAGGACAACAATGAAACCCTGTTTTATCGCTTATTAACGGATCATCTGGAAGAGATGATGCCAATCATCTACACCCCGACCGTGGGTGATGCCTGTGAGAAGTTCTCGGATATTTACCGCAGCTCACGCGGCTTGTTCATTTCGTATTCGGAGCGTGATCAGCTGGACGATATTCTGCGCAATGCTACTAAACAAAAAGTGAAAGTGATTGTCGTCACCGACGGCGAGCGCATTCTGGGCTTAGGTGACCAGGGCATTGGTGGCATGGGTATTCCGATTGGTAAGCTGTCGTTATATACCGCCTGCGGCGGCATTAGCCCGGCGTATACGCTGCCGGTTATGCTGGATGTCGGCACCAATAATGAAAAGCTTCTGGAAGACCCAATGTACATGGGTGCCCGGCATAAGCGCATTGGTCAGGAAGAGTACGACGAGTTTCTCGATAAATTCATCAAAGCGGTTACCAAACGCTGGCCTGGTGTGATGCTGCAGTTTGAGGACTTTGCTCAGCCTAATGCTATGCCGTTGCTGCGACGCTACCGCGATGAAGTCTGCTGTTTTAATGATGACATTCAGGGCACGGCCTCTGTGACTGTGGGTACCTTACTGGCGGCCTGTCGCCAAAAAGGCAAAAAGCTCAGCGAGCAGAAAGTGGTATTCGTTGGGGCCGGTTCAGCTGGTTGTGGTATCGCCGAGCAAGTCATGATTCAAATGACTGCTGAGGGCTTAACCGAGGAGCAGGCGAAGAAACAGATATTTATGGTCGATCGCTTCGGTCTGGTGATGGACACTATGGACGGGCTGCGCGATTTCCAGCAGGCATTAGCGCAAAAAAACGCCGACCTGAATGACTGGGAATACAGTGGTGATTATCCGTCGTTGCTGGACGTGATGCATTGTGCTGAGCCGGATATCTTAATTGGTGTTTCGGGTAAAGCCGGATTGTTCACGGAGCAGGTTGTGTCGACCATGGCCAAAAACGTCGAGCGTCCCATTATTTTCCCATTGAGTAACCCGTCAAAACATGTGGAAGCGCACCCGGCCGATGTTCTGAAGTGGGCAAAGGGCAAGGCGATTGTGGCTACCGGAAGTCCGTTTGGAGAAGTTGAGTACGATGGCAAAATTTATCCGGTAGCTCAGTGTAACAACAGTTATATTTTCCCGGGTATTGGCCTTGGTGTGCTGTCGGTTAAGTCGCAACGGGTCAGTGATGAAATGCTGCGTGTGGCAAGTAAGACGTTAGCAGCAGCTTCGCCCAGCGCTAATGGTAAAGGCGAGGAATTACTGCCGGCTTTTAAAGACTTGACGCAGTTGAGTAAAGACATTGCTTTTGCGGTGGGTAAAGTGGCTCAGCAGGAAGGTCTGGCACTGGAAATTGATGACGATACGCTGCGTGAGCGCATCGACAACAATTTCTGGAAGCCGGAATACCGCTTCTATAAGCGCGTCAGCATTTAAGCGTGCGCGCTGTCGATGGCCTGCTGTAAATCTGCCAGCAGGTCATCGGCGTTTTCAATTCCTACCGACAAACGCAATAGGTCTAAGGGTACCGGGGTATCCGGCCCTTCAATGCTGGCGCGGTGTTCGATCAGGCTCTCTACACCACCTAATGACGTAGCGCGATGCCAAAGCTGAGTTTTTGCGGCAACGGCAATAGCGGCTTTCTCACCACCCGCCAGACGGATAGACAACATACCGCCAAAACCGCCCTGCATTTGCTTAACCGCAATATCATGGCCCTCAAAGCTTTTTAAACCCGGGTACAGCACTTCAGTGACTTTTGGGTGTTGCTCTAATTGCTCCGCAATGTACAACGCATTTTGGCAGCTTTCGCGTACTCGTAAGAACAAGGTTCGCATGCCGCGTAGTAGCTGAGCTGCATCTTGTGGCCCCGGAACTGCACCGTATTGCGCACGAATGGCAACCAGGCGTTTCCAGAAGTCGTTATCTTCGCGGGCAGCGAGAGCGCCAGAGATAACGTCGGAGTGACCGTTAAGATATTTTGTGGCGGAATGCATGACAACATCGGCACCGAGATCCAGCGGTTTAGTCAGCAAAGGTGTGGCTACTGTAGAGTCTACCGCCAACAAAGCGTCGCAGCTGCGAGCTATATCAGCTACCGCAGCAATGTCGGTGACTGTCCACAAAGGGTTGCCTGGAGTTTCCAGCCAAATGAGCGTAGGAGCCTTTTCTGAAATGGCATGGCGCAACTCGTCCAGGTTCGACGTATCGACAAAACGAACGTCCAGTCCGCTATCGACCCCGAAGGTCTGCAGCCATTTGCGCAACGCCCAGTACATGACTTTAGGGGCTATGACTGAGTCTCCGGGTTTTAACGCTTGAAAAACCGTGGTTGCAGCAGCCATGCCGGAGGCAAATAGACGCGCGTCGGCCGCATTCTCCAGTTCTGCTAATAGTTTTTCTGCGGGACGGTAAGTGGGGTTATCAGCTCGCGAGTACACACGACCAGTACGATATTGATTATCCTCATCGCGCAGGTAAGTCGTTGATGTGTATACTGGAGGGATAATTACGCCATTCTCGTTGTCAGAGTGGGTACCTCCCTGAGCAAGGAGCGATTGTGGCGAAAATGGATGTTTCGTCATATAAATTCTCGTTAAAGTAATCTCAATGCGAGATTTTACGTATAAGGAAGGAATCATTTCATACTAACCGAAGAGGTATTGCAATGCGTTACATAATTTCTGCACTACTGGGTTCGATGTTGTTTGTCGCAAACGCCGCACAAGCTAACGAATGTGAACTCACTATAGATAGCAATGACAACATGAGGTTTGATACAAAAGAGATGTCCGTGCCAGCGAGCTGTGACGAAGTGACTGTAACTTTGACTCACTCAGGTAAGCTGGATAAGAAAGTCATGGGCCATAACTGGGTTCTGAGTGAAGCTGGCGATATGCAATCAGTTGTTCAGCAAGGTATGTCAGCTGGTATGGAAAGCCAGTATGTACCGGACTCAGATGCCGTTATTGCGGCAACCGATGTGATTGGCGGTGGTGAAGAAACCTCAGTGACTTTCTCTACTGAAGGTATGAGTGCAGACACTGATTATAAATTCTACTGCACCTTCCCTGGTCATTCAGCCATTATGCAAGGCAGCTTTGCGATTAAAGAATAGTTGTAGCAAACCTGCGTTATTGCTTATTGATTAATACAAACTGCAGCCCCCGTGGCTGCAGTTTTTTTGGAGCACTAATTGACCGTTATGAAGTCTTTACTCATTGCTTTATTGTTCGTTCTGTCACTGCCAGGTGGATACAGTCAGGCTCAGCAATTTGGACCTCGCGAAGCTTTGGTCATTGTCCAGCCTGTATCTTTTGAGCGTGAACGTAATCGGGTTGAAGCCGTTGGCACGGCTGAGGCGGTTCGCTCTATTACCATTTATCCGGCGGTAGGTGACCGAGTGGTTGCGGTGAATTTCAAGCCGGGCGATAAAGTTGAAAAAGACCAGTTGCTGGTTGAACTCGATGCCCGCCGACAGCAAGTTGCGGTGGAGCAGGCACAGATTAATTTACGCGATGCAGAGCGTACGGTAGAGCGTTTACGAGCCAGCCGTGAACAAGGCGCTGTGCCCCAGTCAGAGCTTGATAACGCGATATTATTAAGAGATTTAGCCCGCGTCGAATTAGATAACGCCAAAATTGAATTAGAAGACCGTTTTATTCGTGCACCCTTTGAGGGAATTATCGGTATTACCGATGTTGAAGTGGGCGACCGCATTGACCAACAAACCGCTATTGCTACTTTAGATGATCGTTCGACCTTATTAATTGATTTTCGTATTCCTGAAGCGGCGGTTTCGTTACTGCAGGATGGCGCTGAATTGCAGGTTCAGCCATGGCGATACTCAGGCACACCCGTTACAGCTGAAATTATCGAGCTGGACTCACGCATTAACGCAACGACCCGTATGTACCGGGCACGCGCAAAAATCAGTAATGATAATGACGACTTTTTACCCGGCACCAGTTTCAGAACCGCAATAGAGTTGGCAGGTGAAGAGTTTGCTTCGGTTCCTGAAGCCGCTTTGTCCTGGGGTGTGAATAACCCTTTTGTCTGGGTTGTGGAAGACGGTAAAGCTGCGCGTATTGAGGTACAGATTGAACAACGCCTGGCCGGGCGAGTGCTGGTATCAGGTAATATTCAACGTGATGACTTGCTCATCGTTGAAGGCGTACAAAGCCTTCGTGAAGGGCAGCCTGTTGTGTTTGATCGGGCCACCCTCGATACGCAAGAGGTCACCGAATAATGTCAGACCAGCAGATAAATAACCAACAGGACGCGAACGACTTACCATCGGTGTCGATTCGTCGCCCGGTACTGATTGTTGTTCTTAACGTGCTTATCGCCATAGCGGGTATTGCGGCCTTAATGGGCGTTGAAGTGCGTGAGCTGCCTGACGTTGACCGACCGGTTGTCGGGGTGAGCGCAACCTTGCCCGGCGGCGCGCCAGAAACCGTTGATGCTGAAGTGACCAGTATATTAGAAGGTGCTGCTGCGCGAGTTTCTGGCGTGGAGTCCATTCGTTCGTCGAGTGAAGAGAACAGTGCCCGTATTTCTATCGAATTCCGACCCGGTGTGGATTTAGACGTTGTAGCCGCGGAAGTACGCGAAGCGGTTAACCAGATACGTCGTGAACTGCCGGATGATGTCGAACAAATAAACGTTCGTAAAGCTGACAACGATGCGCGCTCGGTACTGGATATAGCCGTTAGCAGCGACTCCTTAACACTGGAAGAACTGACCCGTCGGTTGGAAACCGATTTATCGCCTGAATTTCTGGCTATTAATGGCGTAGCCGATGTCCGTTTAAATGGTGACCGCGAACGAGTATTGCGCGTTGACCTTGATCCTCTGAAGCTGGTGAGCTTTGGTTTGTCGGTCACGGATGTCGCCGATGCCTTGCGTCAGGCACCTTTTGATGTGCCAGCCGGTAGCCTGCGCTCAACTGACCAGCGCTTGATTATTCGAGCCGATGCAACGGCCATTACTGAAGAGCAAGTTGAAAACATTATTGTCCGCGATGACACTCGTGTGGGTGATGTCGCCCAGGCTTATTTCGCACCCGCCGATGCTAACAGCTTTGTCCGCTTAGATGGTAAGCCAGTGGTTGGGTTAGGGGTTATACGTCAGGCGGGCTCCAACACGATTGAAATTTCTGATAAAGCCCTGGCGGTACTGGAAAGGTTACGCGAGCGCTTCCCCGACATGGAAATGAGCATCACTAACGACGATGCGCAGTTTATTCGTAAGTCCGTTGCTGAAGTTGTCACGACTCTGGCAATTACTATTGCTTTGGTTGTCGCCACTTTATGGGTGTTTATTGGTTCATTCCGGGCAACAATTATTCCTGCCTTTTCAATTCCTGTTGCGCTATTTGGTGCCGTAGCCGCTATATGGTTGATGGGCTTTTCCATTAATATTCTGACGTTGTTGGCGCTGGTTCTGGCTACCGGGCTCATTGTCGATGACGCTATTGTTGTTACTGAGAATATTCAGCGACGCCGCAGTATGGGACTTGGAAGTCGTGCGGCTGCGGTATTGGGAACACGTGAGGTTTTCTTCGCGGTGGTTGCGACTACGGCGGTATTGGTGGCGGTGTTTGTGCCCATAGCCTTTTTACCGTCAACGGCGGGTCGACTGTTCCGTGAGTTTGGTGGTGTGCTGGCGGCGGCTGTGGTTATTTCTTCTTTTGTTGCCTTGTCTTTGGTACCCGCATTTACTGCGCGTTTGCCAAAGTCTGCCGGGCAGAGTAACCGTTTTGCCAAAATTGGTAATGTGTTTAAACGCTTCTATAAGCGAACGCTGCACAAAGCGCTCGATTTTAGCTGGGTAATCGTGATTTTATCACTGCTGTCTGCTGGCGGTGGCGCTTTGTTGTACAACCAGATTAACAGTGAACTGATGCCCAACGAAGACCGTGGCTCGGTCAGAGTATTCTCTCGCGGACCCGATGGTGTTGGCCTTAAATTCATGGACAGGCAGGCGCGTAAGTTAGAAGAGATTTTGCTTGAATACAAAGAAAGCGGCGATATCGAATCAATTTACACCGTGGTGGGTCAGTGGGACCCCAACCTGGTGTTCATTACTGCTAATCTGAAACCCTGGGAAGAAAGGGATATTAGTCAGCAGGAGATCATTAATAACATCCGGGAGCCGCTGAGCCAGGTACCGGGCGCGCCGGGACGTGCTTTTGGTGATAACAGTCTGAATTTACGAGGTCAGGGCGGCGGCCTTGAAATGGCGATTACCGGCGAGAACTACGATGATATATTCAGAGCCGCCCGTGAATTTACTGCGGTTATAAAAGAGCGTATGCCGGAGCTTGGTGAGCCTAATGTCTCTTATCAGCCGACACAGCCTCAGTTGCGGGTGAAAATTGACAGGCGCCGGGCTGCTGAGCTGGGCGTTTCATTAAGCGATATATCTTCAACGTTACGCGCGGCGATTAACGGTGATGATGTTGCTGATTTGAACGTGGGTGACCAACAAATTCCGGTAATGCTGCGTACACGGAACAACCTGATACAGTCACCTCAGGATATGCAAAATCTGTATGTCTCCTCCAGTAGCGGCGAGCTTGTGCCAATATCCAGCATTTCCGAAATAGTCGAAGAGGGCGTGTCTGCAGAGTTAGAGCGACAGGCTCAGCGGCGCGCGATAGAAGTCGATGCGGATTTACCGGAAGATCTGCCTATGTCGGAGGCTGTAGAGCAACTGCGCGCTATTGCTGACGAGGTGCTGCCCGATAGCATGGGGCTGGTATTCCTGGGTGAAGCTGCAACCTTTGAGGATACCTCGCAAGAAATTGCCATGACCTATATTCTGGCATTTTTGATTGTGCTGTTGGTTCTTGCTGCGCAGTTTGAGTCATTAAACAGTGCGGTAGTGGTTATGCTGACGGTTCCGTTTGGTATTGCTGCAGCTATTTACGCCTTGTTCCTGACCGGCACATCAATGAACATCTATTCGCAGATTGGTCTGGTCATGTTAATAGGCTTGCTAGCGAAGAACTCGGTGTTGTTGGTTGAGTTCGCCGATCAGCTGCGAGACAGGGGAATGGAAGTGCGCGAAGCAATAGAAGAAGCTGCATTGATTCGTCTGCGCCCCATTATGATGACTCTGGTTTCGACCATACTTGGCGGACTGCCGTTAATTCTGTCTTCTGGTGCCGGTGCAGAGGCACGTAACTCTATTGGTTGGGTGGTCTTTGGCGGTCTAGGCTTGGCGACATTGTTTACGCTGTACCTGACTCCGGTGCTTTACCTTTGGTTAGCCCGCTTTACCAAGCCGCGTGCCGATGAGTCTGCTCGTCTGGAAAATGAAATGCAGCAGGCCAGAGAAAACGGCCATTAATGTGGAATGTGAGAAGTAACCCAGCGCTGGATATTCCAGCGCTGGCGTATATCATCAAGCTCTCCGCTGTCTTCAAGGTGTTGTAGAGCTCGGTTTATATGGCCTAAAAGCTCAGTGTTGTTGGTTTTGACAGCAAAACTGACGGGAACTCTGATTTGAGGCTGCCATAAAATACGCACGTTAACGCCTATTTCATCAGCAAGGTACCGACCGACTTTTTCGGGCATAATAACGGCCTCAACTTCACCAATAGCAAGCTGAGTCATGGCTTCTTTTTTTGAGTCGGCCTGCTGAATTCTGATGGCATTGTGCAGGCCTATCTTTGCCAAATGTTGCTCCAGTACCGAGTGACGATCACCACTAATACGTTTGCCCACTAGCTTGCGAACCGATTCCGGACTGCTTTCCTGATCAAGTACAAATAAAGTCGCCAGCCGGTGGTAATAAGGTTGGCTAAAATCAAAGTAAGCCTGTCGAGCTTCGGTAGACTCCATACCAATAGCTAAGTCCAGCTCGCCATAGCGAAGCAGGCTGACCACATTGTCCCAGTCGTACTGATGAAGGCTTAAATCTTTTTCCAGATAGTTAAAAATGGCACGAACAATGTCAACATCAAAACCCGCGGGCTCTCCGTCCTGGCTAAACTGAAAAGGCGGGTAGCCGGTTGCCATGCCCGCTTCTTCAGCCAGGCTGTCAGCCACAAGGGTGAAACTTAATGACGCGGCAGCAAAGAAGGTGGGTAGCAGCCGCATTTAAGAGTCGATAACCCTAAGTTTGCTACGAATGTAGTCAGCGTGACTGATATAAAGTAAGTCAGCAAGTTTGCGCAACATACTTTCCTCATGTGGATCAAGTGCACTATCAGCGTAGGCAACAGCCCACAAATTTTCCAGTAATTCAACGCGTTGCTCGTAGCTAATGGCTTTTAACTGTGCTGTGAAATCGTGCAGCGATGAGGCTTCCTGTACTGCCTGCACGGCTTCTTTAATTGCGTTGTCAGCCTGGTCACCGGTAATACCGTATTCGCGCTCTAGCTCATCCAATAAGTGCTCACGCTCTTCATCGGATAGCTTGCCATCGGCCAGACTAATTTCTGTCATTAGAACCAGCGACAGAAAAGCGTCGTTTGAAAGACCCTCTACCTGGTGCATGTTGGCCTGTTCAGCCGGTGTTGTTTGTTGGAAAAAGTTTTGCAGAGCTTTGAGCATACAACAATCCTATTTGGGTAAATCGGGTAAGAAAAAGGAAAACTCGGTGCCTTTACCAGGCGTTGATTGGACAGAAATTTCGCCGTTGAGTTTCCGGGTCACCAGATTATAAACAATGGATAAGCCTAACCCTGAACCACCCGTCTGGCGCGATGTGGTGAAAAAGGGCTCGAAGATATTTTTAATGGTCTCGCTGTCCATACCTTTACCGTTGTCGCGAAAGCGAAAATGAACACCTTCGTCTTTTTGTTCCGTTTGTATCTCTATTTGATGCTTTTCATCGGGTTCGACAAAAGCGTGGTCGTTAGTATTACTGACCAGATTCGTCACAATTTGTGCCAACGCGCCCTGGTAAGTACTTAAAACAATGTCGTCGTCGCAGTCGATAGTGATGCTGACGTGCTTCTTTTTTACCACAGGCTTTAGACTTAAAATTAACGCGTGCAGGTAGTCGTTAAGCTGGCAGTTAACCAGCTCAAAACTGGATTGATCAACCGCGGTTTTCTTAAAGTTCTGAATCAGGGTTGCGGCCCGCTCAAGATTACTGGTGAGTAACTGGTACGCTTCGTAAGTATCACTGATAAAAGTCTGCAGTTGCTTGCGTGAAATTGAACCGTTACTGAAACCTTGGTCCAGTTTTTTAAGACGATGTTCACAGTGAGTTACAGCGGTAACGGAAACGCCTAAGGGTGTATTAACCTCGTGCGCGACGCCGGCGACTAACTTACCCAGAGCGGCCATTTTTTCGGTTTCAATTAACCGTTCCTGAGCCTGCTTAAAGTTGTCCAGCGCTTTGGTTAATGATTCTGTTCGCTCCGCTACCATGCTTTCCAGCTGTTCATTCTGACGAATAAGGAGTGCTTCGAATCGTTCGCGTTCGGACGCACTGACGGCGCGGCCATAAATGTCAGCAAGCACGCCAACAAAGGCGACTTCATCGGAAGTCCAGCGGCGTGAGGGTTTACGGCTTTCGCAGCACATTACGCCTATCATTTGACCTTTATGGCGTAAAGGAACGTCGAGCATACCGTATACGCCGGTTTCCTCCAGGTAGCCGTTGCTGAGTTCAACGGTTGCCGGGTGGTTGCGGGCATCGTTAGCGATAATGGTCCGCTCAGTCATTAATACCCGAAAATAAGAAGGAAGTTCGGACTTACGCAGCACAGGCAATTCTGTGTCTTGCTGTTTTTCATCAATTAACCTGGCAGCAGTCATGCTCTGCTTGTCCGGCTGCAATAACCAAATACTGACGCGACTAATATCCAGCCCTTTTAGCGCTGACATCAGGATCAGTTCAGACGCTTTCTCCAGGTCGCCGCCGTCAATATCCGGTGACTTAGATACATCGAGAAGGATATTTTCTAAGGCTTCGTTCATATTCAACCCGTCTTCTGAATATTTACTCACTATAACCCACTGACTTTTAATGTCCATTAACCGACCATAACTCCCCATTTAACGTTAGCCACTGGACTTTTGGATCTTAACTGCCTACAAAGGGAAGACATTTTTAATGAGGCAATACCATGAAAAAGACAACATTAACCTTAGCGGTCGCATCGCTTTTAAGCTTAGCGCCGGTGAGCATGGCACAAGAACAGACCCAGGGCTGGGATGTCAGTAACCCGCAGGGCGAGTTTAAAGAAATTGATATATCGGTGAATTCCGGCACCTGGATGAATGTGGACGTCAGCCCGGATGGTGACTACATCGTATTTGATTTGCTGGGTGACATTTATCGCATGCCGTTTGGCGGCGGCGAAGCGGAAAAACTTATGGGTGGCATAGCCTGGCATATGCAGCCGGTTTACTCGCCCAATGGACGTTACATTGCCTTTACCTCGGATCAGGGCGGTGGCGATAATATCTGGGTGATGGATGCCGATGGCAGCAATGTGCGTGCCGTTACCGAAGAAACTTTCCGTTTATTAAACAGCCCGGCATGGAGTCCGGACAGCGAGTTTTTGGTTGCGCGTAAGCACTATACCGCCAGCCGTTCCTTAGGAGCCGGTGAAGTCTGGATGTACCACCGCAGTGGTGGCTCGGGTGTGCAGTTAACGGAGCGCCCGAATGACCAGAAAGACTTAGGCGAGCCGGCGTTTTCACCGGACGGTAAATACATCTATTTTTCGCAGGATGACACACCGGGCAAAACTTTCCATTACAGCAAAGACTCGCTGGAAGGCATTTACACCATTAAGCGTTTTGAGCGCGAGAGCGGTGAAATTGAAACTTTGATAAGTGGTGCCGGTGGCGCAATTCGTCCGACACCATCACCGGACGGGCGTTATCTGGCCTACATTAAGCGTGAAGACTTTGACAGCGTGCTGTACCTGCTGGACCTGAAGACCGGCGAACACAAGCGGGTTTACGGGAAAATGGAACGCGACATGCAGGAAACCTGGGCCATTCATGGCGTTTACCCGACCATGGACTGGACACCGGATTCTAAGCAGTTAGTGTTCTGGGCCGGTGGTCATATTCAGAAGCTGAATATTGATGACGGCAACGCGCGCATTATTCCGTTTAAAGTCGAAACGGAGAAGAAAGTACAGCATGCACTGCGCTTTAAGCAAAATGTTGAAGCTGACCAGTTTGACGTGAAAATGCTGCGTATGGCGCAAGTTTCACCGCAGGGTGATGCGGTGATTTACGAAGCTTTGGGTAGCTTGTATCAGCGTTCATTACCAAATGGTGAGCCGCAGCGTTTAACCAATAGCGAAGACTTTGAGCTGTACCCACAATACTCGCGCGACGGTGAAAGCGTAGTATTTGTTCGCTGGAATGACGAAGAGCAGGCACAGGTTATTGTTCGCGATATTAGCTCGGGTAATGAACGGGTGCTGAATACCGGACAGGGCAACTTTGTTGAACCCACATTCTCTCCGGACGGCAAGCATGTGGTTTACCGCAAAATACGTGGGGGTTACTTAATTTCCGATAAGTTTGGTCTGGAAAACGGTATCTATCGCGTTGCAGTGTCAGCCAATGCTGAACCAGAGCAAATAGCAGAACGTGGACGTTTACCTCAGTACGGTGCCCGTAACGACCGGGTTTATCTGATGACTCCGGGCGAAAAACCAACGTTAAGCGCTATCGACTTACGCACATTGGAGCAGCGCGAGTTGTATCAGTCCGAGTTAGCCACTGAATTCCGCGTGTCTCCGGACGGCAAGCAACTGGCTTTTGCAGAGCGCTTTAAAGTGTTTGTTACGCCTTTAGTCGAGCGCGGCAGCGTTATCAATGTAGGGCCGGGAGATAAACAAATGCCGGTGCATCAGCTGTCTGTTCGTGCCGGTGAAAATCTATCCTGGACGGCAAACAGTGACCAGATTTACTGGACATTGGGGCCGGAGCTTTACCATACGTCGGTGGCTGAAGCCTTTAATGCTGACACTGAAAGCGACACCCTGAAAGTAGAAAATGGCCAGAACATTGGTTTTGAACATGACGCCATGGTACCGGATACAACCGTTGCCTTTGTGGGCGGCCAGGTTATTACCATGAATGGCGATACGGTTTATGAGCAGGGCACTGTGGTCGTGCGCAATAATAAAATTGTGGCGGTTGGCCCTGAAGCTGAAGTTAATGTGCCTTCCGGCGCTGAGGTTATTGATACCAGTGGCAAAACCGTTATGCCGGGGTTATTCGATGCGCACGCGCACGGTGGTCAGGGCCAGGCAGAAATTATCCCGCAGCAGAACTGGGGACAATACGCGAATCTGGCATTTGGGGTGACCTCAATTCACGATCCGTCTAACGATACGACCGAGTTCTTTGCCGCATCCGAATTGCAAAAAGCAGGCAGAATTGCCGCGCCACGACTGTTCTCAACCGGTACCATTTTATACGGTGCCAATGGACCGGGATACACCTCGCATGTGGACAGTTTAGAAGACGCCAAATTTCATTTAGAGCGCCTGAAGAAAGTGGGGGCGTTTTCTGTTAAGAGTTATAACCAGCCGCGTCGTAACCAGCGCCAACAAGTGGTTGAAGCTGGTCGAGAACTGGAAATGATGGTGGTACCTGAAGGTGGTTCGCTACTGCAGCACAACTTGAGCATGATCATGGACGGGCACACCACGGTTGAGCACTCGCTGCCGGTTGCCAATATTTACGCTGACATTCGTCAGTTATGGCAGCAAAGTGACGTAGCTTATACACCAACCCTGGGTGTGGCTTATGGCGGTATCTGGGGTGAGAACTACTGGTATGCGGAAACCGATGTATGGAAGCACCCCAAGCTGACTCAATATGTGCCCATGGACTTTTTAGTGGGTAAGGCGATGCGTCGTGAAAAAGCGCCGCATAACCACTACAACCACTTTAATAATGCGGAAGTGGCTACTGAGCTGCAGGACTTAGGTGTTGAAGTGCTCTCTGGTGCTCATGGGCAGCGTGAGGGGTTAGCGCAACACTGGGAAATCTGGATGATGGCTCAGGGTGGTATGGAACCGCTGGAAGCCCTCCGTACAACGACCATTGATCCGGCTAAAGTCTTTGGTATGGACCACGCTCTGGGCTCACTGGAAGAAGGTAAACTGGCGGATATTATTGTTATTGACGGTAACCCGCTGGAGAACATCCGTGACACCGACAAAGTGACTCACACTATGGTTAATGGCGTGTTGTATGATGCCACCACCATGGATCGCTTGTTGCCGGAACCACGCAAACGTAAGGGCTTTTTCTGGGAAGAATAAGCCCCTGGTAACAAAGCTATGAAGCTGCCGCGGTTTCGGCGACAACTTGTCGGAACCAGCGGTGGCCCGCATCGTGCTGTAGTAGCGGCGACCAGATCATGGTCAGAGTTAACCCCGGTATTTCAAACGGCGGGGCTTTCATAACCAATTGACTGTCCTGTGAATACAGTTCGGCGGCCCGTGTTGGCAAGGTAGCAACCAGCCCCTGACGTGCCAGATACATAGCAACATGATAATTACGGGTAAACACTTTAATTTTTCGGCGTTTGCCCAGTTTATCTAAAGCGTCGTCGACCCAGCCGAGTTTTTGTACGTCGTGCGGATCCATCCCTACGCCCACACCAAAGCCCGTTTTACTCACCCAGACGTGCTGCGCCTTTAAGTAATTGTCCAGCGTGTAGTCTTCCAGTAAAGGGTGATCTTTGCGGATCAAACAGGAAAACTCGTCGCTCCATAAATTCTTTTGATGAAACGACTGTGGCAGTTGTTCAAAGCGGTTAATGGCCAGATCCACTTTGCCGTTTTCCACATCATGAAAGCTGATGTCGCTGGGGGTCATGATATCCAGTGAGACATTGGGTGCCTGCTCATCAAGTTTTTCCAGCAGTTTAGGCATAAGCGTGGAAGCGGCATAGTCGGACGCCATAATCCGAAAAACCTGATCACTGGTGGGGGCGTCAAACTCACGCACTGGCTGGATCATTTCTTCAACCGAGTACAATACACCGCGCAGGGCTTCCTGCATGTCCAGCGCGCGTTGAGTCGGCACCATACCTTCGCTGGTGCGCACTAAAATAGGGTCGTTTAACAGGTTACGCAAACGCTTCAGGCCGTTACTCATGGCCGGTTGGGTGATATTTAGCTGTGCTGCGGCACGGGTCACGTTTTTTTCCCGCAGCAGAACATCCAGGTAAACCAGCAGGTTCAGATCAATGTCTTTGATGGTATTCATAGCTATCCAGAATAAGTGGAATATGAAAAATCTATCGGGATTATAAATAGGGTGAATGTATAACGCCAGTCTTGTTTCTGTCATTATTGATGATTAACTTGATTCAAATAGAGAGTCGTTGTGACCGGTTTGGTGGATGAAAGAGCATGACAATTAGCCCCGAGACCCTGGCAAAAAGTATTCTGGATGGCTTTCATAGCCACTACCGGCGTTTTCAGGCGCTGACTCAGGGTGCACGAGAACGTTTCTTACGACGCGACTGGACTGCGGTTGTGTCGGCGGCCTCAGAGCGCATTCATTATTACGACCATCAGGTGGGTACAACGGCGAAAAAAGTCGAGCGTCGCGTGGGTAATGCGCTTGATGAAAACCTGTGGCGTGCAACCCGGCAACGTTACCAGCAATTACTGAAGTTTCATCCGCAGGCGGAGCTTGCAGAGACTTTTTACAACTCGGTATTTTGCCGGGTGTTTGACCGTGCCTACTTTAATAACGACTATATTTTTGTAGAAACTGTGCTGGCGAACCACATTCCGGTGCCGGTGGAAAACGAATGCCACTCTTATTTTCCGGTGGTTGACGGGCTGGAGGGGACACTGACGCGGGTGTTTGAGGATATTGGCCTGGGCGGTGAATTTGAAAGCTTTGAAAATGATATTGAACAACTGCGCGATAAGTTTTTTGAGCGCGCAACTGAAACCGATATTGAAGCCCACAACCTGCGCATAGATGTTTTGAAGTCCCCGTTTTACCGCAATAAAGCCGCGTATATTGTCGGACGGGTAGTGACTGAAAATAACCATTACCCTTTTATTGTACCTGTGCTGATTAATTCGCAGGGCAAGCTTTATGTCGATGCTTTTATTACCCGTTCGGACCGCATGGCTACTATTTTTGGCTTTGCCCGTTCGTATTTTATGGTCGAAACCGAGGCGCCTTCTGCCTTGGTGCGGTTTTTGAAAGATTTAATGCCACACAAAACCCTGGCTGAACTTTATTCGTCGGTGGGCTTTCATAAGCAGGGCAAAACCGAGTTTTATCGCGAGTTTTTGCACCATTTGCGCCGCACAGATGACCAGCTTTCTGCTGCTCCCGGTGTCAAAGGTATGGTTATGACCGTATTTACGCTGCCGTCTTTTCCTTATGTATTTAAAGTCATTAAAGACCGGCTGGGCGGTACTAAGGAGTTTGGCCGGCAGACGGTAATTGATCGTTACCGCATGGTTAAGCGGCATGACCGGGTAGGGCGTATGGCCGATACGCTGGAATTTGTCGATGTGGCGTTGCCGCTGAAACGTATCTCTGCCGACTTACTGGAAGAGTTTAAGCAAACCATTAGCAATTCTATTTCGATAGAGGGTGACACTTTGGTGATTCACCAGTTGTTTGTTGAACGCCGAATGACGCCACTGAATTTGTACTTAGAATACGCCAATGACGAAGAAATAGACGCGGCGATGGATGACTACGGCCGTGCCTTAAAAGAAATGATGGCGGCGAATATTTTCCCCGGCGACATGCTGCTGAAAAACTTTGGCGTCACCCGGCATAAACGGGTGGTATTCTATGACTACGACGAAGTACGGTATTTAACGGACATGAGCTTTCGACGCTTGCCGGATAACGACTGGGAAGTGTCTATTGCCCCGGACGATGTTTTCCCGCAGCAGCTGGCGCAATTTGCGGTGCCGCAGGCGAAGTACCGTGACAAATTATTGAAGCGTCATCCTGAATTGATTGACCCGGCGTACTGGTGCCGGGTACAAAAAAACATCCGCAAGGGTGAGCTTACGGATGTCTTTCCTTATGATGCCGACTTGCGCTTTACGCGGAGGTTTTAAACTGGTCTTCCTCGGTTGAGCCTTTCAGTGCAGTAACTGAGGAAAGCCCGCCCTGAATCACGTTGGTCAGCTCGTCAAAGTAACCGGTACCGACTTCCTGCTGGTGCGCCACAAAGGTGTAGCCTTTGTCTGCTGCGTCAAACTCTTGCTGCTGCAGTTTAACGTAGGCAGACATGTCGTTGCGGGCATAGTCATGGGCCAGTTCAAACATGTGATACCACATGTTGTGCACACCGGCCAAGGTAATAAACTGGAATTTGTAACCCATTGCGGCAAGCTCGCGCTGGAACTTAGCTATGGTGTCGTCGTCCAGGTTGCGTTTCCAGTTAAACGACGGTGAACAGTTATAGGCCAGCAGTTTGCCGGGGTATTTGGCATGAACGGCTTCAGCAAACTGACGCGCTTCGTCTAAGTCTGGTTTGGCGGTTTCACACCAGATAAGATCCGCAAACGGAGCATAAGCTAAGCCGCGTGAAATAGCCTGTTCAATGCCCGGCTTAACCCGATAGAAACCTTCGGCAGTGCGCTCGCCGGTAATGAAAGGCTTGTCATTCGGGTCGAAGTCAGAAGTCAGCAGGTCAGCGGCGTTGGCGTCAGTACGGGCCACAATCAGTGTTGGTGTCCCGGCAACGTCTGCAGCTAAACGTGCAGCTGAAAGCTTCTGCACCGCTTCTTGTGTTGGCACCAGTACTTTTCCGCCCATATGGCCGCATTTTTTCACTGAAGCCAGCTGGTCTTCAAAATGCACACCTGCAGCCCCGGACTGGATCATGCGTTTCATTAGTTCGTACGCATTGAGCACGCCACCAAAGCCGGCTTCAGCGTCAGCAACAATCGGCGCAAAGTAGTCTACGTAATTGTCGTCTTCCGGCGTAACGCCTTTTGACCACTGAATTTGATCAGCACGGGCAAAGGAGTTGTTAATGCGCTCAACCACCGTCGGTACAGAGTCGACCGGATATAACGACTGATCCGGGTACATGCTGCAGGCCGAGTTGTTGTCAGCCGCCACCTGCCAGCCGGAAAGGTAAATGGCCTGCAAGCCTGCTTTGACTTGCTGTACCGCCTGGCCACCGGTTAGCGCACCCAAAGCGTTTACATAGTCTTTGCCAAATTTTTCCTGTGCTTTGCCGTGAATCAGTTGCCAGAGTTTATCGGCACCATTGCGGGCATAGGTGTATTCCGGCTGAACGGTACCACGCAGGCGCACTACGTCTTCGGTACTGTAGGGGCGCTCAACGCCTTTCCAGCGCGGGTCGGTGTCCCATTGCTTTTGTAATTCTTTAACCTGTTGTGCGAATGAAAGGTTCTGGGTTGTCATAAATAATTCCTTGTTGTTCTTTAATTGTTGCGAATTTTATTGTTATTTCAGTTGTTGGTAGCCGGGCAGAGTCAGAAAATCGACCAGCTCGTCGGCTGTGGTAATTTCTTCCAGCAGGCTCAGGGCCTGGGAAAAGGGTTCGCCCTTCCAGCGCTGTTCACCGACCTCGTTTTTCACCACTTCTGCTTCTTCTTGCAGGTACTGTCGGAACAGCTCTTTGGTGACCGGGGTGTTGTCGGAAAGCGTTTTGCCGTGGCGGATCCACTGCCAGATTGAGGTCCGTGAAATTTCAGCGGTGGCGGCGTCTTCCATCAGGCCGTAGATAGGCACGCAGCCTTTGCCGTTCAGCCAGGAGGCAATGTATTGCAGCGACACCCGAATGTTGGTGCGCATGCCAGCTTCGGTACGCTCGCCGTCACAGGGTTGTAAGAGTAGAGCCTGATCAATTGGCGTGTCGTTTTCACGCAGTACGTGAAGCTGGTTGTCGCCTTCGATACCATCGACAAAAATTTCGCGTACGGTATCCGCAAGCCCGGGGTGAGCAATCCAGGTGCCGTCGTGGCCATTGTCGCGCTCCATAGTTTTGTCGGCGTGAACTTTAGCGAGTATTTTCTCATTCTCGGCTGGATCTTTGCTGGGAATAAAGGCTGCCATACCGCCCATAGCCAGGGCACCGCGCTGATGACAAGTTTTCACTAACAAGCGTGAGTAGGCGTTAAGAAAAGGTTTGTCCATACTCACCACCTGGCGGTCGGGAAGAACCCGCTCCGGATGCTCTTTCAGGGTTTTGATGTAACTGAAAATGTAGTCCCAGCGGCCACAGTTAAGTGCAGCAATATGGTCTTTCATGGCATGCAGTATTTCGTGCATTTGAAAAACCGCCGGCAGGGTTTCAATCAGTATGGTGGCGCGAATGGTGCTGGTTTTTAAGCTGAACTTTTTCTCGGTGAAATGAAAAACGTCAGCCCACCATTTAGCTTCGTCGCTGTGCTCCAGCTTGGGCAGGTAGTAATACACCCCGGAGCCTTGTTGCAGGCGTTGCTGATAATTCAGTAAAAAGTACAGAGCAAAGTCCATTAAGGCACCGGGAATTGGCTTGCCGTTACGCTGTACGTGTTTTTCCGGTAAGTGCAGGCCGCGAACCCGGGCAATGAGTAATGCCGGATCAGGCCCGACTTCATAGTGCTTGCCGCTGTCCGGGTCGGTGTAGGTCATGCCGCCAATGTTGGCATCGCGCAGGTTAATTTGACCGTTTACCATGCCCTCCCAGGTAGGTGACTGGGAATCTTCAAAGTCCGCCATGTAACAGTCGACATTGGCATTCAGGGCATTGATGACCATTTTTCGATCCACCGGCCCGGTAATTTCCAGACGGCGTTTTTTTAAATCGGCCGGCAGTTCGGCAATGCGCCAGTTCCCTTCACGGATGTTCTGAGTTGCAGGGTCAAAATTGGGTAACTGACCCTGGTCAAATTGCGCCTGACGTTGCTGGCGTTTCTTCAACAGGGACTCTAATTGTGGTTGAAAGGTATCGACTAACTCAGCGAGAAAAGACTGATTCTCGTCGTTGAATAATGCTTTCGCATCGTTATCAAGCGGTTGACTGAAGTTAAATAGATTATTCATTTTTGAATCCGTTGTTATTAGTTTGTTAACACGGATTTAGATTAGTTGCTGGTCGCACCATTAGTCTAATTTATGCGGTTGATTAGCAGTATTCAGAAGAGTTATTTTGGTTGGGAGAGGTTCTGTGGCTAAAATTCGAACGGAGCCATTGCGGCCCCGTTCATCTTTAATGGTGAAATGTGGTTACAGTCTGAAAGCTCTAACCAGTTCACTGAGGTCAACGGCAAGTCGTGACAACTCTTTGCTTGATGCGCTGGTTTGTTCAGCGCCTGATGCTGTCGAGTTGGATAAGTCACGAATACTTACCAGGTTCTTATCAACGTCACGGGACACATTGGCCTGCTCTTCTGAAGCACTGGCTATCGAGGTGTTGTGATTGTTAATTTCATCGACCGCGGTTGCAATAAGCTGTAAGGCTTCGCCGGCTTCGCGAGCTACGTCCAGAGTTTTCGTTGCGCGCTCCAGGCTTCTGTCCATAGTTGCTACTGAACGGTCGCTGGACTCGTTAATGGCTTTGACCATGTCTTCAATTTCAACGGTAGACTGTTGAGTTTTGTGCGCCAATGAACGAACTTCATCGGCTACCACTGCGAAGCCACGGCCAGATTCTCCGGCACGGGCAGCCTCAATAGCGGCGTTAAGTGCCAGTAAGTTGGTTTGCTCTGCAATACCGCGAATAACTTCAAGCACCTTGGTAATATTTTTCACCTTGTCGGCCAGTTCAGTTACGCTACCGGAAGAGTCGCCAATTTCCTGAGAGAGCTCCTCTATAGCGCGAACGGTTTGACGGACACGATCATCACCGTGTTGCGCTTGTCTGTTTGCTTCTTCAGAAGCCTCGGATGCGTTTTGAGCGTCTTGTGCAACGGTTTCGACCGCAGTGGTCAATTCGGTAACTGCCGTTGCTGCCTGCTCCAGCTCTTCTGACTGCTGCTGAATGGTGCGGGTTGACTCGTCGGTAACCGAACTTAACTCTTCAGATGTGGAAGCCAGCTGTTCTGAGGACTCCGAAATAGTACTCATGGACTCACGCAATTGGTTGCGCATCGTTTTTAACTGCTGCAGCAATTGTGCAGGCTCGTCCTTGCCTTCAATTTCAATGGTCTGACTTAAATCACGTGATGCAATGATTTTTGCAAAATCTACGGCATCCCCAATGGGTTTAACGATGCTTCTGGTAAGCGTTACAGCAAATAACGCGAGTAAAGCGACCACAACCACTAAAGCAATAATCATCATGACTTTTGCGTTACTGGACACGGCATCGGCTTCGTCGGAAGCTGCGTCTATTAATGACATCTCTCTGTTTAAAAGCTCATCGAGTTTCGCTGAAATTTTGTTGGTCAGCGGTAGAATACTATTTTCCCGAATGGAGTCTATGGCATCGGAAAGCCCGGCATTAACCAGTTTTTCGAACTGGTTATTTAGCTTCCAGTACTCGTCATCAAGGGCCATGTATTCTGCAAATAGCTTTTGCGCTTCAGGGTCATCAAGCGTTTTCTTATATTCATTTTGATTACGCTTAAGATCACTGATCGAATCATTTAAACTCTTTTGATACCTTTCCAGACGCGCAGGATCGTTAATGTAGGCTGCGACGTTAGCTGAGTGAATACGTACGCGCAGAAACTCTCTGTCTAAATCATTGACGTTATCAACGGAAGGAACCTGCTTGTCACTAATGATGTTTAGCTGAGTTTCAATCGCCCCCATTCGGTTGAGTGCGAAAATGCCCAAAATGAGCGTCAGTATTCCAATCAGTCCGAAAGCCGCACTTGCGCGAGCACCTATGGAGAGCTGTCGTATCATGTGATAATCCTTTGTTGTACCAAAACTCATGGTCTACTACTGGCAGATTTGATGTGACTCAAATCTAAGACATAGTTTTGTTATCGGCAGCTACTGCGAAAAACAAACCTCTTTTAATAAACTTTTTAGTTTTTCTTGAGTGGGCTTTATAGAATCTACCGACAAATATTCATCCGGCTGGTGTGCCTGTTTTATTGAGCCTGGGCCCAAAACCAACGTTTCGCAGCCCAGTTCCTGCAGAAAAGGCGCTTCAGTGCAGTAGTTTACCGCCTGCGCTTTGCTTTGTGATATTTTTTCGGCCAGTTGCACCAAAGCTGAGTCGGTTGTTTGCCGGAAAGCCGGTACCGGGTGGTGAAGTGAGATTAATTCAACACAACCGGGGTAACGTGCCTGAACACTCTCGGTTGCTTTATGCAGGTGGGCATAAAGTTCGTCGACCGATAAACCCGGCAGCGGCCTAATGTCCAGATGCAATTCGCAACAACCACAAATACGATTAGCATTGTCACCGCCGTGTATGTGGCCAAAGTTCATGGTTGGCTGTGGCACTGTAAAGCCTGAATCTGAATATTTATGCTTAAACTCTTCTTTTAATTTCAGTAGTTCAGAAATGACTTCGTGCATCAGTTCTATGGCATTAATTCCCAGTGCTGGATCGGAGCTGTGACCAGAGCGCCCGGTAATGCGAATAACCTCACTCATGTGGCCTTTATGGGCATATACAGGTCGCATATCGGTGGGTTCGCCTATAACGCAGTAGTCGGGCTTGAGGTTTGCAAAGCGGCTCACTTCACGGGCGCCGTTCATGGTGGTTTCTTCGTCGGCGGTTGCCAGAACCATAATAGGTTTGTTTTGTTGGCTGGTATCCAGTTCACTCAAAGCTTGCATAACAAAGGCAAAAAAGCCTTTCATATCAATGCTGCCGAGCCCGTACCAGCGGTTATCCTGTTCGGTTAATTTAAAGGGGTCAAAGTTCCAGCGACTGGCATCATAGGGAACGGTGTCGGTATGACCGGACAGCAGTAAACCGCCGCTTCCGGTGCCCCGCCGGGCCAGTAAATTGTACTTTCCTTGTTGGCTATTCAGCTCGTTTATTTCGCAGTCAAACCCAAGCAACTCCAGCCATTCAGCCAATAAATAAATGACACTTCGGTTACTCTGATCCCACTTTGGGTCGGTGGCACTGATGGATGGCTGAGCAATGAGCTGCTGATACATAGCAAAAAAAGACGGCAAAGAATGAGCGGTTACCATAGTTTATCCTTAATATAATTATTCACTATTATTGCATAAATATATCTATTCAGTTATTCTGCATTTTTACTCAGGAACAGCAACAGGTTTTTCGCATGCAGTATCAACCAGCGTCGTCACACTCAGTGGCTATTATCGGAGCCAGCGGTTACGTTGGCGCTGAGCTTAGCCGTTTAGTGCAGCAACACCCGGCGCTTAGCCTTTTCGGTTGCTATGTGTCTGAGCATAGCAGCGATGCCGGTACCTTGTTGAGTGATTTGTATCCACAATACGCACATTGTTTAAAAATCCCTTTGCAAGGTCTGACGGATAACGAGAAGTCCAGCATTAAGCACCAGGCAGACACCGTGTTTTTATGCACGGAGCATAGTATCAGTGTTGCACTGGCACCTGAGTTTCTTGAGGCGGGCTTAAAAGTCATAGACTTGTCCGGTGGTTTTCGCTTAGACGCAATTGAAGACTATCCCCAGTTTTATGGGTTCGAACATAAGCAGGCTCACTGGCTTCGCCAGGCTGTTTATGGTCTTGCTGAGTGGTATCCGCAAGAGATAGCGGAAGCTCAGTTAGTTGCGGTTCCTGGCTGTTACCCAACAGCCAGCTTAATGGCATTACTTCCGCTTAAAAAGGCCGGTTTACTTAAAAGCAGCAAAGTTATTATTAATGCGGTGTCAGGAGTGACCGGGGCAGGGCGTAAAGCGTCTCTTGCTACTCAGGGTGCAGAGCTTTCTTTACAGGCGTACGGCCTGTTTGAGCATCGGCATACGCCGGAAATTGCACAGCAATTACAACATGAAGTGCTGTTCACTCCCCACTTGGCGCAATTCCCACGTGGCATTTTGGCCACTTTGTACGCCGAGCTTAATGACGATACCAGCGATGATGACTTAACCGGCGCGTACCAGTGCTATGCGAAGCAACCCTTAGTGCGCTTTAAGAAGCTTGCGCGGCCGTCCATTAAGGATGTGGTTCAGCAGCCGTTTGTGGATATTGGCTGGCACCGGCAGGGTAACCAACTGATTGTGCTGTCGGCTATTGATAACTTACTGAAAGGTGCGGCGAGTCAGGCTATTCAGTGCATTAACCTGCAACTGGGGTTGCCTGTTGAAGAGGGCTTGCTATGAAAGTCATAAAGCTCGGTGGCAGCTTGCTGGAACAACCAGAAGATCTAAATGCGCTGTTTCAGTCGCTGAAACAAAGCGAGGATGAAATCGTGTTGGTTCACGGTGGCGGCTCGCTGGTCCAACAGTGGCTGAGCACCGCTGGTTTGCACAGTGAAAAACAAAGCGGCTTACGGGTCAGTCCGGAGCCGCACATGCCCTATATAGTGGGTGGCCTGGCAGGCGCGGCCAACAAAATCTTAATGAAACAGGCGATTGCCTCAGGCTTAAAACCGATTGGACTGACGCTTTATGAAGCGGGGGTTAACTGTGTTCGACAGTCTGAAAGCTTAGGTCAGGTTGGTCTTTGCCAGGTTTCAAGTACGGAGCCGGTGCCTGCGTTGTTGGCCGACTTACTGATGCATGGTTACCTACCTATTATCAGCTCTATCGGCTTTGGCGAAAACGGCGAGTGGTTCAATGTCAATGCGGATGATGCCGCTGTGGCCGTCGCTGCCACCTACAATGCCGATTTGTTGTTGATAACCGATGTTGAAGCGGTGCTGGACGGCAGTGGAACCCCTTTAAGCTATCTCAATTCAGAGTCTATTCAGGAACTCACCCAGGCGGGTGTTATTAAAGACGGTATGGAGGTGAAAGTTCGCGGGGCGTTGAGCGCCGCAAAACGCTTACGACGATGTGTGCGAATTGGCAGTTGGAATGTAATGAATAACCCCTTTTCAGGCACACAGATTAGTGAGTAAGTATGATGAAACATTGTTTATCCGGGCTGGAGTTTTCTCCGGCTGACACTTTACAGTTATTGGCGTTAGCGCAAGCGCAAAAAGCCTACCCCGAAAAATACCAACACACGCTGTCAGGCAAGAGCGTGGTCACCTTATTTGAAAAACCAAGCCTGCGCACGCGGCTGTCTTTTGACATTGGTTTGCAGAAGCTGGGCGGTCATGCGGTTTACCTGAACGAGCAGGGGCAGGGCATGGGCGTGCGTGAAAGCATCGCCGACTACGCCCGAAACCTCTCCTGCTGGGCCGATGCCATTGTCGCCCGGGTGATGTCGCACAGTACTTTAGAAGAATTAGCGCAGCATGCTTCGGTACCTGTGGTGAATAGTCTGTGCGACTTGTTTCACCCCTGTCAGGCACTGGCGGACTTTTTAACGCTACAGGAGCAGTACGGCAGTGTGGAGGGACTAAAGCTGGTGTACTTAGGCGACGGTAATAACGTGTCGCATTCGCTGATGCTAACCGCTGCCGCAGTCGGCACCGATTGCTCTATTATTTGCCCGAAAGGCTATGAACCCAATGCGGACCTTGTGAAAAAAGCGAAGGCTTTGGCGAAGAAGAGCGGCGCCAACATTGTGGTGACGCACGATATTGCTGCGGTGGCAGATGCCGATGCGCTCTACACCGACACTTGGGTGTCTATGGGCGATGATCAACCTCTGGATGCGGTACGCGAGATTTTCCATCCCTATCAAATTAACGCGCAGCTGGTTGAGCACAGTGGTGCCACTTCGGTGCTGCACTGTCAGCCCGCACACCGTGGTTATGAAATTACCTCCGATGTTATGGACGGCCCGCTATCGCGCTGTTTCCAGCAGGCCGAGAACCGTCTTTATGCGCAAAACGCCTTATTAACCTTGTTATTAAACCCAACGGCAGCAGTACTGCCAGAATCTATGGAGAAAGCCTCATGAGTCATGTGAAGAAAGTTGTATTGGCCTATTCTGGTGGTCTGGATACCTCGGCCATTGTGCCCTGGTTAAAAGAAAATTATGGCTGTGAAGTGGTGGCTTTTGTGGCTGACGTGGGGCAGGGCGCGGAAGAGCTGGAAGGCGTGGAAGAAAAAGCCAAAGCGTCCGGTGCATCCGAATGCCACGTGGTTGATTTAAAAGACGAGTTTGTGAAGAGCTACGTGTACCCAACGCTCAAAACCGGCGCCATTTACGAAGGCACCTATTTGCTGGGTACGGCCATGGCGCGTCCGATTATTGCCAAAGCTCAGGTGGAAGTGGCTCGTAAAGTGGGTGCGGATGCGCTGGCGCACGGTTGTACCGGTAAAGGTAATGATCAGGTACGGTTTGAGTCCTGCTACGCGGCGTTAGCACCTGACTTACAAGTGATAGCTCCGTGGCGCGAATGGGAGCTGAGCAGCAGGGAGTCTCTGCTCGATTATTTGGCCGAGCGGAATATCCCGTGCTCGGCGTCGGCGACCAAAATCTACAGCCGGGACGCTAACGCCTGGCATATTTCGCACGAAGGTGGCGAACTGGAAGACCCCTGGTGTGAGCCGACGGATAAAGTCTGGACCATGACGGCATCGCCAGAACAGGCTCCGGATAAACCGGAATATGTTTCTGTTAAGGTCGAAAATGGCGAAATTACGGCGGTGAATGACAAGGCGATGTCGCCTTTTGAAAGCCTGAATGTGTTGAATGACATTGCCGCTAAGCATGGCGTCGGGCGGGTGGATATTGTCGAAAACCGTTTAGTGGGCATGAAAAGCCGCGGGTGCTATGAAACCCCGGGCGGTACGGTCATGATGGCGGCGTTGCAGGCTATTGACGAGCTGGTATTGGATAAAACCAGCCGCAGCTGGAAAGCGCAGTTGAGCGAGCAGTTTGCCCAATTATTGTATGACGGACGCTGGTTTACGCCATTGCAGCAATCGGTCATGTCAGCGGCGCAATCACTGTGTTCGACCGCCAGCGGTGACGTGGTGCTGAAGCTTTATAAAGGCTCAGCGACTGCGGTTCAGAAGCGCTCACCGAATAGCTTATACAGCGAAGACTTTGCGACCTTTGGTGCGGACGAAGTCTATAACCAGGCGCACGCCGAAGGTTTTATTCGGTTGTTCTCCCTTCCCAGCCGGATAGCGGCGTTACAGAAGCAGCAAAAGGGGTAGATTATGGCGCTATGGGGTGGACGTTTTGCGGCAGGACCCGATGCCGCGTTTCAGCAGTTTAATGATTCGCTGCCTTTTGACTATGTGCTGGCTGAGCAGGACATTACCGGCTCTAAAGCCTGGGCGAATGCGTTGCACAAGGTTAGCGTACTGCACCGTGATGAATGTCAGCAGTTACAGCAGGCATTGAATGAACTGCTCAGCGAAGTGCGCGAAGACCCGACGGCAGTTGCTGTTGGTGGCGACGAGGATATTCATTCTTTTGTGGAAGCGGCACTAATAGCTAAGGTGGGTGACTTAGCCAAAAAGCTGCATACCGGGCGTAGCCGTAATGATCAGGTAGCTACCGATTTACGCTTGTGGTGCCGTGAGCAGGCCGGAGTTCTGCAACAGTCGTTAAAGCAGACTCAGCAGGCATTACTGGACCTTGCGCAACGTGAAAAAGACACGGTCATACCCGGTTACACACACCTGCAACGGGCGCAACCGGTTTTGCTGGCGCACTGGTGCCTGGCCTATGTGGAAATGCTGCAGCGCGATAGTGAGCGCTTACAAGACGCTACTGATCGGCTCGATAAAAGCCCCTTAGGTTGCGGTGCACTGGCGGGGACGGCGTATGCAGTCGACCGCGAAGCCATTGCCAGCGAGTTGGGGTTTAGCGAAGCAACGCGTAACAGTCTGGATTCAGTATCTGATCGTGATTTTGTGGTGGAGCTGTTAAGCACCGCGTCGCTGTCGATGCTGCATTTGTCGCGCTTAGCGGAAGACTTAATTTTCTACAACTCCGGCGAAGCTGGTTTTATTGAGCTGGCAGACAACGTGACCTCGGGGTCTTCGCTCATGCCGCAGAAGAAAAACCCGGACGCGCTGGAGTTGGTGCGCGGTAAAAGCGGCCGGGTGGTGGGCTCATTAACCGGCTTAATGATGACCTTAAAAGCGCTGCCATTGGCTTACAACAAAGACATGCAGGAAGATAAAGAAGGTCTGTTCGATGCTTTTACCACCTGGCAGGCGTCATTGGCCATGGTGACCTCAAGTTTGAGTGGATTAACAGTGGACCATGAGATCTGCCGTCAGGCGGCGCAGGGCGGTTACGCGAACGCGACGGAATTAGCGGACTATATGGTGTCCAAAGGTATTCCTTTCCGGCAGGCGCATCACAACGTCGGTGAACTGGTGCAACAAGCCATCCAGGCGAAAAAGCCATTAGAGGATATGCCGCTGGAGGCGTTTCAGGCGGTGGCTCCGGTGATTGAGCAGGACGTTTATGGCTGGCTGACTCTGGATGCTCTGCTGGAAAAACGCTGTGCGCTGGGCGGTACCTCGCCGCAACGGGTGAATGAAGCTTTAAAAGCGGCACAGCAGCAACAGCAGATTCAGGTGCGTGACGCTAATCTGGGGGATATTGGTGCCATTTTAGACTTAGTTCAGCATTGGGCCGGAGCCGGCGAGAACCTGCCGCGGGCTAAAGACGACATCGTGCATTCTATTAACGAATTTGCGGTGACCGAAGTGAACGGCAAGGTTATGGGCTGTGCGTCTTTGTATATCTACACCACAGGCTTAGCGGAAATTCGTTCGCTGGGCGTTAATCCAAAAACCGAGGTACGTGGTCAGGGGCGTATGTTAGTGGCGTATATACTGAAAAAAGCCCGTTTGTTGCAGCTAAACCGAGTGATAGTACTGACCCGGGTGCCGGACTTTTTTGAGCAGCAGGGTTTTAGTCATTGCTCAAAAGACACCTTGCCGGAAAAGGTCATGAAAGACTGTGAGATTTGCCCAAGGCTGGCCAACTGCGACGAGCTGGCCATGGAATACCACCTTGAGCAACCGAATGAACAGTTAATCTTCCGTTCGAGTTGCTAACAACAGCCCCTAGTAGAGTGTTGTTATCCAGCGCTCTTCATTAATAAACGACCAACTCCAGTCTTTCCATTTGTCGCTCAGACCCTTGGTTTTCACTTCATCAAGGGTCATGCCCTGCTGCTTCATGGTGTCAACTTCCGCTTTAGTTTCTTTCATCATGGCAAGAAAAGCACGATAGTCTTCTTTACTGGCTAAAGGTCCGTGACCGGGAATAATAATCGTGTCGTCAGTAATGCGGTCCAGTAAGTTTTCGACATTAGCAATATAGCCGTCAACATCGCCGCCACTTTTTAAGTCAATAAAGGGGAAGCGCTCATTGAAAAATAAGTCGCCGGGGTGAAGTACGTTGGCGTCTTTAAACCATACGGCACTGTCGCCGTCAGTGTGTCCGGCGGGTAAGTGGAACACGTAAATGGTGTCATCATTAAAGTGGAAGGTGATACCTGAATCAAAAGTAACCGCAGGCAGTCCCATTTCGTTAAAGCTGTCGTCGTTACTTAAGCGCTCACGCACATGGTCATGGGCAAAAATGGTCGAGCTTTGGTTGTTCGCGAACCACATATTGGAGCCGACATGGTCGCCGTGGAAGTGCGTGTTCAGAATATAATGAACTTCTTCACCGCTTAACTCCTGAATTTTTTCCGCAATACGCTCTGCTACCTGAGTGTATTGGTCATCGACCAGAAACACGCCATCGTCACCTGATGACATCAGCATATTGCCGCCGGCTCCGGTCAGCATGTAAATATTGTCGGCTACTTCATTGTGTTCAATGGTTACATCTTCGAAACGGTCAGCCGCAGCGGGTAAAGCAAAGGCTGCCATTAAACCGCTGATTAAAAGTTTACGCATGGGGTCTTTCCTCGTTTGTGTTTTTATTACTGATATAGGTTACTTATTCAACAAGCGCAAAGATCAAAAGAGAAAACTTAGGTTACCGAATGGTGAATATTTTGTGACACTTTTGTGTTGTCACAATCCTGTCATGCAGGCGTCTTAGTCTGCTCCCGACTTAAATCATAACTGGACAACATCCAAGTCGGGAGAACCCAATGAAATTTAATACTTTATTCAAAATCTCTGCAGTTACAGCAGCCTTATTTTTAGCTGGTTGCGGCGGCGATATTAATGTTACCCCAACGGTGAATAACAATGGCGGATCTGATGCTGGCGGCGATACGGGCGGTGGCGACAGCGGCTCATCAAACCCTTGTGCAAGCTATGCAGACATTCAGGGTGAGTACGACGGTCAGGACTGTTCTTATGATACAGATTTTGCCAGTGCAACCATTGAAATAGCTGAGGACATTACTTTTGAAGAGTTGCCTGACGGCGGTGTTCATGTGTTTGATGGTGCTCTGCAAATTGGTGAGGACTGCGATACCACAACCGATTGTGAAATTAATCAAAATGGCCCGGTCATGACGGTTGAACCTGGCGCGGTGCTGGCATTCACTTCTGGCGAAGCCATTATTCAGGTTGCTCGTGGCGCTCAGTTGAACGCTATCGGTACTTTCGACAAGCCGATTAAGTTCACCTCGGCTAACGAGTTTGACCGTTTAAACGTATCAGGCGACGCTCCACGTTACGCAGACTGGGGTGGGATCATCGTTAACGGTAACGGTATTACCAATGAGTGTACTGATGCAGAGCGCGACGGTGGTACCTGTAACCGTGAATCGGAAGGTATTGTCAGCTTCTACGGTGGTAACGACAACACTGACGACAGCGGCTCAATGAAGTACGCACAAATTTGGTACGCAGGCTCGGGCCCTCGTGATGGCGGTGACGGTGATGACTTGAACTCACTAACGCTAAACGCAGTAGGTTCAGGCTCTTCTTATGAGTTTATTCACATTCACCAGGGCTTTGATGATGGCATTGAGTTCTTCGGTGGCGCTGCTGACTTAAGAAACATTGTCGTAACGGATACCCAGGATGACTCGCTGGATATGGACGCTGGTTGGCAGGGACGTGCGCAATTTGTGTTTATTAAACATGGCACAGTGACAGTAGACGGTCAGACCAACTACATGGGTAACGGTGGTTTTGAGGCAGACGGTGAGAAAAACAACGGACCGGACTACTCGCAGGCACCAACATCAGCACCAACTATTGCTAACGTGACCATTATCACTACCGACGGCACATCCGTACGTGATAACGACCCGTCAATCGCTACGAAATTTGACGACAACTTCCAGGGGCAGATGTACAACGTACTGAAAATTAAAGAGAACGGTACGGCAGATGACGGTTGTGTCTTCTTTACTTCAGACGGTGAAGCGGGCGTTGATAATGGCGAACTCGATTTCTACAGCTCGGTTATGGCGTGTACCAATAACTTTGTGAACACCGGTGACAATACCTTTGGTGACGGCGAAACCTACAGCCAATGGTATGACAACGGTGGTGAAAATGAAGTGTTAGACGGTTCAGCAATGGTTCTGAATGACGATGGTATTTCGACCGATATGTCTTCTTCAATCACTATTGCTGCGAATGACTTAACCGCATTGAATGATGACTTCTTTACTCCGGTTGATTTTATCGGCGCACTTTCTGACGACGATACAAGCTCTGAATGGTACCAGTGGGTTGAAACTGCTGTAGCTGCTTCTGAGCAGGACTAATTAGAGTTGGAATGCGAATAAATAGGCGCACCACAGTTGCGCCTATTTTCCGATTTTATTGCAGGAGTTGGTTATGAAAAATCAATACAAACTCAAACCTGTTGCTTTAGCGGTTGGTTTGGGCCTGTTTGCCACGGCTCCGACAGCTTTGGCACAGCAAGCTGACGAAACTGAAGTTGAACGCGAGTCGACCATTGAAGAAGTGGTTACTACCGGTAGTCGTTTACAGGGAAGTGCGGCTGCAGTGGTTGAAGAGCGCAAGAACCAGGCCTTTGTGGCAGATATCCTGGGTGCAGAGCAGCTGTCCCGTTCCGGTGACAGCGACGCGGCTTCAGCGTTGCGCCGGGTGACCGGTTTGACCCTGGTGGACGGCAAATTTATTTACGTGCGTGGTTTAGGTGAGCGCTACTCAAGTGCCCGCATTAACGGTGCCAGTATTCCCAGCCCGGACTTAACCCGTAACGTGGTACCGCTGGACATTATTCCATCGACCATTATTGAAAGCATGGCGGTACAAAAGGTGTTTTCACCTTCCATGCCAGCGGCTTTTGGCGGTGGTAACATCGATATCCGCACGCGCTCGCTGCCGGATGACTTTATCTTTAATGTTGAGGCCGGAGTCGGTCTTAACAGCAATGCGGATGACGGCTACACCTATAACCGCAACGATGACGGCATTCCTGACGGGATCCGCGATGCGATTGGTCGTTATCAGGGTGACTTTAGCTTACGCAACATTATTAATACCGATGGACTGAGCGGTAGCGGGAACAGTGCCGGTGATCAGGCGCGGGCGATTAATGCGTCACTGGCGAAACAATTACCTCGTGACATGGTGCTAAAGGAAGAGTCTCTGGATCCTAACTTTGATTTAAAAGCGACCTTAGGTAACAGTTTTGATGAGTCCTGGTTGGGCGGCACTATCGGAGTGTTGGCTGCTGCGTCTTATGACAATGACTGGGATGTCTCAGAGCGTCGTAATGCGGTTATCAGTAACAATGCTGAAGCGGGCTGCTCAACTTCGCTGGAAACTGCCGAGGATGTCTCTAACTCGTGTTACAACACCTTGTCTGAAACTACGGTGACACAGGAAACAGAACGTCTTAACGGCTTTTTTACCGCAGGCTATGAATTAGACACACACAGCGTTAGCTACACCAAAATTTACCTGGAAGACTCAGAGGACGAGTCAGAATTTGGTATTAAGCAAAGCCCCAACGGCAGTAACCTGAAAACCATTGCCGGAACCGGTATTGCTAACCGCGAACATGAGTTCAAATACGAAGAGCGGGTACTAAACGTGGACCAATTCCGCGGCCAGCACACCTTTATGGACTATTGGGGTATTGGTTTTGACTGGCAGTACACGGAGTCAAAAGCGGAGACGGAAATTCCGACCGAAGTGTCTTACCGTTTTGATGACATTTACAACACTGACCGTAGCTTCTCTGAGACTCGGGTAACGGGTGATGACAACCGCGCTATTTTCCAGTTCGTAGATATGGAAGACAACGTGAAGTCATACGGTGGTAATTTCTCGCTGCCATTAATGTTTTCCGAGTTAGAGCTGGAATTGAAAGCGGGCTACGACTTTGTTGATAAAGCACGTTACTACAACACCAGTCGTTTTAGTCTGGATAACGCTTCTGGATCACGTTTGTCAGTGCTGGATGATTTAGACAACGTACTGGGAGTTACCGGGTATCTGACCGATGAGGTCATCGACGAAAATGACTTCCGTATTACCTTCCGTGAACCGGGTGCGCCAAATGCGGATGATTACCTGGCTGCTCAGAAAATCGATGCGTATTACGGTGAGTTCGATGCCATATTCGACAATACCTGGCGTGTCAGTGGTGGTGTTCGTTACGAAGACTTTAAGCAAGTGTCATTGGCGACCTCGAGCTTAATTTTTGACGAGCAGGACCTGAATAACTACTTCAACCCTCAGCGCGTTATCGATAGCTCGATTTCAGAAGACGATGTTTACACCGCTTTGTCACTGACCTATATGGCTAATGACAATTATCAGCTTCGCTTTGGTTACGGTGAAACCGTGGTTCGTCCGGACTTGCGCGAGACGGTTCCGGTAGCTTACTACGATCCGACTACGGATATTCGCACTTTTGGTACGGCCGGTTTGCAAAGCAGTGACTTACGTAACTACGATGCACGCTTTGAGTACTACGCGGATAATGGCGATAACTACACCGTTGCAGCCTTCTATAAGGACATAGAAAACCCAATTGAGTCGGTGCTGCGCGTGGGTGATGAAGATTACACACTGACCTATGTGAACGGTGAATCAGCCGAAGTGTACGGTGTTGAGTTTGAATGGCTGCACGACTTAGGGTACTTGGCGAACGGCTTCTTCACCTCAGGTAACTTAACCTGGAGTGACTCAGAAGCGTCGATTGACCCTGCGTTGGCGGGTAACTTAACTAACCCGACGAAGCGCATGACCGGACACTCAGAATACGTGGCTAACTTTCAGTTAAACTACGACTCTGCCAACGGCGAGCACTCCACCTCGTTAGTTTACAACGTGTTTGGTGAACGCATTCTGGCAGCAGGTGTTGGTGGACGTGAAGACGCTTACGAACAGCCTTTCCACTCGCTGGATTTGGTGTACAACTACTATCCGAGCTTTAGTTCAAAAATCGGCTTCAAGGTAAAGAACATTCTTGGAGAAGATCAGGAAGTGACGCAATCGGATATTTTAGTTCGTAGCAAAGAAGTCGGAACCGTTGTTAGCTTAAGTTACAGCTACGAGTTCTAGGTAGCCTGATGTTTACATCAGGTGAGGTGGATGTAGCGGGCGCTGAGGTCGCAGGAACTATTGAGGAGGACGCCCGTAAATACATCCATGTAGGGCTTGGGCAGCGCCATCCATGGCGCTGCACACCTCCTCAATAGTCCACTGCAACCGTCGGTCGCGCCCTCTATCACCAGCATCATTAGGTCATCTTTATCTCTAGTGGTTTCAACGTATCTAAATGCACATCGCGCTGCGGGAAGGCGATGGTGATGTCATTCTCGGCGAATATCTTATCGATTTTAAAGCGTATGTCGGACTGTACTCGACGAATGTCCATCGGGGCTTCAACTTCTGTCCAGAACAGTAAATTGAAGGTTAAGCTGTTGTCACCAAAGTCATCGAAAAAGACTTCAAAAGGCAGGCGCTGAACAATTTTTTCGTGTTGGCTGGCAGCTTCCAGCATGAGTTCGCGAACTTTCTCGATAGGCGAGCCATAGGCCACCCCAACGGTGACTGTGCTGCGTATTTCCGTCGAAACCAGTGTCCAGTTCACTACCCGCTGTTCCAAGAAGTAACTATTAGGCACCAACACATGCACGCCGTCGAAGCGTTTGATGCGAACACAGCGGTTGCCAATTTCTTCAATTTTGCCCCGTTCATTCTCGAGCTCAACAATGTCGCCAATGCGAATAGGGCGCTCTGCAACCAATATCATTCCGGAAATTAGATTGTTTAACAGGTTCTGCGCACCAAAACCGACACCAATGGCTAACGCACCACCTAATACAGCAAATATGGTAATAGGGATGCCGGCAACGGGCAGGGCTATTAAGACAATGAGGACGTAAGCCAGGAATGAGAACAGTTTTCTAAAGGCATAAATGGTGTTCTGAGAGGCATGGCCCGATTTTAGAGCCCGTTTGACCAGACTGGAGCCAACCCAGCGTATAACAATAACGCCAACAATAATCAGTGTAATGGCAATAATTACCTGACTGAGGTATATCTGGGCGTCGCCGGTCTTCCAAAGCTCGGTATTCCAAATTTTACTTAAATTCGTGGAGACATCATTCCAGGACATTTGCATAGTCTATTTACCCATTAGTGAATCTTTCTTTGTAATTTACGCGAAAAACACGTACATTGCGCGCTCAATTTTTACCCTATAGTCCTGGATGTTGAATACGTGATTTCTGCTGCAAATATCACCATGCAATTTGGTGCGAAGCCTCTTTTTGAAAATATTTCTGTTAAATTCGGCAACGGTAACCGTTATGGCCTGATAGGCGCTAACGGCTGCGGTAAGTCGACCTTTATGCGCATACTAAGTGGTGAGCAGGAGCCGTCGGCTGGCAATGTGTCGCTGGAGCCCAATATTCGCATTGGTAAATTGCGTCAGGACCAGTTTGCTTACGAAGACTACAGCGTGGTTGATGCCGTTATTATGGGGCATGAAGAGCTGTGGGCTGTAAAAGAAGAGCGCGACCGTATTTACGGCAGTGGCGAAATGAGTGAAGAAGACGGCATGCGTGTTGCCGATTTGGAAACCGAATTTGCCGAAATGGACGGTTATACGGCGGAGTCTCGTGCGGGCGAATTGTTGCTGGGGCTGGGTATACCGGTAGAGCAGCATTTTGGTCTGATGTCGGCGCTGGCGCCGGGTGTGAAAATTCGGGTGTTACTGGCGCAGGTTCTGTTTTCTGAGCCGGACATTATGTTGCTGGACGAACCGACCAACAACCTGGACATTAATACCATTCGTTGGTTGGAAGACGTGTTGGCCGAAAAACAAAGCACGATGATCATTATCTCGCACGACCGTCACTTTCTGAATACGGTTTGTACGCACATGGCCGATATTGATTACGGTGAGTTGCGCGTATATCCGGGTAACTACGACGAATACATGTTTGCCGCCACTCAGGCGCGTGAACAGCTGATGAGCGATAACGCCAAGAAGAAAGAGAAAATAGCGGAGCTGCAGAGCTTTGTCAGCCGTTTCTCTGCGAATGCATCGAAAGCCAAGCAGGCAACCTCACGTCAGCGCCAAATGGAAAAAATTCAGTTGGACGAGGTTAAAGCGTCCAGTCGGGTTAATCCGTACATTCGCTTTACTCAGGAAAAGAAACTTTACCGATTAGCGCTTGAAACCGAAAATGTGCGTAAGAGCTTCGAAGACGAGGCGGTATTAAAAGGTCTGAGTACCTCGGTTGAAGTGGGCGAAAAAGTCGCCATTATCGGTGCCAATGGTATTGGTAAAACGACGTTGCTGAAATGCTTGATGGGCGAATACACGCCGGATTCCGGTAGCATCAAATGGTCGGAAAATGCGGCGATAGGTTACTACGCGCAGGACCACGTCCACTGGTTTAAGCAGGAAATGACCGTATACGAGTGGATGTATCAGTGGAAGAAGCCGGGCGACGACGAGCAGGCCATACGCGGTGTACTGGGTCGTATGTTGTTTTCTTCAGACGACATTCAAAAGCCGGTATCGATTTTATCCGGTGGTGAAAAAGGGCGGATGATCTTCGGTAAGCTGATTTTGCAGCGCCCGAACATTCTGGTGATGGATGAACCGACAAACCACTTGGATATGGAATCGATAGAGTCGTTAAACCTGGCGCTGGAGCAGTTTGAAGGTACCTTGTTGTTTGTTAGCCATGACCGCGAGTTCGTGTCGACTCTGGCTACGCGTATTATCGAAATTACCGACAAAGGCTTACGTGACTTTGCCGGTAGTTACGATGAGTATCTGGCGCAGCTGGCTGCTGCTTAACGTTGCACCATTTTCTGGGCGCTCTTGACCAGCTCGTCAGGGTCGCCCATACGCTCTGGCTTTGATACACCACGTTGGCAGGCAGGGCGCTCGCTAATGGTGTTCATCCAGCGTTTTAAGTTTTCCAGACCATCGAGACTGACACCAGACCAGTCGTGAGTGCGTACCCAGCACCAGTTGGCAATATCCGCTAACGAGAAGTTTTCACCGGCTAAGTATTCAGACTCTCCTAAACGCTTATTCAGCACTTCGAACAGACGACGGCTTTCATTCTGATAGCGTTCAATGGCTGATGGCAGCTTCTCCGGAAAGTACCGATAGAAGACATTAGCTTGTCCCATCATGGGGCCAATGCCACCCATTTGAAACATCAGCCATTGGATCATACGTGAACGTTCTTTCGGATCTTTAGGGTTCAACTTGTCGTAGGTTTCCGCCAGATACAGCATAATGGCACCGGACTCAAACACCGCGAAATCATCGTTATTTTTATCGACAATTACCGGAATGCGCCCGTTAGGGTTCATTTTCAGAAAGTCAGGACGTTTTTGCTCGTTGTCCTGTAACTGAACGTGATGCAGTTTATAGTCCAGCCCCATTTCTTCTAATGTGACTGTCGCTTTATAACCGTTGGGTGTGGCAGCCGTGTAGAGTTCAATCATTTGTATCCCTTAAACCTTTGATGAGTCGCGCTCTTTCATACGCTCGTACCAGGCTTTTAGATGAGGCCAGCGGTCATCGACTCGCAGTTGAATCACCTTGGCAAAGTCGACCGTGCAAAAGGCGTTAATATCTGCAATGGTAAAACGTTCCAGCGCAATAAACTGATGATCGGCCAGGTGCTTTTCCAGAAAGTCGAAGAAGGTCAGGGTTGCTGCGTGGTTTGCCTCACCCCACTCTTTTATGGGTGTCATTTTGTGTTTGAAGTAGTCGGTGGTGTGCTGAAAACACATGCCAATTGGGGTAAATAAATAGAAGTCTATCCAGCGTGTCCATTGTTCGATAATGGCCTGCTCTTCGGCGGTATTGCCTAGTAAGACTTCAGATTCCGGGAAGGCGGCTTCAAAGTAGCGGCAAATGGCCATGGTTTCGCCAATGCAGGTGCCGTTGTCGAGTTCCAGTACCGGCACTTTTTTCATTGGGTTTTTGCGTTCAAATTCCGGCGTTAAGTTCTCGCCTTTGGCCAGATCGAGCTCAACGCAGTCGACCTTGTTCAGGAGCCCTTTTTCAGCGAGAAACATCCGCACCCGCCGAGGATTGGGCGCTTTTGCCATTTCATAGAGTTTCATGGAGCTAACTCTCCGTTAAATTGAGTGTTAGCTCCAATTTACTCCGACACTAACGAGATTGAAAGGTGCCTTTTAAGCTATTTGCAAAGGCAACAAACTTCTCTTTTATGGTGCGCTTCACTTTTACCTCAACAGAACCCAGTACCTGGAAGCCCTCTATACGTATATGTGGTGCCTGTTTTAAGTTGCCCATAGACGGGGCTTTATTCTCTGTGGAACCAAGAATGCTAAAGACGTTGGTGCTGATAGTAATTTCTTCAGGCACGAAAATTTCCAGGCTTGAAAGGCCGCCTACAATTTTTATAGTAACGTCAGGGTGCTGGAATACGGCATCGGTAAAGTCCAGTTCTACTGAGCCTAACAGGGAATAGATGGTGATTTCGCGTGGAACCGTCCATACACCACAGCGCTCATTAGAGGACAGTATGGAGACCACGTTTTCTGTTGGCAGCACTCGGCCCTCACCGTAATGTGGCGAGAATTGCTGTTCTTTCATGCTGTCGTATGAGGTATCGGGCTTCAGCTCCAGGTCTTCTACCAGTTCCGCCAGCTGGCTATGTGCCGTCGCGTCCATGGCTTGATCAAGCCGGCGTTCAAAGGCTTGCGCTGAGAGCTCACCGTGGCTGTAATTCATGACCAGTTGGTCGATGGTTTCTTCCCGAACTTTTTCTATTGGGCGATCTTCAAACTTTACACTCATGATGGTTCCTTGTTGTTCTTATCTTCTTATTATGGACAACAAAGCAATTCTTAGGCCAGAAATAATTTCTTTAATAATCAGATGTTTATAATTTCACCGAAAACCGAGATTTGTGCTTGTGACCAAATATTGGGAAGAACGACCAATTTACACGAGAGCAGTTGACCTTCTGCGAGTTATTAACTTAACTAAAACTCAGGAAAATCAGGCTATTTCAAATGGATACGACCATGAATAAACTCCCTTTTGTTGTTGATGCCCATACCCACCTCTTTAATGCCCGTTATGTGCCTTTGCAGGGAATTCTCGAGAGCTGGGGTATTTGGAAGTTACCGGCAAAGTTAATTAGCAAACTGGCGTATTCACTGACCGCCAGCTCTACATTACAAGAGCGGCTGGCGTCATTTTCAGTCACCACTCAAAAAGGTGCCACAGAAAAAATCTGCAACGAATTTGCCCATCTGGTTTGTGTTGAAATAGAGCATTACTTACCGGGAGAATTAAGTGAAGAGGGCAGTAGCAATCCGGAGTTAGCGAAAGCCTACCAGGAGAAATTCATTAATAGTGAGTTGTACTCGGTTCTGAGAGAAATACATCAGTATTGCGGTGACAGCGAATCGGCCCGGGAGTTGGAGTTAGATTACATAGAAACAAAATTAACCTTCAAAGCAGAAACTCACCCTCAGGATAAAATATCGGGCTGGTTTTCCGGCATTCACAAAATGATAGAGCGTATGTTGCGCAAGTCACTGGAGTTTTTAGAGAACGCCGCGGACAAAATAGATTTTGTTTTAAATATGCTGCGCAGTGAAGTAGGGATACTTAAACGGTTAAAAGGCTATTACGGCAACTTTGCGGAAAATTATGTGCTTTTTCATTACATGATGGATATGGCTCATCCGTTTGACGATGACCCTAAATACGAGTTTTATGATCAGCAGTTAGAGCGCATGACTGCGTTGGAGAATTATTCAGAAGGCATAGTGCTGGGGTTCTCTGCCTTTGACCCTTTGCGATTTGTTTCTCGGTCTGCATCTGATCGCGCGCTTCGTGACGCTATAGAAACCTCATTGGAACATGGCAAGGCGGGGTTTAAGTTTTACCCTCCCATGGGTTACAAGCCGGCAGGCAACGAACCTCCTGTTGAACGGGTTGTTGATTATTTTCTGGATTTTTGTGTGGAGTATTCCATTCCGGTTTTCACTCACTGCACGCCGGAAGGCTTTCAGGCTTATAAAGGGTCAGGGTTAAATTCAGACCCGGATTACTGGGAGCAGGCGCTGACAAAAACAGAGCAAAGGAAAACAATGAGGCTCTGCTTTGGCCATGCCGGTGGCGGAAAGCGAAAAGTGAACGGGCGCTGGGTTAAAGGTTGGCTGGCAGAGACAGAAGAAGAGTGGAGTGATCCGAACAACTACGCCCGTAAGGTTGTCGAGCTGTGTCGGCGTTACCCGCATGTTTATTGCGACTTGTCGTACTTACATGAAATTGTCGGCAGTAAGAAAGCACAGGCAAGCCTGGCCCGGCGGCTTGAAATTGAGCTAACGCGTGAAGCGACCGCAGACAAACCTTTTAAGCTGGCTGATAAAATAATGTACGGTAGCGACTGGCATATGGTGTCTATGGTTAACGACATTGAAGCCTATTTTGGGCAAATAAAGGACATTTTTGAAAAGCAGAAAATGCAGCCTTTTGCCGATAGGTTCTATTTTAAAAATGCACTGAGGTATGTTGATTTAGAGGCTTATATTAAACGTGCGGAAAATGTGTTTAGTTCGAATTACGTTGCTCGGCTAGAGAATATCGCCGGCTTGCTTTAAATTTCTAACGGGCTATGATGGATTCAGTTGTTAAGAGGACATCATGTTTAAGTCTAACTATTCAATACAGAGTACCGCTCTCACCTTTCCAAATTAAGCCGGACGCGCCTTAAGCGTCCGGCCAGTCTGTCTGTTATTCCCTTTAAATAATTTATGTTCAGTTCGGTTGGAGATAAAGCCGTGCTTAAGCGTGCATTCAGGTTCTGTAAAACCTCGGTTTGTCCGTCAAACCCAATTTTTCAGGAAGCGGGGCAGCAAATGCTGATAGACCCCGTAGAGCTCAGTATTTTGTTGAATAGACTTGAGTTCAGTGAATCAAAAGAAGCCTTAATTGAAAAACGCATTCGAGTTGGAGCTTCGGTTGTCCTGCGTAATCTAAAAACAATGGAACAGGTAAGGGTTAGGTTGGTTCCGCCAGAGTTAGCGGATACTGATAACTACCTGGTGTCTTTTATTTCCCCCTTAGGATCGACGTTGCTTGGTCTTCGCGTAGGCGATATAGCAACAGTCATTGTTAAAGGTATATCAATAAAGTGGGCGGTTCTAACGGTAAATCAGAATCGACTCGCATCTGTTGATGCTTAGCCAGAATTCAAAGGAGGGTAGTGCCTTGGAGTAACTTAGTTGTGCAATGTGTCGATTAACTTAAACATTTGAACAGATAAGGTGAATCCAATGAGTAAAGAAAAGCAGAAGAAAAAACCGCAGTTAACGTTGAAAGAAAAACGAAAAGAAAAGAAGAAAAAGAAACTTGAAGAGTAAACTTAAAGGGCTCTCCGGAGCCCTTTTTTATGAGAGAGAATTATGAATACTAGACCTAACATTGTTATTTCGTGTGTCGATATGGCCGTAATTGAACATCATTTAGATGAGACCAGTTTACCCCGGGAGTTTTTGGATGAGTTAGAGGTTGAGCTGGCCCGTGCTAAAATTGTTGAGCCGAATGTCATGCCCGCCGACGTTGCTTGTCTGAATCGGCAAGTGACCTTTAAGGTTTTAGAAACGGGGAAAGTTTTTACAAAAACTTTGACTGCGCCTGATCAGGTGGATAAATATGAAGACAGCTTATCGGTTTTTGCTCCTTTGGGAGCAGCGCTTATTGGTCTTTCCGTAGGGCAGTCTATTCAATGGAAAACCAACCGCGGTCTACAGTCAGTTGAGATTATTCATGTAGCCTGACGTTCACGTCAGGTTCAACCCAGCCATGGTGGCTGAATTATTAAAAGGAGTGTTTTATGACGCATGGTGTGGGAGTTGCGCGGGCTGAAGAGGCTCTCAGCGCTTTGGAAAATATGACCGCAGGTGTTCAGCCTATTGCGTTGGAAGAATACCAACAGCGCGTTGCCAGAGCGCAGGCACTGATGCAGGAGCAAGGCATTAGCGCTATGTACTTAAACGCAGGAACCAACTTAGAATATTTTACTGGTTTAAAGTGGTACCCCAGTGAGCGCCTGGTTGGCGCTGTTCTCCCGGTTGAAGGGGATGTCACCCTGATAGCGCCGGCGTTTGAAGTCGGCTCCTTAACTCAGGCAATGATACTGCCCATGGATACGGTTTTGTGGGACGAGCACGAATCACCCTACGAACGGTTGTTGGCGTTCTTAACTGAGCATTTTTCTGATGGTTATAAGCTGGCATTAGATGAATCCACACCCTACAGCGTGGTGGCAAAGCTGGAGGAGCGTAAACCCGCCGAAACAATGTGCGACGCAAAAGCCATTACCGCTACCTGCCGAATGCATAAATCCCCTGCAGAACTGGTGTTAATTCAGACCGCAATGGATATGACCATGGCTGTGCACAGAGCCACCGGTGCTATGCTTCACGAAGGCATCACAGCGTCGGAAGTCAGAGCTTTTATTGATAAAGCACATCGTAAGGTGGGAGCGTCCGGTTCGTTTTTCTGTATTGTGTTATTTGGCAAGGGCACCAGCTACCCACATGGCGTTAATTACGAACAGCACTTAGAAAAAGACGACTGGGTGCTGATAGATACCGGCTGCAAGTTGCACGGCTATCATTCTGATATTACCCGTACTTATGCTTTTGGCACTGCAACTGAAGAGCAGCAGAAATTTTGGCAGTACGAACGAGATTTGCAACAAGCCGCCTTTGATGCCGCTGTACTGGGTAAGACTTGTGAGTCTGTGGATGACGCCGTGCGTGTTAAATTAAAAGAACAGGGCCTGGAGGCCGACTATCAATTACCGGGTGTGCCGCATAGAACCGGGCATGGGATTGGTATGGATTTGCACGAGTGGCCGTACTTAGTGGGCGGCGATAAAACCGAGTTAGCGCCCGGTATGTGCTTTAGCAATGAGCCTATGGTGATTAACCCGGAGAAGTTCGGCGTGCGCCTGGAAGACCATTTTTATATGAGCGAAGAGGGGGCTTTTTGGTTTACCGAGCCGTCGCGCTCAGTGGATGACCCTTTCAACCTGGTTGGTTGAAGTTGTTAAATCATTCGCAGATAGGCGTTGACGAAATGTTTACTGCTCATTTCGCCAACGTCAAAGTAAAAACTCGGCTCAATCAATTTCATTTTTATGATGGATAGTGGATTCATCAATATTTGCTAAAGCTATTGAAAAGCGTTAAGTAAAAGAACATAACCTCAACTTCAATATCGCTAGTCTTTATATATCTAGATTAGTCATTCACATCAACTACCGTACGGCCGCGCACTTGGCCTTTGAGCAATTGTGGCGCAAGCTCCTGAACTTCGTTAAGACCGACAGTTTGTGTCATGCTATCCAGCATTGATAAGTCTAAATCTTTTGTTAACCGGTCCCACGCTGCTAATCGGTCTTGCATGGGAGCCATAACGCTGTCGATACCTATTAGTTTTACGCCACGCAAAATAAATGGCGCCACACTTGTGGGTAAGTCCATACCGGCAGCTAATCCACACGCAGTGACAACGCCCCCGTATTGCGTTTGCGAAATCGCGTTGGCCAATATATTCGACCCGGCGACATCGATAACGCCTGCAAATCGTTCTTTTGCCAGAGGCTTGGCGGAGCTTTCAAAGTCACTGCGTGGCAGAACTTCAGAAGCACCGAGTGTTTTGAGGTAACTTGTTTGTTCAGAGCGGCCTGATACTGCAATGACTGTGTAACCAAGTTTGCTGAGCAAGGATGTGGCTATTGAGCCCACACCGCCCGCAGCGCCGGTGACTAAAATGTCACCAGAGCTTGGCGTAACACCTTGCTGTTCCAGTGCTAATACGGATAGCATGGCAGTGTAGCCGGCAGTACCAATAGCCATGGATTGTTTAAGACTGATAGCCTTTGGTAAGGGGACTAGCCATTCGCTTTTTACGCGGGCTATTTGTGCTAACCCTCCGGTATGCACCTCGCCAACGCCGTAGCCATTTAATAATACCTTGTCGCCGGCTGCAAAACGGTCGCTGGAGGACTCTATCACTGTTCCGGCTAAATCAATGCCGGGGATCATGGGCCACTGACGCACGACTCCGGGCTTTTGGCAAATAGCCAGCGCATCTTTATAGTTCAAAGTTGAATAAGCGACATCGACGGTCACATCGCCGTCATTCAGTATCGATTTATCTATCGACGTTAATTCAGTGAGTTGCTCATCGTGTTTGGTGATAACAATGGCGTTAAACATAAAATTCTCCAAAAGTAGACTGATCGTCTATAAAAAGATAAAAAACTCATCGATTGAGTGTGTTTACAAAATAGTCTGCAAATAATTGAATGGGTTGTGAGCTTTTTTGCAACTTACCGTGGAGAACGGCACCTTCCCAGCCAATCCAAAATAGCTCGCTTTGTTGGGCGCAATTTAACGAGTTTGCGATGTGGCCATAGGCTTGCTCCTCTCGCAGATAGTCGGCAAGCAGATCACTCCATTGTGAGAAAACACCGGCCAATTGGCTACGAAAGCTAGGCGGCAGGGTGTTCAATTCTTGTCCAAGATTACCGATTAAACAACCGCGCTGAAATTGATATTTCTCAATACCGCTAATGGCGTCGGCAACGAAAGCATGGAAGCCTGATAGCGGCTGTTGGCGGCTCGGCTGCAAGCATTTAACCAGTTTGTTTTTAAAGAACTGATTGTAGCTTTCAATGATTTCCTGACCGAATGTCTCCTTACTGCTGAAATAATAGTAAAAAGAACCTTTAGGGATACCCTCTCGCTTTAGAATAGAGTCTAATCCTATGCTTGAATACCCAGACTCGGTGAGCGATTCAATTCCTGCACGCAGTAAGCGCTGTCGAGTTTGATTGTGACCTTCGACATTCTTTTTAGGGCGGCCGCGAGTTCGCTTGTTTTTATTCTCAGTTTCCATTCTTAAAAAAATAGACTAACCGTCTATAAAAATCAAGTGTCACTATGTTGAGTTCAAATTCGTTGCTTAATATCAGCGATGACGGTTTTAATCCGGTTCGGGGGTTGAGTGTTTCGTCGGGTACAAAGGTAAAGCGTTTCGCTCACCGGATGGTTTAAGTGATGAGACTTTATTTTATCAGACTTTGGAAAGGCATCGACTGCGTAGGCAGGCAGTATGGTAAAGCCCAGTCCCATGCTAACTGGGGTGAGAATTAGACTGATCTGATTAGAGAACCCTCGCTGAATAAATAAATTGCTGTGTTGGAATTCCGGGTAGTTGGGGCTTAATAAGAGATCTGCATGGTGACTGCCGTCTGGGTGATCGATGAAACCAAGAGTCTTCAATGAATCCCAACTGGGAGTCTCAACGTGAGCGGGGGTGACCAAAAGTAGTGGCTCACTTCCAATTGCCTCACAATTGACATCCGGTAGTGACGGCTTTGACGACATAATACCGATATCCACACTTGATTCTACAATGGCACTTTCTATGTCTGCATTTGGAGCAAATCGATAATTCATTACTAGTTTAGGATGCTCTTTTTGCAGAGACAGCAAATAGGGGTACAGTTTAAGTCCAACACTGCCAGGCGACATTATCTTAACTAAGCCTTCAAAGGCTGGGTCAGACGTAACAATGTTTGCAAGGTTTGAAAATTCAGCGAGTAAGCGGTTAGCTTCATCGTATAAACGCTGACCCGCTTCCGTAAGACGAAATTGTTTCTTTTCTCTAGTTAGCAGAGTTCGGCCTAACTGCGCTTCTAGTTTTTGCACATGCTGGCTTACGCCCGATTGTGTCATGTGAAGCGTCTCTGCGGTGCGAGTGAAATGACCGATTTCGACAAGGGTACAAAAAGTGCGTAGCCACGTTGTATTTAGCATTTAAATATGATTATAAAATATGATGATTTTAATGATAAATCATAATTTAAAATTATGTAATAGGTCAGTTAACCTTCTTTTATCTTAAAGAGAGGAGGTTTTATGAGTAATGTATATCCAAGAACTTTTTCGCATATCGGTATTTCCGTCCCAAATTTGGAACAAGCCGTTGAGTTTTATACTCAGGTTATGGGCTGGTATTTGATTATGAAACCAACCGATATAGAGGAAGACGACAGTGCGATAGGTGAAATGTGTACCGATGTTTTCGGAGCCGGCTGGAATCGCTTTCGGATTGCGCACCTGTCGACAGGTGACAGAATTGGCATAGAGCTATTTGAGTTCGAGAATCAACAGAACCCTGATGATAACTTTGAATACTGGAAAACCGGAATTTTCCACTTTTGTGTGCAAGATCCCAATGTTGAAGAATTGGCTGAGCGTATTGAAGCTGCGGGTGGTAAGAGACGCATGGAAAAGCCTCGTTATTATTACCCTGGCGAAAAGCCTTACCGTATGATTTACATGGAAGACCCATTTGGGAATATTTTAGAAATTTACAGTCATAGCTATGAGCTGATTTATAGCGAAGGCGCTTATTGATATTTCGTCTGAGACAGAATGAGAAGAGGTCCTGCAGATACACAGGGCTTCTTCTAAATGCTTTGTAGCTTTATTCGTAATGCCAAGTCAGCCTGTTCCTGCCTTGTTTTTTACTTTGGTAAAGTGCGATATCAGCTTTTTTATATGCGGTATTAAATAGATCATCTACCGCGAGCTCCGTAGCGCCTATGGATACCGTTACGTGGACGCCGCTTTTATTTCCCAATAATATCTCATTACCAGCAACTTTTTTACGAATATTTTCTAAAATTGACTGAGCATTTTTACGTGGAATATTCATCAATATGATGACGAACTCTTCACCACCAACTCGGGATACGCAGTCACTCGCTCGAACTTGTTCGGCTATTTTTCGGGCTGTCTGTTGGAGCACTTCGTCACCTGCGTCATGACCATAACTATCGTTTACCACTTTGAAATGATCTATATCAATTATGGCAAAGCAGGTTATATTTAACGTCTGATTATCGTTTGGCTGTAACTCTTCAAAACGCTCAGTTATGAACAGACGATTTGAAAGGCCGGTTAGAAAGTCGGTATAAGCCAGCTTTTCCAATTTTTTTGTTTTAGAAGAATTGATAATAATATTCTCGATAGCAGAACATATTAGGCTCATTAGCTCTATATCAAGTTCGGTAAATGGTGTAAGACGTGTTTCTGGACTCGTAAAGTTGAGTGTTCCCCACGTTTGCCCATTAATTTTAATGGGTAAGCCCAGGTAAGTCTCTAGTTGGAACTTTTCAAAACAGGGGTGCCCAGCGTACTCACGACTCTCCGAGGCGTGAGTGGTAGCGACAACCTCATTAGATTCTAGTGTCACGGAGCAGTATGTTTCACCCAACGAAAACGTTGTGTCTGCAGGAATATCTTCCGCTTCGGAGTAGGCGTATTTGACGACGTAGTCGTCATCAGTAACATGGCTGACAAGCCCTGTTTGTGCATGTAAGTAATGGCAACCAAGTTTAAGAAGCTTGGCAATACGATCAGTGGACAGTGTTTTTGACTGTCGATTGACGACATCGTGTACAGCACGTAAAACCTCAGCTGCGCTGGCATACTCGGTCACATCATTGATTATTGCAAAAAAGCCATTAACCCGTTTGCTGAGAGTTTCGACATTGGGTATATAGTTTATCTCGAGTTGAATGCTACGTCCGTCATTCAGCTCTACCCTCTCGGACAGCTCAAGCTCTTCGCCCTGTAGAACGCGGTCGTGAATTTTAGAAATTTTTTTGTAGGACTCATCACCCACAATTTCAGCGATTGTTTTGCTTTTTATATTCTTTAGTTTTACACCAAAAAAATTCTCATACGCTGTATTTACGAACTTGTAGCGTCGCTTGTTATCTACAAAAGCGAGCATGTAAGGAAGAGTATTGGCGAGCTTTTTGAATGAGCGATCTATTTTCATGATGCAGCAACATTATTATAGCAACTTTAGAATAAGCATATAACGGAAGTGAGTGAATGTATATGTTCAAAGGGTCTAGCAAGGTTTGGGAAGTCCATATATCATGCTGATGAACAAGATATAAATTCTACTTCTCAAGCTTTGTTCCCAAAATGCAATAACGGGAACAAGCAAACCCACTAAAAACGGTCTATTTCCCCCTTTATACCTTTTTAAGTACTCAAAATCATGTTTTACAGCAAAAAAGGAACTCCACCATGGCCGAAGTACAAGCGGTTAAAGATCTGGATATCGTTGAGCTCATCAGTAAATTTCTTATATAATTATTTCGAACAGATTACTGCTTCATTTGAATCTTATAGGGACCAACCCAAGGATTTGGATGAACTCGAGTAAGTCGCAGTTATGTTTTTCGGACATTTCCAGTGACAGGGGCAGAAGATTGGAATGACCTGGAAAATGTTGCTCGCGACTTTGTCGAGCTAGAGCTGCAGGAGTCTTAAACCCCTATTTATTTTTTTATATACGGTGATTGTAAAGTCATTCACCTATGGCGGTGAGGGTAAAGCTATTGGCCCAAAGCCTCACCAAAGAGGTGAAAAAACTATATTTGTTGCTTTGACTATGGTGACCTTGCTATTTATCAACATTTTTCCATGGACCGAACGCGATAAAGTAAAGAAGGATGATATTGGCGATAGGGATAACAATCAGAAGACCCAATGGAGCAGGGTAGCCAACTCGTTGGCAGATACGCCATGCAGGAACAATAAAAATAGCTCCCACGATCAGCATCCATAGAAACCCCATACCGGCGAACATTTCGTGATTCATCATTATCTTCTCCTTATTTGACATGCGTTAAAATGACGTTAGACTGGAATTTATTAAATTGCAAAAAGCAGGTAGCTAGTGCAAGTCCGAATTCTGTTATTAATGACAGTGTTATTAGTGTCGATGTCGTTTTCGCAAACGGCAGAGGCTCACGCATGTCATGGTAAAGGACAAATGCAGCACAGCATGATGCAAAAAGCAGACGTAAGCGACTGCGAACATGAGAAGCAAAAGCACAACTCGTGCTGTGCTGACATGACAATTCGGCATTGCTCCGGCAGCTCAGTTTTATTTGTCGGACAGTCTTCTTCAGTTAATACCGCTACGATCAATCTTTCTTCTAAAGTCGATTCTCCGATTGACACTTCAATTCGGGCTAAACACGCGTCTAATCTATTTCGTCCTCCAATAATTATCGCTTAATAAGTTTGTAGAAATTTAGTACACGCCCGACGTGTCCCTTTAAAACTTATGAGTCGGTGGATAATTATGTCTATCAAACGTAATTGCGCTGTTTTAGCGATGCTTTTCTCTGTGTCTATGTCAGTTGCTGGCGCAGAAGAGCAACTGAGAGTTCTAAAAGACCCCAACTGTGGCTGCTGCGAAAAGTGGTTGAAAGCTTTACCCGAAAGCTTAAATGTTTCTGTTGAGCACCCAATAGACTTGACGCAGCAAAAGCGTCAAGCAGGTATCAGTGCTGACATCCAGTCCTGTCATACTGCCATCTCCGATAGCGGCTTTGTATTCGAGGGGCATGTTCCCCCTGCACTCGTTTCCCGCTATTTGGAGGGAGACAAGTCAACTAACGGAATCGGTTTAACTGTTCCGGGAATGCCTGTCGGTTCTGTCGGTATGGAAATGGGAAGTCGATTCCAGCCCTATACAGTTTATGAAGTGAAAAAGGATGGCTCTATAGCACCTTATCAGCAGGTAGCAAGTATTAAGCAGCAAAAGAAACTATCAGGTGGAGGCGATTAATTATGGGCTTCGGTGGTATGAGTCTGGTTCAACTGGGAATTCTGTTAGCTATCGTCATTCTTCTTTTTGGCAGCCGAAAGTTAAGGACTTTCGGCTCTGATCTTGGAAGTGCGATTAAAGGGTTTAAATCGTCAATATCAGATGGTGGTGCTGAAAATAATTACGATAGTTGTGACGGACAAAAATCAACCTCAAAAGAGGAGAATGAAAATGAGCACCGAGTTTAATAAAGGGCGTCGAAAATTCATTAAATCTGCATTTACTGTGGCGTCCGCGTTAGCAATTGCCAAAGTAGCCCCAACATGGGCAACACCTCAAGGGCGTAAATTTAAAGATCAAGTTTTGACGAAAGATGAAATTGATTTGACCATCGCGAAGTCTCCTTTGTTAGTAGGGAATAAGGTTGGCACACCTATAACGATTAACGGTCAAATGCCTGGTCCTCTAATTCGTTTGAAAGAAGGTCAACGAGCCAAGCTAAATGTGACCAATAGACTATCTGAAGACACGTCAATCCACTGGCATGGGATTATTTTGCCTGAAAATATGGATGGCGTACCCGGGGTTTCATTTGAAGGTATAAAGCCGGGGCGAACTTATAAGTATCGCTACGACGTTGAGCAAAATGGCACTTATTGGTATCACAGCCACTCGGGTTTACAGGAGCAACTGGGGCACTTAGGTCCGCTGATTATCGACCCAAAAGACGGAGATATAGGCGCTGATCGTGAACACACAATTATTCTAAGTGACTGGACATTCGAAGATCCAAATGAGGTTTTTCGTAATTTGAAAGTAGCGGAAGGCTACTATAACTACCAAAAGCGTACGATATTTGAGACGTTCGAGGACGTGCGCCAGCATGGGTTAGAGAAAACCTGGAAGCAAAGAGAAATGTGGGGACAAATGCGGATGAGTCCTCGCGATATCGCTGATGTGACAGGGAGTACATACACCTACCTGATGAATGGTCGCGATTCAGCAATGAACTGGTCAGCATTATTTAAACCAGGTGAGAAAGTGCGACTTCGTATTATCAACGGCTCTGCGATGAGCTTTTTCGATGTACGTATTCCTGGTCTAGAGATGACTGTAGTGGCGGCAGATGGTCAACCGGTGAAGCCTGTGTCTATTGATGAGTTTCGTATCGGAGTGGCTGAAACCTATGATGTCATTGTTCAGCCAAAGCATAACAAGGCTTATACGATTTTTGCGGAGAGCTTTGACCGTAGTGGCTATGTCAGAGGCACATTAACACCAGAAATTGGCCTTGAAGCAGAAGTTCCTGAGTTACGCGCGGTGCCTGAACGTGGTATGGCCGCGATGGGAATGGGGGCCATGGCGATGTCAGGAAATAAGGAAGAGAAAGGTATGATGAATATGAGCGGCACAGACGGTCATATGAATCATGAAATGATGCATAAAAAAGAGCTTCCTGTGGAAAACATTAAAATTGAGCACAGTGAAGGTGGTCACGGAGCTGCTGCCGCCATGATAGCTATGAATCCGACCAGTCGTCTCCATGAACCGGGCATAGGTTTGGATAATGTTGACCATAGAGTCTTAGTGTATAGCGATCTTATTGGCGCCCAAGAATGGCCAGATAAGCGGGAACCAGAGCGCCAGATTGAACTGCATTTGACCGGTAATATGGAACGGTATATGTGGTCGTTTGACGGGAAGAAATACACCGAAGTTGACGGCCCTGTGCAGTTCCGTCACGGCGAGCGCTTAAGGTTGGTGATGGTTAATGACACCATGATGGATCATCCAATCCACTTACACGGTATGTGGATGGAACTTGAAAATGGACAGTATCCTCGTCCTCGTAAGCACACCATTAGTTTAAAACCAAGCGAGAAAGTATCACTACTGATATCCGCTGATGCACCGGGAAGCTGGGCATTTCATTGTCATCTGCTTTATCACATGAAAGCGGGCATGTTTCGTGTGGTAAATGTGGCATAAGGAGGAAGGCTATGTACGCTAAATCATTGTTGTTCACTACAGCACTTTTACCCGCAGTGGCAATGGCGGGACATGCAGAGGAAGGCTGGCCAGAGCCCGTTAAAGAATATTACACCGGGCAGGTATTATTTGACCGGCTGGAATTAACGCGAACAGACGAGGAAGAGAACGTTGCCGTTTGGGACATGATGGCTTGGTACGGTGGTGATTATCATCGGTTTGTCTTCAAAAGTGAGGGGGAAAATATTCAAGATGACGGAGAGCCCACTGACTTGGAAAGTGCTGAGTTGTTATACGGCTACCTGATGTCTCCGTTTTGGTCGTTTCAGGCCGGTGTCGGTACGCGAGGCTCCTTATCGTCCGATGCCTCTATGGAAAATTATGCCGTTGTTAGCTTCATGGGGCTGGCTCCGTATTGGTTTGAAATGGACAACTCGGTGATGGTGAACGAAGAAGGTGATGTCCAGTTTGTCAGCGAAACTGAATATGAGTGGCAGTTAACGCAAACATCGTACTTGCAGCCTCGTATTGAGTTAACAGCTAACCTAACAGATTCAGACAAATATGAGCGGGAGAGCGGGTTGAGTAATTTGCGCGTGGGTTTGCGTTATCGACACGAGGTGAGTCGTGAATTTGCTCCTTATATCGGTATTTACTGGAACGGTGCGTTAGGAAACACGGCGGACCAGCTGAAACGTATGGGTGAAGATACGACTGAAACAGGCGTGGTCTTAGGGGCCAGAGTTTGGTTTTAATGGATGATAAAACAAAGAGGAAACAACATGAGAAACTTATTTAAATTAGCATTCGCCACCGCTTTATTTTTTAGTGCATGGGCCAACGCCCATGTCGGCATGACATCCAGTAGCCCGGAAGACGGTGCGACTTTGTCGGAGTCACCGGCGGAAATTACGATGAATTTTTCCGGTGATGTTCGCCTGGCTAAAATTATGCTGCACTCAGACGACGGTAAGATGCACCCGTTGGACTTTTCTATGAGTATGACACCTAAAGCAGCGTACGAAATTACTGTTAAAAACAACCTGCCGTCAGGTGGTTACACGGTTTACTGGACAGCTATGGGTGGGGACAGTCATAAAATCTCGGGTGATTTTAGCTTTGAGGTGAAATGATGACCTTTTGGAGTGTGGCCAGTGTTTTAACGCTGGCCTTCATATTCTGGCTCAATGCGGTGATGACGGCCTCGCCTTATATCGTTTATTTGTCCGGTTTAAAAAAGCAGTCTGAACGAAAGAATAGCGTTGCTGCGTTGCTTTTATTGCTAGCAAGCCTTCTGTATTTTTTTCTAAAAGTTGGTAGTTTTGCTGCAGAAGGGCTTGCTGGAATGGCCGACTCGACATATATGCAATTTATATGGGCTGGTCCTGTTGGGTTGTTCATGCAACTTCAGATAGCGGTTGCTATTGCTTGGATTGTTTACTCCGTTGTTAAGCTAAAACGTATAAAGTGGGTGCTATATGTTGTCGCCATTGGACTCATGGGATGGAGCTTTTTAAGTATTGGTCACGGCAGTGACGCCGTCTGGTGGGGAAAGCTAGCGCTTTTAACACACTTGTTAGTCGCTTGGGTTTGGTTCGGCAGTCTTAACTCATTGCGAAAGCTGGCAACGTCGGTACCGCTTGCTAAAGCGAAAGCCATTATGGAGCGTTTTGGTGTGCATATGTCTGCAGCGGTTCCAATACTCCTTATTGCGGGCTTGGTTATGTATCGTAGTGCAACAGGGCGATGGATGCCAGAGCTGCCGCTTACGTCGTATGACACGGTACTACTAGCGAAACTTGTGTTTGTGGCGCTGATTCTCCTTGTTGCCGCATTGCATAAATTAAAGTTCGTACCGCAATTAAATGATAACGCGGCCGCCAAGCGACTCAAAAACTCCATAACGGCGGAAATGGTATTGGCTGTCACTATTTTTACCCTGGCCTCTGCGCTAAGCAGCGCGTTTTCCCCTAGTTAATGTAAGGAATAATAAGAATGAAATTATTCATGAGTGTTTTTATGGTTTCGGTGCTGTTTATTTCAGCGCCTAGTAGTGCCGAGGAAGTATCTGAACCGACAGTTGTGCTTGATAGGTTTCGAACGGCTTTGACTGAAGGTGACACGGAAGTCGTTAAAGATGTGCTTTCCAATGATGTGTTTATCTTTGAAGGTGGTGGTGTTGAACGATCCTTGGCCGAGTACAGTGCTCATCACCTTAAGTCAGATATTAAGTTTAGCCAGGCGGTTCCTTCACAGTTGCTTGAAAGGACAGTACAAGAAGCCGATGGCCTTGCTGTGATCACTTCTCGGTATAGCGTTTCCGGGGAGTATAACGGGCGTGAGGTTGATTTAACGATGAATGAAACCGTAACCGTATCAAATACGACTGAGTCTGGCTGGAAAATTATCCGGATCCATTGGTCCAACTGAGTTCAATCACAGGAGCTGATTATGGCAGAACACGATCATGAACACGGACATCAGGATTATCAGAAAAGCAGCCTGAGTCTTTGGGGGGCGGTGTCGCTGGGGACTGGTGTGATGATTGGCGCTGGTATTTTTGCACTGACCGGACAAGTTGCTCAGCTGGCAAGAGAGTGGTTTGTCCTGGCGTTTGTGTGCGGCGGTATCATTGCCGGCTTTAGCGCTTACTCTTACGTTAAGTTGGCGAAAGCCTATCCGTCAGCGGGCGGTATTGCGATGTTCCTCAGTAAAGCTTATGGAAAAGGAAGTGTGACGGCGATATTCGCACTCTTGATGTACTTTTCTATGGTCATTAATGAAAGTCTAGTCGCTCGCACATTTGCGTCCTATACAAGCCAGTTAATTTCTTTTGAAGCGCAGTGGCTTATTCCGTTGTTGGCGGTTGGGTTGCTGCTCTTCGCATTTTTTATCAATATTTTGAGTAATCAGTTTATTCAAACGTTCTCGTTCTTTATGGCCTTTGTGAAGGCTTTAGGATTGGTGATTTTAGCCGCTGGTGGTTTGTGGGCTTCAGGCATTCAGTTTGAATCGATATCTGCTATTCCAGAAGAAGCTTCGGGTGGCGGTATTTTAGCGGGTATTGCTTTAAGCATACTTGCATACAAAGGGTTTACAACAATAACGAATAGTGGCGGTGAAATTGTTGAGCCTAAGAAGAACGTCGGGCGTGCCATTATTATTTCGCTGGTTATCTGCGCGCTAATATATGTGCTAGTCACCCTGGCCGTTGGTTCGAGCTTGTCGATTGATGAGATTGTGACAGCGAAAGACTATGCGCTTGCTGAAGCAGCCAGACCCGTCTACGGTGAAACTGGACTCTGGGTGACGGTTGCGTTTGCAATTGTAGCAACGGTATCAGGAGTGATTGCCAGCGCGTTTGCCGTTTCAAGAATGTTAGCCATGTTGACCAATATGAAGCTTGTTCCACACAGTCATTTTGGCATGCCAGGTTCCATTCAGAAGCATACGCTGGTTTACACCATTGTTATGGCTATGATCTTAGCGGCATTCTTCGATTTGAGTCGAATTGCGTCACTGGGCGCTATTTTTTATATCGTGATGGACATTGCGATCCACTGGGGCGTATTACGGCATCTAAGGCAAAAGGTGAATGCCAATATTTACATACTTGTCAGCGCAATCACGCTAGACGTCATCGTTTTAGTCGCTTTTATATGGGTGAAATGGACGAGCGATCCGCTGGTGATTTGGGCGTCTCTTATCGGTATGGCATTGATTGCCGCTGGTGAGATTTTGTTTTTACGTAAAAAGCGTTAAGAAAAAGAGCGCATAGCGCTCTTTTTCTAGTTCATTGTAAAAAACATCCAGACAGCCATAGCGACCATCATGAGGTTTTCAGTGAGCGAAATGAAGCCTAACGGCACATTACTGGAGCCACCGACACAGGCACATTTTAGCTCGCGTTTGTCGACATAAACGGCTTTAAACACCGATATAGAGCCTACGATGCCGATGAATAATGCGACGGGTATGGATATGACATGGGCGAATTCGGCTGCCATTAACAGACCCGCCAAGCCTTCGGCATAGGGATAAATACGGCCATAAGGCACCCATTTTTTGGCGAGAAGATCGTAATTGAGAAACATGGTAGAGAACTTCTCTACGTCCTGGAGTTTGAGCAAGGCCAGAACCACCATAGAGAAACTGATGAACCACTCGATGGTTTGTACGGTAAATACGCGACCAAAAGACAACCACGACGTGGCTACAGAGAGGAGTGCCGTCATAGTAAATAATGCAATAACGGGTCGGTAACTGGTTGCGTCAGGGTCAGGAAGAGGCTTTCCAAGAAAGGCTCGAACCTCCTCGTACCCACCGATACGTTTATCACCAATAAACACTTGTGGAGTGGTATCGACGTCGTGCTTTTCCTTGAATTTGTCGGTTTTTTGACGACTCTCTAACAGATTGTCGTCTACTTCGAAGCCATTGGCTTTAAGTAAGTGCCGGGTTTTTAGCCCAAAAGGGCACTGGTGATCAGGCGTTGACATTCTGTAAAGCGTAGCTTTTTGAGTTGACTGACTCATAGCCAAGTTCCTTACGTAAAAGTTATGTATTCATGTACGCATTATAGTCGGCAAAAGATTAAAAGCATCAATAATCAGAAGAGGGTAAAAATTCATTAAAAATGAAAAATTATTTTTATTTTGAAAAAAGTGGACAACTTTTTTTATTGCTTTTCTAGCTATCTTGAAGAGCTTATTTTAAAAGATTATTGATACATGAGGATAACTTAAAGTTGAATATACAACCTCTATAAGCTTTGCTATTAAAGGGGTTTTTATACAACTTTAATCGTTTTTAGCTTGACTAAAATCCTAAGGTTTCTATTCTGAAGGTTGTATAAACAACTTAGATGGCAGTACGAAGTCTAATCGGAAAGTAAAATAATTATAATTTAATCGAGGTGACAAAATGCAAAAGTTACTTAAGTCTGCTGTCGCTATAGGCGTATCTGCGGCACTCTTTAATACAACAACCGTTTGGGCTCAGTCAGGGCCTGGTGATACTGAAGCCGAAAACGTTGAGAAAATCACGGTGACCGGTTCGCGAATTCAGCGAATCGAAGCCGAAAGTGCTGCTCCTGTTCAGGTTTTTACGGCGGAAGATATTGAAGTATCGGGAATGACCTCGGTAGAAATGATTTTACAGAGAATGTCAGCCTCCGCTGGTTTTGCTGGCAGTCAGAGCAATGCTTATTGGACAGGTAATGGCTATGGTACCGCTCAAGTTAATTTGCGTGGACTGGGCATTAACCGAACACTTGTGCTTCTGAATGGCCGCCGTGTTGTAAATGGTGGGACCGGTGCTAATAGTTCAGTCGACTTAAATATGATACCTGTCGAAATGATCCAACGTATCGAAGTACTGAAAGACGGCGCTTCAGCGATATACGGTGCGGATGCTGTAGCAGGTGTGGTCAACATCATCACTCGTAAAAGTTATGACGGCTTTACTATAGAAGGGCGCTTGGGCTCGACAGATGACGGTGAGGGCCAAGACCGTAAAGTTAACATGATCTTTGGCGCCAGCAGCGACAAAGGTCGCATAATGGCGACTCTAGGCTACCGTTCTTCCGATGAGGTCAATATGGCTGATCAAGCCGGCTGTGCTTTGGGTGAATTAACACCAGGCCAACTGGATTGCTTCGGGAGTTCAAGTACCATTGGGGGTAGAGCAACCATATTGACGGGGCCAAATGCTGGCGAACGGATTAATTTCAGTCAAGATGCGGACGGTAACGGGGACTTTTATGAACCCTACAGCTCTGAAAAACACAACTTTGCATTTTTTCCTTACCTAAATTCGGTTAACCCAATTACAAACTGGAATTTCTCCGCTTTCGGGGATTATCAACTGTCGCCAGATACGACGGTATTTACTGAAGTTTTATACAACAATCGAACATCCGATCAATTAGCGACACCCGGAACATTAAGAGGTATTGAATTTGATGCCAGCCACCCAACAAACCCAACGGGTGAAACAATTCGACTTGAAGGTCGTCGCTTATTAGAAGGTGGACCAAGAACGTTCTTTCAAGATGTTAATACGTTCAGAACGGTCGTCGGCATGAATGGTGTTATTGGCTCAGGTTGGAACTGGGAAGTTGCTTATAACTATGGCCGTAATACAGCCATTGACGGCATGACCAATATAGTCAACATGCAGCGTCTATCTGCGGGTTTAGATCCGAATACTTGTGGCTCCAACGGCATTCCTTGTATTGACTTGCTGGGGTACGGTGACCTGTCTCAAGAAGCTTTGGACTACATTATGTTTCGGACGACTGACAACGGTGGTAATGAGCAGCGTTCATTGACAGCAAATATTTCCGGAGACTTATTCGAAATGCCTTCTGGATGGGTTCCTGTCGCTTTTGGTGTTGAACACCGTAAAGAGAAAGGTTGGCGAAACCCGGACTCATCAATTGTCGCTGGTATTATGAATACTAACCAAGCAGATCCTATTGAGGGAAGCTATACGGTCGATGAGGTGTATGGTGAAACTTCGTTACCTTTATTAGCTGACTTACCGTTGGTTCAATCTTTAAACTTAGATTTAGCATACCGTTATAGTGACTATGACACCTTTGGTAGTGATGGGAACTACAAAGCGAGTGTTCACTGGCGTGTATCTGATGCTTTGAAAGTGCGTGCGACTCAGTCAACTGCTTTTCGGATCCCGAACATACCTGAACTCTTTGGTGGTGTTGCTGAAGGAAACCTGACAACAACGGATCCGTGTGACGGATGGGATCAAGCCGGTGCTAATCCAACTGTGGCGGCAAATTGCCAAGCAGATGGTGTCCCTGCAGGGTATGAACAATTTGGTGCAACCGTGCTTACCACTGTTGGCGGGAACCCTGATTTAAAACCGGAAGACGCAGATACTTTTACTGCTGGTTTTGTATGGGATATTGGTTCGGCGGACAATTTACAATTGACGGTTGATTACTACGATATTGATATTGAGAATGCTATCCAAAGGATTCCCGGTTCAACGAAGCTGTCTGTCTGCTATAACTCAGAAAATTTATCGCACCCATTTTGCAGTCCAGAGCACTTTACGAGAGACTCTTTAACTGGCGATATTGACTTTTTGTCTGCTCAACCCACCAATGCCGCAACTGAAAATGTATCGGGTATCGATACCGCTTTATTTTATAACACCGAGCTACTGGGTTGGAAAAGTGACTTCAGTTGGAATGTCAGTTACTTAAATGAGTATACATTTGCGCCTTTTGTTGGTGCGGATGAAATTGAGTATGCCGGGTTCATCACCGGAGGCAGAGGAAGTTATACGCATTGGCGTTCAAATGCTTCGGGAACCTTTATGAAGCAGGATTGGCGCATACATTATTCAGTGCAATATATAGGGGCTGCTGACGACATTAATGCCGCTCCAGAAGATATTGGAGCCCGCGCACCGAGCGTCTTTTACCATAATGTTCAAGGCACTTATTTCATAAATTCCGATTTGAGTGTGACGGGTGGCGTTAATAATCTTTTCGACAAAGAGCCGCCTTATATTCAAAGCTGGACGGACGCAAATACTGACACTATGACTTACGACTTATTAGGTCGTCAGTTGTACTTGAAGGTACGTTACAGCTTTTGATTAGTGAACTGGCTGTCGCTTTTCCCTGGGAGTGGCAGCCTTTTTATATGAAATTTGAGGTAGGACGACATGTCGGAAAAAAAACGTTCGAGTCAATGGAGAGTCTGGCACCGCTGGTTATCTTTGGTTTTTGGCTTGCAAATGGTCATTTGGACAATAAGTGGTGCTTACATGGTGTTCTTCGACTTGGATTATATTCACGGAGATCACTTAGTTCAGGATGTTAGTCAGCCTTTACCTGAAGGTACTGAGGTATCAGATTTAGATAAGTTATTAACGCGTTATCCTGAAACTGAAAAAGCCTCACTAGAGGCTCGCGGACTAGATGGTAAGCTACAGCCAGTATACAAGTTAAAAAGTGATAAAGGTGAGTTTTTGGTTAATGCAAAATCGTTAGAGCGCATTGAAATAACTCAGCATCATATTGAAGACTTGGCCAACCGATACTACGCACAAGAGAGTGCAGACATTGAATCCGTTGTTTATATGACGGATAACCCACCAACTGAAATTAGTGAAACTTTGTTGCCAGTATGGCAAGTGAACTACGATGACTTTGGTAATACCAGCCTTTACTTGTCTGAAACAACGGGTGATTTGCTCGTAAAACGACACACTTTCTGGCGTGGTTTCGACATTGTCTGGATGCTACACATAATGGACTACGATGAACGTGTGGATATAGAAACGTGGTGGTTAAAAGCCTTTATTATCGGTACATTTATTTTAATGATAACGGGCATTGTTTTGCTCCTTTATACCATAACGTTTAAAAGAAGACCGATCGGAGGTGCCCAATGATAAGGTTTATACAATGGCTTCATCGTTGGGTGAGTTTAATTTTAGTTATTCAGGTCGCTTTGTGGCTAGTGAGTGGTTTCTTTTTCAGTATAACTGGCCATCATGGAATGTCGGGTCATCAATACATGGTCTCCGAAAACTCTAAGCCGCCTCTTAAAAAATTAGCAACTCAGGTCGACTTTACTGAAATGTACCAAAGGTTTCCATCAGCACATTTAATTGAACTGGTAAGTGTTGCTGGGGTTGGTCAGTATCAAGTGACATTGGCAGATGGAAGTGTCCTGTATTTCAACGCTAACACAAACGAAAACTGGTCTACCGGTGAGGCTTTGGCAACCCAATTAGCGCTCAGTAGCTATAATGGTCCGGGTCACGTCGAAGCGGTTGAAAGAGTCATGGGAAGCGATGAAGTGAATGGCTGGGAAGCTTCGGGGTTTCGCATTGATATTAAAGATGATCTTAATACTCGGATATACATCGATGAAGCCTCATCTCAGGTAGTGGAGCATCGCAATACACCATGGACAATAGCTGACTGGGCATTTCGTCTGCATTTTATGGATTACACTGGTGGCCGAAGCTTTAATCATTTATTGATTTGGAGTGCCGGGTTATTCGCTCTTTGGTTTTCGTTATCCGGGCTAATTCTTTTAGGCCGAAATATTACTAACGGTGACTTTAATCCAAATCGGAAAAAAACATGGCTAGAATACTTTCAACAGAAAGGGAAACCAATTGCCAGCAGCTGTGGTGGAGGTGGAACTTGTGGATTATGTAAAGTAACACTACAAGGCAGCGATATACCTAGTCCTAAAGCCGCTGAAAAAGCGTTATTGAGCGCCAATGAATTAGACGCGGGGATGCGGTTATCTTGCCAACACAGAACCTCAACAAATTATGAAGTAAAGTTACATAATGAGGGGGTTAGTGATATAGCTTTAACACTCGATTCAAAGCGTCAACTGACTCCATCCATTATGGAGCTTACCTTTGTGAGTTCAGAGCCCGTTAATTATGAAGCCGGGCAGTTTATGCAGTTTCGTATTCCACACTTAAACGAAATATTGTCACGACATTACTCTGTTGCCACGCGGCCTCACCCGACTCGATTTGTGTTTAACATAAGGCAGCTGCCATCGCCAAGCGAAGGGGTACCGCCGGGGGTGGGATCAAATCACTTATGTAATTTAGAAGCTGGCGCTCGTGTCGATGCCGTTGGGCCATTTGGAGACTTCCAACTGACAAAGCAAAACTCTCATACACAAGTCTTTATCGGGGGCGGCGCGGGTATTGCACCGTTGAGAGCGTTAATACAAAGTGAATTAGCAGCAGGCTCTCCTCGTCGCTGTATCTTTTTTTACGGCGCACGATATGAAAAAGAGCTCTGTTATAGGGATGAGTTCGAAAGAGATGAGCGGTTAAATTATATACCGGTACTTTCAGAGGTTGCTAAATCAGATGCGTGGGCCGGGCACACTGGCTTTGTGCACGAAACTGCAATGAAATGGTTAGCAGATGAAAACAAAGACACATTGGACGTTTACGTGTGTGGTCCTCCACCAATGCTGAAAGCGACGTTAGAGTCTCTTGCTGACTTTGGCGTTCCGCGAGAACAAGTAAGGTTCGATGACTTTGGTATTTAGAGCTTGAAAGCGCCTGAGTTAGCAATAAATCGGGGTGGTGATGTAGAAGTTGTATCACCACCTGGGTTGACTACCTCGTTATGGGTACTTCCTTTAATTGATTGATCTTTATCAGCCAAAAGAGATACACTCCAAGCATGTTTTTATAGTAAAGCTTCGCATGTATCGTTTAATCATTGCCCTACTGTTATTAGCAGTAACAACAATGTCATTTTCACAAACTATCAGTACGGAAAAGGCATGTATGCACGATTCTACTGAGCAAGTTTGCGATCTTGCGGGTTGCGAAGTGTCACATTCTCTTACCGATAACTGTTGCTCTGATTCAATGATGCGTCATTGTTACAGCCCGTCAATTACTGTCGTTTATTCTGAGCAATCCAGCGTTCCGCCTATTGAGAAGCTGGTTTTTAACGCTTCCTCATTCTTAGATACGAATATTAAAGAAAAGCACTCTCTCTCGCTATTTCGGCCCCCAATCTACTCTTAAAAAGTACTAAATTTCTCGACCTGGCGCGTTTATCGTCCAGGTAAAAGCACAGCTATAAGCTTTGGCTCGGTCATTGTAGTTATGATTTCGCTAGTAACCCTAGTTACGCTCTAACTCATAGCCTGGTCTGTGTTTAATTTAAAAATTTACAGTTTTTGAGAGTAACAATATGAAACTTTTAAGAGAAATGGCTTATTTAAGTGTTCTGACTGTAGTGGTGCCAAATTTTGCAAATGCGCAAGAGCCGCCTTTGAATTTGCAAGACGCAGTGAGTATCGCTGTACAAGAAGACCCTTGGCTAACAGCAAGTAAGCAAACCCAAGAGGCATTCGCGAGTGAAGCTATAGCCTCTTCCAGCTTGCCTGACCCTAAAATATCGCTCACGGCAGCCAGTTTCCCTGTTGACAGTTTTAGTTCACGACAGGAAGGAATGACCCAATTGATCGTAGGTGTTTCACAAACTTTTCCTAGAGGAAACACGCTATCGTTGTCTCGTAAGCAAAAAAATCAATTGGCCCAAAAACAACCCCTTTTGAGGGCTGATCGTATTGCTAAGGTCAAAACAACGGTAACGAAGTTGTGGTTAGATGTTTTTTTCTCTCAGCAAAGTATCCGTTTGATTGAATCCGATAGAGCGCTTTTTGAACAGTTAGTGTCGACCGCCAAGGCAAGTTATACCAGTACCGAAGGAAAAGCACGGCAGCAGGATGTTATTAGGGCCCAGCTTGAGCTCACACGACTGGATGACAGATTGACTTCATTAAGACAGAAAGAGGAGCGATTTCAAAGCAAACTGTCGGAGTGGATAGGTGCTATAGCGAAATCAAAGTTACCAGATGACGTTCCTAACCTTACGCTACAGGAAGCATTGAGTTCGCCTTCAACAATGCCTAAACAAGCCTTGTACGAATTAATAAAAGGGCACCCAGTTTTGCAAGCTACCGATCAAGACATTTCGGCGTCGGAAACTTCTGTAGAGCTTGCTCAACAAGGTTATAAACCACAATGGTCAACCAACCTTAAATATGGTCATAGAAACGATGCTCCAAGCGGTAATGACCGTGCCGACTTGTTTTCAGCCGGAGTTACGTTCGATATACCACTGTTTACTGATAACAAGCAGGATGAACAGGTGCGTTCGGCAAAGTATAAAACTGAAGCAAAAAGAACTGAAAAACTGCTGATTGCCAGACAGTTAATAGCCAATTTACGCAGTACCTTTGTACAACTGAATCGTTTGAATGAACGCGCTGCTCTTTATCGTGAAGAGCTACTTCCACAAATGTCCGCCCAGTCTGAAGCTGCATTGACAGCTTACAACAATGATGATGGCGACTTTGCAGAGGCGGTGCGTTCACAGATTGCTGAAGTTAACGCAAAAATTGATGCATTAGCGATCGCCATCAACCGCCAAAAGCTGATTGCCGAAGCAAACTACTTATTATTCTCAGGAGTTTAAAATGAAAACAGTCACTAAATCTCTTATAAGTTTAGCTGTAGGGTTTGCGGTTGGCGCTGGTGCTATTGGCTACTTAATGCAGTCAACTGCGGGCTCCGATGTTTCATCGGATAATGCCAAAAAAGAGCCGTTATATTGGGTGGCTCCGATGGATCCCAATTATCGCCGAGACAAACCAGGAAAGTCTCCAATGGGGATGGACCTTATTCCTTACTATGGCGATGATGCAGAAGAGAGTTCACCTGGTACGGTGAGAATTGATCCCGACGTTATTAATAACCTTGGGGTTACAACTGCAACCGTCACGTCCTCGAGACTCAACCTAGATATCGAAACAGTTGGCTATGTTCAGTTTGATGAGGACCGAGTATTAACAGTAAGTCCTCGTGTTGAAGGTTGGATTGAAAACCTTTTTGTAAAAGCGGTCGGTAACTCTGTTAAAGCAGGCCAACCGTTATACAGTATTTACTCACCGGAAATGGTTAATGCTCAAGAGGAGCTTGTACTAGCCTCGCAGCGAGGTAATCAGGTTCTACTAGATGCTGCTGAAGAACGCTTAAGAGCTCTGCAAGTCTCTGAATCTGAGATTAAGAAGTTAAAAGAAACTCGTAAAATTCAGAAAACAATCACGGTAAAAGCAAAGCAGTCCGGGGTATTGGATAGACTGACTGTGCGTGAAGGTGCGTTTGTAACGCCGAGTATGAATTTAATGACCATTGCTCAACTGGATAAAATTTGGGTTATTGCAGAAGTCTTTGAGCGGCAATTGAACCAGGTTGAGGTAGGCAATGACGTTCAAATGAACCTTGAGTATGCTCCAGGTAAAGAGTGGCAAGGAAAGGTTGATTATGTCTATCCGTCACTTAACCCTAAAACTCGGACGGGACAAGTTCGAATTCACTTCGACAACCCAGATGGTTTTTTAAAACCGGGCATGTTTGCGAATCTTAACATTAAGGCTGGTTTAGGCGACAAAAACTTAATCATCCCTAAAGAAGCGCTTATCCGAATGGGTGGTTCGAACCGAGTTGTACTGGCACTGGGTGATGGGAAATTTAAATCAGTTAATGTTGACGTTGGGCGGTTAGGGAGCTCGCGAGTTGAAATTTTATCGGGTCTTATGGCAGGTGATGACATCGTTACTTCAGCTCAGTTTTTGATTGATTCTGAGTCCAGTAAATCCTCTGACTTTAAGCGCATGCAACATGACACTGATGCTGATAACGAGAGCCATGGCAGTATGTCAAGTGACGCAGCAGCTCAAGCTGTCTGGGTTGAAGCAACCGTTAAAAATGTTATGCCTCAGCACTCGATGGTTACGCTGGAGCACGGTGAGATTTCTGAATGGGACTGGCCTGCAATGACGATGGACTTCGATGTTGCTTCGGATGTTGAACTTTCTCAGCTTAGCACGGGGTTATCCTTGCATGCGGAAATAACGCAAGTCGGGAAGCAACAGTACCAGCTCACATCGATTCATATTCCTGAGCAAAAACAAGTGACAGAGCAGGAGCATAACCATGATTAAGTCAGTCATTCGATGGTCAGTGAGTAACCGTTTTTTCGTTCTTCTGGCGACATTAATCCTCGTGGGTGTTGGTGCTTTTGCGGTTAAGAATACGCCCGTAGACGCACTGCCGGACTTGTCGGATGTCCAGGTGATCATTAAAACCAGCTATCCGGGTCAAGCGCCGCAGGTGGTAGAAGATCAAGTAACCTATCCATTAACAACCGCTATGCTGTCTGTCCCCGGCGCTAAAACCGTCCGTGGATATTCGTTTTTCGGCGACTCCTATGTGTATGTCATTTTTGACGAAGATACAGACGCTTACTGGGCGCGTTCGCGAGTACTGGAATATTTGTCTCAGGTTGCTCCGACACTGCCTTCTAATGCAAGACCGCAATTAGGCCCTGATGCAACAGGGGTTGGTTGGGTGTATTTGTATGCCTTGGTTGATCGTACGGGTAACCACAATTTGAGTGAGTTACGCAGTATGCAGGATTGGTTTTTAAAGTATGAACTGCAAACGGTCGAGGGGGTTTCGGAAGTTGCCGCCCTCGGCGGGATGGTAAAGCAGTACCAGGTGAAAGTGGATCCGGAGAAGCTGCGCGCATTCGATATTCCTCTTGCTCACATACAAAATGCTATCCAGCGAGGTAATCAGGAAGTGGGGGCGTCGGTGGTTGAAATGGCGGAAGCTGAGTATATGGTCCGGGCCTCAGGCTATATTGATGGTGTGTCAGACTTAGAGAGTATCCCGCTTGGCGTTGATGAAAATGGCACGCCATTATTGCTTAAAGACGTTGCTGATGTGGGTGTGGGCCCCCAAATGAGACGCGGTATCGCCGAACTCAACGGTGAGGGAGAAGCCGTGGGTGGTATTGTGGTAATGCGTTTCGGAGAAAATGCCCAAAAAACGATTGATGGCGTTAAACAAAAGTTGGAAGAATTAAAGTCTGGGCTACCAGAAGGTGTCGATATAGTCACTGTCTATGATCGTTCGGGGCTTATCTCGGATGCCGTGGAAAGTCTCTGGAAAAGTTTAATAGAAGAACTCGCTATTGTCGCGTTTATCTGTGTGATATTTCTCTTCCATGTCCGCTCCTCGCTGGTTGCCGTTATCAGCTTGCCTTTGGGTATTTTAACCGCGTTTATTGTCATGTATTGGCAAGGAATTAACGCGAATATTATGTCACTTGGAGGGATCGCAATCGCTATTGGCGCTATGCTCGATGGTGCCATCGTCATGATTGAAAATATGCATAAGCATATGGAAAAAACGCCACTGACAGCAGAGAACCGCTGGCGGGTGGTTGCCGCCTCTGCTTCAGAGGTGGGCCCTGCTCTTTTCTTTAGCTTGCTCATTATTACCGTCAGCTTTATGCCGGTATTTACCTTAGAAGCCCAGGAAGGGCGGATGTTTTCTCCGCTTGCTTTCACGAAAACTTACGCAATGGCAGCCAGTGCAGCCTTAGCGGTTACCGTTATCCCCGTGTTGATGGGATATTTTATCAGAGGAAAGGTAACACCTGAGGGGAAAAACCCGCTTAATCGGTTATTGATCGCCGGGTATAAACCGCTTTTAAAAGGCATTTTGAAATACCCCAAGACAGCAGTTGTCGGAGCGCTTGTTATCCTGGCCGTTGGTGTCTGGCCGATTGACAAAATTGGTAGTGAATTTATTCCAGATTTGGATGAGGGCGATTTGATGTATATGCCCACTACCTATCCCGGATTATCAATTGGTAAAGCAAGGGAGCTGTTGCAGCAAACCGACAAGCTCATAAAAACGGTACCGGAAGTGAAGACGGTTTTTGGCAAAATTGGTCGAGCGGATACCGCCACTGATCCGGCACCCCTAACGATGATTGAAACCTTTATTCAACTGAAACCGAAAGATCAGTGGAGAGACGGTATGACCACTGAGAAGTTGAAAAAAGAACTGGATGCGCTTGTAAAGTTTCCGGGGCTGACCAATGCGTGGGTTTACCCCATTAAAACTCGCATTGATATGCTATCGACAGGTATCAAAACGCCGGTAGGTATAAAAGTTGCCGGAGCCGATCTTAATGAAATTCAGACGATAGGGCAGCAGCTTGAAGCAATACTTGATGATGTCGATGGTACGGCTTCTGTTTATTCAGAGCGAGTGGCAGGTGGACGCTATGTCAAAGTTGACATAGAAAGAGAGCAGGCTGCACGTTATGGCTTGAACATTGAGGATGTGCAGCAGGTCGTTGCCACGGCTATTGGTGGAATGAATGTTTCAGAGACCATTGAAGGGCTTGAACGTTACCCAATAAACTTGCGCTACCCTCAAGATTACCGTGATTCGCCGGAAGAATTAAAGAAGCTACCTTTAGTTACGCCAAACGGGCAGCGTATTAGTTTGGCGGATGTGGCTGATGTCTACGTTGAACTTGGACCGCCGGCAATTAAAAGCGAAAACGCAAGACTTAATGGCTGGACTTTTGTCGACATTGAGGGAGTTGATGTCGGCACTTATGTTGAAAAAGCAATGAAGGTTGTAGAACAAGAACTCGAGTTGCCAGCAGGGTATTCAGTTACCTGGTCCGGGCAGTACGAATATATGGAAAGGGCAAAGGAAAAACTGACTTACGTGATTCCGTTAACGCTCGCGATTATTATCGTTCTTTTATATATGAACTTTCGAAACGCTACAGAAATAGCCATTATATTGGGAACTTTGCCTCTCGCATTGGTGGGGTCAATCTGGCTAATGTATCTTTTAGATTATAATTTCTCAGTTGCTGTAGCGGTTGGTTTTATAGCTCTAGCAGGTGTCACTGTAGAAATAGGAATACTAATGCTGACTTACCTAAACCAGTCCTATAATGAATATGAAAAAAGTCAGTTAGAGCATGGTAAAGCATTAACGAAAGACGGTCTCTCTCTTGCCGTAATGGAAGGGGCTGGACTTCGTGTTCGCCCCGTCATGATGACGGCCGTTTCTACAATTGCTGGTTTATTGCCTATAATGTTTAGTACAGGGACTGGGGCTGAGGTGGTTAGTAGAATAGCGGCGCCAATGGTTGGAGGAATGATCAGCGCTGTTATCTTAACCTTGCTCGTATTACCTGCTGTTTACTATTTGTGGCGAAAGAAAGACGTTAAGGTTAGATGATACCTTACTCTGTAAATATCACCTGCGCACCTTTGATCTCGATCAATGATGTGCAGGTGGTAGTATGCTAATTTATAGCATGGCAATAGGAGCGCACATATGTTTCAAGCAAAATTTTTAGTTGTGCTTATGTTAGGAATAGTGATACAGCTATCCTTCCCAGCCGCTCCTGCTTATAACAATGCTTCCAATGTACAGCACGAAAAAAGTGTTAGCCATATGGATGTTAGCAACGAAAGCAAAGATAACTTTCATTGCGATGAAAGTGAGCAATCTATCATTGACGACTGCTATTGCTGCGTAGTTGATAAATGCTCTATGGATGAAGAGTGTAACTCTGCGAACTCACCTCTAGTATTTATTCAATTCGACACTTCGATAAACTCTCCTAGCAACTTGCCACATCCCGTGTCTTATAAAGGTGATGTGAAGCAAATACTCTTCGATATTTACTACCCTCCGAAATAGCACTACTAAATTACAACTCTAGATTTTCTCGAAATTTAAGTAACTAGGCTAAACACAGTCCATAAGCTATATGCTTTAGGGCTTTTAGGGGGGTATATGAACCTATCTAAAATTACCGCTATTTTTGATCAACTTCGACAAGACTCAGTGGAAGAGGCTCTCATCGGCCGTGGCGTTAGCGGCTTTACGCTGTTTCCTGTGCGAGGACGGGGTTACTACTTCGATAGCTATAACGATGATCACTTAGTTGATCACGTACAGCTTGAAGTTTATGTGAACAGTGATGATGCGCGTGATGTTGCCCTCTTGGTAGTTGAAGCGGCCCATACTGGGGTATCTAACGAGGGATTAGTTTCTATCTCGCCAATCGATGAATTGTTCTGGGTTCACGATAAACGAGCAGCCACTAATAAAGAGCTTTCGTTACAAAGTTAACACCGAGCAAATGTTGCCTGAAACGTATTGGTAGTTTTAATTAACAGGACAGTATTGATGTCAAATAACGATCATAGAGCAGGAGTGCGGGGAATTAACTTAGTAAACCGCACTTTAAAGCTAAACGCAGAGAGTGTGAAAGAAGTTCGCAAAGCTATCAAAGAAATTGACTTGTTGGTTGGTCTCGATAGCGTTGCCTATGACTCTGAGCGTAACTTGTTATTGGTAGCTTATGATGCCTCTAAAGTGGATCTCAATGTTATAGAGGAAAAGCTCAGGAAGTTTGGTGTTGAAATAAATAGTGGGTGGTGGACTCATCTGAAAGAAGAGTACTACAAGTTTATTGACCAAAATATTAAAGATAATTCGGAACATACACCGTGGAGTTGTCATAGAAGTCCGCCAGTTAACAAAAGCAAACGAAAGTAACGATTAATTATAGGTAAGGAGTAAAAAATGCAAATAGAAACAATCAAAGATGTGCTGAGTTGGACCGTTGATTTCCACAAAAACCTGAAGGAGTGTGTTACTCACTGCTCTAAACAAAACCAAGATGAACGAGCTCGGATGATTCTAAACTACGTGTCGGGTCATGAGGCTAGCTTAGAGCGAATGGTCGAAGGTTTTTTGAGTACAGCAAACCGAAATGCATTAGACACTTGGTGTTATGACTATATTGGGAAACATCCCATCGTTGAGCATGGACACTGTGATTCGCCTTTTAAAGAGTTAGATACTGATCACATTATGGAGAACATTGTAAACCATCATGAGCAAGTCATTGAGTTGTATGAACACCTATATTCCCGTGTTGATATAGACAGCGCAAAAGAGCTGTTAGAAACAGTAAAAAACGTTGAAGAAAATGAAATTAAACGAATGGTGCAAACTGCGAACCGATTTTCGGATATGTAGTTAGTGAAAATTTTATCGTTGGTACTTTGTGGGAAAGAGCCCTGATTTGGTTAATTTTCCATAAATAAGGAGCACTTGTATGGGTGTGAAAACTGAGGACGTTAGTAGTAGTTCCATTGAGGAACTCATTATCGAGGGAGCCGGTTGCGCGAGTTGTGTTGGCAAAATCGAGAGTGCATTAAAGTCTGTATCCGGTGTGGAAAATGCAGAGATGAACTTTGCGCAGCGAACAGTCAGTGTGACAGGAACAGCAAGTCCGAGCGCTTTAGTGAAAGCAGTAGAGAGGGCGGGGTATAGCGCTAAAGTAGCCACGTCCGAAAGTGACGGTGATGCGTTGGCAGAAAAAGAGCAAGCCGACTGGGCTTATTACAAGCGGCTGATGCGGGAGATGACCGTTGCGCTGTCGTTAGGTGTACCTCTCATGATTTATAGCCTTTTTGTTGGTGAAATGACGGTGACCACTGCCACAGAGCGTGTGACATGGTTAGTCGTAGGTATTCTAACGTTAGGTGTACTTTACTTTTCGGGCAAACACTTCTTCGTCGGTGCCTGGCAATCTTTGAAAAATCATTCCGCTAATATGGATACGCTGATCGCACTTGGTACTGGTACCGCCTGGTTGTATTCCATGGTGGTTGTATTGGTTCCGCACCTGGTTCCGGAAATGGCGCGTCACGTATACTTTGAAGCGACCGCAATGATTATCGGTTTGATCAATTTGGGGCTGGCACTTGAACTGAAAGCTCGTGGGCGCACGTCCGAAGCCATAAAACGTCTCATTGGTTTGCAGGCGAAAACCGCAAGGGTGATTCGTGACGATAAACAATTGGATATCGCTATCGAAGACGTACTCGAGGAGGACGTAGTACGTGTTCGTCCCGGAGAAAAAATCCCTGTTGATGGAAAAGTTATAGAGGGAAGTACCACCGTTGATGAATCTATGCTAACGGGTGAACCCATGCCCGTGGAAAAATCAGTTGGTGATGACGTTGTGGCGGGCACGATAAATAAAAGTGGTTCCTTTTTGTTTCAAGCGACAAGAGTCGGAAAAGATACAGCACTTGCTCAAATTATTAACATGGTGAAACGGGCGCAAAACTCTAAGCCCCCAATCGGTCGTCTTGCCGATATTATTTCAGCTTACTTTGTGCCAGTCGTTATGATTATCGCTGTTATCAGTGCTCTAGCTTGGCTTAACTTTGGGCCTGAGCCGGCACTGGCCTTTGCTGTGGTATCAGCGACCACTGTCTTGATTATTGCTTGCCCTTGCGCATTAGGCCTGGCGACGCCTATGTCGGTAATGGTGGGTGTAGGAAAAGCCGCAGAGGCAGGTGTGCTGATTCGCAATGGCGAAGCATTGCAAACAGCGTCGAAAGTATCGGCTATGATCCTGGATAAAACGGGCACCATTACACTTGGTTCTCCTAAAGTCACCGACGTATTAGTAGCGAGTGAGTACGATGAGCAAACCGTACTGCAACTTGCAGCGACACTTGAGTCTGGCTCTGAACATCCGCTAGCACAGGCGATAGTTGAGTCAGCCAGGGAAAGAGGGATTAAGACAAGTAAGGTCTCGAACTTCAACGCCATCGCTGGTCATGGCGTGGAGGCAGAAGTTGACGGGAAGTCCCTCCTTTTCGGTAATGAAAAGCTGTTGCGTGAACGTCAAGTTGAGCTCGGTAACTTTGTTGAAAAAGCCCAAGGCTTAGCTGCTGAAGCTAAGACGCCTATGTACTTTGCCGTTGATAATGAGTTAGCTGCAATTATTGCAGTTGCCGACCCGATAAAAGACGACTCCGTAGCCGCCATTAAACGTTTGCAAGATAACGGTGTGCGAGTAGTGATGCTTACTGGTGATAATCGCGCGACAGCAGAAGCAGTTGCTGAAAAAGTAGGAATTAAAGAATTTTTCGCTGAAGTTCTGCCGGAAGAAAAATCAAAAAAGGTTCAGGAGCTGCAGATGGAAGGCGAAATCGTTGGCATGACGGGAGATGGTATTAATGATGCGCCAGCACTAGCTATTGCCAATGTAGGCTTCGCGATTGGCACGGGAACGGACGTCGCTATTGAAAGTGCTGATATTACATTGATGCGCGGGTCGTTGCACGGGCTTGCCGATGCGGTCGCGGTGAGCAAGGCCACACTGAGCAACATTAAACAAAACTTATTTGGTGCTTTTATTTACAACGTAGCAGGTATTCCTTTTGCCGCAGGCGTTCTGTATCCATTTTTTGGAATGCTGTTGAGTCCGGTTATTGCAGGTGCAGCAATGGCTTTTTCTTCGCTTACGGTAGTGAGCAACGCTAACCGGTTACGCTTTTTCAAAGCCAAGAAACATTAATGCACCTTTTAACATTGGCGCATTCAGGAGAATAAATATGTTATTTATTAATATTGCTGGTATCGCTCTGATCGCACTGATCGTCTGGTGGTTTTGGCTTTACACGCCCAAGCAGATGAAGCTGGGAGAAGGTGATTGGGTGATTGCCGTCGAAAACGGCACCTACTCGCCTTCGAGAATAAACGTACCTGAAGGTAAGCCGGTTGAACTCAGGTTTCTGCGGAAGGATCAATCGCCTTGCTCTGAAACTCTGCTTATCCCTGACCTGGAAATCAGTGAAACGTTGCCTTTTAACAAATTAAAGCCAATTCAAATACCAGCACTGGAACCCGGAGAGTATGACTTTCATTGCCAGATGCAAATGTATCGGGGAAAAATCGTTGCTGGTTAAATGGCTTAAAACGTCCAGGTCACAATGAGAATTTTAAAAGTTTTCCGCTAGATTCAATGAAATTCAATTTCATCGAAGGCATTGAAGGATTCGGCAATAAATATCGCCGTTATATGAGGTCTACGTCAGCGTGGGCTCCAAGATTTAACGATAGTGAAACAAAGTAAAATTAATGAGACCAATACAATTTGGTCATAGTCAAGAGGGTAATAAAATGAAAAAAGTACTTTCAGCTTTAACTATCACAGCTTTAATGGCCTCTCCTGTCTTTGCTGATGCACAGCATAAACATGGTGATGATAAAACAGGTTCAATGAGTGGAATGATGCACCATGAAAAAATGACATCAATGCATGAGCACATGCAGGAAATGCGCGATGCTATGAAAGAAATAAAAAGCGAATCTGACCCCAAGAAGCGTAAAGAACTCATGCAAAAACATATGAAGTCAATGCAGAAGGGCATGCAAATGATGAACCATGGGATGGATAAAGGCATGAACAAAGGAGAACATAAAAAGGGAGACAAAGCAGAGCAAATGGGCAAAGAGAATATGATGAATAAAATGAAAATGATGGAGCATCGAATGGATATGATGCAAAAGATGATGGAGCAAATGATGGAACACCAGAGTGAAGAAAAAAAGGAAATGTAGTAGAGATTAAGCTCTCCGTTGGAAATGCCGCTACTTGCAGTGTGCAAGTAGCGGTACTTTTTCAATATATCTAATTTACAACGGTATTTTTAAGGAGGAAGTTATGAAACTTAATGCAAAGAAATTTGGCTTAGCAGCTGGCGGTGCTTTCGCAGTTTTATGGGGAGTTTGTAGCTTGCTAGTGCTTATTATGCCCTCTAGCATGATGGCTTTAACAGAAGGCATGGTTCACGGAAAACTCTCTGGTTTCGAGTGGCATTTGAGTTTTAGTGGATTTGTTACGGGATTATTCGGGTGGTCCTTGGGAGCTATGATTACTGGCTGGCTAATTGTAACGTTATATAATAAACAAATGAAAACGGCTAAATGAGATTGTTGTCAAACTGGAAGCCTTTAAATCTGTTGCTCTGAAACTTTGCTTATTCCTGATCTGGGGATCAGCGATACTTTACCGACCAATAAGTTAAAGTTGATCGAATTGCCAGTATTAAAGACCGGAGAATACGATTTTCATTGTCAGATGCAAAGGTATCTAGGAAAACTTATTGTCAAATAAGTGAGACAAATAAGAGCTAATATGAATGAAAAAAAAGTGCTTATAACAACTATTATCACTCCTGAACTAGCTTAACCTATCACCAACCAGCAGCTAAACCCGAAATATTGGTAACTGTCCAGTGAAGTTAAGCTAGGTTATCTCACCCAGCGCAGCAAGATAATTGGCTAACATCTTTAGTAAACGTTTGAGCGCATAATTTTAAGCCTTCTACCATCGTAAGGTATGGGAAGAGCTCATCAGCCAACTCATTGACTGTCATTCCTGCTCTTATCGCCATTACAGCAGCTTGAATCAACTCACCAGCTTCTCCTGCGACGACTTGAACACCGAGCAGCCGGCCGCTGCCACTTTCTGCGACAATTTTTATAAACCCTTGGGTATCGAAGTTAACCAATGCCCGTGGGACATTTTCAAGGCCCAACGTGCGGCTTTCGGTGACGTAACCACCAGTTTTAGCATCAGCTTCTGATAAACCCACCGTGGCGACTTGTGGATCAGTAAAGATAACCTCGGGCATGGCACTGAGATCAAGATGCGCATCACCGCCCGTCATGTTAATAGCGGCTCGGCTGCCGCCTGCGGCGGCGACATAGACAAACTTCGGCTGATTCGTACAGTCGCCTGCCGCATATACTCTTGAGTTAGAGGTTTGCATGCGATCGTTAATCGTTATGGCACCGCGCTCGGTTTGTACGGCGATGGTTTCTAAATCGAGGTTTTCCGTATTGGGCGTGCGGCCTGTGGCCACGAGCAGTTGTTCTGCTTTTAATGTTCCGGCATTGGTTTTGAGAATGAAGTGTTGTCCGTCGTAACGCACTTCGCTGGCTTCTGTATGCTCAAGCACATTGATGCCTTCGTGATAAAAAACAGTGGCTATTGCCTCACCAATGGCAGGCTCGTCTTGGGATAACACCCGACTGCGAGCCAAAACAGTAACTTCACTACCGAGACGCGCGAAGGCCTGTGCTAATTCAAGAGCAACGACCGAGGCTCCAATAATAGCGAGGCGCTTAGGAATGTTACTTAGCCCTAATGCGCTTGTCGAAGTAAGGTAAGGGGTTTCAGCTAAGCCGGGGATGGGTGGTTGTGCGGGTCGGGCCCCGGTGCCGATAAAAGCACGGTCAAAGTGAACCGTTTGCTCACCGCCATCGCAAAGTGATACGGAAAGAGTTTCATCGTTTATAAAGCGGGCTTCGCCGTTAATAACGGTAATGGCGGAATTCTCTCTAAGAATACTCTGGTATTTGGATTCACGGAGTTCTTCTACCCGAGCCTGTTGTTGCTCGAGGAGAGCTGATCGATTTACCTTAAGAGTATGGGTACTTAAGCCTTTATCAAAAGGGCTTTCTCGCCGCAGTTGGGCGATATGAGCCGCTCGGATCATGATTTTAGACGGGACACAGCCAATATTGACACAAGTTCCGCCAATAGTACCTCTCTCAATGAGCGTCACTCGGGCACCTCCCTCGGTCGCTTTGAGTGCCGCAGCCATCGCACTGCCGCCGCTACCAATGACAGCAATGTGTAAATTGTTATTACTCATAACGGTTACTCCTTGGTCTTTCAGTTTTACAGCAGCTATAAGGCATTGTGATGTTTCATGACTGATTTTTTGGTGCCGTTGCTTTCAGTGTTGATGGGTATCCTGCATTTGTCGTTGCTTCAGTGAGCTGCTTAACTGACGTTTTTTCGTCGTCGAATGTCACGGTTGCATCCCGCTCTTCAAAACGGACATCGACGGCGCTCACACCTGCAACTTGGCCAAGTGCAGCTTTGACAGTAATTGGGCAGGTGACGCATGTCATACCGGGTACTGATAGCGTAACCGTTTTCTCAACCGCCAATGCGGGCATGCTAAACAGTAAAAATAAAATGGTTGTTATCATTGTTTTTTTCATCGTGTATTGCCTCCTAGTAAAACAAAGGAACAACATAGGGGTAAGCCAATGCTGTTAAAGTAAGCACCGCAACGAGCCAAAACATCACTTTGTAGCTCTTACGAGCATTTGGCGTTGCGCAGGTGTTATCAGGGTTGCAGTCATCAGCACGCCGGTATATTCGACGCCAGGCAAAGAATATGGCAATCAATGCAATGGTAATAAAAATGGGTCGATAAGGCTCAAGTGCTGTGAGGCTCCCAATCCAGGCCCCGGATACACCGAGTGCAAGTAATATGAGGGGACCCAGACAACACGCAGATGCCAGAGTCGCTGCGATCCCTCCCGCGAGAAGAGAGCCCCGACCAGATTTTGAATTTGACATAAGAGTAACTCCTTCGGGCATTTTGCTTTAATGTGTTAATCTTAAACCCGTACCTCACTACGGAAGCAATAGCTATGTTAAAAAAACGCAACGTAATGACAATTGGCACGCTGGCCAAAACAGCCGGCGTGGGCGTGGAAACGGTGCGCTATTATCAGCGCCGAGGGCTAATGAGCGAGCCGGAAAAGCCGTATGGGGGGATCCGACATTACGATGAACAAGCGCTTGCTCGGCTTCATTTTATTCGCGCGTCTCAATGGCTTGGATTTAGTCTGGATGAAATTGGTGAGCTATTAACTCTGCAAGATGGCGCTCATTGCGATGAGGCACGGGAGCTTGGGGAGCAAAAGCTCACCAGTGTTCGTCGAAAGATATCGCACTTACAGCAAATTGAACGAGCGTTGAATGAGCTGGTGCAAAAATGCAGCGCCGGACACGGAGATGTCTATTGTCCACTGATGGCCTCGCTTAATGACGGGGTTGAGGACGCTACCACGGACAAACATAAGGTGCGTTAGTCTGTGTAGTAAAACTTTTGAGCGGAGTTCTTTAACTGAATTGCTTTATAGCTAACGCCAGCCATACACAAGAATCCCCATACCGGTTAGCACAAACGCCGTGCCAATCAGGTCGAAATTGGATAGTGGCGATTTATCGACAATTCGCAGCCAGACTATGGCAGTTAACACGTAAATACCACCATAAGCTGCGTAGACCCGCCCGCTTTCCGCCGGATGAAGTGTTAACAAGTAAGCAAATAAGGCTAAGCTCACTGCCGCCGGAATGAGCAACCAAACCGAATGGCCCTCTTTGAGCCATAGGTAGGGTAAATAGCATCCGACAATTTCAGCAATTGCGGTGGCAATAAATAAGCCCAATGTTTTCATTAAAAATAATGCACTCATTATCAGTTGTCCCTACAGGCTTCATCAGGATCTTCTAGTTCTACCGTTGTATGGCTTAAAGCATAGGGCGCAAGGACGTCATCGATGCGCTGTTTTAAATCGCTACGGGCCTCGATATCAAGGTTTTTAGATAACACCAAATGAACGGTTAATACATGCTCCTCGCCATCTAGTGACCAAAAATGCAGATGGTGTAGGTCAGCAACATGAGGTAGCTCCAGCAAAGTGTCAGCGACTTGTCTGTAGGTTTCTTTGTCCGGAGTTGCTTGTATGAAGAGTTTCAGCGTTGCCCACAGGTTGCGCAGCACATTCACTAAAATAAATAGAGTAAAACCAATCGACAGTAGCGGATCGAGAATTGGCCAATCCACAAACAGCAAAACAATACCAACGATAAGTACAGCGACCCAGCCGAGAACATCCTCCAGCAAGTGCCAGTTAATAACGCGTTCGTTTAACGTTTTGCCCTCTGACAATTTGTAAGCAGCAAATCCATTAACTGTAATGCCAACGACGGCTAAAGCAATCATGCCATCAGCGACGGGCATCTGAGGGTTCCAGAGTCTGGGAATTGCTTCCACAAGTACCCAGGCAGAGCCTGCGATTAACACAACGGCATTAATAAATGCACCGGCAAGATTCAGTCTTTTATAACCGTAGGTAAAGTGTTGGTTAGCCTGTTTTTTGCCAAGTTTATTTAGTATCCACGCGAGACCTAACGACAGGCTATCGCCAAGATCATGAACGGCATCAGCTAAAATGGCGGTACTGTTGGTAAGAAAACCACCAATGAACTCAATAATGGTAAAAACAAAGTTAAGCAGGAATGCCCAACCTAATCGGTTGGACGGCATGTCCTTTGAGTGATCATGGTTATGGTGATGTCCCATAATACGTTCCTCTTTTAATAAAAGGGGGCGACAATAACCGCCCCCTTAAATGCTATTGAACCCTAACGGCTCAGATCCTTAATTTTTTGTTTCGAAAACCAAGGATAGAGCACGGGTAAGATAACCAATGTCAGCAGAGTAGCTGATACCAAACCACCAACAATGACGGTAGCCAGTGGGCGTTGAATTTCAGCCCCTGCACCGGTTGCAAACAGCATGGGAATGAGTCCTAACGCTGAGGTTATTGCTGTCATTAATACCGGGCGTAGTCGCGACCACGCGCCATCAAACACGGCATCATTAACCGCATGCCCATCGGTTATTCTCTGGTTAATACTCTCGACCAGAACCACACCGTTTAGTACCGCCACACCAAACAGTGTGATGAAACCCACGGCGCTGGGCACCGATAAGTACTGTCCTGACACATAGAGTGCCACAATACCGCCGATGACTGCCAATGGTACATTCACCAAAATCAACATGGCTTGACCCATGGTGCCGAAAGCAAAATAAAGCAGCAGGGCGATGAGTGCCAGCGATATGGGAACGACAATGGACAAGCGCTCCTGTGCTCGTTGTTGACTTTCGAACTGGCCACCAATGTCGACTGAGTAACCGGTTGGTAAATCCACCTTCTCGTCAATCGCCTTCCTAATATCGGCAACCACGCTACCCATGTCACGACCCTGAACGTTCGATTGAATCACAACGCGACGCTGTACGTCATCACGACGGATTTGCGGTGGTCCTGATTCAATTGCGACGTGGGCGACTTCGCCTAAGGTTACCCAGGCCCCTGAGGGAGTTAACAGGCGTAACGAACGAATAGACTCCGGCGTATCGCGGAATTGCTTGGCCAGCCGCACGTAAATATCATAGCGCTCATTACCGCGAATGATCTGGCCTGCCGAAGCGCCACCCAAGCCATTGTCGACAACGCTCAGTACATCGGTGACATTTAAGCCGTAGCGTGAGAGTTGCTGGCGTTTCGGCGAAACCACGAGTTGTGCTTCACCTTTTATTTGCTCCATCGCTACAGCAACCGCCCCGTCAACTTGCTTGACGGCACCTTCTATTTCCTGGCCTTTACGGGCCAACACGTCAAGCTCGGGTCCAAATAGTTTGATGGCTAGCTGCGATTTTACACCTGAGAGCAGTTCATCAACCCGTGTTGCAATAGGTTGTGAAAAATTAAACAACAAGCCTGGGTGAGCATCTAGTTTTGCCTCCATTTTTTCTTGTAAGGCGTAGCGATCGGATGCCGTTGTCCATTCGGATTGCGGCTTAAGGCCCACATATATCTCGATGTTGCTGATAGGCTCTGGATCACCGCCCACTTCAGCTCGTCCAATGCGGCTGAGTGCGTAGGTGGTTTCCGGGAACGACATCAGGATTTTTTCAAGCTTCGGAGCCACCTCTAAGGCCGTTTCAAGGTTAGAGGAGGGGGCTAATGTCACGCGAATATTAATCGTGCCTTCTTCCAATTCGGGCGCAAATTCTGTGCCGAGACGAGGCACTAACACCAAAGCGCCGACAAACAGCACACCGGCCAGGGTAATAACAGCCTTTTTACTGCGTAACGCCACCGATAATAGTCTTTTATAACCATTATCTAGTGGTTTAAGCAGTTTATTTTCACGAGGCTTAATACCCCGACTGAAAAAGTAACTGGCTAATGCCGGTACAACCATGATGGCCACAAAAACCGCGGAGATAATGGCCAACATAATACTGATAGCCATGGGCTCAAATAATTTAGCTTCAACACCCTGAAAACTAAACAGTGGCATAAAGACCACCAAGATAATCATGGCGGCAAAGAATACCGGTCGTGCCACTTCGTTCGCCGCTTCCTTAACTCGCAGCTTGATACCATGGCTATCGAGTTTGGCTGCCTGAGGATCTGGGTCGCGGTGCTCTGTGCGTTGCTCGGCGTCGTCTTGGTGTTCACTATCCGGACGACTTAAGTGCTTAAAGATGTTTTCAACCATCACCACGGAGCCGTCGACCAGCATACCAATGGCAACAGCAATCCCGCCCAGCGACATCAGGTTAGCTGACATGCCCATCGCGGACATTACCATCAGGGCAATGGCGATAGAAACGGGAATGGACAGTAACACTAAAAAAGTAGCGCGTATGTTGAGCAAAAACAGTGCTAATACTGCGATAATAAAGACAAAGGCAATGAGCAGTGAATACGCGACCGTAGATACGGCTTTTTGTATTAAATCGGCCTGATCATAATACGGCTCAAAGGTGACACCCTCGGGTAATGCTTGCTGAATAAGCGGAATGCGCTTTTTAATACCGTCGATAGTGGCTTTGGTATTCGAGCCCATGCGTTTGAGCACAATACCCGATACCACTTCGCCCAGCTGGTTGACCTCGCCGTCGACTTTACGCGACATTGAGACCGCCCCCTGGCGAATTTCACTACCGATTTCGACGTCGGCAACCTGGCCCAGTGTTACGGAAACGCCGTCAACGGTTTTGAGCGGTATTTGTCGTATTTGTTGCAGGCCTTTTTTACCGCTATCCAACCAACCGGTGCCGCGAATAACCAACTGCTCCTGACCGCGGGGCATATACCAACCACCAACGTTACCGTTATTCTTGTTGACCGCGCCCATTACGTCTTGCTGGGTAAGGTCGTAAGACAACAGCTTAGCGGGATTGAGGTTAACCTGATATTGCTTAACTTCGCCGCCAAAGGACAAGACTTCGGTAATTCCCTCAACGGGCATTAGTAGCAGTTTAACCACATAGTCGTTTAGACTGCGTAACTCCATACTGCTGACACCGGAGCCCGGTTCGGCAAGTAGCAGATACTGATAAACCTGGCCTAGGCCGGAGGAGTTAGGACCCATTTCGGGTGTACCTACGCCTTCGGGTATCAACTCCTTTGCCGCCTGCAGTCGTTCAAACACCAGTTGCCGGGCAAAGTAGATATCGACACTCTCGTCAAACACCACTGTAATGCCCGATAAACCTGTTTTTGAGATTGACCGAACCTCTTTGACGTCGGGCAGAGCATACATCACCGACTCTATCGGATAGGTAATCAGCTGCTCGACTTCGGTCGCTGCTAACCCGGGGGCCTCCGTATTTACCGTTACCTGAACGTTGGTAACATCGGGGAAGGCATCCAGATTAAGTTTGGGAATAACAAAAAATGACGCAATGCTGATGCTGAATAAAGCCAATACCAATAACAGGCGATTAGCGACAGCAAACTGAATAATGCGCTGAAACATACAACCTCCTGTTAGTGGTTATGTGGGTCAAAACCGCCTTTAGCGATTTGAGAGCGAACGAAAAACGCGCCGTTATCGACGTACTCTGTGCCTTCCTTAACGCCTCGAATGACTTTCCACGGACCTTTTTCATCAACCAATTCGACTTTCTTCGGTTCAAACTTTCCGGGTTCGTGCTCAATGAATATCTGCCAGTCACCATCAGATGCCCGCATTAAGGCTGAGTCCTTAACTGCAAGCACCGGTCCATCCGACTTGACTGAGAAATAAACATCCGCAAATAAACCAGGGTGTAATTGGTCCTTTTCGTTATTTACCGCAAGTCGTACCGTTCGGGTGCGGGTTTTATGGTCTATTGTGTGGCCTTCCTGAATGACTTTTGCCGCAAAGCGCTGATTGTCGACACTCACTGTAACAGGATCACCAAACTGCACATTAAGGTCAGCTGAGCCCGGTAGCCGAGCATTCACCCACAAGGTTTCTTCTTGCAGAACTTCAACCAAGTGGTTACCGGCATTGACTGGCTGACCCTGCTTGAAGTTATCGCTAACCACAATCCCGCCAATTTCTGAGGTCAGTTGGTATTCGCCGATAGGGTAGTCAGGTTTACTTAAACGCTTAATATCACTGGCTGACATACCAAATGCTTTGAGTTGCGCTTGCGCTGAGGTAAAGGCGTTTTTCGCTTCAACAAAGCGTTTTTCACCAACCGTTGACTCACCGAGTGACTGCACGCGTTGCCATTCGTTAAGTGTGACCAAATACTGACTTTGCGCCTCCGCCATGGTGGCGCTGAAGAGGGTGGCTAGTGGTTCACCTTTTTCGACGTGGTCGCCAATACTGACAAAACGTTTGAGAACGGTCGAATCGATGCGCGGACTCACGATATAGCTATTAAAGTCGTTAGCAACCACCTCGCCCGGAGCATAAACCGGGTATTCAATAACTTGAGTTTGCAAGGTTCGCGTGGTGATATCCGCCATGGACAGCTGCTTGCTGGATAGCTCCACGCCTGCACTTTCCTTATGTTCACCTTGCTCGTGTTTGCCTTTTTCCTTGTGGGTATCTTCTTTTTCGTCGTGTCCGTGTTCATCCTGCGCCATAACCGAAAAGCTCAGCGCAAGTGCTATTGCTGCGTATAAAGGTTTTACTGACATCGTTTACTCTCCAATCTCTGCGTTTGTTGGCTGGCTTAACGGCGATAACGTCAGCGCTTTACTGAGTTCGCCCGAACGGTACAACCATTCAATGGCGGCCAACCGATATTGTGTTTGCAGCGCTATCCCTGCAAATTGGCTATCGAGCTGCTGTTGCACAGCGGTGAGGTAGTCTGTGGTGGATAGGTCACCGGCGAGCCAGGACTGCTCAATCACCTGCATCGACTCATCCTGCCGAGATTGAAAGTCTTTTTGCCAGCTTTGCCACTGTTTTTTCACAAAACGATAATTGTTAAGAGATGATTTCAGTGCTGCTTGCCATTGTTGCCTTAGTGCAATCAAACGTTTTTCTTCAGCAACAGCTTCGCTATTGGCTGCGCGTACCGCATCGCTGTAGTTATTGCGAATCTGTAGTGGAATGCTGAATGATAAGCCAACTACTGTTTCGTTATCGCTCTCGCCCGCTTCGACGCCTATGGTTGGGTTGGCGGTGGTTAACGAGCGTTTCCAGTCGACATCGGCGCGCTTTAATTGCCATTGCAGGTAAGCGGCTTTTAACGCTGGATGTTGTTGCCAACGAGTCGTTAACGCAGGTTCAACGTTAAATAGCTCCTCATTAATGGAGAGTTGACCGACATCAGACGTTGTTAGCAGAGCGTTTAACTCTGCTTCAGCGGATTGCAGTTGTTGATAAGCCGCTGCCGTTTGTTGCAGTTGCCGACTTAGTGCGAGTACCGTCAGTTGTTCGTCGACGGCACCTAAGTCACCGGCTTTACGTCGTTCGGCAACCAGGCTTATCGCCTGTTTAACGATTTTCTCTTGCTGCTTGGCCAGTGCGTAACGCTGTTTTGCATCCAGCCATTGCACATAGGCATTCAACAGAGTTTTAGCATGCGATGTCGCCGACTGGCGATAAATACTCACTGCCATAGCCGTCATGGCGTCACTCTGACTGGCTCGTGCTTCATTGCGAGTGCTCCAGTCCAGCGTTTGGCTTAGGCCAACAGTGTAATTATTGATGTCACCCTCGCGCTCTAAGCGTGACGATAAGCTAGGGTTGTACAAAGGCTGATTTAATTGCTTGCCCTGTTGAATGAGAGCTTCAGCCTGCTGTTGAGCTGCTTCAACACTGGGGTGTTGCTGAACAGTTTGTTGCCATCGCTCGGGCAACTGTTGTGCATTGGCGTAGCTTGAACTTATTGCCAGACTAACGGCAATAAACAAGCGTTTGCTATGTGTCGAAAACGGACCCATAGATAGACTCCTCAGTCATATTACTGCGTAAAATAATGATTTTTTTGCGCTGCTAAAGCAGCTTATTAGGCAGTTATGAGGAGATAGGAGGCCGGAACAGCGGCGATGATAGAGGGTTAGTGTAAAACTCAGTATACCCAGGACGTATTGTGCCCATTCGTGGTAAAGCGAGAGTTTTTTCAGCCTTCATAGCATATAAATGAAATGAACCATGGCAGTGACAGCAATGATGGCAGTCAAAGCTGACTTCGCCACTTTTAGGGAGGTTTCGCTTATCGATGTGCGATTCGTCATGCTCAAAATTGAGGTGTTGCTCAGAAGAGGACTGGTGAGATTGATGCACATCAGCAACCGCCTGACTGATTTGAGTCAGAACAGCAACAAGCACCAGTATTAAAAATCCGAGTCTAAGCATCATTACCTACAGTTCTAAATAAGCAGCTTAACGGTACATTAATTAAAAATAGTTCTCAACTAGTGCATTCTGAATCGCCACTAGTTCACTAGACACTCAGTAGCCTAACGAAGCTCCGCTGGACAACCTTAAAAAATTGTGTAAGTACGTTGTGTAACCTCCGGAAATTTAGACGTCTCGGTTACAACTAACAGATTCTATTTCATCAATTTTATTAAGAACTGTACACGCAATAACTTTGCTTTGGCCAGTACAACTTGTTCTAATTGAAGTGAGTTGCTTCTCAAGATCTTGCAAAGAAGTAATTTGAGAGCGTATGTGCATTATGTGTTCATCAATCAGGGTATTAACGGCTGAGCAAGGTTGATGTGGATTGTCTTGATAATCTTGTAATCTGCGGGTTTCAGATAATGAAAGGCCTATAGCTCTGCAGCTACATACAAACTTAAGTCTTTTGTAATGTTTTTCAGTGTATACTCGATATCCGTTATAACTACGAGCTGGTAAAGGTAACAAACCCTTTTTTTCATAGAACCTTATTGTCTGGGTTTGAATTCCTAATAAGTCTGCTAGTTGACCAATACGCATAAGAAAATTTCCTATCTAGTTAAGTAATTTCTTGACCTTATAGTAACTTTATAGTTTTTAATTGTGAAACTATATATTTAAGGTAAGTAATACGATGGCTAGTTCCTTTGATACGGTTCGAACAAATGGCGACTCAAAAAATGCCTACGAAGAGTCAGGTAAACGGCTCATCGTTTACTCTGTAGCAAAAATGGATTGCCCATCAGAAGAACGAATGATTCGCTTGGCACTGAATGGGTTTGAGGAAATTCATTCATTATCCTTCGACTTGTCAAACCGTCGGCTGAAGGTATTACATGATGGTGAGACAGCCTTTATTACTTCTAAATTAGAGACTCTAGGTTTGGGTGCCTCGCTTGAAAGAGACACTGCTGCGGACTCCGAGGCAATCAAAGCTGAGGAGTTTTCGGCAAGTTCGGATAAGCAGGAGTCCCGCACCTTGTGTTGGTTGCTCACCATCAATACTCTTCTGTTCTTGGTGGAAATGACTGCCGGACTGCTTTGGCAGTCTGCTGGTTTGATTGGGGAATCTTTAGATAATTTTGCCGATGCGGCAGTTTACGGGCTTTCTCTTTATGCCGTAGCGCGTAGTGTTAATATGCAAATACGTGCTGCGCACCTAGCTGGCGTACTACAACTGGTTTTGGCTCTGGGTGTACTTGCAGAAGTTGTGAGACGCTTCGTATTCGGGAGTGAACCTGAGTCACTTGCGATGATGGGGATTGCATTTGTCGCGTTGATTGGCAATACCATCTGTCTTCTACTTATCTCCAAACATAGAGGAGGTGGTGCGCATATGAAAGCAAGTTGGATTTTTTCAGCTAATGATGTAGTGATTAACCTTGGCGTAATCATCGCTGGCATCCTCGTTGCGTTGACCGGGTCGAATTACCCAGATCTTATTATAGGTAGCATAGCAGGTTTAATCGTGCTTAACGGGTCAAGACGCATTTTTGCACTGAAGGGGAACTGAATGTCCTGCGTTGATAAAGGATTTTCGCCCTATATTTCTCTGTTAATTTCTGGTTTAACTGTAGTCTTTGACCAAGTGATCAAGTGGCAGACGCAGCAATCAATAGCTTACGGTGATTCGATTTCATTGACCCCTTTTTTCAATTGGGTACACACTTGGAACACTGGTGCGGCATTTGGCCTGCTTTCAAATGGTGGAGGTTGGCAGCGCTATTTTTTTATTGGGGTTGCTCTGCTAATGTCTGTGGCTTTAACGAGGTTGATCTTTAATAAAGTAAGTAAACGGGATGGCATTAGCTACGGGCTGATTCTTGGGGGGGCGGTTGGGAACCTCATTGACCGACTGTTTCGTGGCTATGTTGTCGACTCCCTTCATCTAGGTTGGCAAACGTGGCAATTGCCAGTTTTTAATATTGCCGATATTGCAATTACCCTAGGAGTTATCCTATTACTGTTAAGCAACTTGCAGGTCTCAATGATACCGAATCTACCGGGTTCTAAGTAAATAGTAAGTATAATAATTAATATGGCCGAGCTTATTTTGGATGGATTAGGAATTTATATTGAGTGGGGTAATTGAATGAAAATATCTTGGTTTTTAATACTGACTGTGCTCATTCATAGCTCTTTTGCCTGTGCTCCTGTGGCTGGTACTTTCAGTCAGTCTTCAATAAAGAGTGCAGGAGTTGCGTATGACTTAGTCTTAGAAATTGAGCGTGAAAATCAAGACTTAAATAAATCAATATATGATAGTAAACAACAAACACAACCTCATATTAGTTGCATTACTGGTTATAACCTCTTAATTTCAGCCGTGCCTGTTATTTTGGCACCCAACTCAAACTCGGTAGGTTTTGACCAAAGCCTGACTCACCAACCCCCTGTACCTCCACCAAACGCGTAACCGTTAACTTAGACTTTTTAAAACCTATAAGTTAATGGAGAAGCAACATGAAGTATTTATACTTCGTGGCAGCCTTTTGCTTAGGTGCGCTAGTGCCTGTGGCGACGGCTGCGACGACAGATTTAAAGCTGAAAGAAGCGTTACAAAAAACGATCAAGAATAACCCTGAGTTACTGGAGTATGATTATAAAATACGAGCTGCAGGAGCACTGATAGAGCAGGCTGAGTTTTCAGCGAACCCAAGGGTATCTGCGGAAATAGAAAACTTTGCCGGCTCAGGACGGCTAGAAGGTATCAGTAACTCACAATTGACCGTATCCTTTTCTCAGCTCATAGAGTTAGGGGACAAACGGCAGTTACGAGTTAAAGCTGCAACCGAAAAAGAGAAAGCTCAGCGAGCAGAGTTTGAGTATCGTCAAATTGAGGTTTTGGCAGAAACCACACAGCGTTTCTATGACATTTTAAAACTTCAGCAAGTCGCGCATACCAGCGAGCGTCAAATTCAGCGAACTGAGCGACTGATAAAAGTGGCACAGGAGCGTGTAGAAGCTGGCGCGGTGCCTAAATCCGAGGTTATTCGCATTAAATTACAGTTAGAGCGCCAATACGCTTTCTCTGACGAGTTGAACGGTAAACTGAAAAAGCAACAAGCTGAACTGGCTTCAATGTGGGCAGGCGAGCTCAATTTTACGCGCGTCTCTGGAGACTTTACTTTTCCGCTAAGCCTCCCGGAAAAAGCCAACGTGTTATCGGCTGTTAATCGGGCGCCGGAGTATTTGCGTTTACTGGACTCTGAGCAACTTCTACAAGCGCAAGCCAGAGCGTTAGCAGCGGACTCAAAGTCGGATATTACCGTTGGTGTCGGGGCTCGCTACAATAATGAGTTCGATGATGTAGGTTTAATCGTCCAGGCATCGATGCCATTGCAGTTCACTGACCCTAACGTCGGTCGCATAAAACAAAGCCGATTACTGCATCAGTCTATCCTGGCGCAGCAAAAACAGGTTCGGCAGCAACTAAAATCACTGGCTTTATCGCTAGTGCACAGTTTGCAAACTCACCAAAGTTATCTGCAAAAGATAAATCAGCGACTGATGCCATTATCTGAGCAATTACTTGAACAGACTCAACAGGGTTACGCACGCGGAACGCACTCTTTGTTGCAAGTGTTAGACGCGCAAACGGAGTTAGCCAAACTCGAGTACGAAAAAGTTTCTCGGAAACATGCGATTTACAGCGACATCATCGAATTAGAGCGCATGACCGGACAGCCGTTTTTAGGAGTACAACAATGAAACTCAACACATTGATTACAATTATCTGCATTGCCAGTTTTTCACTGCCCGCATTGGCTTATGAGAAAGAACACGAAGAGCATGAAGCACCCCATACCAATTTAAGTGATGCAGCAATAGAAAACGCGAAATTAACGTTGGCAACAGCGAGCGCTCAAAGCATTCGAGTAAAGCAAACAATTTTCGGTGTAATAGCCCCCAATAATAACAATATTGTGCATATCGGAGCGAAGTACAAAGGTATTGTTACGGCACTAAAGGCCAATATCGGCGATGCCATAAAAGCCGGGCAAACTCTGGCTGTTGTTGAGAATGTTACGACAGGCACGGCATTTGAAGTCATCAGCCCAATTAGCGGAGAGGTAACTGCACGTTTTACCAATGTTGGTGAAGTGGTTGAGCAAAAGCCATTATTTGAAGTCCTGGATCCATCATCGGTCTGGGTAGAGCTTTCAGCGTTCCCGGAGAACATTGAGTCGTTAGAAGAAGAGCAAACGACCTATGTGTACGACTTGCATCATCATAAAACCGTCGAAGGAACTGTGTCTTATATCTCGCCACAAATGACTGGCGGACATATTGCACGCGCACTTATCGAGTTGCACAATCAGTCGGGGCATTGGCGACCGGGAATGCACGTAAAAGCGGATGTCGTTACAGACAGCTTTAACGCGAGCTTGGCGATAAACAATGATGCTGTTCAACGTTTAGAAAATAACCCCGTTGTTTTTATTAAAGAGGGTAATCGTTTCGAAGCCAGGGAAGTTGAGTTAGGCCGAACTGACGGTGAATACACCGAGGTGTTATCGGGTATTGAGAATGGCGAAAGTTATGTCGTTGAAAACAGCTACTTGATAAAGGCTGACATTCTAAAACAAGGCGCAGGCCACAGCCATTAGGGAGACTAAACAATGATAGATGCACTCATTCGCTTTGCGGTTGATCGTCGATGGCTGGTGCTTGCCGCAACCTTGTTAGTAGCAGCTGCGGGCGTTTATAGCACATTAAAGCTACCCATCGATGCTGTGCCGGATATTACCAATGTTCAGGTACAGATAAATTCAGAAGCGCCAGGCTATTCGCCATTAGAAACCGAACAACGTATTTCTTATCCGGTGGAAACCGCGATGGCAGGTTTACCAAAGCTGGACTACACCCGCTCGATCTCACGCTATGGGTTGTCGCAAGTTACCGTGGTGTTTGAAGAGGGCACCGATATTTACTGGGCTAGACAGCAAATCAGTGAGCGATTGCAAAAGGTAAGGGGAGAAGTACCCGACGGTATCGAGCCGACGATGGGGCCAATAGCCTCCGGCCTTGGTGAAATTGTTAATTATGTAGTACGCGCGAAAGAGGGGGCTACCAATGCCGATGGCGAGGCGTATACGCCCGAGCAGTTGCGTACCATCCAGGATTGGATCATTAAGCCGCAACTGGTCAAGGTGCCCGGTGTTACCGAGATTAATAGTGTGGGGGGTTATGAAAAGCAATACCAGGTGGCTCCCATCCCCGGTCGTATGCTGGCCTATAAAGTGACCATGCAGGACCTTTTGGCAGCATTGGATCTTAACAATAGAAACGCTGGTGCCGGTTATATCGAGAAAAATGGTGAGCAATGGTTGGTGCGTTCGCCTGGACAGCTTAAGACACTTGACGATATTCGTGATGTGGTCGTGACAAAACGTGATGATGCACCGGTGCGCGTGAGTGACGTAGCTGAGGTCAAACTGGGAGAACAATTACGCACTGGCGCTTCAACCTCGGGCGAGAGCGAGGTGGTATTGGGCACGGCCATGATGCTTATTGGCGAAAACAGTCGCATCGTTGCACAGAATGTCGCCAATAAAATTGAGGAGGTGCAACGAAGCTTGCCAGACGGGGTGGTGATTGAAACGGTGTATAACCGTACTTCTCTCGTTGATAAAACTATTGCAACGGTCGAGAAAAACCTGTTTGAAGGTGCGGTGCTGGTTATTGTGGTGCTTTTCATTCTGCTTGGAAATGTCCGTGCAGCACTGATTACGGCGTGCGTTATTCCCTTGAGTATGCTGTTTGCGGTAAGCGGCATGGTCGCCAACAAGGTGTCTGGTAATTTAATGAGCCTGGGCGCAATTGATTTTGGTATTATCGTCGATGGTGCGGTCATTGTGGTTGAAAACGCTTTGCGACGGCTTGGAATTGCACAGCAACGCTTAGGCCGGGTACTTACCACTAAAGAGCGCTTAATTGAAGTAACCCATAGTACTCGTGAGGTATTTAACCCTGCGGTATTTGGTGTGCTTATTATTATGCTGGTGTACTTGCCCATATTTGCGTTAAGTGGTGTTGAAGGCAAAATGTTTCATCCCATGGCGTTTACTGTCGTAGCCGCGCTTTTAGGGGCTCTGATTTTCAGCGTTACCTTTGTACCCGCTGCTATTGCAATATTTGTCCGTGGCAATATTAAGCACGGTGAAAACCGAATAATGCGAGCCGCCCGCAAAGTGTATCAGCCGGTTTTACGGCAAACACTGAAGCTTCCAGTTGTCATTATTTTGCTTGGCTTTGGGCTGTTTGCGGTATCAATGTTTCAGGCGAGTCGCATGGGAACTGAGTTTTTGCCACAGCTTGATGAAGGCGATATTGCCATGCAAGCCTTGCGCATTCCGGGGACTGGCTTGCAGCAGTCTATAGCAATGCAAAAAGATGTCGAGTCTGTGGTGTCACGCTTTGACGAAGTTAAACTGGTCTTCTCAAAAATTGGTACCCCGGATGTTGCGACCGACCCTATGCCACCGAGCGTCGCTGATACCATTATTATTTTAAAGGAGCGTGAGGACTGGCTAAACCCAGAAAAAACCAAAGAGCAACTGGTTGCTGAAATACGAACTGCTGTGCAAGAGCTTCCCGGTAATAAGTACGAGTTCACTCAACCGATTGAAATGCGGTTTAACGAACTTATTGCAGGCGTTCGAGCTGACTTGGGGGTTCGTATTTATGGCGATGACTTGCAAACGCTTAAACGGTTAGGCGACTCAGCCGCGGCAGTCATTCGCACCGTTGATGGCGCTGCTGATGTTCGGGTTGAACAAATGACCGGTTTATCGACACTCTCAGTGATACCTAAGCGTGATCATTTAGCGTTATTAGGCCTAACAGTCGCTGATGTACAGCGAGCAGTTCAAGCTGCGGTTGGTGGAGTTCAGTCAGGGATTATTTACGAGGGGGATAAACGCTTCAAGCTAATGGTACGTCTCGACAAAGAATGGCGTAAGAGCATTGAACAGCTTAAATCACTGCCTATTGATCTGCCTGCCGGCAACCCTGAGCTGCGCTATGTGCCGTTGGGAGAGGTCGCCGAATTGAGTTTGGAAAGTGGACCGAACCAAATTAACCGAGAAAGCAGCAAACGCAATGTTATTGTGAGTGCGAATGTTGAAGATCGTGATTTGGGCTCTTTTGTGGCAGATGTTCAGGATGCGCTAACGACTGAGGTTGATTTGCCAGCAGGTTATTGGGTTAACTACGACGGTACCTTTGAACAGCTGCAATCAGCTTCCCAACGGTTGAGTTTGGTTGTGCCATTAGCGCTGCTATTAATTATTGGCCTGCTATACAGTGCGTTTAATTCGCTGAGCAGTGCACTCGTCATATTCACAGGCGTTCCCTTAGGGCTGACCGGCGGGATATTCGCATTAGCGCTGCGTGATATGCCGCTATCAATTTCCGCTGCAGTCGGCTTCATTGCACTGTCGGGCGTGGCGGTTTTGAACGGCGTGGTCATGCTGACATTCATACGGCAACTGCTGCGCGACGGACTGCCATTGAAAGATGCGGTGTTTGAAGGCGCGCAACAGCGGTTAAGACCTGTACTGATGACTGCCCTCGTAGCTAGCCTGGGCTTTGTCCCTATGGCATTTAATACCGGTGTCGGCGCTGAGGTACAGCGACCACTGGCTACTGTGGTAATCGGCGGCATTGTCTCGTCGACATTATTGACTTTGGTGGTGCTGCCAGCGTTGTATTACTTAGTACAACGTTTTAAAGGAACCCATGTAGAATAAGTTGAAGTATTTAAGCACGCTCGTTCTTGGGCGTGCTTTTTTATCTTTGCATTGATGAAGGCTTGGTTGGTACAAAATTGGCACAATGCCTAAAACAAAAAAGCCCCGCTGTTTCCAGCGAGGCCTTGCAATATGTGGTGCCCGGAGGCGGAATCGAACCACCGACACGAGGATTTTCAATCCTCTGCTCTACCGACTGAGCTATCCGGGCAACGGCGTGTATTAAACGTTTTTTTCGGTTTCGAGTCAACCGCTTTTCGTGCCTTTTTTACTGTTTGCTCAGTAATTGCACATTAAGCGGTTGTTTTGGTGAATTATTCAACGCGTAAGTAGGTGCTGCCGGCTAAACAGTGCTCGTAAAAATTTGTCCAGCGAACACCTTCACGTGGCGCCAGTGAGCCTTTACGTACCTGACGGTCAATTTGTTTCTTCACTGTTTTGGCCATGTACTCGGTATTGTACTGCATGGTTTGTAGTACTTTTTCGGCCGATGTTCCCGGTACCACTTCTTCAATATAAAAGTCGCCGGGTTCATCGTCGTGACAGTAAACATGCACTTCGGTCAGGCGGCCAAACAGGTTGTGCATATCGCCCATAACGTCCTGGTAGGCGCCGGTGAGGAATAAACCTACGTGGTAGTCCTCGCCTTTGCGCAGGCTATGCATCGGAATATTATCGCTAATTTCAGTACCTTCAATGTATTTGCTGAGCTTACCGTCACTATCGCAGGTAATATCGACAATTGAGCAGCGTACTTCGGGCTGTTCGTTCAGGCGCGAGATAGGCACCACTGGCAGTACTTGCCCGATGGCCCAGGTATCGGCGGCTGACTGAAATACCGAAAAGTTACACAGGTACTGACTGGCGAGCATGTCTTCTAACTCTTCCAGCTCCTGAATAACGTAACTGTCTTTATCCAGCGAATGGTGAATGTCGGTAAGTATTTGCCAGTACATGGTGTCCAGCTTGGCCATTTCACTGAGTGATAATATACCCAGTTTAAAGGCTTCGTAGGCATTTTGCTTATAGCCGGCGGCGTCGTTATAACGTTCCTGCGGGTGGAACTGGTCGCCGGAGCTGTGCAGTTCGCGCATGTTCTTAACTAAAATGTGTTCGTTCTCGCTGGCGCTGATATCGAATTGGGTACCCGCTGGTTTCATTTCGCCCACAATATTAGTGACCACGCAGCTGTGGTGCGCAGTCATCGCACGACCACTTTCACTGACTAAATTAGGGTGGGGCACCTGTTCCAGGTCACAAATTTGCTTCACACCCCAGACAACGTCAGCTACGTATTCTTCAGTTGAGTAGTTACGTGAGGAGTCGCTGGTGGTGCTGGTACCGTCGTAGTCGATGCCTAGACCGCCGCCGATATCCAGGTATTCTAAAGGCACACCTTCCTGAACTAATTTGGCGTACAGACGCGCGCCTTCGTTGACGGCTTCTTTAATTTTACGAATATCGGACAACTGGCTGCCAATGTGAAAATGCAGCAGCTTGGCACAGTGCAGCATGTCTTCTTCGCGCAGGCGTTCAATAACATTCAAAATTTCGGCAATACTTAAACCAAACTTGGCGCGGTCGCCACTGGAGCTGGCCCACTTACCGGAGCTTTTCACCATCATTTTTGAGCGCAGGCCAATCATAGGCTCAACACCCATTTGTTTCGCCAACGGGATCAGCATTTCCAGCTCGCTGAACTTTTCAATAACGATGATCATTTTGCGTTTAAGCTGGCGGCCAAGCAGTGCCAGAGTCAGGTAGTCTTTGTCTTTGTAACCGTTGAGAATCGTCAGCGCATCGGGATTGTCGTTGTACGCCATTACTGCCATCAGCTCCGGCTTAGAGCCGGCCTCAAGGCCATAGTTATAAGGTTCACCGGCGTCCATGATCTCTTCAACCACTTCGCGCATTTGGTTCACTTTAATGGGAAATACACCGCAATACTGCCCTTGATAATTGGCGTCAGCTATCAGTTTACCGAAAGTCTCGTTAATGATTTCAACCTGCGAGCGCAAAATGTCATGAAAACGGATAACAGCCGGAAACTGAATACCCTCCGAAATAATTTCATCCACGACTTCTTTCATATCAATGGTGACATCTGGCAGGCGGTGGTTGGGGCGAATTTGAATATTGCCGTTTTCGCCAATGGAGAAATAGCCCGCGCCCCAGCGGTTAACACCGTACAGTTCTTCTGCTTGATCAATATTCCAGTCTGACATCTCAGGCTCCCGACTGTTGTAAAACGAGTAATAATTCGCGCACAATTTTAGCGGCGAACACGTCGGAGTTACCGGTTGGGTCTATTTGTGGTGACAATTCAACCACGTCAGCACCCACCAGATTTTTCTGGCGCAGGAGTTTCATCAGGCTGACAAAGGAATGGAAATCTTCACCGCCCGGCTCCGGAGTTCCTGTGCCAGGTAAAAAAGAAGGATCGAAATAATCGAGATCCAGCGTCAGGTAAACCGGACGGTCTTTAGCAATAGCTTCCACACTGTCGAGAAAGTCTTTACGCGAACTGCGAATGGTTTTGTGTTCTTTCATCCATTGGTACTCGTCGCGTGTCCCGGAGCGAATGCCGTATTGAATGAGCTCATGGCCGGGACCAAAGTGATCGACTGAACGACGAATAATAGATGCATGCGAATAATGGTAGCCGAGGAAGCCATCGCGTAAATCAGCGTGAGCATCCAGATGCAGCAACACCATATCGGGGTATTGTCGCAAGTACTTCACAATAGGCGCATAAGAAATAGAATGCTCACCGCCTAAGGTCAGCAGTTTAATTTTTTGCTGAGCCAGGTCGACGGAATCAAATATCGCGTTAAAGTCGTGAACCGCGTGATGCCATTGCTTTTCTTCATCGTCATCGAAGCCCAGACGCAGGTTGCCTAAGTCGTAGAAGCTTTGATCTTCTAAGTCGGCGTCAAGGTACGGCGAGTAAGATTCAATGTCCTCAGAAACCGCGCGTAAACCGTCGGGCCCTTCTCGGGTGCCTTTACGAAAACAGGCGGTACCATCAAAACCAAACCCAAGAATATGGGTATGTCCCGGGTGTAAATCGGTGCTGTGCTCGGCGCCGAAAAACGGGCGGCTCGGGTCATTTAATGGTACGGGTAGTGGCACCGTTAGTGGCGTTAGGGGCATTGTCGTTGCAGACCTCTCTTACTTTGTCGATTTGCTGCGATCTTTTTTGATCGGATTAAACAGACTTTGTTGAATATTAATTAACTCTTCGCTCAATTTTTTACGTTGAGTCCAAGTGTCAGCGAACGGTGTTTCGCTGAGTTCGTTCGCGGTAACACCAGCCATAACGCCAGTTTTCTGTTGCCGGGCTAACTCAACAGCGTGCACACCCAGACGAGTACCTAAAATACGATCCATTGCCGTAGGGCGTCCGCCGCGTTGAACGTGGCCGAGTAAACACGGACGACAGGGTAAGTTAAGACGATCTTCTAACTGTTCCGCAAGTCGAACTGCACCACCAGGCCATTGATTTTCACATAACACCATAACGTAGCTGGAGTCTCCGCGTACGCGCTGTACTGACTCAATGTGCTTAACCAAAGCCGCTACGGTTAAGGGTTTATCTTTTTGTAGCTCTGGCAGAATCATTCGCTCGGCACCACTTGCCATAGCGCTGCTAATACCAATATAACCGGCATTGCGGCCCATAACCTCGACAATGAATACGCGATCCATGGCCTCGGCGGTATCCCGAATTTTATCCAGCGCATCCATGGCTGTTTCTACTGCCGTGTCATAGCCAATAGTGTTATCCGTGCCAAAGAGATCATTATCGATGGTGCCGGGTATGCCTATAATGGGACCTTCCCAAAAGTTGGCTAAATGCTCAGCGCCGCGAAATGAACCGTCGCCGCCAATAACGATAAAGGCATCAATTTGATGCGCGTCTAAATTTGTTGCTGCTTCGCGCGCACCTTCCTCGGTTCTGAAACGCTCACTGCGGGCACTTTTAATAATAGTGCCCGAATACTGCAATATGTGTTCAACGTCTTTGCGATCTAACTTTACAAAGTCGTTATTTAAGAGTCCTTCATAGCCATGACGAAAGCCCATGACCTCGATACCATAGTTCTCCGCGGCCAGAACAACGGCTCGGATAGCGGCATTCATGCCCGGGGCATCGCCACCACTGGTTATAACGGCAATGCGGTTTATTGTGTTAGCTGATGACACAATCTCTACTCCTTGATAATGTCGTATGCGTAGCTTAAACGACCTGCAGGCCGTGACCAAGAGGAAATTTCATGAGCACTGATGTTGTACGTTTTGATTATTCAGAATTATCGGACTGGGCGCGAACTTGTCTGACCGAGGCGGGGGCTTCGGGGGAGGTCGCGCGCAATGTGAGTTATTACCTGTTGGAAGGCGATTTACTGGGTTTTAGTACCCATGGTTTAATTCGCCTGCTGAACAATTGCCAATGGCTGCGTGAGGGTAAAAGCCTGGCAAAAGGGCAGCCTGTGGTATTAAGTGAGCGTGCTGCGGCTGCGAACTGGGACGCCCAATTTTTACCGGGTCCCTACGTGGTGCCGCAGGCTATTGATGCCGCCTGCAAAATGGCGCAACAAGCCGGTACCGGAACCGTGGTTGTAAGACGCAGTCAGCATGTAGCCTCATTAGCCGCTTATTTGACTATAGCGACTGAGCAGGGGTTGGTCGTCAGTCTGATGTGCTCAACGCCCGGCCAACGTGCTGTGGCACCTTTTGGTGGTAAGGAAGCGGTATTTTCTCCCAACCCTTTTGCGGTGGGCGTGCCCAGCTCCGGCAATCCACTGCTATTTGATATTAGCTTTTCTATGACTGCCGCGGGGAAAGTGCGTCAGGCAAAAGCCAACGGCACTAAGTTGCCATACAAAGCATTGATTAAACCCGATGGCGAATGGACCGACGACCCGTTAACGTTTTTCGACTCGCCGGGTAGCGCGATAGCGCCGCTGGGTGGAGAACAGCTCGGCTATAAAGGTTATGGTCTGACACTGTTCAGCGAAATTTGGTCCATGGCGTTAAGTCAGTATGGTCGCCGGCAGGGTGCTGATGACGGTGACGCGAACTCGGTATGGATACAAGTGATTGATCCGGAAGCGTTTGGGGATAAACAGGCGTTTTTACAGCAGGTTGATGATTTGTTGGAAGATAGCCGAAAAAGTGCGGCAGCCGATCCACAACAACCGGTGCGTATTCCCGGAGAAGCCGCTCAGCAACGCAAACGTGAGCAATTGCAGCAGGGTGTTTACTACAGCCGCGCAACGTTAAAAGTTCTGCAACGCTGCGCTGAGTTTTGTGGGGTTGAATTACCTAAGGCTGTAAGCGGGTAATACGCCAGTAAGCGCCATCTTTGCTGTACAGGTAGCGGTCATGCAAACGATGCTGGCCGCCTTGCCAGAACTCAAATTGCTGAGGCTCGATGCAATAACCACCCCAGTGTTCAGGGCGTGGCACTTCGGTATTCTCATATTCACGCAGTAGCGACTTATAGTGGCTTTCCAGTACGTCGCGGCTTTCTACCGGGCGGCTTTGCTGCGAAGCAAGGGCGGCTACCTGGCTTTCTTTGGGACGAGAATGGAAGTAGCGGTCGTTATCTTCACTGTCCAGCGGGATAGCGCTGCCGGTAATGCTAATTTGTCGTTCCAGCGGAAGCCAGGCAAAGTGCAGATTAACCTGCGAGTTAGTGCTTATATCCTGGCCTTTTTGACTGTTTTTATTGGTGTAAAAACGGAAGCCTTTATGGTCATAGCCTTTCAATAAAACAATACGCTGGCTTGGGACACGTTCATTATTGACCGTTGCCACTGTCATCGCGGTAGGATCGCTCAATAAGCCGCTGTCTATGGCTTGTTGCATCCAGAGTTCAAATTGTTTGACCGGGTCTGAATTCAACTGCTCCCGGTGCAAACTGCCTAAACCGTACTCTCTGCGCATTGCTTGTAAATCCATGACCGCTCCTTATGGACTTGGGGAAGGCCCCGTTTTCAGTTTCCAGTCGCCTATTATATTATTTTTTATCCAGATAACGCTGTCGTATTTTTTCCATCGCATCCAGATTGTCCAGCATAAGCCCGACCAGCTCAGGGTCGAAGAACCTGCCGCTGTGTTGCAATAGATAATCGGCAGCGTCTTTAGATTCTTTGGCGTCACGATAATTGCGCTGCGTGCGCAGTGCATCAAAATGGCTGCTAATAGTCATTATACGGGCATTAAGGTCAATGTCTTTGCCTGACTTCTGGCTTGGAAAACCTGAACCATTCCAGCGTTCATGAATATCCTGCGCAATAGCTGCGGCGATTTTCGCCACAGCGGTATCAGTTTGACGTAAGTAATCATGACCCTGAATCACCTTCTGCATGATCTCTTCATAGTCGTGAATGCTTAAGACATCGGCACGCTGAGCGAGCTCCATTTGTACCGATACTTTACCTATATCGTAGACTGATGCAGCTTGCTTTAAAGCTTCCGCCTGTTCATGAGTTGCACCGGCAAAAATGGCCAGTTGCCCGGCCATTTCGGCTGATCGTTTAACATGATGGCTGATTTCATCGATGGAGTGCTTTTCAATAGCCTCTCCAACGCAATAAAGCAATTCACGCTGAGCCTCTCGTTCGTTCTCAGTGGCCTGCAGGTTATCAATAGCAATGGAGCTATTATTCACAAAAAGGCCAAGTAAGTTTTGATCAAGCTCAGATAAGTCACGGACACCGCGAATGAAGAGCAAATACTGGCGTGAGCTGCTGGTTTTATAAAGGCCGTAGTAATTATTGTCTACTATCCGGAAGTCGACATTTTGCGAACTTTGTTGCATTGGGCGAACGATATCCCAGTCAATTTCACTTTTTATCGGTTGTCCTGCCGCACCTTCGTATTCTCCGGTGCCACCAATAATTTCAAAGGGTTCACTGGTATTCGAGCTGGCGGTTAGTGCGTCAATTCGGCAGTACATAGCGTCGTCAGACAAGGTGATTAGGGCAACAAGCTGTTCCAGTATCCCCTGACATAAGCCGTGCATTGAGCGGGCCGAAAACACCTCTGCCGATGCGTTAATGACTTTTTCTAAGCCTCGTTTGTTGCGTTCAATAGCTTTTAAGTCTCGGTAAGCGCGAAGGCACGAGTACATAAGAGTGACCAGTTTGCGATAAGTCAGCTCGGTTTTTTCTTTGTAATCATCAATGTCGTAACGCGCAATTACGTCTTCCTCTGGTGCCTGACCAGGTTGCCCGGTACGCAGAACAATTCGGATTAACCGGTTTTTCCGGGTTTCTCTCACCCATTGCGCGACATCTAAGCCCGCGTGGTCAGTTTCCATAACCACATCCAGCAGCATCATGGCGATGTCGGTGTTTTCCTGCAAAAACGCAATAGCGTCTTTTCCCGAGTAAACCGAATGGAACTCCAGCGGACGCCCATCAAGCTTAAATTCACCCAGTGCCATTTTGGTGATGGTATGAATTTCCTCATCGTCATCGACAATCAACACATGATAAGGCTCGCAAACCTCTTCAACGGCCACATCGGGCTCGTCCTCAGAAAACAGAAAGTCATCGTTCATGATGCTGCTACTCCATTAGTAAACGCGTTCGCCGGCAACATAGGTCTGTTCAACTTGAGTCTGCCAAATTTGGCTGGCATCAACGGCAAAAGGGTCCTGCTCCAGTACAATAAAGTCAGCCCATTTACCGGGTTCAAGCGAACCGAGTGACTTTTCCTGCCAGGCACTGTAAGCGGCATCAATGGTAAATGAACGCAAAGCCTGTTCAAGGCTCATTTTCTCTTCGGCGTACCAGCCACCCGAAGGCATATTATCGCGGTCCTGACGAGTAACGGCTGCGTGCAGCCCGTAGAAAGGGTTCGCTAATTCAACCGGAAAGTCAGACCCTGCGGCGATAACGGTACCCTCATCCAGCAATGTTTGCCATGCATAGGCTCCGGCCATACGTTCAGAACCCAGACGATCTTCCGCCATATTTTTGTCGCTGGTAGCGTGAGTTGGTTGCATCGAGGCAATTAGGTTAAGCTCGGTAAAACGTTTCAGGTCATCCGGGTGCACAATTTGTGCGTGTTCAATACGATTACGTAAGTTGCGACCGCCCAGCTCATCATAGACTTCGGCCAGATTATCCAGAACGACACGGTTAGCCCGGTCGCCAATGGCGTGGGTATTTATCTGAAAACCGTGCGGGATGATCAGTTTATAGAGATCCTGGATTTTCTCTTCTGAAGTTACCATTAACCCGTGGTTGTCATGGTCATCGCTGTAAGGCTCTATTAAGGCGGCTCCGCGGCTTCCAAGCGCACCATCGGCATATATTTTAACGCTGCGAATAGCCAGTTTCTGGTCCCGGGTTTCGTAAGGCCCCTCAGCCAGAAGTTGAGCGAGTTTCGGCTCTGTTGCTGCGATCATGCCGTAAACCCGAAGCGGCATACGCCCTTGGTTATGCAAACCTTTGTATATAGAAATTTCGTCAGAATTAATGCCTGCGTCGTGGACGCTGGTAATGCCAAGTTTAACCAGGTGCTGAAAAGCCAACTCATATGCGGCCCGTTGCTGTTGAAGCGAAGGTTCGGGAATAATGTCTTCAACCAGCTGCATTGCATTATCGACCAGAACACCGGTGGGGTTACCCTGTTCGTCACGGACAATCTCACCACCTTCCGGAGAGACGGTATCTTTATCAATACCCGCACGGCGCAGTGCTTCGCTGTTTGCCCAGCCTGCGTGCGCGTCGACGCGCATCAGCCAGACAGGACGGTCACTGACAACTTCATCAAGGTTGGCTGCGCTGGGGAAGACTTTTTTCTTCCATTGTTCCTGGTTCCAGCCGCGGCCGGTAATCCATTCTATTTCCTGCTGCTCTTTGGCGTAGTTGTGAACTTTTTGGACTGCATCAGAAACCGATTCAGTGTCGCGCAAATCGACCTGTAAAAGACTGTTGCCTAAACTTTGGATATGGCCGTGGGCGTCAGTTAACCCCGGGAGTACGGTTTTGCCATTCATATCGACCGTACTGTCTATATCAGCAAAGCGTTGGGCAAGAGTCTCGCCGCCTATAGCCTGAATTTTTCCGTTTTCCACCAGCATGGTGGAGAACTCCTGTAATACCGCGTTTTCTCCGGCAGGGCTGGTCAGGGTGTATCCCTTCATGTTGGTATATAAGGTGTCGGCGATGGCTGAAGCGGATAAGCCCAGGCTTATAACTAAGCAGGTAATGCGTCGCATTGTAATTTAACTCCGTGGCAAATAATTTAGACAACACTATAGCGTTTTTACTGTACAACCGCCTAGGTGTTGCCGGAAGTTTTTGTTAACTAAGTTAACATGACATTCAGGAAGCTGTTAGATAACCGTAAAAAACTTGCTGTCTGTTATAATTTAGGTATGCTAAAAGTTAATTGAATAGGCATTATTTTGGATTTCAGGATGAAAGTTCTAATTATTGATCCGCAATTTTTTATGCGTGCTGGTCTTATACAAATTCTTACCAACTATGCGAATCAACCCTCAATTTATGAGGCTGATTCGTTTGAGATTGCGGAAAGTTATTTAGCAGCTGATGATTACGATCTGATTTTTTTAGAGATGGATTTGCCAGATGCTGAAATCCGTCCAGCTCTGCAACGTTTAAAGAAAGTTGCTCCGCGTACGCATATCGTTTTGTTTACGCGACCACGTTCCATCTCTGAAGTACGCCAGGTACTGGCTGCAGGGGTTCGTAGCTACTTGCCGAAAGACAGTTCAGCGGAGCAGGCTAAACTGGCTATTCGCGCCTTGCTAAATGGTGACCGTCATATTCCTGATGACCCGCATCTGAATGAACCTCGTGATAAATCCAGCGGTGCGGAAAGTTTCCTGTCGCCACGGCAATTAGAGATTATGCAATTATTGGCGCAGGGCTTATCAAATAAAGAGATAGCCAATATTCTGGGTATTACCGAAGGCACCATTCGTGTGCACTTATCGGCAATATTTAAGGCCATAAAAGTATCAAACCGTACAGAAGCAACGCTTTGGTATTTATTAAGACAGAAGAAGTTAGTCGACTAAGCTTTGATTTATGTCACTGAACCGTTTGATCTCTGAACTGGAAAAACATCAACACGCGCCAACCGAATTGTGGGATCCGCCTTATTGTGGCGAGATTCCCATTCACATTGCCGCTAATGGTGATTGGTTTTATCAGGGGAGTCAGATAAAGCGTCAAGCGCTGGTTAAGCTGTTTGCCTCGGTTCTGGTGGTCGAGGAAGGCGACTATTTTTTAGTAACACCTGCTGAACAAGTTAAAATTACTGTTGAAGATACGCCTTTTGTTGTCGTCGACTGGGAACAAAGGGAAGAAGATGGTGAGCAATTATTGCTGTTAACCACCAATATCGGTGATACTCTGGTATTAAGTTCTGAACATCCGCTCACAATGAAAGAAGGCATCCCTTATATTGTGATGCAAAGAGGATTGACAGCAAGAGTACATCGCAATGTATTCTATCAGTGGGTTTCACACGCAGAGTCACGAACTGTCGATGGGCAGGAGCAGTGGTATCTCTCGAGTGCGGGTGAAACGTTTGTGTTAGGAAATGTGAAATAGGACGTTGCGGTAAACTCGTCTATGACAAAAACAAGAACAGTCTACCTGGTTGAACAGCAACCAGAGCGTCGTCAGCATTTTGAAACGGTATTAACCTTTATTGGTGAAACCGTTGAAGTCATATCTCCTTCGGACACTCTTAAACTCTCTGCAACTGATGCTCTGTGTGTCATTGCCGGCAATGGTATTGATAACCTGATGGAGCTGGCCGGCGATTCGCCACACCTTCCTTTTATTTGTGCGAACACGCAACAGCATCAGGCGCTACAAAAAGCCAATGTCATTGGTCCTTTGGAGGACTCTTTTGACTACGCCAGTTTGTCCAATATGCTGCATTACTGTCAGGCGTATCATCAGCAAATGCCAATTAAGCCCGCAAGAACGCGGCATCCCGGCAGTGGTAAACTGGAGCAGACGTTAATTGGTAATGGCCGCACCATGAAACATGTGCGGCAGTTAATCGAGCAAGTAGCGGTTACCGACGCCAACGTTCTTGTTCTGGGAGAGTCCGGAACCGGTAAAGAAGTTGTCGCCCGCGGTATCCATGATTTATCAGAACGCAACAAAGGGCCTTTTGTGCCGGTGAACTGCGGTGCCATTCCTGGAGACTTATTAGAAAGTGAATTGTTCGGCCATGAGAAAGGGGCATTTACCGGGGCAATAGGCGCGCGCAAAGGGCGTTTTGAACTGGCTCAGGGGGGAACCCTCTTTCTGGATGAAATTGGTGATATGCCAATGCCAATGCAGGTGAAACTGCTACGGGTTTTACAGGAACGCACTTTTGAGCGCGTAGGTGGCAATAAAAGTATTGTTGCCGACGTACGAGTTGTTGCAGCAACCCACCGTGAGCTGGAGCAGATGATCATTGACGGTAAATTCCGCGAGGACTTGTATTACCGTTTGAACGTTTTCCCGATTGAAATGCCTGCATTGAGAGAGCGTCAGGAAGATGTACCACTGTTATTACAGGAGCTGACCCAGCGTTTCAAAAAGGAGCGTGGTGTGGGCGTGCGCTTTACGGAAAGGGCACTGGAGTCGCTTTCTTATCATCGTTGGCCGGGTAACGTGCGTGAACTGACGAACCTGATTGAGCGCTTGACCATTATGCACCCTGACAGCCTGGTGGATGTTCCTGACTTGCCGCCTAAATATCAGCATGTTGAGCACAGTGCTCCCAGCCCCGACTACCCGGAAGAAATGCTGGAGCGTGAAGCGCTTAGTGCCATTTTTAATGAGTCGGACGATGACAGCGATGATGCGCAAGTCGGACCCGCTAATGACAGCTCTGAATTACCGGACGATGGCGTTAATTTAAAAGACATGCTGACAGAAATAGAAACCGGAATGATTGCTCAGGCACTGGAAAAGTCGGACTGGGTGGTGGCTAAGGCCGCGGAATTACTTAGCATGCGGCGCACGACTCTGGTTGAGAAGATGAAAAAGTACGGAATCCAGAAAGACTAAAGGTAAGTGTCAGTCTTTTGACAACAAATAATAACCCAACCGATTGAAAAATATAGAAATTATACTGGCATCTATTTTGCATTAACCTCTCCATAGTCGTTAATTGGAGATGTCAGTATGGCCACTTATCATCAAATTATTGATGCCATGCCAAATGCCGTAATTTTACTGGACAGTCATGGGCTTGTGGATTATTGCAATGACAACGCAACGGGGCTTTTGGGTCATCCGTTGAAAGGTTACCTCTGGCGCGAGTTAGTCAGCGAGCTGTTTGCTCCTAAAGCTGATGACTGGCACGAAGTGTCTCTGCGTAACGGGCGCCGGGTCAGGCTGGATACCTCGGTGGTTAATGAAAAACCAGGGCAGCTTATTGTCTTAACGGACTTAACTGAAACCCGTCGCCTGCAAAACCGCATTAGTCATCTGCAGCGTTTATCGTCCATGGGAAAGATGGTTGCGTCTCTGGCACATCAAATAAGAACGCCTCTTTCTGCCGCGATTCTTTACGCGCAGAACCTTAAACAGGGCACGATTTCCCCGGTGAAGCAGCAGCGCTTTTCTGCAAAACTGCTTTCCCGATTGCATTCATTAGAGCAGCAGGTCAATGACATGTTGTTGTTTGCTAAAAGTGGTGAGCAACCCATGTTGGATGATCTCAGCACTCACAGCCTGATTGAGCAAGTTCTTGCCAATACCGAAAACTATGCTGAGCAGCACCAGGTAAAAATTAATTGCATTGATTCAGCTTCCGGAGCTGTGTTGCGGGCAAATCAAACCGCATTAGTCGGGGCGATACAAAACCTGATTAACAATGCTGTTGATGCCAGTCAGCCGGGACAAGAGGTCTTAGTGAAGACCGATGCCGATAATGACAGCTGGCGAGTTTCCGTTATTGATGCGGGCTGCGGCATTCCTGAAGAAAGACTGGACAATATCTTCACCCCATTTTTTACAGAAAAGTCCAACGGTACCGGTTTAGGACTAGCGGTTGTGCAAACGGTAGTTAAGGCACATAACGGGAGTATTGACTGGGAAAGCCAGCCAGCTAAAGGCAGTCGTTTCACCTTGTCTTTGCCGGTGCACCAGTGGTCAGAAAACCGACTGAATGAGGTGTGTTATGGCTGAGCGACAAGTACTGGTTGTTGAAGACGATGTTTCTTTGCGTGAGGCAATTATCGATACTTTGGAGTTGGCGGACTGCCAGTGTCTGGAAGCTGCAAATGGTGAAGAGGCTTTGTTAATACTGAAAAAAGAGCCGGTAGCTTTAGTGATTAGTGACGTTCAAATGCCGGGTATTGATGGTTTGCAATTATTGCGCAGTATGAACAATCAGCAATATGACATTCCGGTTATTATGATGACCGCCTTTGCTAAGGTGGATGATGCTGTTGTAGCAATGCGCGAAGGGGCTGTCGACTACCTGACGAAGCCTTTTTCAATAGAAAAACTGCAGACTTTGGTACAAAGGTATTTGCCGGACGGTGCCATTAACGACATTGAACCGGTTGCCGAGGAAGAGTCGAGCCAGGCTATTCTGAATATGGCACGCAAGGTAGCTGCCAGCGAAGCCAGCGTAATGGTTACCGGGCCCAGTGGCACGGGTAAAGAAGTGTTGGCACGTTATATTCATCAGCATTCTGAGCGTGCAAATGGCCCCTTTGTCGCGATTAATTGTGCAGCCATACCCGAAAACATGCTTGAGTCTATGTTATTTGGCTATGAAAAAGGAGCTTTTACTGGTGCGAATCAGTCGTCTCCCGGTAAGTTTGAGCTCGCTCAGGGTGGTACCTTGTTGCTGGACGAAGTCACCGAAATGGCTATGCATTTGCAGGCAAAACTATTACGGGTTATTCAGGAACGTCAGGTAGAACGGCTGGGCTCACGTAAAACCATTCAACTCGACGTCCGTTTAATTGCGACCTCTAACCGTGACCTTCAACAAGCGGTGCGTGAGGGACAGTTGCGCGAAGACCTCATGTATCGGCTGAACGTGTTCCCGTTGCACTGGAAGTCTTTGTGCGAACGCCCTGCGGATATTGTGCCTTTAGCTGAAAACTTATTGCAGCGACACAAGCAGCGTTCCGGTATTAAAACACCTGTCATTTTTTCGGCAGCTGCTATAAAGCAATTACAGTCGTATTCCTGGCCGGGTAATGTTCGTGAACTGGAAAATGTCGTACAACGTGCGCTGGTTCTGCATCGTGGTGATGAAATTCAGCCCGATGATTTAATGCTGGAACTTAATGATATCGCTGAACCGGCGAGTGTGTTTCCGGAGCAAGTGAGCGCGTCTGATGATAAATCGGAAAATCTGGATGAGTCGCTTTTTCATCAGGAATACCAAATTATCAAAGAAGCTCTGCAACGCCATCAGGGTAAACGGCAACCTGTTGCGGATGAATTAGGAATTAGTCCGCGTACGCTGCGTTACAAACTAGCGAAGATTCGTGAGCAGGGACTTACTCTGACAGGCTCTTAAAGGCGACTTAAAATACTCCTGTCTATACTATTAGCCCTGTATCTCAGGGCTTTTCTTTACACAATCTTATAAGTTGGCATTTTGCTTGCATAGTTAACTTTAAATAGAGTCAGTGATGAATTTTTGACGGGGTTAATTATGAAAGTGGAAGCAAACGCACTTTACCAACAGTTACAATCGATGGCCACGCAGGCTTCTCAGCGTGACCAGCCTACGAATGTGAACGCCCTGCAAGGTAATACTGCTCAAGCAGATTTTTCCAATATGCTGAAAAACGCAATGGATAACGTTAACGAATTGCAACAAACCTCAGGCGATTTAAAAACACGCATGGAGCTTGGTGACCCAAATGTCACGCTGGAGCAAACTATGATCGCCAGCCAAAAAGCGGGTATTGCGTTTGAGGCAACTGTTCAGGTACGCAACAAAGTGGTTGATGCGTACAAAGAAATTATGTCAATGCCGGTATAACCGCAGCAGCACTGGAGATATGAGTCGTGGCTGAATCAACAGATTTAATGGTACAAGATACCGACTTACCTGACAGCAACCGAACAAGCAATGAAGACGGCGGCGAGAAGACCGGTATTATGACAATGCTGGGTAACTTTGACATGCTTCGTCAGGTCATTGTGGTTTTAGCCCTGGCTATCTGTGTCGCCATTGCTGTTTTTATTATGCTGTGGGCACAAGAATCAACTTACCGTCCACTAGGTAATTTAGAAACCCAGGAGTTGATCAGTACGCTCGACTATATGGATGCTAATGGTATTGAGTACCAGGTTGATGGCAATACGGTGTCAGTTCCGGAAGAGAATTATGAAGCAATCAAGCTGCAGTTAACTCGTGCGGGAGTAGACTACGGCAACTCGACCAATAATGGTTCTGAAATATTAATGAGCGAACCGGGTTTTGGCGTTAGCCAACGTCTGGAGCGAGAGCGACTCATTCATTCCCGTGAAGTCCAGCTTGCGCGCGCTATTGAAGAAATAAAAAAAGTGGCCGGGGCTAGAGTACTTCTGGCCGTACCGAAGGAAAATGTTTTTGCCCGTCGTGAAAAGCAGCCGAAAGCGTCGGTTATGCTGAATGTTCGCGGTGGTACGTCGTTAAGTGAAGAAGAAGTTGCTTCGATTGTTGACATGGTTGCGTCTTCGGTAACCGGTTTAAATACTGAACACGTTACTGTCACTGATCAGGCCGGGCGTTTGCTTAACTCAGGTTCACAAAGTGCCCTGGCGGCAAAAAGTTCGCGCGAATATCAGATTGAACAAAAGCGCGAAGAAGAATACCTGAAGAAAATAGACAGTATTTTGATTCCTGTGCTGGGCTATGACAATTATACCGCGCAGGTTGATGTCACTATGGACTTCACCCAGCGTGAACAAACTCAGCGTCAGTTTAATCCTGATATGCCGGCAATTCGCAGTGAAATGACGGTCGAAAACCGCTCTGTCGGCAGCGCAATTGGTGGTATCCCTGGTGCATTAACGAATCAGCCGCCACTTGATTCTGATATTCCGGAAGAGGCCGGTGCAGGAAGTGCTGGTGGCGGGACTAACGGCAGCACTCATCGCGAGGCGACACGCAATTACGAGCTTGATAACTCGGTAACTTATACCCGCAGCCAAACGGGCACGGTTGAACGTTTGAGTGTATCCGTTGCGGTTAACCAGAAAACAATAACGAATGAGGCAGGTGAAAATCAGCCTCAGGCAGCCAGTGCCGAAGAGATGGCGAATATTCGTCGCTTGCTTCAAGGTGGTTTGGGTTTTGATATTAACCGTGGCGACAGTATTGAAGTTGTTTCAGTGCCTTTTGCACAACTGCCTGACTTAGGCGCCGGAGAAACACCGGTATGGGAAGAGCCATGGTTCTGGCGTGCTTTCCGTCTGGTCATGGGTGCTTTGGTTATTATGGTATTGATTCTGGCAGTGGTTCGTCCAATGCTTAAGAAACTGATGAATCCAGAATCTGGTGTTGAAGACGATGCTGAAGCATTCCTTGATGAGGAATCGATGGGCGATGAAACCATTGATCTGTTATCCTCACAATTTGATGAGAGTGCGGTAGGGTTCGGTGCGGATGGCAGCCTGCAATTACCGGATCTGCACAAAGATGAAGACTTGCTGAAAGCAGTAAGGGCGTTGGTTGCCAATGAGCCTGAACTGTCCTCACAAGTGGTTAAAGCGTGGTTGAACGAAGATGCCTAATCAAGAAATGAAAACCAAGCGCGGTAAGGTCGAGTTTGACGTCGATACTTTAGAAGGTGTCGAGAAAGCCGCGATTTTGCTGCTGAGCTTGTCGGAAGAAGACGCTGCCCAGATATTGAAGCACCTGGAACCTAAGCAGGTTCAGAAAGTGGGTATGGCCATGGCAAGCCTGGAGGACTTTAACCAGGACAAGGTTAATGCCGTGCATCATCTCTTCCTGGAAGAAATTCAGAAGTTCACCAATATTGGCTTCAAGAGTGAAGAGTTTGTGCGTAAAGCACTGACCTCGGCTCTGGGTGAAGACAAAGCCGGTAACCTGATTGAGCAGATTGTCATGGGCGGTGGCTCAAAAGGCCTGGACTCATTGAAGTGGATGGATTCCAAACAGGTTGCAACGATTATTCGTAATGAGCACCCGCAAATTCAGACCATTGTTCTGTCTTATCTTGACCCAGAGCAAAGTGCCGAAATTATGGCGCAGTTCCCGGACAAAGTACGTCTGGACTTAATGATGCGTATTGCCAACTTAGAAGAAGTTCAGCCGGCGGCATTGCAGGAACTGAACGAAATTATGGAAAAACAGTTTGCCGGTCAGGCTGGTGCTCAGGCTGCGAAGATGGGCGGCCTGAAGGCAGCTGCAAATATCATGAACTACCTGGATACCAATATCGAAGGCCAGTTGATGGACTCTATCCGCGAGCAAGACGAAGAAATGAGCCAGAACATTCAGGACCTGATGTTTGTGTTCGAGAACCTGGTCGATGTCGACGACCGTGGTATTCAGACCTTGCTGCGTGAAGTTGAAGGCGAAGTTCTGCAAAAAGCAATGAAAGGCGCAGACGAAGCGGTTCAGGAAAAAATCTTTAAGAACATGTCAAAACGTGCCGGCGACATGCTGCGTGATGACCTTGAAGCTATGGGCCCCATTCGTATTAGCGATGTAGAAGCGGCGCAGAAAGACATTCTTGCTGCGGCCCGTCGTCTGGCTGACGCAGGTGAAATTATGCTTGGCGGCGGTGGCGGTGACGAATTCTTATAAGGGCTTAACGCATAATGACCGATGATAAAGACGTAACACATCGTTGGGATTTACCTGACATGACATCTGAGGAGCTCAAGCAGGGCTCTCAGGTGAATGCGTTAAATAAACCCCGCCGCTGGCAATATGAGCCCCCCGAAGCCGACGACGAGCAAGAGGAAGAGCTCAAGCCTCTTACTGCTGAGCAATTGGAAGAAATTCGTCAGGCAGCGCGCGAAGAGGGTCACAAAGAAGGTTTTGATGAAGGCCGCAGTGAAGGCCTGAAGAAAGGCTATGACGAAGGCTACGAAGCTGGCAAAAAAGAAGGCTTTGAAGCGGGTCATGAGCAGGGCGTTGAAGCTGGCAAAGAAGCCATGAACGAGCAGCAGCAACAGCTGGAAACTCTTTTACAAAGCTTATCCCACCCCAACGAGCGTATTACCGAAGCGGTGCAGGATGAACTGATTGAAATGGTCACCGAGCTGACACGAGTGATCTGTCTGAATGTTGCCGAGAACTCTAAGGAGTTGGTTGTTAACGCGGTACGAGAGGCAATTGCGGTTCTGCCGGTCACGGATCAGCGTGTCATTATTCACTTAAATGAAGAAGACTTAGCGCTACTGCAGAACGTCTACAGCGAAGACGAGCTGAAGGAAAAAGGCTGGTTACTGAATAAAGATGAGTTACTGGAGCGTGGCGGTTGCCGCGTGACAACCGAAAGCTCCACTATTGATTACACTCTGAGCAGTCGTATGGAAGATGTCTTCTCCAAAGTAAAAGGTTAACCCATGAGTGCTTCTGAACGCCTGGTTGAACAGTTACGCAAAAAGCGGGAGCGCATTCAGAAACCGTCCGTTGCGGTATCGGGCTATTTAACTCGTGTTGTTGGTTTGATGTTCGAAGCTGTCGGTTGCCGCGCTCCGGTCGGTTCGAGTGTTGCCGTAGAAGCTGACAGCGGTGATATTGAAGCCGAAGTTGTTGGTTTTGAAGGTAATATCAGTTACCTGATGCCAACCGAAGATGCCCATGGCGTCATACCCGGCGCCAGAGTCCGTCCGTTAAACCGAAAAAACCAATTACCCTTGGGTATGGAGCTGTTGGGACGAGTTATCGATGCCCGCGGTGAACCTCTGGATGGCAAAGGCCCTATATTTTCTGACGGTAAAACTTACCGCAGCAAACCAATGAATCCGTTAAATCGTCGTCAGGTTAAACAACCCCTGGATGTGGGGGTTACCGCAATCAATGCTTGTTTAACCGTGGGCCAGGGGCAGCGAATGGGCTTATTTGCCGGTAGTGGTGTTGGTAAGAGTGTGCTGCTGGGCATGATGACGCGGGGAACCACGGCCGACGTCATTGTTGTTGGTCTGATTGGTGAACGTGGCCGCGAAGTAAAAGAGTTTATTGAAGAAATTTTAGGTGAAGAAGGCCGTGAGAAAGCTGTGGTTATTGCGGCACCGGCTGACCAGTCGCCTCTGATTCGTTTGCGAGGGTGCGAAACCGCGTCTCAGGTTGCGGAATATTTCCGTGATCAGGGCTTGAACGTTTTGCTGTTGATGGATTCGTTGACCCGTTACGCCATGGCACAGCGTGAAATTGCATTAGCTGTTGGCGAACCACCGGCGACAAAAGGTTATCCGCCTTCTGTTTTCGCTAAGTTGCCGGCACTGGTTGAACGAGCGGGTAATGGCGGTGACGGGCAGGGTTCGGTTACTGCCTTTTATACGGTCTTAACCGAAGGTGATGACTTACAGGATCCAATTGCGGATTCTGCACGGGCCATACTGGACGGACACATTGTGTTAAACCGCGAATTGGCGGACAGCGGTCACTATCCGGCAATAGATGTTGAAGCCTCTATTAGTCGTGTTATGCCGCAAGTGGTTTCAGAAGAGCATATGCAACAGGCCATTAAGGTCAGGCAGTGGTATTCGCATTATCGGCGCAATCGTGACTTGATCTCTATTGGCGCTTATACGCGCGGAAGCGACCCGGCTATTGATCAGGCTATTGCTATGCAGCCGCGCGTGAATCAGTTTTTACAACAAAAGATGCAACAGGTTGTCAGCTACGATGAGAGCTTGTTGTTGCTTAACCAATTAGTAAATCCAAATCAAAAGCAGCAGTCAGCCGGAGGCGCTTAAATTATGGCCGAGTTGGCGCAGTTGCAGATGCTACTGGAGTTAGAACAAAGACGCGAAGATAAGGCTGCTCAGGATTTTGCACAGGTTCAGCAACAGGTGCAGGAACAACAGATGCGCCTGGATGGTATGTCAAAATACCGACTCGACTATTTAAATCAACTGCAAGAGCGTGGGCAAGGCGGTATTGCTTCTATCCAGGTGGGTCAGTACCACGCCTTTGTCGGCAAGCTGGATGAAGGTGTTGAACAGTTGCATCACGAGGTCGTGAAGCTGCAACAGGTACTGCAACAACGAAAAGAACGTTGGCTGGCGCAACGGCGTAAGCGAGAGTCAGTTGATTTTTTAATTAAGGAACGCAGAAAGCGCGAACAAATAGCCCAGGCGCGGAAAGAGCAGAAAAACCTGGATGATTTCAGTAGTCAGCGTTTTATCCGTGACAGAAAATAGTTGGAACAAAAATTGCTTGGTTATTGATGAGAAAATTAAGCAAAGCGTGAATAAGCACTTAATTCAGGAAAAATACTATGCAACAGCTGCTCAACTTAACCGAATCTGCCGATAACTTTGCCCGTATGGGTAAAGGGAACGAGCTATCAGTGAAAAACGCTGAAGGCGAAAGCAGTGAGTTCTCTCGTTTGATGATCAAGCAAAATTCCGGCGATAAAGAGCTGCAACAATTGGCCGCCAAAATAGAAGCCCACCAGGCTGCCAACGGCGACTCTAAAGGTCGTGAAATTGACCGTAAAAATGTCGGTGAGCCAGTTACCCGAAACCTATGGGAACTGTTGCAACAAATGCAGCAGGAAACCGCGGATATTAAAGTTGAAGGCAAGGCGGCTGTCGTTGGTGAAATTGACGTTGAGCCCGACAGCGGCGAACTGGAATTAAGTGATGAAGAACTGTCAAAAATGTTGCAGTCTTTGCTAGCCAAGCTTGATAAAGCGAGTGCTGACGGTGAAAGTAGCGAGACAGTAATGACGGACGCGGAGCGGCAGAAGTTTGCCGATCAATTGCTGGCCGGCATGACGGATAAAGACAAGCAAGCGTTACAGTCAAAATTGCAGCAGATGATACAAGCCGTTGAACAGGGTGAAAATGCCGGTGAAGCGGTAGAAGATGCGGGTAAGTTCATTGTTAACTTAATGGAGCCTATGTTACCGAAAGCCGATGCGGATAAGTTATTGGTCGGTAATGAAAAGGCGCTGACTCAGGCGTTGAACCAGGCGGCCGAGCAAGCTATTGCACAGCAGTCTGTGGATAAGGGAGCAACCAAGCCGCAGAGCTCGGAAGAATTGCTCGCCCTATTGAAGCAGTTAGAGCAGCAGGTTTCGGCACAAAAGTCGAAAGGCGAAAATAGTGAACTGAGCCTGGCGGAACAGAAAAAATTACAGCAATTTACCGCTGAGCTACGTCAGCTTTTAGCTGGTCAGAATAATGACACTGATAAGTCCCAGCTGTTGAGCAAAGAGCAGGCGGCCAAAGCAGAACAGCTTTTGGCAGAAATACGACAATTATTAAAAGGCCGCACCGGACATAGTGAAAAAGCGGCGGAGCCAATAAAGGTAGCCGAACAGTCAAAAGGTACAGAGCCTGTTATAACTGCCACTAACGCTAAGTCTGGTAAAGAAAAAGCTGAGGCTGGCGATACTGCTATTAAGGGTAGTGACAGCAAACAGTCTGCAAGCAAAGCCGAAGGCTTAGCCAACGCGGTGGATGTCGATACTAAGTTGCCTGATTCAGCACAACAGAATCAGGTGTTCAGAAACAACACTGATGCCCTGGCTGATGCTAACGCGGCTCGCGCAATACAAGGTCAGATGGTGTCTACGACACAAGGTACTGTAGCGGCTAACGAATCGGGTCAAACTAATACTTTGCAGGCTCTGCAGCGTCCTCTGGACTTGCAGCAGACAGAAGCATCGCAAAAATTGCAGGAGCGCATCAACATTATGATGAGCCGCAATATTCAGCGAGCGGATATACGTCTGGATCCGCCTGAACTTGGTAGCGTTCAGATTCGGGTTAATATGAGTGGTGAACAGGCTTCGGTGCAGTTTCAGGTGCAAAGTGCACAAGCCAAAGATGCAATAGAAACGGCAATGCCGCGTCTGCGTGAGATGTTAGAACAACAGGGCATCGACTTAGCCGACACTCAGGTGGGTGAACAAAGTAAAGAAGGCGAACGCACTGCCGGTGGCCAGGGTGGCTCAGCTGAAGAGTCAGAAGACTGGGCCGTAGAAGGCGAAATTGCTTTGGATGAAGGTAGAGTTCTTGCCGACGGGCAGGTCGATTTCTATGTTTGAAACGGTATAACTAAAGTAACGATCAAGCTATAGTAACTGTTATTAGACAGTGATACAGGACATAACGCATGGCAGAAGATAAAAACGATAACGAAGAAGAACAAACCGAAGAAAAAGCTGGCGGCAAAAAGAAGAAGCTTATTCTGTCCGGTATTATCGGTATTGTTTTAATCGTGACTGTCGTACTCGTTCTTTGGTTATTTGGCGGTTCGTCGTCTTCGGATGAACCGGCGACAACTGGAAGTGGCTCGCCAGCTCCGTCTTCGTCGTCGCGACCGGAAGTCGGTAATGCGCTCTATGTGGGGATGCCCCGGGCGTTTGTCTTTATTGTTCCGGGCGACTCACGTGAACGAACCGTGCAGATTAAAGCACAACTTATGGTTCGCGGTGAGGAAAATGAAGAACTGGCGAAAAAGCATATTCCGCTCATTGAAGGAACCTTACACGAGGTATTTTCTTCGTCAACAGCGGACAGATTAAAGACAGCTGAGGGTAAAGGTCAGCTGCGTGAGTTAGCACTCACAGAAGTGCGCTCTGCGCTAGAAGAAGTGACCGGGAAGCCGGTTGTGGAACAGGTTTTATTTACCAGCTTGGTAATGCAATAAGTGAGCTATTATGGCGGTGAGTGACTTACTATCTCAAGACGAAATTGACGCGCTGTTGCATGGCGTCGATGACGTTGAGGAAGAGGATACAGAGAAACAGTCCGCTTCTGCGGATGCGCTCGATTATGACTTTTCATCGCAAGATAGAATTGTCCGTGGTCGTATGCCAACGCTGGAAATTGTTAATGAGCGTTTTGCCCGTCATATGCGGGTCAGCTTATTTAACATGATGCGGCGCACAGCAGAAGTGTCGATTAACGGCGTCCAGATGATTAAATTTGGTGAGTACGTGCATACCTTGTTCGTACCAACCAGTTTAAACATGGTGCGTTTTCGTCCATTAAAAGGGACGGCGCTAATTACCATGGAAGCGCGTTTAGTCTTTATTCTGGTGGATAACTTTTTTGGTGGTGACGGACGTTACCACGCAAAAATTGAAGGACGTGAATTTACGCCTACGGAACGCCGCATTATTCAAATGTTGCTTAAGCTTGTCTTTGAAGACTACAAAGAAGCCTGGGCTCCGGTTATGGATGTGGGCTTTGAGTATTTAGACTCTGAAGTGAACCCGGCCATGGCGAACATTGTGAGTCCGACTGAGGTTATTGTCATTAGCTCTTTCCACATTGAGCTGGACGGCGGCGGTGGTGACTTTCATATTGCTTTGCCTTATTCAATGCTGGAACCCATTCGCGAGTTGTTGGATGCTGGTGTGCAGTCGGATAAAGAAGATACCGATATGCGCTGGAGTAAGGCGCTGCGTGACGAAATTATGGATGTTCCGGTAGAAATGATTGCCAAACTGGCGCAAACCGAAATGTCCTTGCGAGAAGTGATGGAGCTGCGGGAAGGGGATGTTATTCCACTTGAGTTACCGGATGATTTAACCGTGCTCATTGAGGACTTACCGACCTTCCACGCAAAAATGGGGCGTTCAAGAGACAACGTTGCTCTGAAAATTTCAGAGAAAATTAAACGTCCTGAAACCGTTAAGTCTGATATTCATATGTTGACGCGTGGTGGTCGCCGTATAGGTGGTGACGCCGAGCTGCAACAGTTAGAAGAAGACATTGATTTATAATAATTGCTGCTTGAGAAAGTGAGGTTGCAACATGAGTAACGATGATAAAGATATGGATGACTGGGAAGCAGCAATGGCTGAACAGGCAGCTGCTGAAGACGAAGAAGGCGGCGAATCTGAAGCGAGTGAAGATGGCGGAAAAGCGTCAAGTCATTCGGGTATGGATAACGTGCAAACCGCCGAGTTGGAAGAGCTTAGTGAAGATAAGCCTGTAACCGAAGAAGAAAAACGCAAGCTGGATGCGATTCTTGATATTCCGGTCACGATTTCAATGGAAGTTGGCCGTAGCCAAATCAGCATTCGTAATTTGCTGCAATTGAACCAGGGCTCTGTGGTTGAGCTGGAACGTGTTGCAGGTGAACCATTAGACGTACTAGTTAATGGCACCTTGATAGCACACGGCGAGGTGGTTGTTGTTAATGATAAATTCGGGATACGCTTAACCGATGTTATTAGTCAGATTGAACGTATTCGTAAGCTTCGCTAGTTTGCTGCTTATTCCTTCTGCAGCATACGCTCAGACAGAAGAGAAAGCTGGCATTATCTCGGGCAATGACATAGGCGCCATGGTTTTGGCGCTTTTTGCCGTTTTAGCGGTGATAGTTGTGTTGGCTTCGCTTTTAAAGCGTTTTAACCTGAAGTTTCAGGGCGCGTCTGGCATGAAAGTATTGAGTAGCGTATCTTTAGGAACAAAAGAGCGGTTAGTGATTGTTGAAGTGGGTGGACAAAAACTGTTGCTTGGTGTTACCCAACAACGCATCGACTGTTTAAAAGAACTCCCGAGCGATATCAACCTGGAAGGAAAAGAAGAACAATGAACCGCTGGTTGTGGCTTAGTATTTTAACCCTTTTGTGTTTGCTGCCGGAACAGGCATATGCCTGGCAGGATATTTCCGCCGTTACGGTGAAAACAAATCCGGATGGAAGTGAAGAGTATTCCGTAACCTTGCAAATTCTGGCAATAATGACGGCACTGACCTTCATTCCTGCCATGGTCATCATGATGACGTCGTTTACCCGAATTATTATTGTTCTGGCTATTTTGCGTCAGGCAATTGGTCTGCAGCAGTCGCCTTCTAATCAGGTGTTGCTGGGTATCGCGTTATTTCTCAGCTTTTTTATTATGACGCCGGTACTGAACGAAATAAATGACAAAGCGCTGCAACCGTACTTAAATGAAGAGATACAGTCGATGGAGGCTGTCGACAGAGCGAAGGCTCCAGTCAAGGCCTTTATGCTGGCGCAGACGCGGTTAACGGACTTAGAAACTTTTGTAGAAATTTCGGGCACAGAAGGTGTGGAAGAGCCGGAGGATGTGCCGATGTCGGTGCTTATTCCGTCTTTTATTACCTCCGAGCTCAAAACGGCCTTTCAAATAGGTTTCATGCTCTTTATTCCGTTTTTGATTATTGACCTGGTGGTTGCCAGTGTTCTCATGGCCATGGGTATGATGATGTTGTCCCCCATGATTGTTTCGCTACCCTTCAAGCTCATGTTGTTTGTGCTGGTTGATGGCTGGAGTTTAACCATGAGTACCCTGGCCGGAAGTTTCGGGGTCTAGGAGGCACTATGTCACCAGAAATGTTTCTCGACATTTTCCAGGAAGCCTTAAAGACAATTGTCATTATGGTGGCTTTTATTATCGTGCCGGGCCTGTTGGTTGGTCTGGTGGTCGCCGTTTTCCAGGCGGCTACGTCAATTAACGAACAAACATTAAGTTTTTTACCGCGCCTATTAGTCACTCTTGCGGTTATTGGCCTTGGTGGGCATTTTCTGACAGAGACGGTGATGGACTTCACCATAGAGATGTTTAACCGGATACCCGAAGTGGTCGGCTGATGGATCTGGTAACTTCCGTTGTGCTCGAGTGGTTGGAGCAACACCTGTGGCCTTTGACCCGGGTGTCTTCAATGATAATGAGCATGGCACTTTTTTCCGGCACCATCGTTAACTCCCGTATTAAGATCTTCTTATCTTTAGCTATTATTCTTGCTGTATCGCCGGCACTGCCGGAGATTGATGCCGGTGTTGAAATGATGTCGGTCGGCGGCTTTGTGGTAACGGCTCAACAAGTTGTTATTGGTGTTGCGCTGGGCTTACTTTCTATTTTATTTCTGCAAACGTTCGTTTTAGGTGGGCAGATCATAGCGATGCAGATTGGTCTCGGTTTTGCGTCTATGGTCGACCCCACCAACGGCCAGCAGGTACCGGTTATTGCGCAGTTCTTTTTAATGTTGGCCAGTTTGGTTTTTCTGGCATTCGACGGCCATTTGCTAATGATTCATATGGTGGTTGCCAGCTTTGATGCGATACCCGTTGGTATGACGGGGCTTGATGCCGATGCTTTATATGCGGTTGCTGACTGGGCGGTGTATATGTTCTCTGCGGCATTAACCGCAATGTTGTCCGGGGTCATTGCTTTACTGCTTATCAATTTGAGCTTCGGTGTTATGACTCGTGCTGCCCCCCAGTTGAACATATTTGCGATTGGTTTCCCTATTACCATGGTCAGTGGGCTTGTGGTGATTTGGCTGACCATGGGCGGCTTTATTTTTCATTTCGAGAATCAGTGGGCACGTGTGGTACAGACCATGTGTGAAATACTGGGTAGTCAATGCGCTTAAATGGACCCTCTCTGACAAAGGCTAATAGGTATGGCTGAGACCGATCAGGAACGTACTGAAGACCCCACGGAGCGACGAAAACAGCAGGCCCGTGAAAAAGGGCAAATTGCTCGTTCTAAGGAGATGGGAACTGCCTTTGTGCTGGTAAGCGCAGCGGTTGCTTTCTTTTGGTTTGGCGGTGCACTGTATCGCGGCGTGCGGAATGTCTTTGAGACTATGTTCACCATTGACCGACAACAGGCCTTTGATACCACCAAAATTTATGAAGCCTTTGCGATAGCTTTTGGTGAGGTGATGTGGCCGATATTGACCATTTTCGCTTTCATTGTTGTTTTTACCTTTCTCGGCAATAGTTGGCTTGGAGGCATCAACTTCTCAACCCAGGCGATGGCTCCCAAGGCTAACCGAATGAGTCCGCTTAATGGTTTTAAGCGCATGTTTGGTGTTCAGGCGTTGGTGGAGTTAGTCAAAGCTATTGCTAAGTTTATGGTGGTCGCGGTTTCGGCATACTTCTTGTTGAAATGGCAGTTTGTCGACATATTGCAGATGTCTATGGGCCAGATGCCAACGATGATAGGCAATGCCTTGGATACGCTGCTCTGGATGTTTTTACTGCTGAGTTGCTCAATGTTTTTAATTGTCGTTATTGATGCGCCGTTCCAACTTTGGAAGCACAATAAAGACTTAAGAATGAGCAAGCAGGAAGTGAAAGACGAACATAAAGACACGGAAGGGAGTCCTGAAGTTAAAGGCCGTATTCGTCGTTTGCAGATGGAGATGGCTAATCGCCGAATGATGCAGGAAGTGCCGAAAGCTGATGTTGTGGTAACCAACCCGACGCATTACGCGGTCGCGTTAAAATATGAAGACGGAGGCGCTCAGGCGCCTGTCTTGCTGGCAAAAGGAACCGATGAAACGGCAGCGAAAATCCGGGAGATTGCGCTGGAATATGAAATTCCTCTGGTTGCTTCACCGGGACTTGCCCGATCAATTTATCACACCACAGAACTTGAGAAAGAAATTCCCAAAGGCCTGTTTGTGGCAGTGGCGCAAATTCTGGCTTATGTCTATCAGTTGCGTATGTTTAAGCAAGGTCAGGCTAAGCGGCCTAAGAAGCCACCGACCGATAAAGACATTCCGGATGACCTGCGCTATTAATCCATCATTTGCGCGTTGGGGCGGGCTGCTATATCATTCCGCCCCATTCGGGCCGATATCGGCAATGGCAAATTTGGACTGAGCAGTTATGGCAAAACTTTCATTGTGCATGGCACAGCTGGACTTTACGGTTGGCGCCATTCACAACAACACCGCCTTAATTCTTAAAACCTTACGTGAACAGGGCGCACAACACGATATTATTGTCTTTCCTGAGCTGGCTATTACGGGTTATCCGCCAGAGGATCTCTTGTTCCGCGAAGACTTACATCAGGCGGTCGATAATGCGGTTGAGCAGATCAGTGCGGCGGCGTCTGAATGCGTTGTCATTGTTGGTCATCCTCAGGCTATAGGCGGTGAGTTATTTAATGCGATGTCGGTTTTACATCGTGGTGAATGCTTGTTGCGCTATTTTAAACAACGCCTGCCAAACTATGGTGTTTTCGATGAGCAGCGCTACTTTATTCCGGGGCATCAGAGTCAAGTGTTTGAATGGCAGGGTGTTCGTATCGGCCTACAAATTTGTGAAGATCTATGGCATCCACAACCGCTACAGCAATTGTTGGATGACGATATCGATCTTGTGCTGTCAATTAATGCTTCGCCTTACGAGCTTAACAAGCACGAACAACGTCTGGGTGTACTGAAACAGCGTGTTGCCGAAGCCGGCAAGCCCATTTTATACCTGAATAACTGCGGCGCTCAGGATGAGCTCGTCTTTGATGGGCACTCTTTGGTTATCGACGCAGAAGGTAAGTTGGTGGCTGAGTTGCCACATTGCCAAATGACTACAGCAACCGTGGTTTACGAAGATAACCAGGTTGTATGTAACGGATTTGAAGCTCAGGCTGAGCAGAACGACCTGGCTCATGTATACGATGCGTTGGTATTAGCTGTGCGTGATTACGTCACTAAAAATGGCTTTTCCGGAGTGGCTCTGGGCTTGTCGGGCGGCATTGATTCAGCACTAACCCTGGCAATTGCCAGTGACGCTTTAGGTGCCGATAAAGTTCATGCCGTAATGATGCCGTTTCGTTATACCTCGGATATGAGTCTGGAAGACGCAGAACAGCAGGCGAAAACGCTGGGTGTTCGTTATGATGTGGTGCCGATTGAACCTATGTTTGACGAGTTTATGAATCAACTGTCGCCATTATTCGGTGAAACTGAAACCGACACGACAGAAGAAAACTTACAGTCGCGTTGCCGCGGCGTATTGCTTATGGCCTTGTCGAATAAGACCGGTTCGCTTGTGTTAGCAACGGGCAATAAAAGTGAAATGGCTGTCGGTTATGCCACTTTATACGGCGATATGTGCGGCGGGTTTGCGCCAATTAAAGACATTCCGAAATTACTGGTTTATCAATTGGCTGAGTTCAGAAATAGTCGTGGTTCGTGCATCCCGCAACGTGTCATCGACAGGCCTCCTTCGGCTGAGTTAGCACCAGACCAGGTCGATTCTGATTCTCTACCCGACTATAGCGATTTAGATCGCATTCTGGCATTGTATGTAGAGAGGGACTGGTCGGTAACCGATATTGTTGCGGCAGGGTTTGCAGAAGATGATGTGCGTCGGGTTATTCGTTTAGTGGATCTGAATGAATATAAACGCAGACAATCTGCAGTTGGCCCTAAAGTAACGCCTCGTAATTTTGGTAAAGATCGTCGTTACCCTATTACCAGTCACTATCGCCATGAATTACAGCGACAAGGTCAATAGGACAACACTGATGAAAAAAGTTGAAGCCATTATTAAACCGTTTAAATTAGACGATGTGCGTGAAGCGCTGTCTGAGGTTGGAATTGCTGGTATGACGGTATCAGAGGTAAAAGGCTTTGGTCGTCAAAAAGGTCACACCGAGCTTTATCGGGGCGCTGAGTATATGGTCGATTTCCTGCCCAAAGTGAAACTGGAAGTTGTGGTTGCTGACAGCGAAGTTGAGCGTTGTATTGAGGCGATAATGGAAACGGCTCAGACCGGTAAAATTGGTGATGGCAAAATTTTTATTACCGATATTGAACGGGTTATTCGTATTCGTACCGGAGAGGAAAACGAAGACGCGGTATAAATTACCGCGTCTAATGAATAGTTAAAACTAGCGAGCTGAAACTAACTGATTATTCGGAAAGTTAGCTCGCAATACCTTCATTGCGTCTTCACGTAATTCAGGCAATTCAAGCTGATCGTAACTTTCTACCATAATGGCTAATGCGTTTTCTACTTCCGGGGTGTCCGAGAAGTGTTCTAATACATAACGTCCACGGTTAGCTGCTGCTAAATAAGCCTGGCGCTCCATATAGTATTGCGCAATAGCCAATTCTTTCTTAGCTAAACGGCTTTTCAATGCAATTAAACGTTGTTTAGCGTCTGCTGCGTACTCACTATCCGGATACTTGCGGATGAGTTCAGCAAAATCTTTAAACGCTTCCTGAGCCATCGAAGAGTCACGATCGGAACGATCAACACCTGCGAGTTCGTGTATCGCATTATGTTCCGCTCTCTGGTTTACCAGTCCGCGCATGTAAAGCGCGTAATCCACATCTTTATGGTTTGGATTGAGGCTAATAAAGCGATCGATAGCGGCCAGAGCTTCATCAGTATTATCTAACTTGTAGTGTAGATAGATAAGGTCTAACTGAATTTGATGAGCGAAAGGACCAAAAGGATAACGGCGGTTAAGGTTCGACAATTGTTCTTGTGCCAAATTTAAGTTGCCGTTAGACATGCTCTCCTGAGCCTGGTCATACATAGCTTCTATTTGTGTTTTTGACACCTGTTCTTCTTCTGATTGACTTGAGCAACCAGCTAACATTAACCCCAGAACCGATGATAAAACGACGCTTCGGCCTAACTTATTACTAAACATATTATGAAGGATTCCCTTTATTTTTTTGGCGCTGCACCGGCAAACCGTTACACTAGCATATTCTTGCATTCTAACGCAGCCGTAAAGGCTTTGACAGTCGAAACCCAATATATGAACAAAAGCATTGAATTAGAAGCCATTGTTACCGAGTCTCTGGCTGGAAAAAGATTAGACCAGGCACTTGCAGAGTTGTTCCCCGACTACTCCCGGTCAAGGCTAAAAAGCTGGATAACTGATGGAAAAGTGACCGTTGATACTAAAGTTGTCGAAAAACCACGAGAAAAAGTGGTGGCCGGAACTTTAGTTGCTGTTGACGCTGAAATTGAAAGTGAAGAGCGGCACGAAGCGCAACCGGTAGAACTGGATATCGTTTATGAAGACGAGGATATACTGGTTATTAACAAACCGGCAGGGCTCGTTGTTCACCCCGGAGCCGGTGCACCAGACAGAACCTTATTAAACGGTTTGCTGCACTATGATCCACAACTCGACTTAGTGCCACGGGCGGGAATTATTCATCGTTTAGACAAAGATACCACCGGATTAATGGTGGTAGCGCGTAATGTACCGGCGCAGACTCAATTAGTGTCAATGATGCAGGCGCGGGAAATCACTCGTGAGTACGAGGCTGTTTGTAACGGCGTTATGACGGCGGGTGGTATGGTTGATGAACCTATTGGACGACATCCGACGAAGCGCACACATATGGCAGTTGTGCAGTCTGGGAAACCGGCGGTTACTCATTATCGTGTGTTGGACCGTTATAGGGCACATACGTTATTGCGTTTGCGCTTAGAGTCCGGTCGAACTCACCAGATCCGCGTACATATGGCGCATATTCGCCACCCGTTGGTCGGTGATTTAACTTATGGTGGCCGGCCGCGTCCGCCGAAGCAGGCCGAAGATCGTCTATTACAAACTTTGCGAGGATTTAACCGCCAGGCTTTGCATGCGGCATCGCTGGGCTTGCACCACCCCATTACCGGGGACTGGCTGGAGTTTAATGTTCCGCGCCCCACAGATTTTCAATATTTGATTGAAGAGTTGCGAATTGATAACGAACGCTTTAAATCGGCATGAAGCCATTTTAACGCCGGACTGGGAACTGCCGCCGAACGTTCATGCGGCAGTGACAACCAGAGAGTTTGGCAATTTAGCGGTTCATGTGGGAGACGACCCGGCTGCTGTTCTGCTACGTCGCCGACAACTGCAGCGTTCACTCAAACTGCCAACCGCGGTTACCTGGTTGCAACAACAACATACGAATAGGGTTTTGCGTTGGCCTTTTAAATCAGCGGTTGCTGATGCAGCTTACAGCAATTCACCTAAGAGCGTCTGCGCTGTGCTAACCGCAGACTGTCTGCCTATTCTTTGTTGTTCAGATGACGGAAAGGAGATTGCAGCAGTGCATGCCGGCTGGCGTGGTTTAGCCGACGGAGTATTACAAAATGCGTTGGCAAATTTTAAAACGCCAGCGGCTAACATTCGCATTTGGATAGGACCGTCTATCGGCGCTTCGGCTTTTGAAGTAGGTGATGACGTAAGAGATGCGTTCGTTGCACGTCATTCATTTAATGCGGGATATTTTCTTTCTCAACCTAGCAATAAATGGTTGGCTGATCTAGCCTCAATTGCAGCGGACGAATGTTTGCGTTCGGGAGTCAAGGGTATTACCAAAAGCGGCGAATGTACGGTCGGCAATAACACAAGCTGGTATTCGTGGCGTAAAGAAAAAGCTGTAGCAAGATTTGCGTCAATTATTTGGCGAAATTAATTTTAGTAACTTGAAAATGCGCAAAAAGTACCCACATCTAACTTAACGAAAGAATTAAGTGAGGAAGTACCGATGCGACACGATAAATTTACCAGTAAGTTTCAGATGGCAATTGCTGATGCTCAGTCAATTGCTCTGGGACGTGACCATCAATTCATAGAACCCATCCATTTAATGCAGGCACTGTTGGATCAAAATGGTGGCTCAGTTCGCCCTTTATTCACGATGCTGAGCGTGGATATCCCCCAGTTCAGAGCAAACCTGTCGAAAGCTCTGGATGCGTTACCTCAGGTTGAGGGTACAGGCGGTGATGTTCAGCTGTCACAGAACACAGCTCAACTTTTAAACCTGTGTGATAAGTACGCGCAGAAACGAAATGACTCGTACATTTCGTCCGAACTGTTTTTACTGGCTGCAACGGAAGATAAAGGTAAGCTGGGGGATATTTTTCGTCAGCAGGGCATAAAACGTGATGCGCTGGAAAAAGCCATTAACGATATTCGCGATGGTGAAAAAGTGGATGACCCTAATGCCGAAGATAAACGCCAGGCGCTGGACAAGTACACTATAGATTTAACGGAACGTGCGGAGCAGGGCAAGCTAGACCCCGTTATTGGCCGTGATGAAGAAATTCGTCGGACGATTCAGGTATTGCAGCGTCGCACAAAAAACAACCCGGTTCTTATTGGTGAGCCGGGTGTTGGTAAAACCGCCATTGTTGAAGGACTGGCACAGCGCATCGTCAACGGCGAAGTGCCTGAAGGCTTAAAGCATAAACGAGTATTGTCTCTGGATTTAGGGGCTTTATTAGCGGGAGCGAAATTCCGCGGTGAATTTGAGGAGCGGCTCAAAGCTGTATTAACCGAGCTTTCTAAAGAAGAAGGCCGCATCATTTTGTTCATTGACGAGATGCACACCATGGTTGGTGCTGGTAAAGCGGACGGTGCGATGGATGCCGGCAACATGTTGAAGCCTGCCCTGGCGCGTGGCGAACTGCACTGTGTCGGTGCTACTACGCTGGATGAATACCGTCAGTATATTGAAAAAGATGCAGCACTTGAACGACGCTTCCAGAAAGTTCTGGTGGAAGAACCGAACGTGGAAGACACCATTGCTATTTTACGTGGTTTGAAAGAGCGCTACGAACTACACCATTCGGTGGAAATTACAGACCCGGCCATTGTGGCCGCGGCGTCTTTATCGCACCGTTATATCAGTGACCGTAAACTGCCGGATAAGGCCATCGACTTAATTGACGAGGCGGCATCAAGTATTCGTATGCAAATCGACTCTAAGCCGGAAGATTTAGATCGTCTGGAGCGCCGGATTATTCAATTGAAGCTTGAACGTCAGGCGTTACAGAAAGAAAAAGATGATGCCAGCAAGAAACGCCTGGAAATTCTGCACGACGAGCTTGATGAACAAGAACGTAAATACGAAGAACTGGAAGAGGTCTGGAATACAGAGAAAGCGGCCGTACAAGGTACCCAGCATATTAAAGCTCAGTTAGAACAGGCTCGTACCGATATGGATATTGCTCGTCGCGCCGGTGACTTAAATCGTATGTCTGAACTTCAGTATGGTCGTATTCCTGAACTCGAACGCCAGCTGGATTTAGCCTTGCAGGCTGAAATGCAGGATATGAGCTTGCTCAAAAACCGTGTTACCGAAGAAGAAATTGCTGACGTATTGTCACGCTGGACGGGTATTCCGGTTAACAGAATGCTCGAAGGCGAGCGCGAAAAGTTGTTGCAGATGGAAGAGCAAATCCACAGTCGGGTAGTGGGTCAAAATGAGGCGGTTGATGCGGTTTCGAATGCTATTCGTCGTTCACGCGCGGGGCTTGGGGATCCAAACCGTCCTATTGGTTCATTCTTATTCCTTGGTCCAACCGGTGTGGGTAAAACTGAATTATCTAAGGCTTTAGCGAACTTCATGTTTGATACTGACCATGCGATGGTACGTATTGATATGTCCGAGTTCATGGAGAAGCACTCGGTTGCTCGTCTGGTTGGTGCGCCTCCTGGCTATGTTGGCTATGAAGAAGGTGGTTACTTAACCGAAGCCGTGCGGCGTAAACCCTATTCGGTAATTTTGCTCGACGAAATTGAGAAGGCTCACCCAGATGTCTTTAATATCTTATTGCAGGTATTGGACGATGGCCGCTTAACCGATGGGCAAGGGCGCACGGTCGATTTCAAAAACACCGTTATTATTATGACCTCTAACCTTGGCTCCGATTTAATTCAGGAGCATGCCAAAGAGCATACTTATGAGCAGATGAAGGCTGAGGTAATGGAAGTGCTGGCGCATCATTTCCGTCCGGAGTTCATTAACCGTGTGGATGAAACCGTTGTTTTCCATCCTCTTGGAGAAAGTGAAATTCGTTCTATTGCGCAGTTCCAGTTGCAGCTTCTTTATAAGCGCCTGGAAGAAAAAGAGTATCAGCTTGAGTTGGATGATGACGCTTTATCTCACCTTGCAAGAACTGGGTTCGATCCTGTGTTCGGGGCGCGGCCTCTGAAACGTGCAATTCAGCATGAACTGGAAAACCCGTTAGCGCAAAAAATCTTGTCAGGGGAACTTGAGCCTGCTAAACCGATCAAAGTAAGTGTTGAAAATGAGCGGTTAGTGATCACTCAATAACCACACAGGGCTTCGGGCATTTCCTGTTCGAAGCCCTAATGTGATAACCTGACTACTTTCATATTAGTGACTAAAGAGTGTTTTATACATGAGTAATGACAGCTCAAATGCCAGTGGTAAGAGCCGCGGTATCTATTTATTGCCAAACTTGTTTACAACTGCAGGCCTGTTTTCGGGCTTCTATGCCATAGTTGCGTCAATGAACGATCGCTTTATTGAGGCGGCTGTAGCAATTTTTATCGCAATGGTTTTTGATGGGCTGGACGGTCGGGTTGCAAGAATGACCAATACAGAGAGCGATTTCGGTGCTGAATTCGACAGTATGGCTGATATTGTATCCTTTGGTATGGCACCTGCTTTGGTCATGTACAACTATGCCTTGGCTGATCTCGGAAAAATTGGCTGGTTAGCGGCATTTATTTTTGTGGCTGGTGGTGCATTACGCCTGGCGCGCTTTAATACAAACTTAGGTTCTTCCGATAAAAAGTTCTTTCAGGGACTGGCGATACCCAGCGCTGCAGCAATCGTTGCCGGTTTAGTCTGGGTTGGTTCTGAATACGGTGTTGAAGGAAGCGATATAGCTGGCTTCGCTGCTGTTGTTACCATTTGTGCCGGCCTATTGATGGTAACCAATTTCCGTTACCACTCTTTTAAAGACGTTGACTGGAAAGGTAAAGTTTCATTTTTAGTCATACTGGTCATTGTACTGGCTTTCGTGATTGTTGCGACACAACCATCATTAGTGCTGTTCTCTATATTCTTTTTATATGCTTTGTCAGGCCCGGTATTAACTATAAAGAATGTGAAGAAATTGAAGTTGGGCCATGTTGTTGGTGATGACGACGACGATGACGCAGACTTTAATGACAATAAAGAGACCAAAAAAGAAGCAGAAAAGACAGAGAAAGAAGATTAAAACACCAAATTGGTGAAGTTCTGAGCAAACGATCAATGTGGTCCGAAAAAGATCTTGAAAGGCTCAGAGAGATCACTATAATTCGCCGCCGTTGTCATGAGTTATCCGGAAGGGATTCAGGCAACGGCGTTTTGTTTCAACCGGGCTGAAAAAAGCCGCTAAAA
>NZ_JAYLVU010000003.1:0-374373 GCF_048059115.1 Idiomarina sp. HB
ACCGCTCGACTTGCATGTGTTAGGCCTGCCGCCAGCGTTCAATCTGAGCCATGATCAAACTCTTCAATTAAAAGTAGTTCAATCAACTCAATGAATTACGCGTTTTTGCTTAGCTTCATAATGAAACCTTGCTGAACACTCATTCAAAAGTTGCAATACAAATATTTCTGTTTGCTTACTTCTGCAAGTGCCCACACAGTTTGCTTGGCTTGATATAATTGTTAAAGAGCGTTGCTTCTTTCGAAGCAGGGAGCGTATTCTACACTTCCCAGTCGTTTCGTCAACCACTTTTTAGCGGCTTTTTTCAGCCCGGTTGAAACAAAACGCCGTTGCCTGAATCCCTTCCGGATAACTCATGACAACGGCGGCGAATTATAGTGATCTCTCTGAGCCTTTCAAGATCTTTTTTTGATCTCAAACATCAACTGACTAAAAAACAAACTAACCACTTTAAAGCCCCTTATTATTGAACGATTTTAAATCTATTTTGTTGTTTTTTTGTGCTTTATTTGAACTGTTGTTATATTAAAGTCTCAAATAATAAATGGACTCAATTTAGGGGCTTCGATTATATGCGCTGGAAATTAATTACGTTTACCTGTTTACTTGTGGCAACTCTAAATCCGAGCGCAATACGAACGAGCAGTGCTATCACTCTTGATAGCAACACAACAAGTTCAGAGTCCGATTTAAAAAGTACCTACCGAAATATCATTGATAACCACCTAAACAAAAATTTTTCGATTATGCGCACAGTCCGCATTTTAATTAACCATTACCCTGAGCACGCCAGCTATATTGTTGATGCAGCATTTGATGCGAGGGAAAATCGAGTTAAAGCCATTGTCGTTGCTGCGATGCAGGCGGAACCCGCTGTTACCTACAGCGTGGTCGACATAGCTATTCAGCGCTACCCTGACTTGTGTGACGCTATCGTCGAATCGGCTATTCAAACCGAACCGGCTTATATCGACGACATCATTAGTATTGCTCTCAAACGAGAACCTGGGCAAGCAGACATAATTATACGAAAAGCAGTGGCATCACACCCAGACTTCACCGAATCCGTTTTGCGAACTGCGGCAAAGGAAGCACCTAACTCTATACTCTCCTCAATAACCGAATCTATTAAAGCACTGCCAGACACAGCTACGGCACTAGTCTCTGTGTTAAAAGACTTCTTTGTCGGCACTGATAAAGAAAAGCAGAACTACAGTTTGAATAAGGAAGAGTGGAGATTGCTTACTTTAGAAGCAAAGCAGTCGGGAGTAAGCCGTAAAGAACTTGAGTGGCTGGTTAATGAAGGGTATTTAGAAAAGGAGACGTTAGCGAAAATCTTTGACGAGAAGCTAAACTAAAAAATCGCAATTCCAAAAACAAAAAAGCCGACTGCGTACAGTCGGCTTTTTAACTTTCTGAATCAGTTTACTCAGTAACTTCTTCCGCTACTTCTTCAACTTCTTCTACTTCTGGGCGACCAACTAATTCAATGTAAGCCATTGGTGCGTTATCACCTGTACGGAAGCCACACTTCATAATACGAGTGTAACCACCTGGGCGTTCTTCATAACGCGGACCTAACTCATTAAACAGCTTGCCAACAACTTCTTTGTCACGTGTGCGTGCGAACGCCAGACGACGATTTGCTACGCTGTCTTGTTTTGCCATTGTGATCAACGGCTCAACAACGCGACGTAACTCTTTTGCTTTTGGCAAAGTCGTCTTGATGATCTCATGACGCACCAAAGAGCTTGCCATGTTGCGGAACATTGCCTGACGATGGCTGCTGTTTCGATTTAGTTGACGACCACTCTTACGATGGCGCATACCTATACCCTTCTCAGTAAATCTATTACTAAGGTGACCTTAGTCGTTATCAATTAAGCTAGCTGGTGGCCAGTTCTCAAGGCGCATGCCAAGAGACAAACCACGTGAAGCCAACACGTCTTTGATTTCAGTCAACGACTTTTTACCTAAGTTCGGAGTTTTTAACAACTCGACCTCAGTCCGTTGTACTAAGTCACCAATGTACTGAATCGCTTCTGCTTTTAAGCAGTTCGCAGATCGAACAGTCAATTCCAAGTCGTCTACCGGACGAAGAAGAATCGGATCAAACTCCGGTTTCTCTTCTTTCTCTTCCGGTTCGCTGATATCACGAAGTTCAACGAAGGCATCCAGCTGCTCAGCTAAAATTGTTGCTGCACGGCGGATTGCTTCTTCTGGATCCAATGTACCATTGGTTTCCATTTCGATAACCAGCTTATCTAAGTCGGTGCGCTGCTCAACACGTGCCGCATCTACAGAATATGCAATGCGCTCAACCGGGCTGAACGACGCGTCGACAAGTAGACGACCGATTGGACGTTCATCATCATCAGCGGACTGACGTGATGCCGCAGGCACGTAACCGCGACCACGTTCAACTTTAACTCGCATAACGAGTTCATAGTCGCCTGTCAAATGACAGATAACGTGCTCAGGATTAACGATTTCAACATCACCATCGTGCGTGAAATCGCCTGCTGTTACAGGACCTGCTCCGGATTTATTCAAAGTCAGAGTCGCTTCATCTTTACCTTCAATGCTGACAGCCAGCCCTTTCAGGTTTAACAAAACTTCAATGACATCTTCCTGAACGCCCTCTTTGCTGCTGTATTCGTGCAGCACGCCATCGATTTCAACCTCAGTCACTGCACAGCCTGGCATTGACGACAGTAAAATGCGACGTAACGCATTACCCAGTGTATAACCAAAGCCGCGTTCCAGAGGCTCCAGTGTCACCTTGGCATGAGTCGGGCTGATTTGCTCGATGTCGACTAACCTCGGCTTTAGGAATTCGGTAACAGAACCCTGCATTGTGTCCTCTCTCTATGCTTAAGCTTTACTTAGAGTAAAGCTCTACGATCAACTGTTCGTTAATTTCAGCAGACAAGTCGCTACGTTCTGGAAGACGTTTAAATTCACCTTCCAATTTGCTGTTGTCTACTTCTATCCAGACTGGCTTCTCGCGTTGTTCTGCAAGCTCCAGTGCTGCTCCGATACGTGCCTGCTTTTTCGCTTTTTCGCGAACAGAAACGACATCTTCAGGACGAACCTTGAACGATGGAATGTTCACTACCTGACCATTCACAACAACTGCTTTGTGACTGACCAGCTGACGAGCTTCTGCGCGTGTTGACGCAAAACCCATGCGATACACTACGTTATCCAAGCGCTGTTCCAGCAACTGCAACAGGTTCTCACCGGTATTGCCTTTCAGTCGTGCAGCTTCTTTGTAGTAGTTACGAAATTGCTTTTCCAGAACGCCGTACATACGACGAACTTTCTGTTTCTCACGCAACTGAACACCGTAGTCTGACAAACGGCCGCGACGCGCGCCGTGTTGTCCTGGTGCAGTCTCGATCTTACATTTAGAATCGATTGCGCGAACGCCGCTTTTCAGGAACAAATCTGTTCCTTCGCGACGGCTCAGCTTGAGCTTAGGACCCAAATATCTTGCCATGATCTTTCTCCAACTATCGATTCACGCCTTAAACGCGACGTTTCTTAGGCGGACGACAACCGTTGTGAGGAATCGGTGTCACATCGGTAATATTTGTGATTTTGTAACCAACGGCGTTCAGGGCACGAATCGATGATTCACGACCTGGGCCTGGACCATTCACAAATACTTCCAGGTTTTTCAGTCCGTATTCCTTCGCCATTTCACCTGCTCGTTCTGCTGCAACCTGTGCTGCGAACGGCGTTGATTTCCGTGAACCACGGAAGCCCGATCCACCTGCGGTAGCCCACGCTAATGCGTTACCCTGGCGATCAGTAATGGTAATAATGGTGTTGTTGAAAGATGCATGTACGTGAGCCATGCCATCGGCGACCTGCTTTTTAACGCGCTTTCGAGAGCGAGTTGGTGTTTTAGCCATTACTCAATCCCCCTATTTCTTAATTGGTTTGCGCGGACCTTTACGAGTGCGCGCATTTGTTTTAGTGCGCTGCCCACGTAGAGGTAAGCTACGACGATGACGAAGTCCACGGAAACACCCGAGGTCCATCAAACGTTTAATGTTCATAGATACTTCACGACGCAGATCGCCTTCTACTGCGAACTTTGATACTGCGTCACGAAGCGCGTCCAGTTTGTCTTCTGACAATGAACCAATCTTAGTGTCTTCAGCAATACCCGTTGCAGCAAGAATCTGCTGTGAACGAGTACGGCCAACACCGTAGATTGCAGTCAAGGCAATGACTGCATGCTTATTGTCAGGAACGTTAATGCCAGCGATACGGGCCACTAACACGTCTCCTTTAATTTGTAGGCTTCAGTTGAAAAGCCCGTTAGGATACTCAACCGATTGCCGAATTGCAAATACTTCAAAGGCCGCGGCTGTTAAGCCGCTAGCCTTTCCTTCGAATCAACCTTGTCGTTGTTTATGCTTAGCATCAGTGCAAATAACGCGAACTACACCGTTACGCTTGATGATTTTGCAGTTACGACAGATTTTCTTCACGGAAGCACGAACTTTCATTGCTACTCTCCGTTCTACCCAATCTTACCGGCCGTAGCCTTTGAGATTGGCTTTTTTCAGGACAGAGTCATATTGATGCGACATCATATGAGTCTGAACCTGTGCCATAAAGTCCATGATAACAACAACGATAATCAATAATGATGTACCGCCGAAGTAGAATTGCACATTCCATGCAATCATCATGAACTCCGGAACCAAACAGACAAAGGTAATGTACAGTGCGCCTGCTAATGTCAAGCGCGTCATTACTTTATCGATATATCTCGAGGTTTGCTCACCTGGGCGTATACCCGGGATAAACGCACCTGACTTCTTCAAGTTATCCGCTGTTTCGCGAGGGTTAAATACCAACGCTGTATAGAAGAAACAGAAGAAGATTATCGCAGCCGCGTACAATAACACATATAACGGCTGACCGGGAGACAATGTCATTGATACTTGCTGCAAAAAGTCTGCAACCGCACCTTCACCAGAGCCAAACCAAGTGGCAATGGTACCCGGAAATAAAATAATACTCGACGCGAAAATTGGTGGAATAACACCTGCCATATTCACTTTCAATGGCAAGTGAGTGCTTTGTGCAGCGAATACCTTACGACCCTGTTGACGCTTGGCGTAGTTAACGACGATACGACGTTGACCACGTTCAACAAAAACAACGAAGTAGGTTACTGCAATAACCACAACACCAATTAACAATAACAATAACAAGTGCAAGTCACCTTGACGCGCTTGTTCGGCAGTTTGGCCGATAGCGGAAGGTAATCCTGCAACAATACCCACAAAGATCAGGATAGAGATACCGTTGCCTATACCACGCTCAGTAATTTGTTCACCTAGCCACATAAGGAACATTGTCCCTGTGACTAAGCTCACAATAGCAGTGAAATAGAAGCCGAAACCAGGGTCTATTACGAGTCCTGGCATTAAGTTTGGTAAGCCAGTAGCTATACCAATCGACTGGAACGTAGCCAGTATTAAAGTACCCCACCGCGTATACTGGTTTATCTTACGACGACCAGATTCACCTTCTTTCTTAAGCTCGGCCAGGCGTGGATGAACCACACTTGCCAACTGCATAATAATCGAAGCCGAAATATACGGCATAATACCTAATGCAAATACTGAAGCGCGCTCCAAGGCACCACCGCTGAACATGTTAAACATAGCAACGATGGTATCTTTCTGCTGCTCGAATAGCTGAGCTAATACAGCGGCATCAATACCAGGAATAGGCACAAAGGAGCCCGCTCGGAAAACGATAATCGCTCCTAACACAAACAACAGGCGACGCTTAAGTTCCGACAAGCCACCTTGCGCTCGATTTGATTCCAATCCTGGTTTAGCCATTTGCTCTATCCTTCGATTTTGCCGCCAGCAGCTTCAATAGCTTCGCGAGCGCCTTTGGTGACTTTCAGACCTTTTACAGTCACAGCACGACTTAACTCACCAGATTTGATGACTTTAGCGTGTAGTACGTTCTTACGAACGAGACCTGCTGCTTTCAAAGTCGCCAGTTCAACGGTATCACCGTCAACCTTCGCGATCTCTGCCAAGTTTACTTCCGCAGTAACCATTGCTTTGCGAGAAGTAAAACCAAATTTTGGCAGACGACGTTGAATTGGCATTTGTCCGCCCTCGAAACCTGGCTTAACAGTACCACCAGAGCGAGATTTCTGCCCTTTGTGGCCACGTCCACCAGTCTTTCCAAGACCTGAACCAATACCGCGTCCAACGCGCTTTTTGCTGCTTTTTGCACCAGGTGCGGGAGCAAGAGTATTAAGTTCCATCGCTTATCCCTCCACCTTAACCATGTAATTAACTCGGTTCACCATACCGCGGACTGCAGCAGTGTCTTCCAACTCTACTGTGTGACCAATGCGGCGGAGACCCAAGCCACGTAGTGTAGCTTTATGCTTCGGCAAACGGCCGATAGAGCTACGCGTCTGTGTTACTTTGATTGTCTTATTCGCCATTGTTCACTACCCCAGTATTTCGTCAACGCGCAATCCACGCTTCGCCGCAACTTGCTCCGGCGATTTCATGCCGTTCAACGCTTTGATAGTCGCGCGAACAACGTTGATTGGGTTGGTTGAACCGTATGCTTTTGACAGCACGTTATGTACACCTGAAACTTCCAGAACCGCACGCATTGCACCACCAGCGATGATACCCGTACCTTCTGAAGCAGGTTGCATGTATACCTGTGAACCTGAATGACGCCCTTTAACAGGGTGCTGTAAAGTGTCGCCTTTCAGCTGAACGGTAACCATATTGCGACGTGCTTTTTCCATTGCTTTTTGAATAGCAGCGGGTACTTCACGCGCTTTACCATAACCAAAACCGACTTTACCTTTACCGTCGCCAACCACAGTCAGTGCAGTGAAGCTAAAGATACGACCACCTTTAACAACCTTTGCTACACGATTAACTGTGATCAACTTTTCTATCAGTTCACCGGTTTGAGCTTCTACATTTGCCATGTTCGTCTCCTAGAACTGAAGTCCGGCTTCACGAGCTGCGTCCGCTAATGCGGCTACGCGACCGTGGTATTTAAAACCACTACGATCGAAAGAAACGCTTTTAACGCCTTTTTCAATCGCTCGTTCAGCGATAGTTTTGCCCACGACTTTGGCTGCATCTACATTACCTGTAGATTTAAGCCCTTCGCGAACACTTTTCTCTGCAGTCGATGCGGCTGCCAGCACTTCAGAACCGTTAGGTGCGATCAACTGTGCGTAAATATGCCGTGGTGTACGGTGAACGACCAGGCGATTTGCACCCAACTCTTTAATTTGTTTACGTGCGCGAGTAGCACGACGTAAGCGAGCTGCTTTATTGTCCATCGTATTACCCTACTTTTTCTTGGCTTCTTTACGGCGCACTTGCTCGTCAGCATAACGAACGCCTTTGCCTTTATAAGGCTCTGGCTTACGGTATGCGCGAATGTTAGCGGCAACTTGACCAACTAACTGCTTATCTGCACCTTTAACGACGACTTCAGTCTGAGTCGGAGTATCGATTGTAATTCCTTCTGGAATTTCGAACTCCACAGGATGCGAAAAGCCTAGCGTCAGGTTCAGTTTTTTACCTTGTGCTTGCGCACGGTAACCAACACCCATCAACTGTAACTTACGTTCGAATCCTTTAGTGACTCCGACCACCATGTTTTGCAACAATGCACGAGCCGTACCAGCTTGAGCAGTTGAGTTAGCAACACCTTCACGGGCGTTAGTACGTAACTCACTGTCTTCTTTCACTAGTTCAACTGCATCGTTTACAACACGACTCAGTGAGCCCTGGGCACCTTTAATCGTGACTTCCTGGCCATTTAGCGTAACTTCAACGCCAGCAGGAATTTCAATGGGTGCTTTAGCAACACGTGACATTTCCTACCTCCTAATTACGCTACGTAACCGATAATTTCGCCACCAAGACCAGCTTGGCGAGCGGCACGATCAGTCATCAGGCCTTTAGACGTCGAAACTACTGCGATGCCAAGGCCACCCATTACGTTAGGCAGCTCGTTGCGTTTCTTATAGATACGCAGACCGGGGCGACTAACGCGCTCGATTGTTTCAATTACTGGCTTGCCTTCGAAATATTTCAATTCGACTTCAAGCTCAGGTTTAACAGTACTCTCGGCACTGTAACCAGTAATAAAACCTTCTTCTTTCAGAACTTGAGCAATCGCCACTTTCTGCTTAGAAGACGGCATTTTAACCGTTACTTTGTTAGCACCTTGAGCGTTGCGAATGCGTGTGAACATATCCGCAATTGGATCTTGCATGCTCATATTTGCTTTCTCCCGTGATTCGTGGCTTACCAGCTAGCTTTTTTCAAGCCAGGAATTTCACCGCGCATCGCCATCTCACGGACCTTGATTCGGCTCATACCGAATTTACGAAGGAAACCATGAGGACGACCAGTTATACGACAACGGTTACGTTGACGCGTCGGACTGGCATCACGTGGGAGCTGTTGCAACTTAAGTACGGCTTCCCAACGCTCTTCGTCTGATGCTTTAGGGTCATTAATGACCGTTTTCAGTGCGTTGCGTTTTTCTGCGTATTTTGAAGCGATTTTAGCTCGCTTCACGTCACGCGCTTTCATTGACTGTTTTGCCATAACTCTACACCTTACTTTCTGAACGGGAAGTTAAAGGCAGCTAGCAAAGCACGAGCTTCGTCATCTGTGCCAGCATTAGTGGTAATGGTGATATCCAGACCACGTACCTTGTCGACTTTGTCATAGTCGACTTCCGGAAAGATGATCTGCTCACGAACACCCATGCTGTAATTACCACGACCATCGAACGATTTAGGGTTCAGGCCACGGAAGTCACGGATACGTGGGATTGCAATCGAAATTAAGCGTTGCAAAAAGTCCCACATGCGCTCGCCGCGCAGAGTTACTTTACAGCCAATCGGGAAGCCTTCACGGACTTTGAAACCGGCGACAGACTTGCGTGCCACAGTACGAATTGGCTTTTGACCAGAGATAGCCTCTAGGTCCGCCACTGCGTTATCAAGTACTTTTTTGTCAGCCAGAGCTTCACCAACACCCATGTTAAGGGTGATTTTTTCAATCCGAGGGACTTGCATGACGCTGTTGTAGCTGAACTCTTTCATCAGTCCAGGAACTACCGATTCTCTATAAAAATCATGCAGTTTCGCCATCGTAAAACTCCAAGTTTGAATTAAATGATTGCGTTGTTCGATTTGAAGAAGCGAACTTTCTTGCCATCTTCAATACGAAATCCAACACGATCTGCTTTACCTGTCTCTGGGTTAAGGATCGCTACGTTCGAAATGTGGATGGCTGCTTCTTGTTCAACGATGCCGCCAGATTCACCTAAAGCCGGATTTGGCTTCTGATGTTTCTTGACTACGTTGACGCCTTCCACGATCACGCGATCTTTATCAGTAAGAACTTTCAGGACTTTGCCTTGCTTGCCCTTGTCCTTACCTGCCAGGACGACTACTTCGTCATCACGTTTAATTTTTGCCGCCATAATTGACTCCTTATAGTACTTCTGGTGCCAGCGAGATAATCTTCATAAACTGCTCTGAACGCAGTTCACGAGTTACCGGCCCGAAAATACGAGTGCCAATGGGCTGTTGGTTGTTATTCAACAACACAGCCGCGTTGCGGTCAAAACGGATGACCGACCCGTCTTGTCGACGGACGCCTTTTCTGGTGCGAACGACCACCGCATTCACTACATCGCCTTTCTTCACCTTACCGCGAGGAATTGCTTCCTTAACAGTAACTTTGATGATATCGCCGATGTTTGCGTAGCGACGGTGCGAACCACCTAGAACCTTAATACATTGTACGCTGCGCGCGCCGGAGTTATCGGCAACGTCCAGGGTAGTTTGCATTTGGATCATTTCAGTGCCCCGCTTAGTTAAAAAAACAGACCCTCTCGGGTCGTGCTGCCTTTGGTTTTTCCCTTATAAAAAGGGCCGCGAATTGTAACAGATAAAATTTAGGAGTGGTAGGGTAATCTCAGAATTTTTCGTAGGTGTACGGTGAACTAACGACTATAACGGTTTAGTTTAGTTGGATTGCGGCAAAACCAATGGTAAATTCAATACTTTAAGTTGCTCTACGACATCCACCTTATATAAAGAGCACAAGCTGACTTGGGACTTCGATGGTATGAATCTGTTATTCATTATTTTTGCCCCATTTTTTGGTGCGCTCTTACCACTATTGGTTAAACGTGCTTCACGACCGGTAAAAACCGGAGTTACATTACTGGTTCCTGTTCTGTGCTTAATTGTTTTATTTCAATACGCACCTACAACGTTAGCTGGTGATGTCCCCAAACAAATGGTTGAGTGGCTTCCCGGCATCGGTCTGGACTTTGCTGTTCGGCTCGATGGACTCTCTCTGCTCTTTGTCGGGCTTATCTTAGGAATTGGCGTACTCATTATTACATACGCCCACTATTATTTAAGTCGCGAAGACGATGAAGCTCGTTTTTATGCGTGCTTATTGTTATTCATGTCATCGATGCTTGGCATCGTTATGGCCGACAACATCTTATTAATGTGGGTGTTTTGGGAACTGACCAGTATTTCTTCCTTTCTACTGATTGGTTACTGGTTCCATAGTAGTGATGCCCGACGCGGTGCGCGAATGGCACTGGCAACGACCGGAGCCGGCGGACTCGCTTTATTGGCGGGTTTGCTTATTATTGGCAATATCGCCGGCAGTTATCAGTTAGATGATATTTTTGCGGCGGCGGAACAAATAAAGGCTCATGCCTATTATGTCCCCGCTTTAATATTGGTTTTACTTGGCGCCTTCACTAAGTCAGCGCAGTTCCCTTTTCAGTTCTGGCTGCCACACGCTATGGCGGCCCCAACTCCGGTCAGTGCATACTTACACTCAGCTACCATGGTAAAGGCAGGTATCTTTTTACTGGCACGTTTTCACCCGGTATTAGCTGAGACTGAGCTCTGGTTTACCCTAGTAACTTTAACCGGCTTAATCACCATGTTAGTAGGTGCTTACTTTGCGCTGCTAAAACATGACTTAAAAGGACTACTGGCATTCTCTACCGTGAGTCATCTCGGTCTCATTTGTATGTTACTCGGCATTGGCACGCAGGGTGCTGTCATAGCCGCCTTATTCCACATTATTAATCACGCTTGTTTTAAAGCCGGTCTATTCATGACCGCCGGTATTATTGACCATGAATCAGGCACGCGTGACATGCGCAAATTACAAGGCTTAATGAGCCTGATGCCAATTACCGCAACATTGGCCATGATTGTTGCTGCCTCTATGGCAGGCATTCCGCCTTTCAATGGCTTTATGTCGAAAGAGCTCTTCCTTGATCAGGCACTCCAACAACACCTATTTGGCGGATTGTCCTGGTTTATTCCAATCCTGGCGACAGTCGGAGCGATGCTTTCCGTAGCCTACTCTATTCGTTTTATCCATGACGTTTTCTTTAACGGTGAATACAAAGAGTTACCAAAGAAGCCTCATGACCCACCAAGGATGATGTCGGCTCCGGTCGTTGTTCTGGCTTTACTGTGTATCGCTATCGGGCTGGCTCCGATGACAATGGTTTCGGGCATACTTGATCAGGCTGCAGCCGCAGTTACTGCCGCCCCTGTTCAGGTTAAATTGTCTTTATGGCACGGATTCAATATACCTTTACTCATGAGTGCTGTAGCGGTTGTCGGCGGAATCCTTATTTACCTTGCGCGAGACCAGCTATTTACTTTCAACCGACAGTTTGACGGACAGGACGCGAAACACAACTTTGAGCACATTATTCAAAAAGTGTCGGACGCCGCAGCAAACTTCTATGAGCGGTTAGATACAGGTTCGCTGCAGCGTTATATTGCGTTTGTGCTTATCAGTGTCATTGTTGTCTTATTGCCGTCATTAAGTGATTTAAGTGTCGTCACCGGGGGCAAACCGCAACTGCCCGTTGATATGGTTAGTATGGTGGGTGCTCTGGTCCTTATTGGAGCGGCATTTGCAACAGCAACATTACACCGCAACCGTTTTGTCATGCTAAGCATGTTATCGGTCGTTGGCCTGGTTGTATCACTGGCGTTTGCGCATTTTTCGGCGCCCGATTTAGCAATGACTCAGTTAGTCGTGGAAGTAGTTAGCATTATTTTGATGATACTGGCGCTATTCTTTATGCCACAAAAAACCAGTCGGGCTTCCTCAGGACACCGCGTTTTTAGAGACATTATTATTGCCAGCTTTATTGGTGGTATTGTCGCGACACTTAACTTCGCCATTCTTACCTCACCGTTTGAAAGCATTTCCGACTTTTTCCTTGCCAATGCCAAATCCGGTGGCGGTGGAACAAACGTGGTTAATGTTATTTTGGTAGATTTCCGTGGCTTCGATACATTAGGTGAAATTACCGTGCTGGCTATAGCAGCAGCCGGCATTCATAAACTCTTAAACAAACTGAAGCCCTTTATGCCATCCAGCGATATCGATGGCCGCCCCTGGCATCGTATCAAACACCCACTGATGTTAACTACGGTAGCTAATATCATTCTGCCTATAGCGATGATCGTTGCAGCCTACATCTTCCTTAGAGGACATAACTTACCCGGTGGCGGCTTTATCGCCGGGCTTATTGTCGCATCCGCCATGATCCTGCAATACATCGCAAATGGTGTTGATTGGGTAAAAGAAAGGTTCAATGTTAATTACCAGTCACTTATGTCATTTGGTGTAATGACCGCGGCATTAACGGGTATTGGTAGCTGGGTGTTTAATAAACCCTTCCTGACATCATGGTTCACCTACTTAGAATGGCCGTTGGTTGGTAAGTTTGAATTTGCAACAGCCTTACTGTTCGATTTGGGCGTTTTCCTGACTGTTGTCGGCGCAACCATGATGATTTTAAGTAACTTTGGCAAGATGACGACGCGTCATCGCCCAACGCATGAGGGACATTAATGGAAACTTTATACTCTGTTACCGTTGGCGTTTTGACCGCATGCAGCGTTTTCCTTATTTTACGCGGCCGCTCTTTTCCTGTGGTCGTGGGCATCACTATGCTGTCTTACGCTGTTAATTTATTTCTCTTTTCCACCGGACGACTCACAATAGACGGGGCACCAATTTATGGTACCCAGGAAACTTATGCAGATCCGTTGCCTCAAGCTCTGGTTCTTACCGCTATTGTTATCGGTTTTGCAATGACAGCTTATTCGATCATCTTAGCCGTACGCGCCCGTGGAGAAATTGGAACGGACGAAGTTAATCAGCAGGATAACAGCACGGAGGGCAACCGCTAATGTGGCAACAACATTTGGCGATACTTCCGATTTTAGTGCCGCTTTTTGCAGCACTCTTACAACTTCTGCCTTGGGGAGATAGACCTCAACCCAAAAGAAGAGCTATTGGTCTTCTGGCAAGTATATTGACGCTCGTACTAAGCATCGCGTTACTCATTCAGGTTAACCAGGACCAAATGATTGTTTATGCTCTGGGAAACTGGTCGGCGCCGTTTGGCATTGTCCTGATGGTAGACAAACTCAGTGCATTGATGATGCTGATAACCGCGATATTAGCCCTGCCCGTTCTGATTTATGGCTGCTACGCTGAGGATAATCTCGGCTCCCATTTCCAGGCCCTATTCCAATTTCAGATTATGGGCATAATGGGGGCTTTTGCCACGGGCGATATTTTCAACTTATTCGTATTTTTTGAGGTGCTTTTAATTTCTTCGTATGCATTACTTATGCATGGAGGAGGAAAATTCCGTTTACGCACCACATTGCATTATGTCCTGCTTAACCTGTTAGGTTCTGCGCTTTTCTTAATAGGCATAGGTACGTTGTATGGTGTGACTGGTACGCTGAATATGGCTGACCTTGCCACACAAATTCAACAGTTAACCGGTGATCAAGCCGCTTTAGCGAAAGCCGGCGGTATGATGCTATTAATCGTTTTCGGAATAAAAGCAGCTATCTTACCTCTGCATTTCTGGTTGCCTCAGGCATACTCTACAACCACCGGAGTGGTAGCTGCGTTGTTTGCGATAATGACGAAGGTCGGGGTCTACGCTATCGTTCGGGTTTACACTCTTATTTTTGGTCCCGAAGCAAACGAACTGGCTTTTATTGCCCATGACTGGTTATGGGTTATGGGTCTTATTACCATGTTGGCCGGAGCCATTGGTATTCTTGGCGCACGCGACCTGAGGTTATTAGTCGCCTATTTGGTCGTCATTTCTATAGGCACGCTTATAGCGACATACAGCTTAAATGACATAGCCACCACCGGCGCAATGCTGTTTTATTTAATACACTCGACCTTTATTACTGGTGCGTTGTTCTTATTGGCTGATCTCATTGCATTTGAGCGTGGTAAAACAGCCTCTCGCATTGTCTCTGGTAAGAAAATGGCAAATCACTCAACCTATTCTGTCATGTTCCTGGTCGCAGCAATTGCAATTATCGGATTACCACCGCTGTCCGGCTTTGTTGGAAAGCTCTTTATATTAGAGTCGGCCAGTCCGAATGGAACAAACTTTTGGCTGTGGGGGGCTGTATTAGGCGCCACCCTTATTATGCTTATTTCTGTAACCAGAGCGGGAAGTAAGATGCTTTGGCACACGCTATCAGGCAAACCTAATGAGCAATCGGCTCCTTTAGGCAAACGCGCTGCAGTCATCATGCTGCTTGCGCTGTCACTGACCATGACAATTTTTGCCAACCCTATTCGTAGTTACACTACTGATGTCGCGGAGCAGCTTTATGATATACAACAGTATCCATCACGCGTACTAACTGAAGGGGAGAAATAATCGTCATGAAAAAACTTTTCCCGACACCTTGGCTGTCAGTATTTTTACTGGCTGTCTGGATACTACTGTTTAATTCTATTGCTCCCGGAGTCGTATTGCTGGGCGCCATATTTGCGTGGTTTGTTCCATTTCTTTTTCGCTCAGCATGGCCTAAATTCGCAACCATTAAGCGCCCAGATTTAGCGTTGGTTTATTTCTTTATTCTTTTAAATGACATTGTCGTCGCCAATTTTAAAATCGCAGGAATGATAATAGGAAAACCTCGCTCAATAAAACCGGCACTTTTCGTCTTTCCACTGGATATGAAAGAGGAACTACCCGTTACTATTCTTGCCAGCACAATCACATTAACGCCTGGTACTGTTTCTTGCGAAATAACTCGCGGACGTAAAGGGATTCTTATTCATGCATTCTCTGAGGAAAACCCCGAAGAAGTCATAAACACCATTAGAAATCGTTACGAGCGACGCCTGAAGGAGATTTTTAAATGTTAACGACAGTACTGCAAATTGCCTTCTTGCTATTCAGTTTATCGGTGTTGCTAAACTTTTGGCGGCTGGTTAAAGGCCCTGATTTACCGGACCGGATATTGGCATTAGATACCATTTATATTAACTCCCTGGCTTTATTACTTCTGCTGGGAATGTATCAGAACACCCAAACCTACTTTGAAGCCGCCCTGCTTATTGCCATGTTTGGCTTTGTTGGCACCATCGCCGCTGGTAAGTTTTTACTGCGCGGCGACTTAATAGAATAAAGGTAGACAATTATGGACGCACTAAATCAATTACCCGAATGGTCGCAATGGTTAGCTGCTTTTTTTATTCTTTTAGGCGCTTGCTTTGCTTTTATTGGCTCACTCGGTCTGGCTATATTACCTGACTTTTTTACCAGACTTCACGCTCCAACAAAGAACACGACAATTGGTATTGGCGGTATTGTTATTGCCACTATCATCATTACGGCAGCTCAGGGAACACCAAATTTTAATGAGCTTTTAATCGCCATTTTCTTGTTTTTGACGGCTCCTATCAGCGCACATATTATGGCAAAAGCAGCTCTGCATACGGAACTAAAAATGTTCAATCGCACAAGAGATTTCCGTCAGGAAGGTGATTCTTACGAACATATACTGCCCAAAGAAAAAGACATGGAACCCTAACAGGGAACCATGTCTTCAATTTTTTCTATACAGGCTTAAGGCTTTTTAGAAATAATACCCGAAGTTAATATTGAAACGGTCATTGACTTCCCCACCGTCTGTCGCTGTATTACCTCCAATAAAGGGTTGGTTTTTCGCTTTTACGTAATCAACGTAAGTGTAAAAGCCCCCGCCGGCTGCTACAGCGACACCCAACACATTCATCCAGGTATCGTCCTGATAACCCATTTTATCCGTCATTAAACTGTGGTCATTATAAAAGGTAAAGCTAGTAATAGGACCAATATCAACAGGTAAGGTGTAAGCCACGTTAGCGGTATAAAGCTTAGCTTCGGTTGGGATAGCGTCGTAATAAGCATAGGCAGCCATATAGACGCCTCTGTTTTCTAATTTCAAGTCATAGTCATAGTCAGAATACTGCAGCTGGACATTCCATGGCCCGTTATTATAAACCCCGTGAGCAGCCCATGCTAAACGATTACCAACATTTTGGTTTTCGTATTCTTGTGCTGCGGTAAAGCCTTCTCCTGCAGTTCCTGAATATAAGTTCCCCCCCTGAACCGATACACCGAGCTCTAAGTTTTCGTCATCACTGAAATTAAACTTACGAGCCGTACGGAATGCATAGCTATTACTTTCTCCAATAGGCAGTCCAGGTTCATCATAGGCACCCTGTCCTGGCAGCCTAATACCTACTGTATCGTAATTATAGCGAGCAGTTCTGTCAGAGGTTGAGCCATCGATACCACCTTGCTCATCAGACTTAAGATAAGCTAAATCAAAATCCCACTCGTCCCCCCGATACTTAAACCGAAGTCCATTATCGTGCTCATCTTCTAAACCGACATAAAAGGTAGTGTTAAAAAAGTAACTGTGGGAATTATACGGCATATTACCGAAAGGTATTTTTACGACACCAACCTGGCCTTGAAGCTTGTCAGTAAAATCATAACCAAACCAGGCATGTTTAACGACATCTTGATAATTGAACCAACGGTATTCGGCAGATAAAATCACTCCACCCATTTCGCCATCAAAATTCAGCCGGAAAATATCGAAATCTAAATCACCCATTCTGTCTTCATTATCAGAATCGTAATTATTGTATTCATACTGAAAACGGACCGCACCATGAACCTTTATTGGCCAATTTTCGTTTTCTTCCGTTCTTTTTTCCAACTCATCTAAACGAGCGTGAACACCTGAGTCATAGACAACTCTGCGCTTGCCATCACTTTTATCAGCTGTTGTTTCTTCCTCAATATCTTGTTCTTTGACAACAACAACTTCTTCTTCTTTCTCACTTTCTTCTTTTTCTGCTAAACGCTTTTCCAATTGAGCCAACCGCTCTTTAAGCGCTTGTATCTCTTGTTCGACAGAGTTACTTTCCTGTGGAGCGGCAACCACCGGACTTGCTGCAAGTACCGTAGCTGCAAAAAATAAGCTCTTTGACATAGGTTGACTCCCTCTGAGTATTACGCACTGATATGCGCTTTTATTATTAATTCTTTAATAAAAATAAATTATTTAATTTCAGATATTTGTACTCAACCTATTAAGGTTTAGATCAAAAAAAAGGCCTCCGCAAGGGAGGCCTTTGTATTTTTTACTTCGTTATCTGCGTTTAGACAACAGTAGCACGCTCTACGATTTCTTCCAGAGTCCAAGATTTATTCTTAGACAGCGGACGACTTTCGCGAACAATCACGGTGTCGCCAGCTTTACACTGGTTTTCTTCGTCATGCGCATGTACTTTAGTTGTACGCGTGATGTACTTCCCGTATACCGGGTGCTTTACACGGCGTTCAACAGCTACAGTGATGGTTTTATCCATCTTATCGCTGACAACTTTGCCTTGCAGAGTACGAACACGTTTTTCATCAGTCATTACGCACCTGCCTTCTCATTTAAGATGGTTTTAACACGTGCGATATCACGACGCACTTGTTTCATCATGTGAGTCTGATTCAGCTGACCAGTTGCCGCCTGCATACGCAGATTGAACTGCTCACGACGCAAGCCTAGCAATTCTTCCTGCAGCTGCTCAACGGTTTTATCTTTCAGTTCACTTGCTTTCATCACATTACCGTCCGAGTCACAAAAGTGGTTTTGAAAGGCAGTTTACGCGCCGCCAGGCGGAACGCTTCACGTGCCAACTCTTCAGGAACACCGTCCATTTCATACAGAACGCGACCTGGTTGAATCTGAGCAACCCAGTATTCGACGTTACCTTTACCTTTACCCATACGAACTTCTAAAGGCTTTTTGGTAATAGGCTTATCAGGAAATACGCGGATCCAGATTTTACCTTGACGCTTAACGTGACGAGTCATTGCACGACGGCCTGCTTCGATTTGACGCGCGGTCATACGACCACGATCAGTAGCTTTTAAACCAAAAGTACCGAAGCTGACTTTGTTACCAGACTGCGCCAGACCACGGTTGCGGCCTGTGTGAACCTTACGGAATTTTGTACGCTTAGGTTGTAACATATCGTCTCTCCTTACTTACGGTTCTTGCCGCGCTTAGGAGCTGGCTTTTCTTCAGTTGGAAGTCCACCAAGAACTTCACCACGGAAAATCCAGACCTTAACACCGATGATACCGTAAGTGGTGTTCGCTTCTGAGGTCGAGTAGTCGATGTCTGCACGTAATGTGTGCAGCGGTACACGGCCTTCACGATACCACTCAGTACGTGCAATTTCTGCGCCGCCTAAACGACCACTCACTTCAACTTTGATACCTTTGGCACCCAAGCGAATGGCGTTTTGTACAGCACGTTTCATAGCACGACGGAACATGACACGACGTTCCAACTGACCAGCAATATTGTCAGCTACTAGCTGCGAATCCAACTCAGGCTTACGAACTTCTGAGATGTTGATTTGCGCAGGAGCACCTGTCAATTTAGAAACTTGCTTACGCAGCTTTTCTACGTCTTCGCCTTTCTTACCGATAACCACACCAGGGCGTGCTGTGTGAATAGTCACACGAACGCTCTTAGCTGGACGATCGATAACGATACGAGAGACTGATGCGTTGCGCAGTTCTTTTGTCAGGAACTTACGTACCTGAAAATCACTGTGCAGGTTATCAGCGAACTCATTTGTATTCGCATACCAGGTTGCATTCCATGGTCTGGAGATACCTAGGCGAATACCATTAGGATGTACTTTCTGACCCATAATTTATCTCCTAGCTATCTGACACGACCACAGTAATGTGGCTGGTGCGCTTAAAGATACGATCGGCACGGCCTTTCGCCCGTGGCTTGATGCGCTTCATAGTAGGACCTTCGTCTAAAAAGACCCGGGCTACTTTTAACTCATCGATATCCGCACCTTCGTTATGTTCCGCGTTCGCGATTGCTGACTCAAGTACTTTCTTGATTAAGACAGCAGATGCTTTGGGGCTGTATGCCAGGATATCCAGTGCTTTTTCTACTGGAAGTCCACGGATTTGGTCTGCGACCAAACGGCCCTTCTGCGCTGAAACGCGGGCAAATTGGTGTTTAGCAATTGCTTCCATCACTCTCTACCTCTTACCGTTTCTTCGCTTTCTTATCAGCAGCATGGCCGCGATAAGTACGGGTTGGCGCGAATTCGCCTAATTTATGACCGATCATTTCATCTGTCACGTAGACAGGAACGTGCTGACGACCGTTGTGAACAGCGATTGTCAGGCCGATCATATCTGGGATGATCATTGAACGACGGGACCAAGTTTTAATTGGCTTTTTATCCCCGGCTTCCAACGCTTTCTCCACCTTATTTAGCAGGTGAAGGTCAATAAATGGACCTTTTTTAAGAGAACGTGGCATGTTTTATCCTCAACTCTTATTTGTTGCGACGGCGTACGATGAACTTATCAGTACGCTTGTTTTTACGGGTTTTGTAGCCCTTGGTCGGCGTGCCCCATGGAGTCACAGGATGACGTCCACCAGAGGTACGGCCTTCACCACCACCGTGAGGGTGATCAACTGGGTTCATCGCCACACCACGAACGGTAGGACGAATACCACGCCAGCGGTTTGCACCGGCTTTACCCAATTGACGCAGCATATGTTCTGCGTTACCTACTTCACCGATAGTTGCACGACCTTCAGACTGAACGCGACGCATCTCACCTGAACGCAAACGAACGGTAACATAAGCACCGTCACGAGCAAGAATCTGGCAATAAGCACCCGCTGAACGAGCCATCTGTGCGCCTTTACCTGGCTGTAACTCTACTGCGTGAACAACACTACCCACAGGGATGTTGCGCATTGGCAGACTGTTACCAGGTTTAATCGGTGCATCAACACCAGACTGGATACGATCGCCTACAGATAGGTTTTTCGGAGCCAGAATGTAACGGCGTTCACCGTCAGCATACAAAACTAAAGCGATATTCGCTGAACGGTTAGGATCGTATTCAATACGCTCAACCTTTGCAGGGATACCATCTTTATTACGTTTAAAGTCGATTACACGGTAGTGGTGTTTATGTCCACCGCCAATGTGACGAACCGTGATACGACCGTTATTGTTACGACCACCAGACTTGCTGTTTTTTTCCAGCAATGGTGCGTAAGGCTTGCCTTTGTACAGGTCCTGACCGACGACTTTAACGACGTGGCGTTGACCCGGAGACGTAGGCTTACTTTTAACTACAGCCATGTTTATTCCTCCTGTTACTCAGCGCCGCCAGAGAAGTCAATGTCAGCACCTTCATTCAAGGCAACATACGCTTTTTTCCAGTTACTGCGTTTTCCAAAACGGAACCCAGTACGCTTGGTTTTACCCTTTACGTTTACTGTACGTACGTTTTTGACTTCAACTTCAAACAGTTTTTCGACAGCCGCTTTAATTTCGGATTTCGTCGCATCAACTGCTACTTTGAAAACAACCGTGTTGTTGCCTTCAGCAGTCATAGTCGATTTTTCCGAAACGTGAGGTGCTAAAATCACTTTAAGCAAACGTTCTTCGCGCATCATGATAACACCTCCTCAAGCTGCTTGACGGCGTCTGCAGTCATCAGCACTTTCTCGAAAGCAATCAGACTGACAGGGTCGATACCCTGAACATCACGCACGTCGACTTTATGCAAGTTGCGAGAAGCTAAGAATAAGTTCTCATCAACTTCTTTAGTCACGATCAAAACGTCGTTCAGATCCATTTCTTTCAGTTTCGCTGCCAGCTGTTTTGTTTTTGGTTCTTCAACACCAAACTTCTCAACAACAATCAAACGTTCCTGACGAATCAATTCCGACAAAATGCTTTTAATCGCACCGCGATACATTTTTTTGTTAACTTTCTGGCTGTGATTTTGCGGCTTAGCTGCAAAAGTCGCACCACCAGAACGCCAGATAGGACTACGGATTGTACCTGCACGGGCACGACCAGTACCTTTTTGACGCCAAGGCTTCTTACCACCACCGGCTACTTCAGAACGAGTTTTCTGAGCTTTAGTGCCCTGACGAGCACCTGCAGCGTAAGCTACAACTACTTGATGGACAAGGGCTTCATTAAACTCACGTCCAAAGGTAGCTTCGGAAACCTCAAGAGCGCCTTTTGCGTCTTTCAATGTTAATTCCATCACTATTCTCCTCAGACGTTACGCCTTGACCGCTGGTTTAACGATCACATCACTACCGGTTGCACCCGGGACCGCACCTTTGATCAACAACAAACTGCGTTCTGCATCAACTCGAACTAATTCAAGTGACTGCGTAGTGACTCGCTCATTACCCATCTGACCAGCCATTTTCTTGCCTTTGAATACTTTACCAGGCGACTGGTTTTGACCGATTGAACCCGGTGCACGGTGGGACAATGAGTTACCATGAGTAGCGTCCTGCATGCTGAAGTTCCAGCGCTTCACAGTACCGGCAAAGCCTTTACCTTTAGAAGTACCAGTAACGTCTACTTTCTTAACTTCTGCGAAAATATCAACAGTCAGTTCAGAACCAACCGCGTAATCTTCGCCTTCGCCGTTTTTCAGGCGGAATTCCCAAAGACCACGACCTGCCTCTGTACCAGCTTTAGCAAAATGACCTGCTAAAGGCTTGGTTACACGGCTCGCTTTCTTCTCGCCTGTGGTCACTTGAAGGGCACGGTAACCGTCAGTGTCATCAGATTTAACCTGAGTCACACGGTTCGCCAGCACTTCGATCACAGTAACAGGAACAGAAGCGCCGTCTTCCTGGAAGACACGCGTCATTCCTACTTTACGACCGACTAGACCTATAGCCATTGTTAAAACCTCTCGTGTGTAATCCTATTACTGCCCACTTAACCCAAGCTGATCTGTACATCAACGCCAGCTGCCAAATCTAAACGCATAAGCGCGTCAACCGTTTTGTCAGTAGGGTCCATGATATCAATCAGACGCTTGTGGGTGCGGATTTCGTACTGGTCACGCGCGTCTTTATTCACGTGTGGAGAAGTCAGCACGGTGAAGCGTTCTTTCCGAGTTGGCAGTGGGATAGGGCCACGTACCTGAGCACCAGTGCGTTTTGCAGTTTCAACAATCTCTGCAGTCGACTGGTCGATCAGACGGTGATCGAACGCTTTCAAACGAATCCGAATTCTTTGATTAGCCATAAATAAATCAAAGCCTCAATAAAAGAGCATTTAAAAAAGAGCACAGAAAATCGCAACCTCCCTGGCACATACCGGGGGTGCGACATTCTACGTCAACCGTTCAGTCCCCAATCGGGACTGTTGTCGAACGCCTTTTACACGGCCAAAGCCGATAAACTCAAAAGACGTGGCCGCGAATTATACCGATTCACGGCCGGGTGTCAAGCCCTTAATGTGTTTCGGCGTAGTCTTCCACTTGTTCCCAAACACGCATTAAATTACCACCCAGAATCATTTCAATTTCTTTATCTGAGTACCCTCTGTCCATTAAGCCCTGAACAAGGTTTGGATAGGTAGATACATCTTTTAAGCCGACCGGTAATGAATCACCGACACCGTCATAATCTGAGCCAATACCTATATGCTCAACGCCAATTAAGTCGCGCACGTGGTCGATATGGTCCAGAACTGTATCTAATGTCGCAAACGGGTACGGATTATTTGCCTCTATGTCTTTAATGCGACGTTTGGCTTCATCGCTGTCTTCACCATACTGCTCTTTTACAGCATTAATACGCTTTTTCATCATATCGCGGTAACGGTTTGCCTGCTCAGCCAAAAACGATGAACCAAAGTTAATCTGGATAACACCTTCATTTTCCGCTAAAGCTTTTAGCATGTCATCGCTCATATTACGCTCGAAACCGGGGGTGTATGAGCGCAGCGACGAATGCGAAGCTATGACTGGCACGTCACTAATTTCGACGGCCTGGTAGAACGCCTCATCGGAGATGTGAGAAACATCAACCATAACGCCAACTTTGTTCATTTCTTTGACCAGTTCCTTACCAAAGGGGCTTAAACCATCCCACTGGCGGCGAATGTCATAAGAGGAATCAGAAATGTGATTAGATAATGAGTGAGCCAGAGTAATGTAGCGAATGCCACGCTCATAAAACATGTGCAAGTTATCAAGGTCACCTTCAATTGGTGTCCCATTCTCCATCCCCAGAGCAATAGACATTAGCCCTTGCTCTTTATTACTACGGATGTCATCCGTACTATAAGCCATGGCAAACTTATCAGGGGCTCGTGCAACCAGAGCTTCCATGCCATCAATAAGTTCGTGAGCCAGTTGAACACTGCCACCGCTTTGCTCATAAGAAGCTGGAATATAAATTGACATGAAAGGCGCATCCAGGCCGCCTTCAACAGCGCGAGGGTAGTCAAAATCGCCTTCGGCAGTCGCTTCTGTTACATCTTCCCATTTATCGTGAATTCGGTAAGGCACATCAATATGTGTATCAACCAGAAGGTACTCTTTTGCCAGCCTTTCAGCTTTATCACTCGCTGTATACTTTGCTTGTTCAGCGTTACCTTCTGTGGGCTGTGCGGCTGTTGCGCAGCCAGTTATTACGGCCAGCACGGACGCGGCTATCAGAGACTTAAACATACGTATTCCTCTTTTATTGTTATAACGAGATATACGCAGAGTACCAAAAGTCTAGCTGTGCCGCATTAGGGATGCGCTGAAACTTATGACAGCGCCGACGACTAACGTTCCTAATACCGGCGCGGTCAACCAAATGAGCCACCATTGATCTAATAAAATCATGGGAGCTCCCTACTGAGTCTGCTGACTTTTTTCTTCGGACGCTTTACTTTGAGTTTCAGTCAACTGCAGACTGGAAAACAATTCAAGGCCCCACTCCTGAATAGAATCAGAAACTGACTGCTTGATAGTTTCCATACCTTGCTCTGATATTTCAGCAATCTGAGCTTGTATCTCAGCAGCGATAGAATCTCTATTATCATCGGCAGCTGAAGCCGATGCGCTGAACAACATAACACCACTGACAACACTTACGATTAACGCTTTCATAATTTTTCTCCTTTGAATAAATGACAGTGCGTTAGTTAAGTCGCACTAACTAATTCAAAGGTTGTGCCAGCTTTTTAATTTTATTTAAGATATTGTTTTATATGGATTTAGTAAACTAACAGTAAAAACCTTACCTTCAGCAGGTTAGTGTTTTTCACTAATTTTTAGTGTATTTATGAGGTTAGTGACGAAACATGTTGACTGTGGTCATCCCGAAACGCCAAGGCACCGTAAAGCAATTGCTCTGCACAAGTCGCCCTCGGACCTTTCACACTAAGATACTGTCGCCAACGCTTCCCCCCGGCCATTCCCTGAAAGAGTCCCAGCATATGTCTGGCCACGTGCCATGCTCGGCCACCCTGACGGATATGGTTATCGATATAAGGTATCATTGCGGTAACAATCGCTTCCCGGGACAACTCTGACCGCTCAACACCCGTCAACGAATCCAACTCAGTCAACAACCAGGGGTTCTGATAAGCCGCGCGCCCTATCATCACACCTTGAACTTGAGCTAAATGCTCTTTAACGTCCTCAATAGTTGCAACTCCGCCATTAATCGAAACAGGAATACCGGGATACCGCTGTTGTGCCCGGTAAACACGCTCATATTGCAACTCGGGAATATCTCTATTTTCTTTAGGACTCAGGCCTTGTAACCAAGCTTTGCGCGCATGCAAAGTCAATTGGTCGGCACCTGCTGCGACTACGGCATCAGTTAGCTGATAAAGGAAGTCATCGGAGTCCTGATGGTCTATTCCGAGTCGGGTCTTTACCGTTATGGGAATATCGGTAACCGCTTTCATCGCTCTCACACAATCAGCTACTTTTTTAGGTTCCGCCATTAAACATGCACCAAAACTTCCATTCTGAACCCGGTCAGAAGGACAACCAACATTAATGTTAACTTCATCATAGCCCCGCTCTTGGGCTAAAGCGGCACAGTGAGCCATTGCGTCAGGCTCAGAGCCTCCCAATTGAAGCGCAACGGGGTGTTCCTCTGAGTTGAATGCTAAAAAATCCTGTTGGCCATGAATAATAGCGCCAGTCGTCACCATTTCAGTATAAAGAAGTGTGGTTGATGTTAGTAAACGATGGAAGTACCGACAGTGACGATCGGTCCAGTCCAGCATAGGCGCTACTGAGAGCTTGTAAGAATATGGTACAGCCAAAACATCCACCCGGTTAAAAAGTTAGTCAATAAATTTCGAGTAATTGCCTGACATTTTAACTCAGAATAGGCGACTAAGCAGCCTCTTCCGTAAAACCCTTTTCCTTGCCTGTAAAACTCTCTACAATGACCAGAACGATCTTAAATAGTAGTAGACAATGACAGCTCAAGAAGCACAACGATTGATACATAAAGCAGAGAAGCTCTGCCAGCAACGCGGTGCCCGACTCACAAATGCCCGGCGCGAAGTTTTTGCAATACTCGCTGAGCACTCAGGAGCTGTCGGAGCCTACGATTTACTCGATCAACTGCGTGAGGTCATGCCAAACGCAAAACCTCCTACTATTTATCGCGCTTTAGACTTTCTACAAGAGCAAGGCTTCGTTCATAAAATCACATCATCAAACAGCTTTGTTCTTTGCTCACATTTTGATCATCAGCATCCTGTGCAAATGCTCATTTGTGAATCCTGCGGAGACGTTCAGGAAATTCAGTCTGAGGGTGTTTATGACGAGTTAAAGCACCAGGCGGAAGATCAAGGCTTTAAAGTTCAAAACCAAACTATAGAGGCACATGGCTTGTGCGCTAAGTGCCATTGAATAGTTGTACCCATAAATAATAAATAACAATAGGTAGCACAATGAAACTCAGTCATCTTATAGCGGCTGCAGCGGTTTGCTTTACCGTAAACCAAGCGGCAACAGCCCAGGCATTCGAGGATAAGTTCCGTCAACTGAACGACGACAAATTTCGCAGTCCAAATATCTACCGGACAGCGTCCGGAGCGCCCGGCCACGCATACTGGCAACAAGAAGCCGATTATAAGATCCAGGTCGCGTTAGATGACGAGAATCAACGTATTACCGCTAAAAGCACCATTACTTACACCAATAACTCACCAGACACCCTGCGTTACTTGTGGGTTCAGCTTGATCAAAACCGATTCAAAAAGGACTCTATCGGGCCACAAAGCCGGGCCACAGGAAGTTTAGAGCGTGTTAGTTTTTCCCGTATGGAAAGTATGTTAACTCAGGAAAGCTTTCCTGCTGGCTATGAGCTTACTGAAATCAGTAAAGAAAATGGTGAACCGCTTGCGCATTATGTTAACGACACCATGTTACGGCTTGATCTCAGTGAGCCGCTAAAAAGTGGTGATAGCGTCACATTTAATATCAACTGGCAATTCAACATCATTGAAGCTGAGGTGCTGGGCGGTCGCGGCGGCTACGAATACTTTGAAGAAGACGGCAACTACTTGTACGAAATGGCACAGTGGTTCCCTCGTATGGCAGCGTATTATGACGCTGAAGGTTGGCAGAACAAACAGTTTGTCGGCAATGGGGAGTTTGCTTTGGAGTTCGGTGACTACCGTGTAGAAATTACGGTTCCGGCGGATCACATTGTTGCCTCTACCGGTGTTTTACAGAACCCGGAAGATGTTCTGACGTCCATCCAACGCCAGCGTCTGGAAGCTGCACGTAACGCCGACGAACCAATAAAAATTGTTACCGAAGAAGAAGCTCTGGAGAACCAAAAAGAAGGGACCAGCGAAACCAAAACCTGGATTTTTGAAGCTGAGAAAGTTCGTGATTTTGCCTGGGCTTCCTCACGCAAATTTATCTGGGACGCTCAGGGCTACAAGAAAAACGACACTGATGTACTGGCTATGTCCTTCTACCCCGAAGAAGGCAACCCTTTATGGGAGCGTTACTCAACGGCTTCTATTATCCACACCATTGAGCATTACAATGACTATAGCTTTGACTACCCCTACCCGGTAGCAATTTCAGTCAATGGGCCTGTCGGTGGTATGGAGTACCCAATGATAACCTTCAATGGCCCTCGTCCATACGTTGACGAAGACTCGGGTGAGAAGTACTACTCCAAACGCACGAAATACGGCCTTATTTCGGTCATTATTCACGAGATTGGTCATATTTACTTCCCGATGATAGTCAATACGGATGAGCGTCAATGGACTTGGATGGACGAAGGAATAAACACGTATTTGCAATTCCTGGCTGAACAAAAATGGGAAAAAGATTACCCTTCATGGCGTGGTGAGCCGCGTAACATTACCCGTTACATGGCCAGTAGTAACCAGATGCCCATTATGACCAACTCAGAGTCTATCCTGCAGTTCGGTAATAACGCCTATGGGAAGCCAGCTACCGCTCTAAATATACTGCGTGAAACTATTGTCGGTCGCGACCTGTTTGATTTCGCATTTCGCGAATACGCGCAGCGTTGGAAATTTAAACGCCCGACACCAGAAGATTTATTCAGAACCTTAGAAGATGCTTCAGGGGTCGACTTGGATTGGTTCTGGCGCGGCTGGTTCTATTCGACTGACCATGTCGATATTTCATTAGAACAAGTTAACCAGTTAACGATTAATACTCAGGATCCGGAAGTTGAAAAGGCCTGGGCTGAAAAACAACATGATGCAGAGCCTGAGTCTTTAACCACCAAGCGCAACGCCGATGTTAATTACAAAATTCATCAACAACCACAGCTTGCCGACTTCTATAATGAAAACGATGAGTTTACGGTAACTAATGCAGACCGTAACGAATACAGAAAACTCATTGAAGGACTCAATGACGAACAGAAACAAATGCTGGAAAACGGCAGTAATTTCTATGTGCTCGACTTTGCTAACAAAGGCGGCTTAGTTATGCCTATCTTGCTAGACCTTCACTATGAAGACGGTACTAAAGAGCATGTTCGTATTCCTGCTGAAGTTTGGCGACGTTCACCAGAGAGCGTCAGTAAGTTATTAATCCGTGATAAAACGCTTACTCAGGTCATTGTTGACCCTAACTGGGAAACAGCAGACGTAGACACCGATAATAATTATTGGCCGGCTCGTGCTGTACCATCACGAATTGAGCTTTTCAAACGAGATGACCGTAATAAGAGCATGATGGAAGACTATAACCAGGAGTTGGAGTCAGGTAACGATGATTAAATTCGTTGCTGCTATTGTTCTGACTTTTGCGCTGATACCCTCGGTATCAGCGCATCGGTACTTTTTTGGGTTGACCGAAATTAGCACCAACAAGAACACCGATGCTATTGAAATTGTGCATCAATATACTTTGCACGACGTACAGCAGGCGCTGAAAAAGCGGCTGGGTAAAGCCTTCAGACTTGAGCAAGAAGATGCGGAAAAGCAAATTCGTAACTGGGTAAATGAAGAATTTCAACTCACTGACTCTCAGGGAGAAGCCGTTAAACCAAGCTGGGTAGGTTTTGAAGCAGACTATCAGAAAATTTGGATTTATCAGGAAGTCCCTAAGCGTGATAACCTGTGCAGGTGGACATTATCCAATACGCTTTTGATGAACAATTTTTCAGCACAGGTAAATACTATCAATGTTGTTGATGACTATGGTAATCGTAGTCTAATTTTAACCATTGAAAACACATCTGACACCATTAAGTGTCAGCAAGATATAAAGGAATAAACAATGAATGCCGAGTTCGTAAATCCATTTCTTCAAGCACTGCAAAATGTCTTGTCGATGATGGCTCAAATGGAATTGAAACCCGGTAAGGCGCAGCTTAAAAAAGATGAGTACGCTCGTGGGGATGTATCGGGCATCATCGGTATGGTTGGACCGCAAATTAAAGGCTCATTTTCCATATCTTTTGAAGAGAACTTAGCCTGTGAAATAATGAACAAGATGTTAGGCGAGCTGCCGGACTCAATTAATGAAGATGTGTGTGACATGGTCGGTGAAATCACCAATATGGTCACTGGTGGCGCAAAAAAAACTTTAGGTGAAAAAGGCTATGATTTTGATATGGCAACACCGATAGTAGTATCCGGAAAGGACCATACCATTTCGCACAAATCAGAAGGTTCAAAACTGATTATGCCGTTCAATCATGTCGCCGGAAAAGCTTATATTGAAATCTGCTTCGACAAAATTAACTAGCGACGATTAGTAACGGTCGTCGCTAATGTTGCGGGCATAGTTATCGAACCTCGATAATTGGCCATGGAACTTCAGCTCTACCTTACCAATAGGCCCGTTACGCTGCTTACCAATAATAATTTCCGCCAGGCCTTGCTCCGCTGAGTCGGGATGATAAACCTCATCCCGATAAATAAACATAATAACATCCGCATCCTGCTCAATAGAGCCTGATTCACGTAAGTCTGAGTTAACCGGACGCTTGTCCGAGCGTTGCTCCAGGGAACGGTTAAGCTGCGATAGCGCGACAACCGGCACTTCCAGTTCTTTCGCCAGCGACTTTAGAGAGCGCGAGATCTCGGCGATTTCCAGTGTCCGGTTCTCCGACATGCCCGGCACTGTCATGAGCTGAAGGTAATCGACCATAATCATAGAAATACCTTTGTGCTCTCTATGAATGCGGCGGGCGCGGGAACGGACTTCGGTAGGCGTTAGGCCTGAAGAGTCGTCTATGTAAATATTGTTTTTGTCATTTAGCATATTCATGACCGACGCAATGCGCGCCCAGTCATCATCTTCAAGTTTACCCGTACGCACCTTATTCTGGTCAACCCGGCTTAGCGATGCCAGCATACGCATCATCAGCTGCTCGGCTGGCATCTCTAAACTAAAGACCAACACCGGGCGGTCGTCATTAAGTGCAATATTCTCAGCCAGGTTCATGGCAAAGGTTGTCTTACCCATAGACGGACGTGCTGCAACTATCACCAAATCGGAAGGTTGTAACCCGGCAGTCATCTGATCTAAGTCGGTAAAGCCGGTCGACACACCGGTTACGCCATTATTGTTTTTCAGTTTACTTAATTGCTCAATACGGCTAACCGTGCGCTGCAAAATCAGGTTAATGCCTTGCGGCCCTTCACTTGAGCTGACACGTTTCTCTGCTATCTGAAAGACTTTAGATTCGGCTAAGTCTAAAAGCTCTGCGCTGCTGCGCCCTTGTGTATCATAGCCGGACTCAGCAATTTCATTTGCTGCACCTATCATCTCGCGCAATACCGCTCGCTCGCGGACAATATTTGCGTAGGCGAGTATATTAGCGGCACTTGGTGTATTTTTTGCAATCTCTCCCAAGTATGCGAACCCGCCAACCTGTTCTAATTCACCAGAGCTTTCCAGGGTCTCAGAGACGGTAACTAAGTCCATTGGCTGACTACGCTGCGCAAGCTCGTGCATTGCTTTGAAAATGAGTCGATGCGAGCGGTGATAGAAGTCTTCTGCGATGACACTGCCGGCGACATTATCCCAGGCATCATTGTCCAGCATGAGTCCACCAAGAACGGACTGCTCGGCTTCAATTGAATGTGGAGCTGATCTTAAAGCTTCTATGGATGCGTCGCGTTTTTTTGACTTCTCTGCCATGAGGAAAGTTGTCTCGCCAAGGGAAATAATAAGAGGGGATTACTATACAAAATCCCCTCTTATTTAGAAAGCACAGCAAGGCTTAACTGAAGTATTTAATTTTTATCGAGTGTAATTTCACCGCTAACGGTTGTCGCCGAAACATCCGCACTTGCATCACCGACAGAGAACTCGAGTCTGGACGATGGTCCCCACTCTGCTTCATTAGCTTTATCATCAGTTAGTCGGTTGGTAATTTCACCACCCGCATTAGACTTAATATTAAAGCTGGAATGAATATCGCCCATCCACTTAAAGGTTAAGTCACCACTTACCGAACTGGACTCTATGCGAGCAGTACTGTGCAAGCCGGCGGTCAGTATGGCGTCGCCACTGACTGTTGTCACTTTCCCTTTGCGCAGTACACCGGCTTTAACATCAATATCGCCTGAAACTGACTGCACTGTAAGTTCCGTAACAGAATCTGACTGGCTGGTAATATCACCGCTTACTGACTGATAAGTCGCTGACTCTGAACCATTGTTAATGTCCATAATGTCGCCACTAACGGTTTCGAAGCGAACCTCTCCTTCAAGTTCTTCAGCATCGATATCACCGCTGACAGTCTTTAAAAGCACCCGGTTTTTGATGCTACTGACCTCTATGTCACCACTAACCAAGCGGATTTCCAGGCCGCCATCAAAGTCATTTGCAGAGACATCCATGGAGACACCATTGACACTAATATCCATAGATGAAGGCAGGTATATTTTGAGATCTGAACCTTCAGAGTCGTCTGAAGACAAGTTAAAGCCTCTTTGTTCAGGTACTTTTACGTTAATGTGAACCCCTGTCCCCCTCTGTTCAAAAACAAAGTCTTCCGCTTTTTCATCGAGTTTTCCCACAACCCGAATTTCATCTTTGTCATTTACTATAAGCTCAACCTTCCCTCTCATATTATCAATAGAGACCCTTGCCGCTGGTGAAACAGCCAGCGTTTCATCCACCTTTTCCTGAGCCGCTATAGCAGAACCGAACATAAGTAGCGATAAACCAACTATGGTTAATATTTTTTTCATTTTTAACTCCTGGTTAGATTTCTTGTACGGTCTTGGTCAACGTATAAGATTGACTAAGTAACTCTAATTCCTGTTCATTAACCCAACGCAATAATTCCAATAAATTCGGGTCTCCGGGAGTTTTGCGCAGGGACTCTGTAATTTCTTCTCTGGCAAAAGCCAGCTGGGTTAAATTCTCCTCAGTATTACCATTCATCTGTCGGTAACCTGCCGTTTCATAGCCAACACGCATGCTATATATTTGTGCCTGTTGCTCTGCATTCATTTTTTCCGCCAATAAATAGTACCCGGTCACGGGATTATCCGATGACTTCGGCACACTAAGCTGCCATCCTGCCATGAAGGTAGCAATAACAATACTGGCGGCTACCGCACCAGACCAAAAACCCCGCCCTTTTTTTGCCAGAGGCTCGGAGTGACTCAGTCGGTTCTCAATCACCGGCCAGAAGTCTTGAGGAGGCTCAATACCCTCCTTTTTAATCTGTTCGAGTTGGTCTTCAAGGTTTTGAGCCTGTTTGTTATCACTCATCTTGTAGCCACTCCTCTAAACGTTTACGAGCCCGGTGAAACTGCGCTTTACTGGTGCCTGGCGCAATTCCCAGCCAGTCGGCAATTTGTTGATGGGACTCACCTTGCAAAGCATGTAAAACAAAGACCTGCCGAGTCTGTTCCGGTAATTTTAAAATCAGTTTATCCAGTTGGCTCACATCGAGGTTACCTTCATTTATTGGTTCTGAAGTCTCTTTGCTGTCAGAGGTAAACCTTGAAAACCATCGCTTTTGTTTACGTATTTCGGTTAGGCAGATATTGGTTGTTACTCGATACAACCAACTACTAAATTTTGATTCGCCCCGAAAAGAGCCTAATTTTTGCCAGAGTTGCACAAAAACTTCCTGAACTAAGTCATCTGCTAGTGCCTTATCAGCACAGAGTCTAAGCACTAATCCATACACTTGCTTTATATGTCGGTAATACAGTCGCTGAAAAGCGTCCACGTCACCTTGCGCCGCTAATAGCACGTCATCACTGGCTGGTTCACGTTGCAAGGTTATCTCCCTGATACCACTTTATAATTGCTTTGTGAGTTTAGACGACACTTACACAGGAAAGGTTTACACGAATGAAAATTTTCCAAAAAAAAAGCTGCCATAAGGCAGCTTTTTCTAAAAACTATAGTGACTTACTCAGCCGCTACAATTTTCAATTTGATGTTCGCAAATACATCAGCGTGTAAATGTAATTCGATATCGAACTCACCAACTTCACGCAGTGTACCGTGCGGCATTAATACTTCGCTCTTCTTCACTTCAACGCCTGCAGCTGTTACTGCATCAGCGATGTCACGAGTACCGATAGAACCAAATAATTTGCCTTCATCACCTGCTTTAGAGGCAATAGTAACTGTATCTAAAGCATTAACTTTTTCAGCACGGGCTTCGGCAGCAGCTAAGTGATCAGCTAATTTAGCTTCATACTCAGCACGACGTTGTTCAAACAGTTCAACGTTGCTTTTCGTTGCCGGTACTGCTTTTCCTTGTGGGAAAAGAAAGTTACGTGCATAACCTGATTTTACACTGACTTGATCGCCAAGGCTTCCCAAGTTAGCAATTTTATCTAACAAAATGACATTCATTTCTCGCTACCTCTACTTTTGGTAATCGAACCGGTGCTAGCTTACTGATGTGAATCAGTATAAGGCAGCAGTGACAAATAACGAGCACGCTTGATAGCGCGCGCTAACTGACGCTGATACTTAGCGGATGTTCCAGTAATACGGCTAGGAACGATTTTACCAGTTTCAGTAATGTAGTTCTTAAGCGTAGCGATATCTTTATAATCAATTTCTTTTACGCCATCTGCTTTAAAGCGGCAGAATTTGCGGCGACGAAAAAAACGAGCCATGATGGTCTCCTTAAATCAATTCGAGATGCTGAGCATGAAGTACCAAACGAGGTGAGCCATTGCTATCCTCGTGACGGTGCAGAAAACCTTCTGCTAAAACTTCACAACCCACCGTCAATTTTTCTAACCAGTGTTGTAAACCTTCACCACTTAAAACGACCTGAATACGCACATAAGATTGACGATTCATACCAGCTTCCGGTTGCATAGACCGATGTTCAATCACTAATTGTAAATGCTCAATACCTGAAGGGCTGGTTTCCAGCTTAGGTACTTTGCCAAGTGTTCCGGTTAAATGCAGTCGATTCATAAGGGTTATAGAAAGTCAGCAAGCTTACGCTGCTTCACTGTCACCTTTACGATCTTCCTTCGGCTTAGTCAGCGGCGAAGGCTCTGTAATAGCTTCTTTCTTACGCATGATCATGTTGCGTAAGACTGCATCGTTGAAACGGAATGCAGTTTCCAGCTCTTCCACAACTTCTGCAGACGCTTCAATGTTCAACAGAACATAGTGTGCTTTATGCAGTTTGTTGATTGGGTAAGCCAATTGACGACGGCCCCAGTCTTCTAAACGATGGATTTGACCACCACCTTGCTTGATCGTTTCGCTGTAGCGCTCGATCATGCCAGGTACTTGCTCGCTTTGGTCCGGGTGGACCATAAATACGATTTCGTAATGACGCATTACAGTTTCCTTTTGGTTCGTATAGCCTCAGTTTAGCTCAGCCGCACTAACATAGAAGCAAGGAACACATTCAATAAAATTAAAATATGGCTGATTTAAGCCGCGCGATACTAACTAAAATGAACGCCGATTGCAAATTAATCGGCGTTTTTATGAGCCTTTTCGATACGGGAACTGAGCAGGGCAACAATGCGGTCGGCTAACTCATTAGCCACGGCGCTTTCTCCGCGTACAACAATATGATCAACAATCTTTTCCTGACGTCTTACAGTGGCATCAATTTGTATCGCGTCCTGTTGGTTCTGAAAAGCCAGATTCACCTGCCACTCAGCGTTATTGTCCTCGACCCTGTGCCATTCGTGTCTGACTTCCAGGCGATTACTGATATCAAAAGCCAAATTTTCCACGGACTTTTCAGCGTTATCCTGCAGTTCGAAATGAAAAGCAACGTAAGGCTTTTCTGAGCGCAACCAGGTGGGAGATTCCCAGTTAGGCGTCCAGCTTACAAAGAGCACAGCAACCATGCCTAAAGCAATAGCAATAGGCAAAAGGCGACGTTTAAGATCCATTGCGCTGCCTGACTACCTCAAATAGACACACACCACTGGCTACTGAAACATTCAGACTACTGACACTGCCAGATAAAGGAATAGATACTAAATCGTCACAGGTTTCGCGGGTCAAACGGCGCATTCCTTTTCCTTCAGCGCCCATCACCAAAGCCACCGGTCCGCGGTAATCGACATCATAGACTGACTGAGTCGCCTCCCCTGCCGTACCATATACCCAGACGCCCAGCTCCTGAATATCGCGCAGAGCCCGCGCTAAGTTTGTAACAACAACCATAGGCACGTTTTCTGCCGCACCAGAAGCGACTTTACGTACCGTTGGCGTAATCTGTGCCGATTTATCCTTAGGGACAATAACAGCGGTTACGCCAGCGGCATCTGCAGTACGCAAACAGGCCCCTAAATTATGCGGGTCAGTTACGCCATCAAGCACCAGAAACAACGCTGCGGTTTGGCTTTGCTCCAATAACCCCGGAAGATCTTGCTCCGTTAAGGTGGGTGGAGACTGAACCGTTGCAACAACCCCCTGGTGATTGCCGCCTTCGGCCCTTTTTTCCAGAGCTTGTTTAGGCACCCATTGAGGACGTACACCCGTCGCATGACATTGGTTTACAATGTCACGCACAGAATCGTCCTGGCGCTCTTTAGAAACATAGAGCTCAACCAAACGATCCGGGTGGTTTTTTAATATAGCCCGCACTGCGTGCAGGCCAAACACAGTCACTTTTTGGCTCATGACTTACTACGTCCTTTACCGCCACCGCGGTTTGTGTTTTTCCGTTGACCACCCTTGCCTCTGGGTTGACCCTTACGTTTACCCTTTCCAGAACCTTTTGCCGGCATACTGCGCTTTTTGCCACCCGGGCTCGTCGCTTCCAGTAAGGTTAAATCAATTTTCCGGTCATCGAGGTTTACGTCTTTAACTTTCACTTTAACGTTATCACCCAGACGGAATACGCTGTGGCTGTTCTCGCCAACTAACATCCCTTTTTGCTGATCAAAATGGTAATAGTCATTGTCGAGGTTACTAATATGAATAAGCCCGTCAATTTGGTAATCACTAAGACGAACAAATAAACCAAAGTTAGTAACAGATGAAATAACACCTTCAAACTCCATACCAATATGGTCGAGCATGAACTCGCATTTTAACCACTCATCTACCTGACGAGTGGCATCATCTGCCCGACGTTCTGTCATTGAGGTATGCACGCCCAGTTCATCCAGCTGTTTTTCCGAATAAGCCCAGGCTCCGACAAGCCCTTTACCTTCGCCTTCATTTTTGCGCAGAATAGCTTTTATCGCACGATGCAAAATCAGATCGGGATAACGACGAATAGGTGAAGTAAAGTGTGCATAAGATTTCAATGCCAGACCGAAATGGCCTTTATTCTCAGGCTGATAAACGGCCTGTTGCATTGAACGCAGCAACATAGTCTCAATAAGTTCGTGATCCTGACGATCTTTAACTTGTTCAAGCAGTGTCGCGTAGTCCCTCGGAGAGGGCTCATCACCACCTTCGAGATTCAGGCCGAGTTCACCAAGAAAACTGCGGAAGTTGTTCAGACGTTCATCCGCCGGAGTCTCATGCACACGGAATAACGCGCCAATTTCTTTGTCAGACTCAATAAGCTGGGCGGATGCCACGTTAGCCATGATCATGCACTCTTCAATAATTTTATGAGCAACATGACGTTTAACAGGCTCGATACTTTCAATTTTACGCTCAGCGTTAAAAATGAAGCGGGTTTCCTGCGTATCGAATTCGATAGCCGAACGGCGTTTGCGGGCAGCACTTAACGCATTGTAAAGACGTTCAAGCTCCTGAACGTTGTCCATCACATGCTGATACTGTTGTTGCAGCTCTTCGTCGCCATCAAGCAACTTCTTAACTTTGTTGTAAGTCAGACGAGCATGACTTTTCATTACTGCCGGGTAGAATTGAGTCGATTTCAGTTTCCCACGAGGCCCCAGTTCCATCTCTGCAACCATACACAGACGGTCAACATCGGGGTTCAATGAACATAAGCCGTTTGAAAGCTTCTCCGGTAACATAGGAATAACGTTACTGGGGAAATAAACCGAATTCCCTCTATCAGTCGCGGCTTTATCAAGCACCGTATCGGGCCGTACATAATAGGAAACATCGGCTATAGCGACCCATAAACGCCAACCTTTCTCTTCAGGCACACAGCAAACCGCGTCATCAAAGTCGCGAGAGTCTTCACCATCAATAGTAATAAGCGGAAGTTCACGTAGGTCTTTACGTCCTTCATAAGCTTCTGCCGGAACCTCTTCACTGTATTTTTTTAATTCTTCATCAACTTCTGATGGCCATTCAGTGGGAATATCGTGCTCGCGAATAGCCACCTGAATTTCCATGCCAGGCGCCATATGTTCACCCAGAACCTCGGTCACCCGGCCTATGGGGCTGGTTCGACGACTTGGCCGACGAGTTATCTCTACAACAACTAACTGACCGTGACGAGCACCACTTTTATCCGCATCCGGAATGAGGATATCCTGACTAATGCGACCATCGTCCGGCACTACAATACCTAAACCGTGTTCAATGAAGTAGCGGCCAACAATGTTACTGTCTCTTGGCTCCGTAACACGTACAATACGCCCTTCGGTGCGACCCCGACTGTCTTTACCACTAGGCTGAACGAGTACTCGGTCGCCGTGTAATACAGAATACATTTGGTGATGCGGAATAAAGAGATCTTTTCCGCCGTCTTCAGTCTGGCAGAAACCAAAACCGTCTTTATGACCAATGATACGACCTTTAATCAAGTCCATACGCTCAGGCAGACCATAAGCATTTGCTTTACTGTAAATAAGCTGCCCGTCGCGCTCCATTGCCCGCAACCGACGTTTTAAGCCAACAGCCTGACGTTCGTCATCCAGGTTGAAATGGCGAATAAACTCGTCAAAATGAACAGGTTTATTATTGGAAGTAACAAGTTCCAATAACTGTTCGCGGCTTGGAATTTCGACTTCGTAGTCTGGCGTATTGTTGTTCTGCTGATTATCTGACATAGAATCCTATATATGTATGGTTGCACGGTTAAGGACGACCGATGCGGACAGTATACGTGCTGAAAAGGATAATGTCAGTGCTTCGCTTGTATTTTGAACAAAACGTACCCATACCCCCTCTAATAGATAAAGAATGAGTTGTCGAATCGTTCGATATACTCTAATTTGATAGCTGAAACATTTACTAAGATCAGAAAATGCTAAAAAACGCAGCAGCAACAACTGAATTCAGCTTGCTCCAAAGATGGAGCTCTCAGGTACTGTTGTGTTTATTACTCATCGCTTTTAGTGCATGCAGCTACGCTTTATCTGGTAGCAGCAAGAGCCAACTAACGACTCAGCAACACTCTGACACCGTTTTCGTTGTCGATCTGACATCGTCAATTTCTGAGGTTCAGGCTGAAGACCCCGAACTCGATAAATCAATCGATTCTGCCTCAAGAGTTTTTCAAAACGTTTTAGCGCTTGCTCCAATCTCTTTGAGAATAACTGAATCGAAACTTACCCAATGGAATTGGCACCTCGTTAGAGGACCACCCACTCACCTTTAAGAATTCTGTACTTTCTAATTTTTAAAGGAGTTTGTCATGAGTGAGTTTAAAGAAATTCAATGGTCTTCTGCAGCCGATAAAATTGCAATACACCACAACTATGATCATCAGCCAGTCATTAGCTGGCACGATAGCGCCATGCATGCTGTTGACGATTTCACTAAAGTGTCTCCTCTGGAAATAACGGAGAACACATTGGTCAGCGACGCCGAACAGAAACTCCGGAATGCCAACCGTCGTTATGCCTGCATAAAAAACCAAAATGGTGAAATGACAGGTTTACTGGCGCTTCGCGAACTTCACGGACGCAAAGCGACCCAACTAAGTACGGTCAACCAAATTGGGTGGAGAGAGTTGGCGGTAAAAGAGTTGATGTTACCTCTTCTCGCATTACCACAAGTTAAACTAGAAAGCTTAACAAAGGCTAAAGTAGGAGACGCTGCGGCGACTCTCAAAGCCAGCGGGCGTGACTTTCTTCTCGTAATTAACAATGGAGAAGTCTGTGGTGTAGTGTCATCACTTAGAATAGCTGAGTTAACAGGTGAGTCAGTGAACGTTTATCACTTGCCCTCAACTTTTGCTGAGATTATTTCAGCGATAAATCATCATGAGGTCATTGACTGAAATCGCTTATATGTCAGAAGTGCCTGTGCGCTTCTGGCATTTTTTTAATACGAATTACGAGGGGAAAACTTGGTGGCGCTGGACGGACTTGAACCGTCACTCCCAGAAGGAACCTGATTTTGAATCAGGCGTGTCTACCAATTCCACCACAGCGCCATGCCATTTAAGGTGAATGCGTTACGTAATTAAGTAACGGGACGGGATTATACCCGTCAAGCATCGCTAATCAAGCAATAATTCATGAAAATCACCGAGAATATGACTAACTGTTGCTTCCTTGTACAACTGAGACAGCTGTCAGTCAGCTTAGCTCATGATATGATCCAGATACATTTAATTTAAATGAGTTCCGCATGAGTTCTGAAGCACAAAGACTACACGCCAGCTTTCCCAGTGCTGGCTTTACCAGACGACTGGCAGCCTGGGTTTATGACCTTTTAGTTGCTGCAGCAATTATTATGCTGGCGTCTGCGTTAGCGTTACTTTTTGCCGCGCTACTAACCTCTTTCAACTGGCTGGTGCTATCGGACGATATGGATCACGCCGCCTGGCTGGCTCAGGGGCCATGGTACAGCTTATATCTTATTACTGTTGTTGCGGTATTTTTTGGCTGGTTCTGGAAACGTTCAGGACAAACACTAGGCATGCGCGCCTGGCGTTTAAAACTGCAAAACCGTGACGGCTCACGCTTAACCAACCGCCAGGTATTCATAAGGTTGCTGACCTGCTGCGGAGGTCTCGGGAATCTTTGGGTTCTTGTTGACTTTAAAAACCGAAGAGCCTGGCAGGATTACGCCGCAGCAACAGAGGTTGTCACCCTTTCGAAAGAAGCGAACCAACTTTTTTACTGGAACGAACTTTAAGTGTGGTCGGCCTGTTGTCAGGCCGTGCGCCCACGCATAAAGTAGACCGCAATCCCCGCAAACAACATACTCGGTAGTAATGCTCCTAAAATAGCCGGAATTTGGTAAACCTGTGCCAGAGGCCCAAAAATCTCATTACTCACATGAAATCCGAAGCCGGTGATAACACCTAACAAGACCCTTGCGCCCATCGTTGTCGAACGCAGAGGTCCAAAGATAAACGACAGAGCGACCAACAACATAACAGCCACAGTTATTGGAGCAAAAAGCTTACGCCATAAAGCAAGTTCATAACGTTCCGCAGACTGTTGGTTGCTTTCCAGGTACGTCAGGTAATCCAGTAGCCCGCTAATAGAAAGTGATTCTGGTTTAATGGTCACGACCCCGAGCTTATCGGGCGTCAAGCTTGATTGCCAGGCCATATTAGCTTTTTCATCGCGTAGCATACGGTTTTCCGTCATTTGCGTAACCGTCACCTCCTGCATACGCCATTTGTCGCCGCTAAAATTAGCTGTTCGGGCGTAGGTTACCTGTTGCAATTCCCTATTATCATTAAAGTCATAAATCAGAACATCGTTCAGACGTCCGGTGTCCTCAACTTCACCAATATTGATAAAGTCAGAACCGTCTTTTGCCCAGACACCCTGTTGTGCCGAAATTAAGCTGCCCCCTGAAATAGCCTGTGAGCGGATAGCGCGCCCCTGAGATTCCATGGGTGGTGCTATCCATTCGCCTATCGCCATTACTGCAACCATCATAATAATGGCTGATTTCATTACCGCACCAATAATATTCAAGCGGGAACGTCCTGCCGCCATCATAACCACAAGCTCAGAGCTGCTCGCCAACATACCCACACCAATGAGACCACCGAGTAAAGCGGCCATTGGAAAGAAGGTTTCAACATCTCTGGGCAAGCTGTAAAAGACGAAAAGTGCAGCATCCATAACGTTGTAGTCGCCACGACCAACCGATTTCAGTTGCTCGACAAAGCGAATTAAAGACGACAAACCGGTTAATACAGCAAGACTTAACAGCGAGGTTCGTAGTACGGCAAGACCAATGTACTTATCTAGAATACTAAACATCACTGCCCCCGAGCCGCGCCGAAGCGTAGATTTGCCAATAATCTCAAGCCAACAGGTCTGCCTTTACCTATCAACACTAAGCCAAACACCAGTAATATGAAGTGTATCCACCATAACCCGATAACTGGAGGAATGACGCCGTCACGTATGGCCGACTTAGCTGCCATAAGCAATAGGAAATAGCCTAAATAAATGAGTAAAGCCGGGGCCATTCGTCCAAACTTACCCTGACGAGGGTTCACACGGCTTAACGGTACAGCAATAAGTGTCAATAACGGCATAGCCAGAGGAATCGCAATACGCCACTGCAGTTCAGCAACCGCAGCCGGTTCAGTTTGCGACATTAACTCCACAGTGGGATAGGCTTCGAGTTTTCGTAATTGCTCACTGGCCTGTTGCTCCTTAATTTGAAGCTGGTAACTGTCAAACGACATCATCTGATAACTGTCGTTGTCACCGGCGTAGCGTTTTCCCTCACCCAGTTCAAGCCATTGCGACCCCGTTGTTTCACTGATTACTTTACCGGTCTTTGCCATAACCACACTACCCGACTGTAACTCGCCCTGACTGTGCGTATGCTGCGCCACAAAAACTTCCTCAAGGTCGCCATTATCAGCGACACTTTGCACGAATATGACTGCTTTGCGGTTACTTGCTTGTTGGAAGCGTCCCGGCATTAAAGCCGTTAAGCCACTTTCTGAACGAGCTCTGTCTTCCAGCTTTTGTTCCTGATCGAGTGACCAGGGCACTAACCATAAAGTGAAAGAAGCTGTTATCAAAGCTAAAACTAATGACAGCACCAAAGTCACCCGGGTTACATACCACTCACTTACCCCACAGGCGTGCAGAACCGTCATTTCGTTGTCAGCATAGATACGTCCATGAGCCAGTAAAATACCCAAAAACAAACTAAGAGGCAGAATCAGAGACACTAATGCAGGGAGGTTCAGCGACAGAAGCTGAAAAATAATTGCGCCGGGAATATCCCCTTCTGATGCATCCGACAGAACACGGACAAACTTCTGACTGACAAAAATCGTCATCAGGATAAAAAGCACAGCAAGCTGCGACTTCAATGTTTCACTGATCAAATAGCGGAATATGCGCACTGGCGTTCACTCATAACTTAGGTTTTTACTGGAATAGCTGTGATTTTTAAGTAAACTTGTTATTTTAACAACAAAGTGTCTTTATAGTGAAACTATAGCAGGCATTGAAGCCACCTGAAACAGGAGCACTGTCATGGAGTTCAGCGTCAAAAGTGGTAATCCGGAAAAACAACGTTCTGCTTGCATCGTTGTTGGCGTGTTTGAACCTCGTCGTCTGTCTGGCGTTGCCGAACAATTAGACAAAGTCAGTGATGGTTATTTAAGCAACTTATTGCGCCGCGGAGACCTTGAAGGTAAATCAGGTCAGGTTCTGCTGTTACATCATGTCCCCAATATTCTTGCCGAACGGGTATTACTGGTCGGCTGCGGTAAAGAGCGCGAACTTGATGAGCGCCAGTATCGCCAAATTATAGCCCGCACTATGAACACGTTGAACGAAACCGGCTCAATGGAAGCGGTCTGCTTTCTTAGTGAGCTGCACGTTAAAGGTCGCGATACTTACTGGAAGGTTCGTCAGGCCGTAGAAGCTGCGCGGGCAACATTGTACAACTTTAACGAGCTTAAGAGTAAAAAAGAAGAACCTCGACGCCCGTTGCGTAAATTGGTCTTTAATGTTCCAAGCCGAAAAGAGCTGGCTTTGGGCGAACAAGCTGTGCAACACGCGTTAGCCGTAGCTACGGGTATGGATATTTGCCGCAACGTAGCAAATATGCCACCTAACATTTGTACACCTCGTTATTTAGCCGATCAAGCCAAATTAATGGCTGAAAATTACGACAATTTAACGGTTAGCACCGTTGAAGAAGCCGAAATGGAAAAGCTGGGTATGAACGCATACTTAGCCGTTGGCCGTGGTTCAGAACATGAGTCAGTACTAACTTTAATGCATTACAACGGCGCACCCGATGACCAGCCCCCCATAGTTTTGGTCGGTAAAGGCCTGACATTTGATTCGGGCGGTATTTCCATTAAACCATCCGCCAATATGGATGAAATGAAATACGACATGGGCGGTGCTGCCGGCGTTTTAGGAGCTATGCAGGCTCTTGCTGAACTGCAACTTCCCATAAACGTTATTGGCGCTGTGGCAGGTTGTGAAAACATGCCAGATGGCAAAGCATACCGCCCGGGTGACATTCTAACCACCATGAGCGGCCAAACAGTCGAAGTACTGAATACCGACGCAGAAGGCCGACTGGTACTTTGCGATACCCTGACGTACATCGAACGCTTCGAGCCAGAGTCCGTGATTGATTTAGCCACGCTGACCGGTGCTTGTGTTATTGCGTTAGGCAGTCACGCTTCTGCCGTGCTCAGCCAGCACAACCCGCTAGCTCACGAAATTCTAAATGCTGCCCAACAAAGTGGTGACAAAGCCTGGCGCATGCCGCTATGGGATGAATATCAGTCAATGCTGGACAGCCCTTTTGCAGATATGGCTAACATTGGTGGTCGCGAAGCCGGTACCATTACCGCCGCTTGTTTCTTATCGCGCTATACAAAGAAATACAATTGGGCGCACATGGATATTGCCGGTACGGCCTGGCAAGGTGGTAAAGACAAAGGCTCAACAGGCCGCCCGGTGCCATTATTAACGCAGTTTTTAATTAACCGGTGCAGCGCAGAGGTCGCAGAGTAAGATGCCCTCAGCCACTTTTTTCTTAATGCCTGACGAAGCTGAAGGCGAGCAAAATCGGTTAATTTGCGATAAGATAGCGGAGCTATACAGAAAGCATAAAAGGTTGCGGGTTTGGGCCCGCAATCAACAACAGGCGGAAGCGCTGGACGAACTGTTATGGCAACAACCAAGTGATGCCTTTATTCCGCATAATTTGCTTGGGGAAGGTCCGGCTACCGGAGCGCCGGTAGAACTTTGTTGGCCGGAGTCTGGCGACATTAAAAGCCGACCCGGTTACGCCCTGTTTAACCTGGCTGAAGACATTCCGGTACAAGCTCAACAGAGCCAGAAACTTTATGACACAGTTCCAGCCGATGACAATGGCAAAAAAGTAGCTCGCGAGCGATACAAACATTACAGGGCCAGAGGTTGCCAAATGCATACCGAGCCCCTGACATCCGAACAGAAGTAAGGTTAATATGGATAAAACATACTCCCCTGCAGCGATAGAACAAGACCTCTACCAACAATGGGAAGACAAAGGCTACTTCAAGCCTTCAGGTAAAGGCGCCCCCTACTCTATTATGATTCCGCCGCCCAACGTTACCGGCAGTCTGCACATGGGTCACGCCTTCCAACACACCATTATGGATACGCTCACCCGCTACCAGAGAATGAACAGCCGTAATACATTATGGCAAGTAGGTTCTGACCACGCTGGTATTGCCACGCAGATGGTCGTTGAACGCCAGTTAGCCGCTCAAGGACAGACTCGCCAGGAACTTGGTCGTGACGCTTTTATTGATAAAATTTGGGAGTGGAAAGAACAGTCAGGCGGCACCATCACTCAGCAAATGCGCCGTCTGGGCGACTCTGTTGACTGGGATCGTGAACGCTTCACTATGGACGAAGGCCTTTCTGATGCGGTACGTGAAGTCTTCGTAAAACTGCACGAAGATAACTTGATTTACCGTGGTAAACGCCTGGTCAACTGGGACCCGGCACTGCAAACCGCTATTTCTGATTTAGAAGTCGAGAATAAAGAGCAACAAGGTTCTATCTGGTATTTACGTTACCCGCTGGCCGATGGCGAGAAAACCGAAGACGGCAAAGACCATTTAGTGGTCGCGACCACCCGCCCGGAAACCATGTTAGGCGATGTCTGTGTTGCTGTGCATCCCGACGACGAGCGCTTTGCTCATTTGGTTGGGAAACACCTCGAGTTACCTATTGTTAACCGTCGTATTCCTATTGTTGCCGACCACCACGTTGACAGCGAATTCGGTACAGGTTGCGTAAAGGTAACTCCTGCGCATGATTTTAATGACTACGAAATTGGCAAGCGTCATCAAACTGGGATGATTTCTATTTTTGATGACACTGCGCACGTCATGGCAAAAGCAGGCCTTTACACCAGTACGGGTGAAGCGCTTGAAGAGCTGAACGGGTTTGATGGGGCTTTACCTGAGCAATACGCTGGTAAAGAACGCTTTGAGGCCCGTAAGCAACTTATTGCTGAATTTGACGAACTTGGCTTACTGGAAAAAATTGAAAAACACACCAACAAAATACCATACGGCGACCGCGGTGGCGTTCCTATTGAACCGCATTTAACCGACCAATGGTATGTTCGCGTTGAACCTATGGCCAAACAAGCAACCGAAGCGGTTGAAGACGGACGCATTGAATTTGTACCTAAGCAATACGAGAACATGTATTTCAGCTGGATGCGCGATATTCAGGACTGGTGTATTTCGCGTCAATTATGGTGGGGGCACCGTATTCCGGCATGGTACGACGAACAGGGCAATGTCTATGTCGGTCGCACCGAAGAAGAAGTGCGGGAAAAGCACAACTTAGGCGATACGCCTCTTCAGCAGGACGAAGACGTATTGGATACCTGGTTCTCTTCCGCGTTATGGACCTTCTCTACCTTGGGTTGGCCAAAAAATACCGAGGACTTAAAAACCTTCCACCCTACCGATGTGTTGGTGACTGGTTTTGACATCATTTTCTTCTGGGTTGCCCGCATGATCATGATGACCATGCACTTTATGAAAGACGAAGAAGGCCAGCCGCAAGTTCCGTTCAAGAAGGTCTATGTGACTGGTCTTATTCGCGACGAAGAAGGCCAGAAAATGTCTAAGTCTAAAGGTAACGTGTTAGATCCGCTGGACATGATTGACGGCATTAGCGCTGACGAGCTGGTGGCTAAACGCACAGCCAATATGATGCAGCCGAAAATGCGTGAGAAAATTGAAAAACGCACCCGCAAAGAGTTTCCTGAAGGCATTACCGCCCACGGAACCGATGCACTGCGCTTTACATTAACAGCACTTGCATCGACTGGGCGCGATATCAACTGGGACATGAAGCGTCTGGAGGGTTATCGCAACTTCTGCAACAAACTGTGGAACGCCAGCCGGTATGTGTTAATGAGTACCGAAGAGAATGACTGTGGTCTTGAAAACGACGATATGACCCTGTCACTGGCTGATGAGTGGATTATTGCCCGCTTTAACAGCACAGTAAAAGACTTCCGTCAGGCTTTAGATACCTATCGTTTTGATCAGGCAGCCGCTATTGCATACGAGTTTACCTGGAACCAGTTTTGTGACTGGTATCTGGAGCTTACTAAGCCGGTTCTCCAAAATGGTACGGATGTACAACAACGCGGTACTCGCCACACACTGGTGAATGTTTTAGAACAGTTACTGCGCTTACTGCATCCGGTTATGCCGTACATTACTGAAACTATCTGGCAACGGGTGAAACCGCTGGTTGGTAATACGGATGATACCATTATGCTGCAGCCGTTCCCGCAGGTTGAGGACAACGTCAGCCATCAGGCAATGCAGGACATGGAGTGGCTGAAGCGCGTTATTTTAGCTATTCGAAATATTCGTGGCGAAATGGATTTATCACCGAATAAGCCTTTGCCTCTGCTGCTTTCAAATGCTGATTCAATGGCCAGAGGCCGTATTGAGAATAACCAAAGCTTCCTCAGTAGCCTGGCAAAGCTGGAGTCTATTGAGTTTATTGAAAGCGATGATGATGCACCAGCCAGTATGACCGCACTGGTTGATACGTTGAAGCTGCATATTCCAATGGCCGGTTTAATTGATAAAGAAGCAGAGCTACAGCGACTGCAAAAATCTATCGAGAAAGCGAACAAAGAGTGGCAGCGTCTGAACGGTAAGTTGGGCAACGATAACTTTGTCAGTAAAGCACCAGAAGCTGTCATTGCTAAAGAACGTGAGAAGCTCGCTGAAGCAGAAACTACGCTCAAGCAACTGCAAGAGCAGCAAGAGAAAATTAAAGCGCTTTAATCTTCATTAAAAGTGTATCGCTAAAAGCCCGAGTCTCTGCTTCGGGTTTTTTTTTGAAAAATAATCTATTTTAAGAGGGCTCTCGTAGTGAAAAATAACGAGACAAAGGGAGAGAGTCATGACTATTTTCGAAGAACTGAGAGTTGATCACGATAAACAACGTAAATTGCTTGAACTGCTATTGGAAACGGCCGGAGAAGCGCCGGAGCGTGAACAATACTATCAGCAACTAAAGCTCCAGTTGGAACAACACGCTGCCGCTGAGGAACGATACTTTTATAACCCTCTTATCAAAGACGATGACACAATAGAAATGTCGCGACATGGTATCGCTGAGCACCATGAAATTGACGAACTGATTGAAACCTTAGAACAAACGGAAATGTCGTCGCCAGCCTGGCTTCAACACTTTAAAAATTTAAAACATAAAGTCTTACATCATCTGAAAGATGAAGAGCAGGGATTTTTCCAGCGCGCAGGAAAGGTATTAAGTGAGTCCGAAAAATCCGGCTTAGGAAGTGACTACCGCAATATGATGAAAGAAAAAGGTTTGTAAAATCAGGAGAGGTTATTCCTCTCCATCGTCGAACTCTTCACCTTCAAGTTCATCATCTTCAATCAAGGTGCCCCAGCCATCGTATTCAACCTCACAGTCATCGGCTATAGCAGCTATTTCTCTCACCTGCCGGTTTAGAATATCGCTATCGAGCTCAGCATCTGTGACCGCCATAAACGCAAACCAACGCTTACCGCGTTCGTCTTCAAACTCATCGGCATCGTCCACATGGTAGCCTTGCTTAACAAGCTCTACAGCCGCTTTTTCCAACTTAGTAAAGTCCTGGCTGGCCAGGTGATGCTCAATTTCATACAGGAGATCTGTCTCCGCACCGTCAGCTATCAAAGCCTGTACGGTTTCTTCACTTTGCTTAAGTAGATCATTAAGATCTCGGCTCATGATTTATCCTTTTCCGCCTGTTCTCGTTCAATACTTGTGTTCAACTGCTTAATTTTATCATCCATTAGCTGATGGCAGTGCCCACTCAGCTCACGTAAGTTTTCACGCTGGTAGTTTGCAATTCGTACCGGCTCCAGAAAAGCAACTTTCAGCACACCATTGTTCCAGCGGTTCATCTTTACCTTGCCATGTAACTCAGAGACACATACCGGAACCACGTCAACCTGAGCCCGAAACGCAGTATGAAAAGCCCCATTCTTAAAGGGTAACAGCCCTCTTCCGTAACTTCGGGTTCCTTCCGGAAACATCCATACCGAAATGTCTCGTTGCTTTATAGCATCCGCCGTTTGTCCTATGGTGCCATGAGCTTTTCCGGCGTTTTTTCTGTCAATCAGAATATTTCCTGCTAACCAATAAAGCCACCCGAAGAACGGTATCCAGCGCAGGCTTTTCTTGCCCACAGTAACGGTATTTTTGGGCAGCATTGCTGCAATGGTGAATATTTCCCAACTGTTCTGATGGTTACAGACAAAGACGTAAGGGCCACCCTTTTCAATGTCCGGGTGACGACTCACTTCAATTCGCATGCCTAAAACTCGTATTGCCCACCCAAAAATATGAGCGAACCTGTAAGTATTATTACGATGAAAGGGGCGGATGATACAAAATAAGCAACCGACCACACCGAACAATACAACAAATCCACCAAGAAATACCCACCGCAACAAGGCTAACATTCAAACTCCTCAATTATCCTTGTCTTGCTCAACCACTATTTCATCAACACGTTGTAATCCGCGCGGTAGTTTATTACCACGCCGTCCGCGTTCTCCATAGTAATGCTCTAAATCTGCAGGTTTCAGAGTCAGCTTACGCTTACCGGCAATCAAAGTAATAGCTTTGTCCGGTGCCGCAGTAGCCAATGCAACCACATACTCTTCGCGAGACTGCGCACGCAAAGCAGGAATACTAATTAACTTGTTGCCTTTTCCTTTACTCAGTTGAGGCAAGTCTGCAACAGGGAAGACCAACATCCGGCCTTCGTTGGAAATAACAACAACTTTGTCTTCCTGCAAATCATTCACTTTATTAGGCGGCAGTATCTTAGCGCCGGTCGGTAATGTGATAATAGCTTTACCGTTTTTATTACGGCTGACTAAATCGCTGAACTGACAAACAAACCCATAACCAGCGTCGGATGCCAATAGTAAATGGCTTTCGTCTTTGGCCATTAGAACGTGTTCAACGTTTTCACCCGCGACTAAACTGAAACGTCCGGTCAGAGGCTCACCCTGGCTCCTTGCTGATGGCAACAGGTGCGCTTCACAGGAGAAGCTTTTCCCTGAAGTATCAAGGAACACCACAGGCTGATTACTCTTACCTTCAGCCGACGCCAGATAGCTGTCACCGGATTTATAACTGAGCTTCTCACCCTCGATATCATGACCTTTAGCAGAGCGCACCCAGCCTTTCTTCGATAACACAACAGTTACCGCTTCGGCTGGCGTTAAATCACGCTCGCTTAACGCTTTAGCTTCAGAGCGCTCAACAATTGGCGAACGGCGCTCGTCACCATAAGTTTCCGCATCAGCTAGCAACTCTTTCTTGATCAGTGTTTTCAAACGACGATCTGAACCCAGTAAAGTCTGCAGCTTTTCGCGCTCTTTATTAAGTTCATCTTGCTCGCCGGTCAGCTTCATTTCTTCTAATTTTGCTAAGTGGCGTAACTTCAGCTCCAGAATAGCTTCAGCTTGTTTATCCGATAACCCAAAGCGACTCATTAACTCGTCTTTCGGTTTATCTTCAGTACGGATAATCTCAATAACTTCATCAATATTGAGATAAGCAATAAGTAAGCCTTCTAAAATATGCAGGCGCGCCAGCACTTTATCTAAGCGATGCTGCAAACGTCGCGTTACTGTTGTCTGACGAAACTCCAGCCACTCTTTAAGAATGCCAACCAGCGGCTTCACTTTCGGCCGGCCATCTAAGCCCAGAATATTCAGGTTAACCCGGTACTGCTTTTCCAGATCTGTTGTGGCGAACAGGTGATTCATTAACTGTTCTGTATCCACCCGATTTGAGCGAGGAACCACAACTAAACGGGTCGGGTTTTCATGGTCTGACTCATCACGCAAGTCCGAAACTAAAGGCAGTTTCTTGGCCTGCATTTGATGCGCTATTTGCTCTAATACTCTTGCCCCGGATGCCTGGTGCGGTAAGGCCGTAATAACAATTTCACCATCTTCAACACTGTAGCAGGCACGCATTTTAATACTACCGCGCCCCGTTTCATAAAGCTTAGTGATGTCATCCGTTGGCGTAATAATTTCAGCATCGGTCGGGTAATCCGGCCCCTTCAGCACTTCCATAATATCTTCAAGCTGACTACCCGGCTTTTCCAGTAACATTGCGCAGGCATTAGCCACTTCACGAGCATTGTGAGGAGGAATGTCCGTGGCCATACCGACAGCAATGCCGGTTACACCATTTAATAAAATATGGGGTAAACGCGCAGGCAGCACCTGAGGCTCTTTCATCGTGCCATCAAAGTTCGGTATCCAGTCGACCGTCCCCTGACCCAGCTCGCTGAGTAAGACTTCACTAAATTTAGACAGTCTGGCCTCGGTATAACGCATAGCTGCGAAGGATTTAGGGTCATCCGGTGAACCCCAGTTACCCTGACCGTCGACCAGCGGGTGACGGTAGGTGAAAGGCTGAGCCATGAGCACCATAGCTTCATAACATGCACTGTCACCATGAGGGTGAAATTTACCAAGAACATCACCCACAGTACGGGCTGATTTTTTATATTTAGCAAGTGCCGAGAGTCCAAGCTCTGACATTGCGTATACAATGCGTCGCTGTACCGGTTTTAAACCATCACCGATATTCGGTAGTGCCCTGTCCATGATCACGTACATGGAATAATTCAGGTAGGCTTCTTCCGTAAAGCGACTCAGTGGGCGGGTTTCTGTAACTTCCGTCGACATTCTGACTTCTCCTTGCTCACAAGTGCTTACAGTTCAGCCAAGTCGGCCATGTTACCTTTGCTTTCCAACCAGGTACGGCGGTCTGCAGCTCGTTTTTTCGCTAAAAGCATATCCATCAGCTCTTCCATTAGTTCGCCATCGTCAATGGTCAACTGAACCAGTCGGCGGGTATTTGGATCCATAGTGGTTTCACGTAAGGTTAACGGGTTCATCTCACCCAAACCTTTAAAACGCTGAACATTCACTTTACCTTTGCGCTTTTCAGCCTCGATGCGATCTAAAATGCCCTGCTTTTCACCTTCATCCAATGCGTAATAGACATCTTTGCCGACATCTACGCGATAAAGTGGTGGCATCGCAACAAAAATATGGCCGTTTTCCACTAATGGTCTGAAGTGCTTCACAAACAGTGCACAAAGCAAGGTTGCGATGTGCAAACCGTCTGAGTCGGCATCCGCTAAAATACAAATTTTCCCATAACGCAATTTGTCTAAATCGACACTGTTTGGGTCAACGCCTACCGCAACCGAAATGTCGTGAATTTCCTGCGACGCCAGAATTTGTTCCGGGTCAACTTCCCAGGTATTCAGAATTTTACCGCGAAGCGGCATAACCGCCTGAAACTCACGATCTCGAGCTTGCTTCGCAGAGCCTCCTGCCGAGTCCCCTTCCACTAAAAACAATTCACTTCTGCCGGGCTCCTGACTAGAACAATCTGTGAGCTTTCCGGGAAGCGCCGGGCCCTGCGTTACTTTTTTACGAACAACTTTTTTACTGGCTTTTAGTCGTCTTTGCGCGTTGCTAATGCAGACATCGGCTAAAAGTTCAGCTTGATCGGTATGCTCATTCAGCCAAAGGCTAAAAGAGTCTTTTACCACGCCAGAGACAAAGCTGGCGGACTGCCGCGAGGACAAGCGCTCTTTTGTTTGCCCTGCAAACTGAGGGTCCTGCATTTTGGTCGACAAAATATAGCTACAACGTTCCCATACGTCTTCCGGAGTTAACTTGACCCCTCTGGGTAACAGGTTACGGAACTCACAAAACTCACGCATAGCCTCCAGGAGCCCCTGGCGTAGTCCGTTGACATGGGTACCGCCCAGCGTGGTCGGAATTAAGTTAACGTAACTTTCAGAGACCCCTTCGCCACCTTCCGGCAGCCAGGTAACAGCCCAGTCAACACCTTCTGTTTGCGAGCTAAAACTACCATCGAAGGGTTCTTCCGGTAAGGTCGGTACATCCTTAACCGCCTCAACCAAATAATCCGTTAAGCCATCCTGATAAAACCAGGTATCTTCCGTGTCATCAATTTTATTACGGAAGGTAATTGTCAGACCGGGACATAGCACAGCTTTAGCGCGCAGTATGTGCTTTAACTTGGTAACAGAGAATTTTGCAGAATCGAAATATTGAGGGTCCGGCCAAAAGTGAACTCGCGTACCGGTGTTTCTTTTCCCCACCGTGCCGGTTACTTCCAGCTCACTGACTTTATCGCCGTTTTCGTAGGCCATTTCATAAACTTGACCATCGCGCTTAATGGTCAGTTCAACACGCTTGGATAAGGCGTTAACCACCGAGATACCAACACCATGCAAACCACCGGAAAACTGATAGTTTTTATTCGAGAACTTACCGCCGGCATGCAGTTTACTCATGATCAGTTCAACACCCGGAACACCTTCTTCCGGATGAATATCCACCGGCATCCCCCGACCATCGTCGGTGGTTTCCAGCGACTGGTCCTGATGCAGAACAACAAGTAACGTTTTGGCATGCCCCGCCAGAGCTTCATCGACACTATTATCTATAACCTCCTGGCCCAAATGATTAGGCCGAGAGGTGTCAGTGTACATACCGGGGCGGCGCTGAACCGGTTCCAGTCCGTTCAGCACCTCAATGGAGTCGGATTTATAGTCTGTCATGAGTCCCTGTTTTTATTATTGGCTCGATCCACGAAAAGTGTGCTTCAATTTACCGCTAACTGGCGTCTATTTGAAGTAGTACGGCATAAATTTCTGAGCAGTTTCGCTCAGCTTAGGCTGAATATGGCCCTGCTTACGACACAAGGTTAACCAGTCGGCCAAAAATTGATTCACCTGATGCTTTTCATCCTGGTGCCGCATTTCACGGTTAGGCTGCTGATAACGTGCGGCTAAACGAGTAACGCCCTGACTGGATATAATCTCAGCCATACGCACATCATGATATAACCGCACCGTCATTTTAGCATGCAGGTAGTCTGCCCAGTCTGGCTTCAACTGTTCAATTTCAATGTCTGAGGTATAGCGCGCTTCACTCACGTTGCGCAAACTGAACGCTAAATGCTCCCCGGCATAAATCGTAACCTGAGCCTGAGACTCAAGCTGGGACAGCAGAGGCAACAACCCTGCGTAGTTAAGTTCGTTCAGTCGGTGCAGTTCAGCCACGTCGACAACATAGCGCTGTAGCATAATAAAACCTCAGTTTACTCCAGATCAGAGAACACCTTATCATGGTGTAACTGCAACCATTGTAACCCAATTACACTGGCTGCGTTGTTGATTTCTTCACGTTCAAGCATAGCGATAACTTTATCCCTTGGTATCACATGCACGCGTATATCTTCGTCTTCTTCAGGGAGACCACCAAAGTCGGCAGCCGATTTACTATCAACTTCCGCAATATAAATCGTTAACTTTTCATCGGTACCACCCGGGCTGGAGTAATAACTGGTAGCGTAAATTAAACGTTTGGCTGTTAAACCAGCTTCTTCTTCCAGTTCACGAGTTGCCACTTCTTCAGCGCTCTCGTCGGCATCAAACATCCCGGCGACAAACTCAAACAACCAAGGTCCATTTTCGTCCTCAAGTGCGCCTACGCGGAACTGCTCAACAACCACCAACTCATCGGTTACCGGGTCATAAGGTATAACAACAACCGCATGTCCCCGTTCCATTAATTCCCGGTCAATGACCGGACTCCAGTCACCAGAAAACAAACGGTGTTGTAAAGAATAGCGATAAACTGACAAAAAACCTTGATAAAGCGGTGTCTTTTCCTTTACTTTCACATCATCTCGGTGAAAACGAATTGCCATACTAACGAGTCCTATTATTGAGAGTAACTGAAAACAAACATTCTGTTACACTTGAGCGAATTCTGAAACCATGTTTTTCTTAAAGTATTTGCGCAAATCATTTACACTGGTAATCATTCAGCGCTGTATGTAAACTATGCGCAATTATTGAACATTGCATGTCAAGTAACAGGAAACTGACTACCATGAAAAAGCATCTTTTGTCGGCAGCTGTCGGTCTGGCATTGACCACAGTCACTTTTACGTCAAATGCTGAAGATTTGGCTCAAATTTATCGCTTAGCAGTTGATAATGATCCGACCTTATTACGTGCCGCAGCAGAGCGTGATGCCGCACAAAAAGGTATTGATATTGCCAAGTCAGGATTCCTGCCTCAGGTTTCGGGAGAAGCTGGTTACAGTGACTCAACAAGCGAATCCCCGCTAGTTTTTGAGTCAGGCATTCAAGTTTTCGATAGCGACAGCAGTGGCTGGCAAGCCGGCATTACGCTGAACCAGAGTATTTTTGACTGGACTGTCTGGAGAAACGCCGACATTGCAGAGAAGCAAGCCTATCAGGCGGAAGTTGCCTACAGCAACGCCCAACAAGACCTGATGTTACGTGTTGTTAATGCGTACTTCCAGGCTCTTCAGGCCCGTGATGACTTATCTTTCGCAGAAGCCGAAAAGAAGGCTATCGAGCGCCAGCTTGAACAAACCAAGCAACGCTTTTCAGTCGGCTTAACCGCTATTACCGATGTTCACGAAGCACAGGCTCAATACGACAGCGCTGTCGCACGTGAGATTCAGGCTCGCAATGCGGTTGAAATTGCCTTAGAAGACATTCGCGAAATTACCGGCCAATACCCGCAAACATTGGCAGCTTTAGATACCGAAACTTTTTCACCGAGCGATCCGGCACCAGAAGATGTTCGTCAGTGGGTGAAAAAAGCTGAAAATGGCAACCTTAGCCTATTGGAAAGTAAAGTTCAGGTAGACATTGCTGAGCAGCAAATTAAGCTGCGCCAGGGTGGTCATTATCCTACAGTCTCACTTCAGGCCAGCTATTCTACATCGGACACAGAGCGCACAATTTCGAATCAGAATGGTCAACAGACAACAGATTTACCTCGTCTGGACAGCCGCTCTATTGGTTTGAATGTCAGCGTACCTATTTTCTCAGGTTTCCGTACATCAGCGGAAGTTGCTCAGGCTCGCGACAACTATGTGGCCAGCAGCCAACAAATGGTTCAGACTCGCCGGAATATTGAACGCGAGGTACGTAATGCCTACTACGAGGTTTCAGCGTCTATTGCCAGCATTAATGCGTTTCAGCAGTCTGTTGTGTCTGCAGAGAGTGCGTTGAAAGCGACTGAAGCCGGTTTTGAAGTCGGTACTCGTACTATCGTTGATGTACTGGATAGCACCCGTAACCTCTATAATGCAAAACGTAATTTATCTGAAGCTCGTTATGGTTATATCCGTCAAATTCTACGCCTTGAACAAGCTGCAGGACAGTTACAAGAACAAGACCTGTTAGCGATAAACAGTAGCCTTTCTGAAAATGTAGAAGGCACTGCGGCTGACTAACAGAGCAGACCAGGGCACCGCCGCTTATAGGTGGTGCCTTATTTCAAATGTTTTATGTTACTATCCGCGATAATTGAAGAATAATTAGCGGCATCTGTTGTGATCGAACCTCCCAAATTTAAGTTCTACTTTCTGCATCCTAAGTTTTGGCTAACCTGGCTTGGTGTCTTTGTCCTTTACAGTGTTTCGTGGCTGCCATACCGCCTGCAACTTGCTATGGGTCGGGGGTTAGGCTTGCTGTTTAAGAAGCTTATGCCGCGCCGGGTCAACATTGCCCGAACCAACTTGAAGCTGTGTTTCCCTGACTATAGCGATGAAAAAATTGAAGCGTTACTGACCGAGAATATGAAAAACACCGGTATCGCTTATTTTGAAATTGGCATGGCCTGGTGGTGGCCAAACTGGCGAATTAAACGAAAGCTGCACATTCACGGTGAGGAACACCTTCGCAAAGCTCAGGAAGACGGCAGTGGTATTCTGTTATTGCTTTTTCACTTCCTTAGTCTGGAAGTCCATGCGCGACTGCATGGCTTTGTCGAACCAGCCGTTGGCTTGTATCGTCCCCACAATAATGCGGTGATGGAGTTTTTGCAGACTCGCGGACGTGGGCGCTCAAACAAATACATGATCCAACGTCGCGATGTTAAAGCCATGATGAGTGCGCTGACTCAGGGTGACATCGCTGGCTATCTGCCGGACCAAGATTATGGCCGGCGCCGTGTTGAGTTCGTTAAGTTTTTCGAGGTACCAGACACCTCCACCACTTTAGGCACCATGCTTTTTGCACGTAACCCTAATTGCAAGGTATTGGTCAGCCGCTGTGTCAGACGTGATGACGGCAGTGGGTACGATCTTTATTACGAATCACCGCTTGAGAACTTTCCCAGCGGCGACGATAAAGCCGATGCAGAGCGGGTTAATCAGTTAGCCGAACAAGCAATACTAAAAGCTCCGGAGCAATACCTCTGGGTTCATCGGCGCTTTAAAACGCGCCCCGACCCTGATATGCCAAGCTACTACCGTTGATCTTCCAGCAATTGATTCCAGCAGTCGAGTACAGCCTGACGCTCAGCATCCAGGTTGTGCTCTTCCAGCAACTGCTCGCCTTGTAATGCCAAAGCATGACTCTCGCAACGGAAAATCTGAAAAGCGTTAATCAAATTTTGCGCATTCACCTCAGATAACAAATGCAGTTGTTGGGCCTCAGTCAGAAGTCTGACGTTATCACTGTATTGACATAACTCCGGGTGATTATGTGCGTGCCGTAGTACGATGTACTGCGTTATAAACTCAATGTCCGCAATGCCACCCGCGTCCTGTTTTAGGTCAAACATGCTGCTGTTGCGTTGTGCTAAATGCTCACGCATTTTCTCTCGCATCTCCACAATGCTTTTACGCAATTCCTGCTCGTTTCTGGGCTGAGACAAAATACTGCGTCGTATATCCATAACGGTTTCACGCAATGCCGGAACACCAAATACCGGTCTGGCCCGAACCAATGCCTGTAATTCCCAGGTCCAGGCATCGTCCCTCAGGTAACGCGCAAATGAGCTTACCTGAGTCACCAGTAGTCCCGCCTGGCCTGAAGGCCTTAAGCGCAAATCAACATCGTACAAAATGCCAGCCACAGTCCGAGTAGTAAATAAGTGCAAGATCCGTTGCGCAAGACGCAAGTAAAATTGCTGAACTTCTATAGGTCGTTGACCATCGGTCTGGCCCTGATAATTGGCGTCTGTAACAAAAACGAGATCGAGATCAGAGCCATACCCTAATTCCTGACCACCGAGCTTTCCATAGCCGAGCACGGCAAAGCCTGTGTTGTCGACACTGGTGCCCTCTGGCTTGCCATGCTTTTGTGTCAGGTGATGCCATGCGAGACCGACCACCTCAGCGATAATAGCTTCAGCCAGCGCGCTTAAGTGGTCACTGACATTCATCAGTTCAAGAACACCACTAATATCGGCCGCCGCTATTTTTAACTGCAACGCTTGTTTGGCTTGCCGTAAAGCGTCCATCTGCGTTTCTAAGTCCTGCTCGGGGATCCTCAGCAAATACTCCCGCAACACCGACGCATAATCCTTCGATTCGGGCAAACTATAGAGTTGCTGGGGATCGATAAGCTCATCTAAAAGTATCGGGTGTAATGCCAGCTGCTCCGAAATCCATGGGCTTGCCATGCAAAGTTTGCACAGTTGTTCGCGTGCACCGGGGTTTTCCGCAAGCAGCTCGATATAGGCCGTACGACTCATCACGGCTTTAATGATGGATAACAGCCTTTCCAGCAAACGTTCCGGATGTTGATGTTGAATTGCGTGGCGCAGCATCATGGGCATTAAGCGAGCTAAAGCTGCTCGTCCCCGGGGGCCGGAACTGCGGCGACGGCTCTCCTGACGGAAGTTTTTAATTTGTGTCCATAAAGCCTGTGGCTCGTTGACCCCTTCACTTTCCAGAATCTCTATCGCCGCATCATCATCCAGCATGTCCTGCCATAAAACCTGCAAGCTCTGCTCATCTTCGTCATCTTCGGACTCAGCCCCAACCACCTGCCGAAATTCACTATGAATGCGGGCCATACATTGATCAATTTTATCCTGCAGCTCTTGCCAATTCGGCTCATCTAACATAGCGCATAAGCGCGCTCGACCCAGCTCATCTGACGGTAATTGCTGAGTTTGTTGGTCATCTATTTGCTGCAGACGATGCTCTATAACGCGCAAATATTCATAGTCATCTAATAACTGACTGGCTTGCTTCCGATCAATTAAGTCTAACTCAGTCAGTTCATTCATCGCTTTATAAACCGAGCGTGTCTGCAGGGATTTTTCCTGCCCCCCGCGAATAAGCTGATGCGCCTGAACAATAAACTCGACTTCTCTGATGCCACCGGCGCCCAGCTTTATATTATTTTTCACGCCCTGGCGCCGAGTTTCCTGCGTAATAAGAAGCTTCATTTTACGCAGGGCTTCAATGGCACCGAAATCAATGTAGCGACGATAAACGAAAGGTCGTATTAATTGTTGAAAGGCCTGCTGGTATTGTTCATCTGCGCCTATCATCCGGGCTTTTACCATAGCGTAACGCTCCCAGTCACGCCCTTGCTCCTGATAATAATGCTCTAACGCGTTAACACTGGTCACTAAAGGACCCGACTGGCCAAAAGGCCGAAGCCGCATATCAACCCGGAAAACCTGGCCGTCAGCGGTCGTTTCATCGAGTAAACCAATAAGCGACTGCGCCAATCGTTTATAAAAAACACCATGCTCTAATTTACGGCCCGGCCCCTGAGTCTCACCTTGCTCAGGGAACGCAAAAATAAGATCGATATCCGACGAAAAGTTTAATTCCCTTCCGCCCAGTTTTCCCATACCAATAATCAACAGCGGCAGGAGGTTGCCTTCGTCATCAAGCGGCTTCCCATGACGGTTAATATAACGCTCGAACAGCCAACTTAAGCTTTCGCTGATTGCGGCGTCAGCAATAGCACTATAGTGAGCCAGAGACTCTTTTAGAGAAAGTTGCTGTAAAATATCAGCGGCGGCCAGCTTTGCCATCCAGCAATGACGCAATTGCCGAAGGCACTTTTTGGCGTCCTCTTCACTATTTAAAGGTTCTAACGCCTCTGCAATATGCGCTTCATAGCCGCTCACGTCGGGCAGCTGAATGGCTGTCTTACTAGCAACAAAAAGCTCAGTGACCAATTGCTCGGGATAACTTTCTGCTACGCGGCCTATGAATGGGCTTACAGCAAATAAAGACCTTAGCAGTTGCTGCTGTTCATTGTTTAACAGGGAACCGGAAGCAACATCCTGGTAGCGTTGCCAGGCGGCCTCACTCTCTTTAAGTAATTCTTTGCCGGGAGTCAGCATAGCTACCTTAATTCATCCAATAGGGTTCACGTTTCAGAGCTGCTTTTCGCGAATACTCCAGCGCTTTCAACAAGGATTCTCGCTGCACCTTTTGCCATTCCATTAACTTTTCATCAATTTCGTCGTCACGTTCTTTGATACGCTCATGCAAAATATGCAGGGCCGTAATTTCGCGGATGCCTCTTGCTAAATCTTGCCACGGCAAACGGAATTTTTCCCTTAAGTCAGGATCAAACAAATGACCGAAGCACGTCCCCATAAGCAAGCTGTTTTGCAGGGGTGTCAGCAATTTCAGATAGCCTTCTTCATTTAATCTTTCGTGCTCTGAAAAAGCGGTCTGCACAAGTTGCCAGTCACTTTTCAATAGCTGGCTGCTCCAGGGCAAAACTGGCTGCTCTAACTCTTCGGTCATTTCTTCTTTGAAAAGAAATTCAGACAGTTCCAGTAGCGTTCTCTGATAGCTGACTGAGTGAACCAGCTCCGAAACTTCCGTCAGCCTTATCACATCCTCCTGGCTATTAAGCAGCGACTCATAAAGCTTGTTATAGCGCTTAAGCGCACGATGATAAGCGCCATCTTCAGCGGTTAGTTCATCCAGCCCTTCAAAACGTTTTAACCACTGCAGCTTCGACATTATTTGCGAGATATTGGTCAGTAGCCGGCGCTCTCCTACACCATTTTCAATCAACTGTTCCAGTACAACCTGCACCATTTGAATACCATCTGCCATGCCCTGTACGGCTCTTACACTGGGCTGAAACTCCAGACAGGCTTCATTGTGCTGCCAATGACGTAGCCCGGATTCTAACGACCGATATAATGCCTGACCGACATTATATTCCGACTTTAGCGGTACGTAATGCATCTGCGTAAATGGTTCAAGCAGGCTTTTCCCTGCTAATAAGTAACCTCTTGCAGCTTTACTGAGCGAGCCTACTCTCGCACCCGCTTTTTTAACCAGTTCATTTGCCAGTCGATAGGCCTCAGTTAAAGAGCCCTTTTGCACTTCAAGCTCAATTTCAGCTATCGGCTCACGTTGCTCCCCGGACTCAATATAGCCATCATCAAAAACCATCTCGATAACACCTTCACCACTGGGAAGTCGCCATTGAGTGCGCATAAAGTCAGTAACAAACAAGGTATCTAAGTCGCGCTGAATATCGTACACCGGGAAGTCATCCGGCCATATTTCGTTGTCAAATAAGGTTAAGTCAGGCTTGTCCTTGTCAACATTAACATTGTACTCGGGCCTTTGATGCATGCCGCCCATAACCCGGCCAGCCAATTTGATTGTTTGCTCTTTATGATCTTTATAGCTACGTATCCGTAATCCAATATCGAACTGACGTAAACGCAAATCGGATGTGTCAAAGTAAGCGTTTGTAAGTTCAAACTGCTCTTTATTGGGCTTAGCCTGATTAGCATCCGCCAACGACTGGCAGACTTCGAGTGCTTTTTCTCGTTGTTCCGGAGCAATCAGTAATTTGAGCTCAACTTCTTGTGACATAAATCGATTCCGATGCGTTTAATAAGTTAGATTAAAGGTACTGGCTTGGCGGCTAACGGTCAACAAACACGGGCATTTAGTTCACTTGACACTAAGGGTGAAAAGTTGCAACGTGAGATCCGACCATAAAGGGTCTTTACCAGCGCAATAATAAGCTTATACTTGCGCTGATTCCCAACGTTGGGGAAGCACGCCGAGCTTCGGCCTGGCTATACAGGAGATGCTATGTTCAAAGCGAGTGAGGTGCTATCCAAACAGCATCAGGCTGAGGACTTAAAGTCCTTACAGCAGGCAATTACTGACAATTATATTGTTGACGAAGATCAATATATGCGTGAGCTACTGCCGCTGGTTCCTGCCGATGATGAAACGGTTAGCGCAGTTACCGAGCGCGCAGCTAAATTAGTTGAGCAAGTGAGGGAACGGGCAGATAACGGCGTTGTTGACGCCTTTTTGCAAGAGTACAGCCTGGATACTAAAGAAGGTATCATTTTAATGTGTCTTGCCGAGGCACTATTACGTATACCCGATGGTTATACAGCAGACGCATTAATTCAGGACAAACTTTCCGGCGGCGACTGGCAAAAGCACATGGGCCAGAGCGCCTCATGGTTAGTCAATTCCGGTACCTGGGGTCTGGCACTGACAAACAGTGTAACGAACCCCACCGGCAAGCCAATGGAAACACCACGCGGTGCTTTTCGACGCCTTATCCGTAAGCTCGGCAAGCCGGTCATTCGCAAGGCGACGTACACCGCCATGCAAATTATGGGTAAGCAGTTTGTGCTGGGACGCAGCATTGAGGAAGCCCTGAAAGAAAGTCGCGACAACCGCGACAAAGGTTATACTCACGCTTACGACATGCTTGGTGAAGCCGCATTAACGATGAAAGATGCGAACTACTACAAGCAGCAGTACGTCAACTCAATTAAGACCATTACCAAAGAAGAATTTAATAACCCGGATGCACCACGACCGACCATTTCAATCAAGTTGTCGGCATTGCACCCCCGCTATGAATCGGCCAACCACGAACGCGTACTGACTGAGCTTGCCACCACCTTAACTGACCTGGTTAAGCTGGCAAAAGAAGCTGATGTTGGTGTGACCATTGATGCCGAAGAGGCCGACCGCCATGAGCTGTCACTGGAGTTATTTGAAAAAGTCTATCGCAGCGGTGTTTGCAAAGGCTGGCCTCGGTTTGGTCTGGTGGTCCAGGCCTATTCAAAACGTGCCCTGCCAACTTTATGTTGGATAACAGCTCTGGCCAAAGAGTGTGGCGACGAAATACCGGTACGCCTCGTTAAAGGCGCCTATTGGGATAACGAAATTAAGTGGACTCAGGAAAACGGTCTGCTCGGCTACCCTGTATTTACCCGCAAGTCTCATAGTGATATTTCTTATCTGGCCTGCGCACGCTATTTGTTAAGTGACGATACCGACGGAGCTATTTATCCGCAGTTTGCTACTCACAATGCGCAAACCTTTGTGGCCATTGAACAGATGAACGAAACTCATAAGCGGCGCATTGAATATCAACGCTTACACGGCATGGGTGACAGCTTATACGACACCATAATGGAGCAGAATCCGGGCATGGTTGTTCGCATTTATGCGCCAGTTGGCCCGCACAAAGATTTGCTGCCGTATTTAGTTCGTCGTCTGTTAGAAAACGGTGCTAACTCGTCGTTTGTTCACAAACTGTTAGATTCAGATACGCCAGTCAATGAGCTGGTTGAACACCCCATGAAAACGGCTTCAGGTTACGAAAAGTACGCAAACAGCAAAATTCCACTTCCCCCTCAAATGTATGGGGATCGCACAAATTCGTTAGGATTGAATATGAATATTCACTCACAAGCAGATGATTTTATTGCAGCGGTTCAACAGTACCGCGACAAACAGTGGCAAGGCGGTCCCATCGTTGATGGAAAAACCGTTGAAACCGACCACCATGTCAGTATTACCAGCCCTCAGGAAACAGCTAAACAGGCTGGCCGCATTTACTGGGGCGATAAAAAGCTTTCCGAGAAAGCGCTACAAAGCGCCAACGCCGCCTACAAATCCTGGCGCGACGTGCCGACCGAAGAGCGTGCACAATGCCTGGAAAAATTCGCGGATCTAATGGAAGCTAACCGTAACGAACTGATCGCTTTATGTTCAGTCGAAGCGGGCAAAGGCTTACAGGATGGTATCGACGAAGTTCGCGAAGCCGTAGACTTCTGTCGCTATTACGCCAACCAAGCCCGTGAGCTAATGGGTAAACCCATTCAGCTGCCAGGACCAACAGGCGAAGACAACGAGCTGTTCGTTGAAGGTCGAGGCACCTTTATCTGTATCAGCCCATGGAACTTCCCGTTAGCAATTTTCGTCGGTCAGGTTGCGGCAGCGTTAGTTACCGGTAACTCAGTTATTGCCAAACCAGCAGAGCAGACTGGTTTAATTGCCTACCGCGCGGTGCAGTTAGCTTTAGAAGCAGGTATTCCGGGCAACGTATTGCACTTTATGCCAGGTAGTGGTGCCGAGGTCGGCAGCTACTTAACCAGCCAGGAAGATATTGGCGGTGTTTGCTTCACCGGCTCAACCTATACAGCTCAGGCAATTAACCGTGCATTAGCGGCACGAACAGGCCCAATCGTCCCTCTGGTTGCGGAAACCGGTGGACAGAACGCCATGATGGTTGACTCAACCGCTCTGCCAGAGCAGGTTGTCACCGACGTAGTTGCCAGCGCCTTCCAGAGCGCCGGACAACGCTGTTCAGCTCTGCGCGTTCTCTTTGTGCAGGACGACGTGGCTGATCGTATTATCGACTTGCTACGCGGTGCTATGGAAGAATTGCAGGTTGGCGACCCATTACTGCATGAAACCGATGTCGGTCCGGTTATTGATGGTATCGCCAAAACCAACCTGGAACAGCACATTTCTGACATCCAGCAGGCGGGACGCTTAATTGCGCGCGCACCTCTGCCTGATTATGCTATGGGTGGCACCTTTGTCGCACCTACGGCGATAGAAATTGACAGTATTAGCCAACTGGTAAAAGAAAACTTTGGCCCAATACTGCACGTGATACGCTATAAAACCAGCGAAATTGATGAGGTTATTGACAGCATCAACAACACCGGCTTCGGTTTAACCTTTGGCATTCACAGCCGGAACGAAACCTTTGCATACGATGTTGCAAGCCGAATCGATGTGGGTAACGTCTACATTAACCGTAACCAGATAGGCGCAATTGTCGGCGTGCAACCATTCGGTGGTCGCGGCATGTCAGGTACCGGGCCAAAAGCTGGTGGTCCACACTACCTTACTCGCTTCATTACCGAGAAAACACGCAGTGATAACATTACTGCTGTTGGTGGTAACGCAACGTTATTGTCTTTAGACGATTAAAAGCAAAGTAAGGTACAAAAAAGCCAGCGAGGAATCGCTGGCTTTTTATTTTACTCTTCGTAATTTTTCAATTCTATTTGGTAGTCATCCAACTGCTGCCTGAGGCTATCATTAAAAACGATAATAATTTCCTGCCGACGTCCTTTTTCATCAGCAAAACTCAACCCGGCCAGGTCTTTCTCGTATAGGTGTAATACCGGTGGTTTCTCCAGCCGATAAGTTCTGGGAGGCAAAATCAGGCGCTTTTCCGTCAATTCAAGGTCACGATAAAACGCAGCCGGCTGCAATGGTCTGAACTTAACGACAATTGCCGTAACAATCGCCATAGTCAGCAGTGCCCCGGTGATGATAATCCACAAGGGAACTGCATCGCCAATATAAATTGCCATCCATATCGCCAAAAAGAAGCCGCCCCAGGCTTGGGGCCGGCGACTGTCACGATAAAACGTCAGTGCTGTTTCTTGTGATTTTTCGTTTTTAGAAGTCATCGTCACTATGTAAGTAAAGGCTCTCACTGCCGTCTTTTATCGCTAAAGCCAGGCTATGAATACGTGGCAGAATACGCGCAAAATAGAAGCGGGCCGTTTTTGTTTTGGTTGCCAAATAGGGTTTCTCGTTTACCAGTGGCTCAGCTGCTATCGCCATCTTCAACCACAAGTAAGCGTAAGAAACATAACCCACCAGATGCAGATACTCAACCGCTACGCTGTTAACAAGGTTTTCATCGCCCGCGGCCTTTTGCAGTACTTCCTCGCTGACACCATTCAGTATATTCAGCGCCTGCTGCAATTGCTCACGCTGCTTGATCCATTCACTGCCGGTCGCCGTTTCATCCAGAAAACCTTGAATTTCTTCATTAAACGGCTGCAATAGTTTGCCTTGCGAACCAAACACTTTACGACCCAATAAGTCCAGTGCCTGAATACCGTTTGTGCCCTCATAAATTTGCGCTATACGAGTATCACGAACCAACTGCTCCTGACCCCACTCCCGCACGTAACCATGACCACCAAAAACCTGCTGCCCGTGAACCGTGCACTCCAGTCCGGTGTCAGTTAAAAAGGCTTTAGCGACAGGTGTCAATAACGCAACCATCGCGTCTGCTTTTTGTCTAACCTGCTCATCTTCGGCGTATTTCGAGCGGTCGAGCTGCTGACCCACCCAGGTTGAGAACGCGCGGCCGCCTTCAGTAAGCGACTTCATGGTCAGCAGCATACGGCGCACATCGCCGTGCACTAAAATTGAATCGGCTTCGGCCTGGTCGTTGCGAGTTGCTTTAGCGCCACGTCCCTGAATGCGATCTTTAGCGTATTCCAAAGCATTCTGGTACGAACGCTCTGCAGCTCCCAGCCCTTGAATGCCAACTCCCAGACGCTCGTAGTTCATCATGGTGAACATAGCAGGCAGCCCGCGATGAGGTTCACCGACCAGCCAGCCTTTTGCGCCGTCAAAATTCATGACGCAGGTGGCTGACCCATGAATACCCATCTTGTGTTCTATTGAGCCACAGCTAACAGCGTTACGCTCGGTCAGGTTGCCTTGTTCATCAGACAAAAACTTAGGCACCACAAACAACGAAATGCCTTTTGTACCTGCCGGAGCATCAGGTAATTTGGCCAACACTAAATGAACGATATTCTCCGCTAAATCGTGTTCGCCACCGGTGATAAATATCTTAGTACCGCTGATAGAAAAACTGCCGTCCTCAGCTGGTATCGCTTTACTGCGAATAATACCTAAATCTGTTCCGGCATGAGATTCTGTCAGGCACATAGTGCCGGTCCACTCACCTGAAACCATGCGCGGTAGATAATGATTCTTCAGTTCGTCACTACCATGCGAGTTAATTGCCATAATAGCGCCGGAGGTTAAGCCCGGGTAAAGAGAAAAGGCGATATCGGCGCTACAAAGCATTTCTTCGTATTGAGCCGACAAAGACTTAGGTAACCCCATGCCGCCAAAGTCCGGGTTAGCTGTTACGCCAACCCAGCCGCCTTCAGCTAACTGGCGAAAGTTCTCTTTGTAGCCTTTAGGAGTTGTTACTACCCCATCTTCAAATTTAACGCCTTCCTCGTCGGCTTCACGGGCCAGCGGCGCTACTAAGTTTTCAGCAACCTTGGCACCTTCATCCAAAATAGCACCGGCAGTTTCAACATCCATCATGTCGGCAAGTTCAGGGGTTTGCTGCCAGTCGTCGGCAACTCGGAATACATCGTGCAGGACAAAGTCCATATCGTCGCGGGGAGCTCTGTAGTCAGCCATATCATTACCTCTTGTATGAATCACAGGGGCATTCAAACAAATAATTCAAACGCCTGTTTAAACTTTATCGCACAAGAGTATGAATCCCTTTGCGGGATGTCAATAATTTCTACGGTTGCCAGTCTTCTAAAGCGGCTTGTGAGAATGCTTGTGAATCCATCACCAACACCACTTTCTGCGGCTCTATTCTCAGAATAGTCAATTGATTCAGCGCATCGCCCTCGTATAGTCGCTGGCCATTGAGTTCAATCCATCGCTGGGACGCACTGGAACGGTACATATGGCTATCGTAGCTAAAGGCTGGCACCTGTCGCTGAAATGAACGCGAAAGCTCACCTAGTGGCGGAATAACGCTTGTATCGGCATTATCATTATTGTTACTACCGGTATCATTCACTGCGGCTTCAAAACGCTCTAACAAGTCGGGCGACACGGCAGATAAATCGAGAGCTTCACGCTGTGGTTCTGTTTGTTCGGGCTGAGACGCGCCCGTGGAAGCTGGCTCTGGCAACTCTGAGCTCTTAGCAACCTCTACTGTTTCCTCTTGCGGTTCAGCATCCCAGCTTATCGCTTCAACGGTTTCTGTTTCCCCCCAACTAAAGCGCTCCGCCGCAACAGTTTCAGGCTCTGGTTCTTTCGCGAGCCACTGAGCGGTTCCTGCCCCCAGCACTCCCCCTGCAACAATTATTGCGGGCCATATTAGCCACCCCCAACGTCGGGTACTATTGTCGGTAGCCATTAAAGACGCGTCTAATATTGACCGTTGCTTTAATAGCGGCGACTGCTGTTGCTTTAATGCTTTTAATAAGGAGGACATGACTAACTCTCTTTACTCGCTCTTTTATTCAATCTGGGCCCAAAATCTGAAGCTCTTGAGGCCAGCCATGCCATCGTTGCTTCATCCAACTTGCCGGTCACACGAAGTCCCTGGCTCTTTTGCAACGCTTTAAACTGCTCCTCAGATGACTTTTTTTGCCATTCTGAACTTACATGTTCGCGCACTTGTTCACGCACCCACTGTTCTTTTTCATCTGGACTTTCTGCCAGCGGTTTCTGGTACAAAATTAAAAAGGCACCATTCCAGCCGTTAGTGTCTATAGCCGTACCATCGGTAACCAGATTCGCCATTTTGTCGCGTTTATAAAGTAAGGCCGGGTAATTAATACTGCGCAACTGTTGCAGGCTTTGCCGTAACTCCAGGCAAGCAAGGTCATATTGTTCTACCCACTTGCAAAAATCGGTGTCTAACGGAGGCTCTGGTAAACCCCATACACTGGCCAGCTCTTGCGCTGCCTTATACTGCATGGTGGTTGTCCTGTCCGGCTCAGGGGCCGTTTCTCTGACCAGGCTATAGCTTCCTATAGCACTGGCCACGAATAAGATAAGTGCGCCAGCCCAACGCCAGAAGGGTGACTGGTGCTTAACACCGCTTCTTCTGTCGGCCGGACCATTGAGCTCGGCATGTGCTTGTTGTAAGTGCCGTGGTAAAACTTCTGCACTTGATTCCGTATAGGCCGCCAGTAGTGCCCGGTCGCAATACAGGTTTAATAAACGGGGAATCCCCTGAGTCATTTGATGCGCTTTACGCGCCGCAGCTGCACTGAAAAGTGGCCGGTTCGCTCCTGCCACCTGAAGTCGATATGCAATATAACGTTGAGTATCGGCTTCTGTCAGCGGCAAAATATGATAACGGGCGGTAATACGCTGTGCCAGTTGACGCAGCTCCTGCCTGCGCAATAAATCCTGAAGCTCTGGCTGACCAATTAAAATCACCCGCAATAATTTCCGATCATGAGTTTCTAAATTGGTTAACAACCGCAACTGTTCCAGCACTTGCGGGCGCAAATGCTGAGCTTCATCAATAAGCACCACACACTGACGACCTTCATCATTGGCTTTCAGGAAAAACTGGCTGAGTTTGTCAGTCAAAGTTTTACGAGTGGCGGAGCGCTTTTGATAACGGATACCAAACTCATCGCACAAACTGGCAAGCAGTTCGTCCTCATTCAGCATCGGATTCAAAATAAAGGCGGTTTCAGTCGACTCAGGTAGTTGTTCCAGCAACGCCCGTGACACCGTGGTTTTTCCTGTGCCCACTTCACCGGTCAGTAAAATAAAGCCACCACTACCCTGCAGCCCTTGCGTAAGGTGCGCTAAAGCCTCCTGATGCCGTTCACTCAGGTAAAGGTAGTTTGGGTCTGGGGCAATAGAAAAAGGCTCTGCCTGAAGACCAAAATAGTTTTGATACATATCGGTCCGCTACTGTGCTGATGTTATTATTTGTCCAACAGTGTAACGACTTGCTTGCACATCGACCAGTGATTCGACATGATCATGCCAAACAAAGTTGAGGTGAACAGTGGAAGTCTATTTAGTCGGTGGTGCAATACGCGACAAACTCCTTAAATTACCCGTGCATGAACGCGACTGGGTGGTTGTTGGCGCCCGCTCAGAAGAGCTGCTGAACCAGGGTTTTCAGCAAGTAGGTAAAGACTTCCCGGTGTTTTTGCATCCGGATACGCATGAAGAATATGCGTTAGCCCGTACCGAGCGAAAGTCAGGCAGAGGTCACACTGAATTTACCGTTTATGCCTCGCCAGAGGTTACTCTTGAGCAGGACCTTGCTCGTCGTGACTTAACCATTAATGCCATTGCTGAAAGCGAAGACGGAACAATTATTGATCCTTACAAAGGTGTACAGGATCTTGAAGCCCGTAAACTGCGACATGTGTCAGAAGCTTTTACAGAAGATCCTCTACGAGTTTTGAGAGTTGCGCGGTTCGCGGCTCGTTTTGCACATTTAGGGTTTAGTGTGGCTGCAGAAACCCAGCAGCTACTGCAACAGATGTCGGAGAGCGAAGAGCTCAGTCACTTAGTTCCCGAGAGAGTCTGGAGAGAATGGGAAAAAGCACTGTTAAGCGAAACACCTTCCGTCTTCTTAAACTTACTTAAAAGTATCGACGCACTGCCCCAGGTTTTACCGGGTATCACGGCCGGTGATAGCCAGCTGCAAAGACTCAACAGGACTTCAGCTTATTCAGACTCGGCAATACTGCGTTTTGCCTGTTTATTTGTAGAGCAAAAGACACCCGATGATATCAAGCAGTTTTGTCGCCGACTGGCTATTCCAAACCACTATCGCGATGCCGCGACCCTTGCCAGGAATAATGAGCTCTTTATAACCCAGGCTAAGCTTCCTGAGGCAGAGTCGCTTTCGGCCACTTTAAAACAAATTGACTACTGGCGACGCCCGGAGAAACTCGGGCAGTTACTTCAATTAAGGGAAGCCGAGTTTAGTCGGTCAGAACAAAAGACAACTATTGATAAGCAGCACCAAAAACTGCGCTTAGCTGCCGAGAAAGCGTCAGCACTTAGTTCTCAGGCTTTGCAGCAGCAGGGACTCACCGGTAAAGCTCTGGGCAATGCACTGCGTGAACAGCGCGAGCAAATACTTGCAGAGGCGCTGGTTTAACCCTCCAGCCAGCCAGTATTTTCAAGAGGCTCTAACTGCTGCGGCGCCTGCTTATTGGACTCCTGATACTGTTCCCACAGCTGCTGATAACTGACTTCCAAAACAGGATGCAGGAGATCGCCGGCAATTTCAGCTAACGGCCATAGAACAAAAGCGTTTTCAAGGATCTCAGCACGTGGTAATTGCGGCTGTTGCGCTCGTATTACATCATCATAAAGCAGCACGTCAATATCCAGCGTCCGTGGACTGTACTTGGCACTTTCAGGCACTCGTCCATTTTGCTGTTCAATGCGCTTACACTCGGCTAAAACCTCGGTAACAGATCGGCTTGTTTCCACCTCTACCACCAGGTTGTAAAAATCACTGCCGGAAAATCCAACCGATTCACTGCGAAAAATTCGTGAACGCTGACGCCAGCCAAAGCTTTCGGCAATTGCTTCTAAGCCGGCACGAATGTATTTTTCACGATCCGTATTAGAGCCTACCCCGAGAAAAACTTGCGCCACAACCTTACCTCTTACCCAAACGGACTATCAAACACGCTTCGTCGAACCGTAACCGCAACATTTTTCGCATTGGGCACTGCCCCGGGCTTAGCTACGCGCACTTCAACATTCTGAACACCAAACTCATTCAGAATTAAGGTAGCAACCCCTTCAGCAACGGTTTCAATTAACTGTCTCGGCTTCTCTGCCACCCAGGCCGAAACCCGTTCGCTGACCAGAGCGTAGTCTAAAGCGTCGTCAATATCATCAGTGGTCGCTGCGCGCTGGTTGTCCCAGCTCATTTGAATATCCAGCACTAACTGCTGTTTTTTTTCTTTTTCCCAGTCGTAAACGCCAATAATGGTTTCTATGGTTAGACCCTCAATACTGACGACATCAATATCTGCTTGTTCCATTTGTGTTAACCCGTGGTAATTGCCCAAAAAACCGCTTATTCTATGGGCATTGACTTTTAATCGCAGTCTACCTTAACCAACGAGGGATTCGTACCCCATGACAGCGCTTACTTTACTGATGATACTTTCAGCCTACCTTCTGGGCTCTATCAGTAGCGCTGTGGTTATCTGCCGGCTATGGGGGCTGCCTGACCCACGCAAAGAAGGCTCTGGTAACCCTGGAGCAACCAATGTTTACCGGGTGGGCGGAAAAATTCCCGCATTATTAACTCTTTGGTTTGATGTTTTAAAGGGTATGGTTCCGGTATGGGGGTCTTACTTTCTCGGCATTGAACCATTTTTCCTTGGCTTAATTGCCGTTGCTGCCTGCCTTGGTCATATCTTCCCGCTTTACTTTCACTTTCGTGGCGGCAAAGCCGTAGCGACCGCCTTAGGGGCAATGTTTCCTGTGGCCTGGGAAATGGCCTTATTGCTTATTGTGACCTGGTTATTGGTTTTCCGTATAAGCCGGGTATCATCCCTGGCTGCTCTGGTAACCGTTTGTCTGGCACCGTTTTATGCTTATTGGATAAAACCCCAATACACGGTGCCGGTTATTATGATTTCACTATTGATCCTCTGGCGTCACCAGGCCAACATTTTACGCTTATCCTCCGGTAAGGAGAAAGCCTTTAAACGGCGTCGCTAACCTTCGCCATGGGTTTCAAGTCTGTCATTGGCCACCTTGGATGTGTTTTTACTGCCAGTGACTCACGTTCTCCCGCTTGTAAACGCAGTGCGCCAGCTAAAGCAATCATCGCACCATTGTCGGTGCAAAACTCAGTACGGGGATAAAACACCTGCCCATTTTGCTTTTGCAACAAAGCCTCAAGTTTGGCGCGTAAGTGTTTATTGGCACTGACACCACCAGCAACGACTAAACGCTTGTAGCCAGTTTCTTTTAATGCCCGGCGACATTTGATCACCAAGGTATCAACCACCGCATCTTCAAATGCCCGTGCAATATCAGCCAGGGTCTGCTCGTCATTATCATTAGCGGCCAGAGTATTAGCTGCGGAAGTTTTTAAACCACTGAAAGAAAAATTAAGGCCTGGTCTGTCTGTCATTGGTCTGGGGAAAGTAAACCGGTCACTGTTACCTTGTTCTGCCAGAGCGGCCAGTCGCGGCCCCCCCGGATAATCCAGCCCCATCAGTTTAGCGGTTTTATCGAAAGCTTCGCCAGCTGCGTCATCGACGGATTCACCCAGCAAATGGTAATCGCCTATGCCTTTTACCTGCACCAATTGAGTGTGACCACCAGACACGAGCAAAGCAACAAACGGGAATTCGGGTTGGTTCTCTTCCAGCATAGGAGCCAGCAGATGCCCTTCCATATGGTGAACACCCACTGCAGGCAAGTTCCAGCCGAAAGCTAAACTACGGCCAATGCAAGAGCCAACTAACAGAGCCCCGACTAACCCCGGCCCCATAGTATAGGCCACACCATCCAATTGCTGATGCGTAATACCGGCTTCTTTAAGCGCTGCCTTAATTAACGGCAACGTTTTACGCACATGGTCACGAGAGGCAAGTTCGGGCACCACACCCCCGTAGTCCGCATGCAATTTAACCTGAGAATACAGCTGGTGTGCCAGTAACCCTTTTTCAGTGTCATACACCGCAACCCCTGTTTCATCACAGGAGGTTTCAATACCCAATACCCGCATAACGCTAACCACTTCAGTTCTTTATCGACAATTGCTGCCATTTTACCTGATTTTTATTCGCATGACTCGCCTTACGACCAAAGTTATGCCACTTTATGAAAACACAAAAACAATAAGGGTTTAAGCATGAGACAACTGGTTTCACTTCTGTTTATTCTGGCCTTAACAGCCTGCCAGACATCACCTGCAGATCACACCGAATTTACCTGGCAGGATGCTTCTGTAACTGAGCTTCAGCAAGCCATGAACGAAGGTCAATTAACTGCCGAACAGCTCACACAGTATTACCTGCAACGCATCCACCAAAACAATCAGCAGGGTCCCGAACTAAGAGCGGTAAATAGCCTGAATGAAAACGCATTAGCTGATGCCAAACGGCTGGATAAAGAGCGCCAGCAGGGAAAAGCTCGCGGTCCGCTGCATGGTATACCGGTTCTTCTGAAAGACAACATTGATACCGCCGACGGCATGCCAAACACCGGAGGCTCGCTTCTGTTTGCAGAAAATTATCCGGAAGATGACGCATTTTTAGTGCAACAACTGAGAAATGCCGGTGCGATTATTCTGGGCAAAGCCAACTTAAGTGAGTGGGCTAACTTTCGTTCAACGCGTTCAAGTTCAGGCTGGAGCGCCATAGGCGGTCAGGCCGTAAACCCTTATGACAGAACCCGCTCAACTTGTGGTTCAAGTGCCGGTTCCGCTACTTCAGTCGCGGCAGATTTCGTTGCTCTATCGGTCGGTACGGAAACCGATGGTTCGTTAGTCTGCCCTGCAGCTGTTAACGGCATTGTCACCATAAAACCAACACTGGGACTTATCAGTCGCGACGGCATTATTCCTATCGCACACAGTCAGGATACCGCAGGTCCAATGGCACGCACTGTCACCGGCGCTACCTTGATGCTCGATGTAATGAAAGCACATGACTCCAGCGACCCTGCCGGCTACAGCAGTGAAACAACCTTTGCTTCTCATTTAAAAACAGACGGGCTACAAGGCAAACGCATTGGCGTGGTTCGTAATTTAATGGGATACAACGAGCTACTGGACAAACAATTTGAACAACAGCTTGAGATTCTGAAAGCTCAGGGTGCGCAACTTGTTGATGTCGAAATGCCAACCTATGGCGAATATGGCGGTGACGAGTTCACAGTACTCCTGTATGAATTTAAGAATGACATGGCTTCGTACCTTGCCGAGACCCAGCTTCCTTACCGCAACCTCGGCGATATGATAGAAGCCAATAATGAACTGGCTGAACAAGAGCTTTTATTATTTGGTCAGGAGCTTTTTGAAATGGCCAATGCGCAGGAAGATGAAGCGGCTTATCAGCAGGCCCTGGCTAACAGCAAAAAGCTGGCCGGTAAAGAAGGTATTGATACCATGCTTAGCGAAAACAACCTTGATGTACTCATTGCTCCAACAACCAGTCCGGCGTGGAAAATTGACCATGTTCTCGGAGACAATTATTCAGGCTCGGCCAGTTCACCAGCGGCAGTCGCCGGGTACCCGCACATAACCGTGCCGATGGGTTACATTCAAATAGGTGACGAACCGGCTCTACCCGTTGGAATGAGCTTTTTTGGAGCAGCACGTTCTGAAGCAATACTGATAGAAGCGGCTTTTGCTTACGAACAAGCCACACAACACCGTGTAGCTCCTAATCTGGTTGCAACTGACTAAGGTTAAGTTTACGACTATCGAGCGGCCGGCCATCAATGTCTCTAAGCGTTAATACCAATTCCGGCTGCTCTTTCCATATCACTTCAATTTGACCATAACGGCTTTCCGTAAAAGCCTTTCCGTCGCGATAACTTGACTGGTAAGGGGTATCACCGTCAAAGTTAATAGTACCCGGAGTTACCTGCCATAGTGGGTAAGAAAGAAACTCGTCAGACTTTGCAAATTCACCAAAAAACCTATCGCCGCTGGCCAAGAGTAAACCAGAGGGCTTCAGCTCAGTTAACAATTCTTTTAAGCGTTTTTGTTCACGTTTATAGAGCGCCCAACTGTCATAGCCGTTTGCTGGAGCCAGTACCGGTGTCGCACTCATAATAATACGCACCTCAGCTGGCTTTTGTAACTGTTCAGCAAGCCACTGCCATTGTTTGTCACCCAGTAAGGCTCCGGTATTATTTGCCTGATAAGGGCCTAAGTCAGAATTAAAACGGCGCGTTTGGCGCTCCATCCAACCTACGGTAGTGAGTGGATCTCTATTCCAGCGCCCATCGAGCACAATGACTTGAACACGTTGCGGTTCATTACCAAAAATCACGCTTTTAGCAATACCGTGCGTCTGAAAAAGTCGTTCTGAAGTTGCTGGCTCACGCCAAAAGGTCAAAAAGTGATTTCGGACGGCATAGCGATTCGGGTTATTCTTGCCACTGTTGCCACCCAGGCTGTAATCATTGCGATTCCACACAGACATTACTGCCGAGTTGCGGCGTAAAACCCTCGGCCCCCGGTAACGGTTAAAAACCTCGTAGGCATCGAGTAGGTCATCCATATCATCAGCATCGACATCAACCGTGTCGCCCAGAAAAACAAACACTTCAGGCTGTGCATGGTTAACGGCATCCCAGATTTCCTGTCGACTGGTATGGTCAATGCAGCAACCAAAAGCCACTCGTGTCGATTGTTGTGCCGACACACTGGACGCAAAGGCCAGCAATAAAAACAGCCAAACACTCCGTATTTGCATCAGAAATCCTCTTTATTCACCGCGCAGCGGCGCGCCTCACTTGCTTCTATATCGCCACGTGCAACCAATTTCTTGAGCGCCTGATCCAATGTTTGCATGCCACGCTCTGCCCCTGTTTGTATGGACGAGTACATTTGCGCCACTTTATCCTCACGAATAAGGTTCTTGATAGCGGGTGACGACAGCATAATTTCATGGGCAGCGACGCGACCACCGCCAACACGCTTCAGCAGACTCTGTGAAATTACTGCACGTAAAGACTCCGACAGCATAGAGCGGATCATGGGCTTATCATCCCCCGGGAACACATCAATTATACGGTCAATGGTTTTTGGCGCCGACGTTGTATGCAAAGTACCTAATACCAAGTGTCCTGTTTCAGCGGCTGTCATGGCTAAACGAATGGTTTCCAAATCGCGCATTTCCCCTACCAGGATAACGTCAGGATCTTCACGCAATGCAGAGCGAAGCGCCGCACTGAAACTTCGCGTATCCCGGTGTACCTCGCGCTGACTGACCAGACTTTTCTGGTTGTCGTGAACAAACTCTATCGGATCTTCGATAGTCAAAATATGTAACGACCTGGTTTGGTTTAAATAATTGACCATAGCCGCTAAGGTCGTTGATTTACCGGAACCCGTTGGCCCGGTCACCAAAACTAAACCACGGTTGGCACTGACAATGTCTTTAAATATTTCAGGAGCGTCCAGTTGTTCCAGTGTGGTGACTTCACTGGGGATCATACGAAACGCTGCCGCAATACCTTTTCGTTGTGTGAATACATTCGCCCGGAAACGCGCAATGCCTTCAAGCTCGAACGAAAAGTCACACTCAAATTTTTCTTCAAACTCCTGCCACTGACCTTTGCTCATCACCTCAAACAACATATCTTTCAGCTCGTCGGGCTGGTGCTCGGGTTGATTTAATGGCCGAATGTCCCCATCCACTCTAATCATAGGAACACTGCCGGAAGACAGATGTAAGTCCGAGGCATTTTGTTTCACACTAAAGGCCAGTAATTCGTTAACATTCATATATCTTATTCCTGAATCAGTGAGATGACGGTGGCAATGACAACTAAGGTATCAGAAAAGATAACAAATAATCTTGCGGAAATACGTCAGCAATTGCGGATTTTAGCCGAAGAGTCGCAACATGGGCAGTCAGTGAAACTGCTAGCCGTGAGTAAAAAACACTCTTTGGATGCAATAAAAGCCGCAATTGCCGCCGGACAAATGCATTTCGGCGAAAACTACGTTCAGGAAGCGGTTGATAAAATCACCCAGCTAAAAGAACACATACCCGACCCGGTCCAGTGGCACTTTATTGGACCGATTCAGTCCAATAAGACAAAAGATATTGCTCAGAACTTTGACTGGGTACACAGCGTGGAGCGGAAAAAAATAGCTCGCCGCCTGAATGAACAGCGCCCAGACAGTCTCGAGCAACTCAACATTTTACTACAGGTGAATATTGACGACGATGGCAACAAGTCGGGTCTGGCGCCAGAGCAAGTTAAAGAATTAGCTGAGTATGTGATGAGTTGCTCAAAGCTTAAATTACGCGGCTTAATGACCATACTCAAAGCAGGAACAACGGAAGAGCAACGCAAGCAAAGTTTTCAGCACATGTTTCGCCTTTATGAGCAACTGCAACAAACCTGTGGCGAGCAAATTGATACCTTATCCATGGGGATGTCGGGCGATATGCGACAAGCAGTGCTTGAGGGTGCTAACATGGTACGTATTGGAACAGCAATTTTTGGAGAACGGGAGTCCTAATGAACGACATTCGCAATATTGCCTTTATCGGCGCAGGTAACATGACACAAAGCATTGTCGGTGGTATGTGTAAAAGCGGTTACCCTGCTGACAAAGTCTGGGTCAGTAACCCCAGCGATGCCAAATTAGAGAAAATGAAGTCGGAGCTGGGCGTTAATACCAGCAATGACAATCTGGAAGTTGTGAATAATGCTGATGCTATCGTATTGTCCGTTAAGCCTCAGTTAATGGCAGAAGTTTGTGCTCACTTACGTGAAAATGTCCACAACCTGACCGACAAACTAATTATTACCATTGCTGCGGGTATTCGTATTCCGAAATATCGCGAGTATTTAGGCGAAAACATCCGTATTATCCGCGTTATGCCCAATACGCCATCATTGGTTGGCCAGGGCATGTCGGGGTTAGTCACAGACAACTCAGTGGACGATGCCGATAAAAACTTTGTCACAGAAGCATTTAACGGTGTAGGTGAAACCCTCTGGGTTAGTGATGAAGATCAGCTCGATATTCTCGGTGCTGTTGCCGGAAGCGGACCAGCTTACTTTTTCGAGTTTATGGACAGCCTGGCGAAAGCCGCAACCGAGCTTGGCTTTGATGCAGAGAAAGCTCGCGCAATGGTTCAGCAAACCTGTTTGGGCGCCGCGCAAATGGCTAAAGAAAGTGAGTTATCATTGGAAGACTTGCGTAAACAAGTCACCAGTAAAGGCGGCTCAACAGCTAAGGGTGTTGAAGCCTACCAGGACTCTGACTTACACGGCATTTCGGAAAAAGCCGTAAAAGCAGCGGTAAACCGTAATCAGGAAATGGCGAAACTCTTCTAGGAGTCACTATGAATAACGCCCTCACATTTTTAGTCGCCACCCTAATTGATCTGTATCTGATCATTGTGCTGTTGCGACTCTGGATGCAGTTAACCCAGGCAGACTTTTATAACCCGGTCAGCCAATTTGTGTATAAAGCAACACAGCCCGTTGTCGGACCGCTTCGTAGCTTCATGCCAATGATAGGTAAGCTGGATACTGCCAGTTTAATATTTGCGCTAGCGCTAGGCATGTTGAAAGTGGCAGCTTTGGTCTGGCTAAATGGTCTGGCTGTGGGTCCACTGGTTATTGTCATTCAGGGCATACTAACAACCATTAGCAGCCTGCTGTCGATGCTGTTCTGGGTATTGATAATCCGCGCCATACTCAGTTGGTTCTCACAGGGGTATAACCCGGTAGAAGCCATGCTGCATCAAATTACAGAGCCTCTGTTAGCACCTTTACGTAAAGTTATTCCGCCAATTGGTGGCTTAGATTTATCGGTACTGGTTGTTATTATTGCCCTGCAGTTTTTACGAATATTAATTGGCGTTTAACGTTACTGGTGGAGGATAAAGTGATGAGTAAAACATTCTTTGTTAAGACAGTAATAGCTATGTCCATGCTGCTCTCTGCCAGCCTTATGGCTGAGCAAAAAAAGACTCTTGGTCAATGGGATGTTCACTACAGCGCTTTTTCCTCCACCTTATTAGCTCCGGCAGTAGCAACGCAATATGACTTAACCCGAAGCGCCTCAAAAGGTGTACTTAATATTGCCGTGCTCGACAAACAAACTCAAAAAGCACAAACCCCTGGCGTTACCGGGCAAGTTATTAACCCGCTGGGCCAAATACAGGAACTCGAGTTTCAGCAGGTAACAGAAGGCGATGCCAGTTACTATCTGGCACAGTTTAATTACACCAATGCCGAAACCCTGCGCTTTACTATTGAAGTTGGTGACCAGCAAACGCTTAAATTTAACCAGGAGTTTTGGTTAAACGACTAGCCTTTTACCGGCTTGACACCAATTGACTGGATATCGCCTTTGTCACTGACTTTTCGTACGGTCAGAATAACATCACCTAAACGTATGGTGTCGCCAATAACCACTCGCCGGTGGAATTTCAGCAAGAAATAGTCGGATATCGTCGTGCTCAATAAACCTTCGTTAAGTTCCCCCACAGGGTAGAAGCTACCGACATCGGCCAGCGTCAGATCGCCACGTAACGTGAAGTCACCAAAGAAGTCTTTTTCTGATACCTTTAAGCCTTTACCACCTGATGCAAGAATTCGACTGACCTCGTCAATATCTTTCACCGTAGCAGCCACCAGCAAACCGTCACCTTCTTCAACCATGGGCTGGGTTTCCGGCTGCAACCATTCGCCGTCGCGGATCAACCCAACGAAAGTGGCAGGCGCAGTTAACTTCAGCTCTTTCCAGGTATGGTCACAGGCAGGTGAGTTTTTATCAATGCGATAAAGCCAGACCTCCAGCGCCTCTTTACTGGGCACAGATGATAGTGGCATACGTTGCTGCGGTTTTGCTTTTAACGGCACTTCCAGCCCCAGCCAGCGCGCTACCGGCGCAATACTCCAGCCCTGAATAATCAATGAAATCATTACCACAACAAAAGCAATATCGAAGTAAAGCTCCTGATTTGGTACGCCACTCAGCCATGGGAATAAAGCCAAAATAATGGGGACGGCTCCTCTTAACCCCACCCAACTAATAAACACCTGCTCTCGCCAAGGAAAGCTAAAGGGCAATAAACTCACCACCACCGCCAACGGACGAGCAATAAATATTAGAGTAAAGGCAATACCAATTGCGACCGGTGCGTTAGCGACTAAGTAAGAAGGAACAACAAGTAATCCGAGAATGAGGAACATCGCTATCTGGCTGAGCCACGCCAGCCCGTCCTGCACCTGCAGAATATGAACCAACTGAGGCAACCGGGCGTTACCAATAACAAACCCCATTAAATAAACAGCCAGAAAGCCGCTGGCGTGCAGTTTCGCCGTTAATGCGTAAATGGAGATAGCACAGGCTACGGCCAATAAGGGGAAAAAGCTAAAGCTTAACGGCAGTTTTCGAGCGGCAATAATGAATAGCCGCCCACCTAACCAACCTATTGTCAGACCGCCAATTAACTGCCAGACAATATCAAGACCTATCCAATACCAATCTGGAAAACTGCCACTGGCTACGGCGCCGGTCATCGTTAAAGTCAGAATGACCGCCATTGGATCGTTACTGCCCGACTCTATTTCAAGTGTTGAGGCAACCCGCTCTTTAATTTGTAGTCCTCTGGATTGAAATATACCAAACACCGCTGCCGCGTCAGTTGAGCTCAGTATCGCCCCCATAAGCAAAGCTGCAGGCCAGGGCAAAGAAAACCAATAAACAGCGAGGGAGGCAACTAAGGTACAGGTTAAGGCAACACCTATTGTTGCCAGGCTAATGGCAGGCCACAAGGCGACCCGAAAGCGTTCTGGGTGAGTTCGCATCCCCCCGTCAAAAAGGATAATGACCAGAGCAGCAGAGCCTATAAAAAAGGCGATATCCGGATTGTTAAACTCGACTCCCAACACTCCTTGTTCACCGGCAAGCATGCCAACTAACAAAAAAGTCAGTAGTACAGGGGCTCCCAGTCGATTGGAGGCCACAGCGGCTAAAATGCTGACAACCAACAACAAGCCACACAGTAAAATCAAGGTGTTAGTCGAATCCAAATAGAATCTCCTTATCTCTGTCTCTGCCTATTTATCATAACAGGTTTAACTTAGACGCTAATGTAAGATTTCAAATCCCGTTAAAACCCTTTATCCTGTGCCTCTTAATAATGAGTGTACAGGTCCGTTTTATGAAGCCACAAAAAACTTTGGTACTGGCTACCGGTAATGCAGGTAAAGTTGCCGAGTTACGTCATATGTTAAGTCAAACGAAGGCTACTGCCGACTGGCAGGTCCGCCCACAGTCCGACTGGGACTTCACTGAAGCTGACGAAACTGGCACCACATTTGTCGAAAACGCCATTATTAAAGCGCGGCATGCGTGTCAACAAACCGGGCTACCCGCTATTGCCGACGATTCAGGTCTTGCCGTTGCAGCGTTAAACGGCGCACCGGGTGTTTATTCTGCTCGTTATGCCGGCTCCAATGCGACAGACTCCGATAATATCAATAAATTATTACAGGCTTTAGAGGGTGTTGAAGAGCGTCAGCGACAGGCTAGCTTTCATTGCGTATTGGTCTATATGCAAAGTGCAGAAGACCCAACGCCAATTATCTGCCAGGGCCGCTGGGACGGACGCATATTAACAAAGCCAGTCGGTGAATATGGTTTCGGCTACGACCCCGTTTTTTGGGTTGAAGAAAAAAATGCTTCAGCCGCACAACTTGATAAAACAGAAAAACAAGCGCTCAGCCATCGTGGTCAGGCTCTGAAACAACTGCTTGAGCAGCTCACTAAATGACTTACCCACTGACGCTTCCGCCGTTATCTCTGTATATACACATTCCATGGTGTATTCAGAAATGCCCTTACTGCGACTTCAACTCACATAAGCTAACGGGCGATGTGCCCGAAGCAAGTTATGTCGGCCGTCTGCTGGAAGATCTAAGGGCCGACCTTGAGTGGGTACAGGAACGAGAAATTCGGTCTATTTTTATTGGCGGAGGCACACCCAGTGTACTCTCGGCTGCAGCAATACAACAATTAATGGACGGTGTGCGGGCAACAGTAACCCTGAGTTCTGACTGCGAAGTAACCATGGAAGCCAACCCGGGTACTTTTGAGACCGAAAAATTCTCCGCGTTCGTTGCTGCCGGCATAAATCGATTGTCTATTGGCATTCAAAGTCTGCAGAAGCACCAACTGCAGCGTCTGGGGCGTATTCATAACCCGCAGCAGGCAAAAGAAGCAGCCAGACACGCAAGTCAGTTACCGCTCGCCAGCTTTAACCTTGACCTTATGCATGGACTGCCGGACCAAACCGTAGAGATGGCATTAGATGACTTGCGTCAGGTCATCGCGCTGAACCCTCCACATATTTCCTGGTATCAGTTAACTATTGAACCTAATACCCTGTTCGCAAGCCAGCCGCCTGAGTTGCCTGACGATGACACCTTATGGGAAATTTACCAACAGGGTCATAAGCTTTTGGAAGCGGCCGGTTATCATCAGTACGAGGTGAGTGCTTATGCAAAACCGAGTCACCAAAGCCGCCACAATAAAAACTATTGGCAGTATGGCGATTACTTAGGCATTGGCTGCGGAGCTCACAGCAAAGTCACACTTCCACAGCAAAATAAAATTCTGCGCTGTGAAAAGATAAAGCACCCTAAAGGTTATTTAGACCTGACTAAAGCTCTGCGTTATCAGTTAAAAGAAGTTGCAATTGACGACCGTATGTTTGAGTTCTTTATGAATCAGTTCCGCTTACTGGAACCAGTCAGCAAACATAACTTTGAACAGACTACCGGACTTTCCGCCGACTTAGCGTCAGAACACTTGCGTAAGGCAAAATCTCTGGACTTGGTAACTGAAAACACACAGCACTGGTGTTTAACACAGCAAGGCCACCGCTTTCTGAACTCAGTTTTAGATACGCTTCTGGATTAACCCAGAAGCGTATACCATTACTTAACCTGGAACTGTAAATCCCAGACGCCATGCCCTTTACCTTCGCCCCGGCGTTCAAACTTGGTTTTGGGTCGACTTTCTGGTCTTGGCACGTAATCTCCTGAAGCTGATAAATTGCTTAAATCAGAGGCTTCATTTAACACCTCCAGCATGTGCTCCGCGTAATTTTCCCAGTCTGTTGCCAGGTGAATAATCCCACCAGACTCTAGTTTCTGAGTTAATAAGCTCAAAAACTCTGGTTGCACTATACGACGTTTATGGTGACGCTTTTTATGCCAGGGATCAGGGAAGAAAATCTGAACGCAGTTTAGGCTTTTGTCCGGAATACACTGTTTCAACACCTCAACGGCATCTTCGTGAAATACCCGAAGGTTGTCTATCCCCGCTTCTTCGACAGCCATAAGACAGGCACCAACACCAGGCTCATGAACTTCGATACCAATGAAGTCGCGCTCGGGGGCATTAGCAGCCATTTCAACCAGTGAGTGCCCCATACCAAAGCCGATTTCTAGAGTTACAGGGGCCTTTCGATGAAAAACCTGGGCAAGATCCAACCGACCACTATCCAGCGTTAAGCCAAGAGTCGGCCAAAGGCGCTCAATTGCAGTTGCCTGCCCTTTCGTTAGCCTTCCTTCTCTTTTAACGAAACTCCGAACTGTTCTGACATACTTACCCGCCGCTGCGGCTTCTTCGGCACTTTTAAACTGGCTCATGACTTTCCTGACAATTAGTGACTTAGCTAATACCAAAAAAACAGGCCTGAAAAATCAGGCCTGTTTACAGTAGAGCTATTATCGCTATTTCAAGCAATCAATACAATTGGTATTAACGTGTTTTAGGTACACGGTTAACAACTTTCAATGTTGCTTCAATACGACGGTTTGTTTGACGATCAGCCGCGCTGTTTTCACGAACTTTAGGCTGAGATTCACCATGTCCTTTAAAGTCGACTCGGCTTCTGGCGATACCGTGCTTTTCAACCAACGCGTTAGCAACAGCTTCTGCACGACGCTCAGACAACCACTGGTTGTACTCAGCCTCACCGGTGCTGTCGGTGTGTCCATGAATAGTAATATCGAGTTGTGGATGCTCTTTCATGAACTCCGCCATTTCATCGATATCATTCCGTTCGCCACTACGAATCTCAGATGAATTCAGGTCAAACTCAACAAGTAATTCTTCAGTGATAGTCTCGCTCTCGTATAAAATGCAGCCGTTCTCATCCACTGAGTAGTTCTTAGGCGTATTTGCGCAATTGTCTTTAGAATCAACAACGCCGTCACCGTCTGAATCTACAGGCTCTGATTCTGGCTCAGGTGCTGCTTGTTGAGGTTCTGGCTGTGGCTCAGGACGAGGTCTTGGCTCAGGGCTTGTATCACGTCCGCCGAAGAACCACTGCAAACCAATGTTTGCAAACATTTCGGTGTAGTCTTCTTCCCAACCACGCTGGGCTCCACCTTCAATCCGCCACGCAAGATTATCGTTAATAAAGCTACGGTGACCGAGAGTTAGGCGAGCTGCGACATCGGTTACATCACCAATTTCAGTATTATTGACACCTAAACCGGCATAAAAGCTGTTATTAAAGTGATACAGCGCATCAACACCATAGCTGTCGCCATAGCCATCGCCACCGCCAACTAAGTCAGCTTCCATGTAATCGTAATAGATACGGGCTTCCCATGCCTCTGTAAACATCATGCCAGCTTCAATACCTGAGGTGATGGTTTTGAAACCGTCATCAACAAAAAATAACTGCTGATTTTTGACCGCAACGCGATCATCATCAGCAGAAAAGACGCCCAAACGCGCACCCAGATAAAAGTCGTTTTGCTCAACCTCAGTCTGCTGTGCAAAAACCGGAGCAGTTAACCCGGCGGTAAGCAAAGATAAAGTAATTAGGTTTAAGGTTTTCATTGCAAAGCTCCTTTTAATTGCAATAACAATCATGCTCGGAATATGAGACACTGTGTATGTCATAAAGAATAGTACATTCTTGAAATTAGTCATTTTTATTTGCAGAGATTTACAGTTGACTCAAACATTCAGCTCTCAAGTCCTTCGCTGGTTTCAACAGCATGGTCGCAAGCATCTTCCCTGGCAGAAAAATGTCACCCCATACCGTGTCTGGGTTTCAGAAATCATGCTCCAACAAACCCAGGTCACCACCGTTATTCCGTACTTCGAACGTTTTATGGAGACATTTCCCACAGTTCAAGCATTAGCCGAGGCTCCGCAAGACCGAGTACTGAACTTATGGACAGGTTTAGGCTACTATGCCCGCGCCCGTAACCTTCATAAAACCGCAAAAATCATTTGCACCCGTTTTAACGGTAAGTTTCCTAAAAAAGTTCATGAGCTTGAAGAATTACCCGGTATTGGTCGTTCGACAGCAGGCGCTATTCGTTCACTTGGGCATGGTGAGTACGCTCCAATTTTAGATGGCAATGTTAAACGTGTCTTAGCCCGCCACTTTGCTGTCGCAGGTTGGCCGGGTAAAACCAGTGTATTAAAAGAGCTCTGGCAACTCAGCGAAGAGCTTACTCCTGAGAGTGACTCTGGTGCCTATAATCAAGCCATGATGGATATCGGTGCAATGATATGCACCCGAACTAAGACACTCTGCGAGCAATGTCCCGTCAACAATACTTGTTTAGCCAAAGCAAAGAATACAATGACACAGTACCCGGGTAAGAAGCCGAAAAAAGCCAAGCCAGTCAAGGCAACGCATATGCTGCTTTTCCGCCACCAGGGCCACTTGTTATTGGAGAAAAGACCGCAAACAGGTATTTGGGGAGGACTGTGGTGTTTCCCTCAAAGCTCAGAAGAAACAGAAGTGCCCTCAGTGATCAGGCAGTACGGGTTAACTGAGCATAGCCGCCAACAGTTGCACGGTTTCAGGCACACCTTCAGCCATTTTCATCTGGATTGCTACCCTCTGCTGATAGACGTCGTTCCCGCTGAAACTCAGCTTAACGATAACCAGCACCTCTGGGTAGAACCTGACACCGATAAGGACTTGGGCTTTGCTGCACCAACCGTTAGACTGATGAAACAATTAATGACCAATAAGTGAGTACAACATGAGTCGTACCGTATTTTGCCAGCATTATCAGAAAGAAGCCGAGGGACTGGACTTTCAGCTTTACCCCGGTGAACTGGGCGAACGAATTTTTAATAACATATCAAAAGAAGCCTGGGCTGAATGGCAAAAGAAACAGACCATGCTGATTAATGAAAAGCGACTAAATATGATGGATCCATCTGATCGCGAATTTCTTGAAGCCCAAATGACGGCCTTTTTATTTGAAGGCAAAGATCCCCAAATAGAGGGCTATACTCCTCCCGAGAAGTAATTGTCTCAGTAATCTTTTTTAAAGAATGCTCTTTTTTCTTGTCAATCTAAATTATTGTCTAATATATTGACAATAGGTATGGCTTATGAGCCTCACTGGAGCTTAGACAGCCAATCTGTTAGACTACTAACGAATTCAACAAAAGGGAGTCTCTATGAAAGCGCCATCCTGGCGAAGAGCCGTACTGAAAGTGGGGAGTGCGCTCATCGCGCCAGATGAAACTGGGGTTAGTACCAAATACCTTTTACCCATCGCTCGTTTTATTAACGAATGCCGCGAACGCGGACAAGAAGTTGTCTTAGTGTCATCGGGCAGTGTCGCTGCCGGACGCAAGCATATTAACTTTGAACACAAGAAAGTTCCTGTAGCCGTACGCAAAGCAATGTCAGCCGTCGGTCAGAATGAAATGATGGGCTACTGGTCGCGCTTCTTTGATTCCCCCTGCGCCCAGTTGTTAATGACACACAGTGACTTACGCGACCGCGCTCGCTACGTGAGCATTAAAAACACCTTAAACAGATTGTTAGAGCACAACATTTTACCTGTGGTAAACGAAAACGATGCTCTGGCTACCGACGAAATGAAAGTAGGCGACAACGACAACTTGTCAGCCATGGTAGCCACGTTAGTTGATGCCGACGCTCTGTTTATTTGTTCAGACATCGACGGCTTATACGATTCCGATCCAAACCTGAACCCGGATGCCAAGAAAATACCGGTGGTTGAACAAATTGACGAAAGTATTTACTCACTTGCCGGTGGTTCTGTGAGTTCTGTAGGTACTGGTGGTATGCGGACCAAAGTTGAAGCCGCTGAGAAAGCCACTTCCCATGGTATTGATACCTACATAGTCAACGGTCGCAAAGGCGAAACCTTTGAATCGTTGTTACAAGGTGACATCCCCGGCACATTATTCCGTCGCCAATCTGATCCAATTAGCAACAAAAAGCATTGGTTAAGACATACCTTGGTTGCTCAAGGTGAAATATTGGTTGATGAAGGTGCTGAAAAAGCATTAATTGAGAACGGTGCCTCGCTATTGAGTTCAGGCATTGTTGATGTACAAGGCGATTTTGATCGCGGTGACGCCGTGCTGGTTCGTAGCGCTAATGATACTGACGCTATTGCAAAGGGTATTTGTCAGTACAGCGCGCATGAACTTATGCACATTAAAGGGCAGCAAACAGAAGACATAGCTGAAAAATTTGGCTATAGCCCAATTACAGAAGTCATTCACCGTGACGATCTAATGATTTTGGAGGACGCATGAGCCAGCAATTAGCAAAAGAAATTTCACAGCGCGCTGCAAAAGCAGCACGCGCTGTAGCAACCTTATCTGAAGCAGATAAAAACCGTGTGCTACAGAAAATGGCAGACGCAATTCGCGCACGCCAGGACAAGATTATTGAAGTCAATAAGAAAGACCTGGCCACCGGTAAAGAGAAAGGCCTGAGCGATGCCATGATGGATCGCCTGGAATTGACACCGGAACGTGTTGAAGGCATGGCTTCCGCCATTGAGGAAATCATTGCATTAAAAGATCCGGTCGGCGACAGCTACGTGCTGGATGAGCGCCCTAACGGAATGAAAATTGAAAAAATGCGCATTCCACTCGGTGTTATCTGCATGATTTATGAAGCGCGTCCAAATGTGACCGCCGATGCCGGTGCCCTGTGCTTCAAATCTGGCAACGCCGTTATATTACGTTGTGGCCGTGAAGCAATTGAGAGCAGTAAAGCCATTGCTGAAGCACTGCACGAAGCTTTAGAAGCCAGCAACTTGCCAAAAGACGTCATCACGGTAGTACCAACACCTGATCGTGAACTGATGACCGAGTTGCTGCAACAAAAAGATTATATTGACCTGGTTATCCCTCGTGGCGGCGAAGGTCTGATTCACTTTGTTAGTGACACCAGTAAGATCCCGGTGATTCAACACTACAAAGGCGTTTGCCATCTTTACGTTGATAAAGACGCCGACCTTGATAAAGCCCTGGCTATTTTACTTAATGGTAAAACCCAGCGTACCGGCGTTTGTAACGCGCTTGAAGGCTTACTGGTTCATCAAGATGTTGCTGATAAATTCTTACCTATGGCTGCTAAAGCCCTGGCTGAGAAAAACGTAACAATCCACGCCGATAAACGTTCAGTAAGCTACTTTGACGGCGCTGATGAGATTGCAGACGATGCCTTTGGCGAAGAATACCTTGCTCTGGAAATTGCGGTTAAAACCGTTGATAACTACGAAGGTGCTATTGAGCATATTCAGGAGTTTGGTAGTGGTCATACAGAAGTGATTATTACTGAAAACGATGAAACCGCTAAGCGTTTCATTCGTGAAGTAGATTCAGCCGTTACCATGGCGAATGTCTCATCTCGCTTCTCAGACGGCGGTCAGTTAGGTTTAGGTGCCGAAATTGGTATTTCTACCAGTAAGCTGCACGCTTATGGACCAATGGGTCTTGAAGCACTAACAACTGAAAAATTCGTGGTAACCGGTAACGGTCAAGTTCGCGACTAATTCAGTGCTTTAACGCATAAAAAAGCCCCGGCTCATTGAAGTGAGTCGGGGCTTTTTTTATGGCTTGAAGCTTAACGGCGATAACCCGTTAATAACTCAGGCCAGTCACGAGACTCCTTCCAGTAAAAAGTCTCGTTCTTTTCTTTTTCTTTGCGCAGGGAGCGCAGCAAACGCTGAATATTCGCTTCCTTCCACTCCCCGCTCTCACGGAAATCACACTTATCAAAGTCCACAATCCAGGCTTTGTCGTTGTCATCCAGCATAAGGTTGTGACAATTCAAATCCGAGTGATAAACACCAGTATCGTGCAATTGCTTAATAGCACTTCCGAGCTTTTGCCAAAGCTCTGCTGAAAGCTGTTTCTCACGCAATAGCCGGTAAACATCAACTGCGCCGGGAATCACTTCAACTAAAATATCAGCTTTATAACTAAATACGCCGGTCTTTTCCATTCTCGCCGCCACAGGGCGAGGAACCGGCAAGCCAATATCACGGAGTTTACAGAGCAAATCAAACTCGTGTATTGCCCGGCTTTTCTCCGCTGGCTCGCGTAAAAAACGGTCTTTATTAATTTTTCCAACCAAACCACCACGGTAATAGTGTCGCAACAAAAGTCCCAGATCGCCTTGTTGGATAAACCAGACAGTTGCACGCCCCGTCGAATTCCCGGCAATCGCCTTTTGTTGCTGCCAATATTGGGCTGAAAAATGCTTATCTTCTATCGTTTCTATAATATCGCTGTCATAGCGAATGAGCCCTCGGGGAGTCTGCTCTGTTTTTATCATACCGCTTCCTGTCAGAATATATTCCAGTGCTCGCTTTAAGACTCTTAACGTAGCACCCTGATGCGTTTGTAAAACGCTTTTAGCAGCTTCATGTTGCGCTTTCATGACCGCTGTCTGCTGTATCAAACTCACAGCCTGTTTAATTTCTTCGGCATTTTTTACCCATCGCACAGCGCCGACTTTAGACAGCTCAGCGTAAACCTGTGGGAAATTAAATACATGCCGCCCAGACATAACATTGGAGCCAGAAGCAATAACTTCAAGGGGGTTGTGCCCTCCGCGCTCAATGATACTTCCGCCGACAAAGCTCATAGAAGCTAACTGCCCCCACAGCATCATTTCGCCCATACTGTCAGCGAGAAAGACATCACAGTCCTGTGGTATCTCATTAAGCTCGCTGCGTCGAGCCAACTTTAGTCCCGACTGCCGAGTCAGTTCCGCAACTTTTTCAAATTGCTCAGGGTGCCTTGGCGCAATAATAAGACAGGCATCAGGTTGTTCTGCCTGAACCAGCTTATGTGCTTTAAGAAGAACTTCATGCTCCCCGGGGTGACTGCTACTCGCCAACCAGACGCTCCTTCCAGAGCAACTCTGCTTCCACGGGTAAGCTTTATCAGTATCCTTGCCGGAAAGTTGGATATCGTATTTAAGATTTCCGTCGACAAAAAGTCGACTCGGCGCTACCCCCAAAACTTTCATTCGACGCGCAGTTTCTTTATTCTGAACCGACACCAGAGTCAGTTGTTTCCATACAGCCTTCATAAGCCAATGGAAACGCCGATAACCCTTGGCGGAGCGCGCCGAAAGCCGGGCATTCAATAAACTTACAGGTACATTAGCTTTGGAAAAATGGTTCAGCATCTGCGGCCAAAGCTCTGTCTCCATTATCCATACAGCTTTAGGTTTCAGCTTACGCACGAAGCGCTTCGCTGAACCCGGAGTATCAATTGGCCAATAACGACAGCTGACAGACTCGCCAAAATGCTGCTGAATGAGTGTCCTGGCGGTTGGTGTCATACAAGTAATCAGCACTTTTTGCCCGGGCTGTTGATGCAACAGCTGCTCTATTAGTCGCTTAGCCGCTAAGGTTTCTCCAACAGAAACACTGTGGATAACTAGGCACCCCTGCAGCTTTTTATCAACAGCGCCTAATGCAAGCCTTTCTGACCAGTTCTGACGGTAACGGGCATCCTTCTTGCCACGCAGCCACAACCAGACAAAAACGGCTGGAGTGACCAGCCGCAATAGCATTCCATAGAGCCACAGTCTCATATTTTTTAACGCCAATACTCGGCAATCCACTTAGTCGGCAGGACTTTCCGGTACCACTTACCACTTCGGCCTTCTAATGCATCATCCGGGTGTGGCTTGCCATGAAAGATAATAACTTTTGCTTCTTCAGGTATACGGGGCTCCTGGAAAAAGCTTAACGGGAACGGGCGCAGACAATGACGTTTGAAGCTACGACACCACTTTTCCGGCCAGTATTTCAGCTTGTTCTGACGATCGACAAAGTGCGTAATGTACTCTTGTTCATTTCGCACATCGGCGGTAGCTGCATCAGGGTCTTTCTTCAAATGCTCTAAGGCGTCTTCATGTGCACCAATATTAAACCGGAATACCGAGGTATTGCCTGTAGCGTCGGATTTATCCCATTCTTTGATCACCATAAAGTCACCTTCAGGTTCAAAGAATTCATCAAGACTGCCGACAATAATAATATCCAGGTCCAGAAACAGTGTAGGCCCTTCAAGATCATACAAAGGGTTTGCGAAACAAGTCAGCTTTAGCCAACCGTGTCCTTTAGTCCAGGGAAGCTGTTCATCAAAGTCTTTAAAGCCGATTTTAGGAATCGCCTTTACTTCAATGTCGTCATTAATGCCTTCAAAATCGTCTGTAAAACAAACAAAACGGAATGGCCGACTGAGATGTCGGCTGACCATAGAGTGCAAAGTATTGACGTAATCTGAGCCATACTTTTTACCCCATTTAATACAAATTACATTAACTGTGTTTTGCTCTGAAGAGTTTCCGCTCTCTGTAACCTGATTCATAATCACTCCTGGATCTTAAACTACCGCGCATCATGCCATATTTTAGCTCATTTAGGTACGCCGATCTGAATCCTCAGAGCCTGCGTATTGACTGACTGAACATTTAAACTTAAGTGACTATGACCACTCACACCGTTCGGTTAATACTCGGCGACCAACTCAATGTCAGGCACTCCTGGTTCCGACAAAAGGAGCAAGGTGTACTTTATGTCATGATGGAGCTAAAACAGGAGACTGACTACGTCGTTCATCATCGACAAAAAGTGTTGGCTTTTTTTAGTGCAATGCGCGCCTTTGCTAATGCATTAGACTCGGCTGGGCATCGCGTACACTATATTAAACTGGATGACAGCGACAACCAGCAAAGTCTGACACAAAACCTTGAATATATTATCGCTCAAAACAAGGGAGCGGTCCTGGAATGTCAGCAACCCGACGAGTATCGGCTCGATCACCAACTTAGAAGCTGGGCCGGCGCCAGAAACATCAAGTTAAACTGGTATGATACTGAGCATTTCCTCACTACGCGTGATTCATTAAAAGAATATTTTCCCGATAGCAAAAACTACTTAATGGAAACCTTTTACAGAAAGGTGCGCCAGCAATACGATATTTTGATGGAGAACGGTCGCCCGGTCGGCGGTCGCTGGAATTACGATAAGGAAAACCAGAAAAAGATTCCTGCCAATCAAGGTGTAGAACCTCCCCTGGTATTTTCTAATGATGTCTCAGATATCGATACTTTGCTGCAAAAGTGCCATATTCAGACAATGGGCAAAGCTTCCCCAAACCAATTAATATGGCCGGTAAACCCTCAACAATCAAAACAGTTACTTGAACATTTTTGTCAGTTTGGGCTGCCTAATTTTGGTCGTTATCAGGACACCATGGCAACAGCAGACACACTTAAGGAAGCTCACTGGAGTTTGTATCACTCCAGGCTCTCGTTCTCTTTAAACACGAAAATGTTACATCCACTAGAAGTTGTAAAAGCAGCTGTTAATACCTGGTCTGAGAATCAAGAAAGTATATCAATCGCTCAGATTGAAGGCTTTTGCCGGCAAATTATCGGCTGGCGTGAATTCGTCCGGGGGATTTACTGGGCGCATATGCCTGACTACAAAAACCTTAACGCCCTGGATCATAATAGACCTTTGCCTCATTTTTACTGGACTGGTGACACCAAAATGAATTGCCTGCATCACTCTATTGAGCAATCCTTAGAATATGCGTATGCACACCATATACAGCGGTTAATGATAACCGGAAACTTTGCTTTGTTGGCGGGTGTGTCACCAGACGCTCTGGATGACTGGTACCTTGGTATTTACATTGATGCTATTGAATGGGTAGAGATGCCTAATACCAGAGGTATGAGTCAGTATGCTGACAACGGTCTGATTGCCACAAAGCCTTATATTGCCAGTGCTAACTATATGCAGAAAATGGGGCACTATTGTAAAGAGTGCTATTATGACCCAAAGAAAAAAAGTGGAGATAAAGCCTGCCCTTTTAACAGCCTGTACTGGCATTTTATTGAGCGTCACAAAGAACAGTTTAAAGATAATCACAGAATGCGCATGATGTATCAGGTCTGGGGTAAGAAAACCAACGAAGAACAGCAGGCGCTACTGAAACAGGCCGAAATTTACTTAGATAATATCAACGAGTTATAAAAGGAAGCACAATGAACAAATGGATAATCCCGCTACTTTTAACAGTTCTGCTGAGTGCCTGTAACACGCAGCCAACACCGGTAGCCAATGTTGTCGAAGACTTTGAGGCAAAACGTTACTTAGGCAAGTGGTACGAAATTGTCCGTATGCCACACAGCTTTGAAGAAGGTCTGCAAAGCGTTACGGCAGAGTATCGCCTAAACGGTGATGGTACCTTAGAGGTTACAAATCGCGGTTATCATGTTGAAAACGAAGAGTGGCAGACAGCTATTGGTCTGGCTAAACCCGTTGAAAACATGGAAGCAGCTTACAAAGTGACTTTTTTCTGGCCATTCTACGGTGGGTACTATGTCAGTTGGCTGGATGACAACTATCAGTTGGCAATAGTAACCAGTGACTCACACGAATACTTTTGGTTATTGTCGCGAACTCCTGATGTTGCTCAGGATGATATTGACTATGCCTTAGCTAAAGCTCATGAATGGGGATACGATATCGACCAGATGATCATGGTTGATCATCCGGCCGAATTTCAAGACGCTAATTAATTAAAGCGGCGCGCAGCACCCTTACCGGAGTTGCGCTTAGGTCCGCCGCGAGCATCACGGTCACGCGGTGGGCGTGGCGCACGTTTTACTTGCTCATCGCTTAACTCAAGACCCATTGGCTGCTGACGCACACGGGCTTTTTTCAGTACATGCATAATATCTTTTGGCATACCCTTAGGTAGCTGCACTAAAGAATGATTATCAAACAACTGAATTTGACCAATGTACTTGCTGTCCATTGAGGCTTCGTTAGCAATAGCCCCAACGATGTCACCAGGGCGAGCACCATGTTCGCGGCCAACCTGAATTTTGTAAGTTTCAAAATCCACATCGGCGGCACGACTTGTCGCACGCTCTGCACGAGGCTTGCGTTTGTCGCCACGATCACTACGCTCATTGCGACCTGAACGTTCACTGCGCATTTCGCGTACAGGACGGTCTTCTTTCAGGAACAATGGGCGCTGCTCGTTCTGTTGAGCCAGAAGCGCTAATGCAATTTCTTCAGCACTCAATTCAGACTGTTCCAGCCACTGCCCTAACAATTTCTCTAGCTTAGGCTTATCAGCACTTGCCGTTTCCGCTGCCAAAGACGCTTGTAGCTTTTCCAGTAACTGTTGCTGGCGGTACTTGCTCAGTTCGTTAGCGTTTGGTACTTCAAAGAACTCAACCGGAGCATTGGTTAAGCGCTCATAGTGACGCAACAAATGACGCTCTTTTGCACGGAAGAACAAAATCGCTTCACCTGTACGGCCCGCACGACCAGTACGTCCAATACGGTGAACATAAGATTCAGTGTCGCTCGGTAAGTCATAGTTAATAACGTGCGTAATTTCAGGAACATCTAAGCCACGAGCAACAACGTCGGTTCCTACCAGAATTTCGATGTGTCCACTACGCAACTGACTGACGGTCTGCTCACGCTGAGCCTGGTTCAAATCACCGCTTAATGGCGCCGCTTTAAAGCCGTTGCGTTGCAATAATTCAGCCACGTCCATTGTATCCTGACGGGTACGTACGAATATCAATGCGCGCTGATACGGAGTCACTTCTAACAACCGAGTCAGAGCAGTCATTTTAGTCATGCCCTGAACTTTCCAGGCTTTCTGCTTAATGGTCGCCTTCTCGCGAGCAATAGCTTCAATCTGAATGTTCAGCGGATCTTTCAGGAACGTTTTTGCCAGTTTACGAATTGCATTTGGCATAGTCGCTGAGAATAATGCGCGTTGCGCCGTATTCGGTACAGCTTTTAAAATGGTTTCGATGTCTTCAATGAAACCCATATTAAGCATTTCATCAGCTTCATCCAGAACACCAACTTTCAAACCGTCCAGCTGCAGAACGTTTTTATTCAGTAAGTCGATAAGACGACCCGGGGTACCAACAACAATGGCGGTGCCCTGCTTCAGAGCTTTGACCTGCGGTCCAAATGGCGCTCCACCGTATACCGTTGCAACGCCAACACCACGCATTTTTGCAGCAAAGCCTTCAAGCGCTTCAGCAACCTGAATAGCCAGCTCACGAGTTGGTGTTACTACTAATACCTGAGTTTGCTTAACTGATGCGTCTATTTTTGCCAACGCTGGTAGACCAAAAGCGGCAGTTTTACCGGTACCTGTCTGGGCTTCACCCAATACATCCTGACCTTCAAGCAACGCAGGAATAGCCTGCAGCTGTATAGGAGTAGGGGTTAAAAACTGCATTGCGTTTAATTGTTCAAGCACAGCACTAGGTAAGGCCATGTCGTTAAACGACACGCCCGTTTGGGTATTTGACATATTTGTCTCACTTTATTCCCGTTTGCCCATTGGCAAACACAACAAAAAAGGGGTTATGGCCCGGCAACAGGAATCAGTATTCAGTCTCTAAACTGTCTGGACTGGAATCAGGCGCTGCAACCCCACGAATCAAGGGTGACCGCTGCCTCATCAGTTATGCGGTGTTCCTTGAGGAACGGCGGATTATACGTTTTTTTACCAGGAACGCAATGTATTTGAGTTTTTTTTCACCAAACACATCAATTTCTGTCAAAATCATCGAAAAAGTTGAACCATTTCTCTTTATATTGCCTACATTATTAGAGAGTTTTTTCAAATTTGGAGGCACTATGTCAGCACATTCTATGTCATCGTTGACTAAGAAAGATTGCTTTATCGAAGGTCACTGGGTTCCTACAGACAAACGTTTCTCAGTTACCAACCCGGCAACCGGCGACGTGTTAGCCGAAGTTGCTGACGCCGACGAGGATTTAACGCAACGCGCTATCAATGTTGCTGAAACGGCTTTGAAAAGCTGGCGTAAGAAAACCGCTCGCGAGCGTGCAGTTCTTCTGCGTAAGTGGTACGAAGCCATGATGGAAAACAAGCAAGCACTGGGCGAATTAATGAGTGCTGAGCAAGGTAAGCCCGTCGCCGAAGCCGTTGGTGAGGTAGAATACGGAGCCAGCTTTGTCGATTGGTTTGCCGGTGAGGCTGAACGCATCGATGGCGATATATTGCCTAATGCTGACAGCAGTAAGCGCGTCATGGTCACTAAAGAGCCAGTGGGTGTCTGTGCGGCCATTACTCCATGGAACTTCCCGAATGCCATGATCACTCGCAAAATAGCACCGGCATTGGCAGCAGGCTGCACTATCGTAGTTAAGCCGCCCCAGCTAACGCCTTTATCCAGTTTAGCCCTGGCACAGCTAGCCAGTGAAGTGGGTATTCCCGATGGTGTCATTAATATCATTCCAACCAGCGACGCAAAAACAGTCGGCAAACGTTTGGCTACCTCTCCTAAGGTTCGCAAGTTGTCATTTACCGGCTCAACCGGGGTTGGCAAAATTTTAATGCAACAATGTTCAGAGCACGTAACCAAACTGTCATTAGAGCTTGGAGGTAATGCCCCTTTCATCGTCTTTGATGACGCCGATATTGAACAAGCAGCTGAGCAGCTCATTGCCTGCAAATTCCGTAACGGCGGGCAAACCTGCGTATCGGCCAATAGAATACTGGTGCAAAAGTCTGTCGCCGAGAAGTTTACAGATGCTGTTGTCAGCAAGGTAAAAGGTCTGAAAGTGGGGCCCGGAACTGAAGAAGGCGTCGACTTAGGTCCACTTATCGATCAGGATGCAGTTGATAAGGTTCAGCGGCTGGTATTGTCGGCCAAGTCTGATGGTGCAACCATAGAAACCGGCGGTTCAGTAATGACCGAACTCGGTGATTTATTCTACGCTCCGACGGTATTAACTGGCGTCACTGACGATATGGACATCAGTGAAGAGGAAATCTTTGGCCCGGTGGTGGCTATCAATACCTTTGAAAGCGAAGAAGAAGGTATCGAGAAAGCGAATAACACACCTTTTGGTCTGGCGTCTTACTTTGCAGCAAAAGACACCGCCCGTATCTTCCGCGTCAGCGACGCGCTTGAATATGGCATGGTTGGTGTTAATACCGGTGGAATTTCTCACGCCTACAATCCGTTTGGCGGAATTAAAGAGTCAGGTGTTGGTCGTGAAGGTTCTAAATATGGTATTGACGAATACCTTGAGTTAAAAACAGTGACTCTTGGCGGACTTGGATGAACCCATTCGAAAGTACATTTAAACAGCTGAAAAGCCATTTCGACAGCGGACTCACCCGTCCGCTGTCGTGGCGTTTAAACCAGCTTAAACAACTTCAACGCTTCCTGGATGAAAATGAAAAACCTTTACTGGAAGCATTAAAGAATGACCTGAACAAGCACCCGAGTGAAGCACGCTTAACTGAATTGCAGTTTTTGCAAAGCGATATTAAACACACAATAAAAGCCTTACCGAAATGGAGCAAAGCCCGTAAAGTCGGCAACCCATTACTCGCCTGGCCTGCTAAAAGTCAGTTAGTCCCGGAGCCTTTAGGTACCGTATTAATTTTAGGCGCCTGGAACTACCCTTTACAGCTCCTTTTTGCGCCTTTAGTGGCAGCTATCGCTGCGGGTAATTGCGCGTTAATAAAACCATCCGAGCATGCATCTGCAACGGCGGATTTACTGTCCCGGCAACTCCCCGACTACCTGGATAACTCCGCCATAAAAATTGTGACCGGAGCGGCAATCGAGTCGCAACAGCTGACAACATTGCCTTTTGACCACATTTTTTATACCGGTGGTGAACATGCCGCTAAATCAATTATGGCAGCGGCAGCTGAAAATTTAACACCCGTCACACTTGAGCTTGGCGGCAAAAGTCCCGCGGTAGTTTTAGCCGACGCACCTATTCAGGTAGCAGCCCGACGCATTGTCTGGGGTAAATTCCTGAATGCCGGTCAAACCTGTATTGCACCTGACTACGTGCTGGTCGAAGACAGCGTAAAAGAACAACTCATTAGCGCTATGCATCAGGAGCTGGTTAACTTTTACGGCGATGACCCACAGAACAGTGACTGTTACGGCAGAATTATTCACCAGGGGCATTGGCAACGCCTCACGCAAATGCTGGATCAGGAAAACATCGTTATTGGAGGCGACTTTGATAAAGCGGAGCGTTATATCGCACCAACCATAGTCGATGGCGTTAAAGAAAACAGCGCCCTCATGCAGGAAGAAATTTTTGGCCCAATACTTCCTGTTATTACCATTAAATCAGCAGCCGATGCGATTGAGACAATCCATCGCCATCCTAAACCGCTTGCGCTTTATGTCTTTAGTAACACTCAACGGTTACTCTCTTTATTTACCGAGAAAGTTTCTGCCGGAAACGTGTGCTACAACGACACGCTCATGTTTATGCTTAACGACAAACTGCCATTTGGCGGCGTTGGTCGCAGTGGCATGGGTCGCTACCATGGTAAGTTTGGGTTCGACACATTCAGCCATTTAAAGCCCGTTATGAAGCGCAGTTTTCGGTTTGATGTTGCCTTGCGCTACCCGCCTTACAGCAAGTTTAAGGACAAAATCTTATCCTGGTTTAGTCCCTAGGCATTGAAATTCAGCGGGCGCGTCTGCATATCACTAGTAACAGTTTAGTGAAATGAAATATCTACAGGAGCGTGCGCTGCTAATGTCTGAATCCAACATCGTTAACGTTGACTTGCAAAACTTCCAGCAGGTTCTACTGGAAGGTTCAAAAGAAAAACTCATTATTATCGATTTTTGGGCAGACTGGTGCGAGCCCTGCAAACAGCTCATGCCAGTACTGGAAAAGCTGGCCTCGCAATACAGTGAGCAGGTTATCCTCGCCAAAATAAACTGTGATGAACAGCAAGAGCTGGCAATGCAGTTTGGTATTCGAAGCCTGCCTACAGTCGCCTTTTTTAAAGATGGCCAGCCCGTAGACAGTTTTGGCGGAGTCAAAACTGAAGGCGAAATTCGTGAGATACTGGATAAACACCTGCCCAGTCCGTCTGACGACTTGATTCAGCAAGCTCAAACCGCAATGGGCGAAGGTGATGCGAATAAAGCTTATACCTTAGCGAAACAAGCTTACGATATCGACAGCAGCAATATGCAGGCATTGAAACTGCTGGCCGAAGCTGCCGTTGATGCTGGCCGCCTCGACCAGGCAAAAGAACTGGTCTCTAAAATTCCAATGGTTGAACAAGATAGCGACTATCAGCGCATAAAAGGCAAACTTGAACTTGCCGAGGATGCCGCCGACTCACCGGAACTGAGAGCTCTGCAGGAGCAGGTCGAAAAGCAACCCGACGATTTATCTCTAAAGCTGCAGCTTGCTCTTAAACTTCATGAAGCGCACCGCGATGAAGAAGCCTTAGAGCTGGTATTCACCGTGTTAGCTAAAGATGTGAACTTTGCTGATGCGAAAAAATACGCGCTCGACATTATCAATTCCTTACCGGATGGTGATCCTCTGGCAGCGACCTATCGTAGGAAGTTATACAGCACTATGTATTAATGGCTGTTCACTAGCAACTTTGGCCGGCTTCCTCAGCCGGCTTTTTTTTATCCTGGCTTTTCGTGATAATAACGCCATGCAGAAAATCTATCATCAGCGTATTCAGTCCGGGTCACTTCAGTCCGATAAACACCAACACAGTGCTGTTAATGCACTGCAACAGCGGCTGGACTCACTTGCCCGAGGTAATCAACCACAAAGCCTGTACCTGTTTGGCCCTGTAGGCCGTGGGAAAACGCTTTTAATGGACTTGTTTTACCAATACCTTCCGAAAGACAAAGCCATACGTCTGCACTATCACCACTTTATGGCAAAAATTCATACAGCCCTTAACCAAAGACAAGGCGAAGCCGACCCTATGGAAGCCATTGCAAGTTCCTGGGCGCAGCAATATTCGGTTATCTGTCTTGACGAATTTTTTGTCGAAGACATTGGTGATGCAATGATCCTGGCCAGGTTATGGGAAGCTCTGTTCAATAACGGCGTTACCTTGGTAACCACTTCAAACGCACCGCCCAAAGAACTTTACAAAGGTGGTTTGGCACGTCACCGTTTTGAACCTACCATCGACTTACTGAATAAAGAATGTGAATGTCTGGATTTAGGCTTAGGCATCGACTATCGGCGGCTTAAGAATACAGACCTGCCGTTTTACCTCAAACAGGGGACTCAAAAGCAGTTGCGTTCGGTCGCAGAAAAGCAGTTTGGGGAAACTCTCCGATGCTCCTCTGTTTCGGTTATGAACCGGTCAATTCACTCTTTATGGCGAAACAATAACGTCATTGGCTTTGAGTTTATGGCACTTTGCTCAGGCCCCAGAAGCCAACGCGACTACATGGAGTTAGCCGCTCAATATAGTGCAATTGCGGTGCATGGTGTGCCCACATTTTCTTATCTGCCCGATAAAGACCTGGTACACGGCGTTGAAGAAACTTATCAACGTGAGCATCAAACCAATAGCGTCAGCAAACTGGATAATGAAGCGCGTCGTTTTATCGCTTTGGTTGACGAATGCTACGACAACAAGTGCCTGCTAATACTGACCGCAGAAACCGATATCGATAAGTTGTATCAGGCAAAGCAGCTGGAGTTTCCTTTCAGACGGTGCGTTTCTCGTCTATTTGAAATGCAGCAGTGGGGAAACTCAATGAAAGGAAACACGCTGGTAAAAAGACGCCAATCTGTTCCAGAGAGCTAAATTCCCTGTATTTACCAGCGTGTTAAAACTGAGTTATAAAAAGGTTATATTATTTTTAACAAATTCCAATATTGCAATTGTAATGGATGTTAAAATAAATTTTGTTTTTAAACCTAATTTCCCGCATTCTGCCGCACAATCACTGATTAGCTGCTTGCCGTTAAATTGCCACCTTGCTAGGATTGCTGAAATTTGCTGAACGGCAGCGCTTACAAGGCGTTAAAACAATAACGAGAAAAGAAGGTTCAGAATGAGCGAACAACGCGATCAATTTAGCTCTAAGATTGGATTTATATTAGCGGCAGCAGGTTCTGCTGTCGGCATTGGCAACCTGGTTGGCTTCCCGGTTGCGGCTACCAAGAACGGTGGCGGTGCATTTTTAATTATCTATGCCTTGTTCGTTGCTTTCATCTGTATACCGGTCATGCTTGCCGAAATGGGCCTCGGCCGTCGCGCACAAAAAAGCCCTCTCGGCTCCTATAAGGCCTTATCACCAAATAATAAAGGGTGGCACATTGCTGGCATACTGGCGGTGATTACGCCATTCATGATTGCCGTTTTCTACATGGTCATTACTGTCTGGATATTTGGTTACCTGTGGCATTCCATCATGGGTAACCTCGATATGCTTGCCAACCCGGAGTATTTTTCTCAATTCGTTAACGACTACGGTTTTGTTGGCTTTCTTGTCGCCGTCACTATCATTATTAACGTTATTTTGATTGGAGGGGTTCGCCAGGGTATCGAGAAAGCGGCCAAATTCCTTATGCCAGCATTGTTCATTATGCTTATTCTGCTGGTTATCTTTGTTCTTTCGCTGGACAACGCCGTACTCGGACTGGAGTTTTATTTAGTCCCTGACTTTTCAAAAATTGACGGTTCAGTGATAAACGGCGCTTTAGCACAGGCATTCTTCTCGCTTTCTCTGGGCATGGGTATTTTAATTACTTATGGCTCTTACTTTAGCCGTCGCGATGACATTGTTACTTCAGGCAAACTGGTCGCATTAACAGATACCGCCGTAGCCTTTACGGCAGGTTTAATGACACTGCCTGCAATATTTGCCATCAACCCAAATACGGACCCGGACGCATTAAGTGACTCATCGGTTAGCATGATCTTCTCGTTTTTCCCGCAAATCTTCATCGCGCTTGAAGGCGTTGTCGGTTATGTGGGAGCGAGTATTGCTGCGACGGTCTTCTTTCTTCTGACCTTTATTGCAGCCATTACTTCATTGGTTTCAATTCTTGAAGTTCCGACCGCAGCGGTTATTGAGCAAGCCAAGATCAGCCGTAAAAAAGCCCTGTTGTTTATGGGTATTGCCGTTACCGTTTTAACCCTTATTGCCGCCACTTCTTTTGGTTTTGTTCCGGCATTTACTGAGTTTACTTTCTACGCGGACACGCCTAAGTCAGTTTTTGATGTTATCTATGACGTTTTCTACGATACCATTCTGCCACTGAACGGCCTGCTGATTTGCTTGTTTGTCAGCTTTCACTGGCGTCGCAAGAATCTGGACGCTGAACTTGCCGAAGGCAACCCAGGGTACCCAAATACACTGCTGGCTAAATACGTGCGTTTATCCATTTGCACCTTTATTCCACTGATATTGGCAGCAGTATTTATTAATACGGTGCTCACGAAGTTCTTCGCAATTTCTATTTTCTAGCATGTCTAAACGCAGCGGTTACAGAAAACTTGAACTGCTGCATGATGCGAGCCTTTGGCAACAACATTGTCAGGCTCGCTCCGGACTTTCTATCTATTTATCCGACAAGGATAAACGGGCAGATGCTGCGCTCTCGCGTTATCGTGACTACCTTGGCCATGAATTTGAACGTGTCTTTATAGATTGCCGCGACAGTTTGCATGCTGACGCCATTGCGGCGCTTTGCGGGACAGTAACCGCCGGCGGGCTCTTATCGATACTGCTACCTGAAAAGCCCAATGCCATGAGCCAGCGCATGGAGCATTTTGCTTTGAAGCACTGGAGCAATACTGTCGCTGATCTTTCTCCTGAAACCTCTACTGAATCTTTACCGGCAGGCAACAAGCTTAAACTCACGTCGGAACAAAGTGACATTTCGAAACTCGTTAACGAGACCGGTTCAGGCACCAAGAGTGAGCCGACAACTCACATCATAACGGCTGAGCGTGGACGGGGTAAAAGCACTTTACTGGGGCAGGCTCTCGCCCATGCAAAGAATAAAAGCTCTGTTATTGTCACCGCCCCACGAAAAGCCAACGCCAAAGTTTTACTGCAACAAGCTCCTCAGGCTAGGTTTGTCGCCTGGGATAAGCTTCTTGAACAACCAGACGCCCCCGGCAAGCAGTTAGTTATCGATGAAGCCGCCGGTCTGCCGCTTTGGGCAACTGAAAGGCTTTGTCAAAAGTTTACACCGTGGCTGCTTGCCACCACAGTAGCCGGATATGAAGGCTGTGGCCGTGGCTTTGCGGTGCACTTTACAGACTGGGCAAAGAAAAACCTGGCCGGGGTTGCTATTCACCAACTGACTCAGCCCATGCGCTGGCCCGTCAATGACCCACTAGAACAATGGCTAACAGAAACTTTTTTGTTAGACGAAAAACGCCCCTTGGTTCTCTCAACTGAAGTCATGACAGGCACCTTTATAAAACACGCGTCTGAACTCGAAGAAAGCCTCTTACACCAGTGCTTTCAGCTCTTGCTCAATGCTCACTACCAAAGCAGCCCTAACGACTTAAACCTGTTACTAACCGAGCCGCTGCATAAAGTTGCGTATAGCCTTGAGCAAGGTAAAGTTACTGCCGTTGCCTGGTTAATGGCTGAAGGCCCTATTGACGCACCATTAAAACACGATATTAAACAGGGGCGACGCCGTCCAAAAGGTAACTTACTTCCTCAGGCTATCGGCTATTTCCTGCAACAAGAATGGGCTTTCGATTTATCCTGGTTACGAGTAGCCCGAATAGCAGTGCCAGCCGACAAGCGTCGCCGCAAATACGCTTCAGCATTACTCTCTGAAATATCCAAATGGGCCGGAGATAATCACTTTCAAGTATTAGGAACCAGTTTTGCCTGGTCATCAGAGTTAGATAGGTTTTGGCAAAATAACAATTACGCGCCATGGCGTATAAGCAGCCGTATTGATTCCGTTTCCGCCCGCCCTGCTGCTATTTATGCATACCCGCTTAGCACCAACAATTCGCAACAGTTTCAACGCCTCAGTGCGTGGGGGCAGCAGCAGTTACAGTGGCTGTCTAAAGATATAGCTGCGTTAGCTTCCACCGAAAATCTTAGCGAAATAAGAGCCCTGATTATCGATGCCTATACTCGCCATATAATTCCCTTCGATGCCGCGCATTTTGCCTTAGCACAGTGGCTTTACTGGCAACATCCCGACCACACATTAACATCGTTGATCTGCAAGCCAGATATAACACTGAAACAACTCGGCCAAGTCTGGGGCGGGCTTTCGCAGCGGCAAGCTAACGAAAAACTGTGTAAAGACGTACGAGCACTGCGCTAATGTGACTTGTTGTTTTCGTTACAACTTTCTATCATCAACACAGAACTTCATCAGGAATCTCTACCATGACTCGTTATTCGGTTTTTATTGCTTGTTCTACTGTGCTGATACTGAACGCCTGTAGTTCTTTTGAAAAAGAGAAAGAACAGCCTGAGGGCCCTTACCCGGAAACAAAAACCGTTGAACAACAAGATAACTATCACGGGACTCTGGTGGAAGACCCTTATCGTTGGTTAGAACAAAACAACCAAGAAGTTGAGAACTGGGTTAACGAGCAAAACCAGCTATCAACACCGGCGCTTCAGGACTACTCTCAATTTCAGAACATTAAAGACAGAATGACGGAGCTTTGGAACTACGAAAAAGTGAGTACGCCCTTTCGCTATGCTGATCGTTACTTCTATTTCTCCAACGACGGGCTGCAAAACCAAGCCGTTCTCTATACTATGACCGACCTAAGCAGCGCACCGGATGTACTGATTAACCCTAATACATTTAGCGACGACGGTACCGTTTCACTGGCTCGCATTAGTGTTTCACCACAGGCAAAATACGTGGCATACGCACTATCTGACGGGGGCAGTGACTGGACACAGATAAAAGTCCGTAATATTCAATCAGGAAAAGATACCAGCGACCTGATCAAAGGGGTGAAATTTAGTGAGGTGGCATGGCTGCCTAACGAGCGTGGTTTTTATTACAGCCGTTATCCGCAACAAGAAGACGGAAGCTTTGATGACTCAAAGCCGGTCAGTGTCTATTTCCACAAACTGGGAACCAAACAAAGTGAAGATGAGCTCATTTTTGCTTTTGATAAAAAACCAAGCTGGAACCCTTATCCAAAAATATCTGACGACGGCCAGTACTTACTCGTTGATGTATTCAAAGGCTATGATGCCAACGCGGTGTACGTGCGACCTTTAGCACAGGAAGAAGCGCCCTTTAAGAGCTTGTTCACAGCGTGGGACGGGCAATACCAATATGTTACCAGTCACAACGGAAAGCTTTATTTTAAAACCACAAATGGCGCACCAACTGGCCAGGTTATTGCAGTTGACCCTTCGCAACCGGCTCCCGAAAACTGGACAGAAATTATCTCACCTAAAACTCATACCTTAAAAGAGGTCAGCGCCGTAGGTGGACAGCTGTTTGCTCACTACCTGCAGTCGGCTCGCTCGCGGGTGGCTATCTTTGATATCGAGGGAACGATGCTGCAGGAGCTTGCTTTACCGGGTATTGGCTCAATTGACGGTTTTAAGGGCAGCCACAAAGCGCCGGATACATTCTTCACGTTTAAAGGTTTTACCGAGCCCGGCAAAGTGTATCGTTACCAACCAGAACAACAGCGCACAACCCTTTGGTATGAAACCGAGGTGCCAGCGAGTTTAGACCAATATACAACCGAGCAAGTGGTGTATAACAGTGCTGATGGCACCGAAGTGCCTATGTTCCTCGTTCATCATAAAGACCTGGAACTGAATGGTAACAATCCGACGCTGTTATATGGTTACGGCGGTTTCAATATTTCCCTCACTCCCGGCTACGATACAACTCGAGTTGTCTGGCTGGAAATGGGCGGCGTACTGGCCATTCCCAACTTACGAGGTGGCGGTGAGTTCGGCGAAAAATGGCATCAGCAGGGCACTAAAGAAAACAAGCAAAATGTATTTGATGACTTTATTGCCGCGGCCGAATGGCTAATAAATAATAACTACACGAATAAAGACAAACTGGCTATTCAGGGGCGCAGTAACGGTGGCTTACTGGTAGGAGCAACAATGGTTCAGCGACCTGAACTCTTTGCTGCGGCTCTTCCGGCTGTTGGCGTGCTGGATATGCTGAGGTATCAGCTTCCCAGCGCGAATGCCAGAGGCTGGAGTAGTGAGTTTGGTCTAAGCGAAAACGAGGAAGACTTTAAAACATTGTACGAGTACTCCCCTGTTCACAATACAGAGAGTGGTACCTGTTATCCGCCAACCCTTATTACTACGGGTGATCACGACAACCGAGTTGTCCCCTGGCACAGTTATAAATTTGCAGCAGCACTGCAGCGAGACCAAAGCTGCGACAACCCAATATTATTAAACGTAGAAACCCGGGCCGGACACGGTGCCGGCACACCAACCTGGATGCGCATTGAAGAACATGCCGAAAACTGGGCATTTTTACATAAGCATTTAGGTATGGATTCCGAGGCAGCACAAAGCAACGCTTCTGAATGATGATTCCATAAAAATATGCTATCTTTCGCAGCAACTTTATTAGTTAAAAGATTTCTGTGAAGGATAGCATTCATGTCTAAAGTTCTAATTATTGGTGCCGGCGGTGTTGCTGGCGTAGTCGTACAAAAATGTGCGGGCCTGCCGGAAGTATTCTCTGAGATTCACCTGGCCAGCCGTACCCTGTCAAAATGTCAGGCGTTGCAGGAAAAAGCGGGTAAAGACCGCGTTGTTGGTGTGTATCAGGTAGATGCCGATGATTCAGCAGAAGTGGCTGAGCTCATCCGTGGCATTAACCCGTCACTGGTTATCAACGTCGCACTTCCGTATCAGGACTTACCTATCATGGACGCTTGTCTGGAAACCGGCGTGCACTACCTTGATACCGCAAACTACGAACCAAAAGACGAAGCCAAATTTGAATACTCATGGCAGTGGGCTTATCAGGAGCGTTTTAAAGAAAAAGGCTTAATGGCGTTGTTGGGCGCCGGTTTTGATCCGGGCGTAACCAACGTCTTTACCGCCTACGCCGCTAAACATTACTTTGATGAAGTCCATTACCTGGACATTGTTGACTGTAACGGTGGTGACCACGGTCAGGCCTTTGCCACCAACTTTAATCCGGAAATTAATATTCGCGAAATTACCCAAAAAGGGAAGTACTGGGAAAACGGCGAGTGGCACGAAACGGATCCTATCAGTGTTCGTAAAGATCTGGACTACCCCAATGTTGGCGTGCGCCCGTCTTACCTGCTGTTCCACGAAGAGTTAGAGTCGCTGGTTAAGCATTTCCCGACCATTAAACGCGCACGCTTCTGGATGACCTTTGGCGATCAATACCTGACTCACCTACGCGTACTTGAAAACGTCGGCATGACCTCTATCCAACCGGTAGAGTTTGAAGGCAAAAAGATTGTACCTCTGGAGTTTTTAAAAGCCGTGCTACCTAACCCGGGCTCTCTGGCAGAAGGTTACACCGGCAAAACTTGTATTGGTACTTATGTGACAGGAATGAAAGACGGTCAGGAAAAGACCATTTTCATCTACAACAACTGTGACCATGCCGAAACTAACAAAGAAGTGGGCGCTCAGGCGGTATCCTACACTACTGGCGTACCGGCGATGATTGGCGCATCGATGATGTTGCAGGGTCATTGGATGGAACCCGGTGTCTGGAATATGGAACAGTTTGACCCGGATGAATTCATGGAGCGCCTTAATAAATATGGCCTGCCATGGCAGGTTCAGGAATGCGACAAGCCATTCGAGAAGTAACAGAGAAGACAACGCATGAGCCAATATACATCGCCGGAAATTCCGTCTCCCTGCTATGTGCTGGATGAAAAACTGCTTCGCAAGAACCTGGAGCTGATGCAAAAGGTGCAAGAGCAAAGTGGTGCTGACATTATTCTGGCACTGAAAGGCTATGCCATGTGGTCGGCCTTTCCGCTTATCCGTCAGTATCTAAAAGGCTGCACAGCCAGCTCTGTCTGGGAGGCAAAGCTGGCAGCGGAAGAGTTTTCACGCGAAGTTCACGCTTATGCGCCAGCTTATAAACAAGAAGACATCGACGAGCTATTGCCGTTGGTCAATCACTTGTCATTCAACAGTGTCTCTCAGTGGCATAAATACCGTGAACAAACTGCAGCTGCCGGTGTTTCTATTGGTCTTCGTATTAACCCGGAGCATCAGGAAGCAGAAACCGAGCTTTATGATCCCAGTGCTCCCGGTTCACGTCTGGGGATTCGCGCCAGCGAGCTTCAGCAGCAGGACTTAACCGGAGTGGAAGGTTTGCATGTGCACAATCTCTGCGAGTGCGACTCGTTTGCTCTTGAGCGCACACTTGATGCTGTTGAAAGTCGTTTTGGCGAACAGCTGAAACAAATGAAGTGGCTGAACTTAGGCGGTGGGCATCTCATGACCCGTCAGGGCTACGATGTTGATCACCTGATAAAACAGCTGAAGCGCCTGCGCGAAACTTATGATCTGCAAGTGATACTGGAACCCGGCTCTGCCGTTGCCTGGCAAACCGGTCCGCTGGTCTGCGAAGTGGTGGATATTGTTGAGAACCAGGGACAAATCGCTTTACTGGATATTTCAGCAACGGCTCACATGCCTGACGTGCTGGAAATGCCTTATCGCCCGGTCATTACCGGCGCAGGCTTACCCGCCGAGAAAGCCTTCAATTACCGCTTAGGTGGCAACAGTTGCTTAGCCGGGGATGTTATCGGTGAGTACAGTTTTGATCAGCCTCTGGCTGTGGGTGACCGTTTAGTTTTTGAAGACATGATGCACTACACAATGGTGAAGACATCCTTCTTTAACGGCGTTCAGCATCCGGCTATTGGTATTTTACGGGAAAGTGGTCAGTTTGACTGTGTACGGCAATTTAGTTACGAAGATTTCCGCAACCGCTTGTCTTAAGCACAAGTAACCTTGCGCAACTCAAACAAAGGCCACTAATCCAGTGGCCTTTTTGCTTTTTCAACGACCGAAGGTGGCATTCTCTCAGCCAGCTTTGCCAGTTTTTGCTCAATATCCTGATAGGTGCCCTGGTTTGCTGTTATCGCATTATGTAACCAATGATAGGCCTTTTCGTAGTCATACGGGCTGCCTTTATCCGCTAGCAAGATCTCAGCAAAGCGTCGTTGCGCCGGCAAATTCCCTAACGAAGCAGCTTCACGAAGATACAAAATGGCGCGGTCAATATCCTTTTGAACCAGAACTCCTTCATGATAATAGCGCCCCAACTGCTCCAGAGCTTCCAGTAAGCCATGCTGAGCCGCTTTTTCCATATAAAGCAGGCCAAGTTCAGGGTCACGGTCATAACAGACGCCCCAGGCCATCATGTCGCCATATAAGAACTGATACGTTGGACGACGCTCGAGCTCTGCCTGAGCTTCAATATCCTGCGCCAGCTGGCAGCGGTCGGTATCGCGTACTCGTTTAAGATGCGCGTTGGTTGCAAACATCTCAACAAGTTCGGCGTCTGAGTACAGTTGCACAGCCTCAACGTCCTGCGCCTGCGCTTTGTGCACTGCGGTCAGTCCGGCTACAGCAATCAGCATTGGAATGACTATTTTCATAAAGTTGCCTGTGCTCTCTCTGAATTTACCTAAAGGTTTAACTGTTTAGGTTATCGGCACAGAGTCGCAAACCCTTAAACAACAAATCGTCATAACGACGAAATTTACCAGACAAGGTTCGCATTAAATGCTCACCATCACCACCGGTAACAACGACATCAAAAGACTCTTGCGAGAAATGCTCCCGAGATAACTGAATAGCCTGTGCAATAGCGCCTGTGAGCGCGGCTTCCGTTCCCTGAGCAATACCGTCAAAGGTATTTTTCCCGGCCGCAAGCCCGTCACGCTCAATGTCATCTACCGTAATACCTTTTAAATTCGCTGTTCCCTGGCCAAGGGCATTTAGCATGAGCTGCCGTCCGGGAACTATCCAGCCTCCCAGATGTCGGCCGTCAGCTCTCAGCCAGTCAATCGTTAATGCAGTACCGGCATCTACTATCAAGGCATTCTTTTGAATTTGCTCGTGACAGCCAAGTAATGCCATCCAGCGATCAGAACCCAGACGCTCAGCTTGTTCACCATAGCCGTTAATGACTCCCGCCTGTTCCGCTTTCGTTTTTTGCCAGACGACACTGATACCAAGCTCCGCCAGTGAGCTATTCAGGGTGTCCATCACCTGTACCGCAGCAACGCTGCAACCTATGGCTTTTTGCTCGTGCTGAATTTGTTGGTTGCTGATCACTTCCAGCAATAGCTCTTTTAGCGAATGACTCAAGTCATTAAGCCAACTTTGGTGAGGTATCGCACCCAGTATTTCAATCTCGTCGGTGTCAGTATCCCACCAGGCAAATTTACTGCGGGTATTACCGGCATCAATTAATAGCATCTTGCGCCCTCAATGAAACTTCACCACCAAAATAGCGACGTACGCCCTGCTCATCTTCTACAAGTAAAGCACCGTTCTCATCAATCCCACGGCAGGTTCCTAAGCAAACCCTCTGCCCCATAATCAGTTTTACCGGTTGATCGATAAAGCGGTCGTACTGCTGCCAGCGTTGCTGGAACGCGGAAAGCCCGCTCTGTCCATACTGCTGCAAAGCAGACAACACCGATGCCCGCACCTCGGCCGCAACCTTATTACGTGAAACAGGTTGTGGTAACTCAGAGTTTAAATCTGTCCACGCCTGATCAATTTTTTCTCCGACATGGTCCGGCATTCTTAAATTAATACCAATACCAATAATGCTGTGCGCAGCACCTTCTGGGGAGGTTTCTAAATCAACCAGAATTCCGGTCACTTTCTTACCCGCAATATAAACATCGTTAGGCCATTTTACACTGACCTCATCAATACCCAAATTGGTAAAGCATTCCGCCAAAGCAACACCAACGGCTAAACTTAACCCCATAGCGCCATGAATACCGTCATCCAGAGGCCAGTAAATACTTAGGTAGAGGTTACTGCCAAAAGGCGAGTACCACTGTTTGCCTCGCCGCCCACGACCGGCTGTCTGAGCTTCTGCAAATAAGGAGAAGCCGGCGTCCAAAGTCCCTGACTTAGCAAGTTCTTTTACCTGGTCATTGCTGGAATCAACCACGGAGCGTACTTCAAACTCTGGTTTATTCTTCCATTGCGCCGGTGTTTCTTTTTCAATCGCTTGTGAGCGCAGCAACTCAATAGGCCTTGCCAGTTTGTAGCCACGCCCTGTGACAGAAAACAACTCAAGACCAAGCTCTTCCAGCTTATGAATATGCTGATTAACCGCTGCCCGGGATATCCCCAGAGACTCACCAATAGCTTGCCCGGAGTGAAACTCACCATTAGCTAACAAGGTAATCAGTTGATCAAGGCGCTCTGATTGTTTCATTTTTCTGCCGCCAACTGCACAAGCCCGTGCTGGCCAACCAGACGAACTTCCGGCTCCAGTTCAATTCCACTGGCTTCTTTTACGTGCTTCATAATTTTCTGTGCCAACTGGCTGACATCTGCTCCAGTCGCTCTTGCCCGGTTAATTAACACCAGTGCCTGATTCGGATTAACCGCTGCATCGCCCTCGTTTAAGCTCTTCAAACCCAGGTGTTCAATCAGCCAGCCGGCGGCTACTTTTGAACGACTCTCGTCAGCGGGAAAGTAGGCCATATCTGGCCATTTCTGCAATAAGCTTTCCAGTAGCGCATTAGAAACAACAGGATTCTTAAAAAAACTTCCTGCGTTCGGAATGACTTTGGGGTCAGGTAATTTTTTCTGGCGTACTTCTATAACCTTGTCGAAAATGCTTTGCGCACTCGCATTATCACTCAACTGGTTAAGTGGAGAGTAATGAGTCACAGGCCGCCAGTCTTTAGGTAACCGAAAAGTTACGGATGTTATCAGCCAGCGCCCGGGGTGCTGTTTAAACAAACTGTCCCGGTAAGCAAACTGGCAGTCCTCTGTGCTCATACTCACCCAGCATTTTTCGCTAATATCCCAGGCTGTTACCTGTTCAATAAATGTCGCCACTTCCACACCATAGGCCCCAATATTTTGAACAGGAGCCGCTCCCACTGAGCCGGGTATCAATGCCAAATTTTCCATACCATCAATGTTTCGGCCGCGTAAGTCGGTCACAAAATTGTGCCAGTTTTCACCGGCTGCCGCGGTAACTAAAAAGCTTGTCTCCAGCTCTTCAATACATACACCAAGCAAACGGTTACAGACAACGGTTCCCTGAAAGTCTTCCAGAAACAAGGTGTTGCTGCCTTCACCCAGCAAGTAATAAGGCTCTTCAAAAGCTAGCTGCTCAACCTCGTCGCTGCTGTTCAGTTCAATTAAAGTCCGGCATTTGGCCGGTAACTTAAAAGTATGTCGCTCAGCAAGCTCTATCAACTTCTGGCTCCTCCTGCCTTTCGGGTGCTGATGTACTTCAAAAATGCTTTTAATGCGGCGGGTTTAGCCGGTTTTGGTAAAAATTGCAGACCGCTTTTTCTGGCGGCCTGTTTCACAGCGTCATCGCGCATTGCAGTGACTAACGCCGCCGGTATCTTTTGCTGCCAAATGTCACGTAACTCTTCTGCTAAGGCTAAACCGTCGCCGTCACCGAGTTGGTAATCCAGCAGCAGCCCCTGAGGAGCTTTATCACCACGGTGTGCCTTGGCATAAGCCAAAGCTTTGCTATAACTGTTAAAAGTCAGAGCTTCACACTCCCACTTACTCAAAAGAGCACTTAAGGCACTCAAATTTTCATTATCGTCATCCACAACCATCAGTTGCAGGCGGTCAGACAGCGCATCTTCCTGTTGTTTTTTAGGGCGGCTGATGACTTGAGCGGCATTACCTAACGGTACTCGCACCGAAAAACAGGAACCTTTGCCTTCAACCGATTCAACCTGAATATCGCAATTGAGTTGCTCACCCATACGTTGAGCAACACTTAACCCTAACCCGACTCCGTCTACCGTCTGGTTTTGCACTCGATAAAATGCATCAAATACTTTGTTCTGTTGCTGCGCAGCAATACCCGGACCGGTATCCCACACCGCAATTTGGAGTTCGTCTCCGCGCTTACGAACCCCTAATAATACACTGCCTTTCTGAGTGTATTTAATGGCATTAGATAAGAAGTTCTGCACGATACGCCGTAAATACGTCGGATCGGTATACACAGGCCTGTCTTTATAAAAAGCGCGAAAGTCCAGCTTTCTCTGTTCAGCAAGTACAGCGTATTCTTCCACCAGAGGCTCCAGAACGGAGCTGAGCTGAACATGCCGGAACTGCGGCTTTAACGCGCCCTGATCCATCTTCGCTATCGACAGTAAAGTCGACAAAAGATGCTCGGTTGAGCCAAGCGCCGTATCGAGTTTACCCACTAACGACAAGTTACGCTCTGAGAGTTCTTTTTCCTGAATTGCCGAGAGGTATAACCGTGCTGCATTTAGCGGCTGTAAAATATCATGACTGGCCAGGGCCAGAAAGCGTGTTTTCGAAGCATTTGCAGCTTCAGCCTCTGCTTTCGCCTTTTTTAATTCTTCTTCTACCTGACGGCGCCGATCGATTTCAGCCGTCAGCTCCTGGTTAATTTCCCGAATTTCCTGCGTACGAACATCAACCCGCTGCTCAAGGTCAATATTTGCATCTTCCAGCGCCTGCTGAGTCTCAACGTGTGACGTAATATCGGTAAAGCTAGTAACAAAACCGCCGGTTGGTAGCGGGTTCCCTACCATTTCTATAACCCGTCCGTCCGCTCTGCGACGAATAAAGCGGTGCGCCGAGCCCATTTGCATATAACGCAGACGCTTATCAACCAGCTCGTCCACCTCACCCGGGCCACATTCACCGCGCTCTGCATTATAACGAATGAGCGTAGCAATCGGCTGGCCCGGCTTAACCATGCCCTCAGGGTATTCGAATAAATCCAGATACCGCTTATTCCAGGCTACCAAGCGTAACTCGGCATCGACAACACTAATACCCTGAGCCAGGTTCTCAAGTGAACTGAACAGTATTGACTGCTGCGTTTGTAGTGCCTGAGTCGTGTCATCAAAAAAGTGAACAACCTCTTCCAGGTTAAGCTGCTTATCCCTCAAGGCGGCATCAATTAACGAACGGGCTGTTGCAGAACCCAATACACCGGCAATGGCTCTTTCAACAAAGCTAATAAACGGCTTTTCTGCAATTTCTTCCAGCTTAAGTTCCGTATTTTCGGGACGCTGATAGTACTGCATCAGTTGCTGGGCACGCTCTGCGCCAAGGAAAGTTTTGAGCAGCAACAACATGTCTGCGTTGGTCGCGTTGTCATTCTTGTTTAAGTGTAAGTCAGGTAGAGCTGCTCTTGGCTTTACAAAAGCCGTTGACTGAATCCTGTCAACTAACCGCGGCTTTGCCAGCAGAGAAAAAACAATAAAGCTGAAGGTATTGAGCCCCAGTGAAACAACAGTACCCCGGGTTATAATTTCAACGTCGGTCAGTTGGTTGTTCGTATACAAAGGAATGAGTACCGCAATGACCCAACCCACGGACCCAGCCAGCAGCCCTGCATAGACACCACGGGCATGGCCTTTTCGCCAATAAAGTGCAGCCAGTAAAGCCGGCAGCAGCTGCAAAACCAGAGAAAACGCCAGCAACCCAATACTGACCAGGTTGGTACGTGCCGCCCAGAAGTAGTAGCACAGAAAAGACAAAACCATAGTCACGGCAATGGCCACACGACGGATTAACAATAACGCCCGGTCGTATTCTCTGCGTCTGTGCTTTAACGGCAAGCGCGATTCACGCTGCAACAAAATAGGCATGATGACATCGTTAGTGATCATGGTACTCAACGTGACTGAGGCAATGATCACCATAGCCGTTGCGGCCGAAATTCCGCCAATAAAGATAACCAGAGACAACCACAATTGATCTTTCAAAAGCGGCAGCTGCAGAGCATAAGTTGAACCGTCAGAGCCTGCAGAAAGATAAAATGTACCAGCAATAGCAATGGGAACTATAGCGGCGGCCGTTAGGGCTAAGTACAGAGGGAACCCCCAACGGGCAGTGCGTAAGTGCCGAACGTCGACATTGTCCACTACCGCAACGTGAAACTGTCTGGGCAGACAAAGAATTGCGCCGGCGGCCATAAAGGTCTGGACAATAAACTCAAATTCCCCGAATGAAGCAAAAGACCACTGCGGTTTGGTTACATCGCTGAATGAACTGAATAAATCAGTTTGTACATCGCCGTGCAGCAGTGACCAGGCAAAAATACCCGCCGCCAGTAACGCTACAAGCTTAATCATAGACTCCACGGCAATTGCCAGAATCATACCGCTACGATACTCAGTTACCTCAACATGGCGGGTACCAAACAGCATGGCGAAAATAGCCATTAAGGCGGCAGCCCCCAATTCTTTGATTGAGAACTCAGCCATCATGCCGGTATTTTCAGTTAATACGGCAAAACTGATACCGACAGCCTTAAGCTGAAGTGCTATGTAAGGAATGATAGCAACAGCTGCAATGCCGGTAACAGCTACGGCAAGCCGACGTCTTTTCCCAAAGCGGGATGAAATGAAATCGGCAATGGAGGTGATGTTTTGTTGCTTACTAACCGAAACCAGTTTTTCCAGAATTCGGATACCAAACAAAAACAGGAGAATAGGCCCCAGCAAAATGGGGAAGAAGGCCCAGCCGTCGACAGCGGCGTTTCCTACTGCGCCATAATAAGTCCATGACGTACAATAAATTGCCAACGACATGGAATAGACAAAAGGCTTATGACTGACCTTATTCGCCCACGAGCCAAGCCGGTCACCCCAGGTGGCAACTGCGAAAAGAAAGATCACATAAGCCAGTGAGGCAAATATTAATAGCCAAGTCATAATTGCAGACGTTCAGCCACCAAAACAGCCTGGGTACGACTGTAAACCCCAAGTTTTCGAAAGATTGCAGTAATGTGCGCTTTAACCGTTGCTTCGGTTATTCCCAGTTGATAGGCAATCTGTTTATTCAGCAGACCTTCGTGAAGGAAATGCAGCACCCGGTACTGTTGCGGAGTCAGTTCGGCAACCTTACGGGCCAGCTCCTGATCTTCATCTGAAATAACATCCAGCCGCTCCCGGGTTTCTTTTGGAACCCAGGTCTCCCCCTGTAAAATGGTGTCTATAGCCTCTGCTATTTCGGCAGAAGGCAATGATTTTGGAATAAAGCCCAATGCGCCAAAACCAATGCACTTAGCAACAATTGACGAGTCTTCACTACCAGAAATAATAGCGACGGGTAAAAGCGGGTAATCTTCTCTTACACGAATAAGGCCATATAAATCGCCACTGCCGGGCATATGTAAATCCAGCAGAAGCAAATCAACGTCATCGTCTTTATTTAACGCAGCCAAAGTTGAATCTAAGTCTTCGGCTTCGCGTAAGGTAAGTTCAGAAAAGTGATTCGCGAGAGCGCCTTGCAGCGCCTCGCGAAACAATGGGTGGTCATCTGCGATTAAAAATTTCGCCATGAGATTCCAAATTAAGTGACATTATTTATTCATTCTATTTTCTATCAATGAATCTACCACACTTGGATCAGCAAGCGTAGAGGTGTCACCGAGGTTTTCATACTCATTCGCAGCAATCTTACGCAAAATGCGACGCATGATCTTACCCGAACGTGTTTTAGGCAAACCAGTCGTCCAGTGAATCAAATCAGGCGTTGCAATTGGGCTTAATTCAGAGCGAACCCAGTTACGAACTTCTTTGGTCAACTCATCGGTTACCTCAACACCTTCAACGGGTGTTACATACACATAAATACCCTGACCTTTTAAGTCATGCGGATAGCCAACAACGGCCGCTTCCGCCACAGACTTATGTGCTACCAGCGCACTTTCAATTTCAGCGGTACCCAGGCGGTGTCCTGACACATTCAGAACGTCATCCATGCGACCGGTTATCCAGTAGTAACCATCAGCATCACGGCGTGCGCCGTCGCCACTGAAGTACATACCTTTAAAGGTAGAGAAATAGGTTTGCTCAAAGCGCTCGTGGTCACCCCACAGTGTCCGCATTTGACCTGGCCAGGAGTCTTTAATCACCAGACCACCTTCCGCTTCGCCTTCCTGAAGGTTGCCTTCGCTGTCGACTAATGCCGGCTGAATACCGAAGAAAGGACGAGTGGCAGAACCCGGCTTCAAATCCGTGGCTCCCGGCAGTGGAGTAATCAAAATACCACCGTTCTCCGTTTGCCACCAGGTATCCATAATTGGGCATTTACCGTTACCAATAGCGCGGTGATACCACTCCCAGGCTTCCGGGTTAATCGGTTCACCAACACTGCCCAAAATACGTAAGCTTTCGCGGGTCGAGGTTTTCGCTGCCTCGTCACCTTTTGCCATTAACGTACGAATAGCTGTTGGTGCCGTATAAAGAATGTTCACTTTATGTTTATCAACAATTTCACCAATACGACCAACACCCGGGTAGGTAGGAACACCTTCAAACATCAGGGTCGTCGCACCGTTCGCTAACGGTCCGTAAACAATGTACGAGTGACCAGTGATCCAACCAACGTCCGCGGCACACCAGTAGACTTCATCTTCCTGATAGTCAAAAACATACTCGTGGGTCATGGATGCGTACACCATATAACCACCGGTAGTATGCACCACGCCCTTAGGCTTGCCGGTTGAACCCGAGGTATAAAGAATGAATAGCGGGTCTTCGGCGTTCATCACTTCTGCCTGACATTCGTCACTGACGTTACCAACCAGTTCATGCCACCAAACGTCACGACCCTCAGTCCAGTCGACATCACCTTCAGTTACACGGCACACAATGCTGTGCTCTAACGAAGGGCAGGCGCCGTCCGACAAAGCTTTATCCACATTGGCTTTCAGACCAATGGTACTGCCGCCACGACGACCTTCATCCGCGGTAATAATGGCTTTTGCCTGACAGTCGTTAATACGGTCAGCAATGGCGTTTGGTGAGAACCCACCGAAGATAACCGAGTGAACCGCACCAATGCGCGCACAAGCCAACATGGCATAAGCCGCTTCCGGCACCATTGGCATGTAAATAGCAACGCGGTCACCTTTGCTTATACCTAGTTTTTTCAGGCCATTAGCAAAACGGGATACCTCTTTATGTAGCTCGCGGTAGGTGATGTGTTTGTCTACACTAGGGTCGTCGCCTTCCCAGATAATCGCTGTTTTATCGGCTTTATCAGCAAGGTGACGGTCGACACAGTTGTAACAGGCGTTTAAAGTGCCGTCTTCGTACCACTTAACACTGACTTTACCCGGTTCGAAACTGGTATTTTTAACTTTGGTGTAAGGTGTGAACCAAGTAATTCGCTGTCCGTGTTCACTCCAGAAACCTTCAGGATCGTCTACTGACTGTTGGTAAAGTTTCTTATAACCGTCATTATCGATTTTGGCTTTAGCTTTGATATGTTCAGGAACTGAATACAGTTGCGACATTACCTCTTCCTCCTTATTCGCAAGATGGTATCTGTTGTACGTTTTAAAGGGCTTAAACACTATTAGACCATAGTCTAGATTGATAAAAATTGACCAGTTAACGAGAATTAACAGCGTTTATCTTTGGCATAACAATAAAATGCACGATCAAAACGAACACTTGGCTTACAGGGGAGAACACCATGGCTAAAGCAAGTATCGCAAAGAAATTCACCGTATCAGCAGCAAGCGCTGCCGTACTCGGTGTTATGAGCTTAGGAGCTCAGGCAAACGAAACTGACATCGATTTTGGTGGTTTTGTTAAACTGGACATGATTGTATCGGACTACACCGATGGTCAGGCACCTTCAAGCGGCAGTATCGCTCGGCAACAGTATATTCCAAGCCTAACCCCTGTGGGTGGTGAAGGCGACGACATGGTCACCGATTTTCACGCACGTCAGTCGCGTTTTTTCCTTACCACCGACACTGAGTTAGATAATGGCGAAACGCTGACCGGCCATATCGAAATGGATTTTATGTTGACCCCTGACGGTGACCAACGTATTTCAAACTCTTATAATCCGCGTCTACGTCACGCATTTTTAAAATATGGGAAATGGACTTTTGGTCAAACCTGGTCTAACTTTCAGGACCTAAACATTCTGGCTGAATCCGTCGACTTTATCGGCATCACCGACGGCATTATCTTCAACCGTCAGGCACAAATTCGCTACACCTCCGGCGGCTTTAGCGCCTCAATTGAAAACCCTGAAACAACCGTAACACCGGTTGGTGGCGGTCGTATTATTTCCAGTGACGGTTTTTCACCGGACGTAACCTTTAAATATACCGGTAAAACCGACAACTTAACCTGGCAGGCTTCCGCACTTTTACGCCAATTAACTTACGATGTCAGTCAAACTGGCGATGATGAAACCACCTTTGGTTACGGTGTCAGCTTTGGCGCTAAATACACCTTCGGCATGGATGATATCCGCGCATCAGTTACTACGGGCTCTGGTTTAGGTCGTTATTTAGGTCTAAACACCTGGAACGGTGCTTATATTGACAGCAATGGTGAGTTAGAAGCCATTGACTCAACCGGTGTATCCTTTGCTTATCGCCACTTCTGGTCAGAGAAACTGCGTTCAAACGTGGTGTACTCTCGCGGCTGGGCAGATAACGATGGTGAAGTACTGGCTTTGGCAGGCGATATGACAGAATACACTCAACGCCTTGCGTTTAACTTAATGTATTCACCGGCATCTAACCTGACTTTCGGTGCAGAGATTTCAAAAGCAAATCGTGAAACGGAAGCTAGTGTAGACGGTGACTTAAACCGCCTTCAACTTATGGCGATGTATAAATTCTAAAGACCGCGTAGCCTGACATTTATGTCAGGCTACACATCTTTCTTTATTAAATGTCAGCAATAACAGGTTTGTTTTCTGACAGCGCCAGCCAACCACGGATTACACGGTAAATAACCCATATGGTAACCGCCAGTAGCACTAAATAACCGATCACAACAAACAACAGTATAATACCAATGATTGTTCCAATAACGCCTACCCAGAAGGTTTTAATTAACCAGTTAAAGTGACTTTCCACCCAAGTTCCACGGGCTTCACTACGCTTTAAGTAAGCTAAAATAACAGCGGCAATCGACGCAAAAGGAATAATGAGACTCAGGGCATATAAAATATACCCAACAAGTGCCATTTTCTTTAGTTGTTCCTGATGTTCTGAGTTCACTTCCATTGTCATAAGGTTTCCTCTTATTGTTGTTTTATCCCAAACTGCATCATCAACAACTACCGATTTAACTACTTTTAACGAACAATCTCAATCAGTGCTTTACCAATATCGGTGTTATCCATATAGCCACCGAAGTTTTCACTGTAAGGACCGGCGGCAAACACAGGAACATCAACACCCGTATGTCCGCTGGTTGTCCAGCCGGTACCGGTAATATCAGCCGTTATATAAACCAGTGCCTGGTGTAGGCTGTCTTCCCGCGCTTCGCCCTCTTCTTCAGCGGCGATAGCGAGTTCATCGATATAGTCCTGAGTGAGTTCAAAGTTGACTTTGTCCGCAACGTACTCCGGCCAATTATCAGAGTCCATGCTCAGCATTTCTTCACTCATATGCGCAATTGAGCTTTCAATTTGCATAACGCGATCAGAATACCAGGCATACTCGCCATCTCGCCCAATAGTCAGCCCACCGGTCGAGTGGTCTGCCGTCATAACAATCAAAGTATTCGGGTTATTCTCGCGGTACTCACGAACAACTTGCAGTGCCCGGTTCAGACCGTCCATTTCGTGCACAGCACAAGCAATATCATTGGCGTGGCCACACCAGTCTATTTCACTGCCTTCAATCATTAGCGCGAAAGGCTGCTGCTTTTTATCCAACAAACGTAAAGCCGTGCGTGTCATATTTGCCAGAGCATCAACATCACCATCAATGGCATAAGGCAAACCTTTCTCAGCAAAAAGTCCCATTACTGGTGCCGTATCGACTGACTCCAACTGCTCCATGTCGGTTACAATTTGCATCCCATGTTCCGGTAAAATATCCAGCCAGTTCTTATCATCACGGTCAAAGTAGCTTTGTCCACCACCTAACATGACATCAAAAGAAGCTTCACCCTCAACCACCTGAGTCGCAATTTTATCCGCTATTTGGTTGTACTCGTAGCGCGATGGGTGGTGAGTAAAGAAGGACGCAGGCGTGGCATGGTTCACTTGCGAAGTCGATACCGAGCCCGTTGACCAACCGCTCTCACGTGCCAGCTCCATCATTGTCTGCAAAGGATACTTGTCAGCGTCAACGCCAATAGCACCGTTGTAACTTTTAACCCCTGTTGCAAGGGCCGTTGCACCGGCTGCCGAATCGGTCACCCAGGTATCATCATCTGGATAGGTTGTTGCCGCGCCTTTCAGCATGGCGTCAAACTCGGTTTTAGCAATGGTTTTACTGTCTAAATCGGACATGGCATAACGGTAGGCTGTAATAAATTCAAACCCCATACCGTCGCCAATAATATAAATAATATTTGGCTTCTGTTCTTCTGCATGCACCATAGAGGATGCGAAAGCCAGTCCAATACCAGCCACTAATGCTTTGAGTTTCATACCACGACTCCTTTTTGAATAACTTGCGCAGTATAACAAAGCCAGGATGTCAGGAATATGACAATAAACTCAGGATCATTGCCGTTTAGCGGTAATGCTTCCGTCGGCCAGCCTAACCTCTATTGTGCTGCCAATGTTCACCTGTTTCTCGCTGCGAACAACGTCACCGCTCTCGGTGCGGACAATTGCGTAGCCACGTTCCAGTGTGTTGAGCGGGCTAACCAGGTTTAACGACTGCATTAACTGCTGCTGCCGGGCCCTGTTCTCTTTTAACAACCGTTGCATGACTAATGGCAGACGCTGTTGCTGATGATTCAACTTTTCGTGTAAACGCTGTAGCTCCTTTTGCGGGTGAACCGCCTGTAATCGGCCTTGCAGGTAAGAAACCCGCTGTTGCTGACGTGCTAATCGATTCTGCAGTGCACGGCTGGCTCGAGCCTGCAATTCATCAGCCAATTGTGATTGTTGTTGCAGCTGACGTTGCGGGTGCTGCTGCTGAAGACGAGTCTGCAGAAACTGCCAGCGCTGCTTTAAACGCTGCAGTAGTCTTTGTTGGGCCAGAGCTAAGCGTTTTTGCAGAGCCTGAGCTTTTTGTTGCTGTTGCTGCTGGTCGCGAGTTACCAGCTCGGCAGCCGCCGACGGCGTCGGAGCTCTGACATCCGCAACAAAGTCAGAGATGGTGAAGTCAATTTCATGACCGACCGCGCTAATAGTTGGCATGGGTGCCGTGGCCAAAAGACGCGCAAAATTCTCATCGTTGAAGCACCATAAATCTTCCAGTGAACCACCACCACGGCTGACTAAAAGCACATCCACTTCATTACGTTCAAAAGCGGTTTTCAGCATGGCCTGCAACTGCGGTACCGCCGCTTCACCCTGAACGGCACTAGGATAAATAATGACTTCAACGCTAGGGTCGCGACGCTTCATGACAGCTAATATGTCTTTTATTGCAGCACCCGTTGGCGACGTCAGCACACCCACTTTATGAATATGATCGGGCAGTACCCGCTTGCGTTCAGGCGCAAACAGCCCCTCGGCTGAAAGCTTTTCCTTTAATTGCTCATAGCGTTGCTGTAATAGACCCTGCCCGGCATCTTCCACCTGTTCAATAATCAGTTGATAGTCGCCGCGCGGCTCATAAACCGTGACTTTGGCCCGTACCAATACCTGCATACCATTTTGCGGTCGAACTTTAGCGCGTTGATTGGCATTGCGGAACATAGCGCAACGAACCTGAGCACGCTCATCTTTCAAAGTGAAGTACCAATGTCCGGAGCCCGGTGCCGCAAAATTTGAGATTTCTCCAACCAGACTAATTTGCCCAAACCCCTGCTCTAACAGTTGCCGAATCTCAATGTTTAACTGGCTGACCGAATACACCATGAACGTCACTCTTTTCTTTAAAGTTAATAGCGAAATCATACCACACTCAACGGATATCAAAATAAGCTCAATTACATTTAGACGTCTAAATGTCTTGACGGCTTTATATCCATTTATTACAGTCGGGGAATGGTTCATCAACGTGAGGTTAGCTATGGTTCAGCCAGTTGCCCGCAGTTTTTACAAAGAGACCTCCTTCGGACGCATCAAAGGCTACCGTTATGGCGATGCCGACGCGCCTGCAATTGTTGTACAAGGGGGCATCAGCGCCAGCGGTAGACTATGGAAGCCAGATAAAAGCGGTTGGTGGCAGTCACTTCACCCGGTATTTTCTGATCTCGATGATGTACAAGTCATTAGCTTTGATTACTTTGGCGGGTTGGGAGGTTCTGACTGCCCTGCTATTCCTTTAACGGTTCAACAGCACAGTGAGGCCATACGTCAGGCACTACGAGATGAAACCATTGATCTGCAAGCCTGGGTTGGCGGATCCTTTGGTGGTGTTTTGGGGCTTCAGTTTGCTGCTGACCACCCAACGGAATTAACTCATCTGAAAGCTATTGGAGCCGCTCATAAGCCTTCTGTTCATTCCGCCCTGTTGCGCTATTTTCAACAAGCATTGATTCAGCGCTGCGGTGATGACCAGTCCGGAATTATTCTCGCCCGGGCCCTGGCCATGCTGAGTTACCGTACCGCTGAAGAGTTCGAGCAACGGTTTAACCACGCCGACGATGCGTTTGAGTATCTTCTGTATCAGGGAGAAAAGCTGTTAAAACAAAACGGTAATAACTGTCGCAGCCTGTTCACACACCTAACGCCAATACTGAATGACTACAGCATTGATCCAACCAGGGTTCAGGCAAAGGTACAACTTATAGACTTTCATAATGATGCTATTGCGCCTCCAAGTCTGGTCACGGAGCTGGAGCAATTACTCCCTAATCACACAGGTCGAGTCACCATTGAAACACCTTTTGGTCACGATGGTTTTATTAAAAATGTCGAACAATACCAATCGGCTTTAACGCATTTTTTAACTGAATCTCAACTGGAGTCCGCATGAAAGACGAAACACTGGCCATACATCATGGCTATGAAACCGACCCAACAACCAAGTCGGTAGCAACGCCCATTTATCAAACGGTGTCATACGAGTTTGATAACGCTCAGCACGGCGCCGACCTGTTTGATTTAGCGGTTGAAGGAAATATCTACTCGCGCATTATGAACCCGACCAACGATGTTCTGGAAAAACGCGTGGCAGAACTGGAGCACGGTGTTGCAGCACTTGCCGTGGGGTCAGGCATGGCTGCTATTGAATATGCTCTCATTACTTTGGCCAGTCAGGGCGACAATATTGTCACTACACCACAGCTTTACGGCGGAACTTATACGCTATTCCGTCATATGCTGCCATCATTTGGTATTGAGGTGCGTTTCGCCGACTCCGACAAGCCTGAAGATATAGCGAAGCTTATTGATAGTAAAACCAAAGCGGTTTACTGCGAAAGTATCGGCAATCCTGCCGGTAACATCGCCGACTTAGAAGGGTATGCTCAGATTGCACATAAACATGGGGTACCTTTGGTCGTTGATAATACAGTCGCAACCCCCATACTCTGCAAGCCTGTTGATTTCGGTGCCGATATTGTTGTTCACTCGCTCACGAAATACATCGGTGGTCACGGCAATTCGGTTGGCGGTCTAATTGTTGACGGTGGTCGTTTCGACTGGGCTCAGGAAAAACAGCGTTTCCCTCAGTTTAGCTCACCCGAGCCCGCCTATCATGGCGTGGTTTATACTGATGCTTTTGGCCCCGCCGCATTTATAGCACGAGTGCGAACCGTTGCGCTGCGTAATACCGGTGCCTGTTTATCACCGTTTAACGCCTTTCTGCTATTGCAGGGGCTTGAGACTCTGGCTTTACGCATTGAACGCCATTGTGAAAACGCATTAAAAGTGGCTGAATATTTACAAGCACACCCTCAGGTAGAGTGGGTTAACTTTGCAGCTTTACCAGAACACCGGAATCACGGGCTGGCAAAGAAATACATTAAGAATGCAGTACCGGCTTCGCTACTAACCTTTGGTGTTAAGGGTGGCTACGATGCCGGTGTGACTTTTTATGACAAGCTGAAACTGTTTAAGCGTCTGGTCAATATCGGTGATGCCAAGTCACTGGCCTGCCACCCTGCATCAACAACCCACCGTCAGCTATCAACGGAAGAGCAAGCCTCGGTTGGCGTAAAACCTGAAGCCATACGCTTATGTGTGGGTATTGAAAATGTGGAAGATATTATTGCTGATATCTCACAAGCTTTGAGTTAATTAAGTACAAAAAAAGGCCACTTTAATAGTGGCCTTTTTAAACAAACAAAAAGTTAGTCTTCTTTTTTCAGGTGAACGTCCATTTGGGGAAACGGAATGCCAATACCCTCTTCATCCAGACGGTCTTTAATACGTTCCAGAAGATCCCAGCGGGTCGGCCAGTAATCTTCATTTTTTGTCCACGGACGCACGTTAAAGTCGACCGAAGAGTTTCCTAGGTTAGTTACCGTAACCACGGGTTCAGGATCTTTTAGTACACGCTCATCACTGGTAATAACATCCATCAGTGCTTTTTTCGTTTGCTGTAAGTTAGCACTGTAACTAACACCAATCACTAAATCGATACGGCGCAACTCTTCGCGGTTATAGTTGACGATTGGGCCGCCAATAATTTCAGAGTTAGGAACAAAAACCACCTTACGGTCCGGCGTTTTCATTATCGTCTGAAAAATATTAATTTGTTCAACCGTTCCTGAAACACCACCAGCGTCTACATATTCGCCGGCACGAATAGGACGGAACATAATCAGTAAAACGCCCGATGCAATGTTTGACAAAGACCCCTGCAGAGCAAGGCCAATGGCCAAACCTGCCGCACCTAAAATAGCAATAAAGGAAGTGGTTTCAACACCAACGTGTGACAACGCCATCATAATAGCGGCAATGAATATTACCGTTTTCAGAATCGCACCCACAAAACTGATGACTGCACCGTCTACTTCGCGCTTACGCATGTTCTTGGTCATTACACCGGTAACAGTATTCGCAACCATTTTACCGATAATGAGTATCGCAATAGCGATAACAAACTTAATCGAGAAACCGATCAGCATATCCTGGTTATCATTAATCCACTGAACGATGTTATCCATACAAATTCCTTATTAGGCAGAGGCTTAAACGAGTTATTAATTACAGTAATTGTAAACGGACTGACCTGCAAGTCAGATCACAACCGGAAGGAGTAACGTCCCTGAGAGTCAGGTTTCCCCATATACTCCATCATTCTAGCTAAACCTTCAGGTGTTCTTGGTGTCGGTTTAACCGTTCCCTGAGCATTAAAGCTTTGGCTATTAATACTGCCGTTAAAGTTCAGCCCCAGACTATTATTTCCGTCCATAGCAAGCGTAACGGTGTTATTATCACTACAGCCGAGTTCAACCGGGAAATCCCCCAGAGACTGCCATTGGTTATTGACCAATACGCGTATTTGTTCTCCTCGTGCCTGCCCCTGCAGCTCGTCACACCAACGCACAGGCCCGGGCGCAGTGACCACAAAGCTGTCCAGCGACAAGCGCCAGTGACCACCCGTTTTTAGCGGTAAGCGAGTACCAACCAGCTGCAATAGCGCGTTGACATCACCTCTGGCTGTTACATTCTTCGCGCCAACCTTTGTTGAGCCGGCCAGCAGTTGACCGTTCAACGCAAAAGGGTTGTTGTTCTGAGGAAGATTAACATCCACCACAAGCTCGCCCAGCAACACAGACGAGACTTGCCAGTCCCACGCCAGATTACTCAGTACTATGTCATCAACAGCCACCTGCCCGGCAGTCCCCTGCCATAAGCTACCACTCACCTGAGATATCCGGATGTTATCCGGTAGCGGAAACCAGTAAACCACTCGTGCCGGTAACATAACCAGCATGGCAACCAGATACACGACAACTAACCAGGGTATCCAGCGCTTTAGATTCATGAAGCCTCTCTTACTAACAATTTACGGAGCCTAACTTGTCCGGGTGCATTCAATTTTGCAATATCGACCGACGTCAATACTAACTGCTGGCGCTGCTCTAATTCAGCCAAAAAACTTACCAGGTCAGAGAAAGACACTTCATCCACGGTCAATAAATAGTCCTGACCCTGAGGCTGCAAACGCGCTATTTGGATATCTTGCGCTGCAGCAGCACGGTTAATGCGTTGACTCACTGAACCAGACGCGCTTTCCCGTTGTCCGGTTTTACCCTCTAACTTTTTATAACGTGCGATAGCTTGCTGTACCCACTGGTACTGCTGCTGTTGAGCCTCTAACTTGCGCTCGGCATTAGCCACTGCCTGAGCACTGGGTTGCCACACAGCGAAATACAGTAAAGCAATAAAAAGCACGCCGCCTAATACAGACAGCAACGTCTTCTCACGTTGATTAAACTGGCGCCAGCGTTGGGCGCCCAAATCCAGATAAGGCTTTAAGTAGCGTTTGAGTCCGTTCATGACTGAGCCCCTCCACTTTCAACTTGCACCGTCAATGCGCCCGATACCGTCTCTCCGCGGTTACTCATTGAGCCGGCTTCAATATCTAAGCCTTCTGCTCTCGCAGCCTGCTGGAAAGATTCAAACTGGGAAAAACTTTTAGCCGTTGCCTGCAACCGCAATTCGTTATTCTGAAACCGCAACAGCTCAAGCTGCAAGTCAGGTTGAGACTTAAATGCCGGTTCTAATTGCTGCAGAACAGCAAGCACTGATACCTGGCCTGAATTACCAAGACCCAGTCCGTCTAGCTGTCGTTGCAATTGAACTTTCAAATTCACAATTCGGGTATTACCTGGAAATGCATCCCGATAAAGTTGCTCAGCCTGAGCTTTCAACGTTTCGCTTTGTGAATTTAGCTGCCAGTAACGCACACCATTTAACACAATAGCCAAGACAAAAAGTACACTTGCGGCTGTGGCAAAAGCCTGCCAGGGAAGCTCTACTGAACGTTTAGCTCTGTGTGAACGATAGTTTCCCTGCCTTAAGTTAAGCTTATTACCCGTTTCAAGACTTTGCACCGCAATAGTAAAAGGCACTTCGATATCGGCGGCGGTTAAAGGTGCCGGAGACTGAGGCCAGTTTAACTCACCGTAGTGAACAATTTCGGTTGGGTTTTCCTGCTCTGAAGCAAGAGCCGGTGCTAACTCTGCAAACTGTTCCTTTTCAACGGTAAAACCTTCCCAGGCTCCCGTTCTGACAATAACGCTGTCACCAAGCTCTATTGCCTGCCATACACCTTCCTGATACGGAAGCAGGAAACAATCAGGCACCCAGTAAGGAGCGTCAATACCGGCCTCTAAAAGCAGTTTTAGCCATTCATCCATTCGCTCTTTTGCGACTACGCCGACAGGTAATTCCGTTCCTTTTACGTCCGGCCAGGAGAAATGCAGCTGTTCTATGTCACTTGCCAGCTCTTCTTCCAGTGCATAAGGAATAATGCGCTGCAGGTGTCTCTTAGTGCCTGCCGGCAGTGTTACCTTTGTCATAAAAACATCCTGCCCCGGCAAGGCAACAATAACCTCGCAGCGGCCTGCTTTGTCTTTGAGCTGAGAAAGCTCATCGACTGAGTTCAGGCTACCGCTGGCAATTAACTCCTGCTGATTTTTATGCCAAACCAGCCAGGGTATGGGTTCATTCGTACCGTAAGCTGGCAAACGCAGAATCAGTGTTTCTTGCATAAACTAATCTCCCATCGCCCGGTACAATGTCTGTACTCGACCTTGGTTTAAATGTAATACCGAGCGCGCTCTCATCTCTATCTCACCCCACTGGATCATCGCAACCAGCTGGAAATACTCGCTTTTTACCGTCAGCTCTGAAAGGTCACTTTCCAGTTCAGAACGAACATTTTCAAGCTCAGCTAATTCGGTTAACTCTTCATCCGACTCGTAGCCCTGCTCCGGCCTATTAGCCAAAAGCGACATAGCATCAGCAATTGATAACTTACCTTCTGTCACGCCCGTCAGTACCGCCGCCTGCTCTTGTTCCAGTGTATTAATATTTATTTTTAATTCAGATTCATTAGGAATAACACAAACAACGGGCTTCAGTTTATTAACAATTTTAGCACTGTAACCACGTACCATTCTTAGCTCACTCAAGTCCAGCAAGTGACTATTTGCCGCGAGGTAGGGCTTAGGTAAGCTTTCGTAGTCTGGGTCTTCTGCACCATTGCTTCCCGATAACTCACTATCTTCATCTATCCAGTCTACCAGACTGTCGGTCAAAATTTCGGCCTGATAATTATCAATATCTAATGCCTGTAACAAGGCTTTATATTGGCGTTTGCGCTTTTCCAGTGTGCCTGGATCTTCCGCGTCAGCACTCAAGCTGTTTAGATTAAAGCAGCTGTACAAGTCATTTACTCGTGCGGCGATTTGGCCGCCCTCGACAGGGAAAGGCCCATTGCGACCCGCCCAGTTTTGTTCACTATGGGCGACACCATCATTCTCATCGAGCTCTGTTTTAAGCACTTCTTTTAAAACATCTTCGGCGCTTAGCCACATCCAGTAGCCCTGCTCAGCTTGTTGCAGATTTCCCATACGGGTTATTTGCAACTGTAGTTTGCCACCTAAATTGACGGCAATAACCGATACTAAAGCAATGACCAGCAGGACGGTTATCAGTGCCGCTCCCTTTTGTGACGACCGGATTAAGTTAGTTGGCACCTCGATCCCCCTCAGAGTCATCAACTGCTAACTGACCAACGCCAGCAATCAGAAACACCCGCCTAATGGTGCCAAAGTTTTCACTGCCAATGGTAACTTCAACCGCCTGAGGTAAGTCACCTGCACTCTCCCAGCTATCGCTCCAGCCCTTTTCTGTGTCTCGACTCGAGCGACTCCCCGCTTCACTGCGATAAAACCGAAAAGAGAGTTCATTCACATCTTCTAATAACGTCTGAATTGACGGCTCTGATGAGCGATCATTAACAAATGTCTCCGTAACGCGCTGTAAGTCACCCTCCCATAGGCGGTAAACCACAGGCTGCAATTCGCTGCGCGGCAGAATATAGCCGGGGTTATCAAAACCACTTCTGACAAACGCCAACACGCCGCCGTCTGATTCAAAGTATCTTGGGTCGTTACTTAAATACTGATGCGTAACTTCCATAGCCGATGGCCGCGTCGGTTTAGCGACCATTTGGCGAATATCCTGCTGCATCAGCAACTGACTAAACTGCAAACGCTCTAGCTGATCACGTTGTTTCTGCGATTGCTCTTCTGTGCTGACCATTTGGTTCAGCACTTGAAAACTCGCAATACCGATGATGGCGAATATCACCATGGTGACCAACACCTCAACTAAGGTGAACCCTCTGTTTGCAGAGTTAGCGACCATTGCGAGACTCCACCGCTGAATCCGGTTTACGCACGTAACGGGTTAGCCGAAAGTATTCACGGCCGTTTTCGCTCTTCATCACTTTTATCGTTACCGCAACCACATTTGGCGTTACGGTTTCGGTCACTTGTTGTTGCCAGTACCAGGTAATGTCAGCTTGTTCTTGCTGGCCTTTTCGCCCGTTTTCCAGCGGCCAGTTGTTTTCAATAGAAAGCTCAGCCAGACGGTTAGAGGCCACATACTGTGCGAAGGTTTTATCCTGCAGGGCACTTAACCCGGTCAAATGTCCACTGGCCGCTTGTAACGCCGCCAAAGCGGCCAGACTAAAAACCGATAAAGCGACCATCACTTCAATTAATGTAAACCCTCGCATTAGCCGCATAACTACTCCGGAGCCTCTTCGGAGATACTGATTAACCAACTGTTTTGTGCAATCAGCCAGCGTTCCGCTTCAGGCTCGTTTAAATGCTCGATATGAACACTAAACAATGTCATCTCGCCGCTTGGAAGAATCAGAATATCGGGAACCAGACTGTCATCGTCACTGTCGTCCGCGAATAGGCCACTCTCTAGGGACTCACTTTGCTCAACTATGGCTATACCCCGACTGGTAAACTCCCAGCGCATTGGCCATTCGGTCTTCTGGGCCCGCAAACCGCGAGGATTCTTCTCTTTCCATTGTTCGTCCTGCCAGAATAAAAAACGATATCCGTCCTCATGAAACTTGAGACCAACAGGTTGCTGCCTGACCATGGCATATTCGCGTGCGTAGTTAAGCTGCTGACGTAACGCAACAGCAGCGTTATGAGGAGAATCTCCGCCACGCTCACCGCCTGGCAGGGTAAACACAACAGCGCTGGCGATAAGGCCCAGGATGGCCATCACCAGCATGACTTCAATTAAGGTAAAACCAAATTGACGACGCTTATTGATCACGGTCGTTGTTGCCAATCATCCAGCTGCCGAAGTCATCATCAGTGCCCGGCTGCCCATCGGGACCCGGCGAGAAAATATCAACGTCGTCATACTGGCCCGGGTTCAATAACAGATAGTCATTACCATAAGGGTCTTGTGGTAACCGGCGGATATAACCACCACGACGATAACTGCGCGGCTGAGGATCTAAGTTTGGTTCGTTGACTAAAGCTTCAAGACCTTGCTCAGTCGTTGGGAACATGCCGTTGTCGAGGTGATACTGTGCCAATGCATTTTCTAAAGCAACAATGTCAGCGATAACTTTTTGTTCATTCGCTTTTTCCTGATTGCCCAGAACATTGGGTAGCACCATAGTCGCCAGAATACCGATAATGGCAATAACGACCATTACTTCGACTAATGAAAAACCTGATTGATTACGTCTCATAGCTAAAGCCCTACACTATTATTTAATTGTAAAATGGGTTGAATGATAGACAGCACAATAAAGAATACGATACCGGCCATAGTCACAATGAGCACCGGCTCGAATACCTTTAAACTGACCGATACCAAATTCTCAAACTCTTTATCCTGGTTATCTGCCGAGCGTTTCAGCATCTGCTCCAGTTCACCTGACTTCTCCCCAGCCGCTATCATATGCAGCATCATAGGTGGAAATAACCCGGTTTCCTGCAGCGCACCTCGCATTGAAGAGCCCTCGCGCACACGGTCAGCAGCTTCATCGACAGCCTGCCGTATGGCTAAATTGCCTATCACTGACGATGTAATGCGCAAGCCGTCAAGCAGCGGAACAGCAGAAGAAGTCAAAATACTGAGTGTTCTGGCAAAACGCGCCGTACTCACCCCTCTTATGACCTTACCCAGCATAGGAAGTTTTAACAGTCGACGATGATATTTCAGGCGGTTTTTTTCGTTTCGCAGCCACTGATTAAAAGCCACCAAAACTAAGGCGATAGCTATTAACAACCACAGCCCCCAGTTCTGCAAGAACTCACTTATGGCTATCATCGCCAGTGTTGTAGGGGGCAATTCCTGTCCCATAGTAGAGAAGTTATCCACTATCTGCGGCACAATAGACACCAACAGAAAGACAACAATACCAACTGCAACCAAAGTCAGCATGAGCGGATAGATAAGCGCCTGAGTCAACTGGCTTTTCATGTGCTGCCGCTGCTCGGTATAGTTCGCCAGTTCATCCAGTACGGTGTCTAAATGCCCGGACTTTTCCCCGGCAGCCACCATGGCTGTATATAAGGAGTCAAATACCCCGGGAAACTCAGACATGGCTTCGGCCAGCCCGTAACCTTCAACGACTTTACTTCTTACTGACATTAGCAGCTTTTTAAGTCGTGGCTTCTCGGTTTGATCCGCAACAGCCAGCAGTGCCTGTTCAATAGGAAGTGCAGAACCCACCAGCGTAGACAACTGACGGGTTATAAGTGCTAAATCCTGAGCTTTAACTTTACGTTGAGGCAAGCCGAAACGCGGCGTTAAGGTTTTCTTTCTGTCCTGATCAGCTGCGGGGGCTATGCTCAATGGCATTAAGCCCTGCTCTCGCAGCAACTGGCGCACCTGACGCTCAGTGTCAGCTTCTAAAACCCCTTTTTTCTTTCTGCCGTTAGCTTCAACAGCCTGGTATTCAAATGCTGCCACCCTTTACTCCTCGCGGGTAACCCGCAGCACTTCTTCCAGCGTTGTTTTGCCTTTCAGTACTTTTGCCAGACCATCCTGACGAATGCCCGGAGTCGACTGTCTAATGTACTTTTCAATAGACTGCTCACCGTGCCCGTTATGCACTAACTCACGCACATGATCATCGACAACCAGTAATTCATGAATACCGGTCCGCCCACGGTAACCCGTATGATTACAACGTTCGCAGCTACCGGCCCGATAAATTACGCTGTTATCTGAGGCACTGAGCCCCAGCATATTTTTTTCTTCTTCGTCTGGCTCATGCGGCTGTTTGCACTCAGTACAAAGTGTTCGCACCAAACGCTGGGACAACACAGCCAGCAAGCTGGAGGACAGCAGAAACGGTTCAACGCCCATGTCTTCCAGACGGGTAATAGCACCTGCAGCGGTGTTGGTGTGCAAAGTAGAAAGTACCAGGTGACCCGTTAAGGACGCCTGGACTGCAATTTGTGCCGTTTCAACGTCTCGTATTTCCCCGACCATTACAACATCAGGGTCCTGACGCAAAATAGCACGAAGTCCGCGAGCGAAAGTCATATCAACACGAGGGTTAACCTGAGTCTGACCAATGCCATCAATAGCGTATTCTATCGGATCTTCTACGGTCAGAATGTTACGGTCTTTTGAGTTGATCTCGCTAAGGCCTGCATACAAGGTCGTACTTTTACCCGACCCCGTAGGGCCAGTCACCAAAATAATACCGTGCGGTTTATAAATCAGTTCCTGGAAAATTTTCCGGTTCTCGTCAGTCATTCCCAGTTCAGTTAAATTGAGCCGCGCGTTGTTTTTATCCAATAAACGCAGTACCACCCGTTCGCCATGGTTCGACGGCATGGTCGAAACACGAACATCTACCGCCCTGCCTGCAATTAATAATGAGATACGGCCATCCTGAGGCACCCGCTTTTCAGCGATATCCAGCTGCGCCATAACCTTTATTCGTGACACCAGCAGCGACGACAACTTGCGGTTTGGACGCAGCACTTCACGCAATACACCATCAATACGGAAACGAATTAATAAGGCTTTCTCGAAGGTTTCGATATGAATATCAGAAGCCCCTTCCTTTATCGCCTCACTCAGCATAGCGTTAATGAGCTTAATAATAGGCGCGTCGTCTTCACTTTCCAGCAAGTCTTCCGTTTGCGGTAACTCATCAGCCAGTGAAAATAGGTCCGACTCGTTGCCAATATCTTCCATCAGCTGTTTGGCTTCGGATGAGTCACGTTGATAAGCACGAGTTAACAGGCTTTCAAAGTCACTGGCGGCGTGCTCTTTTATGGTTACCGGCTGCCCCATCGCACGCCTTACTTCTTTTAGTGCTGCAGCAGAAATACCGGCGCGACAATGCAGAATCATGGGTTCGCCATGCTCCACGACTACGCCAAAACGCTTAGCGAAGCCAAAAGGCAGGCGGGTTGTTGCAATGGCACTAGCTTCAGTCATTTGTCGACTCATTGTTTTTGTCGTCGCTGCTTTCCTTACCCTTCTTCTCCAGATACTCATCAAATCCCGGAGGTAATGTCAGTTTGTTGTCCCAGTCATTAAGTAAAGGCGTTTCCTCAGTTGGCATCAATGAAATGCCGCGTGAGCGTTCATCCAGTTGCAAAGCCCTGATGTAGTTGTACTTGGCCGAGCTCAAATCTCGCATACGGTTGCCGTCACGCACAATTGTCGGGCGAATAAACACCATCAAATTTCGCTTTTGCTTAGAAGTTGATGTTGAACTGAATAACTTACCCAAAATAGGAATATCACCCAATAGAGGAACTTTGGATACCGACTCCTGCACGTCTTCATCAATCAGACCGCCAAGTACGATGGTTTCGCCATCGTCAGCCATCACTGTCGTTTTCAGTTCACGTTTATTAATAATAACGTCAACCGCTGTAGCACCGCTCAAGCTGGAAACTTCCTGCTCAATGGTCATTTGCACAGCATCCCCTTCGTTAATCTGAGGGGTAACTTTTAATTTGATACCTATCTCGGTGCGGTCAACTGTCTGGAATGGGTTGTCATTGTTATCGCCAGTAGTTGAGCCGCTAATAGTCGGTACTTCCTGACCAACCAGAAAACTTGCTTCCTCGTTGTCCACTGTGACAATGCTGGGCGTTGCCAGAATATTGGAACGAGTATCCTGAGTGACGGCCTGTACGACAGCAGCCCAATCATTCTGAATTGTACCGAACATCATCCCGTTTACCGATCCGAGTAAATTCGCCAACAACGAAATATCGCCTGGCTCGTCGGGTTCTGTCGTCGTAACTTCGACACCGCCGTCCGTTATACGAGTGGTGGTGGTTCCTGGCCTTTCACGAGCCTGATAAGCCCCTGCCGCCAAACTGCCAATGGGAACCTGATTACCATTGTTGTACTGCACCATGCCGCCATCTTCGCTAATCCATTGCACTCCAAAATCAACGCTATCGCCTTCCATAATTTCGACAATAATGGCTTCAACCTGAACTTGGGCGCGGCGAATATCTAACTCCCGAATCACCTTTTCCAGTGACGCCAGCATGTCTTTTTGCGCTGTAATAACAACCGAGTTAGTCGGTTCGTGCGGGCTGATACTAACCGTTTCATTACCGCTGCTACGGCGACGCTGACTGTTATTTCCGGTGCTTGTTTGCTGCTCTACTTCCGCCTGAATAGAGCTACTAACATTCTTTAATACTTCAACAACCTCGGGAGCTTTGGCATATTTCAAATAGAAAACCCGTGTGTTTCCTTCGGTTTTTAAGTCCTGGTCCAGTTGTTTAATCAGTTTCACTACGCGAGAGCGGGCACGAGGCTCACCACTCACAATGACACTGTTACTGCGCTCATCGGCAACAATTTTCGGGATCAATAACGCTGGCACACCCTCATTATTTTTTTCATAAAGCGACTGAGCAATGCGCACTATTTCACTCGCAGAAGCATATTCCAGGCTGACCATGTCAACATCCTGATCGCCGGCCTGATCCACTCGCTCAATAATCTCGACTAAACGTTGCACCGTTTCTGAACGGCCGGTCATCATAATCACGTTAGAAGGGTCATAGCTGACGACCATGCCGCCCCCGCTTTGATCATTCAACTGGCGAAGCAAAGGAGCCAACTCACGCACTGATACGTTCTCTACCGGCACAACACGAGTTACCATAGTGTCGCCCGAGCCGCGGGTATCTCTGTCCAACACAGGCAGAGACGAGGTTTTTGCGTCTTTGTCACGAATCACTTTCAACACGCCAGATTCCATCTCGACAACGGCAAAACCATAAACTTCAAGCACATTCAGGAAAAACTGATAGTACTGCTCTTCATTCATGACATCGTAGCTGCGGACATCAATTTTGCCTCTGACGTTTGGATCGATAATGATGGTCTTCTCGAGGTTACGTCCAACCACCTGAATGAATTCGTTGATGTCGGTATTTTTGAAACTAGCGGCATACTCTTCGCTGCTTAATGGCGAGCTCATAAGGGTTAAAGTTATCCCTAAGGCTCCCAGCCATGCTTTTAAGCCACTCTTTGCCACGTTCATATTAATTATCCTGTTTTACCGGTAGCTCAAACGACAGCTCCATGCGTTCACCGTCGCGCTCAATTTCGATACTGACTTGCTTTTGCTCTGAGAGTTCCTGACTGGCCAGCATTGCTTGCTCCATATCGGTCAGGTCATAGCCATTAATGGCTACTGCTAAGTCACCGTTTTGAAAACCTGCGTCTCGAAACAATTCAGGGTTTTTACCCGAATTTAATTTATACCCTTTGAGTTCACCATTCACCTGCACCGGTGAAATACTCACGTAATCCAGTAGAGAAGATGGGTTATTGGCAACCTGAGCCAACTGCTCCTCAACACTCGCATCGTCTGGCAAGTTGCTTTCATCAGCATTAGAACCTTCGTCATCTTCCGGGACCAAAGCCCCGTCACCATTTCCTGAACCATCAATAACCAGCGACAGTGCCGGTCTATCTTCGCCAATGTCTTCCATTTCAAGAGTTTCTAAACGTCCGTTATTATCAAGAATGACACGGTCAGCATGAATTTCTTCAACAGTGACAGATGAGCTACCAAGGTTCTCACCAATAACATAGGTTTGTTGCTTAGTTCCTTGCTGGATAATAGCGGCTGAACGCTCTGGATTAGAGCTGGCAGAAACCCCAATTAAGCGCACGTTTAATGATGTTTTTGGTGCGTTACGGGTATTCGTTGAACGGTCATTTCGCTCAGCGGCACCGAATAAGTTTAATGATTTTAAGCTACTTAAGTCAGTATTCCGGTTGTCCGCAACGTCAACCGTCACTTTAGGCAGAACCGCAGTCCCCTCCGGTTCTGCCGGATTAATTAAAGACCAGGTAAAACGCGCCAGTAGTACTGCGACCAAAAACCACGCGAATGCCGTGAGCGCCTGCATTAATCTGCGCCACATTTGAGGATCTGTAAATATTTGTTTGAGTCGGACAGTCACTTTATTCTTATTCTTGTTACACTGACAAAAGACGATTCATGCATTCTAGCGCAGGCAACATGAGTCAACAATCGATTAACACAAAGTTTATAACGAATTCGTTGCGTTTTTATGACAAGAAATCGAAAAGAGAACTCTATTCGCCTTGATAAATGGCTATGGGCAGCCCGGTTTTATAAGACCAGAGCACTTGCCCGGCAAATGGTTCAGTCAGGCAAAGTACATTATGAGGGACAGCGTAGCAAGCCTTCAAAAATTGTACAGGTGGGTGCTGTTATTACTTTGCGCCAGGGCTTTGATACCAAAGAAGTGGAAGTAATGGCTTTAAGTGAGCAACGTCGCGGCGCAAGTGAAGCTCAGCTGCTCTATCAGGAAACCGCAGAAAGCGTTGAAAAGCGCGAACAAAATGCTGAAGCAAGAAAGCTTAATGCGTTGTATAATCCGCACCCGGAAGGACGGCCGGATAAGAAACAGCGCCGTCAACTTATCAGAATGAAAGATAGCGGCGAGTAAGCCCCTGTCATCGATAAATAGGAGTGCCCATGGAATACCCAACTGATCAATTGTCACGTTACACCTTTGAAGAGCACGATGTGCGCGGTGAACTCGTTCAGTTGACCAGCAGTTACCAAACCTTAATTCGTGGTCACGATTACCCGGCACCGGTTCAGGAGTTACTGGGGCAGATGATGGCGGCAGTATCCTTACTGACGGCAACATTAAAATTTAACGGCCACATAGCCGTTCAGCTTCAGGGTGATGGACCACTTAATTTTATTGCAGTTAATGGTAACCATAATCAGGAACTCCGGGGCATTGCACGCTTAAAAAGCGAGCTTGGAGCTACAGATCTGCGCTCAATGATAGGCAAAGGACAGCTTGTTATCACTTTAACGCCGGATACCGGTGAGCGCTATCAGGGTGTCGTAAGTGCAGACGCCGACTCAATTGCCACCATGCTGGAAAACTACTTTGAACAGTCAGAACAGCTGCACACCCGGGTCTGGTTATACGCCGACGGCGAGCATGCTGCCGGCATGTTACTGCAGCGCTTACCCGCTACCGGAAAGGACTTAAGCGGCTTTGAGCACCTGGCAACTCTGACCGACACTATTACGGCAAAAGAAATTTATACCTTGCCTGCTGAAGAGTTGTTGCATCGCCTTTATCACGAAGAAAAAGTCCATCTGTACCCATCACAAGGTGTCAGCTTTGTTTGTGGTTGTTCGCGTGAACGAACATTAGAAGCTTTGGCGTCAGTAAGCCCTGAAGAAATTCAGGAAATTTTGGCGCAGGAGGGTGAAATTGTCATGACTTGCGATTATTGCCTGACGGAATATCGCTTTGCGCCTTCAGACTTCAATTAATCAATAAAGAAGCCTGCAGTTTTTGCAGGCTTCTTTCTATTAAAACTACTTTTTCTTTTTCAGGAACTTCATCAAACGCCGGCGTTTTCGCTGCTGCGACAACGTCAGTTGGTTTTTCTTTCCTTCATACGGGTTAACCGGCTCGCGGAATTCCACTTTTATCGGCGTTCCCATTACGCCCAGCGCTTTACGGAAGTAATTAATGAGATAACGCTGGTAAGCGCCAGGTAAATCTTTAACCTGATTACCATGAATAATAATACGTGGTGGGTTATAACCCCCGGCATGCGCGTACTTTAACTTCACCCGGCGGCCGCTAACCAATGGCGGCTGATGTTCTTCCTGCGCCATTTCCATAATTTTAGTCAGCTTAGAGGTGCTAATTCGCTGAGTTGCACTTTTGTAGGCTTCTTCCACTGACTCGAACAAATGCCCTACACCAGTACCGTGCAAAGCAGAGATAAAATGTAACCGTGCAAAATCGACAAAACCTAAGCGGCGGTCAAGCTCGCGCTTTATCTCTTCTTTGTGGTCGTTTTGCAGACCATCCCATTTGTTCACTGCAATAACAATTGAGCGGCCGGCATTTAATGCAAAGCCAATAAGGTTAAGGTCCTGGTCACTGATAGTCTCACGCGCATCAACAACAATCAGGACAACGTTTGCATCCTCAATCGCCTGCAATGTCTTGACCACAGAGAACTTCTCAATAGCCTCGCCAATACGACCTCGCCGACGCACTCCGGCCGTATCTATCAGGACATATTCACGCTCGTTGCGTTGCATGGGGATATAAACCGAATCACGCGTGGTGCCCGGCATGTCGTAAACAACAACCCGTTCCTCACCCAGTATTCGGTTAATTAAAGTTGATTTACCAACATTAGGACGGCCGACAATAGCCAGCTTTAACGGCAGCTTTTCGTAATCGATTTCGTCATGCTCAAGCTCTTCAGACTCAACGTCCTTGGGCACAATAACATCGGGATAGTCTTCCGCTATTGGTCTAAAGCAGGTTTCTAATAACTGCTCAACCCCTCGCCCATGAGCTGCAGCGATACCATAGAGTTCACCCAAAGACAGCGAATAAAAGTCGCCCATCGCAGAGTGCGCATCGATGCCGTCAATTTTATTACAGACTAAATAAACTTTCTTATTTTGCTTACGCAAATGTTCCGCAATAGCTTGATCGCCAACGGTCACACCGTCTCGGGCATCGACCATAAAGAGCACAACATCTGCTTCATCAACAGCAAGCAGGGACTGCTTTGCCATTTCTTCATCAATGCCCTCTTCATCGCCATGAATACCACCGGTATCAATAACAATAAACTGAAAACCGTCGTAATTTGCCTGACCGTATTTCCTGTCCCGAGTTAACCCGGGAAAGTCCGCTACCAGTGCGTCGCGTGTCCGCGTTAAACGATTAAAAAGCGTGGATTTCCCCACATTTGGGCGCCCAACCAGCGCGACAACAGGTAACATCTCTTATTAATTTCCTGATTGAATATCGAGCGCGATGATATCACCGTCCCGAGTCTGTACATACATAATGTTGTCATCAACAACCGGGGCTACATAAACACCGTCACCACCGACTTCATAACGGCCTACAATATTGCCGCTGTCGCTATCTAACCAATGCAAGTAACCTTCAAAGTCACCGACAACAACGTAATCGCGATGCCATGCAGGCGCACTTAACTTACGTCCGAACAGCTGTGAATTACCCCAACGTTCTACACCACCGCTTTGCTCAAGTGCATAAACGTGGCTTTTCACATCAGTTAAAAATATCCGACCATTGGTTACCAACATATTCTCAAAGGCTTTGTAATCGCGCTTCCAGCGTACTTCGCCATCTCTTAATTCCAGCGCAACCAGCTCACCGTTAAAAGCAATCATGTACAATGTAGTACCCTGAACAGCTGGCTTCGCATCAACGTCCGCCAGGCGTTCGAGCTCATTGCTTCCGCTTGGCTTACCAATGGTTTGAGTCCATGCCTGCTGTCCATTATTGGCAATAAGTATCATGCCTGTACCATTACTGTCTCCAACAACGATACCGCCACTAATAATAGCAGGTGCAGATGCGCCACGAACTGTCAGCATCGGAGCCTGATACTCATATTCCCATTGCTGTTCGCCAGTTTCCGCATCCAGGCTAATAACTTTTCCGCCACCAGTATGCACAACAACGCGTCCTTCACCGACAGCAGGATCTGACATGACTTCGTTATTGACTTCTGTGTGCCAGACAATGTCACCATTTTCAGCATTTAGCGCAACGACATCACCGTTTTCAGTTCCCAGAAAAACGCGGTCGTAGCTCGCCACTAAACCACCTGAAATACGCGCAGGGAATGGGCTTGAGAAAATACCGCCAAACCAACCTTCATCGGTTGCCTGGTCAAACTGAATACTCTGACGTAAATCAATTCGCCATAAGCGCTCACCTGTGGACTTATCAAAAGCACTGACTATTCCATTACGATCAGCGGCAAAAACTTTGCCATACTCAACCACAGGGTTCAGTCGGGAAAAATACTCTCCTATGCCACTACCAACAGAGGCATCCCATAAAACTCTTGGCTGTACTTCCGAAGAAATGGGCTGTAACTCAGCAAATTTCGGTTCTTCGTCATCGTCACCAAAAATAGAGCAACCGGTGACAAGAAGAGTGGCAGAGAATAATAAGCTGCCTTTAATAAAGCGTTGAATCAATTGCATTATGACTTAGCCAGACTGTTGAGTTTCATTTGCAAAGCCGGAGTCAGTGACTCGCCTGCCTGCAATGCGCGTTCATAGGCTGCCCGGGCTTCTTCGGTATTGCCCTGTTCAGCAAGTATGTCACCTTCTAACTCCGCCGCAAAACCAGCGTAAGCTTCAGGTAAGGGCTTTTGAACCAAGCTTAAAGCCGTGTCCAGTTGTTCCTGAGCAATTAACACACGAGCCAAACGAATGCTGGCCAAAGCTGACATATTCTCGTCATCAGCGTTATCTACAACGGATTGCAAAACGGTGACTGCCGTTGCCAAGTCAGCGCGTTCAGCCGCATGCTGTGCCAATTGGAACGCAACAAGCTGTGCGTACACATTTCCTGGGTTTTCGCTGACAAAGTTTTGAGCTTCGAGTACGGCGTTCTCGCTACCTTCGGACAACCCCGAGGTTAATTGCTCATAGTTAGCTGACGCACGCTCCTGCGTTTCCAGTGTATGCTGATCGTAGTAACGCCAACCGTAAAACAAACCAAAGCCAATGACTACACCGGCAACAATACCTTTACCGTGTTCTTTCCAGAACTCTTTTAAACGTTCTACTTGTTGTTCTTCATCCACCTGACTACCCTCTCGTCATTGGTTGCAGATACTCAATTAGTGCCTGCCAGCCCAGAGTTTGTTGTTCTTCAGCAGTACGCAGCGGTTTTACCGTTACTTGCTGCTGAGCGATTTCATCAGCACCGATAATCAGAGCAACTTCAGCACCCGACTTATCAGCTTTTTTCATTTGCTTTTTCATGGAACCGCCGCCACAGTGGCTTACCAGCCGCAGTTCCGGTAACTCATTTCTCAGCTGTTCGGCAATTCGCGGGGCGTTTAGTTCCGCTTCTTCGCCTAACGGCATTAAGTAAGCATCAACGACTCGTCTTGGGGTCAGCTTTTCTTGCTCCTGCAGTAGCAGCACAAGACGTTCCATACCCATTGCGAAGCCAACCGCAGGCGTTGCTTTACCGCCTAACTGTTCAACCAGACCATCATAACGCCCCCCGGCACAAACAGTACCCTGAGCACCTAAGGCTGTGGTTACCCATTCAAACACGGTACGGTTATAATAATCCAGACCACGCACCAAACGTTCGTTCAGGGTATAGGAAATACCAGCCGCTTCCAGACGAGCCGTTAATTGCTCGAAGTGTTCTTTCGATTCTGCGTCCCAGTATTCCGACAGGCTAGGCGCACCTTCAAGAATCTTTTGAGTGTTTTCATCTTTACTATCCAGAATACGCAGCGGGTTGCTTTCCAGCCGGCGTTTACTGTCTTCATCCAACTCGCTAATGTAGTCAGATAAGTAATTTTTCAACGCATCCCGATAATTCGCCCGTGCTTCATTAGACCCTAAAGAGTTCAGTTGCAGTTCAACCTGATCGGCAATACCAAACTCACGCCATAGCCTGGCAGAAAGCAGAATGACTTCAGCGTCGGCATCAGCGCTTTCTAAACCAAAGGTTTCAATACCAAACTGGTGAAATTGACGATAACGGCCTTTTTGCGGGCGTTCGTAACGGAACATGGGCCCCATGTACCACAAACGCTGAATTTGGTTATACAGCAAACCGTGTTGGTTCCCTGCACGAACACAGCTGGCCGTTCCCTCAGGGCGTAAAGTGACACTTTCACCGTTACGGTCGTCGAAAGTGTACATTTCCTTTTCGACAATATCCGTTACTTCGCCAATTGAACGTTTAAAAAGTTGCGTACTTTCCAGCACAGGCATACGGATTTCGCTATAGCCGTAGCTTGCAGCAACACGGCGTATTACTGCTTCAACCTGCTGCCAGGCCGGACTCTGCTCTGGCAACAAATCATTCATGCCACGAATTGCTTGTATTGTATTCGCCACGGAACCTTCTCGTCTGGTTATCGATACAGAAAATAAGCGGGTATTATAAGGACTTTGTCGATGCGGGTAAAATCAACCGTTAATTTCTTTTACGTCAATTTTATTAGCTTCAATAAACTTCACTTGCTCGCGAATTTGCGCTTCCAGCTCATCCACTAAATTATGGTTATCTAAACGTTGTTTCTGGCGTGCACCACCAATATACAAACCACTTTTATTTTTAGCGCCGGCAAGACCAACATGAGATATCAAGGCTTCGCCCGGACCATTAACAACACAGCCTATTACCGAAACATCCATAGGCGTAGTTATATCCTCCAGACGCTGTTCCAGTTCATTAACCGTGCTAATAACATCGAACTCCTGACGCGAACAGCTTGGGCAGGCAATAAAGTTGATACCACGTGCGCGAATGCGCAGTGACTTCAGAATATCGAATCCCACTTTAATTTCTTCGACTGGGTCGGCCGCTAGCGAAACACGAAGCGTGTCACCAATACCTTCAGCCAGCAACATGCCTAAGCCTACTGACGATTTAACGGCGCCGCTGCGTTTACCACCCGCTTCGGTAATACCTAAATGCAGTGGCTGGTCTATCTTCTTCGCAAGCAGACGGTAGGAATCAACGGCTAAAAACACATCGGAGGCTTTTACACTGACTTTAAAGTCGTGAAAGTCGAGTTTGTCGAGAATATCGACATGCCGCATGGCAGACTCAACTAAGGCTTCAGCCGTTGGCTCACCGTATTTTTCCTGTAAATCTTTTTCCAACGACCCGCCATTCACACCGATGCGAATTGGAATATTGCGCTCACGCGCCGCATCAACAACGGCTTTGATTCTGTCTTCACGACCAATGTTGCCCGGGTTAATGCGTAAACAGTCAGCGCCGTATTCTGCAACTTTTAGTGCTATGCGATAATCGAAGTGAATGTCAGTAACCAGAGGGACAGGGCTGCGTAATTTGATTTGTTTGAAAGCTTCCGCCGCTTCCATTGTCGGTACCGAAACCCGAACAATATCAGCTCCGGCCTGAGCCAACGCATCAATTTGAGCAACGGTAGCATCAACATCGGTTGTTTCAGTATTTGTCATAGACTGCACAGCAATCGGTGCGCCATCGCCAATAGGTACATTACCTACATACAAACGGCGTGAAGGACGGCGTTTAATTGGATTTTCGTGCATCATAACCTTAAATTGACCTCTACTACTCTGTCGGCACGGTAAAGCGCGCAACACGGCCCGTACGGAACTGGCTCATATCAACTGCATTACCGTTAAAACTTACGTTAACTGCTTCGGGTTTACATAGTGTAACCGAAAATGGAGCCTCGCCCGGTACCGGCATGCGATAGCCCGCTGCTTTAACACCAACGGCCTGAGTTTCACCGGTGGCGTCATCAATTTTCACCCAACATTCTTCATTAAAGTCTAAAACCAAACTGGGTGAACTCGCTTCAGGCTGCTCAGATTGCTCTGCCGCCACCTGAGCGGCTTCCATCGGCTCAGCATCAGCTTCTGCTGACTGAGCTTCAGGGGTAGCTTCTTCAGCACTTTCAAGAGACGAATCATTATCTGTCTCTTCGGTAACCGGCTCAGCACCTGCTAAGGTGTCGCCCGTCGACTCGCTATTCAGTTCTTCGCCTTCTGCAGTCGGTTCCTGAACAGATTCAACAGCAACGTTAGTGTCTTCGGCTTCAACATCTGACTCTAATACCGCGTCTTCTTCGTCAGGCCGAATTTGTGGCTCGGTCGGCTGATTCGAAATTTCAATACCGCCAACACTGTCGGCTTCACCATCGGCATCCGTCGGAGCAACTTCTGAACTTTCCTGAGTGCCGTTAGCTTTTTCATTAAAACCAAGGTCAGGCTCCTGCCACCACCAAATAACTAAGGCAATAACAACAATAATGACCACGTATGTAATCAGCATTAAGCGGTTATCGTTTTCCTGATGCTTCTTACGTCGTGAAAAGCTCTGCATCTGGCTACTTTGAACTTCTTGAAAGCCTTTTGCCTTGTAGGCCTGAAATAACTCAGTGTCGTCCAGATCCAATAACTTGGCGTAAGCTCTTAAATAACCTTTAATAAAAGTAGGCGTCGAAAAAGTTGAGTAGTCATCGACTTCCAGCAACTCAATGATCTGCTTTCTCAAACGCAGTTGGTCTGCAACCTCGCGCTGGCTTAGGCCTTTTGCTTCACGAGCTTCTTTTAGTATTTGTCCAGGACCCTTGCTCGGCATTTGTTCTGTTTCTTTTACCGCTTCAGGTTCTGTTTTTTCGTTATCTTGTGTTGGTTCGTTTTCAGCAGTCATGATTGTAAGGGGTTTCCCTGTTATGGTTGAGCTGCGTCGTGACTTCCTCGTGCCAGGCATTCGGCTCTGTTTTTCCTGGCCCGGTCGTGATGTGAATACTTACTATCCAACCTCACTTTATCAAAATACGTCAGTGCTGTTTTCCAGTCACCAGCCACACACAGTGCAACCGCATAGTTATTGTACAATGCACCGCTCATAGGTTGCCATGATAATGCCTGTTGGTAAAGTGACAAAGCTGAATCAACGTCATTTGTCGATAAATACCATTGCCCTAAGGCAAGGTTGGCATCCAGAGACTGAGGGTTATTCTTTAATGCGGTTTGCAAATGTGGATGCGCAAGTTTTAACTTCCCTTGCGCTAAGTAAGCAAGTCCCAGCTGCAACCGTACATCTTTACCCTCAGAAACCGACTGTTCAGGGTTAGCGGTACAACCATATAGCACTACGGCTATCAATAATAAAGCGGCTCGCATTATCACACTCCTTGTGCCTGCGATTCTGTTAATTTACGCGGTCTTTACAGCTATTGCTTCTCCACCACGCTGTTTCTGCTGACGCTTCAGTATGCGTTTTGTACGATCAATGACATCGCCGACCAATTGTCCGCAAGCTGCGTCAATATCGTCACCCCGGGTTTTTCTTACCATTACAGTAAACCCATACTCCATCAGTACCTTAGCAAAACGGTCAATACGCGAGTTGCTGGAACGGCCGTAGTCCGAGCCCGGGAACGGGTTAAACGGAATAAGATTAATTTTACTTGGGGTATCTTTTAATGTTTTCGCCAGCGCATGCGCTTGATCAGTTGAATCATTCACATGGTCCAGCATGACATACTCTACCGTTACTTTACGCTGAGCTTTTGACTGCTCAACATAACGACGGCTCGATGCCAGAAATTCTTCAATATTGTACTTCTTATTAACAGGTACAATTTCGTTACGGAGTTCATCGTCTGGTGCATGCAGCGAAATAGCCAGCATGACATCAATGCGTTCACGTAATTTTTCCAACGCGGGAACAACACCGGAAGTACTTAAAGTGACACGACGCTTTGATAAACCAAAGCCCAGGTCATCTAACATTAACTCCATTGCCGGAACAACATTATTTAAGTTAAGCAGTGGTTCACCCATGCCCATCATGACAACGTTCGTTACGGGTTTAATTCCGGTTTTTCCATAAGCCCCTAACAGCTGGTTCACCCGCCACACCTGGCCGATAATTTCTGCCACACTGAGGTTACGGTTAAAGCCCTGAGCCCCTGTGGAACAGAAAGTGCACTCTAATGCACAACCAACCTGAGAAGACACGCACAAAGTAGCGCGGTCACCTTCGGGTATCCATACCGTTTCCACGTCCTGACCGTCAAACAAAGTCATCGCGAACTTAATGGTGCCATCTGACGACTGCTGTTGTTCACGAATTTCAGGTGCGCGAATCTCGGCTACTTGCTTGAGCTTTTCACGCAAAGCTTTATTGAGATTCGTCATCTCATCAAAGTCATCGACACAAAAGTGATACAGCCATTTCATAACCTGTTCGGCACGAAACGGTTTCTCACCCATTTCACGAAAGAATTCTTTAATCCCCTCACGATTCAGGTCGAGTAAGTTCACTTTTTTATCTATTGCGTTGGTCATAAAGCTCCAGTGTTCTGATGTAGCCTGACGTTTCCGTCAGGCCATATTTTCTTACGTCTTAACGAGTGCGCTGGCAAACTTCTTCGTCGCTGAAGAAGTAAGAGATTTCGCGCGCAGCAGATTCAGTTGCATCTGAACCGTGTACCGCATTTTCGTCTATAGTTTCAGCATAGTCGGCACGGATAGTTCCTGCCAGTGCTTCTGCAGGATTCGTAGCACCCATAATGTCACGGTTTTTACGCACAGCGTCTTCACCTTCAAGAACCTGAACAACGATAGGACCTGAAGTCATGAATTCAACCAAAGCGCCAAAGAAAGGACGCTCTTTGTGTTCAGCGTAGAAACCTTCCGCCTGTTCTTTGCTTAAGTGCATCATTTTAGCACCAACAATGCGAAGGCCAGCAGATTCAAAACGGTTGTAGATAGCGCCGATTAAGTTTTTTGCAACTGCATCAGGCTTGATAATTGATAGAGTGCGCTCTAAAGCCATGGTTATAAACTCCAATAAAATAAAGGGATAAATTAGTCGCGCGGATTATACGTGAGATCAGCGCAGAAATCGAATACCCAGTGATTGTTTTTTCACTTATTCTCAGCTAGGATGCTAAAACAAATTAGCCATATAGACGTCTATTTGACGATAAGGAGTTCTGACATGGCGAACAATGAATACCAACAAGCTACTCTGGGCGGCGGCTGCTTCTGGTGTGTTGAGTCTGCCTTCCTTCAGGTAAAAGGCATTCAGTCGGTTAAATCCGGCTACACGGGTGGTCATACGCCAAACCCCACTTACGAACAAGTTTGCACGGGAAACACGGGCCACGCAGAAGTCGCTCAACTCCAGTACGATCCGGAGCAGATCTCTTACCGTCAAATCTTAGAAATCTTTTTCACCCTGCACGATCCTACTCAGGTGAATCGCCAGGGTAACGATGTTGGCACGCAATATCGCACATCGATTTTCTATCATAATGACGAGCAAAAACGAGAAGCCGAGAAAATTATTGCTGAGCTAGAGGCTGACGATGCATTTGCAGCGCCTATAGTAACGGAAGTCACCGAGTTAGGGACCTTTTATCCGGCGGAGGATTACCACGAAAACTACTACGCCAGAAACCCGGAAAACCCGTATTGTCAGGCGGTCATTTCACCTAAACTGGCTAAATTCCGCAAAACCTTTGCCGGCCTGCTGAAAGACTAAGCAGCCCCTCGCAAGGTACCGATAGTGCGGTGGATAAGCTCTACTGCACTGTCGATATCGTCTTCGGACGTATAACGGCCAATACTAAAGCGCAATGAGCTCATTGCCAGCTCATGTTCAATGCCTAATGCTCTCAGCACATACGAAGGTTCAACGCTGGCCGACGTGCAGGCCGAGCCCGACGAAAGCGCAAGATCTTTTAACGCCATTAGCAGCAGTTCACCATCAACTCCGGCAAAGCTGATATTGGTAATATGCGGAACCCGTTGCTGGTCAGAGCCATTCAGGGTTACACCTTCTAGCTGACTAACACCCTTCCATAACCGCTGCTGCAGGTTTTTAACCCGCACAGGCTCCAGCTCCAGCTCATTACGAGCAATTTCAGCCGCAACGCCCATGCCGACAATCTGGTGGGTTGGTAAGGTACCCGAACGCATACCCCGTTCGTGACCGCCGCCATGCATTTGCGCAAGTAGCCGAACTCTGGGCGTACGACGCACATAGAGCGCCCCAATACCTTTAGGGCCATACATTTTGTGAGCAGAAAGTGACATTAAATCGACCGGCAACTCAGCCATATCCATAGAAACTTTACCGGAAGCCTGGGCAGCATCAACGTGGAATAAGGTGCCATTTTCACGACAAAGCTGCCCAATAGCAGCAATGTCCTGAATAACGCCAACTTCATTATTAACCAGCATAACGCTTACCAGGACGGTATCTTCACGCAGAGCTGAGCGGAACAAATCCATATCCAGCAGTCCGTCGCTGCCAACGTCCAGGTAAGTAACTTCAAAGCCTTCTTTTTCTAACTGAACGCAAGTATCTAATACTGCCTTGTGTTCAGTTTTCAGCGTAATAATATGCTTGCCTTTATCTGAGTAATACTGAGCCGCACCTTTTATTGCCAGGTTATCCGATTCAGTAGCGCCGGAGGTAAACACAATTTCGCGCGCGTCGGCATTGATTAAATCAGCAACCTGATGCCGGGCAACATCAACGGCTTCCTCAGCCTGCCAGCCGTATTTATGTGAACGTGACGCGGGGTTTCCGAAGAGACCATCCTGAGTTAAACAGCCCATCATCTTCTCTGCTACAACAGGATCTACAGGGGTGGTTGCAGCATAATCAAAATAAAGGGGTAGCTTGGGCACTTCGTTGCTCCTGACAAACTAAAGACAATATTAAAGATGTGAGTTTAACTTAATCTCTTCTTCACTTTTATTATGAAGTGAATTTTGCCGACTCAGAACATCACCAACATCGCGCTTTTTCATCAGTTCAGCCAAGGTAATGCCGTCCAGGAAGTCCGCTATGCGGTCACTTAAGCCTTCCCACAACGAATGCGTCAAACAACGCTCACCGCCCTGGCAGTTAGCTTTACCCTGGCAACGAGTCGCATCAATAGATTCATCAACGGCATGAATGACCGCACCAACAGAAATATCGGTTGCCGGGCAACCCAGACGATAACCACCGCCCGGACCACGCACACTGTCCACCAGTCCGTGCTTACGCAAACGCGCAAACAGTTGCTCTAAATACGACAGAGATATTCCCTGACGCTCAGAAATGTCCGCTAACGGCACAGGACCATTTGCCGTAAAAAGCGCAACGTCCAGCATAGCTGTAACTGCGTATCGACCTTTTGACGTCAGGCGCATGGTGGTTTCCTCTGGTGTTTAAATCAGCATAATATGTTATGAAATTTTACATTCCTGACTATTTTAGTCAAGTATTGCCTGTCGATTTATCCACCGAGGCTAAAATACCCCGCAAAATATTAATTTCGTTCTCTTCCGGCCGGGCACGGGTGAATAAGCGGCGTAATTTCGTCATTACCTGCCCCGGGTGCTGACGCACAATGAACCCTGTTTGGCTCAATGTTTTTTCAAGGTGCTCGTAAAACCGTTCTAAATCTTCGGCTCTTGGGTATTCCGGTAATTCTCCAGAGCTGCGTTGTTGCGATTCCAGCCACTGCATGCGCAGTTCATAGCACACGGTTTGTACCGCCATAGCCAGGTTCAGAGAACTGTAATCCGGGTTTGTTGGTATATGCAGGTGGAACTGACTTTGCTGCAGCTCTTCATTGGTTAGGCCACTGTTTTCACGACCAAATACTAAAGCCACCTCGTGCTGTCCTACTTCTTCCAGCACTTTTTCAGCACACTCGCGAGGCCCTAAAAGCGGCCAGTCCAGCGTACGGTTACGAGCACTGGTCGCAATAACCAGACCGCAATCGGCAATCGCTTCTTGCAAGGTGTCCACAATAGTCGCCGATGCCAAAATATCAGTTGCACCAGCCGCCAAAGCGGATGCGTGACTGTCCGGCTCCTGCACAGGGTCTACTAACGTTAATTTAGACAGTCCCATGGTTTTCATGGCACGGGCAACAGAGCCTATGTTCCCGGTGTGAGAAGTGTTCACCAGAACAATACGAATGTTATCAAGCATGGCGTTTCCCTTGGATTTTTCTCGACTTATGGAAAAGTTTGGCATGATACCGTAACACTGGTATGATCCGCGACCGAAAATTGTTCTTTTACAGCACAGGTAATTGGTATGCATCCGATGTTAAATATTGCGGTGCGCGCAGCGCGTGCGGCCGGCAAAATTTTAGTTAAAAATTTCGATCAGGGCAGCCCTGTTGAAGCCGAATCAAAAGGCTTAAATGACTGGGTTACTGAAATGGATAAAGCCGCAGAGCAGGCTATTATCAACACTATCAAAAAGTCCTACCCGGACCATGGCATCATTGCAGAAGAAAGCGGTACCCAGGCTGGTAAAGAAAATGACTTCCAGTGGGTTATCGATCCGCTAGACGGCACCACCAATTACATGCGCGGTATTCCCCACTTTTGTATTTCTATTGCTTTGCTTCACAAAGGCTCTGTTCAGCAGGCCGTTGTGTATGACCCTATGCGCGAAGAACTCTTCACCGCATCTCGCGGGGCAGGCGCTCAGCTGAATGGCCGTCGTTTACGTATTTCACCGAAAGTGGAATTAAAAGGCGCAATTATTGCTACCGGGTTCCCATTCAAAATGAAAAACCGCTTACCAGAATACCTGGACATGTTCAGCAAACTGTTTGAACACTGTGCCGATGTACGTCGCGCAGGCGCAGCCGCTTTAGATTTAGCTTACGTAGCTGCTGCACGTCATGATGCATTTTGGGAAATGGGTTTAAAACCCTGGGACATGCTGGCCGGCGAATTATTAATTCGCGAAGCAGGTGGCATAGTCAGTGACTTTCAAGGTGGTCACAACTACATTCAGTCAGGCAACATAGCAGCCGGTGCACCAAAAGCATTAAAACAAATGCTGGCACAAATTCGCTAAGCTGTTTTTCAGTCGCTAAAAAGCAAAACGCCGTCTGAGCTAACCCAGACGGCGTTCTTTTTTATAATTCGATTTCTTCCAAATCGAGCTCTAGCGAGTAATCCATTTCAGAGAGTTCTTCCCGCAACCGGTACTTCTCTTTTAGTTGTTCTATTTCACGCCATTTACGTTTTGCGGCGCGACCCTTTCCAGACTTGTCATTTACCTTTTGCAGTTCTTCGGAATTATCCATGGTATGACCCTCTGCTTTTTTGATACAACTTTTTTAATTATGGTATTAGCGCTGCAGTTAATCTGTTCGTTAACAAAAAAACCACAACTCATAAGTACCACACACCGGGACACATTAAAAGAACTTTGTTACGGTTTTGTTAACAGGTTGTGGCAAAGGTATGAAGAATCATTGGTTAGTATTACTAAACCGTCATTTGCTTAAGTTCTATTAATTGCTGGACGACTTTCTCTACATTTGAGGGTGCCCGCTTGGGCTGATAATTCAAGATATACTCGACCAGTCCTTTACGCTCAAGAACGGGCACGCTGGGTGGTGAAGACAGTTTAACCCGTGCACTGCGGTGCGAGAAAAACACAACGCCGTCTATCCAGGTTGATGCGCGGTTTTTCTTCAGGTGCTCAGCTAAAACATGAACCTGTTTTTTTAACTGTTTTATTGGATTGCGGACTTTGGCTGTATAACGGCCACCTTTACTCCCTACTTTATGAGCTGTCCAGTAAGCCGCCTGATCGTCTCCTGTTACTTTAGAATTGTTGTTCTTCACTTCCACAACAAACACGCCGTTAGGACCCACCACAATTAAGTCCAGCTCCGTAAAGCCGCGTTTTGCTCGCGAGTTGGGCACATCAACCTGGTTAAACAAAACATAGCTATCGGGGAGTTTATCTAGCAGCTTAAGTGTTTTTAGTTCGCCCCTGGCACCTGAACGTTTAGTGGATGCTGCTCCTACAATACTGAACAGATAAATTAGCCCAACAATCCACCAGAGATTTGGTAATTTGTACATTAAAAAACCCGCAATAGGCGCGCCAATAATAGCGACCCATACGCGAGCTTTATTCACTTCTTGAGAAAGACGATTTTTGGTTATGTACTGCGTGTCGGCCATGACAATTTGACAACTTTCCTTGCTACTAATGGCCATATTAAACCATCAAAGCAGTCAGTCGTCAGCTTTAATCCATTACTGCTTTTGCCTTATCGCCTCAATCAGTTCGTCTTTACTCATTTCACTGCGGTTATCAATATCAAGCTGCTTCGCCCGGTTATAGAGCTCATCTTTAGTGCGCTCTTCAAGCCGGCTATTGGGGTTACCGGTACCCTGAGTGGTGGTGTTATCAGTAACCCCTTCCTCGCGCCGCTGCTTGTTCACGGTACGACTGGCAATTTCCTCAGCCTCATCTTCACTCTTACCGTCATCTAGCTGCGACTGCTTGATATGCTGATACATTCGCTCGTCTTTATCACGCCAAACGTCAGGCATAACAGCCTCCTACTCTTATTGGGAGTCCTTGCCACGTTGCTCAGGGGCAATCTGCTTATCTTTTTGCGAATGAGTGTCATGCGTTGAACCCGGCCGACGGTGATCTTCGCGGCTCTGGTTTTCTTTGTCCTGCTGAGACTGCAGTTTACGCTTTTCTTCTTCGGTCAGATCCTGCTCATGTTTTTTAACTTTCGGATTCATTGGCCCTGTCATAAAGCCTCCTTAATCATTAAAAATGTCAGTGCGTTTTCTTTCCTTTTCATCGTTAAGTGTAGAAGAAAAAACAGTAAAATAAAGGCATACACTTAGCCCTTACTCTTATCCTCGTACATTCTCTGGTCAGCAAGCTTCAAAAGATCTTTAGGTGTGCCCGCGCCCTCTGTATTACTCGCGAACCCAATACTCAACGACGGTTTCAATATGCTTCCTGACACTTCGACGCTCTCACTTTCAACGTTCTTTTTTATATTTTCAATGATAGCTGTAATGGCTTCTTCGGTCTCAACTCTATTCACAACTACTAAAAACTCGTCACCTCCCATTCGGGCCACGATATCCGAAGCCCGGACCGACTTCTCAAGACCATTAGCGACGAGTTGTAACATGCTATCACCCACATCATGACCATATTTGTCATTCACTTCCTTAAACCGGTTGAGATCAATAACCAACACATAAAAATGTTTTTTGGGCTTTCTCTTACTCATTAAGTTTTCGAGATAACTGAGTGAAAACCGTCGATTAAAAAGCTGAGTTAAAGCATCTCGATTCGCCATACTGCGCTCTATTCGATAAGAGCGCCAAAGCATGAAGGTTCCAAAGAAAACCAACGTGTACAAAAATAAGAGGCTCAGCCGCCCAATATCGATTAGAAGAGATTGTGTTTGAGTAACTGTCGCATCAAATTTCGCAGCTACCGCCCATTCACCATTAGGGATTATTAAGGTTCCTTGGTAATCCGACTGCTCAAAAGTTAGTTTGTCCCCTTCAAATACCTCCCCTTTTTCCCCAAGTCCATTAACTCCGCGTAAAGCGACTTTGGCATTCTCAATATCTAAAAGCCCTGCCGAGTTCATCAGTCTGTCGTAATCAATAACCACACTTATTGAGCCCCAGTAATTCTCGCTTCGTGGGTAATCATAAAAAATAGGAAGCCGGGCTATAACAGCACGCCCCCCCTGAACGAGCTCTAAAGGCCCTGCAAGAAAGACATCTTTTAAGTCACGAGCGGCTTTCACCGTTTTATATTGAGAAGGTACGGTTCTAAAATCTAAACCAACAGCCCTTTCATTTCCTTTTAGAGGTAGAATTTTCTCGACCACATCATTTGGTGCTATACCAACGTTACGAACATTTTGCGATCTTTCAATCAGACGAGAACCTATGTTTTCAAAATTCTTAGACGCTTCTTCAGGGTCGATACTGAATACGGTTGCCAGACTATCGGATAAAAAAACATCCCTGAAAAGAGACGCTTCTAAAGAAGACTTAGCAAGCAGAAGCTCTGTTAGTGCTTCATCTTTAGTGGATTGCTTAATTCGTTCCTCCACTAAAGCTCCGATCCAGGCCGCAACCATTAATAAAGGAATTAACCCCACAATATAGAGGATTATCGCTATCAGTGAACTTCGTTTTTTTATAGCCAAAGGTTTCCCTAGTTTAAGGTTAAACTGCAAGGGTAGCATCCGCACAGGTTCTAAGTGGTACGAATTAGATTATCAAATAGAGCCAACTCGCGTTTAAATATGTCATTAGTTATACGAGTGCGCCAGACAAAGGGTTCATTCAACGACGCTAAATAGTTTTAGCGCTTTATCGATACCACAAAAAAACGATCCGATTAAGATTGGCCAACGTAATTTGATAAAACCTTTTACATAGTCACCTATGAACCTGACCGAACCTGAGAAATCTCGAATTATTGAAATGGCATGGGAAGACCGCACGCCGTTTGAGGCTATTGAAGAACAATTTGGCCTGCAGGAAAAGCAGGTTGTGAAGTTTATGCGCTCGCAACTTAAGCCCGGCAGCTTTCGCTTGTGGCGGGAACGTGTGTCGGGGCGCAATACTAAACATCGTAAACTGCGCCCCGCGGGAGTGTCACGCGGCTACTGCCCAACACAATATAAACAGCGTTAGGCAATAACGCACTAAAGCATACTTCTTAGAACCTTGTCCTTACGAATAAAGTGATGATGCAAGGCCGCAGCAACGTGTAAAGCAACCAATGCCATAAGTGCCATTGCCAGCCAGCCGTGCAGTTCTCTAAATACGGCATAATTCTCAATGTCGACAGTAAGCACCGCCGGTAAACGGAACCAGCCAAATACGTCTATGGGCCGCCCGGCAAAGTACTGCATTAAATACCCGGAAATAGGCATGGCGAACAACAGCAAATAAAGCAGCCAATGAGAAGCCTTAGCGACAAACTTCTGTAAACTCGATAGGTCACCAGGTAATGCCGGAATTTCATGGAACAAACGATTAACCAGGCGCGCAATAACCAATACGGCAGCAACAACACCGAAAGCTTTATGTACGGTTAAAATGCTTAACTGCCAGGGCTCTAATGAGCGAACCATTAATAACCCCGCCGCCAACATCGAAATAACCAACGCCGCCATAGCCCAGTGGAACAAGCGCATTGATACCGAAAACTTATGTGGGTTACTCATTGCCCTGCCCCTCTAGCTCACCCATTAACGCTTCTTTTGCTCTGCGCCGATAAGACTCGGCATAAGCCGCAGACCGAGCCCGCAGTATCGGGTCACGGGTTGCTTCAATGCCTGTTGGTAACACCAGCGGGTCGTAATTGATACCATGACATTCGCCCTGTAATTGCGGCGTTACCGCGGTAATAACAACTTGCCCCGCCGTAATTTGCTCGCGACTGTCCGGCCACGCCTTTGCTGGATTGTTCTCGTCGTCTTCCTCGTTTGCCAAAGTAAACATCCAGTCAAAAACAATGTCTTCTTTCACTACCCGGTTAGTAATTTCTTGATGCAGAGCATCCACACCCTCTAAGTTATCAGCAGGAACAAAAACCTTGGGTTGCATGGCCCAGCGTACGGCTTGCTCATTGCCTTCAGAGTTAATTAAGTAAAACGCATTAATGCTGTTATAAGTTTCGGCAGCAAAGCTTCCAGTGGGTTGATATTGCGCCTTCCAGCTTAAAAAGTCGCTGCTCTCAGGGTGCTCAGCAAAGAACGCCTGTATTGCTTTAGGGCCTGCCTGAATGGCCTGAATTTGCTGGTAAAAAGTATGAGGGTCTTTAACTGCCATAACCGGCGGCGTATTCATTGCAATACGCCATTGCTCGGTCGAGCTCATAGCAAAGCTTAATGCCAGGCTACGCACTGGTGCTTTTAAATCAGGTGCGGTTGGGTTATTGCCCGCCACCGAAAAGCGCCCGATAAAAGGCGTTACCCCCTGTTCAAATAGTGCGGCCTCAGAATAAGTAGCTAACTGCCCGTTAGAGCGAAACTCCCCCGTAACACAAATGCCTTTAGCGTGAGCTCTCCGAAAACCTTCGTGAGCCGCTTCGCCCTGCTGTAAATTCACAAATTGCTGCGCTGTTACTTTAGGCGGCTCTTGCGCCGCTGCGCTCACCATAGGAGCCAGCAGTAAAACCAAATACCGATTTTTCATATTGAAAGTACTCTTACTATCATTTATCTTGAATTCAAGATATACGATAATAGAGCATATTGAGTTCACTAGCGATGCAAAATTTAGAACGAATAAAACAACAATGGGCCAAAGAGCTCCCCGAGCTCGATACCTCAACCATGGAACTTGTCGGCAGGCTCCAGGTAATCCATAAACATATGACGTCTGCTATGAGTAATACTTTTCGCCAGTTCGGACTCACCGATGCAGGGTTTGATGTGCTGGCGACTTTGCGCCGTTCAGGAAAACCTTACCGGTTGACCCCTAACCAACTACTGGAACAAATGCTGGTTACTTCGGGCAGTATGACCAGCCGTCTGACATTGCTTCAGAAAAAAGGGTTCGTGACACGTGAGCAGGATGAAAACGACGGTCGCGTTAACTGGGTAAAACTCACCGATAAAGGGCTAGTTCTTAGCAACCAAGTCATTCATCAACATGTCCAGACCCAGGAAAGGCTACTAAGCGTTCTGTCAGAAAGTGAGCGTTTACAACTCACTGAGCAGCTTAGCCGTTACTTAAAACGACAAGGCTTAGAATAAGTATTAGTCAATAGAACACTGCGCGCATCGCTCTTTACCGGTTAATAGCTTTGAAATGCGGTTGCGGTTACGTGCAAAAAATAAATAGGTTTTGTCAGCAAACCACCGAATAACAGGCCAGCGCAGAGGGGCGATAATCCAGCCTTTACCGACTAACGACCAGGCCTCATGGGTGACATCCAGACCATAGATCATTTCGCCCGAGCGGGTCTGCCCATGTAAATACTGGTTAGCCTTAGCAACGTCAACTTGAGGGTAGCGCTGACTAAAGTCTGGTTCATTCACGTTTTCGAATTGAATCCGCCCTTCTTTATCCAACCGTTTTAGATGCCGCATTTCTTTAACGCACAATGGGCATCCGCCATCGTAAAAAATAATGAGTTCCGAGCTCTGTTGAGGCATTGCGACCACCACTTTATTGAGTTTCACTTTACTTATACGCTTCTTTTGCGTATTTGACTCATGATGTAATGCGAAAATCGGTTTGCAAATTCTGCCAATGTCTTTTCAACACGTCTTTTTGAGAATCAACCATGGGCAATTCCGACAGCTTATCAGGCCAGTTTTCTCTCGCTAAAATCAATGTTTCATCTAAGTGCACTTTAACCGCTTGCCATGGCACCCCTATTCTATTTGCCCAGGCTTCAAATGAAGCCATATCGACATTATACCAGTTTTTGTTCCTGGCCATGTTAAGAGCAAATTCGAGTTCGCCAGTTACATAAGGCAAAGTAGATACAATGTCATACGCCGGAGAAAGCTTTGGTCGTAGCCCCTCAGAATAAATTAGAGACCAGTTTTTTAGATGTGCATCACCGTTAGCCAATAAAATATTAACCAATAGCGTTCTCGCCATTTGCTGAACATCTTTTAACCCCTGAGCGCCATATTGAAATAGCGCATCCGCAATTTGCTCATAATTGAACTTTTTATATTTGTCATGGGAATACACCTGAAAAACCTGTGCAAAATCTTCGGTATGTACACGCTTTCCATCATCCCGGTCAAAACGCTTTATTGCGTAAGCATGTGTCTCATTAGGGAGCTGAATATCAGGCAAATTATCTAACTGATTCAGTTCAACCAGCTTAATTTCCGGTATCTCAATACCCGCAATTTGCGCCAGCCGCATCGCAGTATATTCGTTATAAGGCACATGTTTGTGCACTGTTGAGGGTGTTTTGATTATCCAGCTATCAGCGTTGGCATCCCTACCAACGTTAAATCGACCGTCTTGTCCTTTCACTGAAGAGAACTTCATTTGTACGCCAGCCAGAGAAAACTTATCCTGACTGTGTTCGACATCAATCTGTACCGGCTCAACCTGTTCTCGATGATCAAGAGCCCAGCCCGGTACCTGACCTGCCTGTATTGGCTCAGCTAGCAAAGCGCCAGGCAAGTTTCGCCCCATATGAGCCATTAAGGGAAATTCATTGCCAGTGTGCACTTTTAATGAACGACTCATCCATTCTCTTAAAGCACCCTCAGGTAATAAGTTCGATAAAACAGGAGCCAGTCGCTGCGCGCTAACTAAGGGCTGAGTTAGATATCTCGCATCCGCCAGCTGTGTTAACGTCAACGTTTCACGTTGAGTTACCGGAAGCGCAATATAACTAGGCGAAAATACAAAGATATTTTTACCGCCCGAATAGTGCGTCAACACTCCAACTTCTTGGCCATTAAGAGACATTCTGAGTCCTTCAACATTTTCGACTCTTTTCATGGCTGTCATCATCCGTCCTTTAAATGCTTATGCTTGTTTGCCCAAAAGTCATCCGTCGACGAGGAGGATTCTACCGGTTGATGATTCTCTATTTGCTTTGGATCGGTAATGGACAACTCAAGCCCCAAGCCAGCTAAAATACGCAGCAATGTGGAAACTTTTAAATCTTGTCCTGATTCCACTCGTTGGTATTGCTGTTGAGACATGCCAATAAGCATTCGCATGTCTTTTTGCGATAAGTTCTGTTTTTTGCGCTCGGCAGCGAGGCGCTCTGCAATGTCTTTTAGTGTAGTCATAAAACAACCCAAATGATGTATACAAACTGAATATACATCATAAGTATTGTAATTCAATAATAAAACAACTTTTTTATTGTTATCTTGATTGCAGCTGCATTGTAAAAACAATAGCCCTTTTGCTTAACTCACAATACGTCATTACCTCGGCATTAGCCTTAATAACCAGTGCTACCCTATTTACTTTCCGTTAGCGCGACATCTCAGAAACTGAATGAAAAATAAGGATGCAAGGATGCCAAAACTCTCTAAAATTCGTCTCGTTTATTTAGCTGTTCTATACGTCACCGCCTTTTGTGCCTTTCCTGCAGCAGCGTTGCAGGCCCCAACGCAAATCCAACTGGCAAAAGTGTACGAACAGGACAAAACCACCCCCGTTAGCGACTATTTAGTAAGTGAAAAATACGACGGTATTCGGGCTATTTGGACAGGCAAGCAACTACTGACCCGGCAAGGCAACCTGATATCAGCTCCTGAATGGTTTACTGCACCGCTACCCGACGTTTGGCTTGACGGTGAACTGTGGGCAAAACGTCAGAATTTTGAGGCTTTAAGCTCTATTGTGCGCACCCAAACACCAAAAGATAACCGCTGGCGGCAAGTGAAATACATGGTGTTTGATATGCCAGACGCGCAGATGCCTTTTGAGGAGCGATACAAAAACTATTCAAGCTTAATTGAACAAATAAACGCTGAGCATATTAAGCCGGTAAAGCAGCAACGGTTTCATTCCAACCATGAGTTAAGCAAACACCTGCAAGCTATGGTTGAGAATGGCGCAGAAGGCCTGATGCTGCACTTAGCAACGGCACCTCATCAGTCTGGCAGGAGCGACGCTTTATTGAAGTTAAAACCCTATTTCGACGATGAGGCCGAGGTTATCGCCCATTTACCGGGCAAAGGCAAATATACCGGTATGCTCGGCGCCTTACGCGTGCGAAATCAACAAGGCATTGAATTTTCTATTGGCACTGGGTTTACAGATGCAGAACGCACTAACCCGCCACCTGTCGGGAGTATCATTACCTACAAGTACCACGGCTACACCAATAATGGCGTGCCGCGCTTTGCCAGTTTTTTGCGAATTAGGGAGGAGCTCGAAGATGAATAACTTTTTAAGCAAGGTGTCCATGCGTAGTATACAGAAACTAGAAAAATTGACACCCGATACGTTACAGGGTACGATTTAGTCGTGATCCGAAACTTCAAGCACAAAGGTTTGGCTAAGTTTTTCAGGTTCGGTAGCACCGCAGGGATTCAGGCCAGCCATGCAAAGAGGCTTCGGCTTATTCTCGGTAGGTTGAATGCGGCATCTGGCACCAAAGACATGGATTTACCAGGCCTTCGACTCCATAAGCTCTCCGGCAACCGATCTGGAATTTGGTCAGTGACAGTCAGCGGAAACTGGCGCGTGACCTTCCGATTTGAGGATGGAGATGCCGAGATAGTAAATTATGAAGATTATCACTGAGGTATTCGTATGTTGATGCACAATCCACCCCACCCTGGCGAAGTTGTACGAGAGCTTTGTCTAGAGCCTCTTAGTTTATCTGTAACCGCTGCAGCGGAAGCTCTAGGCGTAAGCCGGAAAACGTTAAGTGCTGTTCTGAACGGCAAGGCTGGTATTAGCCCTGAAATGGCTATCAGACTATCAATCGCATTTAATACTTCAGCGGAAAGCTGGCTAAACCAGCAGTCTCAATATGAACTTTGGCATGCCGAGCAACACCGTAAAGAACTCAAGGTTAAGAAGCTCGTTGCCGCATAGTAGAGCAATTAACGGTTGAAGCTCCAGCATATACTCATGCTCGCCGCTATGATTAATCTCAAAAGTTCCAACAAAATTTAGAAATTCTCACATGCCCATAAGAATTCAAACCGCTATCCGGCTATGCTTCAGTTTTTGATTTCCAGAGATTATCAAGTGGTGGGTTACGAAAACTCTGATACGCTTACGGAAGGCAAAATCGTTTTCCAAAAAGCCCTAAGTGAGGCATACAATGAGCTCAACCAAAATTAATTACATTGAACTACCGGCGCGGAGCCTTGAAGCAACCAAGCGCTTTTTTCAACAGGCCTTTGGCTGGGAGTTTGTTGACTATGGTCCGGAATACTCTGCTATTCAAAATGCAGGGCTCGATGGCGGCTTTTACCAATCTGACTTGGTTGCACAAACGTCAACGGGCAGCGCATTGGTGGTTTTATACAGCAAAGACCTCGAACAAAGTTTAAAAAGCGTTGAAGACGCAGGCGGTAAAATCATTAAGCCGATATTTGATTTTCCCGGTGGTCGACGCTTTCAATTTACTTGCCCTAGCGGGAATGAGTACGCAGTATGGTCAGAATAATAAGACTCCGGCACATAAATCATTTCATAGTAACTCATCTGCCCACTGGTTAGCCTTAGCAGCGTCAACCGCCGTAAAAATTTCGAAAATACCAATCTATTTATCAAAAGTTTACCTAGTCTATAAATAGGTTTTTGACCTAACTCACTCAATGAGGAGGCAATATTATGAAATATTGGGCACTTGCTTTACTTTCATCAATAGCATTAGTTGCATGCTCAAGTTCGCCTGAGTACCGTCAGGCAGAAGATAACGGCTTCGGCTATAAGGAAAGCCAGCTAAGCGACACCCAGTATCGGGTTCACTTTAAGGCGAAAGGTTCCGATACTGAAAAAGCAATGGACTTTGCTATGCTTCGCGCAGCTGAATTGACCTTACAAAATAACTACGACTGGTTTACGGTTTCCAGCCGTGAAACTCTGGTCGACAAAGAGCAGACACAGAATACATCTCAAGTAGGTTTTACTCGTCGTTACGAGCAAGTTCGCGAATGTGGCATATTGTCGTGCCGCACCACTACCAGGCCATCGACGTCCTATGAAACGGGTGTCTTTGTAGGGGGTAATCGCGACAGCGAAGTCGAAGCCATAATGAGCATTAAGTTCGGTAAAGGTGAGCAACCGGACTCAGAGTCAAGCTTCGATGCTAGCGAAGTTCATGAAAACCTTAAACCGAAAGCAGAAGGCTCCTAGTAAACAGCCTTATTAGGCAAAATCTTTCAACTTGAGGTGCCTGTCAATTGATTCCACAAGCGCTTTGGGCACCTCATGTTCAGTGGCTAACTCCCGCCACTGAGACACCGCGTTTATCACCTCATCAATAATGGCATCGATTTCTTTGCGCTCTACCTTTGGTAACTGAACGTCTGCCAGTGCGTAAAAATCGGCTCGGGTATGGCCGCTGCGCTTGCCGTTTAACGACATCCAGTGCTGCTCTACCCAGGGGTTTCCGGGTTTATAGCTAAAGGCAACGTCGTAAGCCGGACTCAATCGCCACTGCTTGTCCTCCAGCATAAAACCAAAGTTCTTGGAGTGATCATCGTGGTTGGTTGCTACGTGGTTAAAGGCCATACGGCGAAATAAGTCTATAGCGTCTGCCCGTGGCAACCTTAGCTGACGGGCAACCTGAAACAGCTCCTCATAAGAAAACGCGCCAATGTCGTGATAATTCACGTGCTTAATAGCGGTAAGCGTTTGAATGTGCTTTTTCTCATTGCCTATTCTGTCAAAGCGCTTGGTCACAAAATGGCGCCGGTTGCCTTCATCCAGCAAATGGCATGGCATCATATGAATGTCGGCTTGCGTGGCCATTAAGTAATACACATACTCCATGGCACCGTAACCTAGCGGGTCACCAAAGGTTTGCTGAGACGGGTCGCGCTCTTTTACGCCGTCAAACTTCAGCAGATAATGCTCAAAGCCCTCGGGCACCAGCCCCTGCCCGGAACGAACCTGACTGAAGTCCTTATTAAATGCCAGTACCGCCTTTGGTCTTGCGCCACCGGCGCTGGTGCCAACCGCTAACAAGGCCTGCATCATTTCTTTGTCTGCGGCGTCATCAAAGTGTGTGCGCTGACGAAAACCCTTTCGTGCATCCAGCACTTCCTGTGCTAACTTCATTAAGCTTTCAAGCTCAATGTCTTTGTTTTTGGCGTTGGTTTGATTCTTACGAGCAGGATGATACTCAAGAGCGCCCATGCCCCGCTCACCGGTATACTGAAGCCGCTCAAGCGGGCTCAAAGGTTCTGTGCGATCAGGCTGTTGCGCAACCCATTGGTTCAGTACCGCATTACCAAAGTCGTCAGGCAAAGAGTCCGCCAGCATGCCAGGCAGGCCTCTGAAGGTATCCCAGTTTAACCCCGGAAAGGAGTAAATTCGTCCCTTCTCGGCGGGCATGGTTAAAGGCGCAAGCGGAATGTTTTTTTCGACAAATTCAGATAAGTATTCGAACCGCGCAGCCGTGTCGCCTTTGTTATAACTTAAGGCACCGACAGGCTCACCTTTGTAGCGAACTTCAATGGTATTAATCACCAGTCCAGCTCCTCATTATCAGCAGGTTTCACACGCGTTTTACCGCTCGCTCGCTTCTTCTGTTTGGTGCTACTTTTAAGTAGTTGCACAGGAGAAACGCCCTCGTCCGGGAATGCGGCCAGTAAATTGTCGATATGACCCAAAGCCTGAAGAATGGCGACATAGGTCGGTAAGGTGCTTTTACCACCCTCGGCAGATTTAACCGCATTCAGTGAGACATTAGCTAAGGTAGCTAAGTCCTCCTGAGTTAAATCCTGGTTCAGCCGATACTGCCTGACTCGCTGACCTATGATGGCTGAAATATGCTCGGAATCCATATAAAGAACCTTAAATAGGCTTTAAACCGATGATTAGAGTGTAGCAGACTATTTAAGGTACGCAATTATATTTATATAAAAATCTTTATATGGACTATAAAGTGATTTAATTATGTTAAAAGCCTTTTTAAGGGCTATAAAATATTATTTAAAGAGGGTTGTTAATAACACTTGATTTGAGTATGAATCGATAGTCCGCTTCGTGCCAACAGCGGACGTTAACGCCCAGCTGCGGAAAGGTCATCTCAGCCCCGTAGGGGCGACAACAGCCGATTGTTAACTTCCATATTGTTCTAACTCTTTTAGATTCCGCCTCATGACCTCTAGCTGCTGCTCCGCAGTGATTGAATACTGCTTACCTCTTAGGACTATAGTTCTTGCCTCTAGAGGGTAAAACAAGCATCGTGCGAGCCTTATGCAGGTTATAAACACAGTTTCGGCCATGAAACGGTAATGAACGTCACCCGAATTGCTTCTAAGAATACTCCCCGAGTAATGAAAGGCTTTCAATATCTCCGACTTTTCGACTTTCGCAGAAACGTCGTCTTGAAGCCGGCAATCATGAAGGCTCTTAAAGAGAGCGTCTCTAGCGAGGTTATGGTACTTTTCATCTACTTCATTCACTGAAAGGTTCTCCGTGATGCTAACGCCGTCAGCACGCGCGGCTTTGCAGTGAAGGCGGAGCCGCAGCAGAAAGGCCGTCGCTGTGCCTGCGTCTGTTAACTGTATATTGCACGTTCTCTTGCATCTCTTTCTTTATCAGGATCTTCCTTGCTTTTTGTGGCCGACAAAAAGCAAAGGTAGTTAGCCGGAACTCCTGTTTCTTTCGCGCCGAATATGACGTGATCTAGATACCAAGAGTATGGGAGTAAAGAAGAATCGGTATTCGTTGCATAGTATGTAATAGCTTCAAAGGAACTCCCCTGATCATCAACTACCAAAACCTGCTTTTCCTGGTAACCGTAGCCCAATCCCTCAGCACTGTCGAGAGCGCCTTTCTGGGCGTCTGATATTTCAAACAACGCGCCAACCACATAATCTTCAGGATTCTTAGTAAACAACACATCGCACTTAGCAGATCCATCCTTTTTGCTCACCTTGTGAAATCGGAGAGAATGTTCAGTAAGAGTATACGTTCCTAGTCGCTCAGCACTTGGAACCCTCTCTTTCAATCTTGGAAGTGACATATTTGAGCCGTAAGCAAAGTACTTCACGCTGCCTCCATACAATTAACGCCCTACTCATACTCAGCGGACGCGTTAGCGGTCGGCTGCGGTAGTTTGTTATGTTGGCCTTTCTCCGCTGAACTCTGCTTCTGCACCACGTCCTCATGTTTAAAAAAGCTAGAATTAAATCTTTCTTCTAATTTATCCCAGTCAATAGTTAGTGCTGCTAGTAAGATTTGAACTATAATCAAGACTCCAACAAGCAATGAATATTTTCTATTGAACCGAAGGTTTTGAACCTGCATTTCACTATTCAATCCGGACAGCCTACGATCTATAGATGCTTTTAATTTATCAGCAAGCTTAAGCCTATATTTTGCAATTCTTTTTGCGCTATCTGAATAAGACTGGCTACAGCCATGAGGAATTTCTTTCTGAACCGCCAGAATATTTTCCCTTAATGATTCTAGCTTGTTGGTAGACTCGAAAAGTATGTCATAGTTTTTCTCAACCTTGTTTGAGTTCTTCAACAATGCTGAATTAGCGTACTCCGAAATCTCTACCTGTTGTTTCGCTACGTCAATAAACATTGAGATAAATATATGTGAGTCGTATAGAGCCAATCCATTCCGAGCAAAGTTATCAAGCCGGTCAAACTCCTCCAAGCTTTTGCTCTTTATAAACAACGCATCCAAATCATTCTTCTCGACCACATAACGACTTAAAAAGTGTTCTGAAGTATCGCTGCTTATTTTATCATCAAAGAATCCAAGACTTCGTCGACAAACATGAACATGACTATCATCCTCGCCTCCATCAACCTCAATGAAATAGGGCTCATTAGTATCTCGATAGATATCTGCTATTAGCGTTAACTTTGATTCATCCTTAGTTATTCGCCATAAACTAAGAACTTTTCTAGCAATACTGACCACATCGCTGCAAACCTTGTTTATATTTTCATTTATGAGTTCTTCAACTAGGTTTCGTTTGTCATGATGCTGAATAGCTCTAAATTGCTGTGAAAATGGATTTGCGGAAGCAAAGGAGTAGTATCTTTTTATCTCGCTAACATCAACGTTGGAGACCATTCTTGTTGCTGATTCTTTAAGAAAAAAATATAGGGACAAATAGTTAATTCCATACGAATACTTGGATAACGACACATAACAAGAATCACAAAATTCTGTTTCTTCCTCCATTCTTATTAAGGAAGTTACCCTATCTTCTCTGTGAAAATGAATCCAACCTAAATTTCTGTACCCGCCACCATGATCATACCTGTTTTTAAAGACGGCATCATCTCTATCAGGGTCGTAATCACCAGGAGATGCATTGGACTTTAGCCATCGGCGAATCGAATCCAAATCATCATGATCAATCTTTACAACTACGCTTATAGCTTTCCATGTGAAGCTTCCGTCGAAAAGACTGACAGCTTTTATTCGATCCTCTTTTTCATATAGATGGTGAATCGACTCTTGCTCTTTTCGAGAGTAGCTCTTTGCAATAAACCGAAGCCACTTAGGAAAAAGCCAAGGAACTAACCTGGCTAGCAGTAAGACAATTTCAGTATATTTGGCTTTTATAGGTTTCATTATTTTATTTCAGGCACAAAAAACATGACATTTATATAGTGTGCGCGCACTTTGTAACTGGTTCAATTGATAGTTTTTCTGGCTCTTAAGCTACTGATAAAAAGAAACTTTCGGTCTTGAAACTCCCTGAGAAAGCAGAGAGTAATTTGAGCATACTCAGTTACACTCCAACGGGAGCACAATATCCAACTTTAATTTTTCGTTATGTAATTGACATTAAACGACTTAAATACACAACACAATGACAAAGCGCGCAATATTGCTAAGATAAGTGAGTCCCGCATGATTGGCGTCACCTCCACCTACTAATAACAGGGAGGTTGGTCACTAGTTGAATTAAACAAAAATCCGAAAGTTCGCTCCTCTCTCAATCTTGCCCGGCGCGATTTTGGTCTTAGCTGCTCAATGTCAAAGGTAGACGCTTCTATAGAGGTCTAGCAATAACGAGTTTCCTCGTTAATCAGTAATCGCAATTTTGCGGTTTAGAATCATCGTAACCTTTTAATCTATCTGTGCACCTAACGTCGCGAGCAAGGCTTTAGGCGTGCCTCGCCCTGCGTTATTATAAACCTCATCTTCCCACAATGAAGGCACCTAATATACTTCCTACCCAGCCCATGATTTGTCCGAAGAAGAAGAGAAATAGCGCTACGAATAATCCACCCACAACCGCTTGGGTAAGCCAATTGAAGGAGCTCTTACCCTCTCTTGAGAATCTAATGTTCGGGAAAGAATAGTTTATGAGGCTGAGGATCTGCTGGTTGATAAACCCCCAAGCATTGGAGAATATAAGGAAAGCAAAAATAAAGGAAAGGACAAAATTGTTATCAATCTTCAGGTATGGGGATATCTTTATTGCCGCAATAAGACTCAAAACAAAGCCGGATGCCACTCCAAGTATCTGAACGAGAAGTTGGGTCCAGGCGGTCCTCGCCCAACCACTTAGGCTCTTACTTTTGCTTATAATCTCTAATAAGCCGTTATACATCGAGTCAACGGCATCTCCATCGTCGGAAGACACTTGGATAATACAATTATTGGGATCATTTGCATCAAACCTCAATTCACAGAAAGTGCCGTACATTCGATTCGTTCGTTCACTTTGTATGGAGTCGAGAGTAAAAATGACCCTCTCTACCTCTGAAGCTTGCTGGTAAAACCGAAACGCTTCTTGCGGATCGTAAAGTCGATACCCTCTGTTATCAAAACGGATAACATAGAACAGATCTAGCCTTTGCTCAGACTTCTCTTGTTCTGATATACCTTGAGCATCAATGGCCTTGTTTGTGGAGCTCATCTTTCCAGCCAGAAATTCATTAATAGCCTGGAGCATCTGTTCGGTAACGTTCACATTTGAAATTTTTATATCTCTAAGAAACTGTGACACCGAACCCTCTCCCTTCACTCACTTATGATGTTTGTATATTATTATTTTGCACGCTCATACATAGTAACTCTCTCAAATTAATAGTTGCCAATTTTTGAGTTACTGATTAAGAGCACATTCTGGTCTTGAAAAGTTTCGAACTATCAAAAGTAATTTGAGCATGCTCAGTCACCCTCCATCGGGCGTACATACAATATCCAACTCTGATTTTTCTTTATGTGATTGACAGTAAACGACTTAAATGCCGAACACAATAACAAAACGTGCAATATTGCTGAGTTAAGCGTGCCCTTCATGCTAGGCGTCATCCGCTCTTACTTGTAGCAGGAGGCGACTCATTAGTTGAATCCACGAGGAAAAAGCCAAGGTCTGCTCCTCGCTCATTGCAGACTGACAATCATCTACCAAAAGCGGATCTGATGGCTCTGAGTTCAGTTCCTGCGTACAAAACAGCAACGCTGGCTTGCTTTCTAGTGTTACTGTGGCAATCAAATTCCGCTTAACATGTTAACTACCCAGTCTCCCCAGATCTGTGAGCGGAAAACTGTGTAAATCGAGATCGCCAATAGGCTAAACAGTGCAAGAGAAATAAGGGTACTCCAGTGAAGGCGGCGGTCCGTTCTCCAGTCGTACACCATAATCGATAAGTAAACCAATAACATAATGATCAGCATCCCGTATCCCGGCAGCCCCAGCACATGAGTAATACGAGACAGGCTCTCTGGCATCATTTGTATAGCAGAGGCCAACATAAATCGTTTGTGGTGCGTTGGAGTGCGTATATTAAGCAACCCCAAAATGTATAAAGTTGCAAATATGGTCCACTGCAAAAAGGTTCCGCCTATCAAGCCTCCTGCTCGCGTTCGAGCGCTTGCGTCGGAAGGGTCAAAAGCCCCCATATTAACCAGGTAGTCGTATAGTCCCAGCACCATCATTACACCAGTCGACAAGATACCTATCACCAGCATGACACTCAGTTTTCCCATACGTCTATGTGCTTCCATACGACCGGTTCTGGAAAGCCTTAACTGATTAATAAGTAACAGGTACCAGGCAGCACTGCATGCTCCATGTAAGCCTATCCATAAAGTGAATCGTCCGAACTGTTCATGATTGACGACCCCATTAAGAATAAATCCAGAAAATACTACGACAGTAATGAAAACGGCTAAGCGTGAGAAAAAAGTTGAATCTTGAAACTGGGGTTTAATCTCAGGCGGCGTTGTTGGTGTTGAGGTTGTGTGCATTAAAATGTCTCGATCTAATTGGACTTCCCAGCTTTAACTAGACAGTTTTTAAGCTAGAAAGTAAAAAATTTAACATATTGATTTGTTTGAGATTACCGTATTCTCAACTACATTAACAAGAAAATTAAAAAACACTTATGGTAGGGATTGGCGCTACTCCTTGACCGTCACTTTTCTAATGCTTGAATCTTGCTATTAGCTCGGAGCTGAAGGTCTGCTAAGAGCGAGGACCGGACCTTAGAGTTTTTGCCTAACCTAATTGATTACTCACCTCCCTATCATTGGTAAGTTTGGATGACACGAATAAGGTACGGCACACATATCTCTGCGTTATTACACGTTTTGTTATTGTGTTGTGTATTTAAGTCGTTTACTGTCAATGACATAACAAAAAATCAAAGTTGGGTATTGTGCGCTCGTTAGAATCGAATTGAGCATGTTCAAGTTACTTTCGCTCATTTAGAGCGTTTCAAGGTTGGAATCTTTTTAGGTCAGTAACTTTAAGCTAGGTAATGATCAATTTAACGAGTGACAAAGTGTGTATACACAATATAGAAATGTTAGCCATGAATATCGAGATATCGGATGATTTTTAAGAAATTAGAAATGGATAATTTGGGGCCAATAACTCATTTATGTGTGGAGTTCCCTAAAGTTGGGCAAAGTCCAAAACCTCTCATCATCGTCGGTGAAAATGGTTCAGGAAAAAGTATCTTTCTGTCTCACCTCGTAAATGCTCTAGTGGTAGGAAAGCAAGAAGTATATGAGGATGTTGAAGTTGAGAAAGGCAAAGTATTTAAATATAGAAGTCCAAACTATATAAAATCCGGTGAGGCGTACTCATTTTCAAATGTAGAGTTCGAGTCTGGCGAAAAAGTACAGGAATGGCAACTTGCAATTTCAAGAGCAAGCTTTGAGCGCGACCTGGGCTATACGCCGCTTAGACACGAATGGAATCATATTCCAAGTTCGGAAAACTCACACTTCACTGCTAACTTTCAGGAAAACCAAGAAAATACGAAGAAAATTTTCGCACAGCAGTGTTGTTTATATTTCCCCGTGAATAGATTCGAAGAACCTGCGTGGCTAAATTTAATGAATTTAAAGGCTAAAGCAAGCTACACGGAGCTTAAGAGAATATCTGGATATTCGAATAGGGAAATTATCTGTACATCACCCTTGAAAAATAATATTAATTGGCTGCTTGACCTGATTTTTGATAGGCAGGCATTTGAAATACGAACTCAACAAGTAGCGCTTCCGGCACCAGGAAAGCAACAACCTGCTGTAGTTCCAGTTTTTGCTGGCTATCAAGGTCCAAGTTCGAGCCTCTACGAGGCAGTCCTTAAGGTAATACGAGTCATCCTAAAAGAAAGTGGAAATATTAGACTTGGGGCTGGCACTAGAAAGAATCGCCAAATTTCGGTAATGAAAGATGAAAAGGTTTGGGTTCCAAATTTATTTCAACTTTCCACTGGCGAAGTTCAGCTGATTAATTTGTTCCTTTCAATTATTAGAGACTATGATCTTTCAGAAGGAAAACTTGAAAGCCTCAATGATATTAAAGGAGTAGTAATAATTGATGAGATCGACTCGCACCTTCATGCAATCCATCAGAAAGAGGTCCTCCCTGAGCTGATTAAGTCATTCCCGAATGTCCAGTTTGTTATTACAACTCATGCTCCGCTTTTTCTTCTTGGGATGGAGAAAGCAGTTGGGGAGGATGGCTTTGAAATAATCAATATGCCAAATGGTGAAAGAGTTTCAGCGAGTGACTTTTCTGAATTCGTATCTGCCTACGAAGCTTTTAAAGAAACCACAAGACACCGAGAAGAAATTACTTCTGAGATTAAGCAGCATGCAAAACCAATTGTATTTTTAGAGGGTGATTATGATATTCGTTACCTAAAAAAGGCGGCTGAGCTGCTGCGTAGAACGGATGTATTGGACAAGGTGCAGTTAAAAGATGGGGATGGATTTGGAAACTTAGATAAAATTTGGAAAAGTTATAACAACTCTGTTTCAGAAGTGGTCCCCAATAAAATAATACTCCTGTACGACTGTGACACAAACAAACAGGATGCTCAAAAAAACCTTGTATTTAAACGAGTATTGCCATCAGTTCAAAATAACCCTATCTCAGTTGGAATAGAAAACTTATTTTCAAACGCCACAATTGATAGTCTCGAAACGAGCAATCCACAATTCATTGACTTTCAAGAAGGAACCAAGAAAAGAGTTAGAGGAGTTGAAATAAATACTCCTGCTTCAAAGGCTGTCAATAAGGATGAAAAAGGTAATATGTGTAATTGGCTATGTCAAAACGGGACAGCTGAAGATTTTTCAGAGTTTGAAATGGCTTTTAGGATTATCGAGAACATAATCAATGGCTAACAAAGCATTCCAGCGGACAGGCCGCTGAATGCGGCGTTAGATTTTTCAAGGAGCGTATGTGGATATACCTTCGAAACATGTTTTTGATGCGTTAATGGATAAAGGAATTGATGAGTTGCATCACGCAAATAGCGTTGCGACCGCATGTCAATTTCTACGGTCTCGCTCTTTGATGTCTAGGGGAACTGTTGAGCGGCTTGGGGTCACACAAACACCTCAAAGCTCGGATGACCTAGATAAGCGTTATGGAATCTGGTTTGATGTCTTCGCTGATTCCGTTGACATTCATAATAGAGCTAGAAGAGCAAATGCCTACGGACCGGTAATGTTTGTCTTCAACACGGAGCTAATCAATAGGTCCTATACGGGCCGCATCTGGGTGACGAAGTTAAACCCGACAAAGTGGTCTAGGAAATCTGAAAAACAAAGGTGGTTTCAAGACAAGGAAGATCTTGAAGACAATCTTACCAAAGGCACTTTCGATCAAATGTTAGTATTCCGCCATTGCGGTGGAGAGCTTCCATTTAAGAAGTTCTTGAAAAGAATCGTCTTAGATGACCCACAGCGTACGAGCGAAGAAGATGTGGACTTCTATAGTATGGCAGTGGGCGCATTAAAGCTCGCCATGTCTTATAGTGACCTGGACATTCCTATTGAACGCCGTGTATGCCGAGTAGGCTGCAAATGCAATGACAATTATGGCGAAGATGATGAACGTTTGTACATGATGTTTGACCCAAAGATCTAACAAACACCTTAAATACGCTCCCTACGGTCGCCGGACGCTCGCGCCCCGTTTATGTGGGAGTTCATTGTCCGCTCTTGGCACTGAGCTGAGGCTTATTCAATGAGTTGTAGCACACACTTACACTGTCCGACTCTTTTCTCAGAGCCAATTGCTTTGGCCGTTTCTTAGATGCCTCTTTATAAGCCTTTTAGCTTTACTGCTAAATTTTCATGAGACTGATGCAAGACAACCACGCTAAACCAGCAAACTTTACATTCTTTTATCAAACCAAATCTCTCAAGATCTGCCATCATTCTTATAGAAGCTGCAGTATTAAACAAAATAGCATTCCACTCTCTTGCTGAGCAGTCAGTTTTACCGTTAACAATCGCTTTTGCTGAATCTGATATTATAGAGAAGTTTGCTTTTAACTTTTCCCTTTCTTCAATCAGCGAAACTGCGGTTTCTGCAGTAGTGTTGATGCCTTTGAAAGAGCCCAGGGTTATATCGTTGAGAAGGCCAATATATTCGTCTGAATGCTTTAATATACTCCTCGCATCAGTAGTATCTTTTTCAGTAAAAGAGCAAGCGTCGTTTGCGTTGGCGCTAGATATGGTAGCTAGAAAGATTAACACTAAAACTCTAAGCATTATTTCCTCAATAGTATTTATAGTAGTTAAATAGGTACCTGTTATTTTAATTGAACTTTCATCGATGTCATCGTTTTACTTTTGGATAGAGGTCAATATCGGTACCCTACTGCGGTACTTCATCGGGAAAGTTTATAACTATTTGCTTTGGGATGACCCACTAGTTTGCTCAGGAGAGCTCCCGGATTACGTCAGCTCTTGGCACAGGGCTGCCGTAGCAGCCCCCTAACAGTCAAACCTCAATTGACTCGGAAATATCAAGTGCGTCATCGACTTCAATTCCAAGGTAACGCACCGTGCTTTCCAACTTCTTGTGGCCTAATAAAAGTTGGATAACTCTGAGATTCTTAGTTTTCTTATAGATAAGATATGGCTTGGTTCTTCGCATTGAATGAGTACTGTACAGCGAACGATCCAAGCCTAGCTTCTCGATCCAACCGTGAAATATCCGGTTGTACTGGCGAGTCGAGATATGTTCTGCGTCAGTAACTCTCGATCTAAATAAATAATCTGATTCTGATAGATTCGCTTGCCTGATCCAGGCGGATAGAGAGTCTCTAGTTCCTTGAGTTATCTCGAACTGTACTGGACAACCTGTCTTCTGCTGCAAAACATGAGTCCTGGTAAGCAGCGAACGACCACACGAAACATCCGATACTTTCAGTTTCACTAAATCACAACCTCTAAGCTTGCTATCTAAAGCGAGATTGAAAAGAGCCAAATCTCTTGCCTTTCCTTCAAGTTCAAGGCGTATGCGAATACCCCAGATATGGGATATCTGGAGTGGCTTTTTCTGTCCTATAATTCGATCTTTATTCCACGGATATGCTTGTTGAACTGCCATGAATAATCTCCAGTTAGAATGGAAATTTAAGTATGGCGTCTAAATAGAGTGAAAAAGCCCGCTAAAAAGCGGGCTCCAGATTCATATCAGTGAGATATCGAACCTGACGTAAGTCAGGCCACCCAAAAAGCTTACCGATACTCTTCAATGCTCGGGCATGAGCACATCAAGTTACGGTCGCCGAATACGTCATCTATACGGTTTACGGTTGGCCAGAACTTATCGTAACCAACGGCTTCAACCGGGTAGGTTGCCGTTTTTCTATCGTATGGGCGATCCCACTCTGCATCGGTAATGTCGGCTAGCGTATGCGGCGCATTTACCAGTGGGTTGTTGTCTTTTGGCCATTCACCGGCGGCTACTTTCTCGGCTTCGGCTTTAATGCTGACCAGGGCTTCAATAAAGCGGTCCAGCTCAGCTTTAGACTCAGACTCGGTCGGCTCAACCATAATGGTACCCGCTACCGGGAAGCTCATGGTTGGCGAGTGGAAACCGTAGTCCTGCAGGCGCTTAGCTACATCAATTTCAGCAATACCGGCGGCGTCTTTCATTGGGCGCAGGTCGATAATACATTCGTGCGCAACACGGTTGTTGCGGCCACGATACAGAATTTTGAAGTGCTTACTCAGCTTCTCAGCCAGGTAGTTGGCGTTCAAAATAGCGGTTTCAGAGGCTTCACGTAAGCCGCGTCCGCCCATCATGGCAATGTACATCCAGGAAATGGTCAGAATGCTGGCACTACCAAACTGTGCAGCAGATACTGCGCCATTGCCTGCTTTAGGCCCGTCGATATTCACAATAGAGTGGTTTGGCAGGAATTCAGCCAGGTGCTGTTTCACACCAATAGGACCCATGCCAGGGCCACCGCCACCGTGCGGAATACAGAAGGTTTTGTGCAGGTTCAGGTGCGATACATCCGAGCCAATGTAACCCGGTGAGGTTACGCCAACCTGTGCGTTCATGTTAGCGCCGTCCATGTAAACCTGGCCGCCGTAGCTGTGAACCAGGTCACAAATGTCTTTAATGCCTTCTTCGTAAACACCGTGGGTAGACGGGTAAGTCACCATAATGCACGACAGGTTCTCGCCCGCTTCTTCGGCTTTAGATTTTAAGTCGTCCATGTCCACGTTGCCGTGCTTGTCGCAGTCAACCACCACCACTTTCATATTCATCATCTGAGCTGAGGCCGGGTTCGTACCGTGGGCAGAACTTGGAATAAGGCAAATGTCGCGGTGCCCGTCGCCGCGGCTTTCATGGTATTTCTGAATAGCCAGCAGACCGGCGTACTCGCCCTGCGCACCGGAGTTCGGTTGCATAGACATAGCGTCATAACCGGTTACGTCAATTAACCATTCAGACAAGGTTTCAACTAACTCGTAATAACCCTGCGCCTGCTCTGCCGGGCAGAACGGGTGCAACTGACCAAACTCAGGCCAGGTGACCGGAATCATCTCGGCGGTGGCGTTCAGTTTCATGGTACATGAGCCCAGAGAAATCATTGAATGGTTCAGGGCTAAGTCTTTGTTTTCCAGCTTTTTAATATAACGCAGCATTTCGGTTTCTGAGTGGTACTCGTTAAATACCGGATGCTGTAAATACTGAGACTGACGCACTAAATCGGCAGGAATAGATTCCACATCACCGCCAGCAACACGGCTGTCCAGTACGTCGATGTCTAAACCGTGGTTGTCGCCAAACAGCGCGGCAAATAAGTTTTCAACGTCGTCACGCGTTTTGGCTTCGTCAAGGCTGATACCGAACACGCCTTCGCCGTCAACGCGTAGGTTAAGACCCAGCGCTTTACTGCGCGCCAATACGTCTGCAGCGTTTTCTTTCATTTCAAAGGTTAGGGTGTCAAACCAGTGGCTATTCACCAGCTTCACGCCTTTGTCCTGCATACCTAAGGCGACAATGTCGGTTAAACGGTGAATGCGGTTGGCAATACGACGTAAGCCTTCAGGGCCATGATACACAGCGTAAAACGACGCCATGTTCGCCAGCAGAACCTGCGCAGTACAAATGTTCGAGTTCGCTTTTTCGCGGCGTATGTGCTGCTCACGGGTCTGCATAGCCATACGCAATGCAGGGCGTCCGCGCGAGTCTTTCGATACCCCAATAATACGACCCGGTAAAGAACGCTTAAATTTGTCACGGGTAGCGAAGAACGCGGCGTGAGGACCACCATAGCCCATTGGCACACCAAAACGCTGCGCGTTACCGAACACCATGTCCGCGCCCATTTCGCCCGGTGACTTCACCATTAGCAGGCTCATTAAGTCAGAAGCAACGGCGACAATGGCCTTTTTCTCCTGCAACTCACCAATTAACTGTTCAATATTGTGCAGCTGACCTTGCTTGTCCGGGTACTGTAACAACGCACCAAACACGTCATGATCAGAAGCTTCACGCGCCGGTCCGACAATAATGTCGAAACCAAAGTATTCCGCACGGGTTTTCACCACGTCAATCGTTTGCGTGTAAACGTTGTCGGCAATGAAAAACGCGTTGGATTTTTTGTTTTTAGAAACCCGCTTCGCCATGGCCATTGCTTCGGCGGCGGCAGTGGCTTCGTCCAGCAGTGAAGCACTGGCTAAATCCAGGCCGGTTAAGTCCATGGTCATTTGCTGGAAGTTAAGCAGTGCTTCTAAACGACCCTGAGCAATTTCCGGCTGATACGGCGTGTACGCTGTGTACCAACCCGGGTTTTCCAGCACGTTACGCAAAATAACGTTAGGCACTACGGTGTCGTAGTAGCCCATACCAATGTACGAGGTACAAATTTGGTTCTTTTTCGCGATGTTTTTAAGACGGGCCAGAGCTTCGCGTTCAGTTTGCGGCTCCCCTGTCTGCAGGAACGGTTCACGCAGAATCGCACCAGGCACAGTGTCTTTGGTTAATGCTTCTAAAGAATCTACACCCAGCTCAGCCAGCATGGCTTTTTGCTCATCAGCGCTTGGGCCAATATGGCGGCTAATGAATTCATCGTGGTGCTCTAATTGCGTCAGGGTAGTACTGCTCATTTAACTCAGCCTCGTACATTTATCGGAAATTTATCGAAAACTTATCGGATACAAAAAACAATGAACCCCGGCTAATTTCCGGGGCTCAGGACGCTCTGTGTCATTGGTGCTATGCGCCAATGGCCTCAGTCTTCGTCGATTGAAGCCTCGTAAGTGTTCGCGTCTAATAAGTTGTCCAGCTCGCCGCTGTCATCTGCTTTTATACGGAATAACCAGCCATCGCCGTAAGGGTCATTGTTGACCGTTTCAGGGGCATCTTCCAGATCTTCATTCACCGCAACAACTTCACCGGTCATTGGTGCGTAGATATCTGAAGCGGCTTTTACAGATTCAGCGACAGCAATGTCATCGCCTGTGGCAACTTTGTCGCCTACGTCCGGCAATTCAACAAACACCATGTCGCCAAGAAGTTCCTGCGCGTGCTCGGAGATACCTACAGTAAAAGTACCGTCGCCTTCATCACGAACCCATTCGTGGGTTGATGCGTATTTCAGATCTGCTGGAATATTGCTCATATTGCTTTCCTTCTACCCGGGTTACCCGGAATGTATTGAATCTTGTTCGATTATAAAACAGATTGACCGTTTCTGACGAAACCTGGCTTAACCACCTTCACCGGCATTTGTTTCTTACGCATTTCCACTTCCGCTGTATCACCAACACTGGATGGAACGCGAGCCATTGCAACTGAGAAACCAAGTGTAGGCGAGAATGTACCAGAAGTGATGATACCTTCGCCACCCTCAACGGTTACTTTTTGACCGTGACGCAGTACACCTTTCTCTTCCATCACAAGGCCGACTAATTTGTCATGACCTTTCGCTTTTTTCTGCTCTAAGGCTTTACGACCAATGAAGTCGCGATCAGCCGGTTCAAACGCTACGCTCCAGCCCATATTGGCTTCCAGCGGCGTGATGTTCTCGTCCATGTCCTGACCATACAGGTTCATGCCAGCTTCTAAGCGCAGTGTATCACGAGCACCCAGTCCACATGGAGCAACATCGGCTTTTAGCAAGTCATTCCACAGGGCTTCAAGTTGCTCGGCCGGAACCACAATTTCGTAGCCTTTTTCGCCGGTATAACCTGTGGTCGCAATAAAGTAATCGCCAACGTCTTTACCCACAAAAGGCTTCATGCCGTCAATTTCAGCGTACTGTTCTGCGGTTAATATGCTTTGTATTTTGTCAGCGGCTTTAGGGCCCTGCAAAGCCAGCATACCCATGTCATCACGCTCTTTGGTGGTAACGTCAAAATCGGCAGCGACTTTTTCAATCCATGCCAGGTCGCGGTCACGGGTTGCTGAGTTAACAACCATGCGGTAAGCAGTTTCTGAGAAGAAATACACAATAAGGTCATCAATAACACCGCCGTTTTCATTCAACATGCTGGTGTATTGTGCTTTGCCTTCGGTTTTTAGCTTGGCAACGTCGTTAGCCAGCAGGTAACGCAAAAACGCCTGAGCCTGAGGGCCTTCTACGTCAACAATGGTCATGTGCGACACATCGAAAACACCGCAGTCACGGCGTACAGCATGGTGCTCTTCAATTTGTGAGCCGTAGTTCAGCGGCATGTCCCAGCCGTGAAAATCAACCATCTTCGCACCCGCTTTTACGTGTGCATCGTACAGTGGCGTTCTGCTACCCATACCGTGTTCCTTCTCTGTTCACTTTGTGTGCGTGTGTATGGGCGCAAATTATAGGCGTGATTCACTTAAACTTAAAATCAATAATGCTTATAATGGTATTAATTTTTCAAATACCCAGTAGCGACTTTATAAAGCGAACCAATGAAACATTTATCCTTAGAGGCCTTACGCAGTTTTAGTGCGGTGATTGAGCTAGGCAGTATGACACTTGCCGGCGAACGCATGGGCCGTTCTCAGCCTGCTATAAGTTTGCAGCTTAAAAAGCTGGAGCAGCAACTGGGTGTTGAACTGCTAACCCGCCAGGGCAGCGGCTTTGCTCTTACCGCCGACGGTGACGTGCTGTTTGACTACGCGCAGCGAATGTTGGCGCTAAATGACCAGGCCTGGGCGCAGTTCGAGCCTCAACAGGTTAGCGGTAAAGTGCGGCTCGGTATAACCAGTGAGTTCGCGTCCAGTTTGCTACCCAAAGTGCTGGGTCAGTTTGCTCAGGTTTACCCACAGGTTACGCTGCAGGTGACTTCGGCGTTGAGTAAAGACTTACTGTCCGGACTGGGACAGCAGTTCGATATTATTCTGGCACTGCGCGAACAGACCAATAAAAGTGATGTTTTGATTCAGCGCGAAGAGTTGGTTTGGGTGGGCTTACCCGGCTTGTTAGAGCAACCCGGCTGGCCTATGGTGGTTGCTCCGGAAGGCTGTATTTATCGGCGCAGGGCAGAGCAAAGTTTACAAAGGGCACATCAGCCTTATCGTATCACTTATACCAATACCGACTTCTCGGGACTGACTGCGGCATTGAACAGTGGACTTGGCATTACCGTTCTGGCTAAAAGTACGGTACCGAAGGATATTCCCATATTGGAAAGTTTTTCTGATAACAAACCCTTACCCAACCCCGGCTCAGTCAACGTGATTATGCGCCTGGCCGGCGGCGCTTCAAGTGCGGCTTCTCAGTTAGCGGATTATCTGAAAGCGCGGATTTGAACATCTCACCTGACGTGAACGTCAGGCCACGAGAGCTGAGCTACGGAATAGGTGGCGCCTATGGTTGCTACGTACTGGTCAGGGAGTGTGCAGCGCCATGGATGGCGCTGCCCAAGCCCCCCAGGGATGGGTTCACGGGCGTCTCCCTGAGCAATAGGCACCAACCACAGCCACCTAGCTCTGGGGATCAGTGCCCAGAGCCACTTCGGCTAGCTTGCGCTTTAAAAAGGTGAGTTTGTTTGGCAGTGCGAAAGCCAGAGCGCGTAGGCCTTTTACCACTGGGTTTGCTGTGCCGAAACCGCGTTTGAACGTTTCCATTGCGGCTATCATGAGCTGAGTGTCGGCTTTGCGCTCGCGTTGATACGCGCTCAGCGAGCGGTGCAATTGCGCCAGCGAGGATAAATCCACACCCTCAATTTTTTCGGTTAGGGCTTTCACGTCACCAAAACCTAAGTTCGCACCCTGCCCGGCCAGCGGATGAATGGTGTGAGCCGCGTCGCCCGCCAGGACAATACGATGCTGATACCATTGGCGGGCGTACTGCATTTTAAGCGGAAAGGCTTTTATATCAGAAACACACTCGCAGCCGCCTAATACCCGCCCTGACTCTGTTTCCACCTGTTTTGCAAAGCGCTCAGGTGGCTCATTAAGCAAGTTTCTGGCGAGATCTTCATCGGCAGACCAAACAATAGAAACGGTATGAGAGTCAGGCGTTGGCAGAAGCGCCAGTGGCCCTGTGGGCAGAAATACCTGACGAGCCACACCATTATGCGGTTGCTCCGTGCGAATATTGGCCACAATGCCCTGCTGGCCGTAGTCCCAGAAAGTTAGTGGTAACTCAGCATACTGACGCACTTTCGAACGACCACCGTCGGCTCCTACTATAAGATCGGCTGACAGTAACCACTCACCAACATCGATTTCCGCGGGGTGAGAATCATCGCCGGCATGAACCATTGTCCACTGCTGCGTCTGCAATATATCAACACCGACCTGCTCAGCGCGGTGCCACAAAAAATGCTCCACAACGTTGTTTTCAACAATCGCGCCTAAGTCTGCGGCGTTAATTTCCCGGGCTGAAAACTCAATGTGCGCGGGGCTGTCTTTGTCCCACACCTGCATGCTTTGGTAAGGGCCAATTCGGTGTGCCTGCACTAAAGGCCAGGCACCACAGTCTTTTAATACGCTGCGACTGCGATCATTCAGGGCGCTTACCCGCAATGCCAGCTCTTCAGAAAGTTCAGGTTGCGAATGCCTTTCCAGAACCATCACTCGTCGGTTTTGCTGAGCCAGACGTATCGCCAGGCTCAGGCCAATCATGCCGCCGCCAACAATCACAACGTCTAGCTTTTTGCGTTTCATGGTCATGGTTGCATCCCCATGGTTAAGCGTGCGAAGGCGGATTTCAGCGGCAAACAATGCTGCAGTAACATCAGCGCACTGTTGCGACCCAACACCGTGGGCCAGTAGTGATTCGAAAAGCCGCGCACTAAACCGTCCGTCAGTTTAATAATGGCTTGGTAATCACGTTCACGGTTCTGCTCATAACCTTGTAATGCCTGAAAATTACCGGCGTCATCGACATTGGCCAGCGACTCACATAGCACTTCGGTATCGCGCAGCCCCAGGTTAAACCCCTGTCCGGCTATGGGGTGTAAGGCGTGCGAGGCATTACCGATGATCACACTGCGGTGGTGAGTCGAGCGTTTTGCCCGGCGTAACGTCAGCGGATAGAAAACTCGTTTCGACACGCCGCTAAATAAGCCTGCGCGGTAGCCAAACGCCTGCTGACACCGTTGCATAAATTCGGTGTCGGACCATTGCTGGGCAACGTCACGCTGCGCTTCGGTAAAGCTCCACACCAGTGAAGCCTGACTTCCCTGCATTGGCAGTAAGGCAATAGGCCCATTCTCGGTAAAGCGCTCATAGGCCCAGCCATCTAATGGCTGCTCTAAATCAAGCGTTGCAATGCACCCAAACTGGCCATAGTCGTAAACATCCGATTTTAGCCCCAGTTGCTCGCGCACCAGTGAGTTCTGGCCATCGGCACCAATAAGTAACTTAGCCAACAGCTGCTGTCCGTTATCCAGGTTTAATTCCACCTGCTTTTGCTGCTGTTGCAATGAATCTAAACGAACACCCGATAACCACTCAAGATTGGTCTGCTTCTGACAGCTAAGGTACAGGTTATTAACCAGCTCGGAAGCAGCAACAACCCGACCTAAGGCCTCTACCCGCTCGTTCTCGGCGTGCAGTTCAGTGGCGCCGGCAAAGCCCCGGTCGGAGATGTGAATATGTTTTATTGGAGTACTGTCAATGCCATTGAGTACACCGAGACTTTGCAGCCGCTGCGCTGATGCAGCAGCCAGAGCAATAATGCGTTTGTCGGCGGGCGGACCCTCAGCGCGAGGTTCACAGACAACAATGTGCCAGTCCGGCCGTTGTTGCGCCAGCATTAAGCCAGTTAAGGCGCCCACCAGGCCACCTCCGGCTATTACAACATCGGCGTGCGTTACTGGCCTTTCATCCATGTCTCAATCTCTTCAATGGTTTTGGGTACATCGGCGGTCATGTTGTCAAAACCGTCCGCTGTTACAACCAGGTCATCTTCAATGCGAATGCCTATGCCGCGCCATTTCTCTTCAACGTCAGCATCTTCCGGAATATAAATACCGGGTTCTACTGTCAGCACCATGCCGGGTTTGAAAGGTACAGGCTCGCCCTCACTGTCGCGATAACGTCCGACATCGTGAACGTCCAGACCCAGCCAATGGCCCAGGCCGTGAATAAAGTACGTTTTCCAGCGTTGTTCTTTGAAGTTTACTTCGGCATCGCCGGTTAAAATACCCAGTTCGGTGAGACCATCGCTAATGACTCTGGCTGCCGCTTCGCTCGCCTGAACCAAATTACTGCCGGGTTTGATTTCGGCAAAGGCCGCCTGCTGGGCGTCCAACACTAAGTTATAAAGTATACTCTGTGGCTCACTAAACTTGCCATTTACCGGGAAAGTACGGGTAATGTCGGCCGCGTAACCCTGATACTCCGCGCCGGCGTCTACCAGCAGTAAATCACCGTCGCGCAGTTCATCTCGGTTGTCGGTGTAATGCAGAACGCAGGCATTAGCACCACCACCGCTGATAATACCGTAAGCCGGATGCAAAGCGCCGTTCATGGCAAATTCATGGTGCAGCTCTGCCGCTACCTGATACTCGTGCTTGCCCGCTTCGACAAAGCGCATAATGCGGCGGAATGCCCCCGAGCTTATTCGGCCAGCTTCTTTCATCACTGCCACTTCATTGGCTGACTTAATTAAACGCATGGCATCCAGGTTAGGTCTTAAGTCAGACAAACTTTGAGGCGCTAATTTACCGCTTCGTCTTGCTTTCACACTGACGTCATCGCGCGCTTCGCTCACCAGTTCTGCCAGCACCGAGTCTTCGCCCATGGGGTAGAAAACCGATTCAATACCCTCCAGCAACTCCGGTAAACGTTCCGGCAAAGTGTCGAGATCTTCCGCGCTGTCAACGGCTAAGGCTTCAACAGCATTGGTATAGCCTAAACGCAGCCCATGCCAGACTTCGTGCTTTGGGTCTTTATCCTGACAGAATAAAACACTGCGTGGGTTGCTGTCGTTAATCAGCAGCAACACCGCGTCCGGCTCATTAAAACCGGTTAAATAGAAAAAGTCGCTGTTTTGGCGAAAAGGGTACTCGGTATCATTGCTGCGCGTAACTTCACTGTTAGCAGCCACCAGTGCCACCGAGTGTGGTGGCAAAGACTCCAGCAGCTGGCGTCGACGCTGCTTAAATTCATCCTGAGGAATAACGTTTCTCATCAACGACCTCTACTCCGTCAGTAATTAATGCAGAATTTTGGGTGGCTGGTTTGCCGGTAGCTCATTACGGCCTAATTCGGCGTAGCACATCATGGCTGAAACACGCAGATACTCGACAATTTCGGTGTAAGCTCGCTCTTCTTCCTCATCACCATCGTCGGTAAACTCTATTTTCGCCAGCTCGACCATGTCTTCAATGGCTTCTTTTAAGTCACCACTTAAGTTGGTCATATTTTCCTGGTTAACACCATAGCCCACTAAAAAGGCATTAACCCAGCCAGCCAGTGCGCTTAAGCGGTCAGACAACGGCGTCGTGTCTTCAGGTAACAACAAACGGTAGCCTAAATCTTCGTCACCCAACGAGTGTTCGATTTCTTCGGCCTGCTGTTGCAGCAAGTTCTCCAGCTCGACGGGTAAGCCCTGGCCGTCGTATGCCAGGTCTGACATTAAGATCATTAATTCATTGCTTTTGGCGTCGCTCCCGGTGGCTATTAGCCCGGTTAACATACCCTGCACTTCTGACGCACTTGGCGTCATGTCGTATTGTGCGTAAAGTTCCACTAAGCGGTCATAATTAAAACGTGTCGACATTAAATTCTGCCCTTTATTTATCATGCATTAATCCTAACACTGGCTTTACATAATCGCTAGCTGACAAACACCGGTAGCTCATGCCATAATGCAGTTATCAAAGCTGTTGAGTCAGTTGCAAGGAGTCTTTTGAATGGCCGCAAAAACCATGGATATAAAATTGCTGGAACGTAATTATAAGGTGGCTTGCCCTGTTGGGCAGGAAAGCGCGTTGCAGCAAGCGGCAGATACGCTCAATGAAAGACTGATGGAAACCAAAGAACGAACGCAACTGACCAATGTCGAACAAATAGCTGTTATGACAGCCCTGAATTTATGCCATGAGTGGATTCAGGATCAAAATGAACAATCTGCAAAAACGGCTAAGCTTGAAGAAAAAATTCAGTTACTTCAGGCAACGATAGAACAGGCAATGAGTGAGCAACGCTCACAACGTAACCGTTAGCAGTTAACCTAAAGCAACATTGTAACCCTTTTGCGGTTTCCTGGGGTGTTTGCCAGCAGGCTTATGTCCCTGAGCCGATGCTTGTATTAAAAGGGGATCACTGGCCTGCCATGTGCAAGCCCGGCATGAACCGGGAAGCCTACGGCAGATACCATTTGCTCCCCGCCTTGAACCAATGGGTTCAAGGGCTACAGCCAGCAGCGGCACCTTGGGAAACCACCCTTACTATTGGCGCTCCGCCTTTTCATCAGCAACAATGGCTTTAACGTCCTCTAGCAATTGTTGTGCGTCAAAAATCACACCGTCTTTAATGGTGTACTGAATGCCTTCGGTACGCATCGGCTGGTTGTTATCATCAAGCTTGAAGTGCCCGGTGCCGTACAACACTTTAAAGTTATCCATCGGGTTTTCGTTCACAATAACCATGTCGGCTTTTTTACCAATAGCAACAGAGCCAATGTCGTCTTCCATATTCAGTGCCTCGGCACCGGCCAGGCTGGCGGCGTGAATCACTTCTAACGCATTCAAACCGGCTTCACGTAATAACTCCAGCTCGCGAATGTAACCAAAGCCATAAATCTTATAAATGTAGCCCGCATCAGAACCAACCGTAATTCTGCCGCCGTTGGAGTGGAAGTCCTTTAAGAACGCCATCCATTTCTGGTAATTCTTTTTCCAGGCAATTTCATTGTCGGTAGTCCAGTCGAACCAATAAGAGCCGTGAGCGTAGCGGCTTGGCTCGAAAAACTCCCACAACCGCGGCAAGGTGTATTCGTCGTGCCAAATGGCCTGACGTTCACGCATTAAGTCACGCGACGCTTCGTATATGGTTAAGGTGGGGTTAATCGTGAAGTCCAGTTCAATCAGTTCATTGCGCACTGAATTCCATTTCTCTGAACCGGGCTCCGCGGCCTGCTTCCATAAGCGGCCAGCCTCTTCAAAGCGGTTTTGCTCATTATTGTAGTTATAACCTGCCGGGTAGTCCTGCACGCGACGCTCTTCAAACAGAGCTTCCGGCAAACCGTACCAATGCTCCATAGAGGTTAAACCCAGGCGGGCGGAATCCAGTGCATTCATCGACATTACATTCAGCTGAGCGTGGTGCATCATAGTGCCTAAGCCCTGCTCGTTGGCTTCGTCCAGCGCCGCTTCCATAACCTTGCGAGAAGCACCGAAGAACTTAATACCCTTCGCTCCCTCGTCTTTAATGTAGCGAACCCATTCACGCGCCTGCTCGCCGTTATAAATAGGCTTATCCCAGCCTTGCCCAAAACCGACATAAGGAATGATTCGCGGCGAAGTAATGCGATTATCGACAGCGCGCTCTTCGTGCCACTGAACCCAGTCCAGACCATTAAAACTGCCGGGCTCCCGAATGGTTGTAATGCCGTGAGCCAACCACAACTTCAGTACATACTCCGCCGGAATACCTTTTGCGGAGCCACCAATATGCGCATGCATATCAACAAAGCCGGGCAAGATGTACTGACCGCTGACATCCAGCTCTTTATCACCTGCTTCAGCTTCAGGACGCCCCTCGGGCTTAACGGGCACTCCCGGATTCCCAACACTGACAATATTCACGATACGATCGTCTTCAATGACGATGTCTACCGGACCAATTGGTGGTGCGCCTTCGCCATTAATTAGTGTTCCGCCCCGTAATATCAGGCGCTCGTACGGACCTTCACCGCGATCACGCTCCGGCGCTTTCGGGGGAGCCTGTACAGCATGGGCTGCAACCGTAAAAGCCATCGCTACCATGGCTAAAGCTATCGTTTTTATTGTTTTCATCGGTTATCCTCTGGCAATTACTCAGCGGTTATCATTAAGCAGACTCTAGCATGACTCGACAGGACCTCCGACGCAAGTTACAGCAAATTCGCCGCAATTTAACCGCCGAACAGCAGAGCGAAGCGGCACATCTGGTTGCTGACAAACTGGAGCAACGTCTGAGCAACCGGGTCCCTCAGCAGACCACCGTTGCCGTGTATAAAAGCTTTGCCGGCGAGTTACCCACCTCAGCCATTATTCAAAAACTGTGGCAGTCAGGCTTTAATACCGTTTTACCCGTGCTTCACCCTTTTGCTAAAGGTCATTTACTGTTTTTACACTATGCCCCGGATACGCCAATGACAACCAACAAGTACGGTATTGCTGAACCCGAACTGAATGTCCAAAACGTGGTGCCATTGTCCAGTATTCAGATACTGCTGATGCCATTAGTCGGCTTCGACAGTCAGGGCAACCGGTTAGGCATGGGCGGCGGTTATTACGATCGAACATTAGCTCAATGGCATAATGGGAATAGGCCCAACTTATCGCCCATTGGGTTAAGCTATAACGAACAACAGGTTGAAAAAATACCGGTTGAGAGTTGGGATATTCCGCTGCCGGAAATCATTACACCAGCGCAACACTGGCGCTTTTGAAGTAAAAGAAAGATCGATAAAAAACAACAAATTCCCTATACTGAGCTTAAAGCACAAACACGGAGAAACGCTCATGTCAGGCAACGCTGATGCACTAAAAAAAGCGGCAGCAGAAGCTGCTATGCAATACATTGAAGACGGCACTGTCGTCGGAGTCGGTACCGGCTCAACCGTAAACTTTTTTATCGATGCATTAGCCGAGCGAAAACATGACATTGAAGGGGCTGTTTCAAGTTCTGAAGCCTCTACCGAGCGCCTGAAGTCTCATGGTATTGAGGTGTTTGAACTGAACTCCGTTGCAGATGTTCCCGTTTATGTAGACGGTGCTGATGAAATTAATGAGCATGGGCAAATGATTAAAGGCGGAGGCGGAGCGCTGACCCGTGAAAAAATTATAGCCGCAGTCGCCAAAAAGTTCGTCTGTGTCGCTGATGAAACCAAAATGGTTGGCCGTTTAGGTCAATTCCCGCTGCCGGTTGAAGTGATTCCTATGGCGCGTTCATACGTTGCCCGCGAAATTGTAAAACTTGGCGGCGACCCGGTCTGGCGCCAGGGTTTTACCACCGACAACGGCAACTGGATCCTCGATGTGCACAACTTTGACATCATGGAGCCCATGAAACTTGAAGCTCAACTGAACAATATTGTCGGCGTAGTCACCAACGGGCTCTTTGCTCAGCGTGGTGCGGATGTGGCGCTTATTGCCCGTGAAGACGGGGTTCAGACTCTGAAGGTAAGTGGCTGATGCAAACCTCATTAGCGAAGGACAAAATCAAAGTTTTATTGCTCGAAGGGGTTCATGACAGTGCCATCCAGCTATTTCGTCACCACGGCTATCATAACCTGGAAATACTGCAAACCTCTCTGAGCGAAGATGAACTCTGCGAGAAAGTTAAAGACGCTCACATTCTTGGTATTCGCTCACGCAGCCAGTTGAATGAACGCGTATTTGCCGCCGCAGACAAACTCATTGCGGTTGGCTGTTTTTGCATAGGCACCAATCAAATTGACTTAGATGCGGCCAAGCGACACGGTGTCGTTGTCTTCAACGCGCCCTTTTCAAACACCCGCAGTGTTGCCGAGCTGGTTTTAGCCGAAATTATTATGCTGCTACGCGGTATTCCGGAAAAAAATGCCGTAGCCCACGAAGGTGGCTGGCTAAAATCGGCTAAGCAGTCGTTTGAGGCGCGCGGAAAAATACTGGGTATTGTCGGCTACGGTCACATTGGCAGCCAGTTGAGTGTTTTAGCCGAACAACTGGGCATGCACATTCGCTACTACGACGTTGAAGACAAACTGCCTATGGGTAACGCCCAGTCGGTTCCCACTTTGGATGACTTACTCACGCAAGCCGATATTGTCACTCTGCACGTACCGGAAACCGAACAAACTCAGTGGATGATGGGCCGTCGTCAAATTGAACGTATGAAGCCGGGCAGCCTGCTCATTAACGCGTCGCGCGGAACGGTAGTGGACATTGACGCCCTGGCTGAAGCCCTGTCGTCAAGGCACCTGGCGGGTGCGGCAATTGATGTGTTTCCGGTTGAACCTAAAGGTAATAACGACGAGTTTATGTCGCCTCTGCGTGGCTTGAAGAACTGTCTGTTAACACCACACATTGGCGGATCAACCTTAGAAGCTCAGGAAAACATTGGCGTTGAAGTGGCCGGAAAGCTGGTGCGTTATTCGGATAACGGCTCTACCCTGTCTGCCGTGAACTTCCCTGAAGTGAGCTTGCCAACACACGCCACCGCACAGCGTTTGCTGCATATTCATAAAAACCAGCCGGGTATGCTAAACGCCATTAACCGCATTATTAGCGACAATGAAATTAACGTGGCAGGTCAGTACTTACAGACCGATGAAAGTGTGGGCTACGTGGTGATGGATATTGACGGCGACAATGGCGCCAATATACTGCAACAACTGAAAGACATTCCGGGCACTATTCGTGCCCGGCGTTTATTCTAGTCTTTTTTGCCCATAACCGTGCGTTCCATGCTCTCTGGTGAGACATGGCGCACGTCTTTGCCTTTCACAAAAAAGATAATGTATTCGGCAATGTTCTGACAACGGTCACCAATACGCTCTAAAGAACGTGCGGACCAAAGCACATTCATAATTTTTGGAATAGAGCGCGAGTCTTCCATCATGTATGTCATTAACTGACGTGTCAGCGCTTCGTACTGACGGTCAGCCTGCTCGTCCTGCTGGTGCACATTATAAGCCGACTCCAGGTCCATACGGGCGAAAGCATCAAGTACATTACGCAGCATGCTTAATACGTGTTGCCCCAGGTTTTCGAGACTGACTAACAGTTGCTGTTGGTCGTTACTGAAACTTTCCTTAGCGACTTTTGCAATACGCTCTGCTTCGTCACCAATACGCTCTAAGTCAGCAATGGTTTTGATAATCGCAATGACTAAACGCAGATCACTGGCGGTTGGTTGGCGTTTAGCAATAATGTGCACGCATTCTTCATCAATCTGCACTTCGAGCTTGTTCACTTTATGGTCACTGGTCAGGACTTTCTCTGCCAAGTCGATGTCGCCCTTCTGAATTGCCAGAAGTGAGTCCTGCAATTGCTTTTCAACCAATCCGCCCATGCTTAACACACGGTTACGCACAGCTTCCAGTTCGTCATTGAACTTACCGGAAATGTGCTTACCCATATTCATCTTATCCATGACTCGCTCCTTAACCGTAACGACCAGTAATATAATCTTCTGTCTGTTTTTCAGACGGGGTAGTAAATAAAGTATCCGTATCAGCATACTCAATCAATTTACCCATATACAAAAACGCGGTCTGGTCTGATACGCGCGCCGCCTGTTGCATGTTATGCGTAACAATAACAACGGTATACTTTTCCTTCAGCTCAGTAATCAGCTCTTCAATGGTCAGGGTTGAAATAGGATCCAACGCAGAGGTTGGCTCATCCAGCAACAAAATTTCAGGTTCAATGGCAATAGAACGCGCGATAACCACACGTTGTTGCTGACCGCCGGATAAACTGAACGCACTGGCGTTTAAACGGTCTTTAACTTCATCCCATAACGCCGCACCACGAAGCGAGGTTTCTACCGCCTCATCCAATACCCGCTTATCTTTCACACCCTGCAAACGCAAACCATAAACCACGTTTTCATAAATGGATTTAGGAAAGGGGTTCGGACGCTGAAACACCATGCCCACACGGCGACGCAAAGCCGCAACATCGACGTTCTTGTCGTAAATATTGTGACCGTGCATATCAATCTGGCCGTCAATACGGCAAATCTCTACTAAATCGTTCATGCGATTAATACAACGTAACAGTGTTGATTTACCGCAGCCCGATGGCCCGATAAACGCGGTTACGCGGTTATTGGGAATGCGCATAGAAATATCGTGTAACGCCTGATCTTGACCGTAGTAAAGATTCAAGTTTTTAATATCTAAAGCAGTCTGTTCTGCTGGCAAGTTGTGTAAGTCCAGCTTTTCTAAGTTGCTTGTACTCGGGTTTACCGAAATCATAAGTTCAGACCTTTTCGCTAATTCATCAAAACTGTCGTGTTCAACTGTCGTGTTCAACATTAGTGCTCAAGTGAGCGGTATTTTTCACGTAAATGGTTACGCACACCAATCGCTGTTAAATTCAAGCCAACAATAATGGTGATCAGCAAGAATGACGTGGCGTAAACCAGCGGCCTGGCCGCTTCAACGTTGGGACTCTGGAAACCAACATCGTAAATGTGGAAGCCCAGGTGCATGAATTTTCTGTCCAGATGGAAGTAAGGGAAGTTCCCGTCCACCGGCAGCATAGGTGCCGATTTAACCACACCAACCAGCATCAGTGGCGCAACTTCACCTGCCGCCCTTGCAACCGCGAGAATCAGACCCGTCATAATAGCCGGTGATGCCATAGGCAGAACAATGCGCCAAATGGTTTCCCACTTCGTTGCGCCCAACGACAAGCTGCCTTCACGTAACGCCGGTGGAATGCGCGAAAGTCCTTCCTCGGTCGCAACAATCACCACGGGCAATGTCAATATAGCCAGAGTAACGGCAGACCATAAAACACCCGGCGTACCAAAAGTCGGATTTGGTAAGGCTTCGGGGTAGAAAATCTGGTCGAGGCTCCCACCCACCATATAAACAAAGAAACCTAAACCAAATACGCCATAAACAATCGACGGTACCCCGGCAAGGTTAATGACAGCAATACGGATTAATTTAGTGACCGCATTTTTGCCCGCGTATTCATGTAAATAGACGGCCGCAATAACACCAAACGGAGCGACAATAACGGACATTAACAGCACCATAAATACCGTGCCGAAAATGGCCGGGAACACCCCACCTTCGGTATTCGCTTCCCTGGGCGGTTCAGAAACAAACTTGCCAATTTGCTGGAAAAAATGCCCAAGCTTTGAGAAAAAGCCCATATCGTTAGGGAAGTTCACATCCAGTACGCGGTACATAGGCACTTTGACTTCTTCGCCGCGCATATCCCGCATAATTAAAGAGTCACGACCGGCTTCATCACGCAGTGCAAAAAGTTCTTTCTCGTATTCCAGGTACTCGGCCTGAAGCTCTTCGCGACGCTGCTCAATGTCGTTTATCGCTTCTTCAGTCAAGCTGCCGCTAAGCTCAAGGCCACGGCGTTGTAGGTTCAATTGCGTTAACTCATAGTTAATAGCACCAATTTCACCTTCCTGCAGTGCCATAGCCTGTTCATTCAGCTCAACGGCGCGCTCAACCCGCTTAAACAATTCATCTCGCAAGTCGCCATGTGTCGCAACACGTTCGCCTGCCTGCTCGATAGCAACTGGATAACCGTAGAAATTACCATCTTTGGTACGTTCAATAACCGCCAGACCAGCCGGTGTTTCATCGGAGCGGATGGCAGGACCAAGCACCCAGGCAAAATCCAAAGGTACGTACTCACGGTTACCAATTTTCATCAGGTAACGAGTCACTTCCTCGTCTTCGTAGCCATCCATGATGGTGCCCGAGTTACTGATTCGTGATGTTGGCACCGACTCGCTCTCATAGATTTCACCAATGAGCGTGCGTGTTGAACCGTCAGCCTGTTCAATAGACATTTCATGAATGGCGGCGGGCCAGAAAAACGACAGTCCACGCCAGCCAATCATTAATACCAGCCCGATAACCGCTATTAAGCTGATGCTAACTGAGCCGGCGGTTAACCAGATCCAGGGCTTTCCGGACTTAAACCATGTATTCATTGAATTAAACCTCTGTTCCGGAATTACATCGAGCTGTATTTGTCGCGCAGACGTTGGCGAACAAATTCAGCAATGGTGTTAAAGAAAAAGGTAAATACGAACAGCACAAAGGCTGCCAGGAACAAGATTCGGTAGTGTGAACTGCCAACCTCCGACTCCGGCATCTCGACCGCAATGTTTGCCGACAAGGTGCGCATACCTTCAAAAATGTTCCAGTCCATAATGGGTGTGTTACCGGTTGCCATCAGTACAATCATCGTCTCGCCTACGGCGCGTCCCAGCCCCATCATAACCGCTGAGAATATGCCCGGACTGGCGGTTAGCAGAACCACTTTAGTCAGGGTTTGCCATGGTGTAGCACCCAGCGCCAGCGAGCCGTTAGATAAATGCTTCGGCACACTGAATACCGCATCTTCTGCAATTGAGAAAATGGTTGGGATAACCGCAAAGCCCATCGCAATACCAACAACCAGGGAATTACGCTGATCGAAGGTAATACCCAGCTCATTGGTTAAATAGCCACGCACATTGCCATCGAACAACACTTGCTCAACCCAGGGACTAAGGCCAAACGATAACCAACCGACCAGAATAACAATAGGTATGAGCAGCAAAGCGGCTCGTCCATCGGTAACGGTGTTACGAATATGGGAAGGTAACCTCGACCATAAGAATGCCGTCAGTATTATCGCTGCCGGCACCAGCAGCAGCACGGCTATCAGGCCCGGAAGATACCTCTCAATTATCGGTGCCAGCCAAAGACCGGCCAAAAAGCCGAGAATAACCGTCGGTAAGGCTTCCATAATTTCAACGGTCGGCTTGACGTATTTACGCACCGACGGAGACATAAAGTACGCCGTGTAAACAGCAGCAGCCAAACCAATAGGCACAGCAAACAGCATTGCATATGCGGCTGCCTTGATGGTGCCAAAAGCAATAGGAACCAAACTGTATTTAGACTCAAAGTCATCGGAACCAGAGGTCGACTGCCAGGTGTAGTCGGGCTCAGGGTATCCCTCATACCAGACTTCCTGCCACATAGCGCTCCAGGTGACTTCAGGGTGTTCGTTCTTAATATCAAACACACTGAAGCGATCACCACTTTGCATAATGAGGTAGTTGGCTCGAGGGTCGACCATGACATGCTCTAAACTGGATTCAAGAGGGTTGCCCCGGTACAGGTCCGCCTCTGAAGTGGTATAGAATATGCCTAGCTGTCCGTTTTCTGAAACGGTGTAGAAAGTACGTCGATAATATTCAACTTCAACATCTTTAACCGGTGAGCCAGCATCAAATGAGCGAATATATTGATATTGCCGACCTTTATCTGTCGATACCTGGAACCACTGTGTTACCAGCCCGGTATCATGAGTCACTAAAATAGAACTTGCTCCGGCCAGTAAATAAAGACCCGTGGCATTACCCTGCTCACGCGCATTAACCAGCATTAATTCACGCTCACTTACCTGACCTGAAATTCCGACATCAAATACATGAATTCGGTTACCGCGACGCGCCATAACCTGACGTAAATCCGGAGTGACAATTAAGTCATCGATAGTACCGTTTAGTGTCACCTTATGAAAAACCGGCTTTAATGTCGTTTCGCCAGTCATAAAGTTTTCTTCTGCTGCGTACTTGGTAATAAGCAGATTATTGCCGCCCTGCACAGCAGCAAACATCATAGTGTCACCATCGCTCTCGTAAGCCAGTTTTTCTAAAGCCTGACCACTTTCATCGACAACTAATGGTTCGCCATTATTCAATACCTCCACACGCGGCGTTATCGTACGCTCAAGTGCGCCTGTCTGAGGGTCTTCAGCAAAAGACACTTTAAACTTAGGCTGAACCACCATCGCCGTACCATCGTTCAGACCGTATGCGTACTGCTTGTTGACCGGCAGTGTGCTGGCAAAGCTCGTTATTTTGTCATCAGAGACCACTTCTTTTGAGTCGATGATATCGCCGGCCTTACGCTTAACGATAGATTTATCGGCCAGCGCGAAGAACTCAAATTTCCCCGATTTCATTAGACGGTAACCAATTTCGGCCTGCTCCTCCATGCCAAGTGCTTCTACATCATCACTGTTTGGCAATGAAAAGCTCTGTTCCTCTTTTAAGGAAACCGACTCGAAAATAGGCTGAACAACATAAAGCAGATAGAAAAAGATAAGCAACAGCGCTACCAACACCATAATGCCACCTAAAGTGACACCATAGCGAGCGGCACGATCTTTAAAGAGTCGTCCCCGGTTAGCGGCTAATTGTTGAGCTGACAGTGATGCCATCAGAAACCTCAGGTTTGAATACGCGTTACTAAAATTCTGCAAATAGTTTAGTTGAAAAATATGACAGTATTGTTACACCACTGTCATATTTTCTTAATAATGCAGTAATAGTTATAAAAAAGCCGGTAGCAAGCTACCGGCAAAGCAGTCTCAGGGACAAATTAATCTAAGCCAAGCTTTTTCAATTCAGCTTCAACAACCGCTTTAGGCAGTCCAATGTAACCGTCTTTATTAACAATATCCTGACCTGTTTTTGACAAGATCATGCGCAGAAACTCACCTTCCGCTTTACCCAGTGGTTTCGTCGGATGCTTGTTCACATAAATATATAGGAAACGAGCTAATGGATATTGACCTGCCAACGCATTTTCAGCAGTTGCGCCGATAAACTCCTGACCTTCTGCTTTTGCGATAGGCACCGCTTTAACACCTGAGGTCACATAGCCGATGCCGGAATAACCAATGGCATTAATTGAGGTTGAAACTGACTGCACAACCGACGCTGAACCGGGCTGTTCATTCACGTTCGAGCGGAAGTCGCCGTCACACAGGCCAATTTCTTTAAAGTAACCATAGGTACCTGATACCGAGTTACGGCCGTAAAGCTGCAAGTCACGGTTAGTCCACTCACCTTCCATGCCCAGGTCACCCCAGCGATTAACCTGCTCGTTCAGGCCACATTTGCGGGTTGAGGAAAATATTGCGTCAACTTCCGGAATCGTCAGACCTTCAATTGGGTTGTCTTTATGCACAAAAACGGCCAAAGCATCGATAGCAACACGAACTGGCGTAGGTTTGTAACCATGGCGCTTTTCAAAAGACTCGATTTCTTTTGACTTCATTGCGCGGCTCATAGGACCGAAGTTTGACGTGCCTTCAGTTAAAGCCGGTGGAGCCGTTGAAGAACCTGCCGCCTGCACCTGAATGTTTACGCTTGGGTAGTTACGCTTAAACTCTTCACTCCAGAAGGTCACCATATTGGCCAGAGTGTCAGAACCCACTGAAGATAAGTTGCCGGATAAGCCACTTACTTTTTTGTATTCTGGTAAATCGTCAGTTGCCGCTGCCAATGTACTGAATGCCAGTGAGCCTGCAACAACTAAGCCTGTTAATGTCTTGTTCAAAGTAGATTGAAACATAGTGTATTCACCTCTAAGGGTTATTGAACTGTTTTCGAATTATGGCCAGTTTAAGACGCTTATGTGACAGCTTTATGACAATGTGAAAAATTTATGACTAATTCACTAAAAGTCCGCTCGGAATGCGAAATGAAAAGCGACTGCCTTTTTCTAGTGAACTATTAATATCCAACTGTGAGTTATGATGCTCTATTGCATGCTTAACAATAGAAAGGCCCAGCCCGGTTCCGCCACTGGCACTGTTACGATCATCCTCAACCCGGTAAAAACGTTCGGTCAGGCGAGGAAGGTGTTCAGCGGGTATGCCTTTACCATTGTCCGTGACGCTAAACTCCGCACCGCCGGCCACTCGTTTCCACGACACCGTAATGTTCCCGCCCTCTGGCGTATAATAAATAGCATTGGTTATCAGGTTCTGCATGGCACTGCGCAGAAGGTTTTCTTTACCGTAGATTCTGACAGGAGCCACCTGGAACTCAATAGTATGCTGCTTCGCTTCGTTTAAACGTTTGGCTTCAGCCTGCAGTTGTTCAAGCATAGCTGGCATATCCACTTCATGGTCGAATACGTCGTCACTGGGCGTTTCCATGCGTGACAACGTCAGCAACTGATCAACCAGGTTCGACATACGAGTACTTTGAGCATTCATGTTTTCAACGGCTTTTTTCAACATGGCCGGCGGCGTCTGCTGTGGGTCGTCCATCATTTCCAGATAGCCCTGCAGTACTGTCAATGGCGTCTTTAATTCATGCGATACATTGGCCACGAACTCCCGACGCAAATTCTCCAGCCGTTTCACCTGCGTCACATCACGCGCAACCAACAAGAACTGATCTTCGCTGTAAGGCATGATACGAATTTCAATATCCAGGCTTTCGCGTATTGGCGATGGTATTGTCAGCTCTTCTTCGAAGTTACCTTCGTTCAGGTAGGCATAGAATTCCGGGTGACGAATAAGGTTCGATAAACGTTGACCGGCATCGTCAGGCCAGCGCAGGCCAAAATAAAATTGGGCTAACTTATTGCTCCAAAGCAAAGCACCGTCAGCACGGAATACAATAGCGGCGTCGGGCAAGGCTTCCGCCGCTTCACGAAAACGCCGTAATAAACGCGCTAGAGCCTTACGTCTTTTTTGACTGCGTCGTTGCGACCGATAGATACCGTCGTAAATATAAGACCAGCTTCCCGGTGCAGAGGGCGGCATTAAAGTACGACTTTGCCAAAGCCACTTTATGAGCTTTTGCTGATAATAATAATGCCAGCAAACCAGCCCCAATAAGGCTAAAGTCGTTATTGGCCAGAACAGGTCAAATAACCAGCCAACAAATAAAAAAGGCAGCAAAAATAAAAGCAGATTGCTGAAAGACTGCCAATTAGAGTAGTTCCTGTCCATGCTAAATCAGCCTAAGCTTAACGACTTGAGAAACGATAACCGACTCCCCGCACCGTTTGAATCAAACGGTCATAACCATGCTCAGTCAGCGCTTTACGCAGGCGGCGAATATGCACGTCGACAGTTCTGTCTTCAACATAAACGTTGGTACCCCATACGTGATCAAGTAACTGCTCTCGACTGTAAACCCGCTCCGGGTGCGTCATAAAAAAGTGCAGTAATTTGAATTCCGTTGGCCCCATATCAATACCTTTATCATCGACTGAAATACGATGTGATACCGGATCAAGTTTCAGCCCTTCAACTTCCAGAGGCTCGTCCAGAACCGTTGGAGCAACGCGACGGAAAACAGCGCGCATACGAGCCATCAGTTCCTTCGGTGAAAACGGCTTGGTAATGTAGTCGTCAGCGCCAACTTCCAGCCCTTTGATTTTGTCCTCTTCCTCACCTCGTGCTGTCAGCATAATGATGGGAATATTACGGGTGAAATCATCGCTTTTTATTTTCTTTGCCAACTGCAGACCAGAACCGCCGGGAAGCATCCAGTCCAGCAACACCATGTCGGGGTATGGTTCAGCAATTTTACTAACAGCAGCATCGAAGTCATTGGCCTCTACAGCCTGATAACCGTGTTGTTCCATAACAAAGCTCAACATCTCACGAATGGGCGCTTCGTCTTCAACAATTAGAATTCTACGTGACATGCATTGGTTCCCTAATATGAACTGATGCTGCAATTATTACTAAAGAATATGACACTTTTATGAACCTGGACACATCTCTGTAAAATTTCTTATGTCATTGAGCAGAGAGCCACTGCAATAACTCGTAAACAATTGGAAGAGAAACAAAAGCAAACAGAATACCATAACCCACCATGGCGGCCGATAACCTTGGCGCCAGCCCTGCCATAATGGCCACTGCACCTGCCGTGATCATAGGTGGCATAGCACTTTCAAATACGGTTACCTGAACCAGCGTGCTTTCAAAACCAAAGCCGAACAATAAAGCAATTGTTAATGCCGGCATTAAGACCAATTTAGTTAACAAGCCAATGGTTAACGGTGTTTTACTGCCCTTGGGTAAACGAAATTTAAGCTGAAAACCAACGGCAATCATAATAACCGGCACTAAAGTTACCGCTAATGAGTCAATCAGCCGCTGAAAAGCTTCAGGGTAAGTGAAAGACTTAGTTAATAACGCAATAACCAGCGCAATAAATGGCGGGAAGGTCAAAATTTGCCGGGAAACACTGCCCACTGTCGGTTTTTCGTCCTGCTCACGATACAGGGCAATAACAATTGTCGAATAAATTGCTAAACCGAAAAAAGAGCCGAACTGATCGTACAATAACCCGTAAACAATAGCGTCACTGCCGTAAAAGGCTTCTATCATAGGGAAGCCAAAAAAGGACGTATTACCCAGCGGCACACAAATGAGTAATGCACCGACTACCTCTCTTGGCCACTTAAAAGCGCGACCCAGCAGCCATATAAAAACCGCACTGGCTATCAGTAAGACCCAGGGAATAACAACCGGGATCAGTAGCTCAGAGGAAAACTCCAGGGCCGGAACTTTGCTGAAAATAACACCGGGGAGTGCGGCATAAATAACGTAAAGGTTAAGAACTTGTGCGGTGTTATCCGGACACTTGCCGGTACGCTTAAGGATAAAACCAATAAGTAGGTAGAGCCCCAAGACTGCGAGGTTGATCATAGCGTACAGAAAGTTTGAGAGTGACCGCTATAGTGTAGCCTGACAGCCACTGTCAGGCTACTTTTGTGTTTACTTTAGGAGAAAGCGCTTACCAGGAAAAGTCGTGGCGAATGCCGACAGCAATAAAGTCCTGCTCTACGCCGGGGGTTGCACCACAACCACGGGTTGAATAAAGCGCGATGTCACATTCACGACCGGTGTACCAGGCGTAAACGCGGGTATCACCGCTAAAGAAGTAATCGGCTCCCACTGACAAAGAAGCGTCGTTATCATTGCCGTCATCAATAGCTTGATACTGCGCTTTAAACACCCAGTTTTGATACGGGTGTGCAGCACTTACCAGGTAGCCGTCGGAGTCGTTCGCACCGTTAATGGTTTCAAACTGCTGCAGAGCCACACCAACGCGTGTTTTACCAAACTTTGTCGCGCCGGTTAACTGAGTAATGTCATAACCATTAACGTCACGGTCAAACGCTAACGCTGCATAATAATTGGTTTTCTTCAGCTTGCTGTCACCGTAAAGCAGGCCAAATGAGAAGCCATCGTCTTCGTTGTCATTCTCTGACGCAATATAGGTGACACCCAGCTTAAAGTTGCTAAATGAAGGCGAGTAATAGGTCAGCGTGTTATCCGGGCGGTTTTCGCCACGGAACAAACTTTTAAGGTCAGCTTCATAGTCCTTAAACTCATCCACTGAACCTTGAGAATCTTTCAGAAAAGTATCGTACCGGCCAATCATGACCTCACCGAAATTACCGCGTAAGCCAACAACCTGGTTACGGTTTGTAACAGCGTCTTTATCATCGTCTGAGTCAGCAAGGTCGACACCAAACTCAATTTGGTAAAAAACCTCTAAGTCAGATTCCAGCTCAGCGGCGCCTTTAAAGCCAAAGCGCGACGAGTTACTGACAACTTCAGTATCCGCCCCATTACCATAGTCATTGCTTTGCAAAGACACATTCGCGCGACCGTAAACCGTTAAACTGTCGTCATCATTAGCAAAAGTGGAAAAACTGGCTGCAGTAGCAGCAATTAATAGCGGAACCGAGTACCTTTTCATAGTCATCCTCACGAGGTCTAAACTGGAACTGTCTAAATTTTACGCACATTATAGTGCCCGCAAAATTTATTGCAGTTATTTTTCTGTCGTGAGTCAATTCTATGTCCTTTTTATGACATAAATATGACAGATGAAGGTTTTATTTAAGATTTATTTCAGTTTTGCTAATTGCTGCTGTTGCTTAAGCTGACTTTTGGCGTATTTAAGCCACTGCTGTGCCGACTGTTCAGTTGCCTGATAACCTAAAGCCTGTTCAAAATGCGACGTTGCCTGTTCGTAGCGCTTTAAATTCAGCGACGCCATACCTTTTATCAAGTAAAGGTTGCCTTCGTTGTCCAGTTTTCCTTTACTGAGAGCGCTTTCCGCACTTTCCAGAGCTTTATCGTTATTGTTCAGAGTTAAGTGCAACTGGGCAACCTGCAGCGCAAAGTTCCCGTGCCCAACCTTACCGGAAAGCTCGTTGTAGGCTTCAATTGCGAGTTCATATTCTTTCGCCTGAGTATAAGCCTGAGCCATAAATTTCAGATTATCTACTGACTTTTCAACCTGACCGTCAGACATTGCCTGGTGGATAGTTTCAGCGGCTTTATACGGCAACTCGTTAAAATAGTAAGCCTGCGCCAGTTGCTTCCACTCACTGCCTCTTTCAATAAAGCCTTGCTGCCGCGCTGCTTCTAAAACGGCTAACTGCTTGTCATCCTGCTCTAACTGAGCATAAACACCGGCAAGCTGTAACCAATATTCCGGCTTGCTATAGTCCGCAACCAAACGCTCCATCACTTTAGCAACCTGTTTGGGCTGTTCTAGTTCGTAATGCAGCGCACGCTTTAAAATCAGCCAGTTCTCATCGGGTGTTTTATTTTTCGAGTCTGCGGCGGCTATGGCTTTATCAATGAATGGCAAGGCTTCCTGATGCTTATCGGCCTGGTAATAGGCTTGCGCTTTTAACACCCAGGCTTTACTCATCTCGTTCTCTTTCGCTAGACCTTCCCACTGCCCCAAAAAGCCAATTGCGCGTTGGAACTGACCGTCACTTAAAGCCAACTGAGCCAGGCTGTAGAGTGTGCTTTTCTGTAAAGACTCGGGAATAGGCGTCTCATTCACTACCTTTTCAAAGTGGTTAATGGCTTGTTTGGTATTGCCCTGCTCGTAATACATAAAGCCATAAAAGTTCCACATCATGGCGCGCTCATAGCTGTTCATGCTGTCCGCTTTTTCCGCTACCTCGCCCAGTATTGATAAGCCTTGCGTAAGGTTACCATTGTCCGCCTGCTCCTGCGCCCGGGCTAGCTGTCCGTAAACTTTTTCGCGCAACGCCGGAACACGCTCTGTCTGTTGAGCCTGAGCCGGATGCACAAATAACAACCAAACACTGCAAACCGCTAACGCCAGAAATTGTAATTTCATAAGTCACCCATTCAGTTCATTTCAAAGGTCATGCGGTTACGAACGCCGGCCACTTCAACGGCTTCGCCATCAATAACCCGGGGTTTGTATTTGAACTTCAGCACGGCATCCATGGCAGCCTGATCAAAAATACCTTCCGGTTCCGCCTCTACAACAACCGGGTCTCGTACTGACCCCTGCTTTGTCACTGTGAACTCAACCACCACATAGCCCTCGATGCCACGTTGCAAGGCTCTGCGAGGATAAGCAGCCTGTACCTTAACGATAGGTAAATACTCACCGTCACTTGCCTGCAGCGACATACCATTTCCAATATCTCCGCCAGCATCCATGTTGGCAGAAAAGTCATAACCTGAACCGCTGTCAGAATCGGCAATGTCGTTATTCATTTGCGGCTGCGGTAAGTCTTCAGGCGGCTGTTCAGGCTCTGGAGGACGCTCGGGCTTGCGCTCTTTTTCCTGCACCTCTTCGGGTTCCGGCGTACGCACAAAGTCCAGTACGCTACCGCGCGGAGGCTCGCTCATGGCACCTTCACCACCACTGATTAACGATTGCATCAGGTAGAACAAGCCTATGGTGACAAATGCCGCAACCAATAGTGCTGCCAGGAATCTCATCATTTAGTCTTCATCCGTTGCTACAGAAACATCGTAAACACCTGCTGATCGGGCCGCGTCCATCACCTTAATCAGCACTCGGGTGTTTGACTCTTCATCGGCCTGGATAACAACAGAACCTTGAGGGTTTTCCGCATACAAACGTTCAATGTTGGCTTGTACCGCTCTTACGTCCACCTGTCGTTTGTCTATCCAAATTTCATTGTTTTCACTTATTGCAATGAGAATGTTCGCGCGATCTTTCTGTACCGCAGTCGCGGCATCCGGACGGTTAACATCAATTCCGGCTTCCTTCACAAAAGACGCGGTGACAATGAAGAAGATCAACATAATGAACACCACGTCGAGCATCGGCGTCATATCAATAGCGCTTTCTTCTTCTTCAATTAAATTGGCAAAATGCTGCTTCATAATCTTGTCCTCAACGTCACCTTAGTGACGTTCCAATAAAATTTTATCTTCCAGCTTCATGCGCTCCCGACGTGTGGTTCGTTGCAACCAGGTTGCTGCGAACACGCCGGACAAAGCCCCCACCATGCCAGCCATGGTCGGAATTGTGGCCTTAGAAACACCTGATGCCATTGAACGTGCGCTACCGGTTCCGGTGACAGCCATTACGTCAAACACTTCTATCATGCCGGTTACCGTACCCATCAGCCCCAGCAAGGGGCAAAGAGCAACCAGCGCTTTAATAACCGGTAAGTTGCCGCCAAGCGCTAAACTGGCTCGCGAGATCATTGCCTGGCGAATTTGTTCGGCATTCCACGACGACTTGTCTTCACGCTGCTGCCAGCGTTTTAGCGTGTCTTTAACGCGAGCACGGTGTCCTTTCAGATAGTAAAAAATGCGTTCAAGAATCATCAGCCACATGGTGAAGATGAGAATACCGATGACCAGCAGCACTTGTCCGCCGGCCTCGATGAAGTCTCTAATCGCATTACTGAATTCAATGAGGAATAACACGGTTACTCTCCTCGCTCAGACCGCTCCGCAATAATGCCGGATGCTTGTTCCTGCAATATATGAATCAGGTTCTTACTACGGGTGTGTAAGGTGGCAAATAATAAGGTCATAGGAATCGCAACCACCAGACCCAGCACCGTTGTTACCAGGGCCTGCGATATACCGCCTGCCATCAGTTTCGGGTCACCGGTGCCAAACAGTGTTATCGCCTGGAAGGTGTTGATCATGCCGGTTACCGTTCCTAACAGACCCATCAGCGGTGCAACCACAGAGATGATCTTTATAAACGTCAGGTTACGAGTGATTTTCGGCACTTCCCGCAAAATGCCTTCACTGAGCTTCAGTTCAAGCGTTTCTGTATCCGCCTGTGGGTACTTGTCTTTAATCAGCATGACGCGACCGAGCGGGTTATCATTGCTTGGCTTGTCTTTCTTAAGCTGACGTTTAACTTTGTTACCCAGCAGCATCAGTGATACAAAGCGTTCTAAGGCAAACAGCAGGCCAATCGCGCCCAACGCCAGAATGATGTAACCAACCGTACCGCCCTGGTCGATGCGCTCACCTAAACTCGGTGCCTGAACCAGTAAACCAAGAATAGAGCCGCCTGTAGGGTCCAGACCAAAGGTCACAACGCCGCTGTCGGTTTGCTGAATATCTTCCGCAGTGTTCAGATAACGACCCGAAGGTTGACGCACCAGCTCAGCAACCGAGCCCGTTGAGCTCATGCGCTCCAGATACTTACCGTTTGAAACCAGGTTAAAAGCACCAACACGAACCACGTCCTGCTCGGCTTTGTCACCATTAGCAGCCGTTACTTCGGTGGTGAATTCTGCCACTTTGCCCGACTCTGTCATTTCCTGTTGCAGAGCAAACCAGACACTCTCAATGTCCTCAATTGACGCCAGCTTAGAAGACGACCCCATACGTTCAGCAAGCTCGTCTAACTGCTCAGCCCGGCCCGGATACTGCGCCGAAATAACCGAATTATTAAAGTTACTGGATGCATCATTGGCAACCTGCTGCAGCACACCAAACAGCTCTTTTAGTGAGCCCATGCGCTGCGTTAAGGTGTCGCTCAAGTTACCCAAGTCGACTTCATTCTGCTCGAACTGAGTTTCCAGATTTTCAGCTCGCTGCTCTAAACGGTTACGCTCAGCAATAGCGTCAGCCAGCATGGCTTTTTGCTCTTGCTCTTTTTCACGGAAACGCTGTTCGCGCTCTTTATTACTTTCCGACTGAGAAAACTTACCCTGCTGTAACTGCTGTAACAGTTCATCTAAGTTAATCGGGTCCTGAGGGACAGGAGCTGCCAACGCCGTAACAGAAGCACATGCCAATACCGTTACTGAAAACCATTTTGCGATACGCTGTATTAAATTCATGGTTATTACTCCTTATTGACCGGCGCTGTTTTGGGTAGAACTGTTTGATTTATTTGCAAACAGCGGCATCATCAGTAAGTCAGGTGCTAACTGCTTTCTGGCTATGCGAATCGCTTCGTCTACGGCAGGTAGGTGCTTACTGTCCAGCTCTTGCCAACTGCGCTGCTCCTGGTTCCAAATACCTAAGTGCTGACCGTCACGCGTTTTATAAATCAATGCCACACGACCAATGCGGAGGTAGGTAACATCCTGCTGCTGACCGTTAATTTCATGTTCTGCGGTATAGGCTTCAATATTTCGGCCATAATCAGCTTCTATCTGATAAGCCTCCATGACCCGGCGGAACTTCTCCGAAACGTCAACATTCGCGCGTTCCATAAGGTCATTCAGTTGTTGTAACCGCTCACTGCGCTCGGTTTGCAAAAATGGCACATCTAATTCAACAAAAGACTCAAGGGAGTCAATCATTCTCAACATCAGAGGAGTAATTTGACGCTCGACATAGCTGACCTGATCAATAGAATTATTGATGTCCTGCTTTTCACTTTCCTGGCTGCTGATTTGCTGCTCAACTTGGGTGGTATAAACTTTTAAGCCATCAATTTCTTTCATGATGCGTTTATACTGTTGCAGCCGCTCCTGCATATCGTCTGAGATTTGATCGATGGTAAGCTGCGACTTACGGGCTGACTCGTTGATGGATGAAGCACCCTCAACCACAGGCTCAAGTTTATCTTCCTGTGAATAAGCAGGAGCAACAGCTAAGGCAACGGCAACTAAAACGCCAGCAGAAGTAATTAACTTCATAAATTATGACCTTTGTGAATTAATTTGTGGCGACTTTAGTGACTTTTCGTGACAGCTTAATGACCGAAAAATGTCATTTTTATGTCAATGGCTTTATTTAGGATGAGCGGATTGCTTTATTGCGTTATTCTGGCCAATGAATTAGTTTATCCCTATCTGTTCAATTCGTTGACATCTGTCTATGGCAATCAAAAGCATTTCTTCCTCGCTGCTTACCCGGGTATTATCCGTTTACTTCGTGCTGACACTGATAGTAACTGCGGTGCAGATAGGGGCGGAGTACTTCGATACCAAGCGTGTATTGATTGCTGAACTTCAGAACCAACAAAGTACCTTCAATGGTTCACTTACGCGCTCGTTGTGGGAGTTCAATAGCAACCAAATTGATACCATCGCCGACGGACTTATCAGCATTCCCGCCATAGCCGGGGTACTTATCCGCGACGACGCCGGAAATATCCTGGTCCAGCTGGGCGAAACCACAGAAATGAGTGATTTACCGGACGATAATAGCGAAGGTATGTTACTTCCGGAACGCGAAGGCATTTTCGGTTACTACGATTCATTAATCTTCGAGTTTTCCGGTCACTCCACCAAAGTCGGCGACGTCAGTCTGTTCTCGACGCGCGATATTGCGATTGATCGCATAAAAGTCAGCCTTGGCTTTATTATCGGTAATGCCATTATTAAAAGTACCTTCCTTATTGTGCTTTTTACCATTGCCTTTAACCGTATGTTAAGCCGCCCGTTAAGTGATTTAACTCAGCAGATTAAAGGGTTCCGGCTGGATAATCTGGAGCGTTCAAGAATTCGTCTGAACGACCAGCACAACAACGAGTTGGTGTTAGTTGAGCAGGCCTACAACCAGTTACTCGACAATATCGAGGAATACCAGGCAGACCTGGACCGGACCCAAAAGAAGCTCAAAGCAGCTAACCGCCAGCTGGATGAACAAAACGCCATACTTGAACAGGAAGTGGCACGCAAAACATCACGTTTAAGTCAGGTTATGCTGGACCTGGAGCAACGGAAAAACGAACTGGAAATGCGCCAGGACAAACTGGAGCGCGAAGTGGGTCAGCGCCGTGCCATTGAAAATACCTTACGTCAGTCGAACCAACGCTTAGAGTCTTCACTGAACCATTTACGGGAAACACAGCAGCAATTAATTGAATCAGAAAAAATGGCTTCATTGGGCGGTCTGGTGGCCGGTATTACTCACGACGTAAACACCCCCATTGGCATTAGTGTCACGGCTTCATCTTACTTACGGGAAAAGCTCGACACACTGGACCAGTCACTGCTTAATAAAGAGCTGACTCAGGCACAATTGAAGAAGTTTATTGAAGAAGGCCGTGAAAGCCTTAACTTACTGGACAATAACCTGCACCGCGCATCTGATCTTATCAGCAGCTTTAAGCAGGTGGCCGTCGATCAGGCATCTGACGCCATCCGCGATATTAACCTGAAAAGTTATATCGAAGATCTGGTCCAGTCATTACAGCCTCATTTGAAGAAAACCAACCATCAGGTGCAACTTGAATGCGCCGATGACATTTTTATACGTTGCCCTGCAGGGGCTTTATCACAGATATTCACCAACTTGATTCTTAACTCATTACGCCATGCTTTCGACGGCATCAATAACGGCGTTATGACCATTTCGATTAAGCTCGATGGTGAAACACTTCAGGTGCGCTACTCAGATACCGGCAACGGCTTATCTCAGGACCAGCTCAGCCGTCTGTTTGACCCCTTCTTTACCACCAAACGGGACCAGGGTGGCAGCGGACTGGGTACGCATATTGTCAGAAACCTGGTAACCCAGACTCTGTCCGGCGAAATTAGAGCCGAGAGCGAACCCGGTGACGGTTTAAGCTATTTCTTTTCGTTTCCTGTACAGGTTTTAAACTGACAGACCTCCCTTAACGGGATACAATCCGCTGTTATCTTTCTTTACTATGTTGCGACAGGAACAGCTTATCTATGTGGTTTAAAAATCTTCGGTTTTACCAATTCAGCGAAACCTTTTCATTACCCGATGACTTCTCTGAACAGCTAGCGGAGCACAGCTTTCACCCCTGTTCGCGCTCCGATCAGAGCTCATTCGGCTGGACTTCCCCTTTTGGTGCGGACAACGAAGTACTGACCCACAGCCTGGGTAACTGCTGGCTGCTTTGTGCAAAACGTGAAGAAAAAGTTCTGCCAAGCACAGTGGTCAACGCACAGCTGGATGAAAAAGTTCGCCAGATTAGTGAAGTTGAAGGCCGTTCGGTACCACGTAAAGAAAAACAGAATTTAAAAGAAGATTTAATTCACCAGCTTTTACCACAGGCGTTTAGTCGTTTTCGTCAAAGTTGGGGTTATATTGACCTCGACCGTCAAATTATTGCGATTGATGAATCTGCAGCCAACAAAGCCGAAGACTTTTTAGGGTTACTGCGCTCTTCTGTAGGCTCTTTACCTGTGCGTCCGGTAAGCCCCGGCGATGCCGTTGAAACTTACCTGACTCACTGGCTGCAAAGCACAGACTTACCAAACCCTTTTGAGTTTGGTGACGAGGCCGAGCTACGTTCCCCGCAGGCCGATGGCGGCATCATTCGTTGTAAACAGGAAGACTTAACCCGCGAAGACATTCAGGCGCACTTAGCCGGCGGCAAACAGGTGACTCGCTTAGGTTTGGTTTGGCAGGAAAACTTAGAGTTTATTATCGAGTCTGACATGGCCCTTAAACGAGTTAAGCCCACGGATCGTCTGCTTGACGCCAAAGATGATTTAGTGGATCCAAGCCCGGAAGAGAAAATTGATGCCGACTTCGCCTTAGTGAGTGCAGAAGCCGGACTTCTATTTGATGATTTAAAACGAGCCTTTGGTTAAGACAGTAACTCCAGCATTTGGCGGTAGGAATCCTGAACCGATTCCTGCTGCCAAAAATCATCCGTTTTAATAACTCCTCGCATTTGATACTCAACAACAGTCACACTGTTTTTATTGGGTTTGGCATTACCGGTCAATAAGCTCGCTAAATGGACAATATCGCAGTAGTTCACCGTTATCGCATCGTCTAATTCCATCCGGCCTTTGTAAAAATGCAACGGCACCTGCACCAAGTTGGGCGTGAACTGCCAATAACGCAGAATATTACTGCCTAATGCAGAACTGAATTGAGTAATACATTCGTTAATAAACGACGGATTCGCGAAACTGTCTTCAAACTCGTTGGCCATGCGCAAAATTGGGGCAACACCAATGCGTGAAATCATCCCGGCTAACAAAGACACATCCTGATGTAACCGATGACCGATTCCCCGCCGTTGAAGATCCTGAGTGATAACGACCGAGGCTGCGGCTATTTCACGGCTTTCGTTAATAAACTGCTCAGAAAACATTTTTACGATGTCATTATCGGGTTTAAATACCTGTTCCATCGCCATTGCCAGTGCCAGAGTACGAATACGCCGCATGCCGATACGGGTCAACGCCTGCATCAAACTCTCAGCCTTATTTCTTCCGCCCAGATAAGCACTGTTTGCCAGACGAATCAGGCGGGCACTCAATACGGTATCTTGCTGGATAATATGACTAAGATCGTGCAGGTTACAATCTGGGTCCATGGTTGCGTTACGCACTTGCTCTGCTGTTTCAGGTAAGCCCGGAAGCTTGAGCTCATCGCGCTTAAGTCGCTCGTCAATTAGCAGATATAACGCATTTTGCGATGACATTTTAAGTCCTTATTATTATGGTTTTCTTGCTTCTCAAAAAGCTTGGAAGTAGATTAACAGAACTTGCCAACAACACAATTTATACAAAAGTCATATTATGAAAAAAACACTGTTTAGTTTAGCCCCACTGGCGCTGATTTTAATGGGCTGCAGCGAGCCTGAGCCAGCCGATAAAAAATCAATTGAGAATTACGAATTAGTTGCTGAAGCTGAACAACGGCTTGATATTTATACACCTTATCAGCTCAAGACCGACTTATCGCACTTGTCAGACGACCAGAAAAAGATGGTCAGTTTACTCATAGATGCGTCGGAAATTATGGACAACCTGTTCTGGCGACAAGCTTTTCCCGGAAATAAAGAAAGCCTTTTAAGCAGTGTTGAAGGTGACGTACGAGATTTTACCGCCATTAACTACGGCCCCTGGGATCGCCTCAATAACAACAAACCTTTCTTGACCGGTTTTGAGGAAAAACCTGAAGGAGCGAATTTTTACCCGGCTGATATGAGCAAAACTGAATTTGAAAATGCAGACCTTGCTGACAAAGACAGTCTATACACGTTGTTGCGCCGTGATGAGCAAGGTGAATTGATTACCGTACCCTATTCAGAAGCTTTTAAAGATTCATTAACCAGAGCCTCAGACATACTCCTTGAAGCCGCAGATTTGGCAGAGAGTCAGGCGTTCGCTAAATATTTGCGTCTGCGCGCCGAAGCTTTTTTAAGTAATGAATACCAGCCATCAGATATGGCCTGGATGGAAATGACCGATAACGATGTTGATGTGGTTATTGGCCCTATCGAAAACTACGAAGACCATCTGTACGGTTACAAAACGGCGTTTGAGTCTTATGTTTTGATAAAAGATAAAGCATGGAGCGAGCGCTTAGCGAAATACGCTGAGTATTTACCGCAATTACAGGAAGGCTTGCCCGTTGAGCCGGCTTATAAAGCAGAAATGCCGGGCGCCAATGCTCAGCTAAATGCCTACGACGCGGTTTACTATGCCGGTCACTCCAATGCAGGCAGTAAGACCATTGCCATAAACCTGCCTAACGACGAAGAAGTTCAACTGGAAAAAGGCACTCGCCGCTTACAGCTGAAAAACGCCATGCAGGCTAAGTTCGATAAAATTCTGGTGCCTATTGCTGAGCAGTTAATTGTACCGGAGCAGCGTGAGAACATTACGTTTAATGCCTTTTTCGCGAACACCATGTTCCACGAAGTAGCACACGGCCTGGGTATTAAAAACACACTGAATGACAAAGGCACCGTGCGTTCGGCATTGAAAGAGCACGCTTCTGCGCTGGAAGAAGGTAAAGCTGATATTCTGGGGCTTTACATGGTAACGCAGTTGTTTGAACAAGGCGTTCTAGCCGAAGGTGAGCTGGAAGACTATTACACCACCTTTATGGCCAGCATTTTCCGCTCGGTGCGTTTTGGTGCATCCAGTGCCCACGGCAAAGCCAACATGATTCGTTTCAACTACTTTGCCGATGAAGGCGCCTTCAAGCGCAATGAAAAAGGCCAATACGCCATTGATATGGACAAAATGCGTGCCGCTATGAACAGCCTTTCAGAAAAAATTCTGACCCTGCAAGGCGACGGTGACTACAACGGTGTGGCTGAACTGGTTGCAACCTTAGGCGTTGTCAGCCCACAGCTAAAAGCCGACCTCGATAAACTCGCCGACGCCGGCATCCCCGTTGACGTCACTTTCAAACAAGGCAAAGACGTGCTAGGGCTATAGGGCAGGTTGTCACTTGCTTCGCTTGAACATTGAGCCCCCTGTGACGGAGACGCTACAAGTTCATCCATGAACGCTTGACGAAGGCCATCCTTGGCCTTCGACACTCCGCCACAGGGGGCTCAACATTCATAACGCTTACAAGTGAGCAACCTACCCTATCTACACCTACCTGCCATTGATATCAGGTGAGGGCTGAAACAGGAGCGCGCCCGACGGTTACAGCGGGCCATTGTGGAGGTGTGCAGCGCCATGGATGGCGCTGCCCAAGCCCTACAGGGATGTATTCACGGGCGTCCTCCACAATGGTTCCTGTAGCCTCAGCGCTCTTGGTTCAGTCCCCAGCCTCCCAGCTTGGCTATTGCGCGGCCAATATATTCGGTATAGCATATATATGGATTATCGAATGTATGGTGTTACCTGATGACGAAGGTTTTGTTTCTGTGTACGGCGAATTCTGCGCGGTCTTTGATGGCGGAGGCTATTTTTCGGCAGTTTGCTGGTGATGACTTTGAGGTTGCCAGCGCGGGTACTGAGCCGACACAACCTGAACCAGGAGCTTTAGCGGCATTAGAGCACTTGGGTGTTGAAACGGATGGGCTGCACTCAAAAGCGCTTGATGAAATTAATCTCAATAGCTTTGATTACGTGATAAGCCTGTGTGATCGAGCTCGTACTGAGTGCCAAGCTTTATGCGGCGAGCAGCATTTCATTGCCTGGGACTTCCCCGACCCGGTGGCCAGTAAAAAAGCGGATGCTTTTAAGAAAACGGCGCATGAATTAAGCGAGCGTATAAAGATGCTGTTGCTTATTTTACGCAAGAAAAGTGACCGTCCGCAGCTGTTTGATGCACCTCATGAGTTCTTCAAAATTATGGCTGACCCCCTGCGCCTGAAAATGATTTTAATGCTGCAACACCATGGTGAGTTATGTGTTTGCCAATTCGTGGACGCGACTGGTATGTCACAGCCAAAAGTGTCGCGGCATTTGGCGCAACTGCGCGAATACGGCTTATTAGCCGACCGTAAAGATCAGCGCTGGGTGTACTATCGAATTAATCCCGCCCTACAGGACTGGATGGCGACTATGATTAAAACCACGGCGGCTTATCACGCGTCGTTAATTCCTCAACAGGTCAAGGATGTCGATAATGGGTGTGTTTGAGCGTTTTTTATCGGTTTGGGTCGCTCTGGCGATTATTGCAGGAACCTTACTGGGCAATGTATTCCCGGCAATTTTTGAAGTCTTGTCAGGTATTGAATTTGCCCAGGTTAACCTGATTATCGCCGTACTGATATGGCTGATGATTTATCCGGTCATGGTGCAGGTAAACTTCGAGTCTATTACACAAATTGCTAAAGAGCCGAAGGGGCTTATTCTAACCATCGTTATTAACTGGCTGGTAAAACCCTTCACCATGGCGCTGGTTGGCTGGCTGTTTTTCAAAGGTGTATTTGCTGACTTTATTCAGCCGGAGACCGCTAACGAATACCTGGCCGGGGTCATTCTACTTGGTGTTGCGCCGTGTACGGCTATGGTGTTTATCTGGAGTCAGCTGACCAAAGGCGATGCCAGCTATACTCTGGTACAGGTGTCGGTCAACGACGTCATTATGATTTTTGCCTTCGCCCCTATTGCCGCCTTGCTGCTGGGTATTACCGATATTATTGTGCCCTGGCAAACCTTACTGTTAAGTGTTGGCTTATACGTCGTGGCACCGCTTATTGCCGGGCTGTTAACGCGCCAGCGGCTAAAGAGCAAAGCAACATCGCAACAGCATAATGTCGACTCTGTACTGCAAACCTTTGATGCCCGCATGAAGCCCTGGTCCATTGTCGGCTTACTGCTAACCGTAGTGCTGCTGTTTGGCTTTCAGGCAGAGGTGTTACTCACACGTCCACTGGACATTGCCATGATAGCAACCCCGTTGCTGATTCAAACCTACGGCATTTTTGCTATCACTTTTATTATCGCGTTACTGATTAAGTTGCCTTATAGAATTGCGGCTCCGGCCTGCTTAATTGGCACATCCAACTTTTTTGAGTTAGCAGTAGCTGTGGCTATTTCATTATTTGGTTTGCAGTCCGGCGCCGCGTTGGCCACTGTTGTGGGTGTGCTGGTAGAAGTACCGGTGATGCTCTCTTTAGTCTGGTTCGCGAATAAGACGAAACACTGGTTTACATCAAGTTAAAGGGGAATGATGAGCGCAAAAACCCTTTAGATACTGGAGGGGGAGTTTGTTGTCTTGTAAGCGTTATGAGTGTTGCGCCCCCTATGGTGGAGTGTCGAAGGCCAAGGATGGCCTTCGTCAAGCCCTCATGGATGAGCTTGTCGCGTCTCCGCCATAGGGGGCGCAATGCTCAAGCGAAACAAGACAGCAAACTCCCCCCGAGCCCAAAAGCAGGCAGGTAAGAGATACACAAAAGGAGTCTTTTATGACGATTAAAGTTGGAATTAACGGTTTGGGTCGTATTGGCCGTTTAGCGCTACGCGCGGCGTGGGAAAACACTGAGCTGGAGATTGTTCAGGTGAATGACCCGGGTGCCGATGCCGCTACTTTTGCGCACTTACTCAATTTTGACTCGGTGCATGGTCGCTGGGGTTATGAAGCCGAAGGCGCGGACAATGCTATTCAAATTGGTGATGAACGCATTGCTTTCACTCAACACAAAACCATTGCTGACAACGACTGGAGTGGTTGTGATGTGGTTTTAGAAGCCTCCGGTAAGGTGAAAACCGTGAAGGTGCTCAACGATTACCTGTCACAGGGCGTTAAACGCGTGGTGGTATCAGCTCCAGTCAAAGAGCCCGGCGCTTTGAACATTGTTATGGGCGTTAATCACCACCTCTATGACCCTGACAAGCATCAGATAATCACTGCCGCGTCCTGCACCACCAACTGTCTGGCACCTGTGGTTAAAGTGCTGCAGGACAAAATTGGTATTAAGCACGCGTCCATTACCACTATTCACGATTTAACCAACACGCAGACCATTCTGGACGCGCCGCACAAAGACTTACGCCGAGCCCGTGCCTGCGGCATGAGCTTAATTCCTACATCCACCGGTTCAGCAACGGCCATTGTGGAGATTTTCCCGGAACTGAAAGACAAAATTGACGGCCACGCTGTACGAGTCCCCCTTGCCAATGCGTCCCTAACCGACTGTGTGTTTGAAGTTGAAAAATCCACTTCCGTGGAAGAAATTAATGACTGGATGAAAGAAGCCGCAGAAGGTGAGCTTAAAGGCATTCTGGGTTACGAAGAACGCCCGTTAGTGTCAATAGATTACAAAACCGACCCTCGCTCAAGCATTGTGGATGCGCTGTCAACTAAAGTTATTAACGGCACTCACGTAAAAATCTATGCCTGGTATGACAACGAGTGGGGTTATGCCAACCGCGCGGTTGAGCTGGTCGAAAAGGTCGGATAATGCTAAGTAAGCTGTCGCCGGCAATACGCCAATATTTAATTGTTACCGGCAACTACTGGGCCTTTACCCTGACTGACGGCGCGCTGCGCATGCTGGTGGTGCTGCATTTCCACCAGTTGGGTTACAGTGCGCTGGAAGTGGCCATGTTGTTCCTGTTCTACGAGTTTTTCGGCATAGTCACTAACCTGTTTGGTGGCTGGCTGGGGGCCCGTTGGGGGCTCAATCGCACCATGAACATTGGGCTCGGCATACAAATTGTGGCACTCGCCATGCTGTTGGTGCCCAGTTCGATGCTCACTGTTATTTGGGTGATGGCCGCTCAGGCGCTGTCCGGTATTGCCAAAGATCTCAATAAAATGAGCGCCAAAAGCACCATTAAGCTACTGGTGCCGGACGACAAACAAGGCCAGCTGTATAAGTGGGTCGCCATACTCACTGGCTCAAAAAACACATTAAAAGGCGTTGGCTTTTTCCTGGGTGGCTTGTTGCTTACATTAATTGGCTTTCAGGGCGCAGTGCTTGCCATGGCAGTTATGCTCAGCCTGGTTTGGGTAGGCAGTTTGATCTTCCTGAAAAAAGAGTCTGGCAAAGCCAAGTTCAAACCTAAATTTAAAGACATTTTATCCAAAAGCCGGCCTATTAATATTTTGTCGTGCGCGCGTTTTTTACTTTTTGGCGCGCGTGATGTTTGGTTCGTCGTCGCTTTACCGGTGTTCTTAGCCAGCCAGCTGGACTGGAGCCACTGGCAAGTGGGCAGCTTTTTGGCCTTGTGGGTTATTGGCTACGGTTTTGTGCAAAGCATTGCGCCTAAATTCACAAAAAGTAGCAAGGACGTGCCCAAAACTCAGGCGGTGGTATGGAATGCACTACTGACGCTGAGTCCGCTTGCGTTAACCCTGGCGCTTTGGCAACACTTGCCGGTTATCCAAAGCATTATTATTGGCTTAGGGTTGTTCGGCATTCTGTTTGCTATTAATTCGTCGCTACACAGTTACCTTATTGTCTCTTACTCACGCGCCGACGGTGTATCTTTGGACGTTGGTTTTTACTATATGGCCAATGCAGCCGGGCGTCTATTGGGTACCATTTTATCCGGCTGGGTATATCAACAGTGGGGGCTCATTGCTTGTTTAATGATATCAACGCTGTTATTGCTATTATCCACGGCTGCAATTAGCTTTTTGCCCGAGCGGGAGCAGCATCGCGTCTGATATGTCGTAGCCTGACATTTACGTCAGGTGCGATATCTGACCTGACGTAAACATCAGGCTACGCCGATGTGGAAATCACTTGTAGTTGGCACATTTTATGCTAAAATTCGCGCTCTTTTTTTGACCAGCCTCAAACCAGAAGGAGCCACCTACGTGCTGACGCGTATTACGCCACCCTAGCCGTCACTTCCCTGTCACAGGTGCGCAGTAGGCTGTTCACTGCTTTTCTGGCCATTCCGGCCGCTTTATGTTTGCTACTAAAATTTGGTGTCATTTAACTATGTTGAAGTCTATCCAGCAGAACTGGTTTTCTAATATACGTGGTGATTTGCTTTCAGGTATTGTCGTTGCTCTAGCGCTAATTCCTGAAGCTATCGCATTCTCTATTATCGCCGGTGTTGATCCGAAAATAGGCTTGTACGCTTCTTTCTGTATTGCCGTTGTTATCGCTTTTACGGGTGGCCGCCCGGGTATGATATCTGCCGCAACAGGCGCTATGGCCCTGCTAATGGTCACCCTGGTCAAAGATCACGGACTTCAGTACCTGCTAGCCGCCACTCTATTGACCGGCGTACTGCAAATAATTGCCGGCTACCTCAAACTTGGGGAGCTGATGCGCTTTGTTTCACGCTCGGTAGTCACGGGTTTCGTTAACGCGCTGGCCATTCTGATTTTTATGGCACAATTGCCAGAGCTGACCAACGTCACCTGGCACGTTTATGCAATGACCGCAGCAGGCCTCGCCATTATTTACGGTTTCCCCTACGTTCCGGTTATCGGTAAAATACTGCCCTCTCCGCTGGTTTGTATCGTGTCCTTAACCATAGTTGCCGTATTCTTAGGTCTGGATATTCGTACCGTGGGTGATATGGGCGAACTCCCGGACACTCTGCCGATATTCCTGTGGCCTGATGTTCCGTTAAACTTTGAAACCTTAGCGATAATTTTCCCTTACTCTGCGGCACTTGCGGTTGTTGGTATTCTTGAGTCACTAATGACAGCAACCATTGTTGACGACTTAACCGATACTTCCAGCGACAAAAACCGCGAATGTAAAGGTCAGGGTATTGCGAACATTGGCTCTGGTTTACTCGGCGGTATGGCGGGTTGTGCCATGATTGGTCAGTCGATTATTAATGTAAAGTCTGGCGGTCGTACTCGACTCTCCACACTTGTCGCCGGTATATTCTTATTGGTCATGGTTTTAGTTCTGGATAAATTACTGGTGCAAATTCCAATGGCCGCATTAGTTGCCGTAATGATAATGGTCTCTATTGGTACCTTTAGCTGGAGCTCCATTAAGAACTTGAAGAAGCATCCACTGTCCACCAATATTGTCATGGTAACCACGGTTGCTGTCGTTGTCGCAACACATAACCTGGCTTATGGCGTTCTGGTTGGCGTGCTTCTGGCTGCTATGTTCTTTGCGAACAAAATTGGTCATTATCTTTACGTTAAATCAGACATCGATACGGACGGCAATAAGCGTACCTACCGTGTCATTGGACAGGTATTTTTCAGTTCATCTGAAAAGTTTCTTGCGGCATTTGATTTTAAGGAAGGGGTTGAGCAGATTGTCATTGACCTGAGTCATGCTCACTTCTGGGATATTACCGCCGTTGATGCGCTTGATCGGGCTGTAGTCAAATTTCGCCGTGAAGGTGCCGAAGTTGAAGTCATTGGGCTGAACGAAGCCAGTGCAACTATCGTTGACCGTTTTGGCGTACACGACAAGCCTGATGCCGTTGACAAGCTGATGGGCGGTCACTAATGGAAAAGGATTCAATAATGAAACATGTTGTTGCTTGTATTGATGGTTCCGCGTCAACGCAGTCGGTCTGTGATTACGCCAGTTGGGCGGCGTTACGTTTAAGTACGCCTCTGACACTCTTTCATGTTCTGGACCAAGCCCGCTACCCTACCGAACCGGATATGACCGGCAACATAGGTTTAGGCAGCAGAGAAGCCTTGCTTGAGCAATTAGCAGAACTGGACCAGCAACGCAGCAAGCTTGCTTTAGAGCAAGGTCACCACATGCTTGAAAGCGCAAAGGAAAGAGCGCTTCATGACGGTGTCGAACAGGTCAATCTGCGACAACGTCATGGTGATTTAGCCGAGTCTCTTTTAGAAATTGAAGACTCTATGCGGCTACTGGTTATGGGCCTTCATGGCGAAGACACCTCTCGCACCAACCGCGTGGGTAGTCAGCTTGAAACTGTTGTACGAACCATGCACCGACCAATACTGGTTGCGCCTGAAGAGTTCACTGAACCGAAAAGTGTCATGCTGGCATTTGATGGCAGCGACTCTTCTCGAAAAGGCATTCGTCTTTTGGCTGAAAGCCCAATATTTCGTGGACTGCCACTGCATTTGGTGATGGTGGGTGCTGACACGAATGACAGCTACGCCTCTATTGAAGCGGCAGCAAACCATCTGCGTGAACTGGGTCATAACGTGCATTTTGAAATACGCTCCGGAGAAGTTGAACCGACTCTGCACGCCTATCAAAAAGAGCATAATATTGATCTAATGGTAATGGGTGCCTATGGTCATTCGCGTATTCGTCAGTTTTTAGTTGGCAGTACCACAACCAGTTTGTTACAAACAACCAACTCTGCTTTATTGCTGCTGCGTTAATCGCGGACAAAATGATCTCAAGGAAAATAATATGACCCCAGACTGGGAAGAGTTTGATCTTGATGACCGCTTAATTGCGGTCCTTCGGGACGCACAACTGAACAAACCGGCAAAAGTACAGCAACAGAGCATTCCTGCAGCCCTCGATGGCAGAGACTTGCTTGTTAGTGCCCCGACAGGAACCGGCAAAACCTTAGCCTTCCTGTTACCGGCCCTGCAACATTTGCTGGACTTCCCACGTCAACAACCAGGTCCTGCCCGCATTCTGGTTCTTGCTCCAACTCGCGAACTGGCTGAGCAGATTCATCAGCAGGCCCAACAGTTTGAAAGCAAGACGGGGCTGTCGTCCGTTGTGGTAACCGGCGGTATTAATTACGGCTCGCAACTGTCTCTGCTGGAAAAAACGCACGATATTCTGGTCGCCACACCCGGTCGCCTGATGGATTTGCTCGAAGCCGAGCAGTACAACCTGGAAGGCATAGAGTGGCTGATCATTGATGAAGCCGACCGCATGTTGGACATGGGCTTTGCAGCAACAGTTAAAGAAATGGCACTGCAGGCACGCCATCGCCAACAGTCATTGCTGCTGTCTGCAACATTGAATAGCTCTGGTGTTATTAAGTTTTCGCGCGAGCTGCTGACGGAACCTGAATACATTGACGTTCAGCCACCAAAGCGTGAACGTGGTAAAATTGTTCAGTGGGTACACTTAGCGGATACCGATGAGCATAAACGACAGCTTTTAATGAGCACACTGAAAGAACACCCGGGGCGGCAGTTTGTTTTCGTCAGAACACGTGAGCGGGTAGAGCTCATCGCCAACTTTTTACGCAGTCAGTTTGGTACCGGGCGCAAAATTGTCACCTTGCGGGGCGACATGCCGCAAAGTGATCGCCAGCGCATCATGAACGAGTTAAAACAGACCACAGATATCACGCTAGTAGCTACCGATATAGCCGCAAGAGGCCTGGACGTTGATGATATTACCGTGGTTGTTAACTACGACTTACCAAAACAAGCGGACGTCTATCTGCACAGAATTGGCCGCACCGCTCGCGGTGGACAAAAAGGCATAGCCATTTCATTAGTGGAAGCGCACGATGCTTTATTACTGGGGCGTATTGAACGTTACTTAGACGCTAAGCTCGACAGAAGAACCATTCAGGGCTTGAAGCCTCAGTATAAGTTCCCGTCGACAGAAAAGGCTCGTTCTAAGAAGAAAGATAAAAAGAAAAAGGATGCAAAGAAAAAAGATACAAAGAAAAAGTCGCGTTAACGCGACTTTTTTCTTAGGTATTTTTCTCTCAAGTGATGCCAGGCAAAGTAAGCGATAACACCGCTGGCATCCGCTAACCAGTCATAAACATCTGCGCCACGCCCCGGCGCATAAGCCTGAGCCAATTCAATCATTAAACCGTAGCAGGCTAAAAACAAAAGCGATAACCTGGCAGACAACGCAAAGGCCCGGTGGAACGTCAAAGCCAGAACGAAGAAGATCACAAAATGAACCAGCTTATCCATATAAGGGATACTCTGAGCTCCGGTACTGGGGAACTGCCACAGAAATAAAAAGGTGGTTATCGACAGCAGAACAAAAAACAGAACTCTTGCCAGCATAATTTACTTCTCTATTAAATTAAGGCTTATAAACCGATACGTTGCTATAGCCATTTTCGTGCAATAACAAAGCCTGCATCCGGCTCATAATGCCCTGATCACAATACAACAGGTATTCACGACTTTGATCCAATTCAGCAAATTGAGTGGCTAATTTAAAAAATGGTATCTCAATAACCTCTACATCTACCGACAAAGGCGCAGCTTCAATTTCTTCATCATTTCGAATATCTATGATGGTGGTATGACTTTTGAGTTCCGTGGTTGTATCCGGCAGCTCCAGTTCTTTATCAGTTTGAGTTGCTATATCCTGCATGCTGAGTACGTTTGACGCCTGCACCACTTGATCGAGTAAATCTTTATTAAGCTTTGCTTCTTCGGCTTCGATAACCGCAGGAATAGCTTTAACCGTTGGCTTATTTGAAATAACCCCACAGTATTCGGGAATCGATTTTGCCAAAGGCTCGGTGCCAATACGCTTGGCTTCATCAACAATTTCTTGTTTGTCCTTGGTAATAAGAGGCCGTAAAACTAGCGCATCCGTTGCCTGGTCAATAACCCGCAAATTAGCCAGAGTTTGACTGGACACTTGCCCCATCGCCTCGCCGGTGACCAAAGCCTGAGCTTTGACATAGCGCGCAACTTTATCGGCAGCACGTAGCATTTGACGCTTCAATACCACGCCCATTTGCCCGTTTTCCACATTGGTAAGAATGTCATCAACAATGGGCGCAAAATCAACGCTGATGAACTTAATGGGATGCGAAGCGCTGTAACGCTTCCAGAGGTAATAGGCTATTTGACGCACGGCCACTTCATGAGCATCGCCGCCTAAATTAAAGAAGCAGAAGTGCGTTCGCGCACCGCGCCGGATAAACTCATAGGTTGCAACGCCTGAATCAAAACCGCCGCTAAGCAAGGACAATACAGTTTCCTGAGTAGGAATTGGAAAGCCACCTAAACCGTTAATACGTTCTCCAACCAGGTGCACGACCTTATTCGTAATTTGCAGTGCAATTTCAAGGTCGGGTTTAGAAAGGTTAACGGATGCATCGGGAACGCGTTGCAGCAAATAGCCACCAATGTAACGCTCCAGCTGCTGCGAGTTAAACTCGTGATGCCCCTTGCGCTTAACACGCATAGCAAAGGTTTTACCCGGCAGGCGCCGTAGCCAGTGTTCGCCCACTAATTCCGCAATGGCATCAAAGTCGGTTAATGGCTGCTCGATAACCTCTGCAAACCAGGAAATGCCCGGCGTATTCTGTAAGACTTCTTTGATTTGATTACGTACTTCAGAATCATCGCCATCGGCTGAAACCTCAATTCGGTCCCACAGCCACTTTGCGTAAACCGAGTCATCGATTGGCGCCAGAATTTTACGCAGGTTATTGGTAAGTACTTTACCGTAACGCTTGCGTACAGAGCGGCTTTTAATGGTAATTTCGGCGTGCAGGCGAACAACAAACTTCATAGCAAAATCGTCAAGTCTTTAGGAAAGTGGGCAATTATACGTGTCCTGCCCGACAGAAACCAGCACTCAGTCAATAACATCAACCGGGTCAGATTCTGCCGCCTTACCCTGCATAACCGAAATTTCAACCCGGCGATTGCGCTTACGATTTTCTTCAGAATTGTTTGGTACTAATGGTTTAGTGTCGGAGAAGCCCATGACAACCAAGCGGTCCTCACTAAAGTCTTCAACTTTCAGCATTTCTTCAGCAACGGCCACCGCGCGTTTGCTGGAGAGATCCCAACGCGACGAGTAGATTTCTGAAACCAGACGTTCATTATCACTGTGCCCGGAAATGGTAATTTCGCCGGGAATATCTTTTAATGCCTCGGCAACCTGCTGAATGATAGGCCGGAACTGCGGCTGCAAGAACGCAGAACCTTCAGGGAATGAGCCCTGCTCGCGAATACGAATAATGATTTGCTGACCATGCTGTTCCAGCTCTATGGTTCCGGCTTTAATCTCATTCTCTAGCTGTTGTTCAATGCGGCGCATAAGCTCTTTAGACACCTGAGTCATGGCTTCGGTGTTTTCAGATTCAGCTTCTTTTTGATCTTCTGCGCTGTCAGCTTCCTGACCACCACGTTCGGTTTGTTGCCCCCCGGCAAAGTCAGACTCGCCTTCCTGAAATTCCAGCATTTGCTGGGTCATTTCAACGGTTTGCTGCTGAATGGTTTCAATGGGGGTCGGCTCCGGACGCCCGGGCCGGAATTCCTGTGCAATGACACTGGTACCTTTAGGAATGTCTTTAACTTCAATTTTATTCTGTACACCTAAGGCGTACTTCATAGAGCCGGCAATTTGCTTAAACTTTAATACATCCATCTCGGAGAAAGCCAGCAAGAGCACGAAGAAGCACATGAGCAAAGTCATGAGATCGGCAAAGGTTGCCATCCACATAGGTAAGCCCGCTGGCGGGCAGTTGCAGTCTTCTTCTTCTTCGTCTCTGACTTTCTCTGAGGCCATGACTACTCGTCCTCATCCTCATTACCAATACGCTTAGATTCAGCCAGGTAATTACGCAAAATACCTTCAATGACACGAGGGTTTTGACCGTCCTGAATACCTAAAATGGCATCCAGTATCAATTGTTGGTTCAGTTTTTCCTGTTCTGCGCGCAGCAACAGTTTATTGGCAATAGGAATAGCAATAACGTTCGCCAGAAACGCACCATAAAGCGTGGTTAACAAGGCAACGGCCATAGCCGGACCTATGGCTTTAGGGTCGTCCATATTGGAAAGCATAGCGACCAAACCAATCAAGGTACCTATCATACCCATTGCCGGGGCAACATCACTGAGTATTTTAAATACGCGAGCACCTTCCTCGTGACGAGAAAAACTCATTTTTATGTCTTTTGACAAGGTTTGGCGAACCACTTCGGCGTCATGGCCATCAACCAGCATGTCGACGCCTTTACGAAAGAATTTATTCGGAATTTCCGCCTCTTCCAATGCCAGGAAACCGCCTTTTCGCGCAGAGTCAGCCATTTCAACGGCAGTGTCGATAAGCTCTTGTGGGTGTTCAATTTTAAAGAAAAAGGCCTTAACGACGACTTTTCCCGTCCCTAAAAACTGGCTTAACGAGAAATTAGCTAAGGTTATAAATAATGAGCCACCGAATACGATAAAAAACGAACGCGCATCGATAAAAAGACTTATATCCCCACCCAGAATCATGGCGACCACAACAAAGCCGATGGCGCCGATAATTCCTATGAGCGTTGCTATATCCACTCAGCTTTCCTCCCCGATTTGCGTTTTCGCTTATGCTGCTGTGCTCATTCTTAAACAATAGCGCCGCTCTGACAAGCGACATCTGATCATCTTACACAGGAATAATGAGATCATCGGCTGACATTCGGGATTCTTTATCGGATAATTAACTTTCATTCTTGTAGCAATGCGGCTCAAAACAGATTTTAAGGCAGACTCAGCTATGGCAGAAGAACAGAAGCAGCAATCCTTTGAACAGGCTCTTGAACAGTTAGAGCAACTGGTTAATGAACTGGAGCAAGGCGATTTACCCTTAGAACAGTCGCTGAAAAAGTTTGAGCAGGCCATTGCGCTGTCACGCTCCAGCCAGCAACAATTGCAGCAGGCTGAACAAAAAGTCACAACCCTGTTAGCCGAGCAACAACAATCAGGCAATGATGAAAGTGATGGAGAACTGATGTGACGATTAATTCGTTAACAGCAGATACAAGAAAGCAAGTCGACACATTTTTACAGCAGAAGCTCGAACCCCTGACGTTAAATAAGCGTTTGAGTCAGGCAATGCAGCATGGTGTTTTACTGGGTGGAAAGCGTATTCGCCCCTATCTGGTAATGACTGTTGCCGATATCTGCGGCGCCAACCAAGACGATGCCTTGCGTTCAGCAGCTGCTATTGAATTAATTCACGCTTATTCATTAATTCATGACGACTTACCGGCCATGGACGATGACGACTTACGTCGCGGACAACCGACTTGCCATATTGCGTACGATGAAGCGACAGCTATTCTCGCAGGTGACGCACTGCAAACTCTGGCCTTTGAAATACTGACCGAAAGCAACATGCAGGACATACCGGCAGAGCGCCAACTGCAACTCGTTCATGTATTGGCGAAAGCCAGCGGTGCCCGGGGCATGTGTGCCGGTCAGGCAATTGATTTACAGGCAACGGCAAAGAACCTTACCGAAAGTGCTCTGGAGCAAATGCATTTAAGTAAAACCGGCGCATTAATAACAGCAGCAGCCAGCATGGGCGTTTTATGTGGTAGCAGCGACGCCCAAAAGTGGCAAGAAAAATTCGAACAATTTGCACGTTATTTGGGGCTGGCATTTCAAGTACAGGATGATATTCTCGATGTCGTAGGTAACACTGAAGCACTGGGGAAACCTCAGGGTTCAGATGCCGCGTCTGAAAAATCCACATACGTGCGTTTGTTAGGTATTGAAGGCGCTCAACGACGCTTACAAAACTTACATAACAAAGCGCTACAGTCATTAAGCGATATCCCTTACAATACCGACAAACTCGAACAATTTTCCGACTTGCTGTTAAAGCGGGACCACTAACTGAATGACTCAACAATATCCGTTACTCGATAAAATTAATTTACCCGCCGACTTGCGTCGCCTGTCACGCTCGCAATTACCTGACTTGTGCGCTGAAATTCGTCAGTTTTTGCTGACATCGGTCAGTCAGAGCAGTGGCCACCTTGCCTCCGGTTTAGGTACGGTTGAGTTAACAGTCGCCCTTCACTACATCTACCACACTCCTGAAGACAAGCTGGTGTGGGATGTTGGCCATCAGGCTTATCCGCATAAAATACTGACCGGGCGTAAACAGCAGTTGCACAGCATTCGCCAGAAAGACGGGTTACACCCTTTTCCGTGGCGGGAAGAAAGCGAATACGATGTCTTATCGGTGGGTCACTCAAGCACGTCGATATCTGCTGCTTTAGGCCTGGCCGTGGCAGCGCAACGCCAAAGTTTACGCCAGAAAGTGGTGTCTATTATTGGTGACGGGGCTATGACGGCAGGCATGGCGTTCGAGGCAATGAACCATGCTGGTGACATAAAACCCGACATGCTGGTGGTGTTAAACGACAACGATATGTCCATTTCTGAAAACGTCGGTGCTTTGAACCATCACTTCGCCCGTCTGTTATCCGGTCGTTTTTATACTTCATTACGCGAAGGCAGTAAAAAGTTACTCAGTCCTCTGCCGCATATTCGTCATTTTGCCAGCCGCGCTGAAGAGCACATGAAAGGCATGATGGCACCGGGTACTATTTTTGAAGAGCTGGGCTTCAACTACATAGGTCCTATCGACGGCCATGATGTCGACACCCTGGTGGAAACCTTGTCCAACATGCGCGATTTAAAAGGTCCGCAATTACTGCACATAGTGACGCAAAAAGGAAAAGGTTATAAACCAGCCGAGAAAGACCCCATTGGTTATCACGGCGTTCCTAAGTTTGACCCCGCGGAATCCAGCTTGCCGAAAAAAGCGGCAGGCGTTCCCAGCTACTCTGAAATTTTTGGACAATGGCTGTGTGATACCGCAAGTGGCGACCCGTCGCTAATGGCAGTAACTCCGGCAATGCGTGAAGGCTCAGGTATGGTTGAGTTTTCGCAGCGCTTCCCAAAACAGTATTTTGACGTGGCAATTGCTGAGCAACACAGCGTGACCTACGCAGCAGGTTTAGCCATTGCCGGAATGAAGCCTGTTGTTGCCATTTACTCTACCTTTTTGCAACGCGGTTACGACCAATTAATTCATGACGTGGCTTTGCAGAACTTAGACGTGTTGTTCGCCATAGATCGAGCCGGCATTGTCGGTGCCGACGGACCGACCCACCAGGGCGCTTTCGATTTAAGCTACCTGCGCTGTATTCCAAACATGTTGGTTATGGCGCCCAGTAATGAACAAGAATGTTTGGATATGCTAACCACCGGCTACCAGCATAAAGGTCCGGCTGCCGTACGATACCCCCGTGGTGCAGGCGTTGGGTTGGAATTACGTCAGGGTAAGGCTATAGAAATTGGTAAAGCGGTAACCGTTAAAAAGGGACAGGACGTGGCATTCTTAAACTTTGGCACCCTGTTGCCCGAAGTAGAAGAAGCCGCTTCAGCATTTAATGCTACCGTCATTGACATGCGTTTCGTAAAACCGCTGGACACCAACTGTGTGGACGAATTAATGAAAGACCACTCAGTACTGGTTACGGTGGAAGAAAACGTTGTAGCGGGCGGTGCAGGCAGCGCAGTCAGTGAATACGTCGCGCAGCACAAAGCCCGTCCTCAGGTTCTCAATATTGGTTTGCCCGATGAGTTCATTAAACATGGCTCTCAAGGCGAGGTTCGCGAGGAAATTGGACTAGACGCGAAAGGCATCCAAAGCCAGGTGAATAACTTCCTGAAAAAAGGTTAGAACAGACGGTTAGAGTGTCGGGTTTATTTAGCTGAGTAAACCCGATACCCACCATCCTAAGTGCAGTAACGCAGCAGAGAAAATACCGGCGAGGACATCATCCATCATGATGCCGTTACCACCGTGCAGCTTTCTGTCAGCCCAGCCTATTGGACCGGGTTTCCAGATATCAAAAATACGAAATAGGACAAAAGCAGCAATCAGCCATAAAGGTTCCACCGGCAGCGCGAACATGGCTATGGCGTAGCCAACTATTTCATCCCAGACAATAGCAGGGTGATCGTGCTCTCCCATAGCCTTAGCCGTATACTGGCAGATCCAGATACCCGCAAGCGTCATAACCACTAGCGCGAGCAGATACTCCCACCAGTTAAGCTGAGCCATTAAGAAAACAACAGGGATACCAACAAGAGTACCAAAAGTACCAGGAGCTTTGGGCGCCAGACCCGAACCAAACCCCAGAGCCAGCCAATGTATTGGGTTAAACCATGAAAGCGATGTCTTTGACATTAGTTCATAACCCTCTAGCCCTTTTCCCCGGAAAGATCATTTTCCGCAAAATGATTAAAACTGTGGTAACCATCGGCCAGAGACCATTCTTCGCCCTGATAACGCAATTGAATGCCCCCTTGTCCGCCATTAGCGACCCTGCCAATACAAACTGGCCGTGTTTTAAGGTGGGCTGTCAGGGTTTCCATACGTCCGCGATGCTCTTCTGGCAAGGTAAAGCAAAGCTCGTAATCGTCGCCGGCTGTTAGTGCCAAAGCTAATGCTTCATCCACTTTTAATGTTTCGGTTAAGGCTAAAGACAAGGGTAGTTTATCTAATTCGAGCTGACCGACAGTTCCGGCTTCTGTCATTAGATGCCCCAAATCTGCAAGTAAACCGTCGGAAACATCGATACAGGAGCTGGCTATGCCACGTAACGTTTGCCCCAAAGCAACTCTGGGCGTAGGAAAGTGCAACCGCTCAATCACTTGCTGTAAGTGCCGCCCTGTCGTGCTGACTTTGTCCTGAGTTACCTTCAGGCCTAAGCCTGCATCGCCCAGAGAACCGCTAACGTAAATCCAGTCTCCTGCTTTAGCTCCGGAGCGCGGTATTGCGCTTCCTGAAGGCAGCTGACCATGCGCAGTTACGGTAATAGTGAGTGGCCCTTTGGTTGTATCGCCACCAATCAACTGACAGTCGTAGTAACTGCAAATTTCATCCAGCCCGCCACTAAACTCCTGCAGCCAGTCTTCATCAACGTTTGGCAGGGTTAAAGCCAGGCTCACCCAACAAGGTTGGGCACCCATTGCCGCTAAGTCACTTAGGTTAACAGCCACACTTTTATGACCAATTGCTCTTGGCGGCGTGGTTTTATCAAAATGCACGCCTTCTACCAGAGTGTCAGTAACAATGACCAGGTCATGCTCGGGCAGTGGACGGACAACAGCGCCGTCATCTCCAATCCCCATAGCAACATCGCCCCGTTTTGCGGAGCGATGAGTAAAGTATTCATTGATTAGCGAAAATTCATCGCGGGGCATAAGTTACTGCCTGGTTGGGCGGAAAGTATCTACTGCTTTATCGAGAACGCCGTTTACAAAACGATGGCTTTCGTCGGCACCGAAAGATTTAGCCAACTCTATCGCTTCATTAATCGCTACTTTATAAGGTACATCCACTCGCTCGCGCAACTCGTAGGCAGCCAGTCTCAGAACGGCCATTTCAATTGGGTCGAGTTCTTTAATGGGTCTGTCTAAAAACGGTTCCAGCGCATCGTCCAGTGTCCGGTAATGCCCGCCAACACCACGAACCAACTCTAAAAAGTAGTCGACATCGACTTTGCTGGTATCGTTTTCTGTTAAAAATTGAGCCTCAATATCGCTAAAGCTATTTTGCGATAACTGCCATGAGTAAATTGCTTGCACGGCCAGCTTACGGGCCTTTCTTCTTGCTGCGGGTTTCATCTAATGTGTCTCAGAGTTGTTTCAGTACATTAACCATTTCAAGCGCGCTTAGTGCGGCTTCCGAGCCTTTATTGCCGGCTTTAGAACCACTGCGTTCAATGGCTTGTTCCAGCGTATCGGTGGTGATAACACCAAACGCCACTGGCAAATCAAATTCCGTTGCAACCCGGCCTAACCCGCTATTACATTCACCTGCAACAAACTCAAAATGAGGTGTTCCGCCACGAATAACAGCACCAACGGCAATAATCGCATCGTATTTACCTGAGCTGGCCAGGCGCTTAGCCGTTACCGGCATTTCATAAGCACCGGGAACACGCACAACCGTGATATCTTCATCGGCTACTTCACCGTAGTGTTTCAGCGTCTGCACAGCACCGTCTAACAGGCTTTCCACCATAAAATGGTTAAACCGGGAGACAATAATGGCAAACTTTTTACCAGCTGCGTTAATTCCGCCTTCAATTACCTGCATGAGTTTTCCTTATTAACCGTTCGTTAATTGCGCGCGATGATAGCACAATGCGGGATTATTTGCGTGATATTGCGTAGGAGAAATACTTTTCTTCTGCATCTAAGTCACGCCCGAGCGAACGCGCGTTACTACTTTCTAATAGCTGTAAGGCTGTATCGTTGCTTTGCGATACCGGGAACAACACTTGCCGCCAGGGCCAGCTTGCCTCCAGCCAATTTGTTAACAAAACAAAAAAGTCATTGTGCAAATTGTCATTCACCGCTGACTCTAATAACCACCAGCTAATTTCAGCGTTATAAGCATTGCGGGGAATACCGCTTTTCTCTTCTCTGCTGGCGGCAACGGGTACCATGTAAACGGCGCCAATTATGGACTTGTCTTCTTTATCAAGTACTAAGTAGGTAAAGCTTGTTCTTTCTTTGGCTTGCTCCAGGTGGTAGCTCACCATAGTTTCATTTTGTTCCAGACTGCTTTTTTCCGAAGGCCAGGCCCACCCAAGACGGTTATACAGCCACTTTTGCGATGTCATGTAACTGTGGAAGAAGCGATCAGCATCCGATGCTTCTATTGGGCGAATTATTAGCTTTTTGCCTTCAGCAGATTCAGGTACCATCCATTCACTGCGCCAGAAGTCTGCCGCTACCGCCGAATGAAAAACCGGCAGTATTAACAGCAGTAGACAAAGCCGCAAAGGAAGCTTCAACACGCCTCTCCCCGCTTACCTTGAGCATGTTCGAAATAGGACTTCACTCGCTCCAGTTCTTTCTCAATTTCGTCACTAACCATTAGTGCCGGGCCAATATCAATCGCTTTACGTGCATAGTCAAACGCTATGGGGACAACAGGCACTTTTGCTTGCTGTGCCATGTGTAAGAACCCTTTTTTCCATTCATGCACGCGTTTCCGGGTGCCTTCCGGCGTTATCACCAGAATCAGTTCATCTTTTTCTCTGAACTGCTTTACCATGTTGCCGACCACACCATTGGCGCTACTTCTGTCTATCGGAATGCCACCCAGTTTTGTCAGCAGTCCTTTGAGCGGAAAACGGAACAAGCTATGCTTGGCAAGGTAATTCAGTTTCAAACCCATAGCTAACATAACGCATGCACCGACTGGAAAATCCCAGTTTGAGGTATGTGGTGCCACAGGAAGAATAGCTTTTTTCACACTCGGCATTTCACCATTAATTTTCCAGCCACCGAGAACCCTCATGCCGAGTCGGCCAACCCAGCGCAGAAATCGATTATGGGTAACAGGGAACTCGCCTTTAACGAATTCCGGAATGGTATTTTTATCAGTCATAAATTTACTGCAACGCTCTTCTTATTTCGCGTAATTTATCTTTTACACGCTGAATGTTATCCGGCCCCATACGTAATAACTGCTTTTGCGCCGCAGGTAATGACTCATAGCTATCGTCCGCAAAGGTATACATTACGCTATCGTCTTCTACTTGAACCAGTCCATCCGGTACCGGTGTATCAAGAGCAACTTCGATAGCTTCCAGTAAAGTACTGTCGAAGTCAGATTCCGGATACCCTATTTCTGCGTAAGCTTCCTGCACTAAGGGTTTAAATAGCTCGTAGTTTTCAACTAAGACATCCGCTTCCAGGCTAACAAACCAGTCAACTAAGGCATCGTAGCGGTGATAACTGCTTTCATCGATATAAAGCTCGCCATCAACTTCCAATACCTTAAAGCGCCCATCTGGACGTTGTACAATAGTACGCTCGCGAACAATACTGCCGTTACTGATGTTATCCATTAGCACAACAGCATCGCGGATAAGCTGCGAGCTTTTTAATGGACGAATATTGATTTCCGCTGAATCAAGGTTTTGCAACACAGTTGGTGTGCTTTCATCAAGTTCAGGCAAAGCTATGGGTTCAGGCTCCGGTTCCTGAGGTTCAGGAGCCGGTTCCGGCTCAGCTGGAATTGGCTCTAACTCCAACTCTGGTTCCGGCTCTGCAGTTTCTTCGTCATAGCTTTCAACTTCGACTTCACTAGACTGCTGCTGATCCACCTCGACCGTCTCAGTTTGTGGTTTTTTGTCCTCAGAAGCGGGTAACCACCACCATACAATAGCGGCGATAACTGCCAACACAATTAAGCTAACGACAACCCAAGTCGTTTTGCGACTGGCTTCTTCAGTTGCCGGTGATGTTTCAACCTGATCGTCACTCATTGTGCGCTCCTTTATTTTTGCTCAGCACGACAAAAAACCAATTGCTTATCGCTCGACATTGCTTCATTAAAGCGATAACCACTTGCATCAAACTCTTTAAGATCAGACACAGATTTTGGCTTTTGGTTCACGATGAATCGCGCCATAAGCCCCCGCGCCTTCTTCGCATAAAAGCTGATAACTTTATACTGGCCGTTTTTCTCGTCTTTAAATACCGGCGTGATAATATCCGCATTAAGCGCTTTTGGCTTAACGGCAGAAAAGTACTCATTTGACGCCAGGTTCACCAACGTCGAGCTCCCCAGCCTGGCCAAGTCGTCATTCAGCAGCTCAGTAATGGTATCGCCCCAGTATTCATATAGGTTTTTACCCTTTGGATTGTCCAATTTAGTTCCCATCTCCAGCCGATAAGGCTGCATAAGGTCCAACGGACGCAAGACACCATAAAGGCCAGAAAGAATTCGCAGCTGTTGCTGTGCCGTATTAATGGCTTCCGAATTCAAACTGGCAGCATCTAATCCAGTATAGACATCACCGTTAAACGCGAACATTGCCGGACGTGCATTTTCTTCATTAAAAGGCCGTTGCCATTGCTCAAACCGCGCGGCATTAAGCCCGGCCAGCTTGTCGCTAATTTTCATTAACGAACCCAATTGCTGAGGGCTCAACTGCCGGCACACCTTCACCAACTCTTCGGCGTTATCCAGCAATCGTGGCTGAGTTACATCGAGGCTCGGCAAGTTGCTTTCATAATCCAGGTTTTTTGCAGGTGAAACTACAGCCAACATGTCAAATGCACTCCGTTCAAGTTAAACAGTTATACCTATATTAAGGCAAAGGATCCTGATCCGCGCCTTCTTTTTCCACTTCCGTCGGCATTAAGTCTTCACGGCTTACGCCAAAGGCCAGAGCCACTGTACTGGCGATATAAATGGATGAATAAGTACCAATAACCACACCAAATAATAAAGCCGTAGCAAACCCGTGAATTAACGGTCCCCCAAGGAAGAACAAGGTTAATAACACCAATATGGTTGTTAACGAGGTAACCAATGTCCGGCTCAGTGTATCCGTTAGTGCGCGGTTGACCGTCTGTATAGGAGTCAGTTTAGCGTATTTACGGAAAGTCTCCCGAATTCGGTCACAGACAACAACGGTATCGTTAATGGAGTAACCGATAACCGCAAGTAATGCCGCCAATACCGTCAGATCAAACTCAAGCCCCAGTATTGAAAACAAGCCCAGTGTCAGAATAACGTCATGCGCCAATGCTGCGACAGCACCTACTGCCAGACGCCATTCAAACCGCATCGCAATGTAAAGCAAAATACAAATAAGAGCGGTTAACATGGCCAGGCCACCCTGTTCGATGAACTCATCACCAACATTGGGGCCCACAAACTCTATGCGGCGCATCTCAACGGTTTGCTCAAATTCACCGCGCAAAGAGTCAAGAATATCGGTGCCGAGCTGCTCGGCTTTCACGCCTTCACGCGGCTCCAGACGAATAAGGATATCTTCCTGGGTGCCGTAGTTCTGCACCACGGCATCACCGAAGCCCTTATTGTCTAACGCACTTCTCACCCGGCTTAAATCTGCTGGTTTTTCAAACCCCACCTCAAGTAATGTTCCGCCGGTAAAATCAAGCCCAAAATTGAGCTTATTAACCGATAAAGAAGCTATGGAAGCCACCACCAGTATAATACTGATAATGCCCATAATTCCGCGGAACCGCATGAAGGGAAGTCGTTCATTTGTCTTTATAATCTCTTGCATGGCTCCCCCTAGATAGGCAGTTTAGACAGCTTTTTGCCGCCCCAAACTGAGTTAACAATGGCTCGGGTTCCGACTATCGCAGTAAACATGGATGTGATAATCCCGATAGCAAGAGTGATGGCAAAGCCTTTAATAGGACCGTTACCAATAGCGAACAATATAAGCGCCGCAATTAACGTTGTGACGTTAGCATCGGCAATGGTCGACAAAGCGCTGTCGTAACCATGATGAATGGCCTGTTGCGGACTCCGCTTAGCTTTAATTTCTTCGCGTATACGCTCAAAAATAAGCACATTGGCGTCAACGGCCATACCGACGGTCAATACAATACCGGCCATACCTGGCAAGGTCAGTGTTGCGCCGGGTATCATCGACATAACACCGATAATAAGAATCAGGTTAGCTGCCAAAGCTGTGTTTGCCACCAAACCAAACTTCTTGTAGTACACAACCATAAAGGCCAGTACTAAAACAAAGCCCCAGAAAATAGCCTGTGTACCTGAATCAATGTTTTGCTGTCCCAGGCTTGGTCCTACGGTGCGTTCTTCAACAATCTGTATGGGGGCTATCAACGCACCTGCGCGTAATAGCAGCGCCAGATTCTGTGCTTCGTTAGCGCCAACACCCGTAATACGGAAGCTACTGCCTAAACGAGACTGAATAGTGGCTACGTTAATAACTTCTGCGTTTTTGGTGAATTGCAGGTTACCTTCTTCATCACGCTCATCGGTGGCTTTATATTCGATAAAAACCGTTGCCATAGGCTGACCAACATGGTCTTTGGTTGCCATAGACATTTTATTGCCGCCAGCACCATCCAGCGTAATATTAACCTGAGGACGGTTGTACTCATCGTAACCAACGCCTGCGTTAACAATATGGTCACCAGTCAGAATAACGTCTTCTTTCAGTAGCTGCTGTGGACCATCACGCATTGGCATTAACTCACTACCAAAAGGCACTCGGCCGTTGACGGCGTCGCGTACGTCGTTTTCGGAGTCAACCATACGGAACTCCAGCGTTGCTGTAGCCCCTAAAATCTCTTTCGCCCGGGCGGTATCCTGCACCCCAGGAAGCTCAACAACAATGCGGTTAGAGCCCTGACGTTGAATAACTGGCTCTGCAACACCCAGCTCATTCACCCGGTTACGCATAATGGTGATGTTTTGCGACACCGCGTAATCTCGAGTTTCCGCAAGCTTCTGATCACTCATCTGCAACTGCAGCAGCCGGTTTTCTTCGTCTTCTACCAGGTTATAGCCCTGATACCTGCCGTCTAAGTAGCTTGCGGCCTCGGCATAGGCTTCGTCAGTACGCAGCTCAACTTCTACAGTAGTGTCGTCAACTCTAACGGCACTGTAACGAATACGCTCTTCACGCAACTCTGTGCGGATTGTGTCTTTCATACCATCGACAATTTTGCGGACAGCTTCGTCCATGTCGATTTCCATTAAGAAGTGCACACCGCCGCGCAAATCAAGCCCAAGCTTCATTGGCTGAGCACCAACACTTTTCAGCCACTCAGGTGTTGCGGGCGCTAAGTTCAAAGCAACAATGTAATTATCACCTAAGCTGTCCAGGATAGTTTCCCGGGCTTTTAGCTGCTCATCGTCCGAGTTTAAGCGGACCAGTAGCTGCTCTTCTTCCAGTGCGATACTTTTTGCTTGTATGCCAACGTTTTCCAGACTGCTTTTTACGCGATCCATAGTGCTGGTATCAATGGTCGCATTTCGGTTTGCGGAAACTTGAACTGCCGGGTCTTCACCGTAAATATTTGGCAGCGCATAAAGCGCTGCCACTAAAACGATAAAAATAACCAGCAGGTTTTTCCACAACGGGTATTTATTTAACACGTCGTGCCCCTGTTTCTAATGTCAGAGATTAGAGAGACTTCATTGTTCCTTTAGGAAGAACGGAAGTCACAGAACCTTTCTGGATGGTTACTTCTAGCTCGTCAGTCAAAGCAATAACAAGAAAGTCTTTATCGTCGCTTACTTTGGTAATTTTACCGACTAAACCGCCTTGAGTAAGTACTTCATCACCCTTGCTCAATGCACCCATCAATTCTTTATGCTGCTTAACACGCTTAGCTTGCGGACGGTAAATCATGAAGTAGAAAATCAAAGCAAACATTACCAGCATGAAAATTAATTCCATGCCACCGCCACTTTGACCACCTGCGTCTTGCGCGTAAGCTGAGCTAATAAAAAAGTCCATAAAATTCCCTCAGTTAATTTAAATTTATTATTAATTTTTGAACAACCATCTCACGATATGGGGACAGCTATTGCAAAATACAATTCAATTTATCTAAACCCGTTATACTATCAGAAAGTTTAACGCCGCTCAGTATTATCAAATATCATATCCCAAACTTTTCAGCCTGCGCCTCAAACCAATTTGTGATACTTGTAAATCCCACATCATTTTTTCGGTGTCAGAACGGTTTTTCTCGTAGCTTTGCTTAATCTCTTCTTCGGATAAGTCCTGTGCGGTTCGCACACCTTCAAAACGTTGAATTAACTGATAAACAGACGCTCGGGAAATACCGAGTTTTTTCGCTGTAGCCTGCAGCTCAAAGCGACAACTTTCCAGCGTTTCTAATAACTCGTTGCGGCTCACACTGTTTGGTCGCCGCTGAACATGTGTTTCTTCTTCCCAATGACCATTTACCGAGGTGGGCCTAAGCATAGAGAGTAGTTGCGGATCCAAATGCAATTGCTCCTGATCGCGGCTATCAATAACCACCTGTCGAGCAACATTTCGCAACTGCCGCACATTGCCAGGCCAATGAAATGTCATTAGCTGGCTCATTAGTTCACCGGAAATTTTCGCATCGTACGCGCGGTTACCATAAAGCTTTTGCCATTGTTCCCGAACAAAATAATCGAACAACAAGCCTATGTCTTCACGCCTTTCCGTTAAAGGCGGAATAAACAACTGATAGGCGGACAGCTTTTCAATGAGCATCGATAACGTCGAGTTTTCTTCAATGTCGCCGGGGTCTTTATGGCTGGTAAGCATAATACGACAGTTGATAGGCTGCGTATCCTCGGTGCCGACAGGGACAACTGAGCCACTTTGCAGAACAGTGTGCAATAAGCGATGCACATTCACCGAAGCGTCTTCGATATCTTCAAGTACAATAGTTCCACCGTTTGCTTGCTCAAAATAGCCAAGCTGACGGTTTCCGTCGCGTTCGCTCCCAAACAGTTCAGCTTCGGCGACTGCGTCATGAATTGCAGCGAGGTTCACGCTGATGAACGGCTTGTCACGCCTTTCACTGGCCTGATGAATGGCATAAGCCGCCTGCTGTTTTCCTACTCCGGCCGCACCTCTAATCATAACCGGCAGACTCATACTGGCCAGTTGCTCTACACGTTGTCTGATAGCCCGAATATCGGAACTGATACCAAAAAGTACATCGTTATCATCAACCGCAGAGTCATGCAGCGGCAGAAGCTTCAACAATAAGACGATTCTATGGTTTAAACCAATAACCACGCCATTATCCAGCTCTCTTTCGTGCAGCACATACTCGTCCTGAACGCCTCGGCCAACAACGGTTACCGTCGTTTTAGTGCTATGTGCCCGAAGCTTTATGCGCCCATCGGGTTCACTTTGAAAAATAATGGGTGAACGACTAATAAATTCATCAAGCAAGGCTCTACCGGCATTGCCATTTTTAGCGAATTCGGGTTTTACCCGGCTTAAATAATCATTGCCCTCATTGTGCAAATCAATTAATGCGGCACGTTCGCCTATCCGTGATCTATCCGGGTGCGTTGCAATAACTAACATGGGAACTCGTTGATAACTGTCAACGAGTTCGTCAACCGCGTGTTTTGTCGTGTACTGAGTTGCACTCATTCTCGCTAATCCTTAGCCCAACAGCCTTTCTGACGTTGGTGCCATGATAAAATTATGAATAGCAAATAGCCACTCAATTTGTGCTGGGAATCAATAAAGGTTAATGACAAACTAAGTTATACCATTGCTACTTTCTGATTACTCATGGAATTGATATTTTACTGGACAGATCATGCTGGTGTCGCGGTTTTTGCGATAGCTGGTACGTTATTAGCGTTTCGTAAGAAAATGGATGGTTTTGGCGTACTGGTTTTAGCATCAGCAACGGCTATTGGCGGCGGAACGACTCGCGATCTTATACTGGGTTTACCGGTTTTCTGGACTTACGATCCCAACTACCTTTACACCATTATTATTGCGGCGTTACTCACTATAGTCTGGCTGCGCTTTAAAGCCTATATTCCCATGACAACATTAATGGTCGCCGATGCCATTGGACTTGCCTTTTTTGCAACAATGGGCGCGGAAAAAACCTTATCAGCGGGCTTTTCACCTTTTATCGCTATTATTATGGGAACCATATCGGCCTGTTTTGGTGGCATGCTCCGTGACGTTCTTGCCCGTGATATTCCCATGGTTTTAAAAAGTGAGTTGTACGCAACGACTTGCATCGCAGGGGCTACGGTTTATGTTCTGCTGGTTCCTTACCAACCTTTGATAGCATTAGCTGCTGGTATGGCATCAACGCTGCTGATTCGCTTAGGGGCAATTAAGTTTAACTGGTCGCTGACTGTTTTCCGTGATCAGCAGGATCACCATTAGCCATGCTAAGCATCGAAGTCACCGTTTTTGCAGCAATTGCTTACTTAACCATTCTATTCAGCATTGCTTATCGCGGTGACCGGGCAGCGTCCAACCGGGTAAAGCCTTATCGCTACTCCCTGGCTCAGGGTGTGCACTGCACGTCATGGGCGTTTTTCGGAACCATTACTCAGTCTGCCTACTATGGCTGGGCCTTTGCGCCAACTTACGCCGGTGCAATTGTTGTTTTTATCGTGCTTCATGGCTTACAACTTAAGCTACTCAATTATTGTAAACACCAGAATATTACGTCCATTGCTGATCTCATCGGCACACGCTACGGCAAGTCGCCCTTATTAGCCGGAATTGTCGCCATTACCGCTTTTATCGCCGTCGTGCCATACATATCACTGCAATTACGTGCGGTCACATCAAGTTTTGCGGCTGTCACCGGGTTTGATAATAACCCGTCGTGGCTATTCGACCTTTCCTTCCTAGTAGCTTTAACCATGATTGGGTTCGGTTTCCTTTTTGGTACACGCCGCCTTAGTTTGGCCGAACAGCATTCCGGTTTAATGGATGCCATTGCTTTCGAGTCTTTAGTAAAGCTTGGTGCTTTTATCATTGTGGGGCTATTTGCCAGTTATACCGTGTTCGACGGTTTAGCCGACCTTTTTCATACCAGTTTTCAGTCAGCGCATACTCAGGAGGTTCTGGCCGGGCGTGAGCATGGCGGCTATGTGTTTGCGGTACATATGCTGTTAGGCGGGCTATCCATGTTTTGTCTGCCACGGCAGTTTCATGTGGGCTATGTGGAAAACACCCATCCCGATGAATTGAAAACGGCACGCTGGGCTTTTCCGCTATACCTGTTCGCTATTAATTTTTTCATACTGCCGCTGGCATTAAGCGCATTACACCTAGCACCGGAACAAGCGGGGCAGGATACCTTTCTGCTTGCCATTCCGCTTATGATGGACAGGCCGGATATTACCCTTATTGCCTTTATTGGCGGTTTGTCAGCAGCGACCAGTATGGTCATTATTGCGTTACTGGCGTTGAGCATCATGGTCTCAAACGACGTGGTTATGCCCGTCTGGTTGCGCATGACCCGGCAAAAACTCAGGCAGTTTAGCTTTACGCCCAAGCGAATTTTGTCCATTCGGCGCATGACAATGGTCGTGGTCATGTTTATGGCCTACCTGTACTATCAAGCCACCATTGAGTCGATGCCATTGGTAAACTCCGGGTTACTCTCACTGGCCTTACTGGCTCAGTTGGCTCCCGCTATTTTAGCGACGGTTGTGTGGCGAAATGCGACTCAAACCGGCGTACTGGCCGGACTCGCTGTCGGTACGATTCTCTGGCTGGTACTTTTACTCATTCCTTCCATCGGCCGTCAACCTCTGGTTACCGATATTGATATCGCCAATGGCGTACTCATTAGCCTGGGAGCCAACCTGGCCTGCTTTTGGTTATTCTCGGTAATTAGCAGAAATGTTCAGACGGAACTGCCCCATATTGATAACAGTGACAGTTATACACAACAGCCAAGTCTCACCTGGGCCCGGCTGCGTTCACTCTTATCGCGGTTTTACGATGACCAGCAATTAGCGGCTATTCAACAGCGGCTGAGGATGGATCTGTTAACCCCGGAAGGCCAGGCAATGGTTCCGGCTCCTATGCTGGTTCGTATCGAGCGCGAGTTGTCAGCGGTAATAGGCACTTCAGCCAGCCGGCTTCTGCTGGATACCGTTTCGGAGCAGCAGGAATTCCCGGTTTCCCGGGTAGTTGACTGGGCGACCGAAGCGTCACGCCTTTATCAGTTTAACCGGGAGCTTTTACAGGCTTCCGTCGAAAATATTCCGCAGGGCATTAGTGTGGTCGACCAAAAACTGAGACTGGTAGCCTGGAACCGTCGTTATCTGGAGATATTTGCTTACCCGGACGGATTAGTCCGCTCAGGAATGCCTGTTGAAGAACTGCTGCGTTACAACGCCAGTCGCGGTCTGCTAAGTACCTCTGAAAACGGAGACGTCGAAAGTGAAATTCAAAAACGTCTGAGTTACTTACGTGCTGGTAGTGCCTATCGTTACCAGCGCCAGCAGGGCTCATTAACAATAGAGCTTCAGGGAAACCCAATGCCGGGCGGAGGCTTTGTTACAACCTACAGTGATATTACTGAGCGTATCGAAGCCCAAAAACAGCTACAAAAAGTTAATCAGGAGCTGGAGCAACGCGTTGACGAGCGAACACAGCAGTTATTATCCGCCAAACAGGCGGAAGAAAGAGCTCATGAAAGTAAGTCCCGATTTTTTGCAGCGGTAAGCCACGACTTAATGCAGCCTTTTAATGCCGCCAGCTTGTTTTGTGAAATGCTGCAGTCGCGACTACCACACGACTACCTGCCACTAGCCTCAAATATACAACGGTCTTTAGAACACGCCGAAGAGTTGCTTACCATGCTGCTTGATATGACCAAACTGGATGCAGGAAACCTGCAACCCGACTACCAGTGCTTTTCTATTGATCAGGCGCTACAACCTCTCGTTGAACGTTATCAAATGATGGCGAAAGAAAAGCAACTGCAACTGAACTACCACAAAAGCTCTGGCTTGGTAAAAACGGATAGAAAACTACTGACCCGCATTGTGCAGAACCTGCTGTCTAACGCCTTACGTTATACCGAGCAAGGCCGTATTGTGTTGGGCTTTCGCCGTCGCAAAGATAAACTCACCATTTGCATTGTTGATACAGGAGCGGGCATTCCTGAGCATAAACAACAAGAGATATTCCGCGAGTTTCATCAGCTGCAATCCAGTGGCGACAACCCGGGACTTGGGCTTGGGCTTTCGATTGTTGAACGTATGTGCCGGCTGTTGAAAATTGAGTTAAGCCTGTCTTCAACGCCCGGTCAAGGCACAGCTTTTAGCCTAACCCTGCCTGTTGTAGGATGGGAGAAAGAAGCTCAACCTATGGTTATTCAAAACTATTCTGTTGATGAGAAGTTATTACAGGGTATGAAGGTACTGGTTATTGATAATGACCCACAGGTTCTGGTTGCTACCGCGGGCCTTCTAACTGACTGGGGCGCACAAACTTTCACGGCGGCCGATATCAAACAAGCTAAAATGCAACCACCTTGTGAACTGATTCTGGCCGATTATCATCTCGACGACGGTCATACCGGAATTGAACTTGTTTGGGCTATGCGAAAAGCCTGGAGTGCTGATACCCCGGCTATTATCAATTCAGCTGACCCCGATGAACAACTCAGAGAGCAAGCGTTAGAAGCCAACGCTTACTTTATTCCAAAACCTCTAAAAAGTGGGGCTTTAAAGCGTTTACTCAAGCGTATCCGACGTGTCTAGCATTTCTCGGAACATAATGCCGGCCTGGGTGCGGTTTACACAGTTTAATTTGCGCAAAATTGCGGAAGCGTGTTGTTTAATCGTGGTTTCCTGCACGCCCAGTTCATAGGCTATTTGCTTGTTCAGTAAACCGTCGGCAATGCACTGTAAAACCTTAAATTGCTGCGGTGTTAGCTGCTCAAGCTTATTAGCAAATTCACTCATCTCTTCGTCAGGCTCTGCTAAATTCATGCTTAACATCGACTCCGGTAGCCAGTTATCGCCCGACAACACTGTTGTTACAGCCGTCTGCCATTCGGGTAAAGGAACAGATTTTGGAATATAGCCACTAGCACCCAGCGCCATTGCCTGGCGTATAACACGAGTGTCTTCATTTGCAGAAACAATAACGACCAGAATATCCGGAAATTGGCTGCGTAAAACAGACAGTCCGGTTAAGCCCCGATTACCCGGCATTGAGAGATCAAGAAACACCAGTTCAATTTGAGGAAACTGCTTTAACTGCTGTTCTAACTGAGAAAAACTTGAAGCTTCAATAATGTCGCTATCTAAACTATCACTTAATGCCTGCTTCATTGCCGCCCGAAAAAGCGGATGATCATCAGCAATAATTGCTCTGGCCATAGTTCCTGCTGAATTCAACTGTGAGTTAATGACCATGCTAGCGACTTAAAAGAAAAAAGCCAGCGTTACCGCTTTATGCAGCAACGCCGGCCGGGGGGTTAAAAACGATAACCGACAGACAAAGATACGGTCCGCGGATCACCGTAGTAGCCAGTCACAATGTTTTCGCCAAAGGTTGAGCCAAAGTTGTAGCCCGACACGCGATATTCCTCATCAAATACGTTCTTGGCATGCAAACCGACCGTCCACTGACTTGAGTTTGAGTACCAAACAACACTGGTATTAGTCAGACTATAAGCCTCTTCATCTAATGGTGATGGGACTTCAAAAATCTGTGTGTCATCGCGATAAGAGACATTCGTTGACCAAACCAAAGAGCCACTTTCAAGTGCAAACTCTTTTGTGAAACCAAGGTTGGCAGTCACTTTCGGGGTATTCTGGAAAGACCACAAATCAGACACGTCTTCAACTTGTTGCGTTTCCGGATTAAAGAACGCTACTGAATCGAATTCCGCATCGATATACCCGAGTGAGCCGTTGAAGTTTAATGTTGGAGTAGCCGCAAAAGTGGACTCAACCTCAAACCCTTGAACGGTTGAATCGGCTGCGTTCAGAACTTGAGAGGCAACACCTCCGCCTTCGATAGCCCGTTGCACAGTAACCTGCATATCCTGATAATCAGAGAAGAAAGCGGCAGCATTTAAACGCATACGTCCGTCAAGCATTTCGCTCTTCACACCAAATTCAACGGTATCAACAGTTTCTGGGTCATAAGGGTTTGAAGCGTCAGGGTTCAACGACACGTCCGCTCGCATATCGACACCGCCCGACTTGAAACCATTGCTATAGCTTGCATAAAGCATAACCGCGGGGTCGACTTGATAACTGACACTTGCGTGAGGACTGAACTTGCTCCAGTCAGCCTGAGTCGTAAAGTCTGAATTAATTACAATAGGGTCCGCCGAGTAATCGCCGCGGTCCAGGAATTTGATGCCAGCATAAGTGTATCGAAATACATCGGCACTCTTATCATCACGTGTATAACGCCCGCCTAAAGTCACTGACCACTGATCATCCAACTGATAAGTTGCCTGACCAAACAACGCCTCGCTTGACGTATCAACACAACCGCCGGTATCGATAGAAAGCCCCAGTAAACCTAAGACAGTCCCGAACTCACCACAGGCTTCACCTTCATAAAAGTACAAACCACCCACGAAATCTAAACGGTCATCACGATACATGAACTGAAATTCTTGCGTCGTCTGTTCATCTTCATAGACCGCAGGCACCAGTAATACAGGGTTTACTGTGGAATCAAAGTCGATATTCGTATTTGTGGAACCTTCCCGGTATGCGGTAATCGACTTAAACATCCAGTCGTTATTAATTGCCCAGTCAACCGTCATTGAGTAACCTTCGTTCTCAACTTCGTTCCAGGTAGGCATGGCTGTATAAGCATCGTAAACATCGGTTAAACGAGGTTCATCACTCAACAGAGACTCTTGTTCCCGGTGACCACCACGTGCGTTTGAGTCGTCTTTTGTCCAGTCAGCCGCAAATTTAACGTTGAGGTCTTTATTGACGAGCCATTTGGCGTTAAAGCGCCCCGTCATTAATTCTTTGTTATAGTTTTCATCGCCCGTGTTAACGAACTCACCGAAGCCATCCCGGTTTAATGTCGCAAAGGCTCCCCCAACATAGAAATTGTCGGCTAAAGCGGTCTGTCCCGATACTTTTAAGTCTCGCTGGTTATAAGTTCCAACAGTGCCTTTAACTTCAAATTCGTCATAACCTGTTAGTTCGCGAGTCACATATTTCATCGCGCCGCCAATGGTGTTCTTACCATATAACGTTCCCTGAGGACCACGAAGGACTTCGACACGCTGAACATCTAATACTTCTAAAACCGCCCCTTGAGGTCTTGCAACGTAAACGTCGTCAATATAGATACCAACGCCTGGCTCAAAGCCCCATAGCGGATCCTGCTGACCAACGCCCCGAATGTAGGCCGTTAATGTTGAGTTAGTACCGCGGCTGACCTGGAAGGTTGTATTCGGCATTTTGTACTGCAACTCGGTGATGTCCTCGATACCATCTCGTTCCAATTCACCTTCACCGAAAGCCGAAACTGCAACGGGTACTTCTTGTAAACTCTCGTTTGTCCGGCGCGCGGTCACTTCAATTCGTTCAAGCTTGCCGTCTTCAGCCTCGGTATTCTCATTTTGCTGAGCCAAAGCCATAGGACTGCTAAGCAGAGTGGTTACCGCTGCTGCAATCAGTGATTTCTGAAATTTGGGTTGTTTCATTGTTGTTCCCCTGACAGATAATGTCGTTTGTAATTGTTATTTCCGTTTACAGCTATTTAACGGTTCAGAGTCATGGTTGCTTACTAAACTAGCGCAAATTGTTAAGATTGTGATCTGTACCATAGTACTATAGGGGCAAATCCCTTTATCACGCACAATACATCCATGCAGCGATTCAGAGCATGGTCCGTTTTCTTTTTCGTTGCGAGGTAACTCATGTTAAGTATGATTGGTCTGATCGGCGGCCTTGTGTTGCTCATCATACTCACTTTAAGAGGGATGAACCTGTTTATCAGTGCCCCTCTTTGCGCCGTTGTCGTGGCTTTATGTAGCGGCGTGCCATTACTCACGGGTGACGTGAACTTTGTCAGTGCCTATATGGACGGCTTTGCCAGCTTTGTGGCGGCCTGGTTTTTTATGTTCTTACTGGGCTCTATGTTCGGTAAGTTTATGGAAGACACCGGTGCTGCTGACAGTGTTGCGCGCTGGATAATCAACAAGTTAGGCCGAAAACAGGCAGTTCTCGCTGTTGTCCTGGCCTGCGCAATTCTGACCTACGGCGGCGTCAGCGTCTTCGTTGTGGCGTTCTCGGTTTACCCAATGGCGCTCAGTTTGTTTAAAGACGCGAACTTACCTCGTCGCTTTATTCCTGCTGCGTTAGCCTTTGGCTCTGTGACTTTTACCATGACCTCGGCAGGTTCACCGGAAATTCAAAACTGGATACCGGTTAAATACTTAGGTACTTCGCCCTATGCCGCCTGGGAAGTGAGCCTGGTCGTTGCCGTGTTAATGGCAACCTTCGGTTACTGGTGGCTCAAAAAAATCATTAACCGTGCCGTCGCAAACGGCGAGCAATTTGAAGCACGTGAAGGCGACCCAATACTTTTAGAGCGAGAACTACCGTCTCCTATAAGTGGATTAATTCCACTACTGGTTGTGCTTGGACTGTCCTTTACCTTTCACGATACCTTGCAGCAAAACGCTTTAATTGTTGCTTTGCTGGGCGGTGTTATTGCCATTGCGGTCATTAACTTCAAACATTTTCATAAGCCACAAACCGCCATTCATGAAGCCACAACCGGTGCTTTGGTGGCTATAGGCAACACCGCGGCAGTGGTTGGATTTGGCAGCATCGCCAAGATTACTCCAGCCTTTGATACAGCGGTAAATGCTATGACCAGTTTGCCGGGTAATGAATTAGTCGGCGCGGCCGTTGCTGTAAGCGTTATCGCGGGTTTAACCGGTTCGGCTTCTGGTGGTCAGGCAATCGCCTTACCTGAAGTAGGACCGCACTATATGGCTGCCGGCGTTAACCCGGAGCAATTGCACCGTATTGTCTCAATCTCCTCCGGTGCACTGGATTCCCTGCCGCACAATGGCTATGTGGTTACCACTATTCGCGCTATTTGTAACGAGAAGCACAGTGCCGCTTACTGGGCTGTTGCTGCCGTGACCGTTGTTGTGCCGTTAATGGGCTTAGCCGTGGCCATTGGCTTATTCATGTTGTAACCCAGCAGTAAGGGGATTTGACCATGTTAGGAAATATGATGAAACGGCCACTGCAAATTATCGATTTACTGAAATTTGCAGCGAGTCGCCACCCTCGACAGGAGATTGTCACCCGACGGCTGGAGGGTGACATTCACCGGTATTGCTATGCCGAATGCTGGCAACGAAGCGGACAATTAGCCCACGCATTAAAAAAGCTGGGGGTACAACCCGGCGATCGCGTAGCCAGTCTGGCCTGGAATACTTACCGGCATATGGAGCTTTACTATGCGGTAAGCGGCAGCGGTGCTGTTATGCATACCGTAAACCCCCGCCTGTTTGGCGAACAGATAGCCTGGATCCTAAACCATGCTGAAAGCGGATGGGTCTTTGTCGACCTAAGTTTTGTCGAGCTACTGGAGTCCATTGAAGACGAACTGCCCGGGGTAAAAGGCTTTGTGGTGATGACCGACCAAAACCACATGCCGAATACCACGCTTAAGAATGTGCTTTGTTATGAAGAACTTCTGGAATCAGAACCTAAAGACTATGACTGGCCAGACGTTGATGAAAACAGCGCGGCGCTGCTTTGTTATACCTCGGGCACGACAGGCAACCCCAAAGGCGTACTGGCCTCACACCGCGCTATGGTGCTACACGCCCAGGCAACCGTCAGTGCCGACATGTTGGATTTACGCAGTGATACCGTACTCATGCCTATGGTCACTATGTATCACGTAGCCGCCTGGGGCGCGCCCTACGCCGGTCCTTTGTCCGGTTGTAAGTTGGTGTTCACTGGCGATGGAACATCGGGCGAGGCAATGGCGGACATGATTCGCAACGAACACGTCACTGTTGGCTTAGGCGTACCCACCATTTGGCTCACCTTGCACAATTATTTGAATGAAAATAAGCTGGACATCCCATCGCTGCAACGCGTTTGCGTAGGAGGAGCTGCTTCTCCTATGGGGCTGGTTAAAACTTACGACCAAGAGTACGACGTTTACTGGCAGCCTATTTGGGGTATGACAGAAACCGGTCCGCTGGTTCATTCGGTACCGCCACAGGCAGACATTATTAGCCGGCCTAAAGACGAGCAATACCAACTGCAGACAACGGCTGGCCGCCCGGTTTTTGGCATAGAACACCGCATTGTTGACGCTGACGATAATCCTCTGCCTAACGATGGCGAAACCCGGGGCGAATTGCAGGTTCGCGGACACTGGATTGCTTCGCAGTATTTTCGAAATGACGACTTAAGTAGCTTCCCTGATGGATGGCTGGCTACGGGCGACATCGCGGTTATTGACCCGGAAGGCTTTATGAAAGTGGTTGACCGCAAGAAAGATGTGATTAAAAGCGGTGGCGAATGGATAAGCTCTCTGGATATAGAAAACATTGTCAGCCAGCACGAGGCGGTTAACGAGTCCTGTGTCATTGGTGTTAAACATCCGAAATGGGACGAGCGCCCGCTATTGCTGGTGGTACTGAATAAAAGTCACCAGCTGTCAAAACAAGACATTAAAGACTTTTTAACCGGCAAAATTGCCCGTTGGTGGATGCCTGACGACGTGGTCTTTGTTGATGAATTGCCCCATACCGGCACCGGTAAGCTGGTTAAAAATAAATTGCGCGAGCAGTACCAAAATTACTTACAGGAGAATGTGTCATGACACGATTATGGACAACGGTTATCAGCGTTGCGGTATTGCTGATCAGCTTACCGATAGCAGCCGAACAATGGGTTGAGAAAAAGACCTTTAGCATGGACAGTTATACCACTCACGGCGGTGAAACCATTAAAGACGTCAAAGTGGGCTGGGAGTCCTACGGGACACTTAATGAAGCAAAGGATAACGTCGTGCTTATTACTCACTTTTTCTCCGGCAACAGTCACGCCGCTGGTAAGTACAGTGAGGATGACCAACAGGCCGGCTACTGGGATTCGATTATTGGTCCCGGCAAAGCCATTGATACCGATAAGTACTATGTTATTAGCGTTGACTCGTTAGTCAACGCTTACCCTAACCTGCCTAATGTCATTACTACCGGTCCTGCCAGCATTAACCCAGATACCGGAAAACCCTATGGTTTAGACTTTCCGGTGGTGACCATACGCGACTTTGTGAATGTGCAAAAAGCCCTACTGGAAGAATTAGGCGTTAAAAAACTGCACGCAGTGGTTGGCGCTTCTATGGGTTCATTGCAGGCCATTGAATGGGCAGCGGCTTACCCGGACTGGGTTGAGCGTATGGTCTCTGTTATTGGTGCCGGCTCGTTAGACGCCTGGACCATAATGGGTCTGGAGCAGTGGGCACAAGCCATTAAGCTGGACCCTAACTGGAACGGCGGTGACTACTACGACGGCGACGCGCCTTTAGATGGCGTCACTATGGCACAAGCCATGATCACACATGGTGCGATGCATCCGGAATACATTAACCAGGCGGTACCTCAGCAGGAGACCCTGCCAGAAAAGGGCCTTGAGTCCGTGACTAATGAACTGCCGGCCGTAGAATGGTTATACGGTGCCAGCCGTGCGCGTGCACCACTGGCAGATGCGAACCATATTCTTTACCTGGTGCGTGCAAACCAGCTGTTTGTTGCCGGTCATCAGGATACTTTAAAAGATGGATTAAAAAACATTTCCGCAAAAACCTTGTTTTTGCCATCCAGTAACGACCTGCTGTTAATGCCGTACATGGCAGAAAACACGGCTGAGCAACTTAGAGAAATGGGTAAAGAGGTTCAGTACGAAGAAATTAATGGTCCCTGGGGACACTTAAACGGACTGTTTTCTATTCAACAAAAAGCCGAGTTACTCAGCGAGTTTTTAACCACTGAGTAACTCTGCTTAGCTTAAGAGTCGCCGAAAATGCGGCCCTTAAGCTTATCTTTAAGACTGTCTTCAATTTTTGCCTTAAGTAACTCTTCGAGCTGCTCACTCTTATCGCCTGATTCGTTATCCCACTGAGTCAGGTTTTCCAGCAAACCTTGCTGACCGCCCAATTGGTCAGAGACTTTTGCGGTCAAATCGGCCTTAATTTCCGCCAGTTTCTCATCGGCCTCACCCATTGCACTTTGTGTCAGTAAGTCACCTAACTGGTTATCCAGGTCCGACTCAAAACTCAGCGAAGGGCTTTGAATGTCACCGCCAATATTGGTGGTGATATCCAGCCGTTGCAGCTGTTTCAAAGCACCGGCAATAGCTGATGTCAGTTTGCTACTGCCCTCGGCTTCCAGGTCAAGGTTCAACATCCGGACCATGGCTTTGCCATCAAGCTTATTCTCACGAACCAGTACCGTTCCGTCGCTGTCCAGCAACGAAGACAAAACACGAGCACTCAGCTCACTGCTGTCACTAAGGCCCAGGTTTTGTAATTGAGCGCCTTTCAACTGCCATTGCTGCCTTGCGTCTATGCCCAAGTCGGTCAACGACATCTCACCATTAAGGTTAAATGCGCTCCACAAATCGCTATTGTCTGCTCTGGCCTGGTAGGTTGTGGGTTGTCCCAGTAAATTGTGCTGATGCGTTATGTTCTGCCAGTCGACATCAATAACGGTACCGCCCACCATAAATTCCGTACGAGCCTTTTTAATTAAGAACTCAGGCGGAGCGTTGTCATCAGCGAAGGAGATTCTCTGGCCTTCACCGCGAACCGGCTCTACTGTCGCTGAGTTATCGGAGCGCGCCAGCATAGGGCCCAGCTGCTCATACGCCAGAAGTACATACTTACTCCACTCGCGGGCCTTATCTCCCAAAAGCAAGCCAGTCACGTTCTGTAAGCCACTGCCGTCCATACTGAAAAAGGATTTAATGCGGTCAATATCATTACCGGGCGCATTTTTTAACTCACTAATTTGCTGCTGCACCACGTCTTTCGCTTGTTTGACTTCATCACGAAAGTTACTCACCGCTTCTTTATCGGCTCTTATCGACTCTTTCAACTCGTCTAAAGCCTTTTTCCTGGCGGCAATATCACCCAGACCTTCTACTTTACCTTCGGTTATTTGCTTAATTTTTTGCTCATATTCCTTTATTTTTTCCTCACTGGGCAGTGCTTCCTGCGCAGCTTTTACTTCCTGTTCTTGTTGTTCATAAGCCGTTTTGGCTTCTTCAATGACTTTTTCGGTACGCAAATCAACCTGACTAACAATCTCATCCACAGAAGGCAGCGACATGGTCAGCTTATCCCAGGATTGGTTCGCCCACCCCTGCATATCTTCTTTGTCCGGTAATACGTAAACCTCACCTTCGCTCTCTCTGGGTTGATTGACACGTATACCTGTCATAGTAAGCTGTTCAATTAAGGTTCTGCCAAGTACCAGCTCGGTTGGACTGATGTCAGCAGAGGCTTCACCAATTTGTACCCGGTTATTCTGAGGGGCGTTAGGGTCAGTCACCTGAACTCCGGCTACCGTTAAAGACAACGGAACCCAGCGATGCTCTACTCGCTCAATATTCACTTCAGCACCGTTTAACCGACCCATAGTATGTTCCAGGGTCACTTTTATAATGGTGTCCAGAAAGAGCCAGGAAATAGCGACTAACAACAGCACAAATCCGGCAAATACGGCCAGTCCCGGCCAGCGAATGATGCTACGTTTCATGCTCACCCCCTTAAGTCCGTATAAATTTGCCAGAAACGGCTGCCACGAATGACCTGTACAACACGAAGTTTCATTATTTTCGCCTGAATGCGCTTGCGGTAATTGGCAATAACCCAGTAGCTTATGGCTGCCACTATTGGCGCAGCGATAAGAGCGATAACAAAGCTACCCATGGTAATAGTGTGGTTAAACATGGAGAGACGACCTAACGCAGTAGCGTACATAGCTTCGTAAATTCCCTGCCAACTTGAAGCTTCTAACAAGCTCAGCCCTAAGCTGTGAAACCAGGGGTCAAGCAGGTAGGCGATACCCGAGAACACACCAAAAGATACGATAAATAAACTGAGGTTAACGCGGAAGATCAAGGCCGCCAGAATTATAATTAAGTTATGGATCCGCCATAGCGGCGTTATTCCGATGAACATTCCTAGTACGACAGCTAAGGCCAGGGCCCACGCGCTAGTTTCAGAATTCAAAGCCTTTAACAACTTTGCCAGAATTGTCAGCATTCACCTGACTCCTTTGAAAAAGATAAAACAGCAAATCTGCTTGTTATCCGTTGTCTTTCTAATATAGTGTGAGTTGCATTTATTACGCAAATAATAAGCAAATAACTTACACCTCTTTTAGCGACTTTCGAGTACTTTACGACATGCAGCAACACGTTCACCTTATCATAGATAATGCCGCCGACTGGCAGCCTTATTACCCAAGTCAAAGCTTACTCACCGCAAGTGAATACTTACAATCAGCGCATTTGCAAAGTCGTTATCACGTCTTAAATTTGTGCAATGACCTATCTTACTTATCCACCGGCTATTACGTCAGCCTGCTCGCAGAAGCCCGAGGGCAAAGAGTCATGCCTTCTGTCGCCACCATTAACGACCTGACTAACTTCTCTCATTATCAGTTACTGATTAATACCGCTGACCGATCACTCACAAAGTATTTGCAGAACTATGATCAGAAGTCGCTATCCCTATTAATTTGCTTTGGCTTGTGCGAACAGCCAGAACTGGCGTCTTTTGCACGGCAAATTTTTGAGCGCTATCCGTGTCCTATTTTAAAAGTTGAGCTGGAATTTAGCGGCCGTTGGCACATCAACAAGCTCACCTCCGGCGCGCTTAATGAGCTGAGTGACGAGCAACAAAGTTTTTTTGGTAACTCACTGGACCATTTCAGTAAACGAGTGTGGCGAAAGGCACGTACACGTAAAGAGTACCGTTTTGATTTAGCCATTCTTTATAACCCGGACGAGGCCATTCCGACCAGCGACAAAAAGGCACTGGCACAGTTTATTAAGGCCGCAAAAGAAGCGGATATTGAAGCTGAGCTGATTACGGCGAACGACTTTAACCGTTTACTGGAGTTTGATGCGCTTTTCATACGGGAAACGACCCGTATTAACCACTACACCTACCACTTTGCTAAAAAAGCGGAGGCTAACGGCATGGTGGTTATTGACCACCCCGACTCTATTGTTAAGTGTGCCAATAAGGTGTTCTTAACTGAACTGTTGGATAAGCATAAAGTTGCAACGCCGAAAACAGAACTGCTGCTGAGCCAGTCAGAAATTGATTACCAAGCCATAGGCGAGCGCCTGGGTTATCCGGTCGTGCTGAAAATCCCTGACGGTTCATTTTCTATCGGTGTGGAAAAAGCAGAAAGCCTTGAGCAATTTAAACAAGTGGCAGCGGAGCTTTTCAAACAATCCACTATTTTGCTGGCACAAGAGTTTATGAAAACCGAATACGACTGGCGTATCGGTGTGCTGAATAACCGCCCCATATACGCCTGTCAGTATTTTATGGCCCGTAACCATTGGCAAATTTATAATCATAGCGAGTCGTCTTCGCGGGGTAAGAGTGGGTCTTTTGCAACTTTAGGCGTACATCAGGCCCCGAAAGACGTGGTCAGACTGGCACTACAGGCAACTCGCTTAATTGGCGACGGCCTGTACGGTGTTGATATCAAGCAAACACCTAAAGGCCCGGTGGTTATTGAAATTAACGATAACCCGTCAATTGAGTCAGGTGTTGAAGATAAACATTTAGGATATGAACTCTATCGGCTGATAATGGCTGACTTTGGACGACGTCTGGATGAATACTGAGTTTAGGGTTGAGCCTGCAAAGCTCACCGACCTTGATCAATTAGTTACACTGGAGCGGGCGACATTTAATTACAGTTGTATTAGTCGCCGCAGCTTCCGGCAGGTTATTCAGTCTGATCATAATTATTGCTGGGTGGCGCGTTCAGAAAACCAGCTAGCCGGGTATGCCATTGCGTTCATCCGGCGCAACAGTAAAGTATGGCGCCTGTACTCTATTGCTGTATCACTAAACTTTCGTGGTTTTGGTGTCGGCAATTTACTCATTAATCACGTACTGGACACCGCCAAAAGGCAGGGCGCTGAAGCTATGTCTCTGGAAGTAAAAAGTGATAATAAAACCGCCATTCATTGGTATCAAAACTGTGGCTTCGAAACTATCGATATTCTGCCAAACTATTATGATGACGGCAGTGACGGTTTTAAAATGCGGTTTACTTTTTATCCGGAAAGTCTGTGAATACACCCTCAACACCGGCCTGCTTCAACCACTGTCGTAGCTGACCATGAGACTTAACGCCGTCGGGCAGGTCGTCAGCTCGCAAGGTATAAACATGAACATTCAGTCCCTTTTCTTCCGCAGAGTCTAAAACATCGCTCCATTGCGGCTCGCCGTTTTCAGAGACACCTTCTAATACATGATTTAACCACAGCCCGACCCCTTCTGCGTAGCTCTTAACCGACTCTAAACCAGCACTGGATCGCATAGCGCTGTAGTCAATATCTGTCGCGCCCCACTCGTTATCGCCAACCAGCTGAATGAGGGGCGCGTCCCAGTTAAACTCTCGTTTTAAGCGCCGCAAGACTTCCGGATCAAAAGACTGCAAATAAATAGGGGTAGGCCGTTTGTCAGAATAGCCATTTCGTGCAAGTACCGACATAACAGCTGAAGTAATGTCGTACCCTTGTTGCTGATACCAACGTGAAGATTTCAGCTCCACATAAATACCGGTGGACATCTCACGCACCCGGTTCAGTTCATGAATCAACTTAATGTGTTCATCCAGGGTTTGAATAGGGAAGCGCACATCCGGTTGAGCGAAGCGTTTAGGATAGACCAGCTCATAGTCTTTATGGCGGGCAACAACCGTTAAGCGCTTTAATTCATCCAGGGAAAAGTCGACCACATAATATTTACCATCGGGCCGGTGCTTCTCCGGGAATACTTCAGACACGTTGGTAACATGGTCCAGTTTTTCGTCGTGCAAAACCACCGGCACACCGTCACGAGTTAGCTGTATGTCCTGTTCAATGAAGTCCGCACCTAATGCATGGGCCATAACCGTACTGGCCTGAGTATGTTCCGGTAGATAACCCGACGCACCACGATGCGCAATATCCAGAAACTCAGGTACTTTTAAATCATGAAACGGCGCGTCCGGCAGAGTCTCCTGTGCTTTTGGTGCAGCAACTGCCAAGCCTGATAAAAAAGTGCAAATGATGAATCTATTCATTATTCCAGTTAACCTCTAGCACTTTATCGCCGAGCTCGCGGTAACGTTTTATCAGCACCTCAATGGACTCGGGCTCAGGGTTTAATTCACGCCCTCGTAAATACTCCGGGTTATACAATTTACTGACCGAACGCTCACCTAAATCACAGGAAAACGTCACGATACGTTGCCCCGGCCCCTTTCGCAAAGCAGCAGCCAAAGCGCCGGCAACATTAAGCGCGGAGCTGCTACCCAGCACAATACCGTCCTTGTCTCTGACATAACGCGACAGCGTGACTAAATCCTGATCGGGCAAGTTAACGGCATGATCAATCCGTGCCTGACGAAAGTTATCCACTAACCGCATAATACCAATGCCTTCTGTCATGGAACCGCCCGTCGAAACATACTCACCACTGCGAAGGAACTCATAAATTCCCGAGCCATCCGGGTCCACAACCCAAACATCAATATCCGGATTTTTCTCTTTCAAAAAGCGCGAGTTACCACCAATGGTGCCACCAGTACCTGCTACAGAAACCAGAACATCAACTTTACCACCGGTTTGTTCCCAAATTTCCGGGCCCGTATGAAGGTAATGCGCGCGGGCGTTGCTGGTATTTTCAAACTGATTGGCCCACCAACAGTCGTCACGCTCTTCAGCTAAGCGACGCGCTGTGTGATAAAAGTGGTTTTCGTTTTTAAAAGGAACCGGGTCAACGGCCATTAGCTCACCGCCATGCAGGCGTATCATCCGTTCTTTTTCTGGTGTCTGATCATTAGGCATAACCGCCAGCATGTTCAGCCCATAGGACTTAGCAACAACCGCGAGGCCAATGCCAGTATTGCCGGCAGTACCTTCCACTACGGTCATACCCGGCTTAAGTTCGCCGCGCTGCATAGCGTCGTCAATGAGCTGTTTAGCAGCACGATCTTTTATTGAGCCTCCCGGGTTCTGAAACTCGCACTTAATAAAGATATCGCACCCGGTTAAATCAGACAGCGATGGTATCCGTAACAGATCTGTCTCACCAATAAGGTCGCTCTGCCGTGCTCCAAGTTTCATGCTACTGCACCTTTCATCCTGCATTACTGTAGGTAAATAGTATCTCCCCTGTAAGGTCTGGGTTCAATAGCACTTTTGGTGCAGTGCACAGAGGTTGCGCACGTTTTTTGTGCAGAGCTCTCATCGAAATTCTATTTATCCATAAATATCAACAAATTAATCTTTGGCACATTTCCTGAATTAGAAGGTTGCTTAACAATCTTTTAATAAGGAAGCCTCATGAAAATGCTCGTTGCGTTAATCAAACCTTTCAAGCTGGAGGATGTAAAGCAGGCTTTGTTTGAAATTGGCTGCTCCGGCTTAACTGTAACCGAAGTTCGTGGTGTTGGCCGGCAAAAAGGCCATACCGAGCTGTATCGAGGAGCCGAGTACCAGGTCGACTTTCTTCCCAAAATGAAAATAGAACTGGCTCTTCCCGATGAAACCCTTGAACGGGCGCTGGAAGTTGTTAGCGCAGCGGCTCATACCGGCAATATCGGAGACGGAAAGATATTTGTTCTGCCACTTGAGCACTGCGTTCGCATACGTACCGGTGAAACTGACAAAGACGCTCTTTAAGGAGTCCCCCATGGAAGCACAAGATTTACAGCAACTCACTTTTGCCCTCGATACTTTTTATCTGCTTGTTTGCGGCGCGCTGGTCATGTGGATGGCGGCCGGGTTTTCAATGTTAGAAGCCGGCCTGGTAAGAGCCAAAAACACCACCGAAATTCTGACCAAAAACATTGCTCTCTACTCCATTGCCTGTATTACTTATTTAGCCATTGGTTATAAAGTCATGTACCCGGATCCTTCCCCTGCTTACGCCGCCGATGCAAACTTCTTCTTTCAGGTTGTGTTTGTTGCCACCGCTATGTCCATTGTTTCCGGCGCCGTAGCAGAGCGAATGAAGCTCATGAGCTTTTTAGTTTTTTGTGTCGTACTCAGCGCATTTATTTACCCGGTTCAGGGCTTGTGGACCTGGGGCGGCGGCATGATAGCAAACTGGGGGTTTGTCGATTTTGCCGGCTCTAGTATTGTTCACTTAACCGGGGCATCAGCAGCACTGGCGGCGGTCATATTGCTGGGTCCCCGCTCTGGCAAATACCTGAGTGACGGCAGTATTAATGCCTTACCGGGTTCAAACATGCCTCTCGCCGCACTGGGTACTTTTATTCTCTGGTTCGGATGGTTCGGTTTTAACGGCGGTTCCCAGCTGGCTCTGGGCTCAGTTGATGACGCCAACGCCATTGCACGCGCTATGGTCAATACCAACACCTCGGCAGCAGCAGGAACAATAGCGGCACTGCTGTTTACCAAGTTACTCTGGAAAAAAGCCGACCTGACTATGATACTAAACGGTGCTTTAGCCGGTTTAGTCGCCATAACTGCACAACCCGTTACTCCCGAACCCTGGCAGGCAAGTGTTTTTGGCTTTGTCGCCGGACTCATTGTTGTGTTGTCAATTATTGCTCTGGATAAGCTGCACATTGACGACCCGGTTGGGGCCATTTCGGTACATGGTGTCGTGGGTATATTCGGTACCCTGCTAGTGCCCATAACTGACTCCAGCGCCAGCTTTATGATTCAGTTCGCCGGCGTTGCCACAATTTTCGGTTGGGTCTTTGCCTGTAGCTTTATCATCTGGACTATACTCAAGCTGACCGTAGGTATTCGCGTGACGAAAGAACAGGAATACGTAGGCTTAGATCAGGTTGACTGTGGCGTTGAGGCTTATCCGGAGTTTACTTCGCAGAAGTAGCAATACCGACGTCATATTGCCAGGCCCGCCCGTTCTTGATACGGTTTTATGCCATCAATTTCATGAATGGGCGGACAATTATGTCGACATCACGAGAGTATGTTGAAGAACTTTTAGCTCAGGCAGATATTCGCATTAACGGCAATCGGGCCTGGGACATGCAAATACACGATGAAACCGTTTTTGATCAGGCTTTGTCGCGTGGCAACCTGGGTCTTGGCGAATCCTATATGGCACGCTTATGGGATGCCGAGTCTCTTGATCAGTTTTTTTTCAAGCTTTTGCGGTCGGGCATTCAAGACAAAGTAAACCCCGCACGCCTTATCTTTCACTCTCTGAAAAGCCGCATTTTCAATCTACAAAGTCAGTCGAAAGCCTGGGAAGTTGGACAGCACCATTACGATATGGGCAACGACTTGTACTCAGCTATGCTTGACGAACGCATGGTTTATACCTGTGCTTATTGGGAAAAAGCGAAAGATGTCGATGAAGCGCAACGGCACAAACTTGAGCTTTGCTGTAAAAAGTTAGGCCTGAAACCCGGTATGCGAGTGCTTGATATAGGCTGCGGTTGGGGCAGTTTTATGCAATACGCTGCTGAAAATTACGGCGTTGAATGCGTTGGCGTTACTATATCTAAAGAGCAAGTTGCATTGGGTGAAGAGCGCTGTAAAGGCCTGCCTGTCGAGTTTCGATTACAAGACTACCGTGAGCTTGATGAACAGTTTGATCGGGTGATTAGCCTGGGCATGTTCGAGCACGTAGGCCAGAAAAACTATGACGACTATATGGATGTAGCCCTGCGCTGCACTAAAGAAGACGGTCTGTTTTTACTTCACACGATAGGCAAAAATGTCAGCGACACAGCAGCTGACCCATGGATCAGTAAATACATTTTCCCTAATGGCGAAGTGCCTTCTATTTCACAAATTGGCACCGCGCTGGAAGAAAAGTTTGTCTGCGAAGACTTTCACAACTTTGGGGCTGATTACGATAAAACCCTAATGGCCTGGTTTGAGAATTTTGATAAGGCCTGGCCGGAGCTTAAATCGCAATTTGATGATGAGTTTTACCGTATGTGGAAATACTACTTACTATCTTGCGCCGGAGCCTTCCGCGCCCGTGATATCCAGCTCTGGCAGTGGGTATTATCACCTAAAGGGCGCGTTGGCGGGTATTCACGGCCTCAGCTTTAAGAGTCCGCGTTAAATTCCGTCATAAAGATATCCCAGAAGACCAGGAACAGGGCTGCAACAAGCGGCCCTAATACAAAACCGGTAATTCCGAATAGAGACAAACCACCCAGAGTGGAAAACAACACTAAGTAGTCCGGCAGTTTTGTATCGCGGCCAACCAAAATTGGGCGTAATACGTTATCGGCCAGACCAATAACAATTGCACCGTAAGCAACGAGTATGGTCGCGGCTATCCAGCTTCCTGTCGCGTATAGATAAATAGACACAGGTAGCCAGACCAGGCTGGCACCCACTGCAGGAATGAGTGACAAGAACGCCATCACAACACCCCAAAGTAAAGCGCCCGGAATGCCAAGCAACGCAAAGATAATACCGCCTAACGCCCCCTGAACTATCGCAACCACCAAGTTCCCTTTGACCGTTGCGCGTGTTACTTCCGCAAACTTAGTAAATAGCTTACGCTCCCGTTCATCTCCCAGAGGTAATGCCTTAACCATCAAGTTAATTAAACGGTGTCCGTCCCTTAGCAGGAAAAAAGTCAGGTAAATCATTAAAGCCAGGCTAATCAGAAAAGAAAACGTGTTTTGACCAATGCTCAGTGCTTCTTCCGCTAAGAACTTGCTACCACTGACGGCTGTCGAGGATATTTTATCTCGCACATCGCTGGCTTTAATATCAAACTGAGCAAGTAGGTCATTAATGACCGGAAAGGCGGTCTGAATTTCATCAAAAAGTTTTCCTGGATTAATTTTGCCTTCATCCAGTCGCTGGTAAAAACTAACGCCCTCTTGCACGAATGAATACGAAATTCCCAGTACCGGTATAACAACAATAACAAGTGCAATTAGCAGCGTAACAAGCGCTGCCCGGTTAGGCTTGTCTCCAAACTTGTTCTTCAACCGTTGCTGCAACGGCGAGAAAATTACCGTAACGACACAGGCCCAAAAAATAGCAGCCCAAAAAGGTATAAGTACCCAGGCAAAAGCAACGCTGACAAGTGCCAGTGTCAGTAAAAATGAACGTCTTTCTAATGATTCCCGCATACTTGCTTCCTTGGCATTAGTAATTCTTTGCGTAAAGACTTGACAGACTTCCCGTTAGATAACAACCTCAACATAGCTAACTGCTTAATTTATCACAACTGATAAGAATAAATGTCGAAATCGGAAGATCCATACAGCTTTGCCACTTGGTGCAAAGAAAGTTTGATTAACTTTACAAAGATGAACGCCGAAAAACAGGTGTTTATTGGCTTTGTATTGGCGATATTTATTGCAGCTTTTATCCGGGTTATTGAAATGACCGGTGGGCTTCCAAGCCTGTACGAGCATTTACTTTACTTTCCTTTAGTATTAACAGGACTTCTACTTGGCCCCCGTATTGGCGCACTGGCCGGGTTCATGTGCGGTGTTTTACTGAGCCCATTTTCTTTTTCTGATTCATTAATAAGCAGTAACGAAATTGCCGGCGGCTGGATCCTTCGCTTACTGGCTTTCACTTTCATTGCGACTATCGCCGGCATTATTGCAAGAGTCGTAAAAGAGCTTAATGGCGCGGAAAAAAGTGCGAAGTTCAAATATCAGGGCACAGACTTGCCTAACATTAATGCCTTACTGGAACAGCTAGAAACTATTGGTCACAGTAAGGACGGAGCTCCGGACGACCTTATCGATATTTTCAACTTTCGCTTGCAGAATATGGAGAAAATTCAGCAGCAAGTAGGCACTGAAAAAGCCAATGAACTCGTCAAACAAATGGCAATACAATTGAAAAAGCTACTTGGCGACCAGGTTCACGTTGGGCAGACGTCGAAAAATGAACTCGTTGGCGTTAGCGCAGAGGCAGAAGAGAATACCAAAGAGCTGCAGAGTAAAATTGAAAGCTTTTTAGAAAAGCCGATAGTGGTTGACGGCGTTTCGTACCAAATGGATAGTGCAGCAGGTGTACTCCGGGTCAAAAAAGACCAGCTTAAAGAAGACCATCAAAAAGTGTTCGATGAAGCTCAGGCACATGCATTTAATGCGTTTCAGAAAAAACAGCAGTTTTCATTTTTGGAACAAAATGATAACGCGATAGACCAAATTGAAGAGGTGACGTTCTCTCGTCAGTTTAGCGAGGCCATGAAGAATAATGACATTCAGCTTTACTTCCAGCCCCGCCTTAACACCAATACGGGTTACTTTTCCGTTCTGGAAATATCGGCAAAATGGGTGCACCCAAAACGTGGCGGCATGAATTTAGAAGAGTTCAAGCCCATGATAGAGGAAGCTTCGTTAACCCAGCAGTTCACATCCTGGATGATTCAACGCACCTTTAAAGACCTGAGAACTTGGCTAAAACAAAAAGTCATAGTGCGAGTTTCTATTAATATCACTATTAATGATATTGTCGACCCTATTGTGCTAAACGTTCTGGCACACGAGCTACAGGACTCCAAGTTTCCTGCGCGGCAAGTTTATATTGAAGTGAGCGAACGTGCTCTAATGTCACTGTCTGATAAGTCGAAACGGTATCTGGAGCGTTTAAGAAGCGTTGGTTGTAACGTCATAGCTTCACATTTTGGAGAGGGTCGTTCGACCATTCAGTCACTTTTTGTACTACCCGTAGATGCCGTAAAACTCTCTGAAGAGTTGGTACAAAAAGCAACGTCGCACAGTGACAAAAAACGAGAGTTAGCGTCTATGGTCAAAATGGCGAGAGCTCGCGGTTTAACCACCATAGCCACAGGCATTAATGATCGCGCTAAACTCCTTCTGTTAAAACAAATAGGATGTGAGGAACTACAAGGATCGATTCTAAGTAAGTCGCTGAAAAAGGCTGATATACCCTGGGCCCGGATAAGATAATGAAAGACAAAATGACGTTAACAACTCAGCATAAATGGCGCCGACCGTTTTATAAGCGCCCGGAAGTTATTCTGGTAATAGCCTACATAGTTGCAGCTATAGTTTGGGAGCTTGGATCCAGCGCCCTAATTCAGAATTTAACGTTAGAAACCGATACCAAAAACCTAATGAACCAGGGCAAACCCTGGGGCTTTGTCGTTCTATCTGTGGTTTTTCTGTTTTTCTTCACTCGTATCTGGATTTTAAGACTGAATAAGTCCCGCGAACTTCTTTATAACTATCTTGGGAACAGCCCCACCATTCATTACGAACTGCGTTCACTGGACTCAGGAATCCGCATTGACTGGGTCAGCCCAAATTGTGAACGCATTATGGGCTACTCGCCGGAGGAAGTGAAAGCACCAGGCTGGTGGTTACGCAATATCCACCCTAACGATACACAATTAGCTAAGAAAACCATTTTGCGAAGCCTTGAAGAAGACCAGTTTGTTTACGAGTATCGCTTTCGTCATAAACAGGGCCACTACGTGTGGGTGCGGGACGAATTACGTCGTACCAACAGACGCCCTCTAAGCTTTCAGGGTTCATGGACCAATATATCGGCGGATTATGTTGATAACTCAAACGGGAAAGCTGGCGATGTCTCAGAACATGGGGTCTTATCCGGTATTGCCTTGCTCAATAAGCACCGTAAAGTCATTAGCGTTGATGCTCCATTTACCGAAATTTCCGGATTAACCGAAGCTCAGTGTGTTAACTCAAAGCTGGAAGAGCTGTTCACCGCTACAGATATCGACGACCTTGACAGTAACTTCCCTTTTAACCAAAGCATTTTAATTGTTGGCCGTAACGCAGAGAAAAAGCGTTACTCCGCTGTTCTGATTATTAGAGAGGCCGTTTCAGGCTTTTCTGAAGAGGCGGCTTATATCGCTACATTAAGCGATGTAACCCGAATGAAACAGCAACAGCGGCAGTTACAGAAGTTAGCATTTTTTGACGACTTAACCGGCTTACCTAACGGCAATTCATTGGCATTGGATTTGTCCAGACTGCTGGATGAGTTGCCCAGCGATCGACTCGCTGCAGTGCTAGTCATGAATGTCGACCATTTTCATCAGGTAAACGACAAATACGGTCATCACATTGGCGACAAAATTTTACAGCGCCTGACCCAAAGGCTAAAAGAAGTCACTCCTTTTGGCACTAAACTATACAATCTGGGTGGTGACGAGTTCGCTATTGTGCTGAATCACATTGTCGAATACATCGATATTCAGAATATTATCTTACAAATTCAAAAAGCCTACGAGCGCCCTTTTGGGCTGACCAGTGATGATCAGCAAGTTCAACTAACAGCCAGTATTGGTGCCAGCGTTTACCCCTTAGACGGGCACGATAGCGGAAAGCTCTTAGCTCAGGCTAATTTGGCAATGAACTCAGCTAAAGACCAGCAGAATGAAAACCAGGCTTACTTCAAACAAGAACTTGAGAACCGCTCTTACGATGAAATTCAGCTAGAGGAAGATGTACATAGCGTTCTTCAGAGTGAGCAAATGCAACTGGTCTATCAGCCAGTGCTCAATATGGATAAGCAGGTCGTCGGTGTTGAGGCTTTGCTGCGTTGGGAACACCCAGAACTTGGTACCTTACACCCTGAAAAATTCCTTCCCCAGTTTGACGCTAACGGCATGTTAGACACTTTGGGTATTTGGGTCATCGAAAACGTTGTAGCCCAGGTTGAAAGGTGGCAACAGCAGAATATTACGCCAGGTAAAATAGCCATTAATTTGGCCACTGAGCAAATATCACAGCGGCTCTACCAGGCCCTGAACAGGTTAAATAAAGAAAACCCTAAGCTTTTAGCTAAAATTGAATTCGATTTAAGCGAGAGTAGCTTAAGCGAACCTCTGCCGAACACGCTCGATATTATTGAACAACTGCACGAATTAGGTATTACGCTGGTTATCGACCGTTTTGGTAAGGGCATAGGCAGTATGCTGCATTTGAAAACTATGGCGGTCAGCAAAATTAAAATTGAACGTGAGTTTATCCGCGACCTTGATACCAACGAACGCTCACGAAACCTGGTCAAAGCAGTTATACGCATGACCACCGAGTTAGGCTTAGAAGTACAGGCAGTTGGCGTAGAGAATCAGGCCCAACTTGATAAACTCAAAGAGTTTGGCTGCCATTACTGGCAAGGGCAGCTTTATAAGCTACCTCAGGCCGCTGATGATGTTTTTAGCAGTGACTGATTTAGTCTTCTACTAAGGCCTCATAAATCTGAGTAATATGTGGGTCATTCACACCCAGTTGCTGTAGCGCCAGTTGCAGCTTTACCAGGTACTCGGCATTGGGGCCACTGGGTCCCGATGCACGGGCAATATGCTGAGCTATTTCAGATTCAGGGGCAGCACCAAGAAACGCTTCATTTTCTTCTGTTGCAATGTAAACCAGACCTTCGTTCTGAGAGCCATCGCGAAACGTCATTGCCGTGGTAAAACGCAGGTAACCATTTTTCTCCCTGTGATCCAAATGCTCAAACACATCCGGCGATACTTTATAGGCCATACCAGTACAGACTTCACCCGGCGTTTCAATTAAGGTGAGCACCCTACCCGGAGCTTCCGGCGTACCACGATGGTCATGCGAGCCTTGCCAGAAGCGGCGCGACCATCCTTCAATAGAGGCCGGCGCCCTTTCCAGATAAGGAAAGTCAACTTTGTAAATGAGTGACCCATAACCAAATAGCCAAACAGCTTCCAGCCCACTTAAATCCTGACGTTCTCTATTTATTGCAATGGTATCGTGTGACATACAACTCTCTTGCCTATTTTTCAGTTACAAAGGTTTGTAGCCGATACGGAAACCTCCCCAATGCTTTCCATTCACATAGACAGGTACCGATAAATCGTGCATAACCTCGCCCGTGTCGCGCTTGTACGTCTGTAACAATAACGCCTGTGTATGGGCTCCGCAACGCGCACCGGTTTTATCATTAAACAATCGACGAGAACGGTTACCGACCAAGTCTTTGTTTGGATCCCCGGTTAATGGTTTATTAAAGGCGTCATTATGTCGGGCGACATACCCATTCGGATCAGTCGCGATAGCGTAGACAATATGTTCGTGACGCTTCAGAACCGATTCTTGAATAGCGGGCAATACACTGTCGAAAAACTCTGTGTAAGCGGTTCTGTATTTTACCGGATCTGTCCCCGGCACGGGTTCATAGTTTTTTGAGAACAACTCAGAGGATGTCAGTTCACCCTGCTCGAGCGCCTGCTCTAAACGCTGTTCAATTTGCTGTGCCGCATCCGTCGCGGCTTTGTAAATAACTCTATGCTCTGCGTCGGCGTCGTTCTCAACCAAGTGCGCAAATAACTGTTCCGACTGCATTTCCAGTTGCTCTGCCTGACCACTGACATCATCAAGTTGCTGATACTGTTCCGACAGGTCCGAATTAACCGAATGCAGCAGCTCGCCGTTTCGGGAAAGATCCTGAGCGTTTTCTCCCATTAATGCCGTTATTTTCTGCAGTTGTTGCTCGACGGTTTCTGCTTGCTCAACAATGCTAGCCAGCTGCTCAACAATGCCTGCAGTTGTCTCAGACTGCTGCTCAATGTGCTTTGATAAATGCTCGATATTTTTGACAGCAGCAGTCGTTTCGGTATGAATCGCCTCTACCAGATTACTGACTTCTACGGTAGCATCCGAGGTTCTTCCCGCCAGCGTTCGCACTTCATCAGCAACGACCGCAAAGCCTCTGCCATGCTCGCCTGCACGAGCCGACTCTATTGACGCATTAAGCGCCAGCAAGTTGGTTTGTTCGGCAATGCTGTCAATAACCTGAGTCACTTTGCGAATGTCACTGGCCTTCTCCTGCAGGCCCTTAACTGCTTCGGCACTTCCCCGGCTGTCTGATACAACGAGATCAATTTCGTGGGTCAGCTGCTTTATTCGTTCTCTGCCTTCATGACTTATCTGCTTAGTTTGCTCAGCAGCAACCGCAACTTCCGACGAGAAAGTCTCTATTCCCTGAGCCCTCTCACTCACCCGGGACGAGTTATCGACGCTCTCTTCCAGGCGCTCTACAATATCGGCCAGTACAGTCTTAAAACGGGTAATAGCAAAGCTGAGTTCGGCCGTTGCAATAGCATTCTTTCCGGAGTTTTCAGCAAGGTGGTCGGTGCTGTCGTCGGTATCTTCAGGCTCATCAAAAGGAGCCTGGGCTCGCCGCAAGTAGCTAATATAAAAAACGCTTAAACCAATGAACAATAAAGACTGCAGGCAGAGTTGAAGCCAAAGCCAGGGGACAAACGAGGTAACGATTAAACTGGCAACTATCGCTAAAACCGTTATTAGTAAAGGTGGTTTCACATCAACTGTGGACATTTTTTCGCTTCCATAAGGCGTAAACAACGCAACAAACCATGTATATTTATCGAACAGTTTCTATGAAACTTTATGGCGGTGCACTACGACCTTGGTAGCAAAGCCAGGCGAGCGCTAACTCGCCTGACCATTTAATTGATTAGAATCAACGCTCCTTTTCAGTTTCGTCGTTTGAGTCAAGTTCTTCTTGCTGTCGCAAATAACCCGCCGCTTCTTCGTCCGAAGCCTGCGGTTTGTTTTGCTGCAACTTTTCCTGACTTGCAGGAATTGCGCGTGTCTGCTCATTTAGCTGATGTATCTGGGAGGCATTACCTAAGTCTCTGTTGCTGGTAATAGAAGCAATAGACTCACGATCTTTAAGGAAGTCGATGACATCGTTGCGAATCGAGGCCATTTCATCGTCCGATTTATGCATTTCCAGAATGTGTCGAGGGTGTTCGAGGTTTTTCATTCCTGTGGCCGCAAAAGTTGTCGACACAATACGAGAGACAATAACCCAGGGAGTGATACTGCTGCGTACTAAGGTGTTTTCGGAACGGGTACTGTCGTGAATACCCGCACCAGTTGATATTTTAGATTCGGTGAAAGTACCTTCGCACTTAAAGTAGATAAGCATTGATTCAAACTGAATTTCAGCATAGAACAGATGCGCAATATTTGCCGCTAACCGCGCAAAGGCACGTAACACATAACCGATAAGCAAGAAATGAATAGCCGTCATGGCAACACCAGCCAGAGCCATTAAGTCAGCGTAAGGCGTGTTCTCTGATAACCGGTAGTTCATGCTATCCAGCAGTTTCACCACATCCACCGTGGCATAAGCTAAAAAGAAAGTGAAAAGCACACCAACAATAAACAGGCTGTTACCCAACAACAAACTCACCAAGCGGGATTTTTCAAATAAAGCGCCCAACCCCATAGGTTTAACTCGTGGCTGCACTTCCTGAATCATCTCACCGCTGAACGCGCCTTTACCGTCTACTTGTTCCTGCAAGTTAGGATCAAGCTCACGGTAGACTCGGTTAGGTACTTCGCGGTAACGGCGGTTCGCCATTACCAAATTATCCAAATTAATAAAAATTTCTTTAGGGTGTACTGACTCCTGCCAGTTTTCGCGTAGCTCTGAAACTTCGGAAACCGGGTTCGCATCGGCTAAACGTTTTTTCAACAGCACCACGGTTACTAACGTACAAACAATAGCACCGACAAAAATGCTCAATAGATACCAACCAGCATGAAAGTTTGGTAACGCCGCAAACTGTTGCTCAATTGCAGCCGCGGTTAAATTTGCGGCGTTCATCCACCACCCAACAACCAGACCGACAACAACCGGTAGAAGCAGCGCAAAGGCTATAGTTTTAACCAAGTCGCCACTGCCCATTGAATCAATAGACTGCTCTGCTCCGCGCGATATAGCCTGGCCTGCAGACTTCCATACATGCATGATATACAGCGTTAACAATACGGTATAAACCGGGAACGCAAGTACACCAGCGTCACCGGCAAACCCAGCCAGAGAAACAAAGGCAGCAAAACCAAAGGCAACCATTGCAGTCAGAGTACGCACCCACGCACCTAACAAACGCTGCGCCATGTTTCGAATGGGGTAAGGCATAAACAGCAACTTGGGAAATACCGTGTGAGCAATGCGCGCCAACAAGCCTTTTGGCTCTATAAAGGTACTGTTCTTACGACCCATCAGCATTTCTTCCAATGCCTGATCGTTATAAGCAACGTAACGCGACTCTTCCTGCGCTGTGCTGCGCTCAGACTTACTAAAATTGCGTGCCAGTGATGTTGGATGGTTACGACCAACAAAGTAGCGCAGCATAGCCATAATACCGCCACTCAGCACTTTAATACCGCCAGCCAGCAATAACAGCCCGAAGATAGCTAATACCCAGCCTGTAATTGCATCGGGCTTAACGGCCCCGGCACCTGCTACCAGTAAATAAATGCCAAACAACGATTGCACCACACCGCGAACACTCGTCACCAATCCTTCGGTTTTAAACGGGTTCTTTAACCCCAGATCAATCGAACCGTAATCAAACGCCACCGAACTTCCCCTATTTAATACCTAATAAAAATAAAGGCTTTAGGTTAGCGGTAAGTTAACGGCTGAGCAATAGAAAGTTAGGTATGGCAAAGGCGCTTACTTCATTGACATCAAGCCCCACGCGTAGCAATCTAACCTTCTATTTAGGCACCAACTGGCAAAACCTATGAAAAACATCGTTGATCACTTAGCGCAGTATGCGGCTTATCATCGTAATCGTAAGAATGTGGCGACCCACATTGTCGGCATTCCTATGATTGTCGTTGGTATCATTAGTCTCTTGTCTCGACCTGCACTACCTTTGGATTATCTGTTGATCACCCCGGCCAGTCTGGTTGTTTTAGCCGCTGTTATTTTTTATATTCGGCTTGATATTAAGCTTGGGCTACTCATGACCGTGCTGCTATGGCTGTCTTTAGCCATTGGCCGGGACATTGCAGCTTTACCAACAATGTTTTGGCTTAGTTGGGGCATTGGCCTATTCGTAGTCGGCTGGATCTTCCAATTCATTGGCCATTATTTTGAGGGCAGAAAGCCCGCTTTTGTTGATGACATTATGGGTTTAGCAATTGGTCCCTTATTTGTGGTGGCAGAAGTTGTATTCATTTTAGGCTTTAGAAAGGACTTAAAAGCAGCGGTGGAACAAAAACTATGATGGAACTGGATTACCCTCAGTGGTTTCATGACTGGGCGGCCTCCCAACCCTGGGCTTATACCATTAGTGCCTGTGTTATTCTGGCAGTTGCCGTTTGGATATCCCAGCTCATCACTCAGCAAGTTTTATTACGTGGTGTTTCGCGACTACTGTCACAAACAGAGTTAGGCAGCGACCCAGGCGTTGGCATTCGGGTTATTGTGCACCGTCTGGCTCAGGTTGTTCCTGCTTTGGTATTGTCCGCCGGCATTTATCTGGTACCCGACCTACCTGAAACCGTTACCACAGTCATACGTAACATCAGTATTGCTTACTTAATATTGACTCTGGCGCGTTCATTCAGCGCCGCCATGACCAGCGTTAATGAAATATACAACCGTCAGCCCGACGCGCATGAAAAGCCCATTAAAGGTTATCTGCAAATAGCGAAAATTGTGGTTTACGTTGTTGCCGCCATTCTCATCATAGCGTCATTACTCGACCGCTCGCCGGTTATACTCCTTTCCGGAATTGGTGCTATGGGTGCTGTTGCTATGTTGGTCTTTCAGGACACGATACTGTCACTGGTTGCCAGTATTCAGCTTTCCTCTAACGACATGATTCGGGTTGGCGACTGGATAGAAATGCCACAGCTAAATGCCGATGGCGATGTCATTGATATCGCACTTCATACCGTACGGGTTCAGAACTGGGATAAAACCATCACCAACATCCCGACCAAACGCCTTATCTCTGAGTCTTTTAAAAACTGGCGTGGTATGCAGGAAAGTGGCGGACGCCGTATAAAGCGCGCCTTGTATATTGACCAGAACAGCATTCATTTTTTGTCCGACGAGCAGAAGAAAAAGCTTAAGCGTTTCTCCTTACTTAACGACTATCTGGAGCAAAAAGAAAAAGATATTTCAGAGTGGAACTCTAGCCTTGAGCAAACCGGAGCTGATCCAATTAATGGCCGACAGGTGACAAATATTGGTACCTTTCGCGCCTACGTGAAACAGTACCTTAGTAACAGACCTGACGTGCATAAAGGGCTGACATTAATGGTAAGGCAGCTGAGCCCTGGCCCTCAGGGCTTACCTATTGAAATCTATTGCTTTAGCAATGACACAGCATGGGAAACCTACGAAGGCATACAGTCTGATATTTTTGATCACTTGTTTGCCATACTGCCGCAATTTGATTTGCAGGTATTTCAGGAAACATCCGGCCAGGATGTGCGCACAGCGGTGCAGCAACTAGGGTTAACTCAAAATAAGCCGGAGTGAAACCTGTAGCAATTAATCAAGTATTTATTGAGTCAGTTCAAAAATGCTTGTATGGTCTTTCACCTCATTTGTAACCCGAGAATACAGTGGTGGTATCGTTGTGAAAGTGCTCTTCATGTTACCCAAGACCTTGTTGTTGCTGCTCTTCATTTTTGGCGTTTCTGATGCCAGCGCAGACAACAAAGAGCTCCTTAAACAAGTTACCTTTAATGAGGTGCTCGCCCTTAACAGTGAAGGCCCGACAAAAACTTACTCTTACGGAGACCACACTTCACAGTTTATCCAGTTCTGGAGCACGCGCGAACATTCAGACTCAGCCGCTAACGTTATTTTTATTCACGGTGGCTGCTGGCTAAAAGACTACGACATTACTCACACCAACCCCGCCAGCAATGCATTAAGAAACGCAGGCTTTAATGTGTGGTCAATAGAGTATCGCCGTTTAGGCGAAGACGGCGGTGACTGGCCAGCGAGCTTAAACGACGTAGAAGCCGCTATCGACTTTATTGGCGACAAGCTTAATGGCCGACCCAGCGCTGTTATGGGGCACTCTGCAGGCGGGCACCTTGCATTGCTGGCCACTGCAAATGACACTCCTGCATCGCCTAACATTAACGTTGTGATTGGCCTTGCTGCCATTACCGACATGGTCAGTTACACGCAAACCGATGGTAGTTGTAACCGCGCGGCTTTAAACTTAATGAAAACCGCCTACGAAAATACCAGTGATTACCAGAAGGCCAGTCCAAAAACCCAAAAACTGCACGATAATACCTGGTTAATTCAGGGAGATGCCGACCGTATTGTGCCACTGAGCCAAACTCACAATATTGACGTAGAAACAGAGATACTGGAAGGTGTCGGCCATTTTGACCTGATACACCCACACTCAAGCGCATGGAAAGCCATTATTAAACGCCTGAACAACGAGCTTCATCCATGAACCTTACCGACATACAAGAACTTGACATCATTGACCCTTTCGCAAAGCACCGCGAACAATTTCAGTTACCTGAGAATAAAGTCTATTTGGACGGCAATTCTTTAGGAGTAATGACCAAAGCAACAGAAACTCGCTTGCAGGACGTTATAAAACAACAATGGTCACAAGATCTTATCAATAGCTGGAACGACCATAACTGGGTGAACTTGCCGCAAACCGTCGGTGAAAAAATTGCGCATTTAATAGGGGCCGAACCAGAGCAAACCATTTGCTGCGACTCAATATCGGTCAATTTATTCAAAGCACTCACCGCTGCGCTCACCATCGTTCAGGCGCAGGACCCGGAGCGCACAGTTGTGCTGTCGACAAAAGACAACTTCCCTACCGACTTATATATGGTTCAGGGTGTTGCTCAGTTTTTAGGGCAGCATCGCTGCCAATTGAAGCTCGTTGACGAAAGCGAGCTTGAACAGCACATAAATAGCAAAACCGCTCTGGTGCTGGCAACCGAAGTGAACTTTCGGACCGGCCGACGTATTAACGCAAAGCAGTTGGTCGCCAATGCGCACGAAAACGGCGCTCTGGTAATTCTCGATTTAGCACACAGTGCCGGTGCTATGCCCGTTCATTTGGATGACTGGCAAGTGGATTTTGCGGTCGGCTGCACCTACAAATACCTGAACGGAGGGCCCGGTGCCCCCGCTTTTATCTATGCAGCAAAACGGCACCACAAAAACATGAGCCAACCCTTAAGCGGCTGGTTTGGTCACGCCAGGCCCTTCGACTTTTCACCGGAATACGAACCAGCTGCGGGTATACAGCAGATGCTTACCGGAACGCCTTCGGTTCTGGCTATGTCAGCCGTGGACGCCGCGCTGGATGTTTTTAAAGGCGTTAGCTTAGAAAAGCTAAGAGAAAAGTCGTTACAACTGTCCGATGTGTTTCATCAGTTATTAAAGATTCATGACCTTGATGACGTACTGCAGCCTATTTTTCCAGAGCAACGAAGCGAACGAGGCAGCCAACTGTCTTATCAATACGAGCATGCTTACGGTCTCTGTCAGGCTTTAATTCAACGAGGCGTTGTTGCTGACTTCCGTGCACCTAACTACATTCGTTTTGGGTTCACCCCACTGTATAACAGCTTCGAGGACATTTGGCAGGCAGCCGAACAATTGCGACAAGTGTTAGCAGAAAATGAACATCTGGATCCGCGCTGGCAACAACGTAATACCGTCACCTAAAACCAAAAAGCCTCAACGAAACTCACTGCGTTGAGGCTTTTTCAGAACGGCTTTGGTTTACATCGTATTTCCTAACGGAATTTTCTGACCATTGAGCATAGCCTCACCGCCTTCCATTTGGAACTCACTACGATAATCGTCTTCAGTTTCCGTCAGTAAGCCCTGCTGTAAATACATGTTGATCATCATTGGCGCCTGTTGCTCAGCCATTTTCTGCATCTCGGCCTCATCAGCACCCGGATACTGCATGCGCATAGTTGATAACAGTTGTTGTTCAGCAAGCCACTTTAATAGAGGTTTATCAACAGTCAGCGACGCATCGGCAATCAAACTAGAAAGCCAGAACCGAATATCATCCAAATTATCAGGTACCTGAGCCACACCAACCAATTTAGCTGATAAGTCGCCTTCAAAATTTCCCGGTTCCATTTGACCGCTAAACTCACTAACAACAAACTCAGGCTCTGCCTTCAGTAGTTGCGGTAAACTGTCTTTTACCAACTTCTCAGTTGCTGCCTCCATTTCGTCCGGCCCCTGGTCATAAATAGTTTGCATAGTCTGGTTGTAGGCCCGCAAAAACTCGGCATCGAGATTATTAAACGCCATGTTTACAACAAGATTATCAAGGTGAGTGTCGCCAAACATAAATGATTTCATCGAATAGTTCATATCCACATTCATGTGTTTTTGATTATCGCTAAATGCACTGATAGCCTCGACATCAAGCTCTTCTAAATTGAACAAATCGACATCATCAGGCGAGCGCGCGGTAACCTTTTCAAGCTGCATCGACATTTCGCTTTCATAAAGCCCACCCTGCATAATACTGAGCAAATCGCCTTTAGCTTCCGTACGGACTTTCATCTCACCAACGCTGACAGCCTGACCTTCCATAAGCACTTCAGCACCGTCTAATACGCCTTCATAGCTGAAGCTGTCTGACGAAACCTCGCCACTGCCTTCATAGCGGGACACTGAAATCTGCTGGCGGGCGTCATTTGGTACTAAGGTAAACGAAGAAATGGAGTCGCTGTAGCTAAAGGTGCCGGAAAAACCGACAGAGCCAACCATATGATAAAAAGGCGTTTCATCTTCCCAGTCCAGAAACTCACGTAGGCCTTCATCTTTAGAGCTGGCTTCAAGTGAGGCCAGACCAAGCCCCGGAGAAAACTGAATAAGCACAGGGCCATGCTGAACATCAATAACCACCTCAAAAGAAAGCTCTTCAGATTGTTCTGCTTCGAGGAACGCACCGCTGAAATCAACGCCCAGCTCAACAGTTGCGGTTGAGCCAAACCAGCCTCTGTCAAATGACACAACTTGCGCTGTATAGGCAGGCACATTATTTAATGCCTCGACGTGCTGTTTCAATGTGTCTTCAACTTGGGAGCCGGCAAAGCGGGGGCCAATTAAAGCAGCAGCGACAACGACAATACCGACGCCGCCAAGGAGTCCTTTCTTATTCATAGTAGTCCTTTCATTTATAGAGGTGAGTTGTAATTATTATGTTGAAATTATACATAAATTAAAAACCGACGGCAAAAGTTATGCCCGCAATAGGCGGGTGTGAACCTTTGTGTTAATTTTCCAGTAGAAGTAACAGGTCTTTTTTAAGCAGGTATAGCAATATGGTCAGGATAGTAACGGCAGCTTTGACTGCCCTCTTTCTTTTTGGGTGTTCCTCAGGCGACTGGCGAGACGCGTCCAGAGAGCCCGCGGGTATCGCGCCTGACCCTGAAATTGAAAAACAAGCCGTCATAGAAGCCTATGCCGCCGATGCGTTTGGCTGGCGTGGCTGGTTTGCCGTTCATACCTGGCTGGCAGTGAAACCAGAAAATGCCAGTGAGTATACCGTATACGAAGTGGTGGGCTGGGGTGTGGAGCATGGACGCCCGGCACTGCGCGTTTATCAAACAGCAACCCCTGACCGTTATTGGTATGGTGCCGAGCCCGAAAAAATTCTCTCGGTATCGGGAGTTCAGGCCGCCGGCATGATCTCACGCATTGAGGAAGCAGCCTCCCGTTACCCCTGGGCGGACCAATACGAAGTGCTACCGGGGCCTAACAGCAATACCTTTCCGGCCTGGATAGCCATACAAGTTCCTGAGCTTGGCCTAAAATTACCTTTCAGTGCTATTGGCAGCGGCTACGCGGATAATGATCAATAGGTAAAAAAATGGGATAATGGCACCCATTGCTCGCTGACAGCAGTCAACTTATTCAACCGCGGTGCCCCCTAAATGGAAATCAATGTAAACTTTCTCGACAATATGCGCCTTGAGGCAAAATTCGATGACTTCACGGTTATTTCGGATCAGCCCATTCGATACAAAGGCGACGGTTCCGCCCCCGGCCCTTTTGACTACTTTCTGGCGTCTTCCGTTATGTGCGCGGCACACTTCATTCGCCTGTATTGCGACGCGCGCGATATTCCAACCGAGAATATCCGTATTTCACAAAACAACGTTGTTGACCCGGAAGACCGCTACAAGCAGTTGTTCAAAATTCAGGTTGAATTACCGGCCGATGTTTCCGAGAAAGACCGCAAAGCCATTATTCGGGCAGCTGAGCGTTGTGCCGTTAAGCGCGTTATAGAAAATGATCTGGAATTTGACGTTGAAGCGGTTGAAAGCATTACTCAAGACGCTCAGGCGTTACTGACCATACGCCCTGACAGCGACAGCAGAACCTTTATTGAAGGCAAAGACTTACCGCTTGAGCAAACCATTGCCAATATGACCGCCATACTGGCGGACTTAGGCATGAAGATAGAAATATCTTCCTGGCGTAATATTGTCCCGCATGTCTGGTCGCTGCATATTCGCGATGCCGCCTCTCCTATGTGCTTTACCAACGGAAAAGGCGCTACCAAAGAAAGCGCTTTATGCTCCGCACTTGGCGAGTTTATTGAGCGTTTAAGCTGTAACTTCTTTTATAACGACCAATACTTTGGCGAAGAAATAGCAAACGCCGAATTCGTACACTACCCCAACGAAAAATGGTTTAAACCCGGCGCGAACGACGAGCTTCCCACCGAAATTCTGGACGAATACTGTCGTGAATTTTATGACCCGGAAGGCGAGCTGCGTGGTTCACACTTAATTGATACCAACTCAGGCCGTGCTGACCGCGGTATTGTGTCCTTGCCGTTTGTGCGTCATTCCGACGGCGAGACGGTCTATTTTCCGTCGAACTTAATTGAAAACCTGTATTTAAGTAACGGTATGAGTGCGGGTAACACTCTGCCCGAAGCACAGGTCCAGTGCTTATCAGAAATTTTTGAGCGCGCCGTTAAAAAGCAAATTATTGAAGAAGAAATTGCCCTGCCGGACGTACCGCTAGAGGTACTTAACAAGTACCCGAATATTCAGGAAGGGATAAAAGCCTTAGAAGAACAAGGCTACCCGGTGTTGGTTAAAGACGCATCGTTGGGCGGTCAGTTCCCGGTCGCCTGTGTTACCTTAATGAACCCACGCACCGGCGGTGTTTTTGCTTCTTTTGGTGCGCACCCAAGCTTTGAAGTGGCGCTGGAGCGCAGCCTGACCGAGTTATTGCAAGGCCGAAGCTTTGAAGGTTTAAACGACCTCCCGGCACCAACCTTTAACTCCCTGGCTGTGACCGAACCAAACAACTTTGTTGAGCACTTTATTGATTCGTCGGGCGTTGTGTCCTGGCGTTTCTTTAGCGCTAAGTCTGACATTGAATTCGTTGAATGGGACTTTAGCGGCTCTAACCAGGAAGAAGCCGATACACTGTTTGGCATTTTGCAGGACATGGGCAAAGAAGCTTACGTAGCCGTGCATGAAGACCTTGGCGCGCCGGTGTGTCGTATTCTGGTCCCGGGCTATTCGGAAGTCTACCCCGTAGAAGACCTCATTTGGGACAACACCAATATAGCTTTGCAATACCGTGAAGACATTCTCAACCTGCACCGCTTAACCGACGATCAGCTAGAAGACTTAGTTGAGCGCTTAGAAGACAGTCAGCTTGATAACTACATGGATATTATCACCCTGATTGGTATTGAGTTTGATGAAAACACGGTTTGGGGTCAGCTCACTATTCTTGAATTGAAGCTGCTTATTTACCTTGCACTGCAACGCCATGACGACGCTTTCGAATATGTGGAAATGTTCCTGCAGTTCAACGACAACACCGTTGAGCGTACGTTGTTTTATCGCGCTGTTGAAGCGGTGCTTGAAATTACCCTGGACGAAGAACTGAAGTTGGATGACTACCGCTACAACTTAGGCCGCATGTACGGCGAAAAAACCATTGAAGCGGTTATAGGCTCTGTTAAAGGCACTGCGCGCTTCCACGGTTTGGAACCGACCAATATGCAACTGGAAGGTCTGGACAGACACTTGCGCCTTATAGAGAGCTATAAGAAGCTACACACCGCCAGAGCAAAATAGACTACTCCTTCTGGCATAGTGTACAAAAGTTCCGGCAAGGGATAAGATCGTTGTTTGTAAATTGTACAATTTTCAGAACGATCTTAAGTAGCAGAGTAAGCATTTGATTCAAAACAGTCTTATTGCCGGAACTGACCCGCTCGATGCCATTGATGAGTTTCAGGCTATTGTTGACGACATCCCGTCCATCGTTTTTAGAACCCCCATGTCGTCAGACAATGGAGGCCCTGAAACCGCGTTTATTTCTAACGACGTTGAACGGTCTTTGGGCTATCCCAGGGCGACTATAAACAACCTGGAAGATTGGTGGTATAGCAATGTACACCCCGATGATATAAGCATTGCTAATGACCAGTTCTCCCGTTGGCAACAGGCCGACTTTAAAGGATTACTACGACGTCAATATCGGTTTAAACACAAAACCGAAGGCTACCTCTGGGTCGAAGACCTAATCAGAAAGCATTCTTCATCGACACACCACGCAGACCAGTTCGTCGGCACCATTACAGTTATTGAAGACTTAGTAAAAACCCGGGAGCAACTCCGTCAATTAAGCTACATTCTTCCCGGCGTCTTGTATCAATTACGGTTTGTTAGTCGCTCTGACATTTCGTTTCCGCTAATTAGTGCTCACTCAAAAAAACTGTTTGATATATCACCCAGCGAATTAACCGACTCTGCCGAGGCCTTTTTTGACAAAGTACACCCAGATGACCGGGAGCCTCTTATTGAAGCCTGGAGGATGCCAGCAACAAGCTCACCCCATGGCAGTTTGAGTTCCGGGTTATGGTTGAGCAGAAAGTAGTTTGGGTGTCAGGCAGAGCCGTACCGGACAAACAGGTAGAAGATAACCTTATCTGGAACGGCCTTTTTATTGATAATACCGATAAAAAGTCTCTGGAACTTGAGCTAAAGCGGACAAATGATGAGCTGAAACGTGCTCAGAAAGTCGGTCGTGTTGGTCATTGGCAGGCGAATTTGAAATCCCGCGAATTAATTCGCTCTACAATGGTTAGGGAATTGCTTGGGTTAGAGAAAACGGATTCCAACACCTCGATAGAGCGCTTTAACAGTTTAGTTCACCCGGACGACCTGGAAGATGTTAAATCGCTTGAAAGACTCACCCCTGACAACAATAAACTTCAAATTCAGCACCGTATGCAACATGCCGACGGGCATTATATTTGGGTTGAGGAATTTGCTGAGCTGCAAGACGATGGCTACACGCTAATTGGTACCTTCAGAGACATTACAGAGCAAAAAACATTAGAGCTGGAGCTTTTGAAAAAGTCATCGACCGACAGAATGACCGGAATATACAACCGGGGCTATTTTACAGAGCAAGTGGACAAAGAGCTGTCACGCGCAAAACGAAACGGTCGCCCTTTAAGTCTTATTATTCTTGATATCGACCACTTTAAAAACTGCAACGACTCATACGGACACCCTTTTGGTGACGAAGTGATCATAAAAATTGCATCGTTGCTTAAAAACACTGTTCGCTCTCACGACACCGCTGCGCGTATTGGCGGCGAAGAGTTTGCTGCGTTACTTCCTGAAACAAACCAGGCGGATGCTGCACTAGTGGCGGAGAAGCTACGCACGACCATTTCGGCGCATAAGTTCTCAAAAAATGGCGACGATATTTTTGTGACAGTGACATTAGGCGTGGCAGAAGTGCAGTCCGGAGATAACTGGACCAAGCTCTTCAACCGCGCCGATAAAGCGTTGTATAGAGGTAAGCAGTCGGGCCGTGATCAGGTTTTTCTGGCGAGTGACCTTTAATTTAAACCTTAAAAGTTCAGCCCGACGAAAGCACCACGGTTACGTTTAGCCACAGCCTGCATAAAGGCAGCGAAGGTTTCTGCGTTACCACTTGCGCGGCTAAAGCCGATACCATGAATGCGCATTACAGGCTTGCCGTCCGCGCCCTGATTTTGACTGGTGATCTGCCGAACTATCGCATCCAGATTATTTACCCGATAATCATCACCAAAAACATAAATGCTGGTTGTGCCCTTGGTTTTTTTATAAAGGTTAATGGCTTTCAGAATACCCAGCTCAGGCGCACTTTTACCGCCGGTGAAGTTTGGCATTTGCTGCATAGCCGTTTGCCTGAAGCTTTTGGTATCTGGCAACCAGTCACCAGCTTTACTGCTGAACATAAAATCGCCATCAGCGGCCATAATTTGGAACCCTTTCATTTTAGGGTGGCTTTCAATAATGTCATTGACCACACTAATGACGCGGTTCCAGCCGTTGCCTCCGGACATCGATCCTGAGTTATCAATCACAAACACCACGTACTCCGCATCGGTAGGAATACCACCGACGTCATCGTCCGGCGTATCCGTGCTGTTAGGAGTGTTTAGCATTGCAGTGGCTTGCCGTATTTCGGCTCGTAACGAGGACGCTTTATTCTGCAGTTGCTGTAAGGTTTTCTGCGCCCGCGGAATAGAGCTTTCTAAATTTCTTTCCTGCTCGGTCACTGAAGCCGTTTTCTGTTCGGCGGCAGACAGTTCGTCTTGTTTGTCCGACAAAGCACCTTTTAATTCTTCAACCGACTGCTGGGCCTGAAGCACTTCAGAAACTAAGGTACTGAGGTTAGCCGGTCCGCGTTCTGTGTCTTCTGTACCATTTTTCGCCAGCAGTACCAGCATAATAACTGCACCAAAAGCGCAAGAAATAATATCCAGGAATGAGAGGTTAAAAACCTCAATTGGCGCACGCTGAATTTTTCTCATTATGGCCACTCCGGAGCTGGTGATAAGAAGGTGCCACCACTTACCCGCGACCAGTTCCAGTAAAGCGGTGAAGCGTAAGGGTCGCCTTCTATTGGCAAAAGGACAATATTGTAGCGAATACCTTTAGGCGCACGTTTTATGGTCTCAACCATCAATGCCTGACGGCAGTCTGAGGAAATAGATTTTTTCGTCGAAATAAAATTACGACAGGAAAGCGGCAGGCCGTCTCCCAATGTTGGCAGACCATCCGTTACAATATATACGTCAGTAATATCAGGGTTCGTCTCAAATAACGTGCGAATACCCAGCTGAAGGTTGGTTCCGCCCTCTGGCACAACCGCGCCTAAGTCCTTCACAATAGAGTTCATAGAGCCGCTGACTGAGGCAGTGCTAACGTTCCGTTGCCCTAAACGGTTCGCCGTATTGGAAAACGTCACCACACTCACTTTTGAGGTTTGCGGTAGACGTGCCAGCAACCACTGAGCAACCCGGCGGGTTCTTATCCACTTAGCGGTAGACACTTTGTCGCCATCGCTTAAAGCCAGCTTGCTCAGCACGTCGATTAAGTTGTCGCCCATCATGGAGGCGCTCTTATCCACCAGAATGCCTATTTGTTCGCCTTCCACCTTCATGCCGGTAATAAAGTTCTGCTCACCCGTACCCGAAAGCTCAACGTTGGCTGACTTCTCAACTTCTTTGGACAAAGCCGCTAACTGGTTTTCCAGGTCGGCAACAACAGCCAACTGAGTCGACAAGTCCTGCAAAGCTTTGGTTTGATCTTGTGTGGTGTCGTTTTTCGCTTCTTTAGAGTCTTTCTGCTTAGCCGACTCCAGCGCAATTTTGTCATTGATTTCGTCAATGGATTTTTTCAGGCGCTGCTGCTCGTCCATTGACGCAGCCAATTCCTGTTCGAGCTTTTCCTTTTCTTCCGAGGGCTCGGGCGTAAAGGCTTTAAAGTCTACCAGAATGAAAATAAGGATAACGGCGCCCAGCCCGCATGCCATGACATCCAGAAAAGATAGATTAAAGCCGTCGCCAGCCTGGCGTGTTCGTCGCATCTGAGTCGCTCAATTAACTGTGTAAATGAGACAGCAAATGCTTCTCGCAGGACTCTTGCGTGCGGATCACCATCTTGTCCTGACGGCTGTTCAGCAAGTGCATAAACAACATCAGAATCAAAGAAATGAACAGCGCCACCAACGTTGAGTTAAAAGCCACACCCAGCGATGCAGTCATACCGGCAATGTCACCATCCAGTGCTTTGTCGGCCTGCGCCAGCGCCGAGCCAATACCGCGCACCGTACCCACGAAGCCAATAGACGGAATAGCCCAGATAATGTAGCGGATCATGTTGTTGCCGCTTTCTAACTGAATGGCAATATTGTCTACCGACGACTCAATAGTGTCAGCGGCGTGCTGAACGTTTTTGGTGTTTTTAAAACGACGAATACAGTTAATCCAGGTGCTGTATGCGGGAGTTTCTTTATAAGCCGAGCTTTCTAAATCATTTAAGGCTGCATCAACGTCCAGCGCTTCAGACTTGTCGTAGCTTTCCAGTAAGTCGCGCGAATATATTTCTTCTTCGTCAATTAACCGCCACAGCTTATACAGCATAAGGAATAAGCAGAACAACATGAGCGAAATACACACCTGCTGTTCAACATCTTTGAAGATGACCGAGAATGCAGTTAGAGCTTCGGTTCCTTGCTCTGCCATTGCCACTTCGGCCGCCGGGCGAATAAGTCCTGCATACAGCAAATGTACAAGGGTAAAAATGGCCAGTAGCACACCACCACTGACAAAAAAGTTCGGGCTCATTGAAAGCGTATTATTTTTAGACATTATGCATTCCGGGCGTTAAATGTTGGTGGGGAAATCTTGTGGTGCATCCAAAGACACAAAATAAGCAGTCGCGCTGCCGGCCAGAGCCAGCAGTATGACGCCCAAAATCACGCGTTTTTTCATGATGTTTCTCCTCATCACTCATGATACCGGGCTATTCTAAAGCCGATATCCTCGGCCGAAGCACTTTCACCGTCGCGAACGCTGGCACGAATATTTTTCAACCGCCCGATTTTGTATGACGCGCCTTTTACCACATGGCCATTACCACGCAACGCGCCCAGGTAGTCGGCATACACCCGGTCAAGGTCTGGAGGGTTTAAAGTGTAGCTATCGTGCACCCACTCTTTGACGTTACCGTCTAAATCAAAAAAGCCGCCACGTTCTGCTTTAAAGCTGCCGACAGGGGCTTTACCGGCAAAACCGTCATTGTAACCACGTAAAATGAAAGTTTGCTGACCTTTTGCAGACTCATCGGCAAAGTTGCCCTGCTTGTCACGCAGGTGTTCCTGGCTGCCCCACACGTAAGTAGTAGGGTCAGCTCTGCGATTAATTTTGGCAATGTATTCCCATTCGGCTTCGGTCGGCAAGCGGTAACCTCGCGAGCTCGCATCGGTTCCCACCACCTTACCGTTACTAACGTTATAAAAAGGCTGCAGGCCTTCCTGTTCACTCAGCCAGTTGGTAAATAACGCCGCTTCGTCCCAGGACACATTCGTAACCGGCATTTTGGTTTTACCACCAGAGCCTTTAAACGCGGCGAACTGCGCCTCGGTAATTTCATGGCGCGATATCCATACGTCCCGCGAAAAGTCCACTTTCACCTGATGTTCATTACGTCCACGGCTAGGTTCATTAACCGGTGACCCCATAGTAAACTTTTTCGGTGACAGGCGGCTCATTTCAATGCCTAAAGTACTGACAAACAACGGTCTGCCTTCTTTTCTTCTGGCATCAAATTCGCGCAGCATCTCGGCTTTTACGTTCAAAGTTCGCTCGCTGCTTGGCTGAAATTCCTGTTTTACGGTACGGTACCCGTTTTTTCGGAATTCAACTTGCGAAGGCAACGTCTGTAGCCTGGCACGAAAAGGCGTTACGCCCTGCTTCTGCCCATTAATGTATACTTCACTTGGCTCGTTTGCAGCAAAGGCCACATCGCCCATTTCTGGCGTCAACCTGAAACTCAGCTGCTGATTTTCCGCTGGCTCTAATTTAACGGTCTGGCTTTGCTTAATATAGCCAGCCTTTTCGTAACGAATAACGTGCTCTTTATTGGCATCAACACTAATTGGATTTTTTTTTGGCGCTCCGTTGACCAGCAACGCACCGCCTTTCGGACTCACTGAGACATTGACCGTTGCCTGAACGGGCTGAAGACGGTAGTTACGCTTCGGTTCTTTGTTGCGCACGTTTAAAGACACGGTGTCCGTGACCGGCTCATACCCCGGATAATTCACCACTACAGGGTAGTCGCCACCCACTTTAGCAACGGTTACCGGCGTTGACCCAACCTCTTTGCCGTCAAGGGTAACCGCAGCGCCAGCCGGGCTGGAATTAATAGAGATAGTGCCACTAATAGGAGTTAACCGAATTTGTTCTTCAACTTTACCGTCTATTAGCGCTTCAATAGCCACTGAAGCCGGCTCGTAAGCAGGATGCGAGGCCGACACCGTATAAGTTCCCGGAGCAAACTCACCCTCAAAGGTAGAAGCCGTTTCGCGCTGCTCACCGTTAACTGACCAGACAATATTGTCTGCGCCCGGCTCTGTTGTTATCGTCACTTTTGCGGGTTTAGGCTCCAGCTCAACTTCAATGGTTGAAGGGCTGTTGTCGTTTACCTGCACTTCTTTGGTTTGGTACTTGTCGGCCGATACGGCTACAAGGCCACCAGAGCCTACCGCGTAATATTTGTTGTCGATGAAAAAGCCAACACCAGAATGAACAGCAAAGCGCTGAGTTTGAACGGCTTCTGCCGGTTTTACTGTAAAACTGTAGCCTTTGGTTAAAAACAGCCAGCCAAAATAAATAACCAGCAGTGCAAGAATACCGACCGAGAAGCCAATAGCCATTAACCGTCGTTTACGTCGTCCTTTTTCAATGGCTTCGTCAAGTGAGTTCACGAAGTCTCTCCTGTTCTTTTATTATTTTTCGCTAAATGATGCTAAACGCGTTCGTTACATTGAACGTTAATAACAATAGGTGTGCCTGATTTCTCCACCACAACATCGACAATGGTTGAGCGGTATCCTTCGCGACTGCCTTCAAATTGATACTTACCCGGTTTTAACTGAATGGTTTTTTCTCTGACTTCACCCACAACCCCAACACCTAATACTTTTATATAGGTTCGGTTGTCGGAGCGAACCGTTACGTCTATGGGTTGATTTTCCTGCTCAATTAGCTGCTCAACCTGGTTTATTTTTTCACCCAGTTTAGCGCTCAGTTGCGTAAGCCCGCTGTAGCGCGAAACCGCATTCACAGCATTTTGACGAATGTTGTTATCGGCCAGACGATCCGGCCTATAAATATAAACATCCAGCGCGCTACTGGCTGCTAATATCTCACCTGCGCTTTGTTTAGCCTGCTGAACAACCTGGCTGTCCGGGTAATCAGCCATCCCCTTTTCCGCCAGTATCAGCACGGTTTGCCATTCGTCAGCCCCTGCAAATACCTGAATTCGCTTTTCCAGCGACTCCATACCCTGGTTTTTTAACTCAGCGTCAATTTGCGCCTGTAGGGTTGCCAGTTCCGGTCGATTGTTGTCTATCGCTGAAGCTTTGGCTAATGCTTCCTGGGCGCGATCAAAGTCCTTGCGATCAATCGCATTCACCGCCGTTGCCAAAGCACGAGCAAAACGTTGTTGTTTAATTTGCTGTTCCACTTTCGCTAAGGCTGCCTTTGCATCCTGCTGTTGCGGATCAAGCTTTATAATTTGTTGATAAGCAGCACGCTGCTTCTCTATGTTACCTTCTACACCGCCCACTCTGGCCTGTTCATACAAATCAGCGACTTCATGGTAGGTGTCTATGCGCTTCTGCAACGCCAGCGCGTCGCTAGAGTCGCCTTTTACCTTTAAAGCCTGAGCATTCAGCTGAGCGGCTTCATCAATATCGTCTTCCGCAAAGGCTTGTCCTGCATTTTCATAAGCCTGCTTATAAGCCTGTTCAAACGCGCTTTGGTACTTTGTAATATCTGTATTGAGTTGCTCAATAGTGGTTTGCGCCTGGCTATAATTACTGGCGCCATAGTCATTAAAAGCCTGATCTATGTCGGCCTGAAAACCCTCAGCTTTGGCGGACTGCCATTTTGATAAATACGGAGTAGCAACGAGCTCAGAAACGCGCTGATTAGTCTCATTTAAGGCCGTTTGCAACGCTTTCCTGTCTACTGCATGGTTAGCTAAACTAGCCTGCGACTCACCTTTCTCCTCGGCTACCGGCGTGTCGCCGCCAGAAACCGGGAAATAGGCGAGTAAGGTAACGACAACGCCAATCAGCAAACAGGCAAAAACGGAGGTAATTACGCCAGTTACAATAACTCTCTTCTTTTTAGCCCGGCTTTGCGCTATTTGCTCATCGACAGACGACATTGTTACCCTTCCCTGAGTGAATTAAAGCTGAGTTAATGGTGTTGATTCAAGGTCATAAATTTCTTTCAGCTTTTCGCGTAACTGAGCGTACTGCTCACCGGCGGTACCAGTTAACTCAATGTTTTGCTCATTCAGCTCAACAACTTGTGGGGTTACTTTAATGTCCAGGTTTTGACCCATTTCATCAAGCAACGCACGCTGTGTGCCTAACTCGCGGTTAGTCTTTATTGCTTCGCTTAAGCTGTATACCGCACCTAAACCTGCTGCCGCACTTGCTACCTGGCCAGCTGTAGAGCCGGAGTTTTTGCCCAGCAAAATTGCCGCTGTTGCTAAAATACCGGCGCCAACCTGAGCACGCGTTCGCTCTTCTTTTTTCCGGCGTATATCAATAGCAACCGGAAGAGTTTCCTGCTGATACGTGCGATATGCATCGTGTGTGCTTGCGTAGAACGTGTCGTAACTGTCCTGTAGCGAGTCAATAAACTGCTCGTCTTTCGCCTTAATAACGTTAACCCGCTGGTACATAGGGTCAGACTCAGCCGGAGCGCCGGTCAAAGTTATAGTAGAACGGTTCGAGAAAAAGTTACTGGACTCACCCAAATAGCCACCAAAAGCCTCAGGGCTGTACATAGTGGCGTAGCGCATATCTGAAACCGCCTGAATGGTTTTCTTTTCCTCATCGGACTTTTTCATTAGCAAGTCATAAACATAACCCGCAATGCTTTTAAAAATAGGTCCGTACGGGTTCTCACCCTCTCTTAATGCATCGCGGTAGAAACCCTCACCCACGCGAAACTCAAACTCTTCCTCGCCCCAAATTTGGTTACTGGCATCCATAACGCGAACGCCAATTTCAACCGTTTCAGTGTCTGAATAATTGATTTTTCCCAGCACATAAACATCCGCGCTTACGTTGGCATCGGGGGTGACATTAACCGCACCAAAAGCTTTAGTGTCAGAAAGCGCTTCGCGAGTATTAACGGCAAAGCGATTGGCTTCTAAACGACGTACCTGTGGCCAAATGTCTTCCTCAACCAACTCTTCATCGTCGATATTTCCGTACTCATCTTTTGGCAAACCCGGGTCAAAAACCGGAATAGCGACATTAAGATAAACATTGGAATTATAGCTGTAGCTGCGCTCTTCTTTTCCTAGCGCCTTAGAACTGCCCGGGCCACTCATACTTGGGCCTACACTGGTGACATTGGTTTGGGTTGACTGGCATCCGGCTAATGTAAATAGTGCGGAGAGTGTCATAACGACTGAAAATCGTTTTATTTTTTTTAGTTGAGCTAGTGTATTCATTGTTCTGTCTTCCATTAATTATTGACATCCATATTCGGCCATCAGGCCTTTGAAATGCTCTTTTTCGGCTTCTGTTGTGGCAGAAGCCATACCTTCTTTCACCGCGTCGCATACCGCCGAACTGCCACTACCGCTATTGCCACGCTTATGATCTTTTGTATCCACTGAGGAGCTTTCCGATACAGCTGAGCTCGACTGCTGTTGTGTTTCACTGCCCGTTGCACCACCTGCGCTCGAGCCGGTTGAACCCGATGCGCCTCCCGCCCCCGAGCTGCCAGCCGCAGCTTCTGCAAGGTTGTCGGCGGCCGATGCAGTTGCCGCTTCCATACACTCGGCAGACTCATCCAAAGACGCAAAAAGCGCAGCTTCTTCAAGAGCAATGCGCTCTTGCAGTGTGAGAGTGCTGGGGTCTACGTCATCAAACTCAATATACGAACAGTCGGAATAGCTGGCTTCCTGAGCTTGAGACACACTGCTTGTTAGAGCCAAAACGAAGAGCAAAAACACTGAAGCGTATGTAAAGCTAATAAGTGATGAACTGATTTTATCCACGGTGGGCCTATAACCTTGCCTGACGGGTAACCCGAAAAGAATATAAGGTTAAGATATTATATAAAGAAGTGTAAATAAACTGTAAATACGAAATTTCTATATTGCAAAGCGCGAAGCCTTGAGGCTTCGCGCTCGTACTGTCGTTAATCGGTGGTTCCGGCCTGCCTCTGAATAAACTGTCGGGTATCTTCCAGTAACGCCTTTCTCGCCGGTTCATGCACATACATCATGTGGCCGCCGTGGTAGTAGCGGTAAATAATGTCATCGCTCGCAATACCGTGGCGATTCAGTGTGTACTCAGCATCAAAAAACGGGGTAATCAGATCATAGTAACCAGAACCCACCATGACTTTTAACGCGGGGTTACTGCGCAAAACTGCGGCTAAATCAGGAGCCGTATTCACGTAATGAGGCTCCCATGTTTGGCCTTCAGGCTTAGGGTTCCAACGCCATTTTCCGGAAAGCTCCGGGTCAGCCGGATTTAAGTAAGTGCGACCCCAATCGATTCCCAACTCATTGCGCATGTAGTGCATCAGCGATGCCTTATAGGCTGGCGAGATAGCGCGGGCAGCATCTTCACGCGGGCTTGCGGCAACATCGTCGCGTTCATCTTTGGTGTAACGGCTATCGAGCAAGCCTACGGCTACACCCTCGTCGCGCCGCAACTCTTTAGCAAAACGAAACGCATTAATGCGCAAGTCAACACGCTCAATATACTCTTTGCTCAAACCGGTAAAACGTTGCAGTTCGCTGACTAACTCTGCTCTTTTCTCTTTGCTTAGCAAATTCCCTTTAAACAACGCAGGTAGTAGCTCTTGTGTTGCGAACTCACGGCTTTGCTGAATAAAAGCCTCAAAGTCACCCGAGTTATCTACTTTGCCGTGATACCACGCCGTGGCAGACATGGTCGGAATATAAGTAATGTAGGAAATGATATTGTCATCGACATACGGGGTAGAGCCCTGATAATCAAGCGCCTGAGACACAAACACAATACCGTTAACGTTTATTACGTAGTCGTCGAGCAGTACCTTAGCAACGGCAGCGGCCCGGGTGGTCCCAAAGCTCTCACCTAACAAGAACACCGGAGAGTTCCAGCGATTGTTCTCAGTTAGCCACTGGGCAATAAAAGCAGCCATGGAGTCTGCGTCTTCCGTCAGCCCCCAAAAGTCTTCTTTTTCACCCTTGCCAATAGCGCGTGAAAAGCCCGTGCCAACCGGATCCACAAACACCATGTCGGTAACATCGAGAATGGTTTCAGGTGCATCTTTAATGGTATAAGGCGCAGCACCCGGATGCTCTGCGTCGCTGGGCACGACAATACGTTTAGGGCCATAACCGCCCATATGCAACCAGTTTGAAGACGAACCCGGGCCGCCGTTCCAGACAAACGTCACCGGGCGATTTTCTTCATCCTCGGCAACATAATCAAAAGAAAAAATGCTAGCCGTCGGCTCGCCCTCAGCGTTTTGCAGGTAGGTCTCGCCGGCAGTCACCCGATAATCAATGCGTTCTCCGTTAAAAGAGCCGGTATGCTCGGAAACAAACTCGGTTGGATCAGGTACAGGTTTTTCTTCACTTTCTGATTCAGTGGTTTGTGCCAGCGCGCTGGTGGGTAATGACACCAACAGAAGAAAAGATAAAAGAGTTAGATAGTTGGTCAACAATTTCACAGTTTTACTTCCTAATCAGGGTAATTTCATCAGATTACCACAAATTACTGTTCTGCTAACCCATCAAAACGATCTGATACATACCGGCTATGACAAGCAATACAGCTACCCGTCATTTCGTTATAAAGTTCATATTGCTTTTGGGTATCTTTGTCTTTCGCCGCCTCAGCCAGCCCTGCTGCGAGTCGGTGAAAGTCTTTATCCAGCTTTACGAAGCCTTCAGGAACTGCCGACATTAAGTCTTTTTTGTCCTGTTCAGTCAAAGCCTGCTTCATTATAAAACTGTCGTGTATTTGCTGCGCCTTGGTTTCTACCCGTTCATGCTCACCCGTAACCATGGAAACATGAATTGAGGCCATTGCCGATTGAATTGAACGCATTTCTTGTTGTAATAACTGACTTAGCCTGTCTGTAAGTTTAGGCGTGACAGGATCCGCCGCTAAAGTATTTAAAGACAAACCAACGGCGGCTAACGTTAAACCTACATAGCCTACTTTCTGACGAAGTTTCATGATGCCTCCTTAATAAAACTACCGTAGCTTTGTGTGCGTTATTTACTCGGTTTACGCGCTAGCAGGGTTGCAAACTGCAGTTGCGCGCCATTGTGCATAGTACCGACATCTTCGTTGTACTTAACTAACTCCCATCCCTCATAGGCATCACTCAGCTGACCAGCTTTAAGAGTAAAAGGAAAAGGAACCGGGCATGGGTGCTCATTAGTATCCATAGCACAAACAATTAAGTTATAACCACCTGGTAGGGTATGCGATTGCATATCTTCAATAACTGCATCAATACGCGTGGGATTAAGGAACATTAAAGTTACCGTGCAGGCAATCAACCCATAGTCGTCGCTTAACGCTGCATCATTAATGTCATAGACGCGCGCTTCAATGTTGTTGATACCCTCTTCACTGATAATTTGCCGCAGCATATTGATAGCATCAAAGTTATTGTCTACTGCGGTCACGTTGAAACCAAGCTGGCTCAAATACAAAGCGTTACGGCCATTAGAACAGCCCATATCCAGAGCGTTACACGGCGCTATAATCTCGCCTGCCTCTATGACTTCACTGTGCGCAGGGTTTAGTCCATAACGGCTATTTATATCAGCTGACATTGTACTCACCTAGTTTTCAATAATGAGCTGGCATAGTACTACTTTTAGTTCGTTATTGAATAACCGTAGCTGATGAGTTAGGCGATATAGATCAAGATCTGTGTGGTTAAGCAGTCGCATAAGTGGGTGACAAAAATAGTTTGTGATCGTTAAAAACGTTGGAAAGAGCAGATCTTAGAGAAAAATGATGACCTCTCCCAGATTTGAACTTATATGCGGTCAGAAATATTAATCAAGTACAAATATATGTAGCTAGATGACACTTCTCCATTAGCGCACAGTGCGTAGACACTTAGCGGCGGTCAATGTAGAGTTATATTTAAAATACCGAAGACTCACAATTCTCAAAAGTTTATTTCAAGGATATATAAATGAGGCTGCTCAATTTTACAGCTAAGAATGTGCATGAATATTTGAATTTTGATGTGACATTTAGAGATGATGTCAACTTCTTTTCAGGGTTAAATGGCTGTGGAAAAACAACCGCTCTTAAGTTAATCGTAGCGCTAATTGATCCCGATCTAAGGCAGTTGAAAACAATAAAGTTCGACTATTGTGATTTAAGGCTTTCCCATGAAGGCAAAGAATATGTAATTGTTGTTGATAAAAAAAAGGAGAAGTTTTCACTCACTGTAAAAGTCGATGGACAATCCAAAACTCATACAAGTTTGGATCCTGATGATTTAGACTCTCCCAACTGGGAGCTGGTGAAAAGAAAAATGTTAATGGAAGAGGCTGAGATTGATGCAGCTCTACTTGAAATCCATAAGCTTCCTGATCCAATGTTTTTATCTTTAGAGAGAACAAATATAAAATCTGAAAGTCGCGAGCGAGACTACTCTATTTCTTATGAGGATAGCGATCGCTTTAGAAGGAAAAGTCGCCTTAAGTCTTATAACAATCTAAACCACGCAATTGAAATAATCTCTCGAGCATGCTCTAGAACTCGTCATCACCAAGCCAAGATTGATAAGGATTTGCGAGACAAAATAATAAAAAACTCTCTTTCATTCGATACTCCGATTGAGTCGATGGCTTTCCCAGACAGCCGGAGTATTCGCGAATTAAATCGTAAGCAAGGAGAAATTGAGAGAACTTTAGATAGTTTGGATATATCAAGCGACGAATTTTCTGGTCACTATAAGGCATTCTTTGAGAAAATCTCACTACTGGCTGAAGAGCTAGAAAATAAAGGCGGAGACACTTTTTCGGATTCAGACAACATGGATCCTAAAATACGCGAAGCTATGTATGAATGGTTCGTCAACCAAGGCCAGCTTAAGCGTATAGACTCAATATTCGATCTTGTTCAAAGCTATCAACAAAGAAAAAAGAAAATTTATAGATCTCTTGATAAGTTCGAAACATTAGTGAATAACTTTTTAAGAGAAACTAATAAGGAATTATTTTTAAACAGAGAAGATGGACCAAGGATTAGGGTAGGTAAAAAAGATAGAAGCCTTTCGGTTCTATCCTCCGGCGAGTCACAAATTCTTTGTATGTTAGCGCACCTCGTATTAAACACTGGTTTGCAAAAAGACGGAATATTTATAGTGGACGAGCCAGAGCTTTCCCTCCATATATCCTGGCAAGATATGTTTGTAGAGGCAGTTCAGGCTGCTAATCCTGACTTGCAAGTAATATTAGCAACTCATTCACCAGCAATTATTGGTGGGCGAAATGAAATGTTTGTTCCATTGCACTCTTAATGGAGTAGTTAAATGTACTCAATTCCTTCCTGGTCAGTATCAGCTCAGAGAAGTGTTGGCCTACTTTATAGACCAATGCAAAGTATTGAAATATACGTTGAAGATGCAGGCTCCGAGGCTTTCTACATGAAGCTGTTAAAAAGGGCTGTTAATGACCAGATTAAAATAAAGAAAATAATACCACTAAAAGGCAGAGAGAAAGTCGTTGAATTCTGTAAATCATATGAAGACGATTTTCCTGCGCTCTTTATAATTGATGGCGATCTAAGTTTAGTGTCAGGTTCCCCCGAGTTCAGGCACCCACGTCTCTTTCAGCACAGGATGTACTGTGTAGAGAACTATTTATTTTGCGAAAAAGCAAGCTCTGAGCTTCTACAAAATAAACGGGGTACACTATTAGAAGAAGAAGCTATGGAAGTGCTCGATTGGACAACATTTAAAAGGGATGTGGTTCCTCCCTTACTTGGATTATTCGAAAGTTACGCTGTAAGCTGGTGTTTAGCCCCTGAAATTCCTACTGTTTCTCGATCTTACCATAACCTCTGTCGGCAAGTTTCGAGAAAACGGGGTAGCATTCCCTGTGATGATAAAATCTCGAATCAAAAGAATGAAATAGAGAACCTAGCAATCGAGGCTACGTCTCTGGAGCAATATAATGAAGTCCTTGAGAAGGTAAAAGACGCCATATCTTCGCTCGACGACCATTCTTATGCTATTTCAGGCAAGGATTACCTGCTTAAAGCTCTTCGAGATTATTTGAGTTATAAAGGAGCAAACTACCCGTATGATGACGGATTTAAGTTTCAACTTGCTAGGTATTGTGACACAGACCCGTTAAGTGAGCTTGCGGACGCAATTCTGGAAACTGCGAACGGAGAAATCTACCAGCAGGCATCGTAATTCTTGAAAAAACCAAGCTGAGCCACGAACATTCAGTTCAGTTTGGTTTTTAAATTTAATCAGGAGTGGTCTTTCACATAATGACCGTTTGCTTGAACTCTCTGTAAGCCTTGACAATCAAACCGTATGCCAGAGAGAACTCAATATAATCCACCATATTGATTGTCTCGCCATGTTTGATACCTGAATCTACACTCCACTTGCAGCACACTTTCGAGACAAATATATACTTTAAAATAGCTAGAGTTCTGAGTAGCTTATTTATCCGTGCCATACTTAGCACCTTACAAGAAAGCTACAAAGACGAACTTAAACGACCACTTGTTAGTAAACACTATCAGCATTTGTATTATATGAGTGGTGGCCCCTCCCAGATTTGAACTGGGGACCAACCGATTATGAGTCGGGTGCTCTAACCACTGAGCTAAGGGGCCATTTTTGATTGGAAGCTGTAAAGCGGCGCAGATTATACGAAGTTTTTACGCTTTTGTCATGGGTATCAGCACGTTAAATCGCGAAGTTTTGTCGACTTTTTCGTAGTTGATGTCGCCATTCTGGTTCCGCAGTGTATCACGCACTACCTTAAGCCCTATACCGTATTGGGTCGGCGCAAGCTCATCGGCATGAAACAGCAAATGTTTGTTTTTATTCTCTATACCGGCACTTTCATCGCTAATAGCAATTTTCACAAAGTTTTCTTCAGCCGTTGCCTGCAGCATAATTTCTGAATTGGCTGGCACAAAGGTTATGATATGCCGTATCAGATAATCCAGTGCAAAACGCAGTAATAAGGGCTCTGCTTCAAACTTAAGGCCTTTTTCAGCTATTGCGGTAAGCGTAATGTCTTTAACATTTCCGGTGCTTTCATGGTAGTCGGACAGCTCCTGGAGAAAGTCTTCGGCATCAATGGACGTTGGCTTGCTTTCACCGACACCTTCGGTAACTCTCTCAAAAGAACTGAACAATTCAGTCAGCTGCAACACCCTTTCTTTAATATCGTCGGCGTTTGCTTTGGGTAACTTACGCTTTATTTCTTCAAGTTCAGTCATTGCAAGCGCTGTCATAGAACGAGCAATACGACCAATCAACGTTTTCTGATTAGCCATAATAACTTTGTTCATTTGCTGGCTTAATTCGCGCTCTTTAGACTGAATTTGCTGTCGAGCCTGATACAACAGCATTAACAATGGCTGAATTTCCGGAATTTCGGTGGTGACAGAAACCGCCTGAGAGCTGTCTTCGGCCTGTGCAACAATGCGATCTCGCTCTGAGTGCCAGTTACGGTTAAAGACAGACTCGCGCACAATTAAAACGCCGCCAATAACGGCAAGCACTACAAACAGGGCGCTAACAATAAGAGTAAAGTTAGGAGGTACAAACTGGACACGCTTTTTCAGCCAAATACCCAAGTTGTAGTGATTCTTTTCAGGGCAGGCCGCCACGACAGTTGCAAGCTGCTCGTTAGACTGAACAGACACAATGTCTCTTTGCTGCTCTAAAGAACGTTGCACAGCAGAACGAACAATTGGAACATCGTCGTTACTGATACCAACGTCTGTGGTGTCACCACCGTTGGTCGGTAAAGAGAAGCCTATAAACCCCTGAGCTGTATGCCAAAAGCCGCCTTTAACGCCATCGGCATTAGTTAGCGCTTCAGCCAGTGCCTGATGCATTAAGTCGGGGTTAGTTACTTGCTGCTGAGGCGACTCCGATTCGGGGTAAAGACTGTCGACAGCGAGCTGCGCATTTTTACAGGCTTTGCCCATTAGGGTTTGATTGCGCTGCAATGTCTCGCCCGCAGAAAACCAGAACGCAACAAGTAAACCGCCAACGGCTACTGCAATCATTGCAATAGCCAGCCAGCGGTTATGTTTTGTGTGGGAAGAGAGAGACTGCACTTACCTCACTCTCTTTTACTAAGGTAGATTGTAAAAATTTCGGGCATTCTGGTAAAACACCTTATCAACCGCTTCATCGTCGTCCAGTGCATTCACAATAGTGGTAATGTCAGAGGGTTCAAATGAGCGAGTACTGCGCGTACCCGGTAAATCAGTACCAAACATTAAAGCATCCGGGTTGGTCTTATTCAGTGTTTTAATGGCGTCTTCTACATTAACTTCGGTACGACCAAAGCCACTGGCTTTAATTTTTACGCCACCTTCAGCTAAACGACGCACCTGAGACAACCCTGATTTTGCCATACCTAAGTGGTCTACACTCAGTTTAGGCAACTTAAGTAAGGTAGGTACCATGTCGTCGAGCTCACGGCTATCGACGTAAATTTCTAAATGCCAGCCGGCTAAGTCCCAAATACGCTTACCAAACTCGACAATACCTTCAATGTCACGATGAACACCGCGTTTTAAGTTAACGCGTACGCCGCGAATACCATGCTCATTCAGTTGCTGAATTTTTTCATCGCTAACTGAGCCTGGTAACTGTGTAACACCAACAAAATTGCCGCCCAGGTTTTCCAGCGCCGCTTTTAAATAGCGTTGCTCGAAGCCCTGGAAAGAGCCAGACACAATGACACCGCCTTCTATCGGCATGCCACGGACTAAGTTCCGATAATCATCAATATAAAAAGGCTCAGGGATATGACCTTGGTTTTCAATTAGCGGAAACTCGTCATCATAAATGTGCAAATGAGAGTCAATAATACGTTTCGGCCAATTGTCACGGTTGTTACCCATGCTGCCTCCTGTGTCAGAGAATATCTTACTCATCCAAGAACGATTTAAGCTGCTCAGAGCGACTTGGATGGCGAAGCTTTCTTAATGCTTTGGCTTCAATTTGACGAATTCGTTCACGAGTTACATCAAACTGCTTACCAACTTCTTCTAAAGTATGGTCTGTATTCATATCAATACCAAAGCGCATACGCAATACTTTTGCTTCACGAGCTGTTAAGCCGCCAAGCACGTCACGAACCGAGTTACGCAGGCTTTCTGACGTTGCTGAATCAATAGGAAGGTCCAGCGTATTGTCTTCGATAAAGTCACCCAGGTGCGAATCTTCGTCGTCACCAATTGGGGTTTCCATCGAAATTGGCTCTTTCGCAATTTTTAATACCTTACGGATTTTGTCTTCCGGCATCATCATGCGCTCGGCCAGCTCTTCCGGCAGAGGCTCACGCCCCATTTCCTGCAACATTTGGCGTGAAATGCGGTTAAGCTTATTAATGGTCTCTATCATGTGGACCGGAATACGAATAGTACGAGCCTGATCCGCAATCGAACGAGTAATAGCCTGACGGATCCACCAGGTAGCATAAGTTGAGAACTTATAACCACGGCGATATTCGAATTTATCCACGGCTTTCATCAGGCCAATGTTACCTTCCTGAATTAAGTCCAGGAACTGCAAGCCACGGTTGGTGTATTTTTTTGCAATAGAGATAACCAGACGTAGGTTCGCTTCAACCATCTCTTTCTTCGCACGGCGTGCTTTCGCCTCGCCAATGGACATACGACGGTTAATTTCTTTGACTTTACCAATGGTTAAGCCTGTTTCCTTTTCTACATCAACCAGTTTGTTAACGCAGCGTTCTATTTCACCGCGAACTTCTTTCAATGTATCGGCGTAGGCTGCACCGGAATCTATCTCTTTATCAACCCAGGCCAGGTTATTTTCATGGCTGGCAAAGGCTTTCATGAAGCTGCGTTTCGGCATTTGCCCCTGTTCAACGCTTATCTTCATAATAATGCGTTCCTGAACACGCACGCGCTGCATCATGGCACGCATGTCTTTAACCAAGCGGTCAAACTGTTTAGGAACTAAGCGGAACTGTTTGAATAAGTCGCTGAGCTTGTCAATTTCAACGCGGGCATCGGCACCATCACGACCATGCTTTGCAATAGCCTGACGAGTTTCTTCGTATTGTTCGCGAAGTGCATTGAACTTGCTGCGAGCAAATTCCGGGTCAATACCGGTATCCGTTTCTTCTTCGTCATCGTCATCATCATCGTCTTCATCTTCCAGCTCTTCGGTTGGAAGTTCAGAACCAACGTGAGTAGCAGCCACGGGAGCTTCGTCTACTTCGTCAGGGTCAATGAATCCGGAAATAATGTCGGTTAAGCGCAGTTCTTCGGCTTCGTAGGAATCCCATTGCTCAAGCAGGAAGTTAATAGCTTCAGGATACTCAGCAACAGAACACTGAACCTGGTTAATGCCTTCTTCAATGCGCTTAGCAATGTCAATTTCGCCTTCGCGGGTCAGTAGTTCAACCGTACCCATTTCACGCATATACATACGCACAGGGTCAGTCGTACGACCAATTTCACCGTCAACAGAAGCTAACGCCTGAGCGGCCTCTTCGGCGGCGTCTTCATCAGCAGCACTTTCTGCCATCATCAGATCATCGGCATCGGGCGCGCTTTCAAAAACGCGGATCCCCATGTCGTTGATCATGCGAATAATGTCTTCAACCTGATCGGAATCAACAATTTCTTGCGGTAAATGGTCGTTGACTTCAGCAAATGTCAAAAACCCTTGCTCTTTGCCTTTCGCAATAAGGACCTTAAGTTGCGATTGCCGATTCTGCTGCATACAGACGTTCCACCTGTGACTGTGAATGTAGAGTATCCAAAATGACCAAACAGTATAACAGAATACTGACTTTTAAGCTAGCGTAAGACGCACCGGGATGTACTATCTTGCCTTACTTAAGTACTGAATGAGCGTCTGATATTCTTGACGTTCACCCCGGGTTAAAGCTCCTTTCTGCTCTTTCTTTAAAAGTGCGTTTGCACGCTGTTCCACATATTGGTCAATAAGATAAATAAATATATCGTTAAATTCTTGCTCAACATTGTCTTCGTCGAGCTGATGCTGCCATAAAGCCAGCTTCTGTAAAGGCTGGTAATACTCGGTATCGCGCCACCCTTCCAAAACCTGCGCTGTCGTCATAGCTCGTTCTGCGCATTGTTTATGCAACGCTATGAGTAAATCGATACCATTGACTTGCAACTCCCGCAGTTCCTCTCTAACCGGAATTGACTGCGCTAGCTGAGGGTATTGAACCAGCAAAGCTATCGCTTTACGTAACGGAGTCATTTTAACGCTGTCTTTTGGCCGGGACTGACGCTGAGGCTTATCAAAATGACGTTCCAGTTGTGAGGTTTCACGACGCAGTTTCTCTGCCAACCGTTGCATTAGGGTATCGCGGTAGTAGTCACTCGCGACTTTCTCTATTAATGGTTTTGCAATACTCAGCAATTGTGAGCGTCCGGCGTCAGAAGTAACATCAATATCCGCCTGTAAATGCTCAAAGAAATACTCAGTGAAAGGTGTCGCTCGTTTTAATTGCTGTTCAAAAGCTTCTGCACCATGTTCCCGAACGACAGAGTCCGGGTCTTCACCTTCCGGTAAAAACAAGAACGCCATATCCAGTCCGTCACGCAATAAGGGTAGTGCATTTTCTAATGCACGCCAGGCTGCGTCCCGACCTGCTCGGTCACCGTCATAACAGCAAACCACTCTTGGACTCGTACGGAATAAACGCTGTAATTGTTCACTTGTTGTTGCCGTTCCAAGTGATGCCACCGCATAATCAATACCGGCCTGCGACAGGGCAACAACGTCCATGTAACCCTCGACAATGCAGACCTGTTCAGGCTTACGCACCGCCTGTTGCATATGCCAGTATCCGTAGAGTTCACTGCCTTTATGAAATAAGCGCGTTTCCGGCGAGTTCAGGTATTTAGGTCCGTCGCCATCAATAATCCGCCCGCCAAAACCAACAACCCGACCGCGTCTGTCATGAATAGGAAACATGACCCGGTCACGGAAAAAGTCGTAATGCCGCCCTTTTTCATTACGATTAATGAGCTTTAACTCTAATAACTGTTGCCTTTGCGGCGCTGAACTACCAAACGTACTCAGCAAGCTGTCCCAGGCGTCCGGCGCATAGCCAATTTGAAAACGCTTTACCGTTTCACCGCTTAAACCGCGACCTTTTAGGTAATCAATAACCCGTTCAGAGTTTTCATGGTGTTTCAGCTGATGCTGAAAAAAGCGGGCTGTTTTGCTCATCAGCTCGGCATCGTCCCGCACTTGCTGTTGTTTCTTTTGAGCCAGCTCAGGGTTTTCCGCCTGTTCGCGCGGCACTTCAACCCCCATGATTCCCGCCAGCTCTTCCACTGCATCAGGAAAGTTTAAGCCGTCGAACTCCATCAGAAAATCAATGGCATTGCCATGCTGGCCACAACCAAAGCAATGGTAAAACTGCTTGTCCTGGCTAACCGTAAATGAGGGGGTCTTCTCGTTATGAAAAGGGCAACAGGCCTGATGGTTTTTGCCGGCTTTTTTCAGCGGCACGCGGCTATCTACTATCTCGACAATGTCTGCTCGTTCAAGCAAATCATGAATAAAGCTTTTGGGGATCAAGCCTGCCATATTGTCTCAATATTAAAATTTTAAAAGCGTGAATTTGGAAAACAATAAAGTAGCAGAAACACGAAAGCCGCGACAATACAGTCACGGCTTTCAGCACTTTACGAAAAAGTGAACACTCAAATTGTCGTAAGTAATGTCTTAGTAAAGACGAGTACGACGAGCGTTTTCACGAGACAGTTTTTTCGCGTGACGCTTTACCGCAGCAGCTTTCTTGCGCTTACGCTCTGAAGTCGGCTTTTCGTAGTGCTCGCGACGACGGACTTCAGACAGAACACCTGCTTTTTCACAAGAGCGCTTAAAGCGACGCAAAGCTACGTCAAACGGCTCGTTTTCTTTCACTTTAACGACTGGCATTAAAAAATCACCTCGGATAAATTATCTGTTTCGGTTAAAAATTAACCACTACGGGTTCAATTGGTGCTGAATTGTACCGACTCAGAATCGCCTTGTAAAGTGTTATCCGATGCATCCCAACCAGAGTCATTATCGCTAAGCAGCTCGCGGACTGGCGTGGAATCGAGTAAGAGTGTACTGACTAAATCCTGTAAATTATTTGGTTTTTCTTTATACGCCAGCCCTAATTGCCAAAGCTGTGGACCGACAGACTTAACGCTTCTCACCAAAAGCTCCGAAAAAACGACTGCCTGCGGGGTGGTTTTAACCTTCACTTCAGCCTTCAGCTGGTTCATTTCAGCTGCATTAACAGGGGACGTTCCGCGGTAGTTAAAAGCTATTCCCTTATCTGAAATATCAACCACCTTACCAGGCAGAGGATCGCCAAATTTATTATTCAGATTGAATTGCAGTGTCGCGTCGCAGTTTACCGCTATTCGTGGAGACGAACGTAACACTTGTACGTCAGCCTGTCTTGGATAGCTGACAAACAACAGCTTTTGTGGGTATTGTGTCATATGAAGCACATCGACAACGCCTGTTATCTGTTCGCCATTTGGAGAGACGGTCTTTAATCCAATGGTTTTATCAGCAACCAAAAGCGGTAAAGTATCCTGCCAACAGTACTGCCGGGACAGTTCCAGAATAAGGTAGTCTGGATGTTGCTGCCCCACTAGCGTCATATTCAAACGCGTATAGCTGTCATTGTTCTTAATCTGGACTTCAACAAATTGCCTGAATCCACTGTTTGCTAAAACATCACTGTCTTCCTGCATCAGTGCTAACCCCTGCTTTATTATTTTTTTATGAAGCTCATCATAGCTTATATCTGCTACTTTTTAAGCACTGGCTCGATTATTTTTAATTGATGTCAATTGACGTCAACCCCAAAGTTAATGATGACTAGCCACTCAAAACCTGTTGTTTGATCATAGTCATAGTTAGACTGGATTTGAGCTTAACCAGTAAGGATACGAATTTGGCTGAAGCACATCCGGACAAAACATTTCCTTATCCAATACCGGCACGATACCAGTGCATAAAGTTATTGGGGCATGGTGGCAGTGGTCTGGTCTACAAAGCTTACGACCAGCGCTTAAAACGTGAGGTCGCAATTAAGTTTGCGCGCTCCCCGTCTATTGTCAGTCGCCATAGATTAGTCAATGAAGCGCGCCTTTTATCCAGCGTTAACCACCCTGCATTGTGCCGGGTGTTCGACATTGGTGAGCCTGACGTTTCCTCATCGTCATTGTTTATGGTCTTAGAGTACATTGATGGTGAGCCCCTTAGTAAAGCTAAGGCCAGTATGTCGACTAACGAAGCTATAAGTGTTACGAGCTCTTTAGTGGATGCGGTTTGCCGTATGCACGAAGCTGGTTACGCACACAACGACATTCATCCTCATAATATTATGATCCGCTCATCGGCGGAGGCTGCCAAGGAATACCACAATAACGTTGCATTAGTTGACTTAAGCATTGCCGCTCCAAGCTCTCCACTAACCATTCAACGAGATATTTATCAGTTAAGTGCGTTGCTGCTGTTTTTGTTAACGGGAATGAAGCCCGAACCATTTTTTCAAAATTCAGTCGTACAGCGCAACCGGCTTCCATCGGGGCTGGGAGAAATTATAAAACGTGCACTTTCGCTGGAGCCGAATTCCAATTTTCGCAACTGTCGAGATTTTCAAAAGGCTCTGAACACCTGGTTCCATCGTTATAAATTGAAGCAACGTTTCTTGAAACTTGGTGCCGCCAATGCTGCCGCTCTGATTATCGTACTGGTTATGTTCGCGTTTTTGCGCGAACCAACCAATGCCTTTCTTTTTAAAAATTATTCAACCGACAAAAATCAGTATGCGCACGCAGTTGTTTTTGCACATTATTCCATACACTTAGTTAACGATGGTTATATTCAGCAGGCAACAGAACAGGCTGAGCTAGCTTTGACGCACTTTGACGACGCTGTCAGTAATAACCCTGACAAGCTTCAATATCATGTTGAGCGCGCAAACTTCATCTTAAACTCGGAGCGTATTTTTAGTCAGGCCCAAATCACCACTATGTTACTTAACGCTGTTAATGAATTGGGTGAACCTGAACATTATGAAGATAAACCGGGAGCTTTTTATTTGAGAGCCAGAATGTATTTAGGCTTAGCCAAGCTTAATAGTGAACAGCCTCACCTGGTAAAGCAGTGGGCGGACTCGGCATCGCAATCCGCTAAAGCAGCGATCAACAGTCAACCGAATGTCGATCGCTACCAAAAATTACACCGTCAAATAAGTCAGTATCAGTCCAGTGGTGGTACTGACTGATCTCTTAATCGATAGAACTCTTCTACGAACTCATCAAAGGTTCCCGCATCTAAAGCGTCACGCATGTCACTCATCACTTTTTGATAAAAGCGTAAGTTATGGATGGTGTTCAGGCGCGAGCCCAGCATCTCGTTAGTGCGATCCAAATGATGCAGATACGCACGGGAATAGTTTTTACAAGTGTAGCAGTCACAGTTTTCGTCTAACGGTGAGGTATCTGTGCGGTGCACAGCGTTACGAATTTTTACCACGCCCGAGCTAATAAACAAATGGCCGTTACGCGCATTACGGGTTGGCATAACACAGTCGAACATATCGATACCACGACGCACCGCTTCAACTAAGTCTTCTGGTTTACCCACACCCATTAAGTAGCGAGGTTTTTGCTCAGGCATTTGCGGTGCAGTGTGCTCTAAAATGCGCATCATGTCTTCTTTAGGCTCGCCAACCGACAAGCCACCAATAGCATAGCCATCGAACCCGATATCGGTCAGGCCTTTCAGAGAAATATCACGCAACTCTTCGTACATGCCGCCCTGAATAATGCCGAAAAGCGCGGCCTTGTTGTCGCCGTGCTCCTGCTTAGAACGTTCGGCCCAACGCAGCGAAAGCTCCATTGAACTGCGGGCTTCTGCCTGCGTCGCAGGGAACGGTGTGCATTCATCAAATATCATGACAATATCGGAGCCCAGCTCACGCTGAACCTGCATAGACTTTTCAGGCGTTAACAGAATTTTCTCACCGTTAATTGGCGAGCGGAAAGTCACGCCCTCTTCGGTAATTTTACGGAGCTCACCCAGACTAAAAACCTGAAAGCCACCTGAGTCGGTCAAAATAGGCTTGTCCCAGTTCATGAAGTCGTGCAGGTCACCGTGCTGCTGGATAATTTGTGTCCCCGGACGCAGCATTAAATGAAAGGTATTGCCCAGGCAAATTTGTGCGCCGGTTTCTTTCACTTCCTCTGGTGTCATGCCTTTTACCGTACCTAAAGTCCCAACAGGCATAAATGCCGGCGTTTCTACGGTTCCGCGTTCAAACACCATACGTCCGCGACGCGCGCGACCACTGGTTTTATCTAATTCAAATTTCATTGTCATAAGTATTCACTTCAGTGTATTAAATTTAGCGCTGTAACAGCATGGCATCGCCGTAGCTAAAGAATCGATAGCGCTCTTTAATGGCTTCATTATAAGCCTTCATAATCAAATCACGACCCGCAAATGCTGACACCAGCATAATGAGCGTGGACTCAGGTAAATGAAAGTTGGTTATCAAACTGTCGACAACTTTAAATTCATACCCCGGAAAGATAAAAATATCGGTGTCATCAAAAAACGGTTCAATGTCTTCTGACGCTGAAGCCTGAGCAGCTGACTCCAGCGAGCGAACAGAGGTAGTACCAACCGCCACCACCCGGCCGCCCGAAGCTTTAGCTTGCTTAATAGCATGACAGGTTTCGGCACTGACTTTGGCGTATTCGCTGTGCATTACATGGTCGTTAATGTCTTCAACACGCACTGGCTGAAAGGTTCCGGCGCCTACATGCAGGGTGACATAGGCAAAGTTCACGCCTTTATCCCGCAACTGCTGCAAAATTTCGTCGTCAAAGTGCAGGCCTGCGGTAGGTGCTGCAACGGCACCGGGTTCGCGGTTATAAACGGTTTGGTAGCGCTCTTTGTCAGAGCTTTCATCGGGCCGGTCGATATAAGGCGGCAATGGCATGTGCCCGTATTGTTCCAGCAGTTCCAGTACCGTTTCTTCGTGTTCAAATTTCAGTTCAAAAAGCGCATCATGCCGGGCCAGCATAGTGACTTTTACGTGGCCTTCTAACAGCAGCTCAGCACCTGCCTTTGGCGCACGATTAGCGCGAACATGAGCCAGTACACGATGGTCGTCCAGCAAACGTTCAACTAACACCTCTACTTTACCGCCAGAGACTTTTTCACCCAGTAACCGGGCCGGAATAACCCGAGTATCGTTAAACACCAGTAAATCACCCGCGTTTAACTCATCAACGATATTCCTGAACTGTTTGTGAGCAATGCTGTTTTCATTCGCATTCACCGACAATAGCCGGCTTGCACTGCGCTGCTCCTGCGGATAGCGGGCTATAAGCTCATCGGGTAGTTCGAATGAAAAGTCACTGACTTTTAAAGAAGAATGATTGGTATCTGACATGTCCGTGCTGCAATTGCGAGATGTAATGAAGCGCGGATTTTACTGGAAAGTGGACAGCCTGTCACTGTTACAGGCTGTCCGTTTATCGCAAGCTTAAGCTACACCGAAAATTGCTTTCAGAATGTAGAAGAAGATGATGGACATAATGGCACCTGCCGGCAAGGTAACAACCCATGAAATAACGATATTGCGAACAACACCAAGATTCAGGGCCGCGATACCACGCGCCATACCAACACCCAATACTGCACCAACCAGCGTTTGTGTGGTTGATATTGGCAACCCGGTACCTGACGCCAGAACCACGGTTGAAGCAGCGGCAAGTTCCGCCGCAAAACCGCGACTTGGGGTTAAATGCGTAATGCCATTACCAATGGTGGCAATAACGCGTTTACCCAACATAGCAAGACCAGCCACAATACCTACAGCGCCTAAAGGCAGTACCCACCAGGCTAGCTTTGCCGTACTGCCAATATCACCACCGCTGGTAACCACGCTCACCACAGCGGCCAGTGGGCCGATAGCGTTAGCAACGTCGTTTGAACCGTGAGCAAAAGCCATAGCACAGGCGGTTACCACCATTAATATCGCAAAGACTTTTTCCACATTGGTGTAGTGCATGTCTTTGTCGTCTGAAGGGTTAAACTTAAGACGACCAATGGCCATTTTGCCAATAGCAAAGACCAATACAGCAATACCCAGAGCCCATAAATAACCTTCAATGCTACCAAGGTTCAGTCCAACGTGCTTAAGGCCTTTTTTGATGGTGACCAACGACAGTACGAAGCCGGCTAACCCCATATAGTAAGGCACATAGCGCTTAGCCATTGCTAAAGGATTAGAGCGGTCAAAAATGAGCTTTTGTGCACTCATAAATATGAGATAGGCAATAAACCCGGATATGGCGGGGGTGACAACCCAGCTTCCAACGACACCTCCCACTTTCATCCACTGAACCGACTCCATACTAACGCCAACGGCAGAGAAGCCAACAATGGCACCAATAATGGAGTGAGTCGTTGATACCGGCCAGCCAAGGTAGGAAGCTATCAGCAACCAAAATCCGGCGGCTAATAGCGCTGAAATCATACCAAATACAAGTAGTTCGGGTTGATCAACGAAGTAGCCCGAGTCAATAATGCCTTTGCGGATGGTTGAAGTGACTTCTCCACCTGCCAGGTAAGCACCGGCAAACTCAAAAACCATAGCAATAAGAATTGCCTGTTTTATTGTTAGCGCCTTGGAACCAACCGACGTACCCATGGCATTTGCGACGTCATTTGCGCCAATACCCCAGGCCATGAAGAAACCAAAAACCGCTGCCATCCCGATAAGCAGGAGGCTGTAGCTAGAAATAATATCCATAAATCAGACTCCGCTTAAACGCGTGCTAGCATCAGTTCGAAACGTGCACCGACTCGCTCGGCCAAGTCAGCCAAGTCGCCCACCCAATCCAGAATACGATATAAGAACATCACATCTACCGGGTTCATTTCGAGCTCAATTCCACGCAAGTCCTGACGTAGTTTAATTTGAAGTTGATCAGTATCGGCTTCAATTGCGTCAAGCTCGGCAATGAAATTGTCGACAAGATCACGTTCGCGGCCTTTAAAGCCCGTCTCCAGCAAGTCGTCAAATTCACCAATGGTTTCACGAGCCTTGTCTGTAGCATCCAGGCAACGACTTAAATACGCATCAAAGTCTTTAACTAATGACTCAGGAATGCTCAATTCACGTCCCGTAACCAGACCGGAGATGTCTTTGGCTTTATTAGCAATTTTGTCCTGCTGTGAAACAAGCTCAAGTAAGTCAGCTCGTTCTACAGGCATAAATAAGCCACTGGGAAGGTTCAGGCGGATTTTACGCTTCATGTCATCCGCGGTGGATTCGTGTTTTACGATGGTTGCGCGAGCGACTTCTGCACTCTGCCAGTCCTTTGAATAAACCGCTTTAAAGAAATCTTTCAACGCATAGGCGCAGCGGTGCACTTCATCCATGTGCTCAATCATCGGTTTGATTGGCGACTTCGCAAATACGCCAAGAAATGAGTTCACTGACATAACATTATCCGATTTTTTTCAGCCGATGTTAGCTGCGGCGAATGTTAGCGAAATCTAAAGATAAAAGGAACCGTAAGATTTAATTAATTACTCATGAATTGAACGCCCGTTCTATTTCGGTTCTTTGAGTATCAACTTGAACCTCTACTTGCCTTAATAGCTGGTAAGCATTATCCATTTCATCCACCAAAAACTTTAACTGACTTGAAAATCCGTCTACCTTTTCTGTTTGTTGCTCTGCTAGCCTGAAAGATTTTTTCGCTTCTTCTGTCGAAGCCTCAGCCTGAGCAGACACCGCATTTGACGTTTTCACTAAATGCTCCACGAATTGTTGCTGAGATGCACTGGCCTCAGCAATTTCCCGATAGCCATCTTCAATCGACAACGACGCTTCAGTTAATTGACTTAAAGAGTCCTTTATTCCCCCAAGTGAGGACTGAGTTTTTTGCGCTAATTGCCTAACTTCATCAGCAACCACAGCAAAGCCACGGCCTTGTTCTCCCGCTCTGGCAGCTTCAATAGCTGCATTCAATGCCAGTAAGTTAGTCTGGTCAGCTATACTCGAAATAATTGATAGCGCGTCTTTAACCTCTTTGACCGAAATATCGAGCTCCGCAGCCGACTGCTCTGCAGCTTTTATTGCCTTTTCATTACGTTCTGAGGCATCTCTTAACTTAAGAGTATGCTGACGGCTCAGCTTCATTGAGTCTTGCGTATCCAGCGCATTCTTTTCCAGCGTGTTGGTACACTGATTTAATTCTTCGGTTAACTTGCTTAGCTCGGCTATCCCATCGATAGTCGTAGACGCTGAGGTCTGTGTACTGGCAGATGACTGAACAATTTGCTGTAACTCCTGTATGACTCGCTTTAGTGCTTCATTGACTACCGTCATTTGCTCAGATTTTTCTTCATCGCGACGTTGGGTCTGCTTCAGTATGCCGTTAAAAAATTGCGCAATTTCAGCCATCTCAGTATCGCGATCAGCATTGGGCAAATAATTAAGCTCTTGCTTGACCAGCAAAGTTTCCATCGCATCACGCAAGCTTCTTAAAGGCGTCAGAACCATACGTTTTAATAACACAAAATTCAGTACTGAAAATACTAATAGCACAGCGACTAATGCCATGAGCAGCAGTTTTATCTGCATCAAGTTAGCTTGCTGGTGCTGTAAAAGCTCTTGTTCTACTTCTACTGCTAAGGATTGAATATTGGCGATATCATCCGATATTGAAGCAAAAGCTTTCCGGCGTGATTGAATCAGCTCTAACGTTGAAGACAGCTCCTGCGGGTAACGCTTAATCAAGCTATTCATTTCCGCGACGATCTTCGGACCCAACTCTTTCGCCTCCCTTGCCACCAGCATCATTGACTGGTCGGGAAGTTCTTCTTTTACACCCAGTTTGGGTAGCTGTTGCAATCGCCCTATTTCTTTTTGTATGGCATTAAGTACCTGGTTAAGCGTCTGCTCTTCCGCCTCACCGCTCGATAAACGTTCCCGCGTATGCACCAGGTCAGCAATTAATAACACTAAGTCACTGCCGATACTTTGGTAACGTTCTGCAGCTGCCGCATTATTGCTACTGCCTTTTTGTACGTAATCAAATAAGCGTGATAACTCGTTAAATAATGACCGCTCTGCATTAACTAACAAGGCAGACTCCTGACCAGACAATTTGCCTATGGCTCGGTAATCTTCAGAAATTCGACTTCGGATTATATCCAGTTGCTCCTGCATAACCGAAATAGATGCTAAATCCAGTGTGTCGAGCTGAGCATTAACCTCATTAACTGATGTCTCTGCCTCATTCAATAAAAGCGCATTGCCAGATTGCAAATAACCACTGAGCTCAGTTACCACCTCAACCATTAACTTTTCTTTTATAGATGAATAAACATTCTGTTGCTGTTCAAATTGCTGTAACTGATTACTAGCCCAAATCAGCACTGACAAAAATAAGAGCGACAGACCTAGCAAAGAAAAGGAAGAGACACGACTAAAAGTTGAAACGCGCATAAACCAGCCCAGTTGAGGATACTGCGTCAGTTTAAGACGGTTTTATGACAGCTTAATGAAAAAAAGCCGCGCTTCATTATGAAGTGCGGCCTTTAAATAACAGCTAAAAACTTTAGAAAGAGTAAACTAAAGTCACAGCGGTTTCTGTATCCAGTTTTTCGATGCTTTCATCAGCAACCTGAGAGTTGTGATTTGCACCAACCGAAAACTTCATAGCCAGAGAGCTATTAATGTTAGCAGATACAGAGAGTTCAGCTTTGCTCTTGGTATTGTCTTCACCAATCTCCGATGACAACAATGCGTTAAAGCGCGAGTTTTCACTGATTTTCCAGTTCAAACCGCCAGCCAGACGCAAAATCATAGAGCCATCAGACTCCACTGGTGGTTCACCTTCAACCTGAACCGGTTTGGTTCGTGAATAACCAGGACCAATTTCATAGTCGGCATAGATGTCTTCGTCGTAGCGATAGCGAGCACCGTAACCGGTTGCTACGGTTGCCTGATATTCAAAGCCACTAAACTCATCTTCTTCATAAGAACCGAAAACAAACAGCGAGTCGCGGCTATCAGGATCAAACTTGTAGTTACTCTGAGCGGATACGAACATCCGGTCTGCAGTTTCTACACTCTCACCAGTTTCCTGATCTTCCTGTTCGGCGGTGTAATAATCAAAGACACCTTTATGGCGCCAATTTTGAATATCGCGCGATGCATTAAATTTACCTTTCAGGCTTTCTGTTTCGGTATTACCAGAAGTGTAAAGCAAGCCAAACTCTGCACTCGCCTCCCACTCTTCAACCGTTTCTGTATCAATGTCATCAGCATCGTCAAACATAAATGTTTGAGCACTCGCTACAACAGGTAAAAACAAACTAGCGAATAATAAAGAAAATCGCACACTAACCTCGTTATTTGTGTCTTTTATAAAGTACTTCGTTACTTAACAATGGCGTCTAATTCGCCATTTTCATAGCGCTGAAACATTGATTCTAAGTTAATTGGCTTAATTTTACTCGCCATACCAGCACAACCAAAGGCTTCATAGCGTGCACGGCAAATATCTTCCATTGCCGTTGTCGCTGCCGCAAAGAATTTACGCGGGTCAAAGTTTGACGGGTTTTCCGCCAAGTGCCGGCGAATAGCACCGGTTGAAGCCAAGCGTAAATCGGTATCAATGTTTACTTTGCGAACACCGTGCTTAATACCTTCCTGAATTTGCTCTACCGGCACACCGTAAGTTTCCGGAATTTCGCCACCAAATTCATTAATAATTTTCAGCCACTCTTGCGGTACAGATGATGAACCATGCATAACCAAGTGTGTACCCGGAATGCGACGATGAATCTCTTTAATGCGATCAATGGCCAAAATATCACCAGTTGGTGGACGAGTGAATTTGTAGGCACCATGTGACGTACCACAAGCAATAGCCAGTGCATCCACATTTGTAGCTTTAACAAATTCAGCCGCTTCTTCAGGGTCTGTCAGCAGTTGTTCATGCGACAGTTTACCCTCGGCACCAACACCGTCTTCTTCACCCGCTTCACCAGTTTCCAGTGAACCAAGACAACCCAGCTCACCTTCAACAGAAACGCCACAGGCGTGCGCCATTTCAACAGTTTGCTTGGTAACTTTTACGTTGTAGTCGTACTCTGCTGGTGTTTTTCCGTCTTCCAGCAAAGAACCGTCCATCATCACAGAGCTAAAACCCAGTTGAATAGAACGCTGACATACCGCCGGAGAGGTACCATGGTCCTGATGCACAACCACAGGAATATGTGGCCATTCTTCAACAGCGGCCTGAATTAAGTGGCGCAGGAAAGGAGCACCGGCGTATTTACGAGCGCCAGCAGAAGCCTGCACGATAACCGGGCTGTCGGTTGCATCAGCAGCCTGCATAATTGCACGCATCTGCTCGAGGTTATTGACGTTAAACGCCGGGACACCGTAGTCATGCTCTGCAGCATGGTCAAGTAACTGTCGTAATGACACCAGGGCCATAAAAATACTCCTTATTTAAAACTTATGTTCAGGCGTCTTTAGCCCGTTCTTGTAAAATCGCAACGGCTGGTAATGTTTTACCTTCCAGGAATTCCAGGAACGCTCCGCCACCTGTTGAAATATAGCTTATCTTATCAGCGATAGCGTATTGATCAATTGCCGCCAGGGTGTCGCCACCGCCTGCAATTGAAAACGCGTCACTTTGTGCAATGGCTTCGGCGATGGTTTTTGTACCATGCCCAAACTGCTCAAATTCAAAAACACCCACTGGCCCGTTCCAGACTATGGTGCCTGCATTTTTCAGCATAGCGGCTAGCTGCTGTGCTGTTTCCGGGCCAATATCAAAAATCATGTCGTCATCTGCAACGGCGTTAACGGCTTTAGTTTCAGCTGTTGCTTCTGCGCTGAATTCCTTACCTGTCACCACATCAACGGGTAATGGAATGTCACCGCCTTTGGCTTTCGCCTGCGCCATTAAACGGGTAGCTTCGTCGGTTAAATCGGCTTCGTATAATGACTTACCAACCTTATGGCCTGCAGCCGCAACAAAAGTGTTCGCAATACCGCCGCCCACAATTAACTGGTCAACAACGCCGGACAATGACTCCAGTACCGTGAGTTTGGTCGAAACCTTTGAACCACCAACAATGGCCACTAATGGCCGCTTAGGGTTTTCCAGTGCTTTGCCTAAAGCTTCTAGTTCACCAGCCAGCAGAGGTCCGGCACAGGCGACTGGCGCATATTTAGCGACACCATGAGTAGATGCCTGAGCCCGGTGCGCGGTGCCAAAAGCATCCATCACATAAACATCACACAAGCCGGCTAACTTTTTGGCAAGCTCGTCGTCATTTTTCTTTTCGCCCACATTAAAGCGAACGTTTTCAAAAACTACCAGCTCCCCGGCACTAACTTCAACACCATCCAGGTAGTCTTTACACAGGCGGACAGGGCAATCCAGTGCCTCTTTTAGGTAATCAACAACCGGCTGCATAGAGAACTGCTCGTCATACTCACCTTCGGTCGGGCGACCAAGGTGAGACATCACCATAACTTTAGCGCCAGCCTTTAACGCTTGTTGAATACTTGGCATTGCCGCTTTTAAACGCGCATCGGAGGTAACTTTGCCATTTTTTACCGGAACGTTTAAATCTTCCCGGATAAGTACGCGTTTATTACTTAAATCCAAATCAGTCATAGCAATGACAGACATGCGGTATCCTCTCTAAACTTAGTGTTCTATTTGTTCAGCCATCGTCTTTGCTGTATCCAGCAAACGATTAGCGAAGCCCCACTCGTTATCACACCAGCACAACAACTTAACCAGCCGCTTGTGGCTGACCCGGGTTTGCGTGCCATCGACAATCGAAGAATGTGGATCATGGTTAAAATCTATTGAAACTAAAGGTTCTTCAGTATAGTCCAGTATACCCGCCAGTTGATGCTCACTTTGCTCACGCAGCACATGGTTTATCTGCTCTATTGTGGCATCACTGTTTAACGTAACACTTAAGTCCATGGCGGTGACGTTTGTGGTAGGCACTCGCACCGCAATAGCCTCAAAACGCCCTTCTAAATGCGGCAGTATACGTTCAATGCCTCGCGCCAGCCGCGTATCCACCGGAATAATAGAACGCCCGGCGGCACGGGTACGCCTTAAATCAGGGTGGTAGGCATCAATAACCTGTTGGTCGTGCATCGCGGAATGAATGGTAGTAATAGCACCTGAATCAATACCAAAGGTGTCATCCAGCACTTTTATCACCGGCACAATACAGTTAGTTGTGCAGGAGCCGTTAGACACCACTTTATGCTCGACCGTTAACTCTTTTTCATTCACGCCATAAATTGCAGTGAAATCAACATCCGGTTTGCCGGGATGAGAGTACAGTACCCGCTTCACCCCTTGCTGCAGGTAAAGCTGGCCGTCAGCCTGGCTGCCAAATACCCCGGTACAATCAACCACAAAGTCAACGTCATTAGCGCGCCAGTCAACAGCTTCAATCTCGGTTTGATGCGTTAAAGCAATGGCGTCACCAGCGACTGTTAAAGTGTCACCAGAGTGCGTCACTTTTTCTCCAAACCGGCCGTGGCTTGAGTCGTATTTCAGTAAATGAGCTATTGCTTCCGACGCTGCAGGTTCGTTAATCAGAACCACCTGCACGCTGTCGCGATAGCCATTTTCATACAAAGCACGCAAAAAGCTGCGGCCAATTCGGCCAAAACCATTAATTGCAATACGAGCCGGTTTGCTCATTTATGCTCCCAGCAAACGTTTAGCGGCAGCCACAGTATTTTCTGCGGTAATACCAAAGTGTTTATATAAGTCGCCGGCCGGAGCAGATTCACCAAAGGTGGTCATGCCGACTATTTCGCCGTTAAGGCCAATGTACTTGTACCAGAAGTCCGCAATACCGGCTTCAATTGCAACGCGACGAGTAACCTTTGATGGCAGCACAGACTCTTTGTACTCAGAATCCTGAATATCAAACACGTTGGTCGATGGCATAGAAACAACACGTACCTTATGACCTTGTTCTGAAAGTTGCTCATAAGCTTCAACCGCTAAATCAACTTCAGAGCCAGTAGCTATTAAGATGACTTCGGGCTCACCGTCGCAGTCTTTCAGCACATAACCACCACGGGCAATATTAGTGAGCTGATCTTCATTGCGCTCCTGCTGTTGCATGCCCTGACGGCTGAAAACCAGCGCAGTAGGCGTTTTGCTGCTTTGTATTGCCGCACCCCAGGCAACGGCGGTTTCAACCGGGTCACACGGGCGCCAGCACTGCAAATTAGGGGTTTGTCGTAAATTAGCCAGCTGCTCTACCGCCTGGTGAGTCGGCCCGTCTTCACCCAAACCAATAGAGTCGTGGGTATAAACAAAGATGCTGGGCTGTTTCATAAGCGCTGACATACGCACAGCATTGCGGGCGTACTCCATAAACATCAGGAAGGTTGCGCCATAGGCTTTAAACCCGCCATGCAGGGTTACGCCGTTCATAATGGCAGACATACCAAACTCACGAACGCCATAAAACACGTAGTTGCCACTGGCGTCATCCGCCGTAATGCCTTTTGCGTCCTTCCATAAGGTTAGATTGGAGCCGGCCAGGTCAGCCGAGCCACCTAACAGTTCAGGTAATTTAGGACCAAACTCATTCAGTACATTCAAAGACGCCTTGCGCGTAGCTATAGCTTCTGGGCTACTTTGCAGTTGCTTAGCATAGTTGTGTACCGTGTTTTCGAAGTTTTCCGGAAGCTCTCCATTCAAACGGCGCTTCAATTCTTTTGCCAGTTGCGGGTGTTCTTGTTCATAAGCCACCCAGCGTTTGTTCCACGAAGACTCAACCGCTGCGCCTTTATCGACCGCAGACCATTTTTGGTAAACATCGGCCGGCACTTCAAAGGCTTCGTGTGGCCAGTTCAACTGTTTGCGCGCTGCTGCAATCTCGTCATCGCCCAAAGGTGCACCGTGGCAGCTTTCAGAGCCTTGTTTGTTCGGTGCGCCATAGCCAATCACCGTTTTGCAAATGATCAGAGTCGGTTTATCTTCGTTAGCACGGGCTTCATCAATAGCCCGGGTGATGGCTGCTGAGTCGTGTCCGTCGACTTTATTGACTACGTGCCAGCCATAAGACTCAAAGCGCTTCGCAGTATCGTCGGTAAACCAGCCTTCAACTTCGCCATCAATGGAAATGCCGTTGTCATCGTAAAACGCGATGAGCTTACCTAAGCCTAAGGTACCCGCCAGTGAACAAGCTTCGTGAGAGATGCCTTCCATTAAACAGCCATCACCCAGGAAAGTGTAGGTGTGGTGGTCAACAATTTCGTGGTTTTCACGATTAAACTGCGCGGCTAATACTTTCTCGGCCAGTGCCATACCTACCGCATTTGCAAGCCCTTGCCCCAACGGCCCGGTGGTAGTTTCCACACCAGGGGTATAACCATATTCAGGGTGACCCGGGGTTTTTGAGTCTAACTGACGGAATTGCTTTAAATCATCAATACTCAGGTCATAACATGAGAGGTGTAACAGCGAGTAGATCAGCATTGAGCCGTGCCCGTTTGATAAAACAAAACGGTCGCGGTCAGCCCAGCTCGGGTTATTAGGGTTATGTTTCAGGTAGTCACGCCATAGCACTTCGGCGATATCTGCCATACCCATGGGCGCTCCCGGGTGGCCGGACTTAGCTTTTTGAACTGCATCCATACTAAGCGCGCGGATAGCATTGGCGAGATATTGACGATCTGACATGAAAAACCCCCTGGAAGATGAAGAGCAACTTGCGATGCGCGTATTCTCCACATTTCAGGGGGTACAAGCAAATTTATAGGCAAAATTTTGTTTAAATATCAGCCTGTAAATCGGCGGCTTTGTCCGTTTGCTCCCACGGCAGGTTATCACGGCCAAAGTGCCCGTATGCCGCTGTCTGCTTATAAATTGGGCGTTCCAGGTCAAGCATTTTGATTAATCCGTAAGGACGTAAGTCAAAATGACGGCGCACCAGCGCAATTAACTGCTCTTCTGAGTGCTTAGACGTTCCGAAGGTATCAATGCTAATAGAGGTTGGTTCAGCAACACCAATAGCGTAAGAAATTTGCAGTTCGCAACGCTCTGCTAAACCGGCTGCAACCAGGTTCTTAGCAACATAACGCGCCGCATAAGCCGCACTACGGTCAACTTTTGACGGGTCTTTACCTGAGAAAGCACCACCACCGTGACGCGCCATACCGCCATAGGTATCGACAATGATCTTACGACCCGTCAAACCGCAGTCGCCCATAGGCCCACCAACAACGAAACGTCCGGTTGGGTTAATATGGAATTGCGTATCTTTGGAAATCCACTGCTCCGGCAATACAGGTTTAATGATTTCTTCCATAACCGCTTCGCGCAGCGTTTCCTGAGTAATGTCTTCTCGGTGTTGAGTTGACAGAACCACGGTATCAATAGCGACCGGCTTGCCGTTCTCGTAAACGAAGGTTAGCTGGCTTTTGGCGTCAGGACGCAGCCAGTCAAGGGTGCCATTGTTACGCACTTCCGACTGACGCTGCATAACGCGGTGCGCATAAGTAATTGGCGCAGGCATTAAAACAGAGGTTTCATTAGAAGCATAGCCGAACATCAGGCCCTGATCACCAGCGCCCTGCTCTTCGGGATGAGCGCGATCAACACCCTGGTTGATATCGCCACTTTGTTTACCAATGGCGTTCAATACCGCACACGATGCGCCGTCAAAACCCATATCAGAATGTCGGTAACCGATATCTTTGACGGTCTCGCGGGCCAGGTCTTCAACATCCACCCAGGCATTTGTTGAGATTTCGCCGCCAACCAGCACCATACCGGTTTTTACATAGGTTTCACAGGCAACACGGGCTTTCGGGTCTTTTGCTAAAATTGCGTCTAAAACCGCATCGGATATCTGGTCGGCAATTTTGTCCGGATGCCCTTCGGACACTGACTCTGAGGTAAACAGGTGACGTGACATATGCCCACTATTCCTTTATTTTGATGAAATCACTCAATACTGGTTGCATAATGTAACCGATCACTCTGTTTTTTTCTACTTCTGGACGTCTAAAAGTCCGAATAAGGCTGACGACATGCGAGTACCGCGGATTTATCACCCCGCCTCTATAAATTTACAAACTGAAACCGAACTGAGCTCGGATGCATTCCAGCACCTGATCAAAGTATTGCGCTTGAACGTAGGTGATAACATTGCTTTATTTAACGGTGACGGACAAGACTACGAGGCGACCATAACCTCGGTTCAAAAAAAGTCTGCGTATTTTCTTGCAACCGGCAGCAAGGTAAATGATTCAGAGTCGCCTGTCAGCGTGCATCTTGCTCAGGTCATTTCACGCGGTGACCGCATGGACTTTGTTCTGCAAAAGTCAGTCGAACTGGGCGTTACCGAAATTACGCCGCTGTTCAGTGAACGTTGCGGCGTTAAACTCAGTGGTGACAGGCTGGAGAAAAAGCAGCAGCAGTGGCAAAAAATTGTACGCTCAGCTTGTGAACAATGTGGTCGCAGTGTGGTTCCTGAGGTTAAACCAGCCCAGCAATTCAGCGACTTTATTGAAAGCACATTTGCCGGGCTTCGTCTGACTTTAGACCCGACTGCGACAAAACCGCTTTCATCGTTTCAACACGCCGAAAAGGGGATACAATTGCTCATTGGGCCCGAAGGTGGGTTTACTGACGATGAAGTCAGTGCTGCTGAACAGCAAGGGTTTAATCCAATGCGTTTAGGTCCTCGTGTATTAAGAACAGAAACCGCCGCGCTATCAGCGCTGACCACCGTGCAATATCAGTTTGGCGACTTAGGTTAAAGGAGTTTACATGAAAAAGTTAGCTATGGTGATGGACCCAATCGCCGCTGTAAAAACCGAAAAAGACACCAGTTTCCGCTTACTGCTGGAAGCGCAGGCTCGCGGCTATCAATGTTTTTATCTGGAAATGGGCGACTTAGTTATTGATAACGGTCAACCAATGGCCTTTGCTCGGGAAGTTCGTGTTCAGGATCAAAAAAGCGACTTTTACAATTTAAGTGACAGCCAGTACCGCCCGCTTGAAGATTTTGATGTCATTATGATGCGTAAAGATCCGCCCTTTGACAGCGAGTTCTTATACGCGACACAAATTCTGGAACTGGCCGAGCAACGCGGTAGCCTGGTGTTGAATAAACCGCAGAGCCTGCGTGACTGCAACGAGAAGCTCTTTACCTCCTGGTTTGCCGACTCCATCGCCGACACATTGGTCAGTTCCCGGGCTGACGTAATTAAAGCTTTTCATAAAAAGCACGGTGATGTGATTTTAAAACCGCTGGATGGCATGGGCGGAGCTTCGATATTTAAAGTAGGGGCAGACGGCAGTAACCTGGGCGTTATTATTGAAACCCTGACCGAAAAAGGTCAGCGCTACGCCATGGTGCAAAAGTACCTGCCTGAAATTAAAGACGGCGACAAACGTATTCTGATCATAAATGGCGAACCTGTACCTTACTCTTTAGCGCGAATTCCCAGCGCCGGGGAAACTCGCGGAAACCTTGCCGCCGGGGGCAGCGGACGGGCTCAACCTTTATCCGACAGTGACTGGGCTCTGGCTCGTAAGGTCGCACCTGAACTGAAAAAACGAGGGCTCATTATCGTTGGGCTGGACGTGATTGGCGACCGCATTACCGAAATTAATGTCACCAGCCCAACCTGTATGCGTGAAATTGAAAACGCCTACGACATCAATATTGCAGAAATGGTCTTTCAGGCAATTGAAGAGAAGCTGAATTGAATTTCTATGAGACGCCCCCATATCCTTGTTAGAGATTATCGTTAAGGAGTCGGTGAATCGATGAACAATTTGCAGAATCACTTTTTGATAGCAACACCTATGCTGAACGATCCGATGTTTAAACGGACCGTCACCTATATCTGTGAGCATAATGAAGAAGGTGCGATGGGGCTGGTAATTAATCAGCCTGCAGATTTAAGCGTTACCTCGCTGCTGGATAAACTGGAAATTGTTTACCCGGAAAATAACCAGCACTTGCAGGGTAATGTCTACCAGGGTGGTCCCGTGGGTCGTGAACGGGGCTTTGTGATTCACCCGCCTCAGGATAACTGGCGTGCCAGTCAGAAGCTGAGCGATGACATCATGGTGACCACCTCTCGGGATATTCTGGAAGCCTTAGGTTCATCAGCGGCCCCGCCTCAGTTTTTACTGACCCTGGGTTACGCAGGCTGGGAAGCCGGGCAGTTAGAGGAAGAACTGGGTGAGAATTCCTGGTTAGCGATTCCGGCAGACCCTGAGCTGTTATTTAATACACCAGCAAGTGAGCGCTGGCAAAAAGCCACAGAGCAGCTTGGTTTTGATGTGTGGCAACTGGGACCGGATGTCGGCCACGCATGAGTACAGTTATTGGCTTTGACTTTGGTACCAAAAGCATTGGTGTTGCGGTTGGTCAAACCGTTACCGCAACAGCTTCGCCATTAACCGCGCTAAAAGCAAAGGAAGGTATACCCGACTGGCAGCTTATTGAAAAGCTGTTTGCCGAATGGCAACCAGAGCAACTGGTCGTTGGCCTGCCTCTGAATATGGACGGCACCGAACAACCCTTGACGCAGCGGGCCAAAAAGTTTGGTAACCGACTTCATGGGCGTTTCGGCTTACCTGTCACTTTTCAGGACGAAAGACTGACTTCAACCGCCGCACGCGAAAGCCTGTTTGCCGAAGGCGGCTTTCGAAAATTGGAAAAAGGACTTGTCGACAGTCAAGCGGCGTTAATAATTGTTGAAGATTTTCTGAACGGTTATTTGCCAAAAACCGATAATTCGTTATAGTGTCGTCAGTAATAAGTTGACACGACAGGAGCTGGCTTTGTTTGGTAATGAAGAACCCTATTCAGTAACGGGTAATACCATTCTACTGAAAGACGAAAATAAGAAACTGCTTTTAATTACTGGTCCTCGTTACCAAAACATACTGGTTTCGCGAGGTTCAGTTGAATTTACAGACTTACCTGCTGAGCGTCGCCCAGGCTTAAGGCTTGTTTCCCTGCAAGAAGTCTTTAAGAAAGAAAAGACTTATTTTTTCGTTCGCGCCGGCGGCATTGAGTATCAAGTAGACCTTAAATTCGAAGACAGCCCTATTACTGAAATGAAGTTTTAAGGGGCAACAGGAGTAATCAGAGTGACACATAAAATCTGTGCTGTTATCTGGTTACTCTTTACTCTTCCTCTAACAGCAAATGGCCAAAACTTTTTTAACCTTAACGAAACCCAAGACGGCCAGTTAACCTTTTCTTATCAATGGCGTGACTTTAACGACAGTCAGCAATCCTTTGACTTCCAGGTCGATAAAAGAGAGTTCCTGCAACCTTTAAAGCGTTATCGCGGATTTAATCTGGAGCGCAGTCAACGCGAGCTTACTCACCAGTTGAATCGCTACATCCGGCAGCAACAATGGCAGGGTATTCAGGCTCGCCTTACACCCCGTCAACAGTCAGTAGAGCTGGTCACCGCCAATAGCAGAACTCAGGAAAAACAAGCACAGCTGACTGAATACAAAAGGCTTTTACGCGAATACTACAATGAACGCTGGAATGATTATTTAGAAGCCAACTTTTATCGTCAGCTCACTCTGCCTCCGGGTGAACAGGGCATTATTCCCGACCACCCCGCTATTGCCAGCGAAATGACGGCTGTATTACGCCCGTTAATACAAGCTATTGGAGAGCAGCTAGGTAACAACACACAGCGCAATTACATCAATTACATCGCCAGCTTTATTCAGCAGATCCCTTATAACGACTTGAGCAGTAAGCTTGATAGCCGTGGAGATGGCTTCGTACCCCCTAACCAGCTGCTCTACTATAATCAGGGCGACTGCGACAGCAAAGTCACGTTAATGAGCTCGGTAATTAAAGAAATTATTGAGACCCCAAAAATGGCAATCATTTACCTGCCCAACCATGCGGTTTTCGGTATATCTATTAGTAGCAGAAGCGATGACATTAGCGTGAAACACAATGGCGTGAATTACATACTAGTAGATGTTACTGGCCCGGCGGCAATGCCTCTGGGCCAGGTTGGAGGAGAAACCGAGTTTCAGGTCAACACTGAGCAATACACGGTTGTGCCCATTAACTGATTAAAGATGCTCTTCTGCGAACTTAGCTAACGGACTGCGCACCACCCCATTCAAGTTAACTGTTGCACTACCGGGGTAGTCTTTAAAGCGCTCAACAATATAAGTTAAACCTGAAGTCACAGCCGTTAAGTAATAACTGTCAATTTGTGCCAAATTACCCGATACCACCAGCTTAGTATTTTCACCACAACGCGTTATTAGGGTTTTCAACTGAGACGCCGTTAAGTTCTGCGCTTCATCCAGAATGACTATAGCGTTCTGTATGCTGCGTCCGCGCATAAAGTTGAGTGACTTAAACTGAATATTGGCTTTTTTCATAATATAGTTCAGGCTCGACTCCATACTCTCATCGTGTTTATGCAAAGCCTCCAGGGAATCTGTTATTGCCGATAACCAGGGCGCCATTTTTTCCTCTTCCGTGCCCGGCAAATAGCCAATTGACTCGGCAATTTCCGGGGTATTGCGGGTCACGATAACTTTCTCATAAATTCCCTGCTCTACCACCATTTGCAAGGCCGCTGACAAAGCCAGGAAAGTCTTACCACTGCCAGCAGGACCAGTCAGAATGACCATATCCATGCTGGTATCAAGCAATGCATGCAACGCCATGGCCTGATAGATGTTCTTAGGGTGAACACCCCAGGCGCCGTAAGACATCATGCGCTCGACGCTCAAGTCCATTAAAGTAACGGTTTGGTTGTCGTACTCCTCTACCCGGGCAGCAAAGCTGTCTGTTGAGTCAATAATGTATTCATTGGCAAAAATTTGCGGCAGTAAGTCCCGGCTTACAGTGTGATACGCATCGCGACCTTCCTGTTGAGTTTTCACTTCACCTACCTGCGACCAGAAATCCCCTTCAAATTTATAGAAGCCTTTGGTCAACAATCGAATGTCATCAATAAGCTGGTCGGTACGATAATCTTCAACAAATTTCATGCCCGCGCCTTTGGCTTTCAGACGCATATTGATGTCTTTGGTTACCAGCACCACACCCGCGGGGGCTCGCTCGCGCTGAATTTCCAGAGCGGCCTGAATAATCCGGTGGTCATTTTCCGCTAACGAAAGTACCGACTCGGTTTGCTCAAGCTGATAATCCGGGAAAATAGCCAAGGTTCCGTTCGCGGTATGCTCACCATGCATTCTGCTTAAGGGCACTCCAGCAACAATTTCCTCTGGTGTTGCTTCTTTTAACACTTCTTCTAAAGAGCGAATAGCCACCCGGGCTTCCCGGCTGACGTCCTTATTCCGATCTTTGATTTTGTCGAGTTCCTCCAGAACCACCATGGGAATAATAACGTTGTGTTCATCGAAATTGAGGAAGGCTAGCGGGTCGTGCAGAAGAATATTGGTATCCAGGATAAAGAACTTGCCGGTGTGTTTAGTCATTAGCGCATACCTTTGCTGTGATTATTCTTTTCTTACAGCTTAGCCTAAAATTCATGACATAACGGTTACAGAAATAAATTTTTCCTCGGAATTGGTGACTGAATTAAGTACCATTGCGGCCTTAGAAAATGGCATGCGGGAGTGTGTAGTGAGCGAGTTTAGAGTTGGACAACGTTACCTCAGTGAAACTGAAACCGAATTAGGGCTGGGTATGATAACTCAGGCCGAAGGTCGTCACTTAACCGTGATGTTCCCTGCCTCCGGTGAAGTGCGACTGTACTCTGCTCAGGATGCGCCTCTGGCTCGATATCAGTTGCAAGTTCAACAGCAAGGTAAGCACGCCGACGGCTGGAGCTTCACTATTCAGGAGCTGACTGAATCACAGGGTATTGTGACTTACCACGGACTGCGTGATGACAACCAGGAGTCAGTTGTTGTTCCTGAAACTCAACTCTCGCATCAAGTTGACAGTAATCCGGCATTAACTCGTTTGCTTGCTGGTCAGGCCGACCGACTCGATATGTATCAATTGCGCTGTGAGGCTGGTGAACATTTGGCGCATCACCAGGCAAGCGAGGTGGCCGGCTTATTAGGCGTTCGTACCCATTTGCTGCCGCATCAGCTGTATATTGCTAAGACGGTCGCTGATCGCTATCACCCACGCGTGCTTTTGGCCGACGAAGTGGGCTTAGGAAAAACCATTGAAGCCGGCATGATCATTAAGCGTCGACTAACCACCGGACGCTCTCAACGCGCACTCATTGTTGTGCCTGAGTCTCTTATGCACCAATGGTTAGTGGAGCTACGTCGCCGCTTTGCACTGAACTTTACCCTGTTTGATGATGAACGTTGTGAGCAAGCGGAAGCCGACAGTGAAAATCCTTTTCTGACCGAACAACACATTATTATCAGTAGTCGGTTTATGCATGAGTCGCGCTGGAATGAGGCCTTACTCGATGCGGAATTTGATCTGCTGATTATTGATGAAGCCCACCACCTGCAACCGGATGCTCCTGAATTCAGCGCCGTAAAAGACCTTTGCGAAGCTGTGCCCAGTTTGCTGCTGCTAACGGCAACACCAGAACAAGAAGGTGCTGAGGGACATTTCCAGCGATTACAGTTGCTGGACCCGGACAGGTTCTCCGATTTCGCCAGTTTTCAGCAAGAACAGGCGCACTACAAAGAGTTAGCGGAACAGGCGGAGTCAGTGACTGACCCGGCCGAACTTGATGACTTGCTCGATAAACACGGCACAGGGCGCGTCATGTTTCGTAACCGTCGGGCCGATATCGGCGGCTTCCCTGAGCGTCATTTTCATCCGGTAGAACTGGATGAGTGCGAACCCGATGAAGACATGCCCTGGTGGATGGAAGATCCGCGTATTGACTGGTTATTGGAGCACATTAAGCAAAACCGCTCAGAAAAAGCGCTGCTAATCTGTAAAACTGCGGAGCAAGTGCTGGATTTGTCTGAAGCTCTGCGCGTACTCGCAGGTGTGCACGCGGCCACCTTTCATGAAGGAATGACGCTGACCGAACGAGACCGTTCCGCCGCCTTTTTTGCGAGCGAAGAAGATGGCAGCCCTATCCTACTGTGCTCAGAAATTGGCAGTGAAGGCCGCAATTTTCAGTTCGTGCATCAACTGATCTTATTCGACTTACCAGCCAACCCCGACTTGCTGGAACAGCGTATTGGTCGTTTAGACCGTATTGGCCAGCAGCAGGACATTGATATTTACCTGCCTTATTGTAGAGGCTCTGCCGAAGCTATATTGCTGCCATGGTACGAGCAGGGAATGAATGCCTTCACTCAGTGTAATGCGATAGGCCGTAAACTGTACGACGCTTTCGGCGCTGAAATTGAGCAGGCTATTACTGAACAGCAGCCTTTAAGTTCTGAACTATTAGAGCAGACAAAAGAGCTGCACAAAACCTGGCTGGAGCACAACAGGGAAGGTCAGGACAAGCTGCAGGCACTCAATGCTTGTCGCCCGGAAACCGCAGAAAAAATCATAGAGCAAATTCATAGCGACAGCGATACCGATACGCTCGCCGATTTCATGATTGCCTTCTTTGACCGTTTTGGTGTTAATAACGAAGTTCTGGATGAGGAACGCTGGTTTATTCGCCCGGGAGAACACATGCGTGTTGGCAGTCTGCCTGGTTTGCCTGACGACGGTATTACCATAACCTTTGACAGGATTACCGCGCTGAACTTTGAAGATACCGACTTTCTGAGCTGGGATCACCCGATGGTACAAGCGGCGCTCGAGTTGCTGACTGCTGATGACTTTGGCAGCACTTGTGTGGCCGAGTTAAAAAACCCGGCAATTCCGGCGGGCAGCTGGTTCCTTGAATTAGACTTTGCCAGCATAGTTCCTGCGCCTAAAGCCGCGGCCCTACAGGAGTTTTGCCCACTGCAAAGCCTGCGGCTTCTGTTTAACGGTCAGGGTCAGGAGCTCTCTGCCAAAGTATCGCGCGAGCTACTGGATCAGCAGTCTAACTTCATTGATAAGAAAACCGCCCGTCAGGTATTGCGCCAGCTAAGAGATGCAGCGCAAAAGCTTATCCAGTCAGGCCAACAACAAGCACGCAAATGGCAGCAAGAGCAACTGGAGCAGGTAAGACAAGAGGCTACAGCGGCACTGCAACATGAACGCCAACGACTGCTCGACTTGCAGAAGAAAAACCCGTCGGTACGCAGCAGTGAAATAGAAGCTATAAACTGGCGCGAAGAGCAGATTACAGCGGCACTGGAAAGTCCGCAGTTGTCGCTACAGGCTGTTCGCATTTTGGTGAACAACCATTAATGACGCTGCTTCACTATGAGCCACCAACAACGCCATTTCTTCAAGTTATTTATGAAGACGCTCAGTTGTTGGTGGTTGATAAACCCAGCGGACTATTGAGTGTTCCGGGCAAGCGGCCAGAGCATAAAGATTCTACTTATACTCGAGTGCAGCGGGTACACCCGGAAATTAGAGTGGTTCATCGGTTGGATATGGCCACCTCCGGTATCTTGTTACTGGCAAAAACCAAAGCTGCACAAAGCCACCTGAACAAACAATTTCAGGACCGCACAACCCACAAAAAATACATTGCCAAGGTATGGGGGGAACTACCTGCTTCACAGGGCGAAGTTGAGCTCCCGCTTTCCTGCGACTGGCCGAATCGCCCGCGCCAGCATATGGATTTTTTCACCGGCAAACCAAGTACGACCTTCTACCGGGTGAGTGAATTTGACGGCAAGTGTAGTCGTGTTGAACTGACCCCATACACTGGCCGCTCGCACCAGCTTAGAGTTCATATGCAGGCCATTGGCTGCCCGATATTAGGCGATAAATTCTATGCGCACAGTGAGGCGTTTTCTGCCGCTGAACGCTTATTGCTGCACGCTGAGAACCTTTGCGTAACACACCCACAAACTGAACAACCTATAGCCTTTCATAGCCCGGTTCCGTTTTAACACTTTGCACTCAAGCTGACGCCGCTGTGGCCGATATAAGCTGCATGAAGCGTTATTCATTATTGCTACTCGCGGCACTGTGTATCAGTCCCGCAGTCAGCCAGGACGACTTACAACGTTATTTACCGCAAGACCAGCTACACTGGTTGTCCGGTAATGACGACCAACGCTATTTGGTTTTAAAGAAAGAATACCTACAGGCTTTTGAGCGCGGTCAAATCGTGCTTATACCCGACTGGCACTATCATCCATTGCAGTCTTTTTATATTCGCCCGGTGTATGAAAACGCACCGGATTTTGGCTGGACCACCTGGGCGCTCACTCCGCCGGAAAATGACATACGCACGGACAATCTGCAGACCCCCGCCAGTGCCACACACTTTCCTGAAGCAGCTGATGAAGAGGTCTTCGAGCCTCTGGTTGGCGCCTTGCAACAACGCATGACACTGCTTCTGGACGAGACCTTAAGCCGGCCGGGCTTCTCAGTGTGGGTGGTTGAAGGTATTACAGCGGATATTACTTTGCGACTGTTAGAAAGTGATCCGTCGATAATGCCGGATGCTATCGTCCTGATTAATGCTTATGTTCCGCAATTTCAGTATAACCGCGCTCTTGCCGACCGTATTAGTCAGTCACAACTGCCGGTTCTGGATATTCGCAGTGCTGAGAGTAATCAATGGATAAGCAAGCACTGGCAACTGCGCAAAAAGCTGGCGAGTAAATATCAGCACCCGGCTTACCGGCAGCGACAACTTATCAACTCAGGGAATGCCGGGCAGCGTGAGTTAATCTCAACCATAAAAGGCTGGCTTGAGTTTCACGGCTTTTAGCAGCAATCTTTTAACGAATATCCCGCTTTTCTTTGATTTTTTCATAAGCCGCCTGAATATCCTGCGCCCGTTGCTGAGCCTGCTTCATGACTTCTTCAGGTAGGCCTTTCGATGCCAGCTTGTCCGGATGATGTCGGGCCATAAGTTTACGATAAGCTTTTTTAATTTCAGCGTTACTGTTCTGGGCGGTCACGCCAAGCACTTCATAGGCGTTGTTAATTTCATCCTGACTGGTGGTTTTACGCTGTTGTTGATGCTGCTGACGGCGATGCTGATGAAAACGAAAAGCCGCTTTTTCCATCATTAACCATTGGTCTAACTGAAAGCGCGTAAAGCCCAGAGACTTAGCAACGTTAACCAGCACTTCATGCTCTGACTTTTCCAGAATTCCGTCATTCAATGCCAGACCAATTAACTGCTCCATGAAAAGCTGCAAGACATCCCGGTTGCCGTAAAAGGACGCACTAAAATCTTTCATGACCTGCTGCAAAGGAAATGTCGGTTCTTTACCTTCTCTGAACGCTTCCTGCGCTTCACGGGTTGCATCAGAACTTAAGTTCAGGCGCCGCATAAGCTCCTGCGCCTGCGCAATGTCATTGGTTGTTACTTTTCCTTTTGCCTTGGCAACATGACCCATTACAGCAAACAAGGTGTAAATGAAGTTGGCATCCCCGGCAGCCTTCTCTGCACCGTATAAAAAGCGTCCCCAGGCGCCTTTTTGGGAAAAGTCCTGAGCCATTCCCCGATCAAACCAATGGCCAATCAGAACGCCTAAAATAGCGCCCGGCCATTTCATAAATGCAAAACCCGCCAAGGCTCCTACTACTTTTCCCCAAACCATGTTATTTCTCCAACTGCTGGTTAAGTTGATGCAGCCGCTCAGGGGTCCCTACGTCGGTCCAGTGCCCTTCCCAATAGCTTGCTGCTAACCTGCTTTGATTTATTGCCCGGTCAAAGAAGGTTTTAAGTGGCTGCTTGCCCTGAGGGTATGGTTCCAGCAGCTCTTTTCGGTATAAGCCAATACCGGAAAACGTCTTGCGCTCACTTCCGTCATTAACCAACAGGCCATTTTCTAAAGCAAAGTCGCCCTCAGGATGATGAGCAGGATTTTTAACCATGATCAAATGCGCCAACTGTTCCGTTTCCAGTTGAGTCGGCAGCTCACGGTAGTCCCAGTCGGTCCAAATATCTCCGTTAATGACCCAGAAAGGTTCGTCACCTAATAGGGGCAAGGCTTTAATAATACCACCGGCAGTTTCCAACCCACCTTCCGGTTCTGCGGAAAAAGATACCTGTAACCCCCACCGACTGCCGTCACCAACAAAGCTCTCAATTTGCTCCCCGTGCCAGGCATGATTAATAACAACCTCATTCACGCGGGCCTGCGCCAGCTTTTCTAAGTGATAAGCCAACAACGGTTTACCCGCTATGGGTAGTAAAGGTTTAGGCTGATTATCGGTTAACGGCCGCATGCGACTGCCTCGGCCAGCGGCTAAGATCATTGCTCTCACTTTGCTTCCTTCCAGGCCGGTATGACGCGTTTTTCCAGCCATTGGTTGTAATCTGACAACTGTGAATAGTTAGCGCTTACTCGCTGTAAATAACCTAAAGTTCTGGGCACGTCTTGCAAGTAGCCCGGCTTGTGGTCACGATGAGCCAGGCGGGCGAAGATACCAGCGGCCTTAGTATGACGCTGTAAGCCCATCCAGTCGAACCAATGCTGCCATTGTTCAGGCTCGATCTGAGCTGCCAAATGGTTTGACTGAACGAGCCTTTGCCGCAAGCCCTCACCCAGTTCAGCCACCCATTCATCGGGCCACTCAATATAGCAGTCTCGTAACAGCGATACCGCATCGTAGGTGACCGGTCCCAGCACCGCATCCTGAAAATCAATAACCCCAATGCTGTCGTCATCCAACAGCATTAAATTACGTGAGTGGTAATCTCTGTGCACCCCAACCTGAGGCTGTTCCAGTGCATTATCAATAAGTTGCTGGCTGAATTGCTGCCAAATTTCCTGGTCTTCATTATTCCAGTTAAGGTTTAAGTGAGTCTGGAGCAGCCAGTCTTTAAACAACGACAACTCGCGTTTGAGCAAAGCCGTGTCGAACGCAGGCAATTCACCTAACTCGGTACTGCGTACTGACATAATATTCGGCAAAGCCGCTAAAGCTTGCTGGTAATACTGCCGGGCATTACGAGGGTGCAGCTTACTGAGCAACAAAATCTGACCGAAATCTGACTGCAACATAAAACCTTGCTCGGTATCTGCTGCGATAATTTCAGGCACAGTAACGCCAGCATCAGCGTACGCTTGTGCAACCGCCAAAAAAGGTTCCATAGGTTCCTTTCCCGGTGGACAGTCAACCGCTATCAGGCTTTCTTTTCCGTTAGTTGCCCGAAAATAACGACGGAAACTGGCATCGCCGGATACAACCTCTAAAGTCGGCTGGGGAACCCCGGTCTGGGCTTCGCACCAAGCCTGCAGAGCCACTTCTCGTTTGTCTTCCAAATTATCCTCCACCAAATTTTGTCGCAAAGCCTTAAAACTAGCAGTGTACCAAATAGCGAAACAAACAAAATTGCTTTATTATACCCTCGCGCTGCAAAACAGAATAAATGCATTTAATAACAACGAACGGAAGATTCAATTGCTGCTAAGGTTTATTACTCCGCTGATGCTACTGTCGTTTACTGGCGATGCGCTAGCGGCTTTACAAAATCAAAACGTGCAACAAGGCATGGCTTGTGAGGCTTCCCGGCCCGCAGAAAATGTAATTGGTTCAGTGCAACTGCAGCAAACTGAAGCAGGCACTATTGGCGTTGAATCGCGCAGCGCCGAAATTTTTGCAGATGAGAAGGCGTACTTTACCGGTAACGTTATTATTCACCGTGATGGGCAATGGCTATCCACATCAAAAGCGACAGTCGACCAGCAAAAAGGAGAAATTATTGCCTCTGACGGTATTACCTTTAGTGACGGCTACCTTAACGTCACAGGCGATTCTTTATTTCTCGACCTGAATGAAGACAGAGCAGAGCTTTATAATAGCGATTATCGTCTGCAGGATCATAATGCCCGGGGTCATGCTGAACGTCTGTCTTTATCTCGACAAGAGGTGCTATTGCAGGACTCAAGCTTTACCACTTGCCCCGGAGATTCACCAGCCTGGCAATTACGCGCGCAGCGTATTCAAATTAATGAAACCAGTGATTTCGGGGAAGCCTGGCATGCCCGTTTCGAGCTATTCGACGTGCCCATTCTTTATTTGCCTTACTTTAACTTTCCTATAAGTGACGCGAGAAAGACCGGGCTGCTTTACCCTACTTTTGACTCATCATCTAACAGTGGCTTTGAAGTAGAAATCCCTTATTACTTTAATATTGCACCCAATATGGATGCCACTATAGCGCCAGTCTATATGTCCGAACGCGGCACTATGTTGAAAAGCGAGTATCGCTATCTATTTGGGCAAAATGCCGGACAATTCAATTTAGAGTATTTAGGTAATGACGATACCCGCATCGAAAATAAAAAGCGTTACCTTTGGCATGTTCAGCATGCAGCGCAGATTAATCCGGACCTAAGCTTTTACCTGGATGCCACCGAAATTAGCGACGACAATTATTTAAACGACTTTGGCAGTGACTTCGCTGGCAGAGCCGATACTCATTTATACCGTGTCGCACAGCTGGACTACGATAACGATAACTGGACCGCTCAACTGCGGACTGAAGACTATGAGCTGATAGGTGATTACCGAAGCCCCTACCGGACACTTCCGCAATTGAGCGTGGACTATAGCGCAAAGACTCTTCATGGTTTCAGTGCAGGTATTTATAACGAACTGACTTATTTTCAGAATCAGGACCAATCACGCGAATACGCTACCCGCGCCCATATTGAACCGAGCCTAAGATATCGTTATGAAAAGCCGGCCTTCGATACCGAAGCGGAGCTGTCTTATCTTTATACACGCTACTGGCAGGAAAGTCCGGACAGTGCAATTGCGGAAAGTGTCACACGGACGTTGCCAAGAGCGCGGGTCAGAGCTCGTATGCACCTGGAAAGGTCTGTTGAAATTGGCAATGATCAATACCGTCAAACGTTATCGCCGCAAATTCAATACCTTTACGTGCCCTATGAAAACCAACAAGACATCGGTATTTACGACACTTCGCTGTTACAGGACGACTATCATGGTCTATTCCGTAGCCGTCGGTTTTCAGGTCTGGACCGTATAGCAGAGGCCAACCAGGTAACTTACGGAATCAGTAGCAGCTTGTTCACTCAGAATGAACGTGAAATGCTACGCGCCAGTCTTGGTCAAATATACAACATTGAAGACAGTCGCACGCAGCTATTCGCCGCTAATGAAGAAACCACGACTTCCAGTAACAGTGAGTGGGTGGCTGACATAAACTGGGCGGTTGATGAGAACTGGTCGTTGCGCAGCTCAATTCAGTACGATACGGAACTTAACAGCACCCGTAAGAGTCAGACCGCGATAGAGTTTCGCAAAGACAATTCGAACCTGGTACAAGTGAGTCACCGCACAGCAACAAATATTTTGAATAACGATATAGAGCAGGTTGGAACACAAGCAGTTTGGTCGGCTAGTTCACGTTGGCAAGTAGCTGCAAATGTCTTTTACGATCTCACACATGACCGTTTAAATGATGCTATGGTGGGCGTCCAATACAGCAGTTGTTGCTGGGCATTACGAGTTAGTGCTTACCGACGTATAAACCGTGATCTCGAGCCAGCATTTAGTGCGAACCAGATAAACGGCGACACACAGTTTGACAACGGCATTAGTATACAATTTATTATCAGTGGATTAGCTTCTGATAACAGTGGTCTAATTAACATGCTTGAGAAAAGTACGTACGGCTACCGCCGTCCTTTTTATCTCAGTAACTAGTGGTAGGTATAATGAAAAAAATTGCAATGTTTTGTTCAGCAGCAGTGCTGATAGCATCGTCCCTTTTGCTGAATAATAGCGTTCAGGCTCAACAGATTCTGGATCGTGTCGTCGTTATTGTTGACGAAGGCGTGGTTCTGCAAAGCCAAATTGATCATCTGGTTCGGCAAGTAAAAAACAGTCAAAACTTTAATAATGGTAATGCCCCTTCCGATGAGGTTTTGGAAACTCAGGCAATTGAACGCTTAATATTACAGGAAATTCAGCTTCAGATGGCTGACCGCATGGGCATAGAAGTCGATGACGGTCAACTTGAGCAAGCCATTAGCGACATCGCCAACAATCAAAACATCACTGTTGCTGAGCTGCGCGAAGAGATGGTCAATAATGGCATGACCTGGGCTTCGTACCGGGAAAATGTCCGTAATGAAATTGTTATTCAGCAAGTTCAGAGAGCTGCCGTGCGACAACGAGTTGCAATTACGCCTCAGGAAATAAATAACCTGGTAAAACTCATTGATAATAATCAGGAAGTTCAGGAAGAATACCGCTTGGCTCAAATATTAATCGCCGCGGATTCCGATGCTTCGCAAGCTGAACTTGAAAAAGCCAAAGAACGTGCTGATGCCGTTTTAAGCCTTCTTGAAAAAGGGCGGGACTTTTCTGACCTGGCGGTACGTTCTTCATCAGGCTCTGCTGCTTTAGAAGGTGGTGATATGGGCTGGATGACAGCGAACAGTATGCCGACACTATTTGCTGAAGCCGTCGACGGAAAACCCGTTGGTGAAGTTGTTGGTCCTATTCGTAGCGGTATTGGCTTTCACATTCTAAAAGTTCAGGACAAACGTGGCGAACAAACGGTAGAAGTCCAGGAAGTCAAAGCTCGACATATTTTAGTAAAACCATCAGTTATCTTGTCGGACAATAAAGCGAAAGAAATGCTCAACAACTATCGTGAGCAAATTGCCAATGGCGAAAAAACTTTTGCCGAACTTGCCCGAGAGCACTCAGCGGATCCAGGCTCAGCTTCACGCGGCGGTGATTTAGGCTGGGCACGCCCTGACAAATATGCACCAGAATTCAAGCAAAAAGTTGAAACCATTGAAGCAAACACCATAAGCGAGCCTTTCCGTACTCAGTTTGGCTGGCACATCGTGGAAGTTACTGAACGCAGAACTCAGGACGCCACTGAAGAAAGTAAACAAGAACGAGCTTATCAAATGCTTTTCAGTCGGAAGTTCCGCGAAGAGTTAGATAACTGGCTACAGGAAAAACGTGATCAGGCCTATGTCAGAAGAGTTGCCGAGTGAGTCTACCGACACTAGTTTTTACACCGGGTGAGCCGGCAGGTATAGGCCCGGATCTGATTATAAAAATTGCACAGCAGCCCTGGCCGGCTGCTGTGATTGTCTGTGCCGACAAAAACTTATTAAAACAGCGCGCTGAGCAACTCAACCTGCCCATTACTTTGCATCGCTATCGTAAAGGTGAGGACGTGCCAGAACACCAGCCTGGCCATTTATGGGTTGAGCACATCCCTGTATGCGAAGAAGTCACTGCCGGTCAGCTATCTGTATCTAACGGTCATTACGTAGTGGACTGTTTAAAGCGAGCCTCCGATGGCAACCTTGCAGGCGAGTTCGATGCAATCGTCACAGGTCCGGTGCATAAAGGCGTGATTAACCAGGCAGGCGTTGCTTTCTCGGGACACACAGAGTTTTTAGCCCACGAAGCCAACTGCAATGATGTTGTGATGATGCTGGCCACCGAAGGCTTACGCGTTGCTTTGGTAACGACTCATATCCCTTTAGCCTATGTTGCAAAAGCAGTGACCAAAGAGCGCCTGACCAACATTTTAACGATTCTGCATAACGACCTGAGCAAGAAATTTGGTGAGTCCTACCCCAAAATTCTGGTTTGTGGTTTAAACCCTCATGCCGGAGAGTCCGGACACTTGGGCCGTGAAGAGATTGAGACTATATCTCCAGTCATAGAGCATCTGAAGCAACAGGGTATGAACCTACATGGCCCCTACCCGGCGGACACTATCTTTCAGCCCAAATACCTGGAAGACGCCAGTGCAGTAGTTGCTATGTATCATGACCAGGGGCTCCCCGTGCTAAAATATAAGGGCTTCGGTCAAGCGGTAAATATCACTCTGGGTCTACCTTATATACGAACCTCTGTGGACCACGGTACAGCCCTTGAACTGGCTGGAACAGGTAAAATAAATGACGGTAGTTGTCGACTGGCAATGAAAACCGCTATCGATATGGCAAGAGCAGCGTACTATGAGTAAAAACCAAAATGGGAGTAAACACTCAGGCGGGAGCAAAACCCATCTGGGGCACCGTGCACGGAAGCGGTTTGGTCAGAACTTTCTGAACGATGAGCACATTATTGAACAGATAGTTGATGCCATTAACCCTCAAGCTGGTGAAAACCTCATTGAAATTGGTCCGGGGCTAGCAGCGTTAACCGAACCCACAGTGGATCGCGCCGGCCATCTGAAGGTCATTGAAATTGACCGAGACCTGGTTGAGCGTCTTCAGCACCACCCTTTTTTAAGTGCGAAACTCGAAGTAATACAGGGAGATGCATTAAGCATCGACTTTAGCCAGTTTGCAGAGAAAGCGCAGGCAAGAGTATTCGGTAATTTACCTTACAATATTTCGACGCCTTTGATTTTCCACCTGCTAAAATTTGCAGAGCACATACAGGACATGCACTTTATGCTGCAAAAAGAGGTTGTGGATCGTCTGGCTGCAGAACCAGGCTCAAAAAGCTATGGTCGAATTAGCGTCGGCGTACAACAAGCCTGCAGAGTAACACCTGTAGTTTCGGTTCCACCGTCAGCCTTTACACCGCCACCTAAAGTTGAGTCTTCCGTCGTTCGTTTAGAGCCATACAAAGACAGCCCCCACCCGGTGAAAGACAAAGCTCAGCTACACAGCTTATGTTTGACAGCATTCAATCAACGCCGTAAAACAATACGTAACAACTTAAAACAGCTGGTTCCTGCAGAGCAACTCGAAGCGCTTGGCATTAATCCTGGCGCCAGACCAGAGACGTTATCGGTGGATGACTACTGCAGAATATCGGACTGGCTCACAGAACAAGCGGAAAAGAATGACAGTCAGTAAAATTGAAATTGATGTAAAAACGCAATATTTAGCGGCGCAGTCGAACCCTGATGCCGGCCAGTACGTGTTTTCTTATACGATAACCATAACCAATGAATCCAGTCAGTTGGTACAATTGCTTGCCCGTGAATGGCGAATTACTGATGCAGACAGTAAAATAACCCGGGTAGCTGGTGACGGTGTTGTCGGTCAACAACCGAAGCTTGAGGCAGGAGAGTCTTTTAGCTATACGAGCGGTACGGTCCTGGCAACACCTATTGGTACTATGGAAGGTCATTATTTGATGATAGATGCCCAGGGCGAGCAGTTTAAAACACCGATTCCCTCATTCCGGTTGGCTATTCCTAATATTATTCATTAACTATGAGCCATTACATTGTTGGAGATATTCAAGGCTGCTTCCGCGAACTTGAAGCTCTGCTAACCAAAGTCAGTTTTAACCCAGAAAACGATACTCTATGGTGCGTTGGGGATATTGTTGCGCGCGGTCCGGACTCTCGTGATGCACTCAGGTTCTTCTATCAAAACAGCCGTTCAGTGCATACTGTATTGGGCAACCACGACTTAAACTTAATGGCCGTATTACTCGGCTACCGCAAGCCAAACCCGAAGGATAAACTCGACACCTTACTTGCTGATAGCGAACGTTTCCGTTGGCTAGACTGGCTGCGTCAGCAGCCCTTGCTGCAGCAGCTAAAAAGTCATGAAACGGTTATAGCCCATGCAGGAATTTACCCTTGGTGGAAGCTGGAAGAAGCAGCTCAATACGCTAACGAAGTCGAAAATGTTCTTGTCAGCACTCAATTTGAGAGCTTCATGCGCGAACTATTTGGCAACACTCCTGAAAAATGGGACTCAAGTCTGCAAGAATTCGACCGATACCGTTTTATAGTGAACGCATTTACCAGAATGCGTTACTGCAGCCCGGATGGTGAACTCGAATTTTCTAAAAAAGATAATCCGTATCAAAGTTCATCGCAGGATTCGTTTAAGCCGTGGTTTAACTTTTGGCCTGAATCCGATAATCGCGTAATATTTGGACACTGGGCTGCGTTAATGGGTGAGACCCGACGTCAAGATGTAATAGCGCTCGATACTGGCTGTGTCTGGGGTCAGCATATGACGTTATATAACGTTGAAAGTAAGACATTCTTTCATCAACCGGCTTTGTCCGGGAAGTGATAATAATCATGCAGTGCTGAGGAAAGTTTCATGAAAATTACTGTTGCCATGCGAGTCATTGGTGGTTTTGCCATCATTACATTGCTGTTACTCATCATTAGCTTAAGCTCGTTGTTTAATATCAACAGCATTGGCTCATCGGTTGATAATCTCAACGACCAGGCCGTGCCCGCGCTCAATGAAGTAGCTGCCGTCAAAGTGGATATTCTTGAATTGGGCAGCGTGCAATTAGAAACTTTCTATGATGAAAAAGTTGGCGAGGTCGATGCTCACAGAAAAGAATTTGAAGCATCCCGTAGTTCGCTTTTTTCTTCGTTAAACGAACTCAACCGATTAATTCAGGGCGCCGGTCAAGGCGACAGAATTGATGCTATTGAAAAGGACTCTCAGAAGTATGTCGACTTAATCGACCGCTTATTCAATCAGCAACGCGAATACCTGGAACTTCAAACCACAACAGCTTCTCAGTTGGATGAAATTGCATTCAATATCGATGACGCTGCTATAATGCTGCTAGACACCATGGATATGTCTAACAACGAAGTTATTTCACGCGAAGCCAGTAATGTTGAGTCCTCGCTGTCGAGCCTTATCACTTTGATGTACGACTTAAACAAAGCCAACAAACTAGACAGTGCCGAAGTTATTCGCAGTGAAATCGATATTAATATTGACAGTATCCGCCCCCGCTTAGAAGTTTTAGAGAACGAGGCAACCGGCAGAACTGAGACAATGGTTAGTGACGCTATCACGACCGTTCGTAATGCCATCGACAGTCTGCAGGGTAATGGTTCCTATCCCGCAAATGTCATTCGCCGTCAACAACTTCGCGTAGACGCGGAAAACTCACTGAATAGTTCACAAACCCAGTTGAACAAGTTAATGACAGAAACTGATGAGTTGCAGAATGCGGTTCGTGGCATTGCTGAAGACACACGAGTTTCTGTGACAGATTCAATTTCAACCAGCAGCTGGATAAACAGCATTATTACGGTTGTTTCAATTGCACTGGCCATTTTAATTTCCTGGTATACCGTACGCAGTATCAGTCAGCCATTGTCTCGTGTTAACCATATGCTGAATATTATGGCCGACGGTAACCTGACTGAGCGAGTCGACTACAACGCTCAGGATGAGTTTGGTGAACTGGCATCAAACACGAACAAGCTGACCGGCAATTTGCGTAAACTTATTGAAGGTATCGCTAACCGCGCGACTCAATTAGCGACAGCGGCGGAAGAGTCCTCTAATGTCTCTGACGAAACAACGAACGCGATTGATGAGCAGCGCCGTCAAATAGAGCAAGTGGCAACAGCCACCCAAGAAATGAATAATACAGCGAGTGAAATGGCTGATGGCGCTGATCAGGCTCTTCAGGAAATTCAGCACTCCGATGACGAAGCCAAGCGCGTACGGGAAATTTCAGATAAAAACCGTACCACTATCGAAGGCCTGGCTCGCGAAATTCAGAGTGCCTCCGAGGTTATCGATCAGTTATCAGAGAACAGCAAAAACATTGGCGGTATTTTAGATGTTATTCGCGGTATTGCGGATCAGACCAACTTGCTTGCCCTGAACGCTGCTATTGAGGCTGCTCGGGCTGGTGAACAAGGTCGTGGCTTCGCTGTTGTTGCCGATGAAGTTCGTACCCTGGCCAGCCGTACTCAGGAGTCGACCGAAGAAATTCAGGATATGATTGAAAGCTTGCAGAACGACTCTCAACGCGCTGTTAGTGTAATGAATAAGGGCCGCGAACAAGCCGAACTCAGTGTTCAACAGTCGGATGAAGCCGCTCAGGCACTGCAGTCAATCACTGAGTCAGTCCACCAGGCCTCGGACAGCAGTAACCATATTGCGAACGCTGCGAAAGAACAGAGCAGTACCGCACACGATATCAGCGAACGTCTTGAAGCTATTGTTTCTATTGCAGAACAAACCGCTTCTGGTTCGAAACAAACCGCTCAGGCGTCTAACGAAGTAGCGAAACTGGCCGATGAGCTGCAGGACTCAATCAAGAGCTTTAGAGTCTAAAAGCACGGAAACAAAAAAAGGTGCCAACTGGCACCTTTTTTATTGTCTGAAACCTTGAACGGTTAAGCCGTTAAGTTAAGTTTTGCGAAGCGGCGCTTGCCTACCTGATAGACCCCTGAGTCCTTCTCAGTGCACACATAACGCGCATCACTGAACTTTTCACCATCTACTTTAACGGCATTTTGCTTTATCATCCGCAACGCTTCAGAGGTTGACTGAACTAAACCGGCTTCCTTTAGCACATTACCTATCGCCATTCCCTCGGTTCCAACTTGCACCGTCTTTTCCGGAATATCATCCGGTAATGCATTCTTTTGGAAGCGCTGAATAAAATCCTGTTCCGCTTTCTCTGCGTCTTCTTCAGAATGGAAGCGTGCAATAATTTCTTTTGCTAACAGTACTTTGACATCGCGTGGGTTTTTACCGTCGGCTACCGCTGCCTTCAATTCATCAATTTCCGTTATGGAGCGGAAGCTGAGCAGCTGGAAGTAACGCCACATAAGCTCATCAGATACCGACATAATTTTACCAAACATGTCATTAGCGGATTCGGTAATGCCAATATAGTTGTTTAATGACTTCGACATTTTCTGAACGCCATCGAGGCCTTCCAGTAACGGCGTCATAATGACAGTTTGTGGACGCTGCCCTTCTTCTTTTTGCAGCTCGCGCCCCATTAGCAGGTTAAAACGCTGATCGGTACCGCCAAGCTCAACATCCGCCTTTAGCTCAACAGAGTCCCAACCTTGTACTAACGGGTACAGAAACTCATGAATCGCAATAGACTGATTGTTCTGGTAACGCTTTTTAAAGTCATCACGTTCTAACATACGCGCGACCGTCTGACGGGCAGCTAGCTTAATCATATCGGCAGCCCCCATTTTCGACATCCACTCAGAGTTGAAGCGAATTTCCGTTTTAGCGGGGTCCAGAATCTTAAAAACCTGTTCTTTATAAGTTTCAGCGTTTGCAATAACCTGTTCAGTGGTCAGCGGCTTTCGGGTGACATTTTTGCCTGTGGGATCGCCTATCATGCCGGTAAAGTCCCCTATCAGGAACACAACTTTGTGACCAAAGTCCTGAAACACTCTCAATTTGTTAATTAAGACCGTGTGGCCTAAGTGCAGATCCGGGGCAGTTGGATCAAAGCCAGCTTTCACTATTAGTGGCTTACCACTCGCTAATTTCTCAGCCAGTTCCTGCTCGAGTAAAACTTCTTCGGCACCGCGAGTAATCTCGGCAATAGCTTCCGCCACTTCGGTTTTCATCCTCATCTCCAACTGTAAAAACTGATAAACCAGCCATTTTACGCGATTATTAACACTGTTTTAAGCTTAATAATCTGGTATTCTTCTTTTTTTCGTATTATCCTCGAAACCATAAGGTTATTCCGTGGTCGTAAACAGGTGCGGTAAACCCCGTGTTTGCTGACAAATGTTTACTGGATAATCACAATAAAGAAAGTGAAGTGCGCTAAAATATGACATTGAAATCTGTCACCCAAATTCAGCGGATGTTCCTGCAACTTCCGCATTCTCATAAAATTCTGATCAGTGCGATCAGCGTTGCTCTCCTGCTATTACTGATCATTCCGTCAGAACCGGCAACTGCTTCTAAGAACAGTACGCCAGCGGAACAGTTAATGCCAGGCAAACGCTACCAATTGGAGCTGGCGTTTGAGCAATCAAACTCGAATGAAAATTCTGAGAGCTCCGAGCTTACCTGGCAAACTTATCAAGTTAAGTCCGGCGACAGCCTGGCCAAAATATTCAGTAAAGTGGGCTTTAGCGCTCAACAGCTGTATCGCGTTACCGAGTCGGGTGACGAAGCTAAGTACTTGCGTAAAGTTCACCCGGGCGACTTATTGCGCTTCGCAACTGACGGTGAAGGCGAGCTGGTTCAGCTGGCACATCAAATCAATGATACCGAGACTCTCATCATTACTCGTCAAAGCGACAACTTTGTAGCAGAGGTAGAAACCAAAGAAGTCGAGATTCGTACCGAGTTTACTCACGCCGTTATTGATTCAAGCTTCTGGAACGCAGGCATAGATTCAGGACTGACTGACAATCAAATTATGCGCATTGCTAATATCTTTGGTTGGGATATCGACTTTGCTTTAGATTTACGCAAGAACGATGAGTTTAGCGTGCTTTACGAAACTCACTATGTCGACGGCGAATTTGTCGGTTACGGCAAAATTTTAGCCGCAGAATTTGTTAACCGGGATGAAAACTTCCAGGCGATTTTGCACGACAACGGTCAATATTACACACCGAATGGACGTGCCATGCGCAAAACTTTCTTGCGCTCGCCGGTAAACTTCACCTATATCAGCTCGAGCTTTAACCCTCGACGCTTACACCCGGTTACCGGTAGAGTACGACCGCATAATGGCATTGATTACGCAGCTTCGACAGGAACACCGGTGATGTCTTCCGGCGATGGAAAAGTTGTAGCTGCAGGTTATACCTCGTTAAACGGGAATTATATTTTTGTTCAACACGGTGAGCGCTACGTTACCAAATACCTGCACCTTAGTCGCAAACACGTAAGAAATGGCGACAGAGTTAAGCAGGGTCAGGTCATTGGACGTGTCGGAGCAACAGGTCGAGTTACCGGCGCTCATTTACACTATGAATTTCTTGTCGACGGCGTGCACCGTAATCCGCGTACCGTTGAGCTGCCCAAAGCCAAGTCATTGGCTGAGTCAGAACTTCCGTCTTTCCGCCAGCATGCGGATCAGGTGATGGCAATACTCAACGACAACAAGCGCGTTTATTTGGCGATGCGATAATGCCTCAGCGTTTTATCGGACTCATGTCGGGCACCAGTATGGATGCTGTTGACGCGGCATTAGTCCAGATAAACGCTCAAGGTCAGGTTAAACTGGAAGCCTGCTACTCTCTGGCAATACCCCAAAACCTCCGCTCTCGTTTACTTAAAATAAGTCATACCGACAATTGGATAGCCGATGAGCTGGCAGCTCTGGACGTCGCGTTTTCTGAACACTGCACTCAAGCCGTTAAAGCGCTTTTAGTGAAGGCACGGCTTACACCCGAAAGCATCACCGCAATTGCCAGTCACGGTCAAACGGTACGCCATAAACCCAACTTTAAAATCCCTTATACCTGCCAGATTGGCGACCCGGCCCGCTTGGCAGTTAGCACAGGTATCGATGTCATTTATGATTTCCGGCGCAAAGACATCGCCGCCGGTGGTCAGGGAGCTCCACTGGTTCCGGCTTTTCACAAGCAAGTATTTGCGCATCAGAAGCAAAGTATTGCTGTCATTAATTTAGGCGGTATAGCCAATGTCACCTGGTTAGGTCCAGAAGGCCAGGTGCTCGGCTTTGATACAGGCCCTGCCAATACCTTGCTGGACCAATGGGTTCAGCAGCATTACCCGAATGAAAGTTTCGACAAAGACGCACAGTTTGCTCGCGCAGGTGAGGTTCAGACTCCACTGTTAGAACAGTTACTTCAGCACCCCTTCTTTTCAAAACCTGCCCCAAAAAGCACGGGTCGGGAAGAGTTCAACTTAGACTGGCTTAAGCCCCTATTAGAGAAAAAGCAGCTTTCTTTTCAAAATGTTCAGCGCACCTTAGTTGAACTTACGGCTATAACGGTCAAAGATGCTCTGAAAACACTACCACAACAACCCGACGCGGTTTATTTTTGCGGCGGCGGCACGAACAACCCGTTACTCATGGAGCGCTTTGCAGAGCTACTGACGCCGGCTAAATGCAATACCACGGAGAACCTGGGAGTGGATCCGCAATGGGTTGAAGCCATGGCCTTTGCCTGGCTAGGCTGGTGCTATGAGCATAAAAAACCGGGTAACCAACCTGAAGTTACAGGAGCCAGCCACCCGGTTGTTTTAGGTTCTAAAGTTCTACATCAATAGACGTATTATTCAGCGCCCAATTCTTTAAACGCATCGCGGGTCAGATTCTCATTACTATCGGCTCCAACCACGATACTGTCTTCAATACGCACACCGCCGTATGGACGCAATTCATCCACCTTATCCCAGTTGATATCAGCACTGTCTTTGTGCTCTTCCAGCAACTGATCGACCACGTATAAGCCCGGCTCAATAGTAAAGACCTGACCCACTTCAATGTCGCGCAGTAAACGCAAGAATGGATGACGTTCGCTACGCTCGTAGCTGTCACCTTTATCGTCTTTCAGGAAGCCACCAACATCGTGCACCTGTAAACCAATAAAGTGGCCCAGTCCGTGCGGCATAAAGGCGCTGGTGTAACCTTTGTCGTAAATGCTTTGTGCATCACCTTTAATAAACTCAAAGTCACTTAAAATTTGCGCAACTTTCAAATGCATTGACACATGCAGGTCGTAATAATTCACGCCTGGCTTAATTTCGCTTAATAGCTCCTGCTGAGCCTTATCCATGGCTTCAACTAAGTCTGCGTAGAAACCTTCTTCATAAGCGTAAGAACGGGTTATATCAGAGCAATAACCGCGATATCGTGCGCCAGCATCAATCAAGAACGAGCGAATTTGCTTAGGCGGGACCGTGTCGTAAACATCATAGTGCAAAATTGCTGAGTGGCTGTTCAGAGCAACAATGCTGTTATACGGCACTTGTGACTCGCGAAAGTCGATAGCCCCCAAGTAGGCATGGTGTATTTCCAGCTCACTTTTACCCGCAAAAAATGCTTCTTTGGCTGCAACATGAGCTTTTGCTGCTAAACGGTTGGCTTCGCGCAGATTTTCCACTTCCCACTCGGTTTTTATCGAGCGGTGGAAATGCAGGTGATCAATCAGTGCCTGTGGGTTACGAGCTTTTACTTTCCAGTCACTGACTGGTTGAGCAAAGTCTTCTCCAATAAAGGCTGCCTGTTCCAGGTCACTGCCTAAATCTTCGGTCAGCATGCTTAAGTCGTCGATAATTTTTAAATCGACATACTGCTGCCACTCTTCTTCCGGAACGTTAACCGGAGCGTGCCAGAAGTCACGTGCCTGAAATAAGTACACAGTAGGACGCTGACTGCCTTTGCGATAAAAGATCGCACTTTTAGGGCTTTCTGTAACCGGTACCCAATACTTGAATAAAGGGTTTACCCGATAAGGCGGCGCATTATCATCAAGAAAATCAACCCGGGGTTGCCCCGAGTAAACCAATACGGATTCAAATTGATTGTCCTCTAACGCTTTATCAAAGCGGCTACAAACTGTCTTGATGTGTTCTGCGTACGCGCCCATAAAAAAACCTCACAAAAAATTGTGAGGTTATTCTAGCGGAAAAAGCGCAAACTTTCAGCCGCTCAAGTCTATTGGGGCAGGCGTTAAATCGAAAAGCTGGACCCACAACCGCAGGTCGTGGTTGCATTGGGGTTGTCAACGAAAAAGCGAGAGCCCTGCAGCCCTTCTTCGTAACTGACCACACCGCCCATCAGATATTGTAAACTCATAGGGTCAACCAATAGCGTAACGCCATTTTTCTCTATTTCCATGTCACCCGGGTTTTTCTTTTCATCAAAGGTAAAACCGTACTGGAAGCCAGAGCATCCGCCTCCGGTTACGTAAACACGCAACTTCAAATTTGGGTTTTCTTCTTCAGCAATCAGCTTACCCACTTTGCTTGCCGCTTGCTCAGTAAACTCAATCGGCATCGCCTGTTCTGCTGCACTGCTCATGATTTCTCTACCTTCGTTGAACTCTACGGCTATTTTCTCTTACCTGAGTATTTTGGTCAAGTATCGCCATCGCTCCGCACACCAGGGGTTGTTTCATTACGGCTAATTTCTTTCCAGAAAAAAGCTCTGTCCAGGGTTCCTTTGCCACCTTTGGTTAACCGAACCCTAACTTCAACCCGCTCAGGGGCCAGGCCCTCCGGCATAAAAAAGTCTCCCTCATACAGCGAAAAGTAGCGCATTGAAAAGCTGCGGTCGTCGTCGCCAATGTTCGCCAGATCTAATAAGTCGTAACGCTTTTTTTCTCCGTCGATGCGACCTATAAGCTCGACTGTCACATTACCCTGAACGAAATTACGGCGTTGTTCTATCTGCAATAACGCGAGAGAGAAGTGAAAGTGATTCTCAGAACGGTTCGCGGTGACAGTCAGCGAGTCAATAGTAACCCCGCTTTCCTGCAACTCCGGCGCCATAATTTTCTGATAGAAAGCTAAGTCGCGTCGCAGCCCATAATTATCGTTTTGCAGTGCGGACAGCTCGTCCTGCAGGCTTTGGTTCGCTGAACGTTCAATGTCCAATTCAACCTGCAGCACATGTCTCTGATATTCCATTTGCTCTAGTCGTTGATACAGCTGATCTAACTGCTCTTCCTGTTCTGCAACTTCTTCCTTTAACGCCTGTGCGTGCCATACACCAGCCAAATACGCCAGGTAGACGACCAGAACGGCAGCCAGGATCATTACTAAAAATACCGGGAAGGCTCCCCAGCGCTGTTGCCAGTATTTCAGGTTAAAATAGGGCTTCATAACTTCCAGCTCATTTCCATCAAGCGTTTATGCTGATATGTTATTGATAAATATGCAAGCGTCATCCCACGGTTTAAGGTAAGGATCGTATTTCAAATGGCCACTAGCTCCGTACTCCGGCAACAACTGCGAAAACAACTGGCGACGCCCTCTACGACTATCGCAATTTGTTTAATGGGCCTGGCCGGCGGTATTCTGGCAGCACTCATGATTGCCGGTTTTCGGTTCGCTATAGAGCAAGGCGCCTATCTTGTCGGTAATGACAGTTATTGGCAACAGCCTTTACCAACTACTTACCGCTTTTTACTCCCGGTTGTTGCGGCTGTCATGATTTATATTCTGTTCAGGCTTTCAGGGTCAAAGCATGTTCGAATGGGCATACCTTACGTTATTCACCGCATGAAGCAGCATTACGGTATGCTGCCCTGGCGCAGCACGGTGAATCAGTTCTTCGGCGGTATTATTGCACTGGTTGCGGGATTTAGTGTTGGCCGAGAAGGTCCCGCCGTTCATTTAGGCGCTGCGGCTGCAACCTGGCTGGGCTTTCATTTTGATGCACCAAAAAATGCCGTTCGCACCCTGGCGGCCTGTGGTATTGCAGCTGCAATAGCTGCATCCTTCAATACCCCTTTGGCCGCTATGATTCTGGTTATGGAAGTGGTTCTGCGGGAATATAAGGTTCATGTTTTCATCCCGGTTATGCTCTCGGCGGTTGCCGGCTCGCTGATAACTGAAGAGATTTTTGGTGTTGCCTCCGAATTAGCCGTTTTGTCTGCACAGGATATTCCGACCACGCAACTGCCCTGGGTCGTATTGCTTGGTGTCGTTCTTGGATTAGTCGGCGTAATGTTTAAAAAACTGATGCTGGATGTCATGGAAACGGTCAAGGACATGTCGTTGTTTACCCGTTTATTATTTGCCGGGCTTATCACCGCCATGCTTGCTGTCATTATACCCACCAGTTTAGGCCCGGGGCTTACCGCCATTGAGCAGGTGCTGAATCATCAAGGTCAAATGTCATTACTGGTCACCTTACTGATTGCCAAACTCTTTGCTTCTGCGATTGCATTAGGTATGGGCATACCTGGTGGGTTAATCGGTGCTGTATTTGGAATAGGCGCTATTATTGCGGCAGTATTCGTAGGGGCTGTCAATGGTCTCGGTATTCAGCAGGATCTCTCTTTTGACAGCTTCATCTTGTTGGGTATGGCAGGCATTTTGGCAGCCTGTATTCATGCCCCCATGGCTGCTCTTCTGGCTATCGTTGAATTGTCCCGTAGCGTTGAGATTATTATTCCGGCTATGCTGGTTATTGTGCCCGCTTACCTGATATCCAGCCAGTTACTCAAATCCAAGTCGATTTTTATTGCCCAACTTGACCTTCAGAACTTGCCCTATCAACTTGCGCCAGTGCATGTTGCTCTGCAAAAAACGGGGGTTGAAAATGTTATGGAAACCGACTTTAAACTCCTGCTTGAACCGACTCAAAATGAACTGGTTGACGCATTAGAATCAGCACAGGCAAAAACCGTTATCGTAATGTCGGTCGATGAAGAGAACCAGGCCCTTTACCGACTCGTATCCTATGATATCAATGCCGGTGACAGCCCAAGCCTGAGCTATACCCCAATTAAAGGAATTCGGGTAACCTCTACTTTGGCTGAAGTTTATGATGAAATAGGCCAGCAAAGACGAGGCGCCGTATTTGTTTATGAAACAGATGACGGACAACCTTGTGGAATTGTCACCTGGGAAATAGTCCGTAAAGCCTTACAGAGAGAGCTCTCATGACGTGGATACTATGGGTTAAAGCCCTGCACATTGCCTTTATGGTTGCCTGGTTCGCTGGCATTTTTTATTTGCCACGCTTGTTTGTTTATCACGCAATGAATGCAAAACCAGCTGTCGACGAGCAGCTCTGCGTCATGGAAAGGCGACTGCTGTATTTTGTCACGCCTTTCGCTATTCTTACCCTCATTTTCGGCGTTGTGCTGATTTTTGCTTATGGTTCGGCCTGGTTTGCCGCCAGTGGCTGGATGCACACTAAGCTGGTGTTGGTACTGTTGCTTTATATCTATCACGGCTACTGCTTTAAGCTGCTTAAAGACTTTAAAACCGGTAATAACCGCCGTAGCCATCGATTTTATCGTGTTTTTAACGAGCTCCCGGTACTGGCGCTGTTCGCGATCATAATTTTGGCCGTGGTTAAGCCTTATTAGATTCTCTTGTGCCACATGATTTGCTATAGTGTGCGCCCAGTGACATTCTGCGGCAGAGGCGCACCTAAAGATGAATTTCACCGGCTCCAATATTCTTTCTGTAAACCAGTTCGATCGCGACAGTATTGATTATATTTTCTCCGTTGCTGACAAGATGCAACCTTATGCAAGGCGCAAAACACGCACCCGCGTTCTCGACGGCGCTATTCTCGGCAACCTGTTCTTTGAACCATCTACCCGTACCCGGGTCAGTTTTGGTACTGCGTTCAACCTGCTAGGGGGCGAAGTACGCGAAACCACCGGAATGGAAAGTTCTGCCATAGCCAAAGGTGAGTCGCTTTACGACACCGCCCGTGTGCTAAGCAGTTACAGTGACGTTATTGCTATGCGCCACCCAAAGTCTGGCTCAGTGAGAGAGTTTGCCGAAGGCAGCCGGGTGCCTGTCATTAACGGCGGTGACGGAGCAAACGAGCACCCCACGCAGGCACTACTGGATCTTTACACCATTCAAAAAGAGCTGGCATATCATCAACAAAGCATTGATAACATGCACATTTGCATGATTGGCGATTTAAAATACGGACGTACAGTTCACTCGCTGTCGACGCTGCTATCCATGTACAAAAATATTAAGTTCACTTTAATTTCTCCACGTGAACTTTCTATGCCGGGCTCCGTATTAGATACGCTGGAAAACGCAGGTCACCGTGTCACTGTCACAGAAAAGGTCGACGGTATTGTCGACGCTGATATTGTCTATCAGACTCGCATTCAGCAAGAGCGTTTTGCCAGCCCGGAAGACGCTGATCAGTATCGCGGTAAGTTTCGTTTAAACCAGGATATATATACTAAGCACTACAAACCCAACACCGTCATCATGCACCCTCTGCCGCGAGATTCCCGCGCCGAGGCAAATGAACTGGATAATGACTTAAACCAAAACCCCAACCTGGCTATTTTCCGCCAGGCAGACAACGGCGTATTAATTCGTATGGCTCTGTTTGCATTAACACTTGGGGTCGTTGATCAAGTTGATAAACACCAATGTGAGGTCAACTGGTACAGCGAGAAAAGCCAACAGTAAAGAGGTAGTTACGACATGAGTCGCTCAGAAGAATTATACACTCAAGCACAAATCAGTATTCCTGGCGGCGTTAACTCGCCGGTTCGGGCTTTTAATGGCGTTGGTGGTACACCCATCTTCTTTGAGCGCGCTGAAGGCGCTTATATGTTCGATGCTGACGGCAAACGTTACATAGACTACGTTGGCTCCTGGGGACCTATGATTCTGGGCCACAACCATCCGGCAGTTTTAGAGGCGACTCTGCAAGCGGCCAAGCGAGGCTTAAGCTTCGGAACGCCGACAGAAGTTGAAATCACTATGGCGGAAACTATCCGCAAAATTGTGCCTTCAATTGAAAAAGTGCGTATGGTGAATTCTGGTACAGAAGCAACCATGACCGCTATTCGCCTGGCCCGAGGCTATACCGGCCGGGATAAAATTCTGAAGTTTGAAGGTAACTACCATGGTCACGCTGATTCATTGCTGGTTAAAGCCGGTTCAGGTGCTTTGACTCTGGGTGTACCTAATTCGCCCGGCATCCCGGAAGACCTTGCCAAACACACCCTAACTGTGAATTACAACGATATTGAATCAGTGAAAAAAGTTTTTGCTGAAATGGGTGACGAAATTGCCTGTATTATTGTTGAACCTGTCGCCGGAAACATGAACTGCATTCCTCCGGTTGAAGGCTTTCTGGAAGGTTTACGCAGCATTTGCGACGATCACGGTTCGGTATTAATTTTTGACGAAGTTATGACCGGTTTCCGTGTAGCACCTGGCGGGGCCCAGGAGCGTTACAACATAAAGCCTGACCTGACTACTTTGGGTAAAGTTATTGGCGGCGGTATGCCGGTTGGTGCCTTTGGCGGCAAAAAGGAAGTGATGGACTACATTGCCCCGGTCGGCCCTGTTTATCAGGCCGGTACGTTATCGGGTAACCCTGTTGCTATGGCTGCAGGCTTAGCGGCTTTACAACAATTATCAACACCAGGGTTATACGACCAGCTTTATCAGCGAGTTGACACTTTACTCAACGGACTACAGGAACGTGCTGACCGTGCCGGAGTTCCAATGACCACCAGCCGTGCCGGCTCCATGTTTGGTTTCTTCTTTACCGAAGAACCTGAAGTCACAACCTTTGCTCAGGCTACCCAGTGCAACATGGAACACTTCAAAACTTTCTATCACGCCATGTTAGAGCAAGGAGTGTATTTGGCACCGTCAGCCTTCGAAGGCGGCTTTATGTCTGCGGCACACAGTGAAGAAGATATTCAGCAGACCCTGGATGCCGCTGAAAAAGCTTTCGCTAAATTGCTTTAGTATCAGCTGATTAGCCACCGAACAAACGTTCCCACCAGTTTTTCTCGCGGATATTACCGTCACAGGTAATATCCTCGGGGAGTCTGACTTCCTCTGCCGGTAATTTACGACCATTATTACAATCCTCCGGAATTCTCTGTCCCGTAGTTGGGTGAAAATTCTGCATAAGCAAAGGTTCGGGTACGTCCAGCGCCATGCTCAACGGAGGCAGATACCCATAGAAGTCGGCGGCAACTTTCAGTGCTCCGCTGCTTCCCGTTAAACCAACGGGTTGGTTATCGTCCCGCCCTAACCAGACAGTCACAACTTGCTCTCCATCAACAGCCACAAACCAACTGTCACGGTAGTCATTCGTGGTGCCTGTTTTGCCACCAACAATCTGTCCGGCCAGTGCACTTTGAAGCCGGCTGGCGGTGCCTTCAGCGACCACGCCGTGCAAGCCATAACGCGTCAAATAGGAAACGCTTTGGTCAAATACCTTCTTCTGTTCAGGTGTCTGACGACGGTATAAGACCTCTCCCTGATGAGTGGTAATTGAGGAGACCGCTGTTAAAGGCTGGTAATGGCCATCGTTCATTAACGCGCTGTATATTCGCGCGACCGCCATGGGAGATAGCGAAGCAGAGCCCAGCGTCAATGATGGGTAGGCCTGTAACGGTGTTGTCACGCCTAACTCACGTAAGTACCGCACTAACTGGTCTATACCCACTTCCATACCAACCCTGACCGCGGGCAAGTTCCGCGACTGAACAAGCGCATCATAAAGCAGTAAGCTGCCACTAAATTCTTCATCATAATTTAGCGGCTGCCATTCTTTGCCGTTCTTATCGGACAGGGTAACAGGCTCGTCAGCCACCGGCGTATTTAAACCTATGTTGGAGTCCTGCATAGCTGCAGCATAAATAACTGGTTTCATTAAGGAGCCAATGGGCCTTAAGGCTAACAACGCGCGGTTATAACCTATTGCCTGACTCAAACGTCCCCCGGCCAGCGCAGTAACCGTCCCACGACGATAGTCAGCTACCACCATAGCGCCTTCTAATTTCTCATCCTCGCCATCTGCCATCAGCTTTTTTGCCAAGGAACGTTGCACTGCGTTTTGGGTGTCTACCTGAAGGTGAGTAAAGATCTTTAATCCGGTGTCCTGCCAGTCTTCCGGTAAAACAATGCGTTTCATTTCACGCCGCACCAGATCCATATAATGTGGGTATGGGTGCTCGACCAAACGTCGACTCTCTTTAACATCGAGCTTTTGTTCAACAGCAGCAACAAAGTTGTCTTTACCGACTAAGTCATTCTCAAACATGACCTTAAGCACCGTGTCACGGCGCTCGCGAGCGCGCTCAGGGAAGCGCCTGGGGTCGTAATAGGAAGGTCCCTTTATCATCCCCACCATTAACGCAATCTCGCTCGGACTAAGCTCCTGAACCTGTTTACCAAAATAAAATTGACTGGCAAGTCCAATGCCATGAATGGCGTTGCTGCCATCCTGACCAAAATAAACCTCGTTCAGATAGGTCTCTAAAATTGTGTTTTTATCAAAGCGGTAATCAATCACCAGCGACATCATGGCTTCATGAAACTTACGCCACAGTGTTTGTTCTCTGGTCAGATAGATATTCTTAACCAGTTGCTGAGTAAGCGTTGAGCCGCCCTGTACCGTTCTGCCTGCTTTAAGGTTAGCAACCAGTGCCCGCAGAATAGACCAGGGGGACACTCCCTGGTGATGATAAAACTCCTGGTCTTCAACTTTCAGCAAAGTTTCAATGAGTAAGTTAGGAACCACCTCCAGACCAACTAACAAACGGTCTTCTTTACTCAACGTGCTAATACGCCCTATCAACTCAGGTTCCAGTCGTAAGCTTTCTAACTCCCGACCACTAGGCCAGCTTTTCAACGACTCAATGCGCTCGCCCCGGAAGTTTACCTGCACTCGTTGAGCCATTTGCGGCCCGTCAGAAAAATCAAAAGGCCGACGGTGCACCATGACATTGCTTTCGCCGACCGAATAATACCCCGATTGTTCAGTGTTGCTGTTACGCTGGTAACCCACCCGCTCCAGAATATCGACTAACCTTTGTAACCGCATAGGGTGATTTTTTTCTAGTGTCACCTCACCAGCATAAACCAATGCCGGTGCCTGATAGCGCTCATTACTAAAATGACGGGATAAGCTGGCATCGAGGTAAATCGCATAAAGACCAATTACAGCGATAAGTACCAGCCCTATCTTAAAACTTGTCCATAACAGGTATTGAAACCACCGACTTTTAATCACTGCTGCTGCCTTTTGGTTTTAAACGTTGCGGTTGCATTCAATGGGTCTTCAGGCCATGGGTGCTTAGGGTAACGCCCACGCATTTCTTTACGCACATCGGCGTAAGCGTTCTGCCAAAAGCTGGAAAGGTCATTGGTGCGCTGCAACAACCGGCCAGCCGGCGAAAGAAGATCAACGGTTACAACTTGTCGATTATCGATAATTTTGGGTGACTCAGAAACACCAAACATTTCCTGCAATTTGACCTCAACCCGGGGGGTGTCGTCCAGATAATTTATAAACACTTTACGTTCTGTCGGAGTGTGCCACCATTCAGGACAAGCCGAATTCAGACGTTGCAGTTCTGAGTAGTCGAGAAAATAGCATAAAGCCTCATAAGGGTCCCACTGTTGCAGCTGTTTCAAAGACCGAACGCTCGTCCAGTAAGGTACAGCCCATTGCTCCAGGGTGCTCAGTAAGCCCTCTGTCGTCATGTCATAAGAGAGCAGTTCTCCACCAACTTGTTGTAGCCAGTGTATTCGTCGCTGTAGCTGCTGTGACCGCCTGCTCCAGTTCAGCCTGTCCAGGCCATTCTCTCGCAGCCACAAACAGAAAGCTTGAGCCCTTTGCTCGTCATTTACAGGGGCATTACTGACTTTCTCGCTCAGCACTATAGCGCCTAACTTTTCACGAGTTATCTGCCGCAGCTGTTGCTTTTCACCGAACCACTCGCTTGTCTGGCTAACTTGCGGTGCAATCCCTGCCTTTTTTAAAAGTGGCATGATGTCATCAACCGGTAACAGGCAGCGACTGCGCCCCAAGTTACTTTGCTCATTGAAGGTCACGTCAAAAATAACGGCCCAGGACGGTTGTTTAAGGCGGCTACTGTCGCCAGTGACCCGTCCGCCACAGGCTAGTTGAAAGTCACCTCGGGTGGCATCAAACTTTGCCAACCGATCGGGATAACCCTGCAGTAATGCTTCGCTAAGCCCGTCATCACCAATCTTGTCATGACTCCCGGACCAATCCGTTATCCCAAAGTAATTAAGCCAATAGCGCCAGCGCTGCTGCCACAAAGCAAACTGATTACGCTGCTGGAAATGCGCCCGGGTTCGCTCCGCCAAATCAACCGATTTAATACTGCTTTGAGGCTCTTCAATGGTTGCCAGAATGCAGGCCATAGCCGCCTGCTGTTTTTCAGACAACTGTTTCGCGGCACTAGCCACAAGTAAGACTCTGGGATCTGAGCCACCGAGTTCCAGTTGCCGGGCTTTGCTCGTTAACTGCCCATGCTCCAATAGGCCAGTACTGGTTAAAAAGTCGATAGCTGCAGCGCAATGTCCCGGTTCAGGCTGAGAAAACCAGGCCAGCTGCTTCACCTGAGAGCCCCAGCGCAGAACGTCCAGCATTAAGGCCGATAAATCCTGTGTCGCGACATCCGGCGGGGCGTACTCTGCAAAACCATGCTCATCGGAGCGCGACCACAAACGAAAACATTGCCCTGCCTGCTGACGCCCCGCACGGCCAGCACGTTGTGTCGCCGATGCTTTGGCAATACGTTGAGTCACCAACTGACTTAAACCGTACTGAGGCAGATATTGAGCCCGACGCTCGCGGCCACTGTCAACAACCACATCAATACCATCCAGCGTTAAGCTGGTTTCAGCAATATTGGTTGCCAGAATAATGCGCTTCTCGTCCGTCGCCTTTAATACCTGCCGCTGTTGCTGCAGCGGGATACGGCCATGCAGGGGTAAAATGAGTGTTGCCGGCCGGAGTCGTTGGCTTAGTTCGCCTGCCACTTTTTGTATTTCATAGACACCGGGCAAGAACACCAAAACGCCTTTTTCAGCGACAGCAAAGGCCTCAACAACCACTTTGGGCAATTCAGTCAGCCACTGGGTGACATGAGACGGAGGACGGTAATGGTATTCAACCGGATAACTGCGGCCTTCGCTGCGCAGAACCTGAACTTTATCGCAGTAGTTTTCTAACCAGACCTTAAGACTTTCTGCCGGTAAGGTGGCTGACATAATCAGCAGGTTTAAGTCCGGACGCAGTGGCAGGGCATCAATAACCAGCGCCAGGCTCAAGTCACTGTGCAAATTGCGTTCGTGAAATTCATCGAAAATCAGAGTGCCAATGCCGCTAAGTTCAGGGTCATCCTGTAACCACCGCACCAACACGCCTTCGGTAATAATAAGTAACTGAGTTGCCTTACTGCGCTTGCTGTCGCCGCGCACCGTATAACCGACCTGCTCCCCCACCGACTCGCCCAACTGCTTAGCCAAATAATGAGCAATATTCAGCGCAGCAACACGCCGGGGCTGCAGCATGACAATAAGACCGTCATCGGCAACACCCTGCTGCAACAGAAATAGCGGAAGTTGTGTGGATTTACCGGCACCGGGCGGTGCCTCAATAACGACACGTGCTGCCGGAAAGGCTTTTGCCAGCTCCGGCAGTACGCTTTCAATTGGCAAGGTCATGCCAAATTAATCACCTTGTACGGTTGCTGCTATGGTACGCACACCGGCAGCGGTTGCACCTGTCGCCCACATAGAGGTCGCCGATTTTTGGTAAGCACCCGCTAAGTCAAAGTGCAGCCAACCCTTGCCTTTGTTCGGGGCAAAACGCAGTAAAAAGCCTGCAGCGTTACTTGCACCACCGGCACCACCACCTTTTTGTGGACGGCTGTTTGCCGTATCAGCAAAAGGCGACGGGCAGTTTTCACTGTGCCACGGAGCCAGAGGCAAACGCCACAACAGCTCGTTTTCTTTATCGGCGTTGGCCAGAGCTTTAGTGGCAGCAGGCTCATCTACACTAAATAACGCATTGTACTCATTACCGACCGCCATTTGCGCAGCGCCGGTCAGAGTTGCTGCATCAATGATCTGCTTCGCACCAAACTCCCCTGCTGCTTGTAAGCCATCGGCCAGCACCAGTCGACCTTCTGCATCGGTATTCACAACTTCAACGGTCAGGCCGTTTTTATAGCGAATAATGTCGCCCAACTTGTAAGCACGGCCATCAATCATGTTTTCAGCGCAGCAGAGCAGCAGCTTCACGCGCTTATTCAGGCCGCGACGTATTGCCAGTGACAATGCGCCGGATACTGTGGCGGCGCCACCCATGTCGCACTTCATAGACAACATGCCTTCGCTGGGCTTAATGCTGTAACCACCACTGTCGTAGGTAATACCTTTACCAATAAGAGCTGTTTCAACCGGCGCGTTGTCATCACCGGTTGGGTTGTAATCCAACACCAGTAACCCCGGTGCGTGCTGACTGGCACGACCTACCGTGTAAATTCCCATCCAGCCGGCATCTTTCAGTGCTTCACCTTTTATAAATTCCGCACTGACTGCATCCGGTGCCAAGGCTTTAAAGTGATCGGTTACCCGCTTCGCTAAGCTTTCAGGGTAAATTTCTTCGGCTGACAAATTGGTCAGTTCGCGACTGAAGCGAGTCGCTTCACGCATGGCATTAAGCTCTTTTGCAGCGGGCTCATCGGTTTTATTCCAGATAACCTGATTGGTTGACAAAGTTGAGGTGAAACCTTGTGACAACGCCCACTGACGCTCCAGGTTCCAGTCACCGCCGGCAGCTTCAATGGTAACGGCTCCGGTATTGTCCAGAGTCCGGCCTGCTTTCTGGATACGTCGCAAGTTTTCAGCTTCATCATCAACTAAGACGATTTGTGCTTTGTTTTCACCAAACACTAAATTCGATTTTGGGTTCCAATAACTTGCGGGGGCTTCCTGAGTTAAATAGATTGCGAGTGCGCTGGACATTCTGTACCTCTCCCGATAATTTGCTGTCTGTTTATACTTTAGAGTTATGAGGCCTCTGATGCAATTTAACAAGCCCCTGCGCCAGGGAGTTTTGCAAAAAAGGTACAAGCGCTTTCTGGCTGACATCGATTTTGGTCAGGGTGATATCATCACAGCGCATTGTCCTAACACTGGTGCTATGACGGGTTGTGCCCAGCCAGGCTTTAAAGCCTGGTGTAGTGTTTCCGAAAACCCTAAACGTAAATACTCACTCACCTGGGAACTGGCTCAAAACAGCAAAGCCGAGATGATTGTGGTCAATACGCAACACGCCAATCGTATGGCCGGCGAATTATTGCAGGCGAACCTTGTGCCTGAACTTAGTCAGTGGCAGGAGCTGAAGCCCGAACTGCGCTATGGCAGGGAAAAAAGTCGTATCGACTGGTGGGGAATAGATGCAAACCGCCAGGAATGTTTTATTGAAGTGAAAAGCGTCACCTTAGCCGATGATAAGTGCGGTTACTTCCCGGACGCCGTTAGCCAAAGGGCTCACAAACACCTCAATGAACTCATGCAAATGACCAGAGACGGTCATCGCGCCATACAACTTTATATGGTGATGCACCAGGGAATCGAATCGGTTACACCAGCAAAACATATTGATCCTAAGTACGCTGAACTCTGTAAACAAGCAGAGTCTGAAGGCGTCGAGTTCTACGCCGTGAAATGTGTTATCACGCCACAGGAAATTAAACTGGAGAGACCAGTTCCCGTAACCCTTTGAAACTCAGCACAGTGGGGATTTTAAGCAATAAAATTGATGCTAATAACGTTGCCAATACCAATCCTTTCTGGTATACGTAGCGTCCTTTTTTTAAACGCACGCTTTTAAAGCACTCTTTAATAGAGAATGTAGGAGATCCATGATGCCTCAAGGCAAGGATAAGAAAACCCATGGCATCCTGGCGATGGCCGGCTTAGAGCCGTATCAGGAGAAACAGGGCGAAGAATACATGAACGATGCGCAGCGCTCGCATTTTCGTCGTATTCTGGAAGAATGGCGTCGTCAATTACGTCAGGAAGTTGATCGCACCGTGCATCACATGAAAGATGAAGCGGCGAACTTTCCTGATCCGGTAGACCGTGCTGCTCAGGAAGAAGAATTCAGTATCGAGTTACGTACTCGTGACCGCGAACGTAAATTGATCAAGAAGATTGAAAAAACGTTACAGAAAATTGAAGAAGACGACTTTGGCTTTTGCGACTCTTGCGGCATTGAAATTGGTATTCGCCGTTTAGAAGCTCGCCCTACAGCTGACCAATGTGTTGACTGTAAGACGCTGGCTGAAATCAAAGAGAAACAAATGACCGGAGCCTAACGGCTCATGTATCGTGGCCGTTTTGCGCCGACACCTTCAGGGCCTTTGCATCTGGGTTCATTAGTTGCTGCCGTTGGTAGTTACTTAGATGCCAAAGCCCACCAGGGAGAATGGTTGGTTCGTATCGAAGATGTCGATAAACCAAGAGCGATTCCCGGAGCGGCCGATACCATTTTAACGCAGCTGGAGTCCCATGGTTTAGAATGGGACGGCTCCGTTTTGTACCAAAGCCAGCGTGACTCAACTTATCAATCTCAGTTAGATCAGTTACAAAAAGCTGAACTTCTCTACCAGTGTGACTGCAGTCGCCAGGCTATTCGGGCTCGTAATGACCATTACGACGGATACTGCCGAAACCGTCAACCACGTACACCGCCTTATGCTCTGCGCTTTGTAAATAACGCCCCCATAACTGAGTTTAATGACCGAGCCCAAGGCTTACTTTCTGACCACTCGCCTTCTGTTAGCGAAGATTTCGTGTTGAAACGTCGGGACGGTTTGTATGCTTACCAGCTGGCCGTTGTGGTTGATGATATTGAGCAAGGGGTTACCGACATTGTCAGGGGGAGTGACTTAATCACACCCAGCTATTGGCAGCTCACTTTATGGCAGTACTTTACCGGTAAGCAACCCAGAATGATGCATTTGCCTCTGGTAACTAATGACAAGGGTCTGAAGCTGAGTAAGCAAAATCATGCGCCCTCAATCGATTCACGCTATGCCAGCAATAACCTGCTGACGGCGCTCGACTATTTGGGGATTCAGCTTGAGCCAGAGTTGCATACAGGCTCAGTGAACGACATTTTGCAGGAGGCGCTGCAAAGTTGGCGCAAAAAGTGGCATATCCTGGGTTGTTAACGGTACAATATCCAAACAGCTACTAACTCTGAATAAAAAAATGGTAAGGGAGAACCACCATTATTAAGCGAATTAAAGCACTGGCAAAGCGCGCCTTTTCCAGTAAAGCGGCGGAGCAGGACTCCAGCCGTTTACCCAAATTACAAGTTATCTCCAGGGATAAACACCCCGTATCTCGTAACGATATCAGTAAGAACGCCATAAAGGTTCTTTACCGCCTGCACAACAGCGGTTTTGAAGCCTATCTTGTTGGCGGCTGTATCCGCGACATTCTGCTCGGCCTGGAGCCAAAAGATTTTGACGTTACCACTAATGCCACACCTGAGCAGATAAAGTCTTTGTTTCGCAACTGTCGCTTAATTGGGCGTCGGTTTCGTCTGGCTCATGTGGTGTTCGGGCGTGAGGTCATAGAAGTTGCAACTTTTCGCGGCCATCATGGCGACAGCCCCCAGGAAGAAAATAAAAAGAACCGGACAGCAGATCAAGATGAGCACGGTCAGTTGGTGCGCGACAACGTTTACGGCACTATAGAAGAAGACGCGGAACGTCGTGATTTTACTGCCAACGCGCTCTATTACAATATTGCCGATTTCGCAATTTACGATTTTGCTAACGGCGTTAGTGACATTAATGCCGGTATATTACGCATGATTGGCGACCCGGAAGTACGTTACCGGGAAGACCCGGTACGAATGCTTCGTGCGGTGCGCTTTGCCACCAAGCTCAATATGCAGATGGATAACTCGGTCAGCGGTCCGCTAAAAGAGCTTGCCCCCTTGTTGATTAACATTCCTCCGGCTCGTTTATTTGACGAATTTCTGAAGATGTTCATGTCGGGTAAGGCGGAAGCAAACTTTCTTATGATGGTAGAGTTTGGCCTGTTCCAACAGCTCTTCCCAATGCTGAAAGATTATTTAGCCGATGAGCAGGCCGCACCTTACCAAATGATGCTGAAAGCCTTTAGAGACACCGACAAGCGTATTGCCGAAGAGCAGCGCGTAACGCCCGCATATTTAATTGCGGTGCTCTTATGGTGGCCGCTGCAGGCTCGTCGTGAACAACTTGAAAACGAAGGCGGTCTGCCGCCAATGGATGCCCTCAATGTTGCAGCGGCTGACGTTATTCACAGACAGTCACAGCGCGTATCACTGCCTAAGCGTTTTAGCCTGCCAGCGCGAGATATCTGGCAGTTACAGCGCCGGCTGAATGTAACTAAAGGCGTTCGTGCCATGAAGGTGCTGGAGCACAAGCGCTTCCGTGCTGCTTACGACTTTCTTTTACTGCGTTCATTTGCCGAAAGCGGTGACAAAAAACTGTCTGAACTTGCGGCCCACTGGAGCAAAGCACAGGACAACCCGGCTCAACTAAAAGCTTCAAAGCCAGGTCCCGGAAGCGGCCGCCGCAAACCACGCAGACGCCGTGGACCGCGCCGTAAACCTCAGGAAAATAAAGGCAATGACGCCACATAAGGCCTTTATTGCACTAGGGAGTAATCTGGGCCAGCCGACAGACAACCTTCTGTCGGCATTACAGGCTCTGAACGAGGACTCGCGCTGGCAGTTATTAGCTTACTCGTCTCTTTACGGTAGCAAGCCAATGGGCCCTCAGGATCAGCCAGACTACGTTAATGCCGTTTGCTCGGTGGCGACAGAATTAACAGCAGCCGAACTTCTTCAGGCCTTACACGATATTGAAGATGCATTTGGTCGCAAACGAGTGAGACATTGGGGAGAACGCACGCTGGATCTTGATTTGCTTCTGTTTGGTGAGCAACAGCATCATTCCGAGCAATTGAAAGTGCCCCACCCAGGCTTATACGAACGTAACTTTGTTCTTTTCCCTTTAGCCGAAATAGCGCCGGACAGGATTCTTCCGAACGGAAATACCGTTAAGCAACAGGCAGAGGCACTTACCGAAGACGGCTTAGACGTGATAATCTGTTCGTCTGACATAATAATCTAATACTGCTGAAGGTGCGTTATGGCAACAACCAAAACCAGCATTGCAACGTTACAGAAAATGAAAAAAGAAGGGACCAAAATAAGCTCCCTGACTGCATACGATTCAAGCTTTGCCAAACTTATGACCGAACAGGGCGTGGACTTTATTCTGGTCGGTGACTCCCTGGGTAATGTCGTACAGGGCCGGGATTCAACTGTACCGGTTACCACCGACGATATGGTCTACCATACGCAGTGCGTTCGTCGTGGCGCCAGCGACGCCTTTGTTATAGCCGATATGCCTTTCATGACTTACAGCACCCCCGAGCAAGCCTACGAGGTTGCCGGCCGCTTAATGCAGGCCGGCGCAAATATGGTTAAGTTAGAAGGCGGACAGTGGTTAGTCGAGACCATTGAAGGCTTAAAAACTCGCGGCATTCCCGTCTGCGCACATCTGGGACTATTGCCACAGTCGGTGAATGTTCTGGGTGGCTATAAAGTGCAGGGTAAAGAGCAACAGCAAGCTGACGACACGCTCAATCAGGCACTATTGCTTGAAAAAGCGGGGGCTCAGTTGCTTGTTCTGGAGTGCGTTCCGGCTTCACTTGGTAAGCGCATTACAGAGCAGCTATCCATTCCAACCATTGGTATTGGCGCAGGTGCCGATACCGACGGACAAATTCTGGTTATGCACGATATGCTGGGCATGAACAGCGACTATTTGCCTAAGTTCGCTAAAGACTTCTTAGGCCAGGGCGGCTCTCTTGCCGATGCCTTTCGCTCATTTGCAGAGCAGGTACGGTCAGGCGAATTCCCAACTTCAGAGCACAGCTATAAATGAGGGTACTAAAGTCACTGGCTGAGCTTCGGAAGTGGCGCCAGCAACAATCAGAAGTTGCTCTGGTACCGACCATGGGTAATTTACACGATGGACACCTGCATCTGGTAAAAACAGCGCTGGAGCGTTGCGATAACGTTGTCGTTAGTATTTTTGTGAACCCTATGCAATTTGGAGCAAACGAAGATCTCGACAGCTATCCGCGCACTTTAGAAGCCGACTGCCAGGCATTGGATGCCCTTGGTGTTTCTGCCGTATTTACGCCACAGGTCAGTGACGTTTACCCCAGAGGCCTGGACAAACAGACCCGTATTGAAGTGCCGGGTATTAGTGACATTTTATGCGGAGCCAGTCGGCCTGGGCATTTCACCGGAGTTGCGACCATTGTCTGCAAACTCTTTAATATGGTACAGCCGCAGTTAGCCGTATTTGGCGAAAAAGACTATCAGCAGTTACAGGTCATTCGTTTAATGACACAGGACTTAAGCTTACCCGTTGAAGTTCTGGGCGCACCAACTCAGCGCGAAACCAGTGGCTTAGCGATGAGCTCGCGCAACGGTTATTTATCGCCTGAACAGAAGCAACAAGCGGCCGCACTTTACCGGACTCTTCAAAAGACCAAAGTTGAACTGGGTGTAAGCACTAACTTTTCTGAACTGGAAAAAGCAGCCGAAGAAGATTTAAGTCAAGCAGGCTTTGTACCTGACTACTTCAGTATTCGTAATGCAAAAGACTTGCAGGAAGCGACAGCAGAAGACCCTGAGTGGGTGATCCTGGCAGCCGCCTTTATGGGGAAAACGCGCCTGATTGACAACCTAAGGGTTTCCAACACCAGCGCTAGGTAAGCATACCGAGTTCACGCATTTCGGTATGCAGTGCGCCCCGCAAACTGGTCGCTTTTGAGGCAATTTGACGCTGCTCATTCAAAACTTCCTGCAGCATTTCATCCGTTGTTAATGGGTTAGCCAGCACCACACGAAACACCACGGTTGGCTCATGATGATATTGGCCTGGCGTTAGCTTTGTACGCGACACAAAAGATTGGCCACTTTCCCGCTGACGTTTTTGAATATAGCGGGTCAGGGCATTCAAATGAGGAGTCAGCCGCGCCAACTGCTCAGGCGTTGCTTTTTCCAGAGCCGCTTTCACTTTAGCCGGAACAAAACGGTACGTTAAAATACAAAGCTCCGGCTCTGTAATCACTTCAAAATCGTCCTGCTCTGCAATGAGCTTTGAGAAGTAACGCGCTTTATCAATGCTGTTATTAATCAGTAATTCATAACCCCGGCGCCCAATAACGTGCATAGCCGAAAATACCATCATGGCCATACCCGCTCGCGAACCTTCCATTGAATGCGAACCCAAATCCTTAGAGCCCTGACGAATAATGTATTCCGCATGGTGTTCTATAGATTTGACCAAAGACGGATTCTTAAACAACACCAAACCCGCACCCATAGGCACATACATTTGTTTGTGAGCATCAATAGTGACACTGTCGGCCCGTTCAATACCCGCCAGTAATGGACGATGCTGTTCAGACAATAACGTTGCCCCGCCCCAGGCAGCATCAACATGAAAGTGAGCATCCACTTCTTCCGCAACTGTTGCCATATCGTCCAGCGGATCAATGTGCCCCGTTTCCGTTGTACCTGCAACACCAACCAGCGCCAGCACCTTGCCGCCCTCTTTTGCAATCTGTTCACAGGTCTTTCGCAACTCATCTATACGAATGCGGTTATCACTGTCTGTCGCCACTGAGACTAAATTCTTACGACCAATACCCAGTACATCAGCTGCTTTGCTCAGCGAATAGTGCCCTCGCTCAGACACCACCACCGTTAGCTTAGAGTAGCCATAATGCTGAAGACCGGCAGCCAGGCCATCGGCTGCAATACCGGCAAAGTCACCGTCAGCCTGCAATAAGCGGTTACGGGCTACCCAAAGCGCCGTCATATTGGCGATGGTTCCACCCGAACAAAACGCCCCCAAAGAATGCTGAGCACTGTGCATCCAGCGGTTATAGAACGGTGCATCCTGTTGATACACCAAATGATGCAGCATGCCGATAACGTTACGCTCTAAAGGCGTAAAGGCCTTGGAGGTTTCAATTTTTACCAGGTTCTGATTGAGCCCGACCATCAGTTTGGCCAATGGCAAAAGGAAATACGGCAGGGCCGATGTCATGTGACCAATAAAGCGAGGCGATGCTGTATGCACAGAATGTGCAACCAACTTATCCAGCAGAAACTCGGTATGGTCAGAAACAAACTGAGGCTCTTCCGGGATCTGTGATTTATCGAAGTCCCTTTCAATTTCCTGCAACGGCTTCTCACGGGCGACAATGTGCTCACCCAGAAACCCCATCAGGTTTTCTGAAAGGTGCTTTTCGATTTTACCCAGCGTCGAGTCCGGTGCCTCTGGTATGGTAAATATACGATACAGAGATTCCTGGCTGACTTCCGCTATGTCATTTTTGGGGCTCAATCAAGACTCCTTAGATAGGTTCGCATGCAGTTGCCATAACGCCTGGCCGCTGTTTTTATATTTACGTTCAAACGGTGTTATCGGGTCTGCGTTGTCTGCCAATAACGAAATATCGGCATGGTATCCGCTCACCTTAAGGGCCTGAGCCACTTCAAGCAAGTATAGGCTCCAGTTTGAACGCATCTGCAGTTGACCACCCAGCGCAACAACGTCTTTCCATACTGGACTACCGTGCCAGCGACGCGATAAGTGAGCAGATTTAGGCCAGGGGTTGGGATATAAAATGCAATGCTGCTGTGGCTGCCAATTTGCCTGGTTAGCCAGTCGCCAGAAGTCATTCAAGTCAGCCCGCACAACCCAGTAGCGCTGACCATTCTCGCCGCTCTGGTAGTGACTGTGCCGTTCTACCCGGTGCGCCGATTTATCGACACCAATAACCATTGCGTGAGGATTAAGCTCTGCCAGTTTCGCGGTGCTTTCTCCAACACCACAGCAGGAGTCGAGAATAATTGGCCCGCCCCAGCTTTCAACTTGTGCGTTAATTTCATCAAACGCCTGCTGGTTATGCTCCTGAATCGGCTTCAGAAACTCGCTTTGCAAATGACGACGAACCACCGCTTCGGTATCTTCGTGCGGCCCGTTTTGATTCGTCGTAACTGGTCTTGCCTGCTGCATCAGGAGCGAATTCCTATGCCTTTATCCAGAATATAATAAGCCGCCGCGAAAAACAGAATATTAAAACCAACTAAGACTCCTATAGCCAGGCCAATGCTTACATCAGACTGTCCTAAAAAGCCGTAACGAAAACCGTTAACCATATAAAGAACAGGGTTTGCCATAGAAACCTTTTGCCAAAACTCAGGTAACAAGCTGACTGAGTAAAACACCCCGCCTAAATAGGTAAGAGGCGTTAAAACGAACGTTGGCACAATAGAAATATCGTCAAAAGTCTTACCGTAAACCGCATTAATTAGTCCGCCCAGACAGAATAAGGTCGAGGTTAAGACCACGGTTAAGATGACATAACCAATATGGGCAATCTGGATATCGGCAAATAAGAAGGATACGCAGGTGACAATAACGGCAACAATCATCGCCCTTGCCATACCACCACCGACATAACCGGCAATAATAACGGCAGTAGGTACCGGCGACACCAGCATTTCTTCAATGTTGCGCTGAAATTTAGCACTAAAGAATGACGATGCAACATTAGAATAGGAGTTAGTAATGACTGACATCATGATAAGCCCGGGCACAATAAACTCCATATAACCCACGCCACTCATGTCACCAATTCGTTCACCCACAATGCTACCGAAAATGACAAAATACAGAGTCATAGTGATAGCAGGCGGTACCAGAGTTTGTATCCAAATACGGAGAAAACGGGTGCACTCTTTAATCCAGATGGTTTTTAACGCGATAAAGTTAGCGGCGGAATGACTCATTTCGCGGCCTCCTGCTGACGCCCTTGTTCTACCATAGACACAAACAGCTCCTCTAAACGGTTCGCTTTATTACGCATCGATAAGACTTTTACCTTTTGTGCTGAAAGCTGCTCGAATACCGCATTCAGTCCGGCATCCTTATCTACCTCAACTTCTAACGTATGTTCGTCTTTCCAGAGATGGTTGAAGTCTTTAATCTCAGCGCCGTTATGGCCAGGGGCCAGGTCCAGCACAAAGGTCTCCCGACTTAACTGCGCCAGCAAACGCTTCATTGAGGTGTCTTCAATAATACGACCACTATCAATGATGCCTATATTACGACACAGAGTTTCCGCCTCTTCTAAATAATGCGTGGTCAAAATGATGGTAATGCCTTGTTGATTTATTTTTGTCAGGTAATCCCACATTGAACGTCTAAGCTCAATATCGACACCCGCTGTCGGCTCATCAAGAATCAACAGTTTCGGCTCATGCAATAACGCCCGGGCAATCATAAGGCGTCGCTTCATACCACCGGAAAGCGACCGCGATGGTTCATTACGCTTATCCCACAACCCAAGTTGTTTAAGGTATTTCTCTGAGCGTTCTTTCGCTAGCGAACGAGGCACACCGTAATAGCCCGCTTGATTCACCACTATCTGATGCACTGTTTCAAATTGGTTGAAGTTAAACTCCTGAGGTACCAGGCCAATTTGACGTTTTAAGTCAGTAAGTTGTGTATCCAGGTCATAACCAAATACCTTTACCTTGCCTGACGTCTTATTAACCAGCGACGAAATAATACCAATAGTGGTCGACTTGCCAGCACCATTAGGACCTAGCAGAGCATAGAAATCGCCCTCTTCGACCACCAAATTAATACCTTTCAGGGCTTCAAAGCCACCGCGGTATGTTTTGCGTAAGTCTTCAATTTCTAAAGCTTTCATAAACCTCTTTATGACTCCTTTCCATAGCCCCAGCGGCTAACTAAACGCTGCTCAAGGCCCAGGTGGTCTAAAATTCTGGCCACCATAAAATCAATTAAATCATCAATACTTTCGGGTTGATGATAAAAGCCAGGCGCTGCCGGCATTATGGTCACGCCCTGCTGACTGAGTTGCAGCATATTCTGTAAATGAATAGTTGAAAGCGGCGACTCTCTCGGCACCAAAATAAGTTGCCCGCGCTCTTTCATTACGACATCGGCAGCTCGCTCGATCAGCGTATTGCTACTGCCATGGGCAATGGCTGACAAAGTACTGGTTGAACAGGGACAAACCACCATTTTAGCAGGCGCCGCTGAACCAGATGCGACCGGCGAAAACCACTCTTCTTTGCCGTAGACTTTGAGCTTTTCAGCATCTACCGAAAAGTGCTCACACAGCATAGCCGCTGCTTTCTCAGGGGCTGCCGGAATTTGCATATTCTGCTCTGTGGCCAGCACTACTCGCGCGGCACTTGAGATCAACAACAGTACCTGTTGATCTTGATCAAGCAGGCATTGTAGCAAACGCAGGGCATAAGGGGCACCCGAGGCACCGGTTATCGCAACAGTGATTCTATTGTCGTTTTTCATGACTAGGCTCCTGTGTCATCCAGTTCTTGCAGCGCTTTAAGAAAACGTTGATGCAAGCCATCGAAACTGCCGTTACTCATAATCAGTACAGAGTCCCCCGCTTGCGCTTCGGTCAACAACCCTGCCAGCAAATCATCTGTAGATTCAAACACATGAGCATTCGGCATTTTTTCAGCTAAGCGCCACTTCAGCCCTTCTGGCTGCAGTACAAATATGTCGTCGGCATCGGCTAACGAATCAGCCAGAGTATCGCTGTGAACCCCCATTTTCATGGTATTTGATCTGGGCTCCAGTACGGCAATAATGCGGCTCTTTGGTTGATGCTGTCGCAAGCCAGATACGGTTGTTTTGATTGCACTGGGGTGATGGGCAAAATCATCAAAAACCTTTATACCGCCGTATTCACCCAATAACTCCATGCGCCGTTTCGGGCTTTTAAATAAGGTAAGAGCCTGTGCGCTTTGCTCTGCTTTAATACCAACATGAGCTGCAGCAATAATAGCCATCATGGCGTTATTTACATTATGGGTCCCCAGGATGTTCCAATTAACCCGTGCGATACACTTGCCCTGATAATGTACTTCAAACTCAGTCCCATCAGCTTTAAGCAGTTTAGCCTGCCATTCGCCTTGCTCTCCGACACGTACGACCGGGCTCCAGCAACCTTGCTCAATGACCGCTTCCAGAGCGGCATCATCGCTGGGTAAAATCACCTGTCCGGTATCGGGAACCACCCGCAGTAAATGCGCAAATTGTCGCTGAATAGAAGCTAAGTCAGGGAAGATATCCGCATGATCGAACTCAAGGTTATTCAGAATCAAAGTATCCGGAGCGTAATGCACAAATTTAGAACGCTTATCGAAGAAGGCCGTATCGTACTCATCCGCTTCAATGACAAAAAAGTTGGAATCGGTTAGGCGTGCACTCACAGGGAAATTGCCCGGTACGCCACCAATCATAAAACCGGGTTCAAAACCGCTATCTTGTAAAATCCAGCTCAGCATACTGGCTGTCGTCGTTTTTCCATGGGTGCCGGCAACCGCCAGCACCCAGCGTTGAGTCAACACATTATCGTGCAGCCACTGCGCGCCAGAAACGTAGGGAATGCGCTCGCGTAGGACTGCTTCTACTTCATCGTTACCGCGGCTTAGCGCGTTACCAATAATCACCATATCGGGGCGCGGCTTTAAGTTGTTCTGCGAATACCCCTGCATTAATTCAATGCCGAGGTTTTCCAGTTGCGTACTCATTGGCGGATAGACTTGAGCGTCAGACCCGGTAACACGGTGTCCCAATTGCTGCGCTATAGCGGCGACGCCCCCCATGAAAGTACCGCAAATCCCGACGATATGAATGTGCATGCGTTATCCAAACCCGTTCGTTTAAAAAATATCGAAAGTGTACCACCGTCGTCGCTGACAAGCAGGATTTTTACCAAAAAATAAGGTATCATTTGCGCTCTCTGAACATACATTTGTAAGCATCCAACAACCAGAGCTGCAGGAACTTTCATGAAACGTTTATTACCAACACTGAGAGCGGATCAAACCAGCGAGTCGCTTATCTCTGTTATTAACACCATTCAAATTGCGGCCAAGGAAATCTCTTTCCGTCTGCACCAGGGCGCATTAGCCGGTGTATTAGGCTCAACACTGGATGAAAACATTCAGGGCGAGACACAGAAAAAACTCGATGTTGTTGCAAATCAGCTGTTAAAAACTCTGTTGCTGGAATCACCTAACGTACATGCCATTGCTTCTGAAGAAGAAGACTCCATTGTCGAAAGCCCAAATTCAGGACATTATTTGGTTGCCTTTGACCCGTTGGATGGCAGTTCTAACATCGATATAAATGGTGGTGTTGGTACCATTTTTTCTATTCTGCGCAAGCCCGAAGGCGAAGAAACCAGCGAGAACATGTTTTTGCAGCCCGGCAAAGCTCAGGTAGCAGCAGGCTATGTTTTGTATGGACCGGCGACCATGTTGGTTATGACCACAGGCAAAGCAGTGCGCATTTACACTCTGGATCAAACCGTTGGTGAGTTTTTATTGACCCACGAAAAAGCAGAAATTCCGAAAGACACCAAAGAGTTCGCGATTAATATGTCGAACCGCCGTCACTGGGCCGACCCTATTCGCGCCTATATTACTGATTTACTCGACGGTGAAGAAGGTCCTCGCGGCAAGAATTTTAATATGCGCTGGAACGCCGCTATGGTCTCCGACGTACACCGTGTGATTTCACGCGGCGGATTGTTCACTTACCCCTGGGATGCCCGTAACCCCGACAAACCTTTTAAACTGCGCCTTTTATATGAAGTTGCGCCAATGTCTATGCTGGTTGAAAAAGCCGGCGGTAAAGCGACTGACGGTTATCGTCGTTTAATGGAGATTGTGCCGGAACATATTCACCAACGGGTATCCGTGGTTATGGGGTCCGCAAACGAAGTGGATATGTGTATGGAGTACCACAGTAAGCACCCAAAACCTTATTAGACTGATATCGATATTGCGTGAAAAGGTCCAACCGTTATAATCGCGCAGTAACTTTTATTTTATACATACAGCAGGAAGTACTATGAGCTTAGGAAACGTCACCGCAGGCGCCAATATGCCTGAAGAAGTTAACGTTATTATCGAGATCCCGGCAAACGCTGACCCGATCAAATACGAAGTCGATAAAGACACTGGTACACTTTGGGTTGACCGCTTTATGTCGACACCCATGTTCTATCCGGCGAACTACGGTTTCGTTAACGAAACCTTGTCATTAGATGGCGACCCGGTTGATGTGTTAGTGCCTACTCCATACCCTCTGCAGGCAGGTTCTGTCATCAAATGCCGTCCAGTTGGCGTATTGAAAATGACGGACGAGTCTGGTGAAGACGCAAAAGTCATTGCTGTTCCGGTGAGTAAACTGACCAAAGAATACGACCACATCAACGACATTGATGACTTGCCAGAGCTACTCAAAGCACAAATTACTCACTTCTTTGAGCGTTACAAAGAGCTTGAAAAAGGCAAGTGGGTTAAAGTTGACGGTTGGGCTGACGCAGCTGCCGCAAAAGAAGAAATTGTGTCTTCTTTTGAGCGCGCAAAAAAATCTTAATTTAGAGTGAACTATAGCACCGACATAATGCATGCTGTCAGCATAGAAAAGTTACTCTTTTCATGGTCTGGACAACAGCCCACCCTGGATATTCCTGCCTGGCAGATAAAACAAGGTGAGACGGTGCTGCTGCGCGGCCCCAGCGGTAGTGGTAAATCAACACTGCTATCGCTGTTGGCCGGCATTAATACCCCACAAAGTGGCTCTTTAAATCTATTTGAAACCGCTTTTTCCAATTTGTCCGGCAGACAGCGTGACCGTTATCGTGCCGACAACATTGGCTATATTTTTCAGCAATTCAATTTGCTGCCCTATTTATCGGCTCTAGATAATGCGCTGCTCGCCTGTCAATTTTCCAAAAAAAGGCGGCAACGTATCGCAGAACAAGGCAGCTCTGCTGAAGCGACAGCAAATGAGATGCTGCAGCGCTTAGGGTTAAATTCCGCACAAATTGAGCAACCGGCTCATACTCTGAGTGTTGGTCAGCAGCAACGTGTTGCCGCGGCACGCGCCTTGTTGGGTGCTCCTAAGCTTCTTATAGCGGATGAACCAACCTCAGCACTCGATGCCGAGCATCGGGATACGTTTATTCAATTGTTGCTTGAGCTCAGTAGCCAAAATAACACCACAGTTATTTTTGTCACTCATGACGCTGCATTGTCATCCTACTTTGATAAGCATGTTGAGCTTAATGAGCTCAATCAGGCAGGAGCTCAACCATGATCCGCCTGGCCATAAAAAGCTTAATGAACAGACGAGCGAGTGTTCTGCTGACTGTTATCGCTATTGCCGTCAGCGTTACCTTACTGCTAGCTGTAGAACGGGTTCGCGAACAGGTGCAAAGTCATTTTGCTAATACGGTTTCTGGCACTGACTTAATAATTGGCGCCCGAACCGGACAGACACAATTACTACTGTCTTCAGTCTTCCACATTGGCAGCATGACCAACAATATGAGCTGGGAAAGCTTTGAAGATATTCGTGAACGCCCCGAAGTCAGTTGGGCAATACCCATGTCATTAGGTGACAGCGTTCAGGGCCTGCCCGTTGTCGCAACAACCAATGCCTACTTTGAGTATTTTAAGTACGGCAACAAGCAGGCTCTGGAGTTTTCTCAAGGTAGTGCTTTTGCTTCAGATGAAGAAGTCGTACTAGGAGCCGATGCCGCCGAGAAGCTCTCTAAAACCATGGGTGACGACATTATTATTGCTCATGGCAGCGGTGGCATTAGCTTCAGCGAACATGACCAGCATCCGCTTACTGTCACTGGTGTCCTGCAACGAACAGGAACTCCGGTTGATCAGGCTGTGTTCGTTACATTACACAGCCTTGAAATGATTCACAGCGGTGAGCATGAGCATTCTGGTCACGATCATCACAATGAAGCCCCGGCAGACAGCATCAGCGCGGCCCTGCTTGGCTTAAAGGCAAAACCACTGGCTTTGCGCTTGCAGCGTCAGATAAATACTTATGAGAAAGAGCCCTTAACCGCTCTTTTACCGGGTATGACCTTGCAGGAGCTATGGAAAACGCTGCGAGTCTTTGAGCAGGCTTTAACAGCAATATCGGCAATGGTTGTACTCATAGGTTTATTGGGCATGCTGACAATTATGTTGGCCAGCTTAAGGGAACGCCGACGCGAAATGGCTGTCCTAAGAGCAGTTGGAGCTGGTCCTGGAACCATATTCGGCCTGTTGCTCAGTGAGGCTCTGCTATTAACTGTAGTTGGTGCTTTTTCCGGCTTACTTCTGCTATATGGTCTGCAGTGGTCATTAGCCGGCGTTATTCAGTCTCAGACAGGACTAATACTCAGCACCACCTGGCCTGGCGCTAGTGAATGGTGGCGTATGGCACTCGTGATTATTGTCGGCTTTATGTTAAGTTTAATTCCGGCCTGGCGAGCTTATCGCCAATCTCTTGCAGACGGACTTACGGTGAAAATATGAAGAAGTTATTAGCGGTTGTATTATTAATGCTAACTTTTCCCGCATTTGCGGCTGCGGAAAAAATTGGCTGGAAAGATTTAATTCCCGAAGGTTTTACACCGCCTCCGGTTAAGCCTCAATCATATTATGATGCTAACCCTGAAGAAGATCGGCAGACTAACCTGGACGCCCCGGTAGTCGAGTCACTTAACGGAAAGAAAGTCCGTATTCCCGGGTATGTTGTTCAACTAGAAGGGGATGCTGATAAGGTCACTGAGTTTCTGTTGGTTCCTTATTTTGGTGCCTGCATTCATGTGCCACCACCACCTCCCAATCAAATTATCCATGTTGAGTATGAAGAAGGTGTTCCGTATGAGAACACTTATGATGCCGTCTGGATAGAAGGCACCATAAAGGTTGAACGCAAAGAAGGTGATCTTGCTGTTGTCGGCTATCAAATGGATGCCGATAGCGTTGAAGTTTACAACTAAGAGTAACTCATTTGCTTTTGCAGCAAGCTTATTAATTGATCCGCGGGCATAGGTTTGGCAAAGAAATAACCTTGCCCCTCGGCGCATTCTAATCCTAAAAAGTAATCGAGCTGACTCTGTTCTTCAATTCCTTCAGCTAAAACATTCAAGCCCAAACGACCGGCCATATCGACAATAGTTTCGATGATGATTTGTCCACTCGCCTGATCGGAGTTGTTTACAAAGGTTTTATCTATCTTAATTCGGTCAAGCGGCAGTTTCTGAAGGTAGCTTAGCGACGAAAAGCCAACGCCGAAGTCGTCAATGGCAACTTTTATACCTTGCTGCTTTAATCGTCTTAAAATATCAGCTACCAGATCAGGATCTTCCATAACGATACTTTCAGTAATTTCTAATTCAATTCGTTCCGGATTAATTCCCCATTGTTCAATTTGTTTTTCAACAAGCTCTGGGAAGTCGCGTTTACGAAACTGAGGTACCGATACGTTAACAGCAACTCTTAACTGTGGCAGACCAATTTCATCAAATGCATTAATTTGCCGGCAAGCCTCTTCAATAACCCAGGAGCCAATTTCTACAATAAGCCCAGAATATTCAGCAAGAGGAATAAACTCAGCCGGCGAAATAAACGAGCCGTCACTTTGAGGCCAGCGTAATAGCGCTTCCACCCCTATGACTTTTTGGGTTGTTAACTCCACCTGGGGCTGATACCAAACTTCCAGTTTTCTGTTAGCAAAATCCGCACGTAATCGGCGTACCAGATGAAGCCTGCGTTGGGTATCTTGCTCCATCGAGGGTTGGTAGTAGTTATAACGGTCAAAAGAGTTATTCTTCGCATTTTTTAAGGCGATATAAACTTGCTTCAATAGCCCTTTGCCATTAACTCTTTCCGGGTTAGCTCCCGATGCAAAGCCACAGGTAACGCGCAGTGGGATGTAATGCTCGCCAGCTCTAAAAGGTAAAGAAAAAAGCTCATTAAAAGCGTTAGGTGTGACAATATCTGTCGGACCAAAAATACCAAATACATCGGCGGCAATACGGGAAACGAATACATTACTGCCGAGTTGATCAGTAAGGCGTAAAGCTACTGAGCGAAGAAGCAAATTTCCTACATCCTGGCCCAAGCCATCATTTACGTCAGAAAAGTGGTCAATATCGATAACTGCGACCATTTTATCTTTGTCGGGTTTCTCCGACAAAGCCTGAAGGCTTCTTGTAAACTCAGCCCGATTAGGAATACCCGTTAGCGGATCAAGGTACGCGGCAGTTTGTAACTCTTCAAACAAGTTGGCATTTTCAAAGCCAACAGCGATATTAGCGAGGAAGACTTCCAGTAACTCTTGATCGTATTCCGCTACAATGTTTTTTGTTTCTATATAGGCTGCGGCTTGATGCACCTGTCCATCAATGAAGAAAACGGTAGCATCCTCAGTATGAATATGACGTTGTTCATTCAGACACTGCCTGACGCTTTTCTCAATTTCGCTTGAGTTCAGCGTTGATAAGCTCTTATTAATACTATCTGCAAAGTGTCCTGCGGCTCCTAACACTAAAATTTCGTTATCTTTATGGGGGGCTCTGGCACCGACAATGCCTTCTGCACTCAATCCCAGCAAAGACGCAATTTGCGTAACAACACCTTCAGAAAAATTCACAATGGAATGCTTTTCCATCAGGTTTGACGCTGAATGAATAATTTTTCTCAAACCACGGCGGTTTTCATTAATTGTGCAGAGTTGCTGATAGGAACGGACAGCGGAAAATACAGTCGTTAATAACCGGCTTCGGGTTAATTCCGTTTTAGTTTTGTAATCATTAATATCATAATTCTTTACGACACTTTCTTCCGGTGCATAACCCGGTTGACCAGTACGCAAAACAATCCGAATCTCATCATTGCCAAGTTGCTCTCTAATGGCTTGTGCCACTTTCAAGCCAGCGTTATCGGTTTCCATGACGACATCAAGCAGCACCATCGCAATGTCATCATGCTCGACTAAGCGGTCCAGCGCTTCATTTCCACTGTAAGCATGATGGAACTCAAGCTGGCGGCCACAAATAACAACATCGGCTAAAGCCATCTTAGTCACTGCATGAATTTCCTGATCATCATCGACAATCAGGATTTTCCAAAAACCTTTACTGTATTCCGACTGAATTATTTCGTCATCATCGTGAAGAAATAGAGGTTCGTCTTGACTACTGACCATCCGAGGCCATCCATTAATAAGAAATTACAAACATATAACAATCTAGCTTATATAACGGATGGCCTGCAAGCTTAGAATAGTCTAATTAATCGATTAAAAATGTACTTCTACCCCAAAAAATGGACCTTTAAAGGTGACATCTGAATAAATTTCATCAACATCATCCAGTTCAACAACTGAATGACGGTAGCCCGCATTAAGATTTATATCGACCGCTAAATTTTCTACCAAACGATATTCCACACCAATTTGAGCATCCTGAACTTTACTGTCTTTCACGCTAAGCGCACTGGCATCAGCAAAGAACGTCCAGTCGGTAGCGGGCACCCCCACTCTTGCTGCAACGTAGGCTGTTGGCACGACAACAGAAAAATCCTGACGACCAAAGGTATTACTTATTTCGGTCCGCAAAGTACCGTCAAAGTCCATTGCGTTTATACCAATATCGAAAGACACTAAATCATTATCGAAAATTTCGTAGTATAAAATGTAATCTCTATGACTAAAGTCGTTTTCTCCGTAACCACCATTAACTTCTATAGAGTTTTCTCTGATTTTTATATTAGGAATTAATGGGACTGGATGCTCAAGTGCAATGTAATAGCTGCTGTGATTATCATTTTCGAAATTAGGTTCTATCAAATTAGAACCAACGGCATATTGCCCTTCGTTGTCAGCATTCCAAATTTGACCACCGGCATAAACACCGAAAACGGTGTCAGCTAATACACTACCCGGAGCTGCTAATGCAACTGCCAACACTAAGGTTCTTTTGTACATATCCATTCCTATAAAATTTGAAGCTTTGGTTATTTAACTAAAATTTCTATTTCTTGGCTTGAGCCTGATTCAAAATTTAACGTCAGAGAAAAGCGCTCTTCTGCTTTTAAAGGCGCATTAAGTCCAAACAACATAAAGTGGTAACCACCAGGCTGGAACTTGATAACTTCATTAGGATCAAGAGATAGGGATTCGACCGCTTCCATTTTCATCACATCAGCAGACATAACATGCCGGTGTATTTCTGCCACGCGGCTAACATCCGAGCTGATGTGAGTTATTTTTACGGTTTCATTCCCTGCGTTTTTAAAAGTTGCATAAGCGGCTCCGTTTTCAGTTCCCGGAATGCTGGCACGAGCCCATGCATCGGTAACCGTTAAAGAATCTGCAAAAGCCAGAACAGGTAGACAGCACGCCGCGGCTGCGATTATTTTTAGCATTGCCTTAGCCTCTTAATGTAACTAAGGGCTTATAGTACACGTGATTAGCCTGTTCTAGAAACCTTTGGTTTACGAAAAATAAAGTAAAGAACCAAAACGCAAAGTATAAGAGGCCAGAATAAGCCTATGCCACTGAGTAACAGCGCAACAAGTGCTGCTCCAATACCCAGAAGCACGCTACCAAATACGGTTGCAACGATAAAAAACACCAGACCAACAAAAAATAAGCTCACCAATAATGAAACCGATATTTCAATTACAGATCCAATTGCCATTCCAAAAACAGAAAATATTTCCTCTGCAAAAAATAGCAGCCCAACAATAGATAGAACCAATAACCAACCAAAGCTTCGATTTGACATGACCATGACCTCAGTAACGAACGATTTAAAAAGATTTATTGATACAGTTACAACTACCATGCCAACTATTTAATTTAATGTTTTCAATTAGTTAAAAATATACTTGGAGAGCGGGTATAAAAAAACCGCCACTATTTGGCGGTTTTTACTAATATTCGTTTTTATCAAGAAGCTAGAACTTATACTCAACTTCTGAGTAAAAATACCCACCGTTAAAACCAATAGGCGAGTTGGTTAATGGGTATTTAAAAATACCATTAAACTGATTGCCCTCTGCACGTTCATCAGGGTACTCACTGAATAGGTTCTGAGCTCCTACCCTTAGGGCTAGCGCATCGTTCCATTGATAATTAACAGTAACGTCTGTTATCCAATTTGGGCCGTAGGTTTCAGTTCCACTCGTGTAACCTATAGAGTAATTCCCAAAGTAACTAAACTGTACATTACTGGTCCACTTCCCTTTCGTATGAGTTAAACCTATTGATCCTGAATGATCAGGTGTCGATCGGGTCATTCTAATTTGCTCATCACTATCAAACAGAACGTCGTCCAGACCATCCAGCAATTGTGGTAAGTTAATAGAGTCTATTTCCGTATTATTATAACCATACGCCAACTGTGCTTTCAGATCGCCATAAGCACCGACACCAAAAGTTTTACTGGCAACAATATCCAGACCCTTAGTCGTTGTATCAACAGCATTCAAAAAGAACCGGGCGTTTTCAGCAGATGTGGTCGCTAATGCTTCTTCAACCGCAGGTGAATCAACCGGTGAAACATCGCCTGACAGAATAATGCGATCTTCAATTTCTATTTGGAACGCATCGACGGTAATAGCAAGACCATCATAACCGTTCCAGACCATTCCCAGACTCACGCTTTCAGATTCCTCAGGTTGCAAGTCGCCAATTCCTAGCGCCTGAGTCACCGGGCTAATGTTATTGAATGTTCCTGACTGCTCTGGCTCCAGGCCATCACCACGATCAACAAACAGCGTAGAAATATTAGTAAAGTAAAGTTGCTGAACACTCGGTGCCCGGAAACCTGTATTAATGGCGCCACGAACCGCAACTCTGTCCGTCAAATCGTATCTTCCGGAAAGCTTCCAACTCGTGTTGTTACCAAAGTCGGAGTAATCTTCATGACGAATTGCTGCACCCCACATAAAGTCAGTAGTGAGTTGATTTTCAGCTTCTACATATACACCAAGGTTATCACGCGATTCATCAACCGCCGACTCAGGCGTGAACCCTGTGAAGCCCTGACTTCCGCCTGGGCGATCCTGGTAACCACCATTGATGTAAGAGGCTTCATCGCCGGCAATGACTTCATAAGAATTCTCACGGTAGCTAATACCCATAGCAAGAGAAAGCTCGGAGTTATTGGCAAAAGGAATGAAGCGCTGAGCATCAAATGTCAGGTTCGTTTCACTGTTTTCCAGTGTTCCGGCCTCAAACGACGTTGGTGTTAAGTCTGGGCCCAAAGACGCGTTCAAAGAGTTTTCAACGTTGTACTGGAACTTGCTGAAACCATAACCACCGCTGAAATCTAGTGTCCACTCGCCTGCAGCCCATTCGTATCCGGCATAAGCAGAATAGTCATTTACGTCGGGAGCTAAAATTGGCAAGAATCCGTCAGGATAAATTTCGGTTAATGTATTGCTTTGTAATGCACGACGGTAGAAGGCGCCAGACTCTGACGTGCGATCGCTAATACCACCAAAAGCGTAAAAGCTTCCGTCACCTATGCCGATGTCAAGATTGGCAAACAAGGCTGCATTTTCATATTCCGCATCACCGACGTGAAAGCTTTGTCTATCAAAAGTCTCTTCGCGGGGATCAAGCCCACCGCTTGGCAGTTCAGGGTATTGTTGACGCGGATCATTGCCAGCTCGATTTGTTCTGTTCTTATGGTGCAGCTCTCCTGATAACGTAAAAGCGCCGTCATCGCCTATAGAAAAGCCGGAGCTTGCAGACAGTTTCCATTGCTCACCATCGCCTTTATGCGTCTGGCCGGCCTGAAAGTTTGCACTGCCGCCACTGTCATTGTCTTTTAATACGATATTAATCACACCCGCTATGGCATCAGAACCATAAAGGGCTGCCGCTCCGTCTCTTAAAACCTCAATGCGCTTAATTGCCGCAATAGGAATCGCATTTAAGTCTACATTCGAACTGCCGCGTCCGGTCGTGCCGTTTAGATGCACCAAAGCTGAGCTATGGCGTCGCTTACCGTTAATAAGTACCAGCGTATGATCAGGTGACAGCCCTCTTAATGAAGCTGGTCGAACGGCGTCCGTACCATCAGTAACAGATGATGAAGGGTAATTGAAACTTGGTACGGCGTATTGAAGCGCCTTTGCTGTTTCCGTAATACCTGTTGCAGCTAAATCTTCGCCACTAATAATATCTACCGGCGCCGAACCATCTGTCGCTGTGCGCATGGACAATCGGGAACCCACCACCTGAATGACTTCTTCCACACTCTCAGCTTCAGAGCCTTGTTGCGCAGACGCAATTGGCGCTATGAAGAATGAACTTGCCAACGCAAGTGTTATCGCATTAAAACGTTTCATACTGCTCTCCCCCTGTGGTTATACAATGAATATAGCAGGAGATCAGTGATTTGGTTCAGTCTGGAAAAACCTTAGATATAAGCAAAAGTTATAATAGCGTGATGCTGAAGTGAGGTATTTTGTGACGGACATAAAAAAAGCCCCCAGCGTAAGCTGAGGGCTGTTTTATTAATAGTCTGGCGGTGACCTACTCTCGCATGGGGAGACCCCACACTACCATCGGCGCTGGTGTGTTTCACTTCTGAGTTCGGAAAGGATTCAGGTGGTGCCACACCGCTATGGCCGCCAGAC
>NZ_JAYLVU010000004.1:0-337993 GCF_048059115.1 Idiomarina sp. HB
CCATAGCGGTGTGGCACCACCTGAATCCTTTCCGAACTCAGAAGTGAAACACACCAGCGCCGATGGTAGTGTGGGGTCTCCCCATGCGAGAGTAGGTCACCGCCAGACTATTAATAAAATAGCCCTCAGCTTACGCTGGGGGCTTTTTTTATGTCCGAAACAAAATTCAGTAGCCTGACGTTCACGTCAGGTGAGTCGATTCCCCCCCGACCAGCTTGAAGCCTAAATCATACCAACCTACCATTTATTCATCCCTTCCTGATTAATAAACTAACCTTTGTTTCTATTTTTTAGAAAATAAACGGCGATATTTACTGATATTCATTTCATATAATTGGACTAAGATACTATTTGTACGAACGAAAGAGATGAAAGCAATGTTTAGAAATACACAGACAGGCTACGGTGCCATTACCATCGTTATTCATTGGTTAACGGCTCTGATGGTTATCGGGCTTTTCGCCCTTGGCTGGTGGATGCTCACTCTAACCTATTATGACGAGTGGTATCGATTGGGGCCTTGGTGGCATAAGTCCTTCGGTATCGTATTACTTGCTTTAACTGTTCTGCGAGTCATCTGGACTTTATTGAATACTAAGCCTAAACCTTTAGGCAGCAGGTTGGAACGTGTTGGTGCTAAGGCAGGCCATTTGTTGCTTTATGTACTGTTATTTACGGTCATGATCAGCGGCTTTTTAATATCCACCGCAGACGGCAGCTCTATCAGCGTCTTTGATTGGTTTTCGGTGCCTGCGGTGATTACCGATTTACCAAAACAAGAAGACATTGCCGGTGAAGTGCATTGGTATTCCGCGTTGGCGTTAGTGATTTTAGCCGGCGGTCATGGTTTAGCGGCAATGAAACATCACTTTATCAATAAAGACAGCACACTAATTCGAATGTTTGGAAAAACTAAGAGGAAATAATTATGAAAAAGACATTAATTGCAGCCGCTGTGGCGGGTAGTGCATTATTTACTTCGGCAGCTATGGCAGAAGATTATAAAATTGATATTGAGGGGCAACACGCCTTTATTCAATTTAAAATCAGTCACTTAGGTTATAGTTGGTTATATGGTCGTTTTAATGATTTTGAAGGGTCTTTTAGTTACGACGAAGATGCCCCTGAAAATGCGTCAGTGAACGTAACCATCGATACTTCCAGCGTTGATACAAACCATGGTGAGCGTGACAAGCATTTACGTGGAGACGACTTCTTAAGCGTATCTGATCATCCGACGGCGACATTTAAAAGCACCAAATACGTACCGGATGAAGATGATAAAGAGGAAGGTACTCTGCATGGCGAATTCACGCTTAACGGTGTTACCAAAGAAATCGCTATCGATGTTGAGCATATCGGCGCAGGCGAAGATCCATGGGGCGGATTCCGCCGCGGTTTTGCGGGCGAAGTTGATTTAACCCTGGCGGACTATGGAATTGACTACAACTTAGGCCCTGACGCCAAAGAAGTACAGTTGATGCTGTCTATTGAAGGTGTACGTCAATAATCACAGCACCAACCTTAGTTAGTGAGCTAACGCCTCTTTGTAGGCGTTAGCTGCTAATTGGCTATCGCCCAGCGCATGGTAAGCATCGCCTAAAATACGATAAACATGACTGCTAGGCTCAATCTCCGCTAGTTTCTTCAACGCTCGCTGCGCTAACGAGAAGTCCTGATTGTCCATCGCAATTTGCGCCAGAGCATACAAATAGTCTCTGCTCTCAGGGTTTTGCTTTAACTGAGCCTGTACAAATTCCAGCAGTTTTTCCGATTTCGCATTAAATAGATGCAGAGAGTTTACCGCAGCCGGCTCTAAGTCACCTCGTTTAAGGCCTTTAAGAATCACTCTTGCGGATATTTCGTGATCGCCCAAATGCTTCAACGCGGCGGCATAACTTAAACGAACGGTTGCATCAGCACGTTGCTTACTTGGTAAGCTGCGCCACTCGTTGTAGAGCATTTCGTTACTTTTACGCCCTTCAGCAACAAAGCGTTCGAAATACACCTGATACTCAAGGCGTTCGAACTCAGCTGGAGCAAGGTCAGTTACCTGGCGAAGCTCCGGCAAAAGCTCCTTCAGTTGCTGCCAGTTTCCCGATGCGCTAAATACGCGGTAAGCCAATTTCAATACGTTAGCCGTATGAGGTTTTGTTTTTAACAGGCTTTGGATTTTGCGGTCAGCTTCTGCCGGGTTCACTTTAACCTGTTGCTCAATAACGACCAATTGTAAGAGTGTGTCGGAGTTTTCATAAAAACTGCCGGCTTCTTCCTGCCAGTAGGTTGCTTTACCAGCGTCTTTATCAAGACAGGCGGCAGCGGCAGTTAATGCCGCAAGGTTATTATCCGGCGCCTTTTTATAGGCTTTGGCAAAGCTCTCGGCGGCTTTATTGGGTTCATCATTGAGTAACTCACGAATGCCCTGCTGATACATTGTCTGGGCTTTGCGCTCGCTGCGATTGGCCAGCCATTTTCGACCCTGGCGAGTTTTACTCAGAAGCCGACGCAGTAACGACCAAACAACGGCCAGCACAGCAACAGCCACAACAGTTACCACAAATAGACCGACAACGGTTGTCTCAATGGCAACGCCAGCAAACTGAACCAGAACGTAACCCGCGTTACCAGAGGTCATGGGGCCAATAATGGCACCTAATATAATGATAACAACCAGCGCAATGATCCACTTCATGACGCATCTCCCTGCTCAATTGTCTGAGCAATGAAGTCCAGTGACTCAAGCTGATCGAGGCTTTGCTCTTCAAAGTCCTCGCGACTTAGCGCCTGAATGCGGGATACGACATCTTGCGTGGCCGCTTTATCGCCTTTTACTTCTAAAATCAGTTCTGATAACTGCTCTAGATAACGCTGCCATAATTGTTCGTTGTTCTTAACTGCGGCTTGCTGAGCCAGAGTAAAGGTTAACTGAATTCGCTCGTTAATAGCCGTACGTTGAGTGACATTTAATAAAGGCTCCGGGTCACTTTCTACCGGCTGAATGCGGATAAAGTTATCAAGGAACGACTGCCAGTTAGCACTCAGGTTAGTTTGCCAGTCGTTAACGTCGTCGCTGACGGCCTGAGTGTCAGAGCTGAGACGCTGCTGATTGTTATTTACTTTATCCGGTAAGTCAGCCACCCGTTGCTGAAGCCCCACTAGCTGTAAAGCCAGATCAGTGTTGTCGGCTTCTACTATGGCATTAACCCGCTCAATATCTCCTGCTAATTTTTCGCGGGTACGAATGACGTCCCGGTTGTCGATACCCACTAACTGCTGGTCCGCAAGCTTTAAAAGTCTAAGCGCCGCTTTGTAGTCTTCCTGGCTCCACATCATTCGTGCTGCGGCTGATAGCGTTTGTTTAATTTCCACTAAGCGCCAGTAAGCTGCTTTTTCTGCCGGCGTTTTACGGACATCATCGCGTAAATCTTCCAGGCTTTGGCGTAGATTGGTGAATTCGCGTTGTAACTGCTGATCGGTATTACTGAATTTATCGAGTTCCCGTGCCTGAACGGTGCTTTGCAGTTGTTGCTCTAAATTGGCGACTGAGCGTTCCAATTGGTTAAAACGAGCGTCAATCGGGTCCTGTCTTGGTTGCTCTACAACCTGCTCAGCGTCCGCGTTAAATATAGCGGGGAAGCGAGTGTAACCCCAGTAGGCTGCAGCCGCTATAGCCACTAAAATAACGAGCCACATTAATCGCTTAAAGAAGCGCCCACTACTTTTCTCTGCCGTCAGCGTCTCTTCTTCGGGTTGATCGTTGTTCTGGTCATTATTCTGTAACTCGTCGTTCTCTACTCTATTCTCTTCAGTCATGAGTTTTTCCATCCGCTATTAGCGCATTCATTAATATGGCGTCCGCTGCACTGCCTGTTACTTTGATACTGTCTGATTGTCCAAAAGGAATCAAACCTTTCAAGCGGTGACTTGGCACTATCCACTGACAATTATCCAGCCATGTCTTTGCCGAGCTTGGCATTGATGACAGAAAGTATCCCAGTTGCTCAGCACTTGTAACTACTATAGTACCTACTGATTTTATCCACTGTTCAATAAGTTCGGGATCATTCAATGTGAGTTGTTTCCTGCGGTAAACTTCCCAGTAGTCAACGGATGCGCCTCGTGCCCGTAGCGCATCGGCCAGTAACTCACGTCCGCCCTCACCCCGAATAATTAACCAGCTTTGCTGTTCCAGCTTTTGCAGATCAGCCAAGTCCAGTAACCCCTCGGACTGATGTATAAAAGTAGGGCAACTTACCGGCGTGTTTAAGTGCTTTGCAGCAAATGAAGCCGTACCGGGGCCAACGGCATAATATTTAGAGGGAACATCGATAAAGCCGGCTTTTGCAGCGTAATGTGCCGCGTTTTTGCTGACAGCAACAATACCATCCCAATGCCGTTGCTTAAGATCGGTTAACTGCTTTTTATCCACAGCCAGGGGCTCTATTTCAATAAAACTGTGAACAAAGCACTCTCGGCCGGTCTCGCGCAACTGGCGAGTGAAGGCGTCCGGCATATTACCCGGACGCAGCAGTAAAACCGCTTTATGACTGACTGGATTCACTGTCATAGACTGCACTTAAAATTTCGGCTGCACCTTGTTTAAGTAACCGCTCAGCAAGCTCTGAACCTAGTTCTTCCGCCTTAGACGCCGGGCCGCGCACTTCATCTCGAAGTACTTTACCACCGTCAGGCTCGCCAACCAGGCCGCGTAAGTAGACGTTGTCGCCTTCCAGTTCAGCATAAGCACCAATAGGCACCTGACAACCACCATCCAGACCGCGGTTCATTGCACGTTCTGCTAATACTCGTGTACGGGTTTGCTGACATTGCAGTGGCGCCAGTAAGGCCTTCATTTCGTCGTCATCGCTGCGACATTCAATGCCCAGTGCACCTTGTCCGTTAGCCGGTAATGACTGCTCCACCGGAATAAAGGAGGTAATACGGTCGCCAAGCTCTAATCGAATTAAGCCTGAAGCGGCCAGGATAATGGCATCAAATTCACCGTCATCCAGTTTGCGTAAACGGGTCTGAACATTGCCGCGTAAATCTTTTATGACTAAATGCGGAAACTGCTCTTTAACCTGGCAACGACGACGCAAACTACAGGTTCCGACCACGGCGCCTTCCGGCAGTTCATTAAGGTTTTTGTAGTTGTTGGATACAAAAGCATCACGCGGATCTTCGCGTTCACAAATGGTGTGAAGCTCCAGCCCCGGCGGGAACTCAACCGGTAAGTCTTTCATGCTGTGTACGGCAATATCCGCACGCCCTTCCAGCATGGCTACTTCCAGTTCCTTTACGAATAAACCTTTGCCGCCAATCTTTGCCAGCGGGGTATCCAGAATGACATCGCCTTTGGTAGACATAGGAACCAGCTCTACCGACAGGCCCGGGTGCAGCTCTTCAAGGCGCTGTTGAATGTGTTCAGCCTGCCATAAAGCCAGCTTGCTTTTGCGTGTTGCAATTCTAACGCGTTGGGTCATTCGTTTTCCTTTACGACGATTAATGACTTTTTGGGTATCTGGTGCGATGATAGGCACCAGAGAAACCCAAACGGAATACCTATAGTTTAGCGATGTTTAGTCGAATTGTAATCAAGACGCTGGTGCTATCAGCCATTTTAATGACTTTAGTTGGTTGTGGTCAGAAAGGACCATTAACGCCTGAGCCTATGCCTGAGCAAAATACACCTGCAGAGCCGCCGGCGGAAGATAAAGAATGAGCGAATTAATTGACTATAAAAATGGCCAATTTCACATCGAAGGCTGTGATGTTGAGAGCCTGATTGAGCGTTTTAGCTCGCCTTTGTATGTTTACTCTAAAGGTCAGATTTTAAAAAACTGGCGCGAGTTTCAACAGTACTGGCCAACCCCTCACAAACTTTGCTACGCGGTCAAAGCGAACAGCAACTTAGCTATTTTACAGCTACTGGCTGAGCACGGTGCCGGGTTCGATATTGTGTCTGGTGGCGAGCTTCAACGCGTACTCATGGCTGGTGGCAAAGCGGAAGATATTGTCTTTTCCGGTGTGGCTAAGTCAAAAGATGAAATCATTATGGCGCTGGAAGCGGGCATTGGCTGCTTTAATGTTGAATCCGAGGCAGAGCTTGAGCGCATTCAGGACATTGCTGCTGCCATGGACAAACAGGCGTCAGTATCGTTAAGAGTGAACCCCGATGTTGATGCCAAAACGCATCCGTACATTGCCACAGGCATGAAAGCCAACAAGTTTGGCATCAGCATGTCACTGGCCAAGCCGGTTTTTCTGAAAGCGCATAGCCTGCCTAATATTAACTTAATTGGTGCGGACTGCCATATTGGCTCGCAGATAATGACAGCCGAACCTTTTCTTGATGCGGCTCAGCGTATGTTTAATCTGGTGGCAGAGTTGGAAAAGGACGGTATCAACTTAACCCACCTGGATTTAGGTGGCGGTTTTGGTGTGGCGTATCAGCCGGAAGAGCCGTTGGATAAAGCCTTTTATTTAAAAGAACTGGTTAAGTTAGCCGAGAATTACCCGCAAATTACAATGGTACTGGAACCCGGTCGCGCGATTACCGCAGATGCCGGAGTTCTGCTGACGACGGTGGAATACATTAAACCCTCAGACGATAAGAACTTTGTACTGGTAGACGCCGGCATGAATGACTTATTACGTCCGTCTTTGTATCAGGCCTGGCACGACATTCTGCCGGCACACGAGAACAAACGCGGCGGCGACCAACTAAACGATGTGGTGGGACCGGTGTGTGAAACCGGAGACTTTTTCGGACACGCGCGGCATTTGCATGTGCAGCAGGGCGATGTACTTATCGTCAAGCATGCTGGTGCTTATGGCTTCACCATGGCATCAAATTATAACAGCCGAGGCCGTCCGTCCGAGGTTTTGGTCTCTGGTGAAAATGCTACACTTATCCGCGAGCGAGAGAGCTTTAATGATCTTGTCCGGGGCGAGCACTTGTTACACCAGGAAGGCCAATAAAATGTTATTACATTTTTCAAAAATGCACGGGCTCGGCAACGACTTTATGGTGGTGGATAATGTCACCCAGAATTTATATGTGAATCCGGACCAAATTCGTCGTTGGGCAGACCGGCATACAGGCATTGGCTTTGACCAAATGCTGCTGGTTGAACCACCCTATGACCCCGACCTGGATTTCCATTATCGTATTTTTAACGCAGACGGCAGCGAAGTTGCGCAATGTGGTAACGGTGCCCGTTGTTTCGCAAAGTTTGTCAAAGCCAAAGGCTTAAGCAATAAAAACCATCTTAAGGTCAGCACCAAAGCGGGCAAAATGGTTTTGCATTTAGAAAAGGACGGACAAGTAACGGTGGATATGGGCGAACCCTTATTCGAACCGGCGGCGGTGCCTTTTAAAGCGCAAAAGGCGGAACAGACTTACGTTTTACGAGTAAAGGATGAAACCGTTTTGTGCGGCGTTTTGGGGTTAGGCAATCCGCATTGTGTTATTGCAGTGGATAACGTCGATACGGCACCAGTGCAGACTCTTGGCGCTGACTTAGCTGCGCATGAGCGCTTTCCGGAAAGTGTGAACGTGGGTTTCATGCAGAAAATATCCGCTGATGAAATTAAACTGCGCGTATTTGAGCGTGGAGTCGGTGAAACCATGGCCTGCGGAAGTGGTGCCTGCGCTGCAGCTGTCGCGGGCATTCAACAAGGTTTACTGAACGAACGAGTAAAAGTCAGCTTGCCGGGTGGAGATTTGCTCATTCGCTGGCAACAAGGGCATCCGGTTAAAATGACCGGCCCCGCAGAATTGATTTACGATGGACAAATGGTGTTATGAGTAGCGAATCGAACATAATGGCAAATGAACGGCTGGACGACAGCCTTATCAGAGAATACTTACAAGAGAACCCTGACTTTTTTACGCGAAACGATGATCTGCTTGCTCAACTGCAGTTTCAGCACAGTGAAAAAGGAGCAGTGTCGTTAATAGAGCGTCAGCAACAGAAGCTGCGTTTGCGCGTGAATCAACTGGAAGAAGAAATTACCGAGTTGATGATTAACGCACGTCGTAACGAGGCTATTTTTTCTGCTTACAGTAACTTGTATGTTCGCCTTCTGCGTTGCCAAAGTCTGACTCAGGTACTGGAAGAGTTAGAAAACACCTTTGAAAATGAACTGGAAATGCCGGCTTTGTCACTCAAGTTCTTTGACAGCCCTGTGGAGCTGGATGAGCAATACAGCTTTGCTTCCGACACTCACAAAAAGCTGTTGAGCAAGCGCTTTAATGACAGCTCTATTTATCTTGGGCGTTTAACCGAGCAGGAGCATAAGCTGTTGTTCCAGGACGAAGACATAGCCTCAGTTGCTTTACTGCTGCTGGGCGACAACGGTGAGTTGGGTATGCTTGCGGTTGGCAATACCAATGCCAGCCACTTTGAGCCGGCAATGGACAAATTATTGATCAATCAGCTACAGGCTCTGCTAAGTGCATTGTTACCGGGGCTACTGAAAAACCATGAAGCTGCATGACTGGCAGCAAAAATGGATGCAACAACTGCAGGGAGAGCGAGGGTTAGCAGAGCTGACGCTGAAGAACTATCAGCGTCTTATTGCCGCTGACCTGGCTGCTCTTGAACTGCAAAAAATAACTGAACCTAAAGCACTGCGTGTGCCTGTTATTGAACGGCTTTTAGTTGGCTGGCGCCGCAATGGCCTGGGTGAGCGTAGTATTGCTTTAAAACTATCGGCGTGGCGGACATTTTGCCAGTTCATGGTGGAATCTAACGCTATGGATGATAACCCCGCCATGTCGGTATCAGCTCCGAAGATCCCCAAACGCTTACCCAAAAACCTCGATGTGGACAGTATTTCCCATTTACTGGATTTACCCACAGATGATGACCTGGCGATTCGCGATGCCGCCATGATGGAGCTGCTGTATGCCAGTGGTATTCGTCTGGCTGAGCTGGTCAGCCTTGATCGAGATGACATTGATCACCGTATGATGCAATTAAGGGTAACGGGTAAAGGCAGCAAAACGCGCATTGTGCCCTTTGGCCGCTGCGCAGAAAAAGCCTTAAAGAAATGGTTGTCAGTCCGTCAATCCTGGCTTAACGAAAAGCCCGAGCTGGCGCTATTTGTCAGTAAAAGGCTGCAGCGTATTAGTCCGCGTACCGTGCAGCAGCGGCTGAATTACTGGGGTAAGCAGCAAGGTGTAGTGGGTGACTTGCATCCGCATAAACTGCGGCATTCATTTGCTTCTCACATGCTAGAATCCAGTGGTGACCTGCGTGCTGTGCAGGAAATGTTAGGGCACGCTAACTTATCCACAACTCAGGTGTATACACATTTAGATTTTAAGCGTTTAGCCAGTGTTTATGACAGCGCCCACCCGCGTGCCCGGAAAAAATCGACCTAAATTCAACTCAATGAGAGTAATGCGTTATGCAGTTTCATCGCCGTTGGTATTTGCCCAAAGTCATTAGTTTTGATTTAGACGACACACTGTACGACAACGTGCCGGTTATGCAGCGCGCAGAGAAAGCGGTGCATAACTACATTACAGAACAATTTCCGCAAACCGCTGAGTGGGATATGCACCACTGGCGTCGTTTTCGTGACGAAGTCAGCCGAACCGATCAAGCTCTGGCCAGCGATATGACCAAGCTTCGACTGAAAACACTGGAGTTAGGGTTAAAAAAGTTCGGTATTGGTGACGTATCAAAGGCCGCAAACACCATAATGGATGTGTTTTTGTCTGAGCGTAGCAATTTTCAGGTGCCATACAACAGTTTTGAGTTACTTGAAGCATTATCGCAGCATTACAAACTGATAGCGCTTAGCAATGGTAATGTCGATGCCGGAAAAATAGGCTTGGCGAAATACTTTGATCAGGTGATTCAGCCAGGAGATGGTATTCGGGGTAAACCTTTGCCCGATATGTTTGCGGCTGCGCAACGTGAATTGCCTAATTTGCAGCCGCATGAGTTTTTACACGTGGGTGATCATCCTTATTCCGATGTTCTTGGTGCGCAGCGTCATGGCTGGCAGTCGGCCTGGCTAACCTCCGGCCTGGGAACCTCAGAACATTTGTCGGTATTACCAACGGTTACTTTGCATAATCTGAGTCAGCTTCAGCAACTTCTGCTGGACTAAAGCGTCTGATTAACTACTGGTTGCTTATACAGTGATGCGCTATTACACTGGCGCATTAACGCAACACAGTTCCCAATAATGACTTAGGTGACCGCAGATGAGTACACACCCGCTTCTGGCAGATTTAAATGAACGACAGCAGCAAGCCGTGTCTGCAACAGACGGGCATATGCTGGTTCTGGCGGGAGCCGGTAGTGGCAAAACCCGTGTGTTAGTGCACCGCATCGCCTGGCTTATTCAGGAGCGGCAGTATTCGCCTTTTAGTGTGCTGGCGGTTACCTTTACCAATAAAGCCGCGGCGGAAATGCGTGGTCGTGTTGAGCAACTGGTTGGCAGCTCAGTGCGCGGCATGTGGATTGGCACCTTCCATGGTCTGGCGCACCGCCTGTTGCGCGCGCACTACATGGATGTGGGGTTGCCCCAGAACTTTCAGATCCTCGACAGCGATGACCAACAGCGGCTGATTAAACGCTTAATTAAAAGTTTAAACCTGGACGACAAACGTTGGCCGGCAAAGCAGGCGCAATGGTACATCAACGGTAAAAAAGACGAAGGTTTGCGCCCGCAGCACATTGAAACTTACGACCCGACAGAGCAAACCCTAAAAGAAATCTATACTTTGTATCAGGAAAGCTGTGATCGGGCCGGTCTGGTCGACTTTGCGGAGCTGTTATTACGGGCACACGAATTACTGCGCAATAACCGGATTGTCCGCGAGCATTACCAAAACCGTTTCCGGCATATTCTGGTGGACGAGTTCCAGGATACCAACTCCATACAATATGCCTGGGTGCGTTTACTGGCTGGCGAACAAAACAGCGTGACTATTGTGGGTGACGATGATCAGTCCATTTACGGTTGGCGTGGTGCAAAAGTCGAAAACATTCATCAGTTTTTATCCGACTTTGAAGGCGCAGAAACCATTCGCCTGGAGCAAAACTATCGTTCAACCAGCACCATATTGCGCGCAGCAAACTCGGTTATTTCCAATAACTCTGGGCGGCTGGGTAAGGACTTATGGACTGATGGTAACGATGGCGAGCCCATTAGCCTTTATGCCGGTTTCAATGAAATGGATGAAGCCCGGTACATTGTTGCCCGCATTGAAGAATGGAGAGATCAGGGCGGTTCGCTGCAAGACGCGGCTCTTTTGTACCGAAGTAACGCACAATCGCGTATTTTAGAGGAAGCTTTGCTGCACGCACGTATTCCCTATCGTATTTATGGCGGTTTACGTTTCTTCGACCGTCAGGAAATTAAAGATGCACTCGCCTATTTGCGAATTCTGGGTAATCGGGACGATGACGCCGCTATTGAACGAGTGATCAACACACCAACCCGGGGTATCGGAAACCGAACTCTGGAAATGATCCGTCAGGCCGCCCGCGAACGTGGCGAGTCTTTATGGCAGGCTTCAAAGTACATGGTGAATGAAAAGCAGCTGGCCGGTCGTGCGCGCAATGCGGTTGGTTCTTTTCTCGATTTTATGGAAGCTCTGGACGACGAAACCGAAGAGTTTTCGTTAGGTCGCCTGAGCGACGAAGTCATTAAGAAGAGCGGCCTTATGGCCATGTACGAAGCCGAAAAAGGCGAAAAAGCTGAAACTCGGGTAGAAAACTTAAAAGAGCTGGTTACGGCTTGCGAGAACTTTACCCTGGATGACGCCGAAGAGGACATGACCCCTTTGAACGCTTTTCTGGCGCACGCAGCTCTTGAGGCTGGTGAAGAGCAGGCCGATGAATATCAGGACGCGGTGCAGCTAATGACGTTACACAGTGCCAAGGGTCTGGAATTTCCGTTGGTGTTTATGACTGGCGTGGAGGAAGGCTTGTTTCCGTCCCAGCAGTCTATGGATGAACCAGGAAGATTGGAAGAAGAGCGGCGACTTTGCTACGTGGGGATGACCCGCGCCATGCAAAAGTTGGTGCTTACTTACGCTGAGCAGCGCCGTATTTATGGTCAGGAATTGTTTCACAAAGTCAGTCGCTTTATTAGCGAAATTCCGCCGGACACGCTGCACGAAGTGCGCATACAAACCAAAGTTGAAAAGCCCAGTAGTTATAGCCGATTTAATAACGCAGCCAGCCATGAGGCCTTTGAGCAGACTGGGTACTCACTTGGGCAACGTGTACGCCACCCGAAATTTGGCGAGGGTACGGTATTGAACTACGAAGGCACCGGGCCGCAATCCAGAGTCCAGATCAATTTCGATAACGTTGGCAGTAAGTGGCTGGTTGTTTCGTATGCACGCCTGGATCCCGTCTTCTGAAGTGTAAAGTAGTGATCAAAAAATGCGTTCTTCGACTATGTTTAAAGTACATACATACTATGTCGGAGGCATTTTATGAAACGCTCTGCAAATGCACAGTGGAAAGGCAGTATTAAAGAAGGTTCAGGTGTTGTTTCAACGCCAAGTGGTGTTTTAGACAGTACCCAATACTCATTTAAGAGCCGGTTTGAAGACGGTAAGGGCACTAACCCTGAAGAGCTTCTTGGTGCTGCGCACGCAGGCTGCTACGCCATGGCGTTTTCGTTAATGCTGGGAGAGTCTGGCTATGAGCCGGACAGTATTGACGCCAAAGCCGAAGTTTCCTTAGAGGAAGACGGTGATGGCTTCAGCATTGCGAAAATTCACTTAACGGTTAAAGCCAGCATTCCGGATATTGACGAAAGCAAATTCCAGAAACTGGCAGAAAAAGCGAAAGACGGCTGTCCGGTCAGTAAGGTGTTGAACGCTGACATCTCAATGGATGCCAGCCTCAGCTGAAGCTAATCGCTTCTTCGCTTTACGATCCCGCTGGCGCTGTATTATTGAATCGAAACTGTACAGTGCCAGCGCACTCCAGATAATAATAAAGGTAACCAGCTTACTTTCCTCTAAAGGCTCACCGTAAACCACCACCGCTAATATGAACATTAATGTTGGCGCAATATACTGAAAGAAGCCCAGTGTCGCATAACGTAAGCGTTGTGCTGCAGCCGTAAAACACAGCAGTGGAATGGTTGTTACCAGCCCCGCAGCAACCAAAAGCAGATTTAAGGTCCACGGGTTAGCGGTTAAATCACTGCTGGCCGACTGTGCGAAGCCAAATAGGTAAATCAGCATAACCGGCAGCAAAATAGCCGTTTCGAGCCACAGCCCGCTAATGGAATCGACCGGCAGACGTTTGCGAATGGCACCATAAATGGCAAAGCTGGACGCTAAAGCCAGAGCAACCCAGGGCACAGAGCCAAAGGTAATAACCTGAATAGAAACCCCTACCATCGCCATGCCAATGGCAATTAACTGTAACCGACGCATACGCTCGGCGAAAAAGGCCATACCAATAGCTACGTTCAGTAGTGGGTTAATGTAATAGCCCAGGCTGGCGTCCAGCATATGGTCGGTGTTTACCGCCCAAATAAACAAAAACCAGTTGCCGCCCAGTAAGCAAGTGGCAAGAGTCAGACGCAGTACCAGTTTGCGGCTTTTCAGAATAGGACGAATGCGATCCAGCCGTTTCATGGCAACGATCAGCACAAACACCATTAAAAACGCCCAAATAATACGGTGGGAGAGTATCTCGAACGCAGGCACCTGCTTTACCAGTTTGAAATAAACCGGTGCAATGCCCCAAAAGGTGTAGGCAGCAAGTGCGAAAAAAACGCCATGCCGCGCCCGAACTGCGTCATCGGACATAGTGGGAATCCTTATTTAATCTGCGTTAGCCGACCAGGTAAGTACCGGTTCCAAACGCTATGTGCGTGCCTTCTTCGTTGTGCAATTCCATCCTCGCTACCGCCACTTTGTTGCCTGAGCGGATAATGGTTGCGCTGGCAATAAACTCAGTGCCACGGCCCGGACGGAGGTAATCAACCCGAAGGTCAATAGTACCACAACGGCTCAGCCGCTCCATTAAATAAGCTTCAGAAGGTGACTCCAGTCTGTCGACCATGCCGGCAATAGCGACCAGTCCTCCGGCGGTATCCAGCGCCGTAGCCGTAACCCCGCCGTGCAACATACGCTGTGGTACATTGCCCATAAGCTGGTCTTGCCATTTAAATCGAATTTCACCACGGGCAGGGTTAAATTCCGTAATTTCCAGGCCAAGCAGTGCCTGGAACGGAACCTGAGTGTTCATAAACTCGGAAACTTTTGTCAGTATTGTTTGTGTATTCATTTTCGGCATGGTGATTAACGAACAGGACGCTTACAATAAGAGCATGTTACTCGGGAAGTCAATATAACCATGCACAGCAGTACCGCCGAAAAAACGCAGTTTGATCCGCTTCAGCAGCAGCTTGAGTCTACCTTTGGCTATCATCAGTTTCGTGATGGCCAGCAGGATATTATGCAGGCCGCTATGCAGGGGCGCGACTCTCTGGTGCTGATGCCAACCGGTGGCGGCAAGTCGCTTTGTTACCAGTTGCCGGCCATTTGTGGTGACGGCCTTACTCTGGTTATTTCGCCATTGCTGTCATTAATGCAAGACCAGGTAGAGGCGCTTAAGGCATTAGATATTTCAGCGGCAACGCTGCATTCGGGGGTAACATCACAAGAATCCATGGCAACAATGCAAGGGCTACAGAGCGGCGACATTAAGCTGTTGTACGTAAGCCCTGAGCGAGTTTTGCAGCCCTCCTTTATTGAGCGGTTGCAGTCATTAAAGCTCAATTTTATTGCGGTCGACGAAGCGCACTGTATCAGCCAGTGGGGGCACGACTTCCGACCTGAATACGGCAAACTCGGAGTACTGCGTAATTACCTGCCCAATGTGCCTTTTATGGCATTAACGGCAACTGCCGACTCTGCAACCCAGCACGACATTATTGAACGACTGTGTTTGCGCGAACCTTTGGTGCACCGCAGTTCATTTGACCGCCCCAACATTCGTTACGTGGTACAGGAAAAGTACAAGCCGCTGAAGCAGGTTCGTGACTACGTTAAAAAGCAAAAAGGCGCCGCCGGTATTATTTATTGCGGTAGCCGCAAGAAAACTGAAGAGCTGTCTGAAAGTCTTCAACAAGCTGGCGTGCGCGCTGCGCCCTACCATGCCGGTATTGAGCATCAAATAAAGGAAAGTACCCTGCGGCAGTTTCTGCGTGACGACATAGACGTTGTTGTGGCAACAGTGGCCTTTGGTATGGGTATTAATAAGCCGAACATTCGTTTTGTCATTCATTTTGATATTCCACGCAGCGTGGAGTCTTATTATCAGGAAACCGGGCGTGCCGGTCGCGACGGCCTGCCGGCAGAAGCGCTTATGCTTTATGACCCGCGCGACGCGCAGTGGATACGGCGGATGATAGAAGAGCAGGAAAATGAGCAGCGACGCCTGGTTGAGGCGCAAAAGTTTTCAGCAATGCAGGCCATGGCAGAAGCCCAGACCTGTCGACGCCTGGTGGTGCTGAATTATTTTAATGAATACTCCGATAAAGAATGCGGAAACTGTGACTTGTGCCTGGATCCGCCGCAACGCTATGACGGTCTGGAAGATGCCCAAAAGGCGCTGAGCTGCGTGTACCGGGTAGGCCAACAGTTTGGTATTAACCATGTGGTTGAGGTTTTACGCGGCTCAAAAGCGCAACGGGTTATCGAGCTTGGACACGACCAGCTCAGTACCTATGGCCTGGGCAAATCGGAAACACAGGAGCATTGGTTCTCGGTGTTAAGACAGTTGATTCATCGAGGGCTTATTCTGCAGGATATACGCCGTTTTGCGGCGCTTCAGCTTACTGACGCAGCGCGTCCGGTGTTAAAGGGCGAAGTTCCGTTGGAACTGGCCAAGCCGAGAATCGAATTAACCGCTACCAAAACCCGTATTACCGACCGTGGCGACTATAATAAAATATTGTTCCGGCGTTTACGTAAATTACGTAAAGACATTGCCGACCGTGACCAAGTGCCACCATTCGTTGTCTTTAGCGATGCAGCATTAGTTGAAATGTGTGTGCACTATCCCACAACAGCCAAAGATATGTTAGAAATCAATGGCGTTGGGGAAGTGAAACTGGCACGTTATGGTGATGACTTTATGCACGCCGTGGAAGCCTTTCTGTCCGGAGCCAGCGAGCGACAATTATTTAACGGGTAATAAAAAGCAATGGAAGACAATGTCATTACGTTAAAAAGTACACCACCGGAAGCCGAGCTTGAGCTTTGGGTTGATGAGCTTTGTGAGCGTATTGGAGCCACTGTTCGTGAAAGAGAACAGGCGGCAGACCAGTTTTGCTGGCGCTTAAGTATAAACCAGCGCCATTGGTTATTGTTTTACTCTGAAATTTGCGATGCCACCTGGCTGCAGGCTTTGGAAGAGCCGCAGCCTGCGGTACAAGCGAAACTGGCGGAGTATGGCTATGTTTAGGTATTGGCTGGTCGGGTTATTATTAGCGTTAGGGTTAGGCCAGTCTGCGGCTGCTCAGGAGCCGCTTACCGTTTCTCCGCAAACTTCCAGACTCATGCTGAATGAATATCTGAACTATCGTGTTGTGGATAAGAGTTTAAATGTTGAAAATATAGCGGTGAATGAACCCCAGCGATGGCTCAGCCCTTCACAACTGCAGGACCATAATTACGCCGGTGAACGACCAAATGTCTGGGGCGTTATCCCGCTGTTTAACCGCAGTAATGCCCCCCTGACTTTTCATCTTAAGTTCGGCGATCCTTATTTGGAAAAAGTTGGTGTCTACTTACTGGATAAAGAAGGCCAAATAACAAGCCAAAGCATCAGTCGTTTTTCGACGCCAATTTTACAGCGAGAGTATTTATCACACGAGCAGGTGCTGCCCGTTACCATACCCGCTAACAAAATTGTCTGGCTGGCCGTATCGGTTCAGCAGTGGCCAGAGCAAATGCCTTCCGTAAGCTTATGGCAACCCGGAGACTTGCAGCTACGCCTGCAGCAGCAACAAACTGCGCTGGGTGTTAATGCTGGTATCCTAATTTTATTAGCTCTGGCTGCAGCCACCTCGGCGAGGTTATTTGGTAGTCGTCTGTTAATTGCGTTTGGCACACTAACACTAGCCTTTACGTTGTCACTGCTGCTGCATAGCGGTGTCTGGATCACCTATTTTACGCCATACTCGCCGGACATAGCGGCAGTTTTGAAAGGCTACATTAGCCAGCTACTGATTGTTGCACTCAGTTGGTTTATCTGGGAGTGGTCGCGTTTTCGTTTCAAGCTATCGAGGTTTAACCGAATTGGTTACTCGGTAATGTTAATTGCTATCGCTATGACCATTTTATTGCCGTGGCTTCCGGAGCCTTGGCAGTTGGCGCTTATTTCCTGGGAAATTAACGCACTACTACTGTGGGGCGGTGTTGTCGTTGGGCGCAGTTTGCAGAAACAGCCTGTGTCAGGGCATCGCTGGCAAACCGCACTGATGGTACTCACCGTATTATCCGCCTGGTTATTAGTCTCTCCTCGTTATAATCCAATTTGGGAAGGGCTTTCAGGGCTTCTTTTGTATAGTGGTCTGACGCTGGTCACTATTATGTTTTTACTGGCATTAGAGCGTTACCGTCTCAGCCGTTTAATGCAACGTATTAGCCATTTAAAGCAAAACCGAAAAGCCTTGCGGCGCAGGTTATGGCGGCTGTTGAAACGAACCGGGGAAGGTTGGTTTCAGATGAATTCTGACGGCAGTATTAAGCAGGTTAACCGTCAAATGATGAGAATTCTCGCGGCGCACTCCGAAGAACAAATTCGGGCCAACTGGCCTAACGGGTTTAATATTGATGGTCAGCGGCAATTGGTTTCTATTGAACGTCTTGATGGTCGAAAAGTGTGGCTGGATATCGAGCTTTTCACTGATAATACCGGGCGTATAGCAGATGTTACTAAACGCATGGAAGCGGAAGTTCATTTGAATTTCCTGGCGCATCACGACGCCGTTACCGGGCTGCTCAACGTGCGGGAATTTCGGCGTTTATTACAAGACAGGCTGGATAAGAAAAAGACTTCAAGTGTGACTATTATTCGCCTCACAGGCTTGCAGGTTATCGCTGACCAAGCGGGCTCCGACGGGCGTGATCAGGCTATATTGCAGTTGACCTTGTCGCTTCAGCAAAAAGCTCCGAAAAGTGCACGAGTTGCCCGTATTAGTGAAACGGAAATTGCCTTGTTAAGCCGTGAGGATGAGCAAGCCGCGTTTGCACAGGCTCATCGTTTGCTTCAGTTTTGCCGTGAGTTCCGTTTCAGCAGTGATAAGCGCATATTTCAGCTTACTGCACACGCCGGTATTTCCTACAGCGCAGATGAGGACGTTGCAGCCAGTACGTTAATGCGACAAGCGCGTGAGGCCGTTCAGCTTGCTATGCAGCAAGGTGACTACCGGGTGCATTCCTACAGTGAAGCCGATCAGAAACGTTTAATAGGCCAGGCCGAGGCGGAATGGGAAACTCGGTTGAAAAAGGCTTTAAGGGAAGAAGACTGGCAATTGTTTTCGCAGCCGCTTATCAGTACGTCTAAAAGCGAAGACAAACACTGTTTCGAGGTATTGCTGAGGCTACCCGGCTCAGGCTCTGATGAAGCCATTGCACCGCAACAGTTTCTGAGATCAGCATTGCGGGCGGGTGTGATGGGTAAAGCCGACCGCTGGCTAGTTCGCGAAGTTATTGAGCACTTTAACGAACAACCGTTTCAGGCAAACAGAACCTGGCGTTGCCACATAAATTTGTCGGCGCAAAGTCTGGAGGACGTCGACTTCATTCGTTTTCTTGAGCAAATTCTTAAGCAGTCGGTGCTGCAACCGGAACAATTAATGTTTGAAGTGGCTGAGCCCGATGCCGACAAGTATTTTGATGAAACCTACCGTCTGTTCAAAGAGCTTCAGGGGCTGGGGGTTGGTACAGCGCTGGATCAGTTCGGAACAGGCTTTAATTCATTTCGTTTAATGCGGCAGTTGCCGTTAACGCAAATTAAGGTCAATCGCTTTTGGGTGCAGGACATGTTGGTGGACGCTGTTGATGCAGAACTGGTAGCAAGCTGCGTTCGTATTGCTAAAGTGCTTGGTATTGAGGTGTGCGCAGTAGGCGTTGAAAGTGACGAAGCGCGCATTAAGCTCACTCAGCTGGGTGTAGACTATGTCCAGGGGTTCGTCTGTGGGCACCCAGTAGAGTGGCAACGTCAGGAAAAATAGGGCGGCTAATTGCCGCCCCTCATCCAGTGCTTAAGTTTAAGCAGCATTTTCCTTACTTTTGGAACGATCTTCCAGCAGGTCTTTAGTCGAGCTGCCAATGTTGATGCGTTTCGGCTTCATGGCTTCAGGAATGTTTTTCACCAAGCCGACCGTTAACAGACCGTTCTTTAAGGCTGCGCCTGTGACTTCAATGTGTTCAGCCAGGCTGAACTTACGTTCGAAGGCACGGTTTGCAATGCCGCGGTGCAGATACTCGCGTTTTTCGTTTTCTTCGGCTTTCTTGCCGGTCACACGAAGCACGCCGTTCTCTACTTCAATTTCCAGATCATCCTCTTCAAAACCTGCAACCGCCAGGGTAATGGCGTACTGGTTTTCTGCTACCAGTTCAATGTTGTAGGGAGGGTATCCGGTTGCACCAGTATCTGAGCGTAGTGCCGAATCCAGCAAAGATGCCATACGGTCAAAACCTACACTGCTACGATATAGAGGGCTTAAGTCGATAGTTGCCATAATAGTCATTCTCCTAAGAAGCAATAACGTTAATTGTAATAAACAAGTGACACACCATGTGTCGGTTTAAGGCGGCTCTCTCAGAGACACCGGCCTTAACTCTTATATGTGCGCTGGTTAAATTGGTTTCAAGAGTCTATTTGCAAATTTTTCATTGGACTCTGCTTCAGGGCACTCTATTATCGTTGTTAAGCACTCACTTATTTTATCCGTTAAAAGGGACCTTAGAATGGCCGAAGAGCCAAAGAAAACGTGGCAATGGGTTACGGTTGACGATTATGAAAAACCTGCGGTGCCGACCGTTATTAAGGTTAAAAAGTGGTGGGGAAAATTTATTCGATGGATAACCCCTGAACAAGAGCAAGAAAGTGAGGATGGCCAGTCGAGTGCGCTGGAGCTCAGTTTTGACGACGCAGCAGATGCTTTGGAACAGTGTTTTTCTGAGTGGCCGGAGGACGACGAAGATAACAGCTTACGCTGGATAATCGCACCACCTCATTCAGGTGTTGAAGAAGCCGTAAAGAAGTGGGCTGAGAAGCATAGTCTCAGGGAAATGAGCCTGCCCGACAGAGAATCACTTTGCGACCCGGATGATTCTACTCTGCCTGAATTTTTGTCCAAGTCCGATGATAATAAGCCGTGGATTTTGCCACAGTTAGCGCATGGTTTTCTTCGTCAAACCAATGGCTTGCGGTGGGTGCGCGAGTTCTTTTCCAGCGTTCTTTCAGGCGAAGCGGGAAAAGGCGTTATTGTTTGTGACAGCTGGGCGTGGGCCTTTCTTGAAAAGGTCTGGCCGGTTCCGGTAAGCCAACTGTGGACTTTGCAGGGGTTGGATCAACCGGCGCTGGAGGAGCTTGGTTTGGCTTGTGGCGATGGCCGTCTGCGCGCGTTAGCGGCATTAAGCCGCGGTAACGCAGGTGTGGCTGCTGCCTATTCCGATCGTTACCAGCGCAGTAGCGAGAAACCTTTTGAAACACCCAGCATGCCTTCAGAGATTAACGATGCCACGGCTTTTGTCTGTTATGCTCTGCTGTTACACCGAGGTTTGAATAAAGGGCAGTTGGTTAAGGTGTTGCCAATAATATCCGGTAGTCAGCTTGAAATTCAGCTACAGGTTTTGCATCAGCGAGGTTTGATAGAGCTTGAGCAGGAGCTTTGGTATGTCACTGCACGCGGTTACCCGGTTGTCCGGGAGCTTTTGGCCTCGCGGGGCTTTTGGCTAGACCGGTTTTAACGGGAGACATTAATGGAAACAGGATCAGTAGACGACGTTACCGGACTCTTTAAATCGCTGGACGGCTTCGCGATCTTTGAAATAGCAGTGATTTTCGTTTTTGCACTAGCGATAGTTTGGCTGACTCAGCGTGTTTTACCCTGGGTTGCCTCCCACCTGCACGGCAAACGCCGACTGTACACTTTGGCCTTAGTACCAATGATTCGCATACTGGTATTGGTTGTTGCTCTGGTTATGATAATGCCCCGGATCATTGAGCCAACGTTGCAGAACATGGTGGCAACACTGGGTGCAGCGGGCCTGGCTATAGGTTTTGCATTAAAAGACTATGTGAGTAGTTTAATTGCCGGAGTAGTGGCTATTCATGAAATGCCCTACCGACCGGGTGACTGGATAGAAGTTGACGGTAGTTATGGCGAAGTTACCCATATAGGCATGCGTACGGTCGAGTTAGTAACCAACGACGACACCGTTATTTGGGTACCACACTTAAAACTCTGGGATAACCTTATTCACAATGCGAACAACGGCGGCCCCAGTTTAATGTGCATTGCTGAATTTTATACTCAGCCAGAAGCCGACGCCTATCAAATACGAGATGCTCTGGAAGAAGTGGCTCTGACCAGCCCGTATTTACAGCTGGGCAAGCCCATAGCGGTAACAGCGGCGGAACAACCCTGGGGCACCAAATACCGCTTAAAAGCCTACCCGATAGACCCCAGACAGCAGTTTCAGTTTATTACTGACATGACAGCCCGGGGTAAAAAACGCTTAATGGAACTGGATGTACGCTTCGCCAAAATTGAATCTGACGAAGCGTACGAGCTAAAACACTAAGCTTCTTTTGCTAAAAAACCACCCGACTGATGACGCCACAACTTAGCGTAGAGACCGTCCTGGGCAAGCAGCTGTTCGTGGCTGCCCTGCTCAATAATCTCACCCTGATCCATAACCACCAGCTTATCCATAGCAGCAATAGTCGATAAACGGTGAGCAATGGCAATAACGGTTTTGCCCTGCATCAGTTGGTACAGGTTTTCCTGAATGGCATTTTCTACCTCGGAGTCGAGTGCGGAAGTGGCTTCGTCCAGAATCAGAATGGGGGCGTCTTTTAGCATGACGCGGGCTATGGCAATGCGCTGGCGCTGGCCGCCGGACAGTTTCACGCCACGTTCACCCACGTGGGCATCCAGACCGGTGCGCCCTTTGCTGTCACTTAAGTCCGCAATGAACTCTTCGCAATGAGCACGTCGCACCGCATTCATGAGTTCCTCTTCACTGGCTCCCGGGCGACCATACAAAATGTTGTCACGCACTGAACGGTGTAGCAAAGAAGTGTCCTGAGTTACCATACCAATATTGGCGCGCAAACTGTCCTGCTGCACTTTATGAATGGCCTGATCATCAATACGAACCTCACCGCCTTCAACATCATAAAAACGCAGTAACAAGTTCACCAGGGTGGATTTTCCGGCACCGGAGCGGCCAACAATGCCGACTTTCTCACCAGGCTTAATGTGCAGATTAAAGTCGTCCATTACGCCATGCCCCTTGCCGTAATGAAAGCGCACATGATCGAAGGCTATGTCGCCGCACTCTACTTTTAAAGGCGGTGCGTCAGGTTCATCAACAATGCGTTGAGGTACGGCAATAGAGCCTATTCCGTCCTGAACAGTACCTATACTTTCAAACAGGGTCGACATTTGCCACATGACCATTTGTGACATACCAAATAAGCGCAGAACCAGGCCAATAACCACGGCAACCGCCCCCAGAGTGACGGCATTATCCATCCATAACACAATAGCGGTAGCGGCCGAGCTGAACAGCAGTGCGCAGTTAATGAAATAAAGAAAACCATAAAGCTGAGTGACCAGGCGCATTTGCTTGTGCACCGTGCCTAAAAAGGTATCCATACCGTCATGGGCGAAAGCCGCCTCACGCTGAGAATGCGAAAACAGCTTAACGGTTTGTATATTGGTGTAAGAGTCGACTATGCGGCCGGTCATATTGGAACGAGCATCCGCCTGTTCGGCAGAAACTTTACCCAGCTTAGGCACAAAGAAACGCAGCAGCAGCGCGTAAAGAATAAGCCAGCATGCCAGTGGCAGCATCATACGCCAGTCGGCACTGCCAATAATGACAAACATCCCCAGAAAATAGACGACGACATAGTTCACTATTTCAATAAAGGTCATGATGCACTGGCGCAGGGCGAGCGAGGTTTGCATCAACTTGGTGGCGACCCGGCCGGCAAACTCATCCTGGTAGTAGCTCATGGACTGTTTCATCAGGTAGCGGTGGCCCAGCCAGCGGATACGCATGGGGAAGTTGCCAAGCAGTGTCTGGTGGGTCAGTAAGGAGTGGAACCAGACCAGCAGAGGCAGGCCTAACAAAACCAGCGTGCTCATACCTAACAGCGGCCAGAACTGGTCGCTTAACAAGGTCTCTTTGTCCTGAGCGGCAAGCCAGTCGACAATCTGCCCTAAAAAGCCAAACAGCCAGACTTCAGCTACGGCAATGGCAGCCATAAGTAGCGCCGTAACGGTAAGGAAGGGGGTCGCACCTTTCGTATAATGCCAGCAGAAAGCAAAAAAGCCGGTAGGAGCCTGAGTGGGTTCCTCCGCAGGGAAAGGGTTTAATCGGCGCTCGAACCACGAAAACATTGCGTCACTCCTTGATATACATCAAGCTAAGAATATCAGGTTCGCATTCATTCAGCTTGTAAAAAATGGACATTTGAACAATAATGAGAACCATTAACAACTAATGAGGTTTTTATGAAAGCTTTAACAATGATACTAGCAGGCGCAGCACTGCTTTTTAATGTAGCCGCTACGGCCAGTGACAATGATGACGAGCAGCGTTACCAGCATTTTAAACCAGAGGCTTCTGAAAACTTAGAACAGGCTATTATGAACCTGACGAAATATAACGCCAAATTACAGGAAATTGTGAATGGCGATTTAGACTCACAGGACATGGTGAAAGTACACGAGCTGACTTACACACTGGAAGTGGCACTGGCCCGTTTAAGTAAAGAGCTCGACGTAGCGGCAAACTCTCTGGAAGAAGTGCATTTAGGCTCTGAGGCAATGAACAAACAACGTGTTAAAGGCTTTGGTAAAAGCTACTTAGATACCCTGAACCATGTGTTAGGCGAGCATAGCAAACACCATGAAGGTGAGCACAAAGAGCACCACTAAAAGCCTAAAGCGTTTCTAAAAACGCCTTAAAGTGTCGCAGCCAGAAGCTTTGTGGTTGCGACATGGCGTTTCTTCCAATTGAAATCTCACAAATAGCTTCACCATTGATCTCTGCTCTTGGCAGGGGTAATAGCATGACGCCTGTATTGCTGGCGTAGTCTGTTATTTTCTCGCCGAGCGTATTGGCCGGCAGAGCAAAATGAAGGTGAAACATCGCGGCTTGCGGTATCTCCGGATTTACCTTTAGCATTTCTAACTCGTTGAGTGCCTCGCCGAGTGCTTTGGCGTAGTTAACCGCGTCGGGCATAATGGGTAAATTCTCTCTTAAGCCGTAACGGGCAGACAAAACCTGCGGGTACTGGGTAATGATATTGCCACCGGCACGGCGAGCCCAGATTTTGGCTTGCTCTATGAAGGCTTCTGAACCCGCCAGAATAGCCCCCGAGATAGCCCCTAAATCCTTATAAAAACTCACATAAACCGAGTCAAATAACTCACAGACTTCGGGCAATGAACAGTCATAAGCACTAGGTACCTGCCAGAGCCGGGCTCCGTCTAAGTGCATGGCTATATTGTGCTGGCGCGCCCATTGCGACTGCGCGACCAAGTCGTCCCAGTCGGGCAACTGCCCCCCAATTTCACGCATGGGCAGTTCCAGTAAAACGGCAGCCAGATCCTGTGTTTGCACGGACTTTAAATCGCTAAGTGTTATCGGTTTATTGGCAAAGCCCGTGGTGGTGCCGTTAAGCTGCCACAAAGCTTCAAAGCCCATTTGTTCGTGCAACATCAAGTGTGACGTTGGGTGTAATGCCACGCCATTACGCTGACGCTGGTCGGCATGTATACGCAGGGCCAGTGGTTGCGCCAGGGTTCCCGTAGGTAAAAACAAAGCGGCTGGCTTGCCCAGTAATTTTGCAACGCTATCTTCAAAGTCGTTAATGAGCGCCCCGCTACCATAGACGTCTCTTTTCTCATTGCCCTGAAGTTGTTCAGACAATAATTTGAGCTCATCCGCCATGCCAGGCTGGGATTGACGCAAAAGAGATGTGCTCGCCTGCTCGGCAGCGTGCTGGTACGCCTGTTTTGTTTTTACCGTTATTGAGGTTGTCATGGTTTTCCTACTTTGAATGGACTTTACCGCCAATAATTTTGTAGGCAGGAGTGCCACGTATCATAGTTTCGCGCGCAAACTCCTGCCCACAACCGGGGCAATGGCACGGCTTAGTAGTGTGGTCTTCAACAATACGCTCAATAAAGCATTTTACCAAAGCGCCTTTGCCACCCTTGCGATATTTAAATATGGGCGTTTTGCACTGCAGACAAGAAATCTGCACGGTGCGAACCGGCCCTTTCTTGTTGGGTTTCGCCATAAAACAGTCGGTTACAATTTAAGCATTTCCATTAGTGTAACAAGCACGCTATAGTTTTTCTTCCTGTATCAAAAGAAGAATAAAGGACACTGCTATGCGTTATTCCATTGTCGCCCTGGCTGTTTTGGGCTTATTAACGGCCTGCGGACAACCGCAGCAAAACAATTCTGAACAAAATTTACAAACGGCGGTTGAGCAAACGGCGCAGTCAGAAACTGAGCGTCTGAATCAGTGGTTTGAAGAAAAGTACGAACAACAGCTTCAACAAAGCCCCATTCAAATGACCTTTCTGGGTCGCAAAGACCGCTACGGTGACATTGATGACATGACCGTCGCTGCTGAGAAAAAGCAGCTGCAGTGGCTGGAAAATAGTGTTGAAGAGCTGAAAGCGAACTTTGATTACGACAAGCTGAACCTCGAAGCTCAGACGTCTTACGACGTTTGGGTTTACCAATACGAACAAGCCAAGCGTAATGCCGAATTCCGTGGCATGGACTACGTATTTGACCAAATGCGTGGCGCACACACCTTCTTACCGCAGTTTTTAATCAACTTCCATCGAGTGGATGACGCGGAAGATATGGAGGCTTATATTTCCCGTATTAAGGGCGGTGCAACGGCTATTGAGCAATTATTGCAGCGCGCGAAAGAACAAGTAGAGAACGGCGTTCGTGCTCCGCGGTTTGCGTATGAGCAGGTTATTAAAGAGGCAAAAGGCCTGACTTCAGGTGCCCCTTTTGATGAAGAAGGTGACTCAAGCTTACTGGAAGATGCTAAAAACAAGCTCAGCACGCTTCAGGAAAATGACGCGATCTCCGCCGAACAAGCCGATAAATACGAAAAAGAAGTGCGTAAGGCTCTATTGGAGCGTTTCCGCCCGAGTTACGAAGCCTTAATCAGCTTTTTGGAAAGTGACATTGAGAATACCGACGAAGTCGCAACCGGCGTGCATCGTCTGGAAAACGGCGAAGCTTACTATAACGCCCGTTTGGCCAACTACACGACGACTGACTTAACCGCTGATGAAATTCATGAGATAGGCCTGAGTGAAGTCGAACGCCTGACCAATGAGATGATCGCGATTAAAGAGAAAGTTGAATTTGATGGCGATTTGCAGGACTTCTTTGATTATATCCGCACCGACGAGCGCTTCTTCTATCCGAACAACGACGAAGGCGCTGAAATGTATCTGGAAGATTCGCGCGAATATCTGGCGTACATTAATGAAAAGCTGCCTGAATATTTTGGTATTTTGCCAAAAGCCGACTTGGTGGTGAAACGGGTTGAGCCTTTCCGTGAACAAGACGGTGCGGCCCAGCATTATTACCCTGGTTCGCCTGACGGTGAGCGTCCGGGCATTTACTATGCGCATTTGTCGGACATGAGCTCCATGCCGAAAAATGAAATGGAAGCCATTGCCTATCATGAAGGTAACCCGGGTCACCATATGCAAATTTCTATTGCTCAGGAACTGGAGTCGGTACCAGAATTCCGTACTCAGGCTGGCTTTACGGTTTACAGTGAAGGCTGGGGCTTATATTCAGAACAGTTAGCCAAGGAAATGGGGGCCTATGAAGACCCTTACTCTGACTTTGGTCGCTTAACCACCGAAATTTGGCGTGCCGTGCGCTTGGTTGTGGATACCGGCATGCACGCTAAAGGCTGGACTGAAGAGGAAGCGGTTAAGTACTTCCAGCAGCACACGCCGATTGCTGAAGGCGCTGTGCGTTCAGAAGTTCGTCGCTACCTGGTCATGCCGGGTCAGGCAACGGCCTACAAAATTGGCATGATCCGCATTCTGGAACTGCGTGAAGAAGCCAAAGAGGCCTTGGGCGATAAGTTTGATATCCGTGGCTTCCACGACACCGTTTTGGGTGGTGGCGCATTGCCGCTGCATATTCTGGAGCGTCGTGTTGACCAATGGGTTGAAAAGCAGAAGAACGCCTAACTTACAATAAACCTAAATCAATGGCCTTTAACACAGCTCGGGTGCGGTCACGTACCCCGAGCTTGGCCATAAGTGACGACACTTGATTCTTAACGGTCCCTGTCGATTTAAACAAGCTTTCCGCTATTTCATTATTGCTGAGCCCCGCTGCTATTAACCGTAAAACGGCAATTTCTTTATCTGTCAGCGGCTCAACCAGAGTCTGTTCACTATTATTTTCAGACGCTTTGCTTTCTTTTAAGCCTTGCACGATACGTTCAGTGATAGCGGGCTGAAGCCAGGTTTTACCATCGGCTAAAGCTTCAATGGCGTCCACCAAAACCTCCAGCGAAACATCTTTTAATAAGTAGCCTTCGGCGCCGACTTGAATGGCTTTCATTATAGATTCGTGGTCATCAAAGGTTGTCAGCATTAAAACCGGTGTTTGGAAGCCTTTTTTTCGCAAAAGCTCGACGGCCTCAATACCACTCAAGTCAGGCATGCGAATATCCATGAGAATTACATCAGGTTCACTCTCTGTCGTTAGCCTAACCGCCTCTCTGCCAGAGCTAGCCTGCGCGACAACGGTAACATTGTCGGATAGTGACAAGAGCGAACTCAGACCTTCCCGAACTAATGTTTGGTCATCAACTAACAGAACGTTAATGTTCATACATCACCCTCAAGCGTTAGCTGAATGCTAAAGCCTCTGCCCTTTGTCTGCACGCTCAAATCAGCACCAATTTCATCGGCGCGCTCTTGCATACCGGTCAGTCCATTTCCGCCCTTAAAATGCTGAGTAGACCCATTATCTTCAATAAAAAGGCAGAGTTTATCTCCCTGGCAAGATAAAGAAATACTCTGACAATCACCATTGGAGTGCTTCAGGAAATTGGTCACTGCTTCTTGCGATATTCTCAGAACAGCGTCAGCAATATCGATGGATTGAATACCAAGTTTTTTCTGGCAAACCACCTCAACTCGCTTGTCCGCCGAGTGATAAGAAAGAGACTGTAATGCGTTTTCAATGTCCAGCACGGCCGAATCACGTAAATCGGAAACCGCTTCACGAACATCGGAGAGCAATAACTTGGTAATGCTCTGACTCTTCTCCAAAGTGGGTTTTAGTTCATCATCTGCTTTTCGAGCTGCCACCTGTAGGTTAATTGAAAGCGCCGTTAAGTGATGGCCTATTAAGTCGTGAATGTCGCGGGCTATGCGAGTCCGTTCATTCTGTTTGCTCGCTTCCTGAAGCAACATTTGTGTTGCGCGAAGTTCTCGATTGATAGCTTGCTCTCGCTCCAGTGCTTTTGTTTCTCTCAGCCGGGTGCCCATGGTCACAATGGAGAACAAATTAAATGCCCAAAACAGAATGGCGGATATCCAAGCATAACTGTCGCCCCAGCCAAATTGGTAAATCAACCATAATGGAACCGATAGCGGAATAGAGAGAAGAACAGAGTTTCGAATACTGGTGTAATAAGGCAGCTGTGCCATGCAAATCGTCATCAATATGGCGACAACACTATAGGGTATTAAGTAATACAAACTGAAAATAGCCACTAATTGAATAAAGACAAGACTAAGGCGTAGCCAAGGCTCGTTTTTGTAAGGCTGCTCCCGTGTGGCTATTGTGAAGCACACAATAAAGGCCAAAAAAAGTACCGCGGAAATAATCCAGTACGAACTGAAGAAAGGCGTTTGCTCTCTTTGGCCCAGTAAGTAGAGACAAAACGAGGACAGCAGCACCCAGGCCAGCACTGCAATCCACTGCTCATGATCTAAGTATTTGGAAGTAACAGATTTTATATTCATTAGTTAAGTATGCCCGCAGCTCGGCATTTCGCAATAGGTCAAAAGTCACGTTTCATAAAGTGACTTCTTGCACTAACCGACACCGTTGAACCGCTCTAACCTGTAAAAAAACAGGAGGGCTTATTATGTTGACGCTGCACAGCTTTTTACTTTATTTACACATCGTGTTTGGTGCCATAGCGATGGCATTATTCTGGATACCGGTAGTGACAAAAAAGGGAGGTTTGAACCATCGCCGGTTTGGTAAGGCGTACGTCTGGATCATGAATACGGTTGCTGTTTCGGCCATCGTCATGTCAGTAATGGTTCTGGTGGCTCCTGCTTATTTTAAAGCGGACATCATTGCCAATAGCCAAAGACCTGACGCCGTTACAGAGGGGATTCGCTTCTTTTGGACATTGCTGTTGTTCCTTTCCGTGTTTACTTTTGCCTCGGTTCGGAACGCAACCGTTGTTTTGCGGTCGAAACGAAGTCGCGATAACTTGCGCACATTCAGCTACTTATCGATGCCGGTTGGTTTGGCGGTGATGTCTCTGGTGTTGCTATGGCAGAGCATGAATACGCCTGCTATTCAGTTTGTCAGCCCTTGGTTGCACATTATTTTTGGCATTTTAGGGTTAGTAAACGTGTATCAAATGTTGCGTTTTGCATTTTCGCCCTCAGTTAAGAAGAATGCCTGGCTGATAGAGCATTTAAGTTCAATGTGTGGTTCAGGCATAGCGGTTTATACAGCGTTCTTTGCTTTTGGCGCGCGTCATGTGCTGGCTCACTTGGGGCAGTGGCAATTGTTATTCTGGGTAGTGCCGGGTGTTGTAGGTACGGTGCTTATATTTTTATGGTCACAAAAATACGAAAAAGGAGAATTCTCGTGAGGTGGCTTTTATTCTTACTTACAACATTAATTTTTGCGCCCGGCGTTTATGCCGAGGTGGAAACGAAGCAGGTTATTCAGCAGCAGTTGGCTGATGGCTCATTGGATAGCGCTGAAAACAGCGTCGAAGAATGGGTTAAAAATGAACCGGGAAACGCTGAAGCATGGCATACCCGTGGGGTGGTGATGGCGCAACAGGCACAAAATGCCTTTTTCAGTGCGATGAGCTACGCCGGCAAGTCAGTGGACTCCTTTGAGAAAGCAGTTGAACTGGCGCCTGAGAGTATTAAATACCGTAGATCCCTAATGCAGTTTTATTTAATGGCGCCCTCTATTGCCGGTGGTGATGACGAAAAAGCGCTGGCTCAAATTGAGAAAATGATGGCGTTAGACCCGGCACAAGGTGCGCTCGCGAAAGTTGGGTATTTTCGTAAGCATGAAAAGATGACAGAAGCAGAATCGCTGCTGGAAGAAACCATAGCAGCACACCCAAATAATGCGGATGTTTTGCTTTATGCAGGCTTGCAAAAACAACGCGCAGGAGAATTTGATACGGCTCTCAAGCTGCTTGATAGAGCGGTAAATGGCGTTTCAGATGATGGTTCTGCAGTCAGTATGGCGTTGTATCAGATTGGAAAAACCGCCGTTTTAGCCGAAAACCAAATCGAAGCTGGAATTGCAGCGTTAAATAGCTACTTAGAGGAAGAGGTAACATCGGATAATTTGCCTGAGCCGCACTGGGCCCAGTTTAGAAAAGCACAGCTATTGGCGCTAAAAGGCGACACGGAAACCTCGGAGCAAATGCTTGCAGAGCTTAAAGGCGTTGACGATAAAGAGCTGCAAAAACAGCTAGCACAATAATGCTAGTCGTCTAAATACCCTTTGTTTCGACCATTGGACTTGGCGCGATAAAGCGCTGAGTCTGCTTTGCCTATCATTTTTTCTACAAGTGTTTCAATGTTTTCATCGGTTTGTGGAGTATGGATATAGCCACCGACACTAACAGTCAAGTAGGGCGCTATAGCCGAGGTTTCATGAGGTATTTGCAAGGCTCTGACTGATTCAAGTAAATGGTTGATGCTGTCTTCGGTCTTCTTTCTGTCAGTCGCTGAAATCACAGCAACGAATTCCTCCCCACCGTAACGGGCAACAAAGTCCGTGTTGCGCTGGAACAGATCGAATAGTGCATTGGCAACCGACTTTAGCGCCTGGTCGCCTTGTAAATGACCGTAGTGATCATTATAGGACTTAAAATGATCGATATCGATAATCAGTAAGCTTAGGGGCGACTGTTCTCGCATTGAACGCTGTATCTCATTGTGAATGCGCTCGTCGAAGGCGCGGCGGTTGGCAATACCGGTTAAGCCATCCTGAGACACTTGCGCATGAAGCAGGCGGTTGGCTTTTTCCAGTTCACGTTGAGTATGAATGAGCTCGGCATAGGTTCGCTGGCGCTCTAGCGTATTGGCAATAATGTTGGCGACTAGCTTTAAACAGCGAACTTCTTCTGGTATCCAGCGATGCTTCTTCTGGACTCTGTCACAGCCGACAAAACCAAGTAACTGATGCTTCGCCACAATACCGACACAGATAACCGACTTTATATGCTCGCGTTTAAATTCCTGCTTTTCAGCTTCGGCTTCAGGGGGTAATAACTCGACATCATTAACAATCAACAGTTGGTGCGTCTTTATTTCACTGAAAAACCAGGGGAGGTCATCGATACCCACAGACTGAAGGTCATCAATATGTGCGTCAAAGCCATCTCGCACCCACTCATGGGTATTGGTCATATTGGCAACAGCGTCATCAAATTCAAAAACATAGCAGCGGTCTGCACCGGCGTAGCTGCCAAATGCTTCGATGACTTCTTCTATGCATTCGTAAGTTTCTGCCGGCTCGCTGTTGATCAAGCGAGACGAAAGCTCAGAAATGAGTTGGCTAAACGTAACTTGAGTATTTATGGCGTCCATGATTCCATCCGACTGTTTACAATTTTAGTTAAGCACAGACTAAGCACTGGGTAAATGTTATTTTTGTGTTATTTGAGAGATTGCTCAGGCTGTATAGAATATCCAGATATCGTATACGACGGGTAACACAGAAAAGACCAATAGAAGAGCCATTGAGACGTTAAAGACGCGCTGTGCGGTGTGGTTGGTGAGTAACTGCCTCAGTCCGGCGCCGGCCACCAGCCAAACGCCTACACAAGGAAATGCCACCGCCAGAAAAGCGGCAGTTATTTCCATTACTTCTGACCAAAGCGTGCCTGCAACTGTGGTAAATGCTGCCACTGCGCCTGTTGCCATAACCCAGGCCTTGCCATTTACCCACTGAAACAAAACCGCCTGCCAGAAAGTTAATGGCTTACGGTCACCCTTTTCAATTGCCTTGGGAGTTTGTGAGCCAATGACCCAGGCCAGCCAAAGCAAATAGACAGTACCGGCAATTTTAATCATTTGGTGCAGAAGCGGGAACTGCTCCAGTACCGAACCAAAGCCCATACCAACCACCAGCACCATGGCCGGAAAGCCAAGGCAAATGCCGAGAAAGTGCGGCAGGCTGGACTTAACACCATAGTTCACGCCTGACGACATAATCATAATATTGTTGGGGCCCGGCGTAATAGTTGTCGAAAAAGCAAAGAAAAATACCGCAATAAAAATTTCCATTCTCTGATCCTTTTACTTCTTCTCTAAGGTTGGCGGCAGACCAAAATGTGCGATTAAATTCTGTAGCTGTGCGTCATTGCCGCCATCTTCGCGCTTATTGAACTGCCATAACGAACTGCCACCGCTGCCTTTCCAGTTAATCAGTTTAGGGTTGTTACCCACTCGTCGTATGATGCAGTTATTCAGGCTGGCTAACCAAAACCACCATAAATCATCCGCATAAGGAGCCAGAGAAGAAGCCAGCTCCTGGTCAGTAACGCGCTTATCAAAGCAACCCGGCGGGAAAAGCACTCCGGCGCCACTGGTAAAAAACAGACGCGGATCGGGACCCCGTACCTCTGTTTTCGGGTACCATTGCCTGTAGGGTCGTATTTCTCCGCTTTTTGCCCGGCGTAAGTAATGTGCCCGCCAACACAGAATCTCCTGGTCATTACCCGTATACGCATTGACTAAGATTGCCAGCCAGCTAGGACGGTAATAGATGTCATCATCAGCGGTCACATGAAAGGCATCGGGAAAGCTTTTAAGTGCCGGAATCAGCTTTTTATAGGAACGGGTGTCGGTACTGACTAGCGCAATGGTTAAGCCGTATTTTTGCAGTACAGTGACACTTGCCGGAAGTTTGGCAATGTCGTCCTGATATAACCATAAAATGACTTTGTCCGCTTTTACCGTCTGTAACAATAGCGACTTTAATGTCAGGTGCAGCTTAGCAAAGCGATCAGGGAAGGAGGTTAGGTTCACTATCAACTGACCGGGCAGTGAGTGTTCCGACTGAATTAAGGTGTCGCGCTGTTGCCATTGCAGTTCAGTTATCGCCTGGGCGTTTCGTTTAAGACTTGAGCCCGCCAGCGATTTATACTTTCGTAACCAGCGATAGCGCAATTGTTCGAAAAAACCTTTAACTAAATTCATCGGTTTAACAACTAACCCCTTCGTTCGTTATAGAGTGGTTACAAAGCGTCCAGTTCTTCTGTAGCCTGTGTCGAAAATACCATAGTACGTTCAAAGAAAGCGAATGCGAGGTAATGCTGAATGGCACTAAGAAGTTGGTTACAGCAAAGTAAAGAGTTCATATTGCGATTTGCGGTATCCAGTCCCGTTCCGGCTAGTTGGCTATATGATGTACCGGAGTCAACCGAAATTGAAGACCTGACCAGCACACCTGAACATATTGAAATTGTCAGTCACTGCTGGAACTATTCGCATTTGTTTGTGTATCAGTTGAAGTCGCTGCTGGATAATGCCCCGGAGGACTTTAAAGTTACGCTGACCGGTTTTTATTGCCCCGAAGACAAAAACACCGTTGCTTTAATTAAAGAGTATGAATCGAAACAGGTTGATAATATCGAGTGGAATTTTATTGCGCTCAACAAAGGCGACTTACTACGCCGTGGTATAGGCCGTAATAAAGCTGCAAAAGAAACGAAAGCCGACTGGATTTGGTTTACCGACTGCGACTTACTGTTTGGGGAAAATACCTTCCCAAGCTTAAAACAGACCTTACGCAAAGAGTCCTGCATTCTGGCGTTCCCGGAACAGGTTTCTCGAACTTCGTTATTGAGCGAAGAGCATGATGTTCTGTGTAATGGTAAAGAAACCTCAGTTGAAGAATGCTTGCAGCAGGCGGACTTTACCACCCACACCTTTTCAAAAGCCTCTGGCCCGGTGCAGATAGTTCATGGTGACACGGCACGTCGCTATGGCTATTGCGAGCAGATAGACTGCTATCAGCAGCCGAAAGACCGGTGGGTAAAAACTTACGAGGATCGCGCGTTCCGCTGGTTATTGGGTACGCACGGAAAACCATTAAACATTGAAGATGTATCGATAATTCGCCACGTAGAGAAGGGACGCTATAAAAAGAACTCGACCTTCTCAGAAATGCGTAAAGCGAACCGTCAGGCCAAAGACAAACTACTGGCGAAATAAGCGCGTCGATAAGTTGCTCTATAACTAGTAAGATAATTCCCTATTGATTAGGATGGATGTCTTACAGTAACCCTACAGGGAGAGCAGCGAGTGAGTGAATTGACCCCCGGCTTTATTGTCGCGCATGGACATCGGCTGGAAGACTTAACCGATGTGGCGGTTACATTCACCCAAAACTACCCGCTGGCGCCGCTGGAGCAGGAAACCGTACTGGTGCAGAGTAACGGTATCGCCCAGTGGCTGAAAATTAATTTAGCTCAGGCCAGTGGCATTGCTGCCATGATAGACGTCACTCTGCCGGCAAGGTTTCAGTGGCAAGCATACAGAGCCGTGCTCGGTGACGACATTCCCAAAACCTCCCCCTTTGATAAAGACCGCTTAACCTGGCGGTTAATGCGCTTGTTGCCCGAGCTTATTGAGCATAACCCGCACTTTGCACCGCTTAAGCACTATACCTCCGACGACAGCGACGGCCGCAAGCTGTATCAGTTGAGTGGGCGATTGGCTGACCTGTTTGATCAGTACGCGGTGTATCGTGCCGACTGGCTGGATAACTGGGTGCGTGGTCAGGACGTGCTGGAGCAGGAACAACCAGTTGAAGTCGAACAGTTGTGGCAGCCGGAATTGTGGCGTGCAGTCAGTAACGACATTGGCATAGACGACTACTGGAATAACCGGGCGGAGCTGCATCAGCGCTTTATTGATACGGCAAAGGCGTTAACTGAACGCCCTGCAGGTTTGCCGCCACGGGTGGTGGTGTTTGGTATTTCCTCGCTGCCGCAGCAAATGCTGCAGGTGCTGGATGCCATTAAAGGCTATACCCAAATTCTGTTGTGTGTGCATAACCCATCGCAGTACCACTGGGCGGATATTGTCGATGGCAAAGAAGCCTTGCGGCAGGCGGTCAAAGCGTCTTCGCGCTTAAAACACAAGCCGGAACTGCCCGACGACCCGAACGACGACGAACTGCATCAGCTGGCGCATCCATTGCTGGCCTCCTGGGGTAAGCAGGGTCGTGACTACATTCGCTTACTGGATTTATATGATGAAACCCTGGCCAAACAGGAAGCGTTTAACACCATTAAGCTGGAGCTGTTTGAGCCCCATAGCACCGATCATTTACTCGCCCAGCTGCAGGACGATATTCTAAACCTGCGGCCGGTACAGGAAACCCGTGAGCTTTGGCGTACGCCGAATACTGCCGATAAGTCACTGCAGTTTCACGTTTGCCACAGCCCGCAGCGCGAGCTGGAAGTGTTGCATGACCAGCTACTGGATGCCTTTGCGAAAGACCCCGAGTTAAAGCCGCGTGATGTTATGGTCATGCTGCCCGACGTCAACACTTACGCGCCTTACATTGATGCGGTATTTGGCCGTTATCACAACCGCTTTGGTGAACGTGACCCGCGTGCCATTCCTTATACCATTGCCGACCAGGGTGAGCGTCATCAGCGGCCGTTAATGATAGCGCTGGAATTGCTGTTGCAAGTTGATCAGTTGCGTTTTACTCAGACCGATTTATTCAATTTGTTGTCGGTACCCGCGGTGCAGCAACGCTTTGATATGAGTGATGATGACCTGCCGCAGTTAAAACGCTGGGTAAAAGAAGCGGGCGCACGCTGGGGGCTTAACGCTGATCAGCGCGGGCAGTTTTATATGCCGGCAGCGGAAGAAACCAACAGTTGGTGGTTTGGCTTAAAACGCATGATAGCCGGTTACGCCATGGGCGATTTGGCTGACGTTAGTTTAGAAAACGATTCACCCTGGGCTAACGTAGAACCTTATACCGAAGTGGCCGGGCTAAGTGCCGCGCTGGTGGGGTGTCTGGCAGATGTGGTTCGCACCCTGGAACAATGGTGGCAGCGCACGCAGGGTGAACACACCTTGCCGGAGTGGGTCACTCAGGGCGAGTGGCTGCTGGAACAATTTTTCGAGGTCGAAGAAGACAGTGATCGCTTACTGTTAGCCAAGCTGGGTGACGAGTTGTATCAACTGCGCGATATTTGCGTAGAAGCGGATAATGAGTTACAACTACGCCTGCCCATATTTAAAGACGCCTGGCTGGAGCGCGTGGATCAGCAGAACCTGAACCAACGCTTTTTGGCGGGGGCGGTAAACTTCGCCACCTTAATGCCTATGCGGGCCATTCCGTTTAAATACGTGTGTGTGCTGGGCATGAACGAAAGTGATTACCCACGTTCAACGCCGCGTGTCGACTTTGATTTAATGACCGACCGGTATCGGCCGGGTGACCGCTCCCGTCGTGACGATGACCGCTATCTATTCCTGGAGGCTATGCTCTCAGCCCGTGACTGTTTTTACCTAAGCTGGGTAGGCTACAGCGCCAAAGACAATAGCGAGCGCACGCCGTCGGTGCTGGTGGCGCAGCTGCGTGACCACCTGCAACAGGGCTGGGAAGTGGACATTAACAGCCTGACCGTTGAGCACAAATTACAGCCGTTTAACCCGTATTACTTTAGCCAGGAAGACCCGGACTATTTCACCTATGCCAGTGAATGGGCGCAGGCGCATCGGGGCTCGTTGGCTGCTACGAGCCGCCCGGCTTCGGGAACCGCCCAGGACGACGAGCTGGGACGCACCCTGAGCATTAACGACATTAAGCGCTTTATTGAAGAGCCCGCCCGGCTGTACTTTAACTGGCGACTGGATACTTACTTCAGCCGCAACAGTGAAGATCTGGACGACAGCGAAGCCTTTGTGATGGATAACCTGCAAAGCTGGTCACTGACTACGCGTTTGGTGGATGCGGGCAAGCGGGCGCTGCTGGGAGGCGCAGGCATTGAAGCCTCGCTACTAAAAGAGCTAAACCGCATAAAGCGTGAAGGGGCTTTAGGTATTGGCGCAATAGCTGAGCAAAATGGGTTTCAGTTGCTGGAGCAGTCGCAGGAGATACTGGAAACCTATCAGCAAAGCATTGCCGGTTATTCGGGTGTGAATGAGTTTCCGGTTGAGGTGTTTTTTGAGCACAGCGGGCTGACTATTGATGACACCCTAACCGGGCTGCATACCAATGAAAGCGGCGAGCACCTATGGGTGGTTACCTCGGCCAGCAATATTGCTGCTAAAAACGGTAAAGGCATTAACAGCGGCGGCTGGAAGCACGCTAGCGCTTATTACCTTGGTCTGTTGTTATTGAATTTACAAAAGCCGACACGGCTTTTAATTGTGTCCAAAGGCGGGTGTCAGTTGCAGGTGGCACCGGTGCCGGCTGAGCTTGCAGTACAACAACTGGAACAAATACTGGAGTTAGTGGCCCTGTCAGTACAGCAGCCGCAAGCCATGCATCTGGATGTGGGCATGGCCTGGCTAAGTGCAATGGACAAGAACGAGCATGATGAAACGCTGGCGCATGAAGCCGCCCGGCAAAAATACGAAGAAGAAGGCTTTCAAGACCCGGCACTGGTCACCAAAAGTGATTATTGCGGGCGCGTAGCCGAAAGTTACCAAGCCATTCAGGCATCACCGCACTTCCGTCGCTTTATGGACGAACTTTATGACCCTATGCGCTTAACCCTGGTGCCGGAGGATAAATCATGAGCCAGTTGTCTTCTCAATCATCAGGGCATACGTTAGAGAATCCGCTCGACTTTCCGTTGAACAGCAGCCGCTTAATTGAGGCCAGCGCCGGTACCGGTAAAACCTACACCATTGCTGCGCTTTATGTGCGTTTGGTTATTGGACACGGCTCACATAATGGTACGGAAGAAACTGCGTTTGAACGCGAACTGGTGCCGAAAAACATTCTGGTCATGACCTTTACTAAGGCCGCCACCGAAGAGCTGAGTGACCGTATTCGTGCGCGCTTAGCCGAAGCCGCAGCTTACTTCCGTGACCCGGAAGCCGTAGAAGGTGACCCCTTCTTAGCCAGCCTGCGGGAAGACTGCGCAGTGCAGGAGCAAAACCTGATGCATCTGGCGCGGCTGCTGGATTTAGCCTCGCAGTCCATGGACGAAGCGGCGGTGAAAACCATCCACGGCTGGTGTCAGTCCATGCTGAAAGAACACGCCTTTGCCAGCGGTAGCCTGTTCAGCCAGGACGTTGAAACCGACAACGAAGAGCTGCGCCTGCAGGCGGCCGAAGACTACTTCCGCCGTTTTATTTACCCCGCGGATGCCGAGCTCAGTGCCCGGTTGCTGGAAGACTTTAAATCACCGGAAACCTTGTTGGGGCTCACTTACAGCTTAAGCAAAAGCGGGCAGGCACCGGTCAATGGTGACTTGCACAGCCTGCTGAAGGAAGCTGAAAGCGCCCATCAGCAACGAATGGCTGATATAAAGCAGGAAGTTGCGCCTATTGTGCAGGAATTGGTTGATAAAACCTCACAAGCCAAAGGCGCAGCAACCAAACTTAAGCAATTTCAGAAATTTGCGGACTGGTGCGGAGATCCTGACTTAGTTGAGCCGGAGGCTACGGCAGCTAACTGGAAAAACATAAGCACCGACGAGTTACAGAAGTTTGCCGATGCCAAACTTGGCGGCATGCCCCAAAGTTGGGCCACTTTAGGTGAGCTGCAGGAACGCATTAAGTGCAGCAAAGTGCAGCAGCAGGAAGAGCTGGCCAAAGTAAAACAACACGCGGCCTTCTGGGTCAGCAGTCGCTTTGCCGAACTGCAAAACCAGCGTGCCGAAATGGGTCACGACGACATGCTGACGCGTTTACGGGACGCACTGAAAGGCCCCAGTGGTGAAGCCTTAGCGGCCGCTATTCGTAAGCAGTATCCGGTGGCTATGGTGGACGAGTTTCAGGACACCGACCCGGTGCAGTACGAGATTTTTAACCGTATTTATAATTTGGCGGAGCCGCACCCGGGCACGGGTATTTTCCTTATTGGCGACCCGAAACAGGCCATTTACAGCTTCCGTAACGCCGATATTTATACCTATTTAAAAGCCCGGCGCGATACCGAAGGCCGGCATTATAATCTGGCCCGAAACTTCCGCTCGTCGCAGGCCATGGTGGACGGCGTTAATGCGCTGTTTGAGCGTGCTGAAGAGCTGCCGCGCGGCGCGTTCCTGTTTAAAACCGAAGCAGAAAACCAGCTGCCCTTTAACCCGGTGGGTGCGAATGGGTTGAAGCGCACTTTCAAACATTGCCTGTTATCCAGCAACTTAAAAACCGCACCGGCGCTTCTGTGGTCGGTGTCCGGAGAGGAAAAACGCAATAAAGACACCTTCTTCCGCGCAGCGGCGAACCATCACGCTAACCTGATTGCCTCGCTGCTTAATGACCCGCAGGCGGGCTATTACAACGGCGACGATAAACTCGAGCAGCGCGTCAAAACCAGTGACATTGCGGTGCTGGTAAACAACTTTAACGAAGCGAATGCCATTAAAAAGGCGTTGAGTGATCGCGGGCTGAAAAGCGTTTATTTGTCGGACCGGGAATCGGTGTTTGCGCAGCGCGTTGCCAAAGACCTGCTGGCGCTGGTGAGTGCCTGCGCCGAACCGCGCGACCCGTCGTTGATACGCAGCGCCCTGGCGACACAGTTACTTGGCCTGCCGCTGAGTGAGCTGGAACATATTCACAGCCACGAACGCGAGTGGGAACAGCGGGTAGAGCAGTTTTTAAGTTATCACGATCAGTGGCAGCGACAGGGCGTACTGGCCATGTTGCACAGCCTGCTGCACGATCACCAGGTACCGGCTAAGCTACTGGAAGACCGCATTCACGGCGAACGGCAGCTGTCCGACGTGCTGCACATTGCCGAGCTGCTGCAACAGCAGAGCCTGGTGCTGGACGGTATTCCGGCGCTGGTGAACCATTTTGCCGAGCAGGTGAACGAACGCCACGGCTTTGGTAGTAACAGCCGTACTCAGAGTGACGAGCAGCAACTGCGCTTAGAAAGCGACGACGAACTGATAAAAATTATCACCATTCATAAGTCGAAAGGCTTGCAGTACCCGCTGGTGTTTATGCCGTTTGTGGCGTACACCCAGGCAGAAGCCTACCGGATAAAGCCGCCGGCGGTGTATCACGATGAAAACGGTGAGCTACAGGTATTGTGGTCAAAAGACGACGACAACAAGCAGCGCTTGAGTAATGAGATCCTCGCCGAAGACTTACGCAAAATGTACGTAGCCGTTACCCGCGCGCAATACGCCACTTTTATTGCACTGGAAGCGGTGAAAGAGCATCGCAACAATCCGCTGTTTTATCTACTGAACGGCGGTGAGTCGTTAACCGATGAGCTGTACAACGAAGTCAGTGAGCGCTGGCAACAGGAGCCGCACACACAATTAACGCGACTGGAAGACGACGAGCCTTTAGTCCGTGCGCTGGAGCAAGAGCAAAAGACGCCGAAACTGACACCGCGCAGCATGCCCGCAGACCGCAAGCTGGAACGTTGGTGGGTGGCCAGTTACAGCGCGCTGAAATACGAAGGCGCCATGACAAAAAGCGTGCAGGCACCGCAGTCGCCCGCTGAAATGAACCTGTTGGACGAGCGCGACGATGACGAGGCAGAAGTCGCCAGTGCCGCCGAGCCGAGCCCGGACAGCATTCATCACTTACCCAAAGGCGCGGGGCTGGGTACGTTCTTGCATAACTTACTGGAAGAGTCGGCCAATATCGGCTTTGCGCAAATTTCAGGTGACGCGACTAAGCGCTTAGAGCTGGTTGAGGGCTTTTGTGTCAGCCCTTATTGGCAGGAACACCAAAACAGCCTGGAACACTGGCTGGATGCCTATTTACACAACCAATTCCCCATTAATGACAGTGGTGACCGCATTAGCTTAAGCGTACTGGAGCAATACAAAGCCGAGCCGGAATTCTGGTTTGGTGCCAGCGAAGTTAACGCACAAAGGCTGGACGCCCTGGTTTGTGAACACATTCTGCCGGGGCACGAACGCCCGGCGCTGGAACCTAATGTGCTGAACGGCATGCTAAAAGGCTTTATCGATTTAGTGTTTGAGCATAACGGCAAATATTACGTGGCAGATTATAAGTCCAATTGGCTGGGCGAACACGACCACGCCTACACCGAACAAGCCATGCGCGAGAAAATTCTGCACAGTCGTTACGATCTGCAATACGTCATTTACACGCTGGCACTGCATCGTTTGTTAAAGGCGCGGTTAGGCAGTGACTATGACTATGACACTTACGTTGGCGGTGCCGTGTATCTGTTTTTGCGCGGGCATCGGGCGGAGACCGGCGGGGCGTTCTGCGACAGGCCGCCACGGAAGTTAATAGAGCAGCTGGACGCACTTTTTGTGGGTAATAACCTTTCAGATAAGGAGTCGGTATGACAGAAGTAACCTCAAACACCTTATTTGATGCCCTCCGTGAGTGGCGCAATGCCGGCTGGATACGATCAATAGACCTGGCCTTTGTGGAGTTTTTGCAGCAAGCTGGCGAAACGCGCAGTGAGGTATTGCTGGCAGCCCTGTGTGCCTCGCACGAAGCCGGCCGCGGGCATACCAGTATTGATATAAAAGCGCTGCAGAATGAGCCCGAAAGCGTACTGAATTTACCACCCGAAAACCGCTATTCACCAAACTGCGATACTCCCAGCGAGTTGTTCCGTCAGTTTGGTACCGATGTTGAAACCGCTTTAACCCAAAGCCACTGCGTAGACGCCGACGGTAAAGGCAATCAGCCACTGGTATTTAGTGGCAGTAAACTGTATTTGCGTCGCTACTGGCAGTACGAAGCCTTTATAGAAAGCGACTTGCAGGCGCGCATGCGCGATCGGCCAGTTACCAACGGCGACTTACTGAAAAGTACGCTGGCTAAGCTGTTTGATAAACCTGACGATGAAAAAACAGAAGAGATTAACTGGCAGCGCGTGGCCTGCGCCAATACCGTCCGAAATCGCTTTAGCGTAATAACCGGCGGGCCCGGCACCGGCAAAACCTACACCGTAGTGCGCTTGCTAACTGCGTTGCAGCATCAGACTTTATTCCTCGGCCTACCGCCGCTGCGCGTGTCGCTGGCAGCACCTACCGGTAAGGCCGCCGCGCGACTGACCGAGTCAATAGAAAGCGAGCTGAATACGCTGCGGGGTGATGCAAAGCTCGCCACTTTAAAAGACGCCTTAGACTCCATAAAACCCGAAGGTAAAACCCTGCACCGATTACTGGGTGTAAAACCGAATTCGCGCGCGTTTAAACATAACGCCGACAACCCACTGCGCACCGATGTCGTGATAGTCGACGAAGCCTCAATGATAGACATTGAAATGATGACCGCGCTGCTAAAAGCCACACCGAAAAATGCGCGGCTGGTGCTAATAGGCGATAAAGACCAGCTTGCCTCAGTAGAAGCCGGCGCCGTGTTGGGCAACCTGTGTGAAGGCGCGGACGAAGGCCACTACCAAACAGAAACCGCCCAGTGGTTGCAGCAAGTAGCCGACACGCCGGCCTTCCCAGGTGATTTAATAGAGGAAAGCGGCGAGCAACGTCTGCAGCATGTCGTGAAATTCCGCAAAAGCTACCGCTTCAAAGGTCCTATTGCCGACCTGGCTAACGCCATTAACCAGCAAGACAACGTCGCAACAAAGCAGGAACTCGAAAAAGCTAAAAACGCCGATGAAGACTACCCCGTCAGCCTGCACGAAGTCGCCAGCTTAGATGATCCAGCCTTCGAAGCTCTTATCAGGGGTAGCCTGACGTTACACGTCAGGAACAATGCCGATGCAACAACCGATGCCAACAACATCAACGATATTGCCCAAGAAGCCCTGCAAAACCTAAGCAACTTCCAAATCCTGACTGCCCTGCGCGAAGGCCCCTGGGGCGTAAAAGCCGTTAACCAAAAAGTCGGCGACATACTCGGCGTAAACGCCAACACTTGGTACGAAGGTCGCCCCGTTATGGTCACCAAAAACGACTACGGACTGAAGCTGAACAACGGCGATATTGGCCTAACCTTTAAAGACCCCGAACACGGCCATCTGCGCGTCGCCTTTCCCGACCAGACCAGTCAGTCTGAAAATAACGGCGTGCGCTGGGTACTGCCCAGCCGCCTCACCCACATAGAAACCGTGTACGCCATGACTGTACATAAATCTCAGGGCTCCGAATTCAAGCACACCGTCATGGTACTGCCCGATCACGACAGCCCCGTGCTAAGCAAAGAGCTGCTGTATACGGGAATTACCCGGGCTAAGGAGCGGTTGAGTTTGGTGGGTGGAATCAGAGGTTGATAGGTATCAAGTGGTCGAACAATTCCGAGATCGCGGAGATATGCAATTACTTCGGCCACAGGAGGGTTTCGAGAAGTCTCGGGCTTTACCGTTCTTCAGTATATGTCTTTATTTAAAACATCACTCTCATATTCATCTGCTACTTTTGCAACATACTTTAGCAATGTAACGAACTCATCATCATCCATGGTTCTGACAATTTGCATAGCCTGAGCAACTATTGCTTTACGTCTCTCTGAGTAAGCAAACCCGCAATACATAGACTCCACACAGTTTCTTTTAAGGAAATCGACCGCAACATCCTTCTTTAACTTATTTCTATTTTTACCCGATAAATCCATACATGGAGAAACAAATCGAATAACATCAAAACCGGGCGCCAAAGGAGTTATTAGTTCAATATAAATCGTCTGCTTTCTACCTTTACCCATATCAAAAGCATAATATAATTCTTGGTTTTCGTAGTTGTACTGTAGATCATAACCCGCTGATTTAGCCTGATTAAGCACGCGCGCCAGAACCACGTTTTGCCGGACTTCCAGCTTGAGCAATACCTCGCGATTAACTTCATACACTTCAGCCGTTCCATAGGGCGTAGGTTCAAGCACAATATTGAGAGCCAAATGCGACTTGCACCATAACGAATCTATTAGAGACTTTGTAAATCGATTAAAACTTCTGTACTCGCCTTTATAATCAGGTCCCATTCTTGTTAACCCAAGAGAGAAACCGGCCAAGAATGCGGCAATTGATAATACAGCAGGACCAGGCGAAATCGAGGAACTTTTCACTTTCTCTAGTCTTTCTATGTCAGGCCGAAGAAGGAAGAGTAAAACTGAACGTTTAAAAATATCTCGTTCATCGGCAAGAGCGGGAACCTCTTGTTCTCCTTCAATGGCTCTTTTAACGTATTGAGCCCACTTTAAAGTATCTTCGCCAAGTTCAGATGCTTGTGCTTCAAGAGAAAAAACGAGTTTATCAAGTAGTGATACCGGGTCGATCCCGTCTTCAAATTTTATGTCACGGAGGATAGGCAGCAGAGAAAAAATAATAGCTTGATCAGATTCAGATACTTTCGAAGTACTCCTACTGAGGTTTGGTTTTTTCGCCTTTAAGTGGGTGTTGCTATATGAAGTAAGGCAAAGGTTTAGCAAATCACGTATATATGTATAATCAGATATTTCATCTGACATAAACTTAAGTAAGGCCTTTACACCTCCACCAATGGAGTCCAAAAAGTTTAATTGGGGCTCTATTGTATTAATTTTACCTATATCGGGGATGTCTGCTTTTTCAAAGTAACTGATATCCTTAGCAACCTTAAAAATACTGCTATCTAATACAACATCCTCCGGAACACGCATCACAAAGTCATCTATAATCGATCTGGATGGCATGTGGAAGGCTGTAACAGTCAAAAGAGGTACGGGTGCGTTAACCACCAAAAGTTGTTCGTTTTCTGCTTTTATAAATCGCCCGCTATACTTCGTTATATCGTCGGTGTGGCATTCAACAATAACTGAGCGTTCATCGCTTAATATATCTTTATAATAGCCTGAAGAAGGAATTCCTCCTTTCCAGAAAGGTATGGCTCCGCCAAAGTGCTCGCGGCTGTCTTTCTTGTAGCGGAATTGAGCACTGGCAGGTACCAGCATACCAGCGCCAAGAAACGACATAAGATTACGCTGTGTAGTTACGAAGAAAAGGCTAGTTGAAAGAGAGTTGTCAAAAAGCGATTCTTGTATTTCTTTTGTTTTATCTATATTTTCCACTGTAAAACCTCGTATTCCTCAGGCGGTAGCATTTTTACCACTTGAGGAGCTTCCTCACACTCCGAGAATGACAACTGCAAGTACGTTCTTGCTCTACTGATCATTACATACATTTTCATCTTAAAGAAATCTTCATTAGCACCATCGGTTTTATAGGCCTGTATTTGCGGGATAAATACGGCGTTAAACTCCAATCCCTTACAGCTTTTGTCACAAACAACGGTTATAGTCCCACCAGTATAAAAATCGATCATGCTTGCATCGTTTCCTGACGCGTATTTCTGAACCTTAAAACCTCTCTTTTCAGCCAGAGGTTTTATTGCCTTGACCACTTTATTCTGAACTTGCCTATCAGGAACAATAATACCCGCTGAAAGGTCATCGTTATTATTCAGCCAATTGACCACTGAAGAAACCTCGTCATCAAGCGTTTTAAACCGCCTAAGCTGTGGCATTAGCCCCTTGGCATTTTTAGGGATATTAGGTTTACCCGTTGACATACCCACATAAAAATAATTTGCTAACTTGGCAATAGGCCCGGAGTTTCGGTAATTAACTGTGATTTCATACTTTGTAGCCTCTGGAACATTAGATTGTATTTGATTTATTGTAGAGTTTCTTCTCTCTTCCATCCTTTGGTTATCATCTGCAAAAATTGTAAGACTTGGTGGACGCCGACCTTTTAGAACCGATTGCTCGTGCCTCAGCACGGTAAGAAAAAGATAAAACTCTTTTGGGAAGTCTTGACCTTCATCTATAATAAGATGGTCCCAATACATTTTCTGAGGATTGCGCGGCTTTCCTTCCTTTATGATACTAACAGCCTTACTGAAATCTGGCAGCCAATCCTCTATTTGAGGTATCTTGTAACGTCCATTTCCCTTCGCCCATAGGTGATAAATCCAGGAGTGCCAAGTTCTTGAATCAACACTCAGGTTTAACTCTTCAACCGATCTCTCAACATAGCGGTTCAGTAGCTTGCTATGCATGATCAAATCAACTTTATTGTGTTTCTGGTTTAAAACTACCGCCCGGTAAAGAGCTAATACAGTTTTCCCTGTCCCCGGTGGACCAACACATAATACCGGCTTATCTAATGGCGCCTCCATTAAAAAATCTTCTTGTTGCTCACTCAATTCTGAGCGTCTTGGCAAACGCATTAAACAGATCCTTCAATTAATGAAAGCATGTGATTGAAATAACCGATTTTTGGAGCACTTTTAGTTCCAATGATTACAGAGCGGTCAAGTAAGCTGTTAGCATGGTCACAACTTGTTTCGGCCACCAGAGTACACGCATGGCAAGCTGATTTATTTAACCCCTGAACACCTTGTTGTTCCAGCTCACTACATATAGGATCATTCGAGCACCAGCCGGCTCTAAATAGCGCGGTTTTAAAAGTGCCGTACAGCCTCTCAGGCAACCCCTCTTTTACCAAACCACCCAAAGCACCCTCACTATCAGCCGAAGCCGTATATATGAGGATACCTGCCATACCTTCTTTCTCGTCACTATATATTCGCTCAGAGAGAGAAGACGATGAATATCCACACTCAAAGCAAAGCTGTCGAATGAGTATATGCGAGAGAGTGTGCAGCAATACAAAGCGATCTGTAGCTTCAGGAAGAAAACCAAGAGTGGAAAGTTTTTTAGCGTTCCGCATTCCAGCTAGAACTTGATTTGATATTTGTATCTCCCATTTATTAAGGGCTTCGGGATCTAGTGCGATGAAGATACCTTCTCCATATATTTCATTTGCAGGCAGCCAATTAACCGTACTCCCAAGAGAAGGGGTTACTAAATTCTCATAATTCGGCTCCAGTCTTGTAAAGCCTTTTAGTGCACGCACAATACGTAATTTTTTCGCTAGGGTTATCTGGGCTATCAAACGCTTGAACTCTTCCCATGACGCTTTCTCGGCCTTAGGAAGCTTCTCTGAAAATGATTCTAAGTTAGCTCTTTCTGCAATAAACTCTGCACCAGGCAGGCTCTCTGGTGGTGTAATAAATGCACTCCATTCGTCAAATAACAACCTATCATCGTTGCTTTCTCTCGACTCTGTTATTCCCTCATCTGTTCCGGTCTCAACGAGACATTTCCAAACTATTTCAGCAGTTACCCCAAGCTTTTGAAGGTTATCATCAGCTACTATTTTATTAATAAAAATCGAAGCCGTAGGATCGTCGTGAGAGCGAATGTGGTCTTTTAGATCCACGAGAGGTTGCCAACTCGGATGAAGCCTTATTAGGTCAAAAAGGGAATCTTCCTTTTTGTCTCCCACCCGTATATCAATGGCAGATTCAACAATAGGATAGTATGCATTGCTTGCTCCCCTTTGGACTACTTGAGGAAGTTGATCACATGGCTCCGCAAAGTCGCTCTTCTGCCAAGGATGTTTCCCCGGGCATGCTTTCATAACTCCTGCCAAAGAGTCTTTAAATGGCAACCTCTCTAAGTCGTTTTTTGAATTGCAGTTTACACACTCAATTACAAGTGATTGCAAACCCGCACCACGGTTTGGCTCTGATTTAAACTGCAGACGATGGTTATCACATTTTTTATCGCTACCAATATGTGCCCATATCCCCCAAGGTATATCTGCGAGGTGACCTTTCTTACACACAGCCATAAAACGCATCGGTACAAGATAGCTTTTTTTACCACAGACTTCACAGTAGGGGTGTTCTCCTTCCTCCTCCATACGAGAGAACCATTGCTTCATGCTTCTGCAATTTGGGCAAAATAACCAAGAGGGAAAACGAAAATAAGGTAGTGAGATTCCGCTACGATATGCCCCGGGAAACAATGACCGACCAGCGATCGGAGCTGCTCTGAACCCCTCTACTTTTAAAACCCGTTCCAGTCGAGGAAGACGCAAGTCGGGACTGCCTTTGACTTTCCATTTACTGGTATCCATACCGACAAATGATTCAGAACCAAAATCGTAGATTCCGCCGACACCAAATGGTGTAATTGTCTGTGAACGCCTGACAGTTCTATCAATGCCCATCATTACTCCCCCCATACATATACATTGCAGTCGCTATCGACATTTCGCATAGAGTTCAGTGTTGGCCAAGGTATCTCTGGTTTAGAGGCTGCGCCCGGAGTATAAGTGATGATAAGGGGCTCAAAGTTAGGTGATAACTTACAGTCATACCTTAACTGAATACCCCCCTCCCTAGAAAGTTCCGCTTTCTCCTGCCAAGCTTCAATACATCTATCTAGGTAATGATTTATGTCAGCTTGTGTGGTTTGGTCATCCTTTTCAGCTTCTAACATGCGCTGTCGTAGGGAAGTTATAGTATCAGCTACAACTGGCTTATATTTATCAAATTGTCGAGCACCGTCATTATGTGAGAGTCCAGCGCAATACCTTACAACAGTTATCAATGCAGCATGCAGTGCGCGCTCCATTGAAGGTAATGCATAGGGTGTGACACTAGTAGGCTCTACGGCGCGATACAGTGCTTGGTGATAAGGTATGAAAGATTCATACTGTGAGCGGTCCCTCGCCTTATTATTTGGATAAAGCGCCACTACAAGACCAGGAATAAGATCGCGACCTACCCGCGACGATGCTTGTATATACTCTGAGGTAGTTTTGGGTTGACCATTCATCATGATCAAGCCTAATCGTTTTACATCAACACCTACTGAGAACATGTTAGTGCAGGGTAAACAGTCGATTGCTCCCGCATCATCTTTATGCGCGTTTAAAGACTCAAGTATTTCCGGAATCTCTTTCGATGGTATATTAGCTGACATTTCAACTGGCTTTACTTTTCGTGCTTTTGCGGTGCTGTTAGCAATCACTTCTGCTCGCTTTGGAATGTCATCTAAAGACATTGTCATAGTTTTACCCAACTCTCGCCGGCTATTATGAAAGATCACCTGCGTCCAATAACCGTCTGCTGCCTTATCTGTTAATTTTACGTCAATGGCTGATTGCGCTAAAGCAGCGCTGGAGTGTACTAAAGAAGTCACCGGAGTGTGATACTGACCCATAATTCCAATATACAAACGTCCGGGATTTGTTTTAGTCGGCGATTCCTCGCGGGAAAAAAATGAATCCTCAGCTGTAATCCCTGCAGGTGGGAATATCATACAATCGCGACCGTACAATCGACGTACCTGCTCTTTAGCTCTTCGTATTGTTGCTGTTGCGGCAATGTATTTTGGATTTGCACCATAACGTTTCATTACCACATCCATTGCAGCTTCATAAACCCCTGCAATAGTGCCTAATGGGCCTGAGATAAGGTGCAGCTCGTCTTGGAGAATCATAGAAGGGGGGCGGCGCTTTTGTTTATTTCCTGCAAAAAAGGCTCTTGGTTGATCACTCCATGCAAGCCGCGCAAATTTATCAATCGTGCCAATGAGGAAAGACGGGGGCTCGTTATACAGTGCTTCATCAACCACCTGCACAGGCAATAAATTATGAAACCAACAAGTTTTTGAAGGGCAGAAGAACCTAAAGCTAGATGCACTAGCACTTATGCCATAATCTTTGGGATCTTGGCTTTGTACTGCAGGTACAATACGTGAGCCACACCAAGGACACTGAACCAATTGGAAGGGGTTTTCTGGTCTCGCCTGCTCTCGCACAACTTTGTATTTCTGGAACGAGCCAGCTGACTGCTCTGACTCCGCATCCAGATAATTCGGGGTGGTACTTCCCCCTACCCAAAGACCAAGCCTAAACGGCTCATCTCCCCATTTATCCGTATTTTCCTTTCGCACGACTTCACAAGCGCAAATCATAGTAGCAGCGCGTTGGAACTGCTGCGTAGTTAACAGCCTTAGCGTATACCTTAGAATAATAGCGGTTCCGCCACCCGCATCACCATACTGGTAACGGCGATGAAGTAACTCGAAAGCAGAGACAGCGAGATAAGCTTCCGTTTTACCACCGCCGGTTGGAAACCAGATTAAATCAGCAATTTCACGATCGTCAGAGTTGCTATTTCCGATCGATTCAATCGCAAGCAACTGGAAAGCCAGCTGGAATGGACGCCAGCGAAAGAAACCCCATTCTTCACTGCTATAATCCGGAGTATTGATAGTAAAGCTGTTAGCGTCACGCATGGCGCCACCAAATTCTTTACCTGAATGAATCATTTGCATTAGCATAATTTTATTTGCTAAAACAAAACAGTTTCTTGCTCCGGCATTCTCATCCAAAAAAGACAGTCCTTTCCTCATTCTTTCTACAGCTGTATTAAGGCGAGAAAGTATTCTCTTGGCAGCCTCATCGAGACCGCCTGGGATTAGCCGCTGAGCTTCGGCTTTAACCCAGCTCGCATAACTCAAAATAAATTCTTCCAACTTTTCTCGTTTCTTGTTCCAGTCAATTGTTTCATCGGCCAGATATTGAAGAGAAAAAGCGTCGCTATGCTTGAGCTCGTGATCTTTTGGCAACGCAGAGGTAACGGGTGGTACTTCGTATTGCGGAATAAAAGAAGTTTCAACAGTTTTCACAGAGGCCCGCTCGTTTACTATCGGCCAAATCGGGGCGCAACCATGGCCAATCGCAAAGGTTTTTTTATTCTGGTAAATGAGTGCTAGTTCTTCTTCCTCTTTATCCCATGAGTACCGGTTAGGGGAGGGGTATGTGCCAATACGGCCATTTTCTGCGGAGCAGCGAAACCATACTTGATGAATCACATCTTCAGGATCAAGCTTATTCTCAGTGACCTTTCTCGGGTTGACTAGTGTAACGGTTACCAAGTAGCCCCTGCCAATATTTCGCCAAGTCGAGACTAGGTTGGCTCGCCCGGTCAACACTCCAGAAATTTTACTGCCCGCTCCCAGTGAGAGAATATGTCGCTCAGGTGCAGTTTTAGTTGCTAACGTATTTCTTACCCACATGTCATCGGTAAGCGTATATGCAGCGGCTGAGAGTTCTACACATATTTCCGGCGTGATTTGCTCTGACTCAATAAAAAATGACAGGCCCAAAGATGAAGGTTTGAGTTGGTATGCCATCGAAATAGGATCTTCGCTAGTTTGATCTTCCTCTTCTTCAGTTTCCTTGATGCCTGACCCCTGAGGGAATAGCGCTCCCATTAAATAATATGTATGTGGCGCATCTTTTTTCAGTAATGTTTCATCCTCACCCTGTGCAGGGCCAATCAACTGAGCATTCAAGTAATCGACGATTTTCTCTCGATCATCGGAAAGTTCCTTTTTCAATTGCATCATCTTATCCACTTTTTTTCCCTTCTTGTGCAATATTGAGCACCGCCATTACATTTTCAGTCCTACGCTCGTCAAACCAGTCTTTCTTGTAGTTAGGTGTAGCCATCCAAAGCACTGAATTTGCGCGTGTCATAGCGACATATAGTTGATTTACAGAGTACTTCTGGCTGACCATAGCATCAATATCAATTAACATCACGTAGCGACTCTCAAGCCCTTTAAAGTTACGAATAGTACTGAATGGTAGTTGAGTATTTAGCCAGCGTTCACCAAAACTTTCATTTATTACAACTATTTTTCTACGCCATCGTTTGTCTAAGTTTGATGCCGCACTCTCCTCAAAGGATAGTGGAGATAAAATAGCAATATCACCAAGTTGCACACTTTCAATATCAACCCACTGCTCAAGTTGCTTTTCCACCATATGGATTAGTGTTTGATCGTCATCATAAAACTGATCTTTCCAAAGTACCGGCAAACCATCCGCAGAAACTGGGCAATTACCAATATCAGCCCCGGTATACATCAGTGTGTGCTCTGCAATCTGACGCGTATTACGGCAGTTCCGTGTTAAGGGTATTTTAGTGCCACAATCTTTTAGGTAATCCAGCGCGCTTTTGTCGAAATCAGCATACAGTGAGCCTTGGTTGTTCGTGTCCATGAAAAAATACCAACGTCCTCTATCTAGACCGCAGTCAAATAAGTGCTCTAAAACTTCAATGCAGTCAAGATCCAGCATGTCTTGTCCTTCGTCTATCACTAAGGCTGTGAATTTTGGCATTTCGTTTGTACTAACTTTATTGCTGAGAGTAGAGAAATTCATAACTTGTATACGAGTATTTTTCAGCCTGTTTTTAATAAACGACGCCAGTACTGGACTTCGACATACAAATAGCACCGATTCTCCTTTTGCTTCTAATACCTCACATGCGCGAACTGCAACCAGTGTTTTCCCTGTTCCGGCTCCTCCTTCAATAACTACTTGTTGATTAGCGAGAATCATATCGACTACAAGATACTGCTGGTCTGTTAGAGTAACCATCTGATCCCAACTCTCACCTACTTCAGCTAGTAAAGATTTTTCGCGGTCAAACTCATCCCTCAACGCCTTGCACAACACGGTAACTTCGTATTCGCTGAGTCGTTCTCTTTTTCCTGTTTTCTCAGACCAGTACTTGTATAGCTTTTCTAACCAACGGTCCAAGTTGTTCCTATCCCAGTCTACGGCATCAAACACTTCCTCTTTAGTCAACTCTATACTGACATCGCCTAGCTTGACGTCTGGGAACATAACTCCGTAACCAAAATTTACCTTACGTAAGTCGATATCTAACGACTTATCGCGCAACATATTTTGAAGGGCCTCCCAAGCACTTATAACTTGATTGAGAGGACTCTCCTTTAACTTCTTAACATTGCCTTCCTTGTCTTTCGTATACCAAACCCCTTGTTTTACGGACAGCCGTCCACCCTTGACCTCTAGAACCAAGAGACCCCGACATGAAACGACTACGAAATCAGCCTCAGCGAATTGCTTGCGTTGGTGCTTCGGAATGTTCAACGAGTGAAAAGTAGTGCCCAGTTTGAGCGTAGTTTTTTCAAAGAGAGGAAACAGCTTCCTTTCCGCGTTACTGTCAAAGTTATAAACGAAAACCGGATTCATTTTCATGTAACGACAACTCCACTTTTTATTTTCATCCTATTTATAAACAATGAAGTTGTCTATGATAAATGGCAACTATGCAAGGATTTCATAACTTCATCAGTCCAAAGTATAATATGATGAATAGCTATTAATATTTGCTTCTAACTCAATTTTACTAATAGTTTTTCCGATGTTGTCAAACTATTGATCAAAGCAAAATTATGAGCCTACAAGATAATGTGGGCAAAAATACAACATATCGTTTGATTAAATTTATTGTTTTCAAATAATGATTTAAACCACTTTTCTTACCTTGATTCAGGCGTAATTTATGGCATAGAGGAAAAACTAGTTATCAGATAAATTAATAATCAGTCAGGCAGTGTTGACTTTAGAAAACGAATATTGTGCTAAGTGGTTTAAACAAGTGTACTTAATTCATCTGGGGAGTTTAGTTTTATATCAACTTTAAAATTGAGGAAATTTTACTTATTGTTAGTTAATTAATATCGAGCGAACAATTTCTGCTATCTGGGTAGCAAGAAAAGGCGGCACAGCATTTCCAACTTGAACATATTGTTGTGTTCTATTCCCTTCAAAAAAGTAATTATCAGGAAATGTTTGCAGCCTAGCGGCTTCTCGTACGGTCAAGCTTCGGCATTGTTTAGGGTCATAATGTATAAAGTAATGACCATCTTTGGAAATATGGCTAGTAACTGTCGTTGAATAGCGGTTAGCGGCTTGCGTTCTGAAACGATCGGCGTGGGAGCCACTAAGCCAGTTCTGATGTGTGGGCGCTAGTTTACTAGGAAAATCTCGCGCTTTAGGGGAAAACCCACCGCTTAGCTGAGTATATGCAGCACTGTATGAATAACGCAGTAAGTCACTTTCCATGTGCCCGCGTGTTTCATGATTAATGACTACAGGAGGCGAATTGCTGGTAATCCATTTTAGTAAAGCCGGCGGAAGCTTTGGCGTATTACTCTGCTCTTTCCGTACTTCTTTACGGCTCAAGCCTTCAAATGGCTGAAGATCTAAATCGTTAACGTGAGATGGTTCAAATTTCGAAGACAGTAACTTTTTAACTGTTTTAGCATTCTCCGATATTACTCTTTCCCAGTCATTTCTGTTATCAGCTCTTTTAGAGAAGCCACTTCGAAGCTTAGGTAGATCGCTAGTTGCGTCCATAACAGAAACCGTATCTTCAAACTTCGGTAAAATTTGAGGGATTTGAGTAATATTCTCTCTTACCCCAAGTAAAATCACTCGGTGTCTTGCTTGTGGAATACCATACTGTTCCGACTTAATTAAGAAGTCTGAGTTTTTCTTATAAGAAGGAGCGGAGTCACCTTTTGAAGGGACAACTAAAGAATAGACTTTATAGCCGGGTACGTCTGTTAGGCCTGTTACTTTTCCTGGGCTCTGCAAGTCCTCTAGTATTTTTGGAAAAATAGTACTGCCATTCACTTTTGCTGAAAGTATACCTCGCACGTTTTCCATTATAAAAACGTCAGGTTTCGCTATGGAAAGGACGTTTAGGTATTCTTTATATAGGAAGTTCCTGTCATCGGTTTCAGGCGTGTATCCAGTTATTCCGGCGTTCCTAGAACGGCCTGCCAGTGAGTATGCCTGACATGGCGGACCTCCAATTACAACGGTTGGGCCCTGGTGATCAGAGACAAGCTTTTTTATTTCAGTGTGAATATGTTCGTTATCTTCACCTAACGCGCAGGGTTTTGTCAGTGTTTCTTTCTGAGCATGTTTTGCTTCTTCTGGAAATGCAGAAAAGAGCTCTTCTCTTGTGAGTTCTTTTTTTAGGTACTTAAAATAATTTTCTAGACCTTCAGGCAGGTGCTGTATTTTCCGGAAGAATGCTCGTGTTGTCAGAGTTTTATGAGCTGATGCTTCTTTTTCAACAGAAATCCCGATTTTGAATGGATAATTGCCATTTTTGTCTTTAAATGAAGCGAACCCCTCGCCGAGTCCACCCGGACCTGCGAATAAATCTATGATCAACGTTTCCGTAGGATGCATCAGCTATAGCTCATTATTAATAATCGGCTAATCATACCAGGCCGCAAGCACTATATAAAATAAATGTTACGAACTAAGCAGGATTAGTTTTAAGTTGGAATTTAGGTCTAATTCAGTGCTTTGTTAAACTGAGCTTCCAAATCTTCCTGAGGTGCTGAACGTATGCCCTGTTTATCGATTACACTTAAACTATCGTCAGTGGTTAACCATCGACTGATTAGTTTTAGCAGATAATCAGGCTCTAATCGTCCATTACCACGAATAGCGCACTCCCAGATGAGCAAAACTCTTACGTTCTGCTGTCTGGATTCATTGATGTTTCGCAGATCTCTCTGCGCGTTGCTTAAAATTTTAGCTTTCCAGAACTCAGTCCTGGTTTTTGGCAGTACAAACTGAGGGCAATTGTGCCCGTGCCAAAGACAGCCGTTAATTTGAATTGCTGCGCGATACTTAGGCAGGTAGATATCGGGTGTTCCGGGCAGGTTTTTTACGTTCAGGCGATAGCGGTAGCCGGCGTGCCAGAGCATTTTGCGAACCCGCACCTCAATTGAAGTATCAGCTGACTTAATAGCACGCATGTTCTTGCGTCGCTGATCTTTATTGTGAACGTCCACCAACTTTGATGAGCCTTATTCTTGGTCTGCTCTAAATAGGTAACGTAACGCTAAGCTTCTCTTACCGCAACGAGCTTTGCACACTAATAATAGGTATCTGGAAGTGGTCAGAATTAGTGTTGTTTGACTACGACGGGTTTAGTCGGTAGAAATAAATAATAAAAACAAAAGGATATCGATTATGGACTTAAGCAAGATTGAAGCTTTGATCACGGATGAGCGTTTTTTCCCCAGAAAGCGGGGAAATCTTGTTATCGCTGCCGAAAGCGATAGAGGCCGTATCATAAACTCTGCTGCTATTAGACGACTCCAACAGAAGACTCAGGTTTTCCCTCTTGAACGTAATGCCGCTGTACGTAGTCGTCTGACTCACTCGCTAGAGGTTCAGCAAAATGGTCGTTTTATTGTAAGGGAAATTGAAAAGCGATTTGATGAAAACCTAAAAAAACAAAAGAAACCAAAGCCCGAAGAGAATTGGAAGCTATTCCGCGCAATGGAAAGCATAGTCGAGATGGCTTGCTTGATGCACGATATAGGAAATCCACCCTTTGGTCATTTTGGAGAATCGGCAATTAGCGGTTGGTTCGGTGACAACCTGGAAGGAATTTTTAAAAACATAAAAACAGAGCAGACTGATATTACCGAACAAGAATTAATGCAGGAGCTGAAAAACTTTGAAGGTAATGCCCAGGCCATCCGGTTGATTCATTCGCTAATGACCTTGAACTTAACCTATACACAAATCGCAGCGGTTCTGAAGTATACCCGGGAGGGGACAAAAACAAAACCGCATGACCAACACCCATTATCCTATTTACAGAAGAAACCTGGGTATTACTGGGCCGAGGCAGAAATAGTCGAAAAAATATATAAAGCACTTGGCATGACGCCGGGGCATCGTCATCCGCTGAGCTATATTATGGAAGCTGCTGACGATATTGCGTACGGGCTTGCTGATTTAGAAGATGCGGTAGAGAAAGATGTTCTTTCAGTAGAAGCTGTTATTTCTGGTATACAAAAGGAGTATGGGAAGGAGAGACTAAGGCAAGAAACGCTGGTGGGTGTAAGCGGTAAAAAGCAATCGCTTCAGGACATCTTAAGCTACGCAGAAAAAGGTTATGCCCGTAATAGTATAGACAGCAACAATCAGTTTTTTATCTCGTTGCGAGTATCTGTCCATAATGTTCTTGTGGCACATGCGGCTGAACGTTTCTTCGACAATTATGATGCTATTGTCATGGGTAATTTTAATGATCCATTACTCGAAGATGACAGTGACGCCCATAGGTTGAGTGAGGCTCTGCAGACTCTTGCGGGTAAGTATGTATTTAGCCACCCTGAGGTGGAACAGCAGGAGCTTAGGGGGCACACAATAATAACTGGACTCTTACAGGCATACTCCCCCTTACTGCGACTACCACAAACTGATTTTTGGGAGATCTCTGAGAATACACGAGAGTTTTGCCGGAAACACCCGCTCTGCAGTCGTTTATTTAATAAACTGTCGAATAAGCATGTGCGAGCATACAAGTCAGCGGTCAGGGACTATAAGCATGACATGATGCTGGAACGATACTTCCGCTGTCGTTTATTGCAGGACTATATCAGCGGAATGACGGACCAGTTCGCGTATGACGAATATCGGTCTTTGAAAGTAAGTGATTGAAAATACAATATGCGTCGTATCTTACCCTTAGACGTGGGGCGGCAGAAATTATAACGTTCTAGTGAAATTGTGTTTGATACGAAAAATCATATAAAATCCATTAAAAACAAATAATTAAAATTCTGGAGTAGTAAGTGAAAAACTTCTTTTGTGTTTTTTCTATCTTATGTTTTCTATTTATTGGTGGCTGCTCTGAAGAGTCGAGCCAACCCTCAGAAGAGAAAATTGAAAACGCGTTGGCGATGAAGTTGGAACCAGGGGTTAGTATTTCCGAATTAAATATTGAGGTATCTAAAAAAGTAGAAAATGCGAATATTCCTGAAGTGGTTTCTCGCTCAACGTTCGAACTGACTTTCAATGAGAACTTTTATGAACAAATAGACAGTGTTAAAGAGACACCTGTGGTTAAACTCGTTGCTAGTAAGGGTGAAACCTTGCAAGGAACTATCGTAACAAGATCTGTAATCTTTGGAGAAAAAGGCTGGAATACTGCGGTGGAGAGTATAGAAGTAGCTCAAATTCTAGGAAAAGCAGAGAGTCAATACGGCAAGAATGGCTTCTTTATTGACCAGTCTTCAGAGCATCGGGAGCTTGTTGCGAAGATAAAAGAAGAAGAGAGACTAGTAGAAGAGGCTCGCCGGGCAAAAATGCTAGAGCTGCGCGAAGCTTTAACGGGGAAATGGTCTACGGATGAACCTATGCTGTCTAACGGAAATGTTTGGTCTGGTAGTTCAGAAAGAAACATGGCATTCGAAGTTACCATTCCTAAAGGGACTGAGGTGTCTGGTGAGGCTAGCGTCACAATGTATGACTATGACTCGCCATGGCTGCAGGTAGAAATTCCAGCCAAGTTCCGTATCGCGAAGGGTGGTTCAGAAATGAAGATAAACTTGAGTCGAAAGACTGAGTTTGAACGAGTAGGTTTTACTCTTAGTCACCATACTGACATTACGTTTACAAGAAACGGCAAGTTGAGATTTCCGGACGACTGGAAAGATATTGAATATAGCAATCAACTTAAAAAGGCAGAGAATAAGGTTCGCTTGGCAAAAATAAAGCGTTACGAAGCAATAATGAAAGAACATAATCCTTTAATTGTGAAAGCCAATTCGGCTATGAGCGACCTTCCGCTAGAGTACAATACTTATGCGATGTTTTTAGTCGAAGGTAATAATCACGGACGAGTAATAGGAGTTGATCAGTATCATCCAAACTCGTGGGTGCAAACAGCGACGGTTCACGCTGGCCTGCTGAAAGCTGGAGAAACCGGTGTAATAAAAATAACATTACGCAAATTGTCTGACTGTGTTCAGTTAGCCGGAAAAGCTCTTAATGGCGTGGTTTCTCGTGCAGTTAGGTCGTGCTACGGAACCTATAGAATGGAGCTTGTAGAAAAGATCTAGATGAATCTCACAGCCTTAATTGAAATTAAAAATGACGGCGGCAAGTTTAATTCAAACTTGCCGCAACACGGCCAAAATACCTTGGTCTATCGTTTTCTCTTTTGAGAATGCTCTAACGCCGCTCAAGAAAAATCACAAGCTTTAACTCTGTCACACAAGACAGAGATGCGCAGCGTGACAGAGCGCGTATTATTCACTCTTCGGCCTTTCGGCGGCTGCAGCCCAAAACTCAATCGTTGGGTGTGGGCGAAGTCGACTTTTACCGTACGTGGTTAACGGACTCCATGGAAGTGGTACTGAATTACCCAGTGTTACACAGCGAGGTGAGTACTTGCTCACTATCTGCTGAAGACCACCTAGACGCCTTTAAGCCGCCAAAATCTCTTCATGATGACGAACAGAACGTACTTGATTGAAGGAACTGGAGGCTTTTAGCGAAGAGGGTAAAGCCCGGACACCGGCTCTGTATTCGATAAGGTTTAATGCTGTTCAAATAAAAAGGGCGCCAAAAAGGCGCCCAAAACGTTACATTTTACTCATTAAAGGTTTATTGCCACTCGACTAATAAGTCTACGCCTGAGTAGTTAGTGTAGCCTTTAAGGCTAATGTACCAACGGTCTTCAGCCGGGTTAGCAATATTACAAGTTTCGTTATTACCTGAACGGTAAGGACGGCACTCGTAGTTTGACTCGGTTGGCTGGCTGCCCTGACGAACATAAAGGTCAGCGTCGCCGCTTCCACCAGACATGGTTACGTCAAGTGATGACATGCCCGCAGGAATATCAACGTAGTAGTGAGTCCACTCGCCGCTGTTGCCAGAGAGGTCAGTAGCAGAAACAGAGTCACCTCCGCCGCCGCCAGTGCTAGGTTCTGTGAACGAACCAGTCAGGTTCAGACCAGAGAAGCTAGAGTAAGCATTGACCATGACATAGTAAGTACCGGCTTGTACGTTAGAGATAGAACAAGTTTCGGTATTACCGCTTTGGTATGGACGACAGTCGTAGCTAGACTGAGTTGGCTCTGAACCGAAACGAACGTACAGGTCAGCATCGCCTGAACCGCCGTTAATGTTAAAGCTTAAGTCAGTCGCACCGGCTGGAACATCTAAGGTGTAGTACAGAGAGTCGCCAGTTGTAGCGGACAGGTTGCTAACGGTTTGACCGTTCGTCAGTTCGCTGCCTGTTGGTGGCTCTGGATCTCCACCGCCGCCTGAGCTGTCACAGCCATTAGCGTCGATGTAGTCGATAGCGTCTTTGGTTTGTGCTAAACCGTAACCGAATTTAACGTCACGTCCTGCTGCACCTAGGTCCTGCGCTGTGGTGTTAAGAACGCCACGAATTTCTTGTGCGGTACAGGTTGGATGATGTGACCAAACTAGCGCTGCAACACCAGCTACGTGAGGTGACGCCATAGACGTACCGCTCATAGTACCGTAGTTACCTTGCTGGCCAGTGCCTTCTGGGTAAGTTGAAAGAACATCGACACCCGGGCCTGAAATTTCAACTTGGCTGTTTTTCTGCGAGAAAGACGCCAGGTTTTTACTGCTGTCTACTGCCGCAACTGAAACAACGGCGTTGTATGATGCAGGGTAAGACATTGGGTCTGTTTCGCTATAAGCTGAACCGTCGTTACCAGCAGCTGCTACAAGCAGAACGCCCTGGTTATGAAGGTCTTGCATAGCGCTGGCTTCGGTCTGGCTTGATCCGCCACCACCCAAGCTCATGTTAACGACGTCTGCGCCGTTATTAGCACAAGTTTCAATCGCTGAAACCAGTGAAGATGAATAACCCCAGCCGCTTGAGTTAAATACTTTTACAATGTGCAGGTTAGGGTTGCTGCCAATAACGCCACGAACGCCCAGGCCGTTATCTAAAGCGGCAATAGTACCAGCAACGTGTGTGCCGTGAGGGCCACCATTATCATGCCAGTTGCCTGTGCCGCTATCGTTAGTACCGTTGATGGTGCCGCCTCGTGTACCCATGTCTTCGTGCGGCAGCTCTAAACCTGAATCGATAACACAAATTTTCTTACCACCGGCAGATGCAGCTGCAACGCTGTCATCAACTAAGTCAGCCTGAACCTGGCCGATGCCGTAAGGTACGTCTTGAGCCATGAAGCGACGTTTTTGGTCAACTTCAACGTATTCAATGTTAGGGTTTTTCTCAAGGCGTTTTTTCTGTTTTTCGGTAAGTTCAGCAGCAACTGCCAGGTTATGGCGCATGCTGAGTTTTACTTTACCGCCGGCCTTTTTGACCATGTTGTTTGCGCGAGATATCGCAAGTTCAGAACGGCCACGGTTCCCCATTTTCTGTACGGCGTTACCATTATTCTTAAATTTAATAATGTACCGTTGTGGAGCGGCGCTTTCGATTTGCTTCTGGTTATCAAGTAGTGGCTGAGCTTGAGAATGCTCAGGTGGTTTTGCAAAAGCAGATGAAACCGACACTGCCAAAGCAGACAGTGTAAGAACACTTAGTTTTTTCATAACGTAATATTCTCTTTTTGTTTTTATGTGGACTGCAATGAGTCCTTCAAAGAAGGCAGCAGAGGATACGTCGTTTGGCTGCACGAAAATGACGTCGTTTGACATCATTTGTTGCATTTAATAACAAAAAATAAACGATTTAAAGGGTGATAATGTAAAGATTGTTTAAAGATTTTACAAAATTCCAACATATGTAGCGCTATAACCTAGGCCTGATATGGCCATTGAGGTATTTTCATGTTTCGGTATTTTTCGTTCGATAAACGGGTGAAGACGTGATCACCCCCGCCTGTTTGAGTTATAATTCGCACAAATTTCAGCCGCGAAGAGAGAGTTATGGCTAGAAACAAGAAAGAATCCATTGTTTTAGAGACGCCTACGGGCTCTGACCATGTGCTGCTGCACTCTTGCTGCGCACCTTGTTCAGGTGAAGTAATGGAGCGGATGGCTGAAGCGGGCATTAAGTTTACGATTTTCTTCTATAACCCAAATATTCACCCTGAAAAGGAGTATTTGCTGCGTAAAGAGGAAAATATTCGCTTTGCAGAAAAGCTTGGTGTGGACTTTATTGACTGTGACTACGACACCAAAAACTGGTTTGAGCGGGTGAAAGGCCTGGAATGGGAACCTGAGCGTGGTGAGCGTTGCAGAGTCTGTTTTGATATGCGTTTTGAGCGTACGGCGTTGTATGCGCATGAAAACGGCTTTGACACCATTACCAGCTGCTTAGGTATTTCACGCTGGAAGAATATGGAACAGATTAACGACTGCGGTCAGCGTGCGGTTGCGCGTTATCCCGGTCTGCATTACTGGACCTTTAACTGGCGTAAAAAAGGCGGCTCCGCTCGTATGGTAGAAATTGCCAAGCGCGAGCGTTTTTATCAGCAGGAATATTGCGGCTGCGTTTACTCATTGCGCGACACCAACCGCTGGCGCCTGCAAAATGGCCGCGACCGTATTCAAATTGGTGTTGAGTACTACACTCCTGAATAAACTCCCCCATAAAAAAGCCCCGAACGCTGGGAAGAAAGGCGTCCGGGGCTGCACGTGAAACTTACTAAGTCTTAAAAGTTATAACGGAAGTTCGCCATAACCGTGCGTTGCTGGCCGTAGAAACAGTCACCGCGCGCGCCACACGAGGTAATCACTGTTCTGTCTGTCAGGTTGTCAACATCCAGGCTTAAGCTGTAACTGCCCCAGTCGTAACCAATCATGGCGTCGAACACCGTGTAACTTGGCGTTTCTAAGTACAGTGGGTTGCCGTTATATACCACGTTACCGTCAGAGGTGTTCCCTACATAGCGAACGCCGGCACCAACTTTAAAGCCATTCCAGTTGTCCGGACGGTAAGTTCCCCAAACAGAAGCTTGATGATCAGGAGTGGCTGACAGTGGCTTGCCGACTTCAGATGGGATGTTGCTCTTGCTAACAGCCGCGTCGGTGTAGGCATAGCTGGCGTAAACGTCCAGAGAGTCCCAGGCAAGTTGCGCTTCAAACTCGACACCTTCAATCTCTACTTCGCCTATTTGCACCTGGCCATCCGGATTTGGTGCATCAGCATCGTTTACCGGAGTTGCCCGGTTCTCTTCGGTAATTTGATAAGCAGCAATGGTTAACAGGTGCTCTGTACCCTGAGGCTGGTACTTAATACCGGCTTCCCACTGTTTACCTTCTAATGGTACATAGGGATTTTCGTACGCATCCCGGCCAATAAGTGGAGAGAAAGACTCGCTGTAACTAAGGTATGGAGACAAGCCTCCGTCCATAAGGTACATGAAACCCAGGCGACCAGTTGTCGCATACTGATCGGTAGCACCTTCGCCTTCAGGGTTATTTGTTGCACGGTCGCGACGTAAAGCGGCTGAAATTAACCATTTGTTGTCTATACGCATGTTGTCCTGCACATACACACCCGTTTGCTGGCTAGTTAAAGAGGCATAGTCAACAACATCGGATTCAGTCGGCAAACCAGTTGCCTGGCCGTACACTGGCGCATACAAATCTAACGGGTTCATGGCACCGTAAGCGTAGTCGTTATCGGTGTAAGAGTCTTGAAAGTCCAGGCCGAAGACTAAGTCGTGCTCAACAGCACCAGTAATAACAGAGCCGTGCAACTGCAGGTCGCTGGTCCAGGTTCTTGCATCAGCACGAGACAAGTAAGAAACGCGGTTAACCGTGCGGTTGTCGTCGGCGAAAACTGGGGGCCAGCCATACATTGTGTTGTAGTCGGCATGACTGTCGTTGTAGCGACTTGCTAAGCGCAGACTCCAGTCCAGGTTTATATCGTGTTCAACAATAGCGGTTAACGCGTCCTGCTCAGTATCGTATTTATCGAAGCCCGGCTCTGACACAAAGGTGGAACTGTCAATTTGACCAAACTCGTTCGGGAACAGGGTGCCCTGCCACGGAAAAAACTGTGTACTGGAGCCTGATTCGTTACGCTGAATATTGCCGATCAAAGTAATTTTAGTGTCTTCAGAAGCGTGCCAGCTTAAGGAAGGGTTGAGTACCAGGCTGTTGTCGGGCACAAAGTCGGTTTGGGTGTCGCTGTTGCGGTATAAGCCAATGAAGCGCCCGGTTAACGACGCATCATCGTTTAAGGCGCCGGTAATGTCGCCAGCTACTTGCTTGCGCGAATAGTTGCCCAATTGTGCCCAGAACTGACCTTCGGTCTCTGCCTGAGGGCGCTTGCTGACTAAATTAATAATACCACCGGTAGAGCCTTGTCCGTATAAGACCGAGCTTGGCCCTTTCAGTATTTCAATTTGACCTAACGAGTAGGGGTTAATACGCACGTTGTTGTAGTAGCCGAACAACGACTTAAGGCCATCTAAATACTGTACTGGAGAGACGCCACGAATTTGTGCCCAGTCACCGCGGGTATCAACGCCGTAAGGTCCGTTGTATAAACCCGCTACGTAACCAATAGCGTCCTGCACTGTTACAGCGCCTAAGTCTTCAATACGGGTTTCGGTCAGGACTGAAACCGACAAAGGTGTTTCAATAATAGGAGTGTCAGATTTGGCGCCGGTAGCGCTAACGTAAGAGATAAGTCCGCGCGAACTGACTTTGATGGTCTCCATCATCTCTTCCTGAGTCTTTTCAGGGCTTTCTTCTTGTGCGTGAACGTTGGTGGCGGTTAAGGCGGCCAGGATGCTGGCCGCCAGTAAGGTCTTGTGAATGTTCATTGTTCCCCTCAAAAATTAACTGCTGTCTAAATTGAGGTGGATCGTAAATGAAAATGATTCGTGTTTAAAGTTTTATTTTAACCAATCTTCGGGAAGTTGCCATGAGGCCTTATGCACATTGCCGTCCCAGGTCTGCAATGTTACCCAAACGCGGTGTTCAGGTTGATATTGTTGTGGCGCAATAGCATGCACATGTTGCAGTAACTCACTGCCATGCAGAATGCCGACGTCATCTTTTTGCAAGGCTTCCAGGGCAACCGGTTCTTCGCCGATACTGACGTAGCCCTGGCGTATATTGCTGACTTCACCGTCATTTACATAGGCCGCAAAGTCTTTTACCCAGTCGTCGTGGTGTGCATACGGCGCATCGTTATTTAACGGCTGTATGGAAATTTCAAAAGGTCCGACTGATTTTTCTTCCCAGGCATCCGGAAACACAGGTGGCTGCAGCTGCTCATATAAAAAATAAATAGGCAGAATGAGAATTAAGCCGCTGAGTTTGAATTTGTTTCGGTTCCAGAATGTATTTTTGCGACGTGCCATTACTGAGCCCCCTCGCTTTGCAGCTGTTCTTGAGCGGCAGCTCGTCTCTCTTTCGATGCTTTAACAGTACGCGAGCCCCAGATTAAAAACCCGGTAATGGACATGGCTGACAATATAAGGCCAAAAATAAACCAGATGGCTTTGGTCCAGATGCCGCCAATAGTGCCGTAGTGCAGGGGATCAATAATATGCTGGATGGTTTGCAGCGTATTCATGCTTTCCGGTGAAACGGCACGGGCTATTTCGCCGTTCCACGGGTTAATATCAAGCCGATAGGAATACTGATCGTAAAAGATAAAGTCGCCGCCACCCATAATTTTGAACATGTCGCGGTTGTGCTCCGGCATCATAATAAAGCTGGGTCTTATATCCGGGAAACGCTGCTCAGCAATTGTCAGGGCTTGTTCAAAGGAAACCGGTGGCTGTGTTTTTTCACCCATGGGAATGTCAGAGACTTCCACTAACGGTGCATGCCCTTCAATATCGATATCGGCATGCCAAAGCACTTGCTGGGTGAAATACCAGAGGCCGGTCAGGCTCATAACAATCAGGAACCAGATAGACCAGGCACCGCCGTGCTTATGTAAGTCAGTTAATAGTGTTTTCTTGCCCTGCTTAGCGCGAACTTTAGGTTGTGTATAGGCACGCCAGAATTTTTTGTAAATAACCAGCCCGGTAACTAACGCACCTATCATGACAAATGACATGGCCGAAACTAAATAGTAGCCAACGCTATAGCCTTCTTGCCAGGGGAATAGCAGCCAGCTATGCAACGAGCGCATAAAGTTAATAAAGGTAATTCCCTGGTTCACTTCCTGAATTTCGCCGGTGTACTGGTTTACGTAAGCAATGCCATTCGGAATATTCTCGGCCGAGAAGATAACCGCATTAATAAGGTAAGGCTCAAAAGTCATTACTGTAGTGACGTTGGCGGTCGGGAACTGGCTTTTAACTGCAGCAACAAGTTCTGAAACAGGCTGAGCCGGCAAGCTGTCTGGGTTGACGGCGCGTGCATTCTCGTTAAATAGCCAGGTGAGCTCGTGACTGAAGACCGCAATGGTGCCAGTAATACAGATAAAGCAGAACAATACCCATATAGGTAATGAGCACCATCCGTGTAATTTAAACCATTGTCGCTGCGTCATTTTGAGCCCCCTGAAAAATTTTCCGAAATGATATTGTAAATACGAACAATTATCAAATACAATGTTGGCTGATAACAATTCGCATTTACAGTCTGTAGTCGGGAGACAATTCATGAAGGCATTCGCCAAAAGCTTTTTAGCGACAGCAGTAACATCGGTGCTGTTAACTTCTACTGCGTTTGCGGTGCAGTCAGAAGGTTCAGACCAAGCTGAACAAAATACCGAGACTAAAGAAAAGATTTTTGAACACATTAAAGTGACCGGAAGCCCGCTTGACCGTGCGACAACGGCAACAGGACTGCCGTTAACTCTACGCCAGACACCTCAGTCTATTTCAGTTATCGATCGCGATTTTATTGACGGTTTCGCATTAGATACTGTTGCAGATGTTATGCAATTTGCCCCGGGTATTCAGGCGCAGCAGGCCGAAACGGACCGCTTTTTCTTCCGCTCTCGCGGGCGTGACGTAACTAACTTCCAGTTTGACGGTGTACCCATTGCCTATAACAGTTTCTTTAGTGAAGCCTTAGCCGACTCGGTAGTATTTGAGCGAGTGGAAATTGTGCGCGGCGCAACCGGCTTGTTAACGGGTGCCGGGGAACCTTCTGCAGCAATTAACCTGATTCGTAAGCGCCCAAAAACAGAAGATGGCGGCTATGCGAGTGTTGGTATTGGCTCCTGGAGTAATTATCGCTTCGAGGCTGACCATTCTCAGACATTGACCGAAGACGGTAATGTGAAAGCGCGAGTGGCCATGGCCTATGAAGAAGGCGAAAGCTACGTCGACCTGTCGGAAAAAGAAAACGCACAAATTTACGCGGTAGTAACGGCCGATTTAACGACCCAAACGCGCTTGACGGTAGGTGCAGACTACAGTGAGCGGAACCCCAAAGGCAGCATGTGGGGTGCATTGCCGCTGTTTTATGACGACGGCACTCAGGCGGATGATCTACCTGTGAGTACGACAACCGCTTCGCCATGGAACAGATGGGACAGAGAAAGCACTAATGTGTTTGCGCAACTAGAGCATGCGTTTGATAACGGCTGGGACCTTCAAATGGATGTTGAGCGCCGTGAAGGTGAGATGGACGGGTATCTTTTGTACTTTTCTGGCTTCCCGAATAAAGAAACGGGAGAAGGTCTGAGTGCGTCTCCTAATCACTATGTGTCCGACCGGGAGCAAACGTCATTCCGTATTTTAGCTTCGGGCCCTTTTGAGTTATTGGGTCGCGAGCACCAGTTAACAGCAGGTGCTCTCTATGCTGAGCAGGATGTTAACGCTACGTCTTATGGTATTACCGATACGGTTATTATTCCTAGCCTGTTCGACTGGGGGAACGGGGTTGCTCGCCCTAACTTTAGCGATACGCCGGCATACAGCACGTTGGAGTCTCATACCCAGGAAGGCATTTACGCTGCTGCTCAGTTTAGTTTAACGGACGAATTTACCGCGATAATTGGTAATCGTTTAACCAACTACGATTCATTGTCTGAGTCACCCTGGGCAACAAGTGATTACGAGAACTCAAGCGTCAATACGCCTTATCTCGGCCTTGTTTACGATGTGACTGACATTATTTCCACCTACGCCAGCTACACCGAAATATTCCAGCCCCAAAATGCATTTAACGCTGACGGCGAGCTGATTGGCCCAGTTGAAGGGTCTAACGCAGAAGTTGGTATTAAAGGCGACTTCTTTAACGAAGCGCTGTCTGCCAGCTTTGCTATTTATAAAATTAAGGAAGATAACTTAGCAATCAATGATCCTGATAATACGGATCCATTGCCGGGCACGACCATTTTTCCTTCCATAGGTGTGGATGGAGCAGAAAGTGAAGGTTATGAGCTGGAGCTAAATGGTAAACCAACAGATGCGCTGAACATTTTCTTCAGTTATACGCATAATGAGTCAACGGATCGCGATGGTTCAGATTATGCACCTTACTTGCCGGAAGATATGTTGAAAGCCAGCGCGCTTTATACTGCCACTGATGCGTTAAAATTTGGTGTTAATGCAAATTGGCAAAGCGATGTATCTAACCCTGGTATTGGCCCTAATGGTGAAACCTTTAATCAGGACAGCTATACCGTAGTAAACGCTATGGCTAACTATCAGTTAGGTAAAAACTTGGATCTAAGCCTGAACGTCAACAACCTGTTCGATGAGAAATATTACTCGAGTATCGATTTTTATAATCAAGGGTTCTTCGGCGCAGAGCGTAACTTTGAGTTGAGTCTTAAATACGCCTGGTAAGTGAACTGGGTAATCATAGAAAGGGCAGTGCAACAACGCTGCCCTTTTCTTTTGCCCGTTGCTAAGCGTCAGCCAAGTTGCTATAACTGCGCGCAAATTCTGCAATGTCTATAAACGCAATGAATCAGTCGTCCGATACCGTTGTTATGGTGCGCCCGCATCACTTTGCTTCAAATCCTGAAACTATGGCGGATAATGCCTTTCAGTCGATAGCGCAGCAGGGACTCAATGTCGCCAAGGCCGCTTACGACGAAGTTACAAAGGCGGTCGAGCTGTTACAGAGTAAAGGCGTTAAAGTACAACTGTTTGAAGATACCGGCACAGAAACACCCGATTCAGTCTTTCCTAACAACTGGTTTAGCACGCACCGTACCGGAGAGCTGGTGCTGTACCCCATGTATTGCAATAACCGCCGTAAGGAACGTCGAGCCGATATTATTGAGTTTCTGCAGGAAACTTATGGATACGAAAAAACGCTCGATCTCAGCGTGCTAGAGCAAGAAGAAGTTTTTCTGGAGGGTACAGGATCGGTGGTTTTCGACCACGATAATCAATTGGCCTATGGTGCCCGCTCAAAACGCATGAACAAGAAAGCCTTGGAGCAATTGTGTAATGAGTTGGGCTATCAGCCAATGGCCTTTGATGCCACCAGCAGTGACGGTAAACCGGTGTACCACACCAATGTGCTGATGGCGGTTGGCAGTGACTTTGTTATAGCGTCTGTGGATATGATCCGCAATAAGGAAGAGCAACAGACTTTTGTTCGTTCGGTGAAGAATTCGGGCAAAACCTTAGTGCCATTAACAGAGCAGCAGATAAGCAACTTTGTAGGTAATATGCTGGAACTGGAGGTTAATGGCCACAAACTTCTGGCTATGTCTGAAACCGCTTATCGCTCATTGACCACAGAACAAATACGGCAACTGGAGCAGTGGGTTGAGTTACTACCGATAGCGGTTCCGACCATAGAACTTGGCGGCGGCTCTGTTCGTTGCATGCTGGCGCAGGTGTTTAAGCGTTATGACTAAGTCGTTAACTGATTTGATCTGCCCACTTGATGGCAAGCCGCTGCGCTTAAATGAGCGAAGCTGGCGCTGTGAGGATGGCCACAGCTACGATGTGGCGAAACAGGGGTACGTGAATTTATTGCCGGTGCAGAATAAGCGCTCTAAGGATCCTGGCGACAGCAAGGCCATGGTGCAGGCGCGTCAGGAGTACCTTGAGCAGGGATACTACGAGCCTCTGGTCCGGGCTTTGGCGAACACAGTGTTGGCGGAAGGTGATCAGGCGGTGCTCGATGCGGGCTGTGGTGAAGGCTATTACTTGCGCTATTTGGTTGAACAAGCTGAGCAAAAAGGCATTGATTTACGTGTAGCGGCTTTGGATATCTCCAAATGGGCGGTACAAGCGGCGGCAAAGAAAGACAAGCGTTTGAGCTGGATGGTGGCATCGAACGTTTCTATCCCATTAGCCGACAGTAGTGTCGATACTATTTTATGCGTATTCGGATTTCCGGTAGAAGCTGAATTTAAGCGGGTTTTAAAGCCCGGAGGCCGGTTGATTATGGTGGACCCTGCCGGTAGCCATTTAAAAGAGCTGAAAGCCATTATTTATTCTGAACAGAAAAGTAAAAATGAGGCGCTGCCGATAACCGATTCCGCTTTTGAGTTGACCTCTGAGCAACAAGTAACTTTTCCGGTATCCTTGGCATCAAATCAGGCGATAAAAGATTTACTTACTATGACTCCCCACCTATACCGAAGCAGCGCTGAAGGCCGTGAGCGCATCGAAGCTCTCAGCTCATTAGAGCTGACAGCCGATGTATGGGTGCGGGTTTTTAGCTACGAAAATTAGTGCCGGATGAAATGAGCTGGCAAATGACTACGTACTTTTAGGTTATTTCATAACGTTCTATTGTTTGGTTTTTTCTAAGCTTGGTTTCTTTATAAAGCCTGGAAACTAAAGCATGCCGACAATACTAAGAATTGGTGCTTATCGCTTTTTCTTTTATAGTAATGAAAACGGTGAGCCTCCTCACATTCATGTGCAGCGAGACAACAAGCTGGCAAAATTTTGGCTTAAGCCTGTTTTGATGAGCAGTTCGATAGGCTTTTCATCGTTTGAGCTTAGGCGTATAAGCAAAATTGTCGTTCAACATAAAGAAGAGCTTCTGGAGGCCTGGGATGAATACTTTAGAGATTGATCGCCATCCTGTAGCAGTGAATGTATCCGTTACCGAAGCAACGCTTGAGGTCGAGCTAGCTGATGGACGTAAAATTTCTGCACCCATTGTCTGGTTTCCTCGTTTGGAAGCGGCCACGGAAGAGGAACGTAAAGATTGGCATCTGCTGGGAAATGGCCAGGGAATTCACTGGCCACAATTGGATGAAGACATTAGTGTGTTGGGGCTTTTAAGCACCTAACGCATGCAAACAGTTATACACTCAACAATAACCACTATACCTAAGGCTGACTGGAGCCGGTTATTTAAGAGTGATTACCCTTTTACTTGCTATGATTTTCTGTTGGCGCTTGAGCAGGGCGGTAGTCTTGGGCCTCAGCGAGGCTGGTTGCCGCAATACGTCACGGTACATGACAATAGCGACACACTGATTGCCATTATGCCGTGGTTTAAAAAGATCCATTCCTATGGTGAGTATTTGTTCGACTGGGCTTTTGCTGAAGCCTACGAGCGTTATGGTTTTCAGTACTACCCCAAACTTATCAATGCTATACCTTTTACCCCGTGTCAGGGGCCTCGTCTGGCTACTGCCGAGAGCGTTAATGCTGCTGATGTTCTGCCGGTTATTGAATCGGCGTTGATGCAGGAGCACGATGTCAGCAATTTGCAGTGTTTGTACGTTGAGCCGAATGTAAGCGAGGCTCTGGCAGAACAAGGTTGGTGGCAACGCTTTGATATCCAGTTCCTCTGGCAGAACCGAGGTTATAGTTCCGTTGACGACTTTCTCGGGGCTTTGGTGTCACGCAAGCGCAAGTCCATACGCAAAGAGCGGCAAAAGGTGTCAGAGCAAAATGTCGAAATGCGAACCTTACAGGGTACCGAATTAACCGCAGATTTTTGGCATCAATTCATTGTGTTTTACCAGCGCACCTATTTAAAACGCTCAGGCCATGGCGGTTATTTAACCCCGACTACCTTCAAACTTTGGGGTGAACATTTAGCTGACCATATTGTGGTTTTTGCGGCTTACCGAAATGACGAAATGCTGGCGGCGTCATTATGCTTTAAAAGTGAAGACACGCTTTACGGGCGTTACTGGGGTTGTCAGGAAGAGCTTGAGTTTCTGCATTTTGAAGCTTGTTATTATCAGGGTATTGAATACTGCATAAACCATAACCTTAGCTACTTTGACGCCGGCGCACAGGGCGAGCACAAGCTGCATCGAGGCTTTGAGCCTGTGCTTCGTGAAGGTTTTTACCGGTTTATGCCGTCTCCTCTTAACGACGCCATTGAACAGTATTGTCGGGATGAAAGCACCGCGTTACGCGAACATCTAAAAACATTGCGAACTTACCTGCCTTATAAAGACCGCGCTTAATACAGCGGCCATACCAGCAATATCATGACCAGAGCGACGGCGGCAACAACCAGCGACAGCGGCAAGCCCAGCCGCCAGTAATCGCTGAAGTTATAGCCGCCCGGACCCATAACCAGAATGTTCGACTGGTGTCCTATTGGCGTTAAGAACGGAACTGCGGCTCCAATAGCGACGGCCATCAAAAATGGATCCATACTGGCACTGAAGCTACTGGCCATGCTGATACCTATGGGAGCCATAAGTACCGCAGCTGCTGCATTATTGACAATATTGGACAGCAACATGGTGACTATAAGTAGTAAGCCGACGGCCACAAATTCCGGTGACCCCTGGCTGATATAAAGTACGGCATTGGCAATGGTGTCTGCGGCGCCACTGCGTTCCAGCGCAGACCCCAGTGGTATGGTTGCGCCTAACAATACGATGATAGGCCAGTCTATAGAATGATAGAGCTCTCGCAGGGGTAGAATATTGGTTATAACCATAAGGCCTGCGGCCAGTGAAAAGGCGACAGGAACCGAGATTAAACCAAACGCAGCCGATAAAATGGTTGCGGCAAAAATACCCAAAGGCAACATTAAACGTTTTGACGAACCAATGCGCAAGCTGCGCTGTGCCAGCGGGAAGCAGCCAAAGCGCTGAAATACGTCATCGAGGATCTCTGCGTCTCCCTGCAGTAATAAAACGTCGCCCGGCTTAAAGCGAATATTGGCCAGTGCGGTGCCCAGCTTCTGACCTTCTCGGGCGACGCCAAGCACGTTGATGCCGTAGCGGCTGCGCAGTTTAATATCGGCGGCAGAGCGCCCAATAAGCCGCGAGTCGTGTCCGACAATTCCTTCTATTACGGTAATGTCATCGGATTTTAAGAAACGGTCATCGATTTCTTCTTCGGCATTAAGCTCAAGCCCAGTACCGTCAATAACTTGCTGGATAGTTTCCGCGTTGGCTTCAACTATTAATACGTCTTCAGACTTTAGCCGCAAATAACGAGCCGGTGCTGACCAACGCTTGTCACCGCGCTGCAGCGCAACAATAACAAAGTCGTCTTCTGTACGGTTTTCAAGTTCGTACAGAGTTTCGCCTACAAAGCTGGACCCTTCGGGCACGTACAGTTCTGTCAAATAGCTGCTTACATCGTAAAGCGATTCTGACTTTGATTTACCGGCCTTTTCCGGTACCAGCCAATGACTGAGCAACCACATGAAAAGCAAACCGGCTATAGCAATACTGAGGCCAACGGGCGTAAATTCGAAGATACCAAAGGTTTCACCCATTGCCTCTCTGCGTATGTCGGCAATGATAATATTTGGCGGCGTACCCACCATTGTAATGGTGCCACCCAGTAAGGAGCCAAAAGCCATCGGCATAAGCAGTTTGGACGGGTTATTGCCGCTGCTGCGGGCTAACTGAAGTGCAACCGGGATCATTATGGCCATGGTACCGGTGTTACTGATAAACGCAGAGCAGAAAGTTGTGACCGAGGTTAGGGCTATCATCTGCACCCAACGCTTATCGCCAATGTTTTTCATGGCGGAAGCCAGTGCATCAACCACACCTGAACGCCACAGTGCCTGGCTTATAATGAGTACGGCGGCCACGGTAATGACCGCGGGGTTGCCAAAACCACTGAATACTTCTGCTGTTGGCACCAAACCAAGAATAGCTGCGGATAATAGCGCCATCATAGCTACCAGGTCATAACGCCATTTATCGATGACGAAGAGCACCAGCATAGCAACTAATATGATTCCGATAAGCCATTGATCCAGCATGTAAGACGCGCCGTTTTAGAGTTAAAGGTTGAAGATTGCACAGTGTTGGGTTTGACGCAATAGCGTCTATACTTAGATACGAATCTATTTCGGGAGGCCATAACGATGAAGTACCTAAGTTTAACAAGTGCAGTAATCATTGGTCTGGCGGGAGTAAGCAGTGCGCCGGCAAAAAGTGATGATCACAAAGACAGCAGGCTGGCGAACGCAGAAATTCAGGAGTGGCAGGTTCCATGGGAGGACTCCCGTCCGCGTGACCCATGGGTACACGACGGAACGGTTTGGTTTGTGGGTCAGGGAAGCCATTACGCCGCCACCTTTAACCCAAAAACTGAAGAATTTAAACGCTACGATTTACCCGATGGCGCTGGCCCGCACACCGTTATAGTGGATGACCGCGGTGCCTGGTACGCCGGTAATCTTATGAATCATATTGGGTTAATTGACCCTGCAACAGGTGACATCGAGAAGTTTGAGCTGCCGGGTGATGGCACTCGTGACAGTCATACCATGGACTTTACCTCCAACGATGACATTTGGTTTACGGTGCAAGGTGGTAATCAAATTGGTTTTCTGGAAACCGGTGATGGTGAGATGATGCTGTGGGATGTTCCCACGGACTCGGCCAGACCCTATGGTTTAATTGTCGAAAATGACAAACCCTGGGCAACGCTTTTTGGCACCAATAAACTGGCGACCATAGAAAACGGCAAGCTTCAGGAAATAGAGCTGGATAGAAAAGATAACCGACCGCGCCGGTTGGGTATGACTGACGATGGTACGATTTGGTATGTCGACTACAACAAAGGGTATGTTGGCAGTTACGACCCGGTCAGTGGCGAGAATAAAGACTGGCGCGCACCCGCTGAAGAAAATTCGCGCCCTTACGGTATGGCTGTGGATAAACGTAACGATGTCTGGTTTGTGGAAACCGGTGTTCAGCCTAACCGACTGGTGGGCTTTGATACAGAAACCCATGAGTTTTCAGAGCCGATGGAGCTGGAAAGTGGCGGCGGTACCGTTCGTCATATGTTCTATGATGAAAGCACCGACTCCATTTGGTTCGGTACCGACGCCAATACACTGGGCGTGGTTCGTTTAGAGGAACCACCCGTTGTAACAGCCGATTAATTACATCGGTAATACTTCTAGTACAGCAACATAGGAGCCCTGGCGTTTACTCGCCGGGGCTTTTCCATTGTTGTCAGTGTACTCGGCTTCTAACCAGTACATGCCCGGCTCATTCAGAGTAAAAGTCACCTCACCTTTCTTGTCGGTTTTCAGTTTGGTGGGTTGTGACTGGTCGCGGTAGCGTTCCCCGTCTTTTACCAGAACAATTTCAGTACCCGCCGCTGCTGTGCCATCAATATTGAACTTAAAGGTAATGTTTTCGCTAGTGTATAAATCATTTGGGTGAGTGATCGGTTCCAGTTCCAGACCTTTACCAGTTGGACCCAAAGTGTCATAGGTTGGTGCGCCGGAGGTAACAAAAGCTTCTACACGATGTGAGCGCTCACTAACTTCCAGGTCTTTGGCGTTCTGAGGTACTTCCTTATAGAAATCCTCATTGGTTTTTTGCGAGCCACGAGGAGGCCAGTATTGGCGTTCACCTTCGGCGTCTACCCAACGTGCCGATAAGCCTGAGCTGGCTGAGTAAACGGTATATGTGCCTTCTTTTTCCAGCTCAACATCGAATACAGAGCGAAGCTTGCCCTTGTGGCCATTTTCTAAAGTCACGGCTGCACCATCGGGGGCCATGGCTTTTACACGGTCCAGTCCCAGCGGGTAGTGGTCAGGGTAGAAAATGCCGTTAGCAATAGCGGCGTCAAAAGTAATCCATTCCGAGTCGCCGGATACAATGGTTGCACTCGGCTTTATCCAGACACGGTGGGCTTCACTACTGGCGCTGGCGAATAAGGTCAGAACGGCCAGACTGGTGGTCAGTACAGAAGATAATTTCATGGTTAAGGCTCCAGTTTTAATGACACGCGACCAAGCTCATGCTCGCCGGTGTCTGAGATGGATATTGGGCTTTCAATTGGTAAAGACAATGGCAGCCGCAACATTTCACGGCCTCCGAGCTCGCGTGCGGCTTCGACGTATAAGTAATACTGGCCGGCTTCAAGCTCCGGTAATTGAGTCAGTAAAGGTGTTAAGTCCACACGGTTAGTGCCCGGACGACGCGTTGCACCTGACACGCCATCAATAGGCATGTCGGCCATGCGACCACTGCGTCGCCACCATTGACGCATGTCTTTCAGCCACTTCTCACCCTCGTTGTCTTTCAGGTTTACGTCGTACCAGACGGCAATGTCGACGACTCGCTGGTGACGCTCGTTAGCGAGCCATACCGCCAGGTAAGGTGCGTGGTATTCGGCAACCGATAAGCGAGGAATTTCCACGGTGAGTTCATTGTCAGCGGCATGTGCAGAACCCATAATGGCGAATAAGGGAATGATGAATCCGGCCAGAACTAAAGGCCAGGTGGACTTTCGCCCTTTGCTGTATTTTTTCAAGAGTAATAACCCTGTAACAGTGAACAGAATGCTGGCAATGGCAAATACATCAATAAAGAGGCTCCAGAAAAGCCCGGTGTTACGCGCTTTGTGGAGATCATTGAAGTAGGCAATCCAGCCGCGATCGGTGGTTTCTGAATAAAAGGCACCGCTGGCTAAGTCGACGCTGAACCAGCTATCCCCGCCAGGTCGGGGCATGGCGACGTACAATTCGTAGTCATTCCATTCTATTTCGGCATTTGAACTGATGCTGTTCTGCGTCTTATCTTCGTACCAGCGGTGAAAAAAAGTTGGCAGAACGTCATTCCCTGACGCATTCACCAACCGGGCCAATTCCGTTTGTGGGAGAGAACTTTCATGGCTTTCGACGCTGGGCGCAGACTCTATCCAGCCGGCGTGGTTAAGCGTAATGCCGGTAACTGAAAACAACAGCATGCCAATGAGGCAGATGGCAGAACTTATCCAATGCCAGTCTTTTAATGACCATCCTTTGCGTCTACTCGAGCGTCGAGCCATGACTTTTTAATCCTTTACAAACATCAGTGAATGTATCTTATATAAAAACTATTCTCATTTGCAATACTTAATGATAAAAATTCTCATTTAGATTTAATCACGTTATGTTATGATGCGCACAAAATCGCCAATGAGGAATAGTTATGAGAAGTATCATTGCGGAAAAAGTGACTCAGGTACGCCACTGGAACGATACCTTATTCAGCTTCAGAACCACCCGTCAGCCAAGTTTCACCTTTGAAAACGGCCAGTTTGTGATGATGGGTCTGCAGCTGGAAGAGAAGCCCTTGCTCAGGGCCTACAGCATTGCCAGCGCAAACCATGAAGAAGAACTGGAGTTTTTCAGTATCAAGGTGCCGGACGGCGCCCTGACCTCCCGCCTGCAACACATTCAGGTGGGTGACGAGGTAGTACTGTCCACTCGTCCAACAGGCACTCTGGTTCCCGGGCATTTATTACCCGGCAAAAATTTGTATTTGCTGAGTACAGGCACCGGACTGGCGCCCTTTATGAGCGTTATTAAAGACCCCGATATTTATGAACAGTACGATAAAGTTGTGTTAGTGCACGGTGTTCGCTGGGTTTCAGAGCTGGCTTATCAAAAGGAAATTGGCGAGGACTTACCAAGCAATGAGTACTTTGGTGACTGGGTGCGCGAAAAGCTAATCTACTACCCAACGGTTACCCGGGAGCCATTCCGTGACGAGGCTCATCAACAACGCATTACCGACTTGCTGGAGTCGGGTACCTTGACTAAAACCATTGGTATGCCCGACATTAACCCTGAGCATGACCGCTTTATGTTGTGTGGTAATGACGCTATGCTGCAAGACTTAATGGCAATACTGAATGAGCGTGGTTTCACAAAGGCAACGTCACGTCGCCAGGGTGACTACGTAATTGAGCAGGCCTTTATTGAGAAGTAAAGAGTATTGAAAAATAAAGAGCATTGAGAAATAAGCGAGTGTATGACGCAAGAGCAAGGTAACAAAGCACTGGTGGTTGAAGGCGGCGCTATGCGTGGCATTTTCGCCGCGGGTGTACTGGACGGTTTTCTTGAAGCCGGACATACAGACTTTGATTTTGCGATTGGTGTGTCGGCAGGTTCAACCAACCTGATTGGCTTTCTTGCCGGCGACCATGGACGTAACCGAAAAATTCTTTTGCAGCATGCACTGCAGCCCGAGTTTCTTAATTGGCGGCGATTTTTAAAAGGTGGTCACTTTTGCGATGTCAGCTGGCTATGGCATGCTTCGTTTGAGCAAGTGCCGTTGAGTACTCAGTATTACCTTGAGCAAAATCGCCCTTTGTATGTCGTTACCACCAACGTCGATACAGGCTTACCAGTTTACACCCGGGTGACAGCCGATAATTTGCACGAACTTTTTCCGGCGTCCTGCGCTATCCCTTTGGCTTACCGCGACTTCCCCACCGTTGGCGGCGCGGCTATGACAGACGGTGGTCTGGCCGACTCTATTCCGGTGATTAAAGCCTATGAAATGGGGGCCCGGGACATTACCGTTATTTTGTCTCAGCCCCGTGGCTTCAGGAAAAAAATACGACCACTGCCGACCTTTATGAAGCGCTTTTTTAAACATCATCCTGCTTTATTTGACGCGGTTGCCAGACGCTCCACGGTGTATAATGACGCAATTAACTTCATTGATAATCCACCAACGGATTGTAATATGACCGTGTTAGCACCGCCTGCTGACTTTCCGGTGGGGCGTTTTACTCAGGACAAAAAACTGTTGGAGCAGGGGTATGAAATGGGAAGAGCCGCCGCACTGGCAACAATTATTGCGTGATGTAAGAGCCTGTACTTTATGTGAGCCGGAGCTTCCCTTAGGTGCCAGACCGGTCGTTCAGCTAAACCCTAAAGCCCGTATTCTGGTTGCAGGTCAGGCCCCTGGCAGACGTGTACACGCCTCCGGCAAACCCTTTGATGACCCAAGCGGCGACAGGTTGCGGCAATGGATGGGTATCGATAAAGAGACTTTCTATGACGCCGAAAAACTCGCTATTATTCCTATGGGACTTTGCTACCCGGGAACAGGGAAGTCTGGTGACCTGCCACCGCGTCCTGAGTGTGCTCCAGCCTGGCGTAATCAGTTGTTAGAGCAGTTACCTAATTTGGAACTGACGCTGGCTATTGGTCAGTATGCTCAGCAATGGCATTTAAATGAACCAAAGCGCAATTTGACTGAGCGAGTAAAAAGTTGGCAAGATTATTGGCCAACTTTACTGCCGATGCCGCACCCTAGCCCGCGAAACAACTTATGGTTACGTCGGAACCCATGGTTTGAAGACGAAGTTATTCCTCAATTAAAGCAGAGAGTTAGAGAACTACTTTGACTTTTGCGAGACGACCCGATAATTTTATAGAGCACTTCATAACAATAAATTATAAAAGTAAGGTCTATTATGGAAAATCAGAATAATAACAATGATGTTATCTCTACTGGCAATTGGTTTGTCACCCTTCTAATTACCGCTATTCCACTTATTGGCATTATTATGTTGTTTGTCTGGGGCTTCTCAGATGCAACAAATCCAAACAAGAAAAATTGGGCAAGAGCTGCTCTTATTTGGGTTGCTATTGCTATTGTCATCAATATTTTCATGTTCATTGGTATGGTAGGCATGGCTGGCTCAATGAACGGCGGTTATTAATTTAGCGCATATGAACCCTCGAAAATGGCGAGTCTGGCATCGCTGGTTATCTCTTATTGTCGGCTTACAGCTGGTGGTGTGGAGTATTAGCGGTGCCTATATGGTGTATTTTGATCTGAGCTTTATTCACGGTAATCACCTGGTGAAAGAGCTTGAGCAGCCTATTGCTAAAAATACCTTAAACTCTCCAATAAGCTGGGTGTTGGAACAAAACCCCGAAGCCACGTCGGTCCGCTTAATACAGCAGTGGATAGATGGATCTTTGCAACCGGTTTACAGCGTTGAGAGCAAGGCTGGCACACAGTTGTTTATGGCTGAGTCTCTTGAGCCGATAGAGCTTGATCGAATGGACATCGGCTACATAGCGCGACAGCATTATACCGGTGACGAAAACATAAAAGCCCAGGTCAGTTTTATTGAAGACAAAGCCCCGGGTGAGCTGAACCCTGCCTTATTACCCGTTTGGCGAGTGGACTTTAATGATATGGCCGGTGCTACTTTATATTTTTCAGCGGCGACGGGTGAGCTTGTAACCAAGCGTCATGATTTCTGGCGGATGTTCGACTTCTTCTGGATGCTCCATATTATGGACTATCAGGACAGGGTGGACATTGAAACCTGGTGGTTAAAAGCGTTTAGCATTGCTAATGGCTTGTTTCTGATAAGTGGCATTGCCTTGCTTTACTTTCATTATCGGCCACGTAAAAAAAGAAGGCGGTCAGTATGAGGTTTATGCGCAAACTGCATCGCTGGTTAAGCCTGGTTATTTTTATTCAGGTATTTATATGGTTAGCTAGCGGCTTGTACTTTAGTTGGTTGGGTCATGAGAAGCTGGCAGCCCATGACTATTTCCAACCCGTTACTGAAGAGGCCGTAGGTCCGGTTTATTACCCGGAAAGCGCGTTAATTGAACGTTTTGAGAATGTTCAAAGTCTGGAAATACGGTCCGTTGCGGGTACCGCTCAGTACGTGGTTACAACAACCGATGGTAAAAAGCATTATGTGAATGCTCTCACAGGAAAAGACTGGAAGACGTCGGCACCGCTGGCAGCTGAGCTGGCTCGACAAAGCTACAATGGCCCTGGCCGTATTGAACAAGTGCATGCCGTAACCGGAAGTGATGAGATTATTGGTTGGCGGAGCAAGGGCTTTAGAGTGACCTTCAGCGATGACATTGCAACGCGTGCCTACATAGACGCAGCCTCCGGCGAAGTGATTGATCACCGTAACAGCAGTTGGTGGTTAAGTGACTGGATGTTCCGTTTACACTTTATGGACTACAGCGGTGAACGGGACTTTAACAGCCTTCTGAACATTGTTGCGGCAACCGCTGCGCTCTGGTTTAGCTTGTCGGGCCTCATTCTACTGGGCCGGAGCTTAAAACGGCGGCAGCTTTTTTAAATTAAGCGGCCCTACCACCAACGGCCAGTTTTCTGACAGTAATCTTTATAAGTTTCACCAAAGGTTTCTGTCAGAATACGTTCTTCCGGAATAATCTGAAAGCGGTTCATGTAAGCCACATACAACGCTAAGCCCCATAAAGAAAACACACTACCCAGAAAAACGCCCCACGCCATTAACAAAAAGAAAAAGCCTAAATACATTGGGTTCCGCGTTCGCTGATAAATACCCGTGGTGACCAGTTCTGTACTTTTGGCAGGGTCGCGTGGGTCTACTGTTGTCTGTGCACGTCGAAAACCAATAACACCCAGCAAGGGTAATAACACGCCTAATGCCAATAGGAAAATAGCGGCAGCGCGCTGACCAACATAAAACTGGTTAAAGGCTTCCGTGTAATGGGCGGTTAACCACATTAGCCCGGCAACAACGGCAACAACCAGCACGGGCGGTACTTTGAGTTCAAGCGATTTCATGGCAAAGTGGCTTCCTTTTCGGAAAAGATACGAAAAATGACGACTGATACAGCTAAGATTATTGAGCAAACCCGCCATTGGGTGCAACAGCTGATTGTAAAGTACAACATCTGCCCTTTTGCTCGCCGCGAAGTTGAGCGTAAGAGTATTCGATATGTGACAGCTGCTCAGCGCGAACCTCAAGCCGTGCTGCAACAATTACTGGATGAAGTTAACCACCTGGACGCGACGCCTGAAACTGAAACCACATTGCTTATTCTTCCTTCCGGGTTTGAAGGTTTTTATGACTTTCTGACTCTGGTTGATATTGCCGATGCATTGCTTGTTGAAGAGGGTTACGAGGGCGTTTATCAACTGGCGCATTTTCATCCCGACTATTGTTTTGACGGGGAGGCGCAAGATGATCCGGCTAATTACACCAACCGGGCTCCTTACCCGACCTTACACCTGCTGCGTGAAGCCAGCATTGAAGAGGCGCTGAAAAGCTACGATGACCCGGAATCCATTCCGGAACGAAATATAGAGTTTGCCCGCCGTAAGGGTAGCGAGTTCTTTAAGGCAATCTTATCCGAATAGTTTACGACACTTTGCTACACTGTTAGTTAGTATAGTTAGCAGTTATGCTGGCTCGTACCCTTGAGCTTTAAAGCGATGAGGCGCTATGTCAACAAACCGTATTACTCATAGAATAATTGAACAGCTGCCAACGATGGTAGCTTATGTTGATGTTGAAAGACGTTTTCACTTTGTGAATACGGCTTATGCCTCGTTTTTTGATTTAACGCCGGATGACATGCTGGGTAGACCGGTAACCGACGTGTTGAGTGACGAATCTTACCAGCGGGTAAAGCCAAATCATGACCGTGTGTTTTCTAGTGGTGAGAAGCTAGAGTTTTCAGACGTTATTACTTTCCGAAACGGACGTAAGTGCTTTTTGGATATTCGCTACCTGCCTGAATTTGATGAGCAAGGTAAGGTCATTGGTCTTTATGCTCTTATTGAGGACGTAACGGACTATTACGCATCGGTTGATGTTATGCGCACCATTCATGAAGTGATTCATAAACGTGGACGCCGGATTGACCCCGCCTCCATTGATGAGTTACTAAAAGTTGGTGTGGATTACTTAGGTGTTGATATTGGTACCGCCAGTTCTATTAAAAACGAGACTTACACCATTGAATGGGCGCAAACCGCAAAAATGGATTTTCCTGCCGGCACGCAATTGCCTTTGGAGACAACCTATTGCTCGGTAGTACTTAAAGCCAATAACTTAATTCATACCAATGATGCTTCAGAAGATCCACGCTTTAAAGATCACTCCAGTTTCCAGACTTACGGCCTGGAGACCTACATTGGTACGCCTATTATTATTAACGATATAACTTGGGGCATTTTAGGGTTTTCCCGTAAAAACAGACGGGCGGAGCCTTTCAGTGAGCTTGAAGTCGAAATGGTAAGAATGATGGGCACGGCGGTAGAAACCGTTATTGCTGAGCAACAGGTTCGTTCCGACCTAATCCGCCAACGGGATGATATGGCGGTTATTGCCTATACCGATGCGTTAACCGGACTTAAGAATCGTTCGGCGGGCATGGAAATACTTGAGCAAAGCTTAATACGGAAAAACGATGAGCGCGGATGTGTTGTTGCCGTTATTGACTTTGACCACTTTAAAGCAATTAATGACACTTACGGGCACGATGTGGGTGATAAAGTACTAATTGCAGGCACCGGAGCCATGTCAGAAGCCGTTCGTAGCAGCGACAGCGTTGTCCGGGTGGGTGGTGAAGAGTTTATGGTGGTATTGGCTTACGCCGACCATGAGAGTGCGACGCAAGTACTGGAAAGAGTGCGTCAGGCGGTAGAAGAGACAGTCATTACGCTCGATTCAGGGGAAATTATTAACCCAACAGTCAGTATTGGCGCCTCGGAGAGCCGAGCGGAAGATGACGTTTCCAGTATTTACAGAAGGGCTGATCAGGCGCTGTATAAGGCTAAGCGGGCAGGTCGTAACTGTGTTGTCTGGGCGGATGACACTGATGCATAAATTTATTATCAAAATAAAGTGATAAATCGTTTGACTCACAGTGCAATAGGCGTAGACTCCACTGCGTCGGATAGATAGAAAGACAGTTAGTTAAAAAACTCCACTTCGTTGACCTATTATTATTAATACCATCGTCCTGTAGTTCTAAGTTCTTATTTTTACCCGCATCATCGGCCTTTAACGGCCACATACTTAAAAGTTACAGGAAGATATATTATGTCTGATAAAATTACTGGTTCAGTAAAATGGTTTAACGAAGCAAAAGGCTTCGGTTTCATCGAACGTGAAAACGGCGCAGACGTTTTCGCACATTTCAGCGCTATTTCTAGCGACGGTTTCAAAACCTTAACTGAAGGCCAGCGCGTTGAGTTCGCAGTAACTCAAGGCCCTAAAGGTCCTCAGGCTGAGAACATCGTAGCGCTGTAATTACGCGCCTCGAAGTCTAAAAAGGCAACCTTCGGGTTGCCTTTTTTTATGCCCACTTTTCATTAGCGGTTAGTTAGCCAGAGTGTTAAGCCAATACCAATAGCCATACCTAACAGCAGTGTGATTAACATGGGCAGTGCATCTAACCAGCCCGGTGGGCGTTGCTGATTTACTGCGTTACTGACTTTGGGTTTTGTGACAGAGTCTGCTCCGATAATCTGTCGCTCTATTTCGTACACACTACACAGGGCTGCAACGGTCTCCTGTGACGCTATGCCATCTTTTTCCACGCGTTGTATCGTCCGTAAGCTGACTGCGCAGGCATCCGCCAGGTGCTGCTGTGTCCAACCTCTTTTATTCCTTAGCTCTATGGCTTTAGCTGCATCAATTTGCATAGCTTACCCCATTACCTTTAGCGCTATGGTGGCTGCTAAATAACCAAAGGCCATACCGGCCAGAAAAAATAAAATGAGGTTACGGATAAAAACTTTCTTATTATCAAAAGCGGAACGAGTTTCTGTTTCTATGACGTTGCCGTCCGCCATCAAAGTACATTCCACCCGACAGAACAGAAAACCGGTCACATTGAAGCGTAGTTCGTACGAAGTGCCATCAACCTGAAACTGATGGCGACTGGATAAGCCCAGATTACGTTTTTTTGATACCGACACGCCGTCGACCAGAATTTCTTCTTTACTGGTAAGGCTGGAAGCATTTGCCGTAATAGTATGGCTGTTATGCTCAAATTCAAAACGATACGCTAAATACAGCTTTTCAGTCAGAGATTGTTTCATTGCGACTCACCTTTTTATTTGTTTTAAAGAATACACTCTTCGTGTGCTGAATAAAGCTACCAGTGTTAGAAAAACAGCGTGACGTCAGTTTTGAGCCTGTCATATGACAGTGCTCTGTCGTAATGCCTACAAGCCTTATGCTACTTGTAAATGTCAGTAAAATGGCGATCTAAATTCAGTAAAAGTTACGTAGAATCAGACAGAGAAAACTCATGGAGGTGGATGATGAAAGTAGCTGTTATTGGAGCAAATGGAAAAATTGGTCAGCATTTGGTTGAGCAGATGCAGCACGCGAAAACACATGAAGTTATTGCGGTGGTGCGCAAAGAAGCGCAGCAAAAGGCGTGGCAGGAACGAGGTGTTACCGCCAAGTTAGGTGATTTAGAAGGACCGGTTTCAAAGTGGCAGGAGCTGTTTGACGGCGTCGATGCCGTGGTCTTCACCGCTGGCTCCGGCGCAAGTACCGGTGACGATAAAACATTGTTGGTTGATTTAGACGGTGCGGTAAAAACTATGGAGGCAGCAGAAGCAGCCGGAGTTAAGCGTTATGTCATGGTTAGTGCCTGGCAGTCGAACAACCGGGAAAACTGGGCCGATTCTTTACTTCCCTATTACGCCGCAAAACATTATGCAGACCGGGAGTTGATGCGTACAAACCTTAACTGGACCATTGTTCGTCCGGGGGCATTAACGGACGAAGAAGCGACCGGTAAAGTGGTTGTTGGTGATTCACTGGCACCGGGTTCTGTACCGCGTGAAGATGTCGCCAGCGTTCTGCGACGCTGCCTTGACGAAAATGGAACTGAGCATAAAGCTTTTGATTTAATGGCAGGCGACAGCGAAGTCGAACGTTCGCTACAGTCGATGAAAGGAATGGCTTAGTACCTTGGCGTTACGGCTGGAGTATCTTCTTGCTCCAGCCGTTTTTATCCATTTAAGCGTTATAGAATGTTGTTTAAAGCTATGCCGATACCAAAGCGAGTCTGTTTATGGTTGTAATCAATGAGACTCTCTCCGTAACCGGTAAATATTGAGGTATAACCTATAAATTTACCGCCAATAGGGAAGGTCCAGTTGAGTTCTGCTGACCCTCTGCCGGTATCAATGGCATGACGAAGGCGAAGAATGTATTCAAAATCACCATCGCTGTAAGCCGTGGTGAATTCGTAGTCGCCAACGTAGTCGGTAATGTTCGGGTTGTCATCTCCGCTGGACTGCATAGGGTCGGTTTTTCTGTTTTCCTGTAAGCGTATCCAGGGTTTTAGGGAGAAAACAAAACGGCCTTTTTCAACAAAAAACTGCGCATAAAATCGGTTCCAACTACGCGACAAAGGCTGGCTGCGACCGTTTGATAAGTGTTCGGCACCAAAAACGACCCCCGTATTTGTGCCAAAAGGATGCCAGCCGGTTGGTGTGGCATAGAAAATTTCAGGCATGTAATTGGTTTCACGGAACGGCTTGGAAATATCATCGGAGTACACCTGCCACCACGACTGCACGGTTAAACCGAAGAAAAGTTTATCTTCTTCAAACAACAAGCTTTCTCTATTGAAAGGCACTTTAAAGCTGAACTGAAACTTCGCTTCGTAGTCTTCAAGGTTTTGCTCATAACCATCTACGCTCGCATACTGCTCGCGGTTAATGTTGTTACTGGTAATTACCGGCAGTAAATAATTGCGACGGTGCGGAGTTAAAACATAAGGGTCAAACTGAGTAACCTGCTCACTTTTCATGCGGTTGGTTAAAGCGCCGGGCTGCTCAACGGCATCGACTTCAACAATGTCCTCGTCCTCAGCAGAGCGAAGTTCTTCCTCACACTGAGCCCGAACATCCGCAATAGTGACTTCAGCATTGGCGTCATTCATTTTACCCAGCAGGCATTGCTGCATATTTGAGAGTTCTTGCGCCTGGACATTAACCGCTATAGCGGAAACTCCTGTCGCAAATATCCAGATCCATTTTCTCATAAGCGCAATACTCCTTTACTAAGACTCCTTGTACTATAGCGTAAGAGAGGGTTTTAGATCACTCGCTCATTCGAAAGTGAGTGTAAAGGGTTGGGGAAAGACTCGTTGCTATGAAAGGCTCTTAAAGGCCAACTTTGTCATACTTGCTGTACTCAGAGGCTCGCAAGCTAAACGCGTTATTACTCTTATCGTTTGGGTGAAAGGTAGAGAGGTTCACTCATACCGATGATATTGTTTCTGCTTTTAGTCTTTTTTTGATGAATAGCTACTTGGTATTTGAGTGGTAACTGCATTTTTTTCAATACTTCATCTGAATAATCCGCACTCGTCGATAAAGGAGTAGTCCATTCCATTGACACTGAGCCGCTCCTTGAGTCGATTTGGCAAGGATCGTTTCCTATGGTTTGGGTCACCCATTCACCTTTTCCCGTCGAAAACAAGACTGAGCACGTATATAGACCATCAAGTGCTTTGTAGTTCTTGATACTATAATCAAACTTTACATGTAACTGGTGCTTATCGGTTCTAGGCGTACCCACTTCGGAGACTTTTAGGTTACTAATGACCGCTTGGCTGTCACTCACATCCGAGTAATTTTGCGATGTACATCCGGTAAGAAAAGCAACGATCACGAGCCCTAGAGTTTTCTTCATCTTTATCCTCCTTGAATACACAACATTCTCTTCATATTGAGGTGTTGCATAGCGAGCAACATTAAGCCCCGACTTTCAAATTAACGTTAAACCAACAAGTTGAGTAAAACAACCGCATACTACACATTAGCGCCGCTCACGAGTTCCTAAAGCCATTAGCGTAACCTCAGTTACCGCAAGTTGAAGCACATTAAAAACTCTAAGAAAAATTCAAGTTCCGCTTCTCGCTCCAATCGGACTTTCGTCGGTGTAACGCATAACCAATGTTAGGTATCATGCAGTCGGTAGGGCTTAAACGAGTGCTATTCAGGTTATTAATAGTGTATCTTGGTAGCGGTATTTTTGCGTTGACCTAAGGATCAGTACCTAACTGTTGAGCGAGTTACACCGTCCGCACGCAAAATGCATAAATGTGGTACACAAGGAGCTAAAGTGATCAAAAAGTTGTCATTGGTGTTGATTCTTACCTCGCTTCCATTGCTAGCGTGGTCGTTCGTAAAACCGGTTAGATTGCTTTTTCCACATTTAAACGGCATGAAATGTCACAACTCGGTTTGTGTCGAGCACACAAAAGAAATGGAAAAAGCCGAAGAGTTGTACGGATCCGCCTTCGATGCAGTCTCTTCTGCTGGAATACCTCTTCGCTCAAAGCCTATATTTGTATATTGCTCCACTTTAGAGTGTTATCAGTCGTTCGGAGGAGGCTATGAGCGGGCCATCTCATACCCTTTTCTTGGTACGGTTATAGCTCCCGCTTCTTGGCAAAGCTACATTACTCAGCATGAATTGATTCATTGGTTTCAATTTTCCGAAATTGGTGCTGTTGCGACAATGATGAAACCGGAATGGTTCAGAGAAGGAATGGCCTATTCATATAGCAACGCACCCGATTCAGATATCCCTGAGCACTACCTGCCCTTGATGGAAAGATACAATGATTGGCATTCTAAAAAATCATGGACGGAAGTTATTGAACAGGCGGGTGAGCTCTGACTTGAATAGCTTATCAACCGTACTCAATCCTACATAGAGTGCACTATCTCTTTATATTCGATATCTAAGGGCCTGCGTTAATGTCAGCTTCGAGCGATGGACGGACATTGAATTTGACTTAAGTCGACTTAATCTATTAATGCTAAGTATCCGGCCAAACAGGTAAAATTTTGTTTAATATTGTCTTACTACATTAATCTGGGCACTATTGGACCGATCACGGCAAGACTTCTTAATTTAAAGTCCCTCCCTATGATTCAAAGTTAAAAAATAACCGTGCGTTGCTCAATGTCTATAACAGTGGGATTGCTACTCGTGTCTAATAGTGAAGATTCAACAATCACTCGATGGTCAGGAAACTCTGTCCAGACATTATTTACGGTCACTGACGTTAGTGGCTGGTCGCAATCAGGCTCTGCCTGTAATACAAGATACTGTTCTTTGGCATAGGTCACGGTAACCCAGGGATTATTGTGAGTTAATACTAAGTGACACTGGTTAAGACTGACCGTTTGATTAAGGAATTGCTCCAGTTTATTCAGTTTTCCGTTTAGGAGCTGCTTGCTTATTTTGCCTTCGTCTATCCAGTCGTCGTTTAATGCAACTAGGTCGTGAAACGATATCTGGTATTTAAGCAGCCCATCACGATCGATATTTAAAAACGATGTACTGAATGAATGTCCACTAACCTGCCCTGTAAACGCTAAAGACAGGAGCAAGAGGGGGATAGAAAAAAACGTTGGTATCTTCATCATTGATTCGCCTCTTTTTGAAGTTGTTGCGCGTCAATCAAGAGCCGTTTATCAAAGGGCTCTTTGGCGACAGAATAATTGATGTTAGCCCACTTCACAGCTCTGTCAGGATGCTCAAGGAGGTAGGTAAAATAAAACGCAATATCTGCACTGTGCAGCCGATCATTGCGAAGTACGCGCAAATGCATTCGTTGCTTGATGTAATCTACCCAGCAACCACCACCGTGCAATCGTTGTTGCACTAGGGCGACACGAACCGCTAACGCGTCGGTGAGCTGACTAGCGCAGTCGGCTATCAGCGAGTCGGGAAGTGATCCAGACGTTTCCAGCAAATAACTGTCCAGCAATAGTTTTTCTTCTACAATGGTTTTCTCTTCGGGTAACTGGTTAAGCCAGCTTCTTGCTTCGGCATAACGCTCTAATAACAATGCTTGTTCGGCCAGGATCTGTAAACGCCAGCGCTCAATAGTGTCAACTTCACTTTCTTGTGGCTGTCGCTTTTGCAGATCGCTTAACTGCGTGTAAGCGGCAAGCTGTTGGTTGGCACGTCCCTCAACTTCAAGTAAGCAGGTCGATACGATACTTAATGAATGTTGACCAAACAATGAGGTGCAGCGGGACTTAGCTGCTTCAGTGTTCCCTTGAGCCAAGGCAATACGCGCTTGCATCAGTGAGGCCTGCAAGTGGAATGGACGTAGTTCAAGAATCCGCTCTAAATATTCACTGGCCTTGGTAAACTGATGTTGGTATTGCAGTAAATCGGCACTTGCTAATAGCCAGTTAAGGTTCCGGTTAGCACTGGGTTGTTCTGCCAGCTTTGATCGTAACTGCTTTGCCTTTTGTAAATATTCATGGCTGTCCGAGCGGCGAACCCAGTTAAGATAGTGGTGAATAAGATCAGCGCCATGGTTCAGGCTGTTAGGGTGTTGCTGGTACCCTTGTTCAGCCTCGGTTACTTCGGTCGGAACTATGGCAGCCTCAGGCTGCCATAGTAACTCTTCCGATGAAGCCGCCATATGACTGACCAATAAACCGATCAGTAAAAGCGCGACTCTCATTCATTGCCTCCTTCCGCTACCAGATCGGCAAAAGCTGCCGTATCCGAGACATCATCATTGATTATGCGTCCATTCAAAGGCAATGGCTCAGCATTAGCAGGTTGACCATAAGCCTCACGGACATAAAAGCTCGCAGCAACCTGCTCGGCTTCCACCGCGATTGATACAGTTCCCTCATCAGAGAGTTCGCCGTCCGTAACAGAATACCTAAAGTCAACATCACCAACATATTCGCTGGGTGGTGTATAACTGAAGGTGCCATCCGAATTCACTGTTAGCTCGCCAATGTCGGTGCCTTGTTCTAGCTGGTAGCTCAGGGTATCACCGTTGCCATCATAACCATTCAGTGTTTCGTTAAGTGTCGTATCTACGGTCATTGTAAACATACTATCGCGAGCTGCTGGTGGCAGATTTTCGTCACTGTTATCCAGGCAGCCTGATAGCAACATAACGGCAGCTGAACTGACAATAATTAATGAGTATTTCATGTTGTTTCCTCCCATGCTGCGTTATTCGCTCGCTGAACCCGGTGTCGGCGTTTTCAGATAAGGGAATCCATCGTTAACGTAGCTGGCGTCGATGGGGGCTCCATCGGTGAAAGGTACATTGCCGACGGGGGCGTCGTCTGGGCTGCAAAAGCCTAAGTTAGTTGCCTCACCATTAACGGGAATGTCGTGACATAACGCGCCCATAACCACTCTTAAGGCGATATCCACTACGTCATCACCTGGCCTGCGGCCGTTAGGGAAGCCCGCTAAATCATCGCCTGCAACGCCTAAAGCAGCCTGCTCTTGAGCGGGTGTGGCCGGAATGCCGGTATTTAACCGTAACATTTCTGATGGCGTGACCATTGTCTGTTGGTTTACACCCTCGACGCCGGTTAGAAACGCAGCCACAAGATCGGTGCGTGGATAGTTCGATGGCGCCAAGCTGTCGAAGTCGGTACCTAAGGTTGTATTCACGGGTTCACGGAACAGTAGGTCAAGAATAACCGGTAGCGTTGGGTGCGTAACGTAATCAGCAAATTGGCCGTCTTCACTCGGTGCCGACGATGAGAACGTGTCTTTATCATCGATACCAATAACGAGTTCGTTCACTAATGGTGCGCCTAAGCGCGATACCTGAACCAAAGCGCCGGCATTAACGTCGGGCTTTTCAAATGTAGCGTTAGGATTTTGCAATCGCGCCTGAGGTACTTGTGCGGTTGTCCAGCTGCCGACGACCCCATTGCCGTCACCTGTGATGCAACTTTTTGGTAGCTCAAGGGCAATGGTGTTGATGTTCTTGTTACGCAAGTCATCATTGGCGTCACTCTGCTCTATCCCGCCTGGGAACGCGCCTGCCTCGATGGGCACATAATTCACGAGGTCAAAGGTTTCACCTAGGTTAACGACGAAGGGGTCTTTGCGTTGACCTACAAACACCTTACCCGGCATCGAGCAGTTTGGAATGTTGATTTCATATACATACTGGTTTGCATAATCCTGGTAGCCCTGTGCACTGCCAAATGTCTTCTCTCCCACAAACGCCAATGGTTTAGTAAACTCTTGTTCACCCGAAACGCCCATAACCTGTGCCGAGGTGCCACTTTTTTGAGGTCCATTGACGACATTAATGGTAAAGGATTCATTAAAGTTGAGGGTGCTCTGGTCGCTTGCCGAAATAGCGCCGATAAACTTCAGCGGTACACTTACATCTTTCTGCATACCATCTGTACCAACGGGTAGCTTCACGCCGCCATTTGGCAGTGAGTTATCAAAACGGAACTCAAAGGTCAGGTCTTCTTCAGCGTCACCATCACTATCAAAATGGATAGAGTAAACCGCTGATTCGTCCATAGCGAAGTAATTAGGACCACCATAAGCGTCTTGCAACGGAACATAGTTAGCGATGGCGGTAACGTAATCCTCGCGGCCAGGCTCATAACTATTGAATAGATAAAAGTCGGTTGAATCTAATGCTGGAAAGCGAGTGATGTTAGGCGCTTCGCGGTGACTGGATGCCAGTGCGGTTGCTGATACGATCCCTGCAGCCACAATCGCTGTGGCTAATGGTTTTTTAGAAAATAGTTTTTTCATAATGCCCTCTCGTTATTTTAGTTCTTCATGAGCTATCCGAACGAGAGGGCATATTGGATTCAAAAAAATATTTTTTTATAGCTGAGCAATATCAGTTGTATATAAAACGGGTCCAGTAGGCAGCCCTGTCGGGGAACCTCCGGCAGGCTCCAGACTCACGGCTAAACCACTAACTTGCGCCAACTTAAAGGCATCCGGAGGTGTAAGCATTATGCTTCCGGCCTGTTCTGGTAGTAGACCCAGTGATACAGGGTTAGAACCATCAGCAGGTAACATCCACAACTGATAGTCTTTATCGGAGTATGGCTCGATAGTTCTCTGGGGAACAACTTCGATTGAGTTATCCGAGATGCTTAATACCCACAATGATTTTTGTTGTTCGTTTTGAATCACCGCCACACGGCTATCTGCCGTATCTGGGGTGAATACGGTTTGCTGCACCAGGAATATAGCTAACACGACTGCTGCGGCAGTACCAACCGGACCAAGCCAATGCCATAGATCGAAACTTCGTTGGTTGCGGCTGAATAGGCGCCCGTAGATCGTGTTCCACAGCTTTGCCGGTGGGTTAACGGGCTGTAGACGGTCAGTCAAATGGTTTAGTTGCCCTTCCCAATAAATAACCTGTCGATTGATAGATGAACTGCTTTGTATCAATGATCTAAAACGAATCCTCGCTGAGCCGCGCATCAATCCTATAACGTAGCGGCGCGCCAATTGTTCGGTCAATTCTTGATTATCATAATTCATGATTGCAGGCACCTCTTCAGACTGTCCAACCCGCGACGAATCCAGGTTTTAATCGACCCCAATGCTTCTCCTAAATGGTGGCTGATCTCTTGATGCGTCAATCCAAACAGGTACGCAAGGTGAATAGAATGTCGCTGTGAGCCTTGCAATTTACCAAGACAATCATCAAGCCGCGGGGCATCGGCCTCCTCCTCGTTCATCACATCAACAGCATTTTGGCTAACGAGGCGCTCGATGTCATCTACAGATATGGCCCGATTATCCGACGAACGTAAAACATCAATGGCACGATAACGAACCATACTGGTCACCCATGACATAGCCGTTCCCTGATCAGCACGATACTGCGAGGCAGAATGCCAGACTTTGATATAAGTATCCTGAAGCACGTCTTCGGCAAGGTTTCTTTCGCGGAGTATCGCAAGGCTGACTCCAAATAGCTTAGCCGCAGTCTGTTTATAAAACCGCTTAAAAGCCTGTTGGTCGCCAATTGCAATAAGGTGTAGCTCTTCAGCAAGGTTTTGACTAGCCATGGAACCTATCCTTAATTATGAAGTGAAAGTTCAATACGATGATAGCTTGGTGAAATATTGTTCGTTGCCATTTAACGGCAACTTGATGTCTATCGTCAAGTTACTCCTAACAAACATAAAGGTGAGTAGAAGAGCTTGAGTTTGCACGACGTATATGTGTAACCTAGTTATTTGCGAGCAATGGCTACTGTTGGCCTAAGTTCGCGCTTCAAATGTTCGGACAATTATTTGTTGTTACGGCTGTGGCTATGCTGTGTGTTGGTATTGCTAAAAAGCTGCTGCGTAGAACAAATTTCCCTCGATATTGAGCAACCTTAGTCAAGATTAACCCTCTATTAAGTTTTAGTATTAAACCGCTAAGGGGAGAATTACTTATATGTCGAACTATCAAGGTCGGTTTGAGAAAGTTATTAGTCACATTGAGGCGAATCTGGACGCTGACCTTGATATTGATACGCTGTGCAAGCTTGCGCATTTGTCCAAGTATCATTTTCACAGGCAGTGTTCGGCATTCATGGGAATGTCGGTAATAAAACTGGTACGGTTGCTTAGGCTCAAAAGGGCTGCTTATCAGTTGGCCTACAGAGATCATGAAAGAGTTCTGGATATAGCGCTGGCAAATGGCTACGAGAGTCATGAAGCCTTTTCTCGGGTGTTTAAAAAGCACTTTGAGAAAAGTCCATCCGAATTCAGAAAGGCGGCTAATTGGACCCCTTGGCACGAGAAATATGAACCGATATTAATGCTAAGGAAAAATATTATGGATAACGGCACAAAATTTAACGTTGATATTAAAGAGTTTCCTGAAACTCTAATCGCGGTAATGGAACATCGCGGGGCGCCAAGTTTATTGGGGGCTTCGCTACAAAAATTTATTGAATGGAGAAAGCTTAGTCATATCCCGCCAAGCAAAAGTAAGACATTTAACTTGGTTTACGATGACCCGAATGTTACCGCACCAGACGACTATCGACTCGATATAGCCTGCTCTGTCGATAAGCCAGTCGCCGCGAATGACTACGGCATAGTCAACAAAGTTATTCCTGCGGGACGATGCGCCGTAGTTAGGCATATTGGTAGCGATGACTCTATCGGTGTGATAGTAAGCTTTCTTTATACCCAATGGCTGCCGAAGTCTGAGGTTGAAGTGCGGGACTTTCCTATTTACTTCGAGCGAGTCAGTTTCTTCCCGGATGTGCCAGAGAACGAAATGATAACCGATATTTATTTACCCATTGAATAAAATATAGTTGTCGGCTAATTAGTCTGATCCCGGTTCGCCTCCTGGCACCAAGCGGAACTAACCAGCACAAGTGATCGCTCTGGCAATCACTTAAACCTCCGACCCACAAGCAAAGCCACTGCTCCACGCCCATTGAAAATTAAAGCCTCCCAACCAACCGGTTACATCCAGCACTTCGCCAATAAAGTACAGGCCGGGTTGCTTCTGGCTTTCCATGGTTTTGGAGCTGACTTCGTCAACATTAACACCGCCTAAGGTGACTTCGGCGGTGCGGTAACCTTCGGTGCCGTTGGGTTTTAGCTGCCAGCGGTTAAGGTTGTCGGCTATGGCCTGAAACTGCGCGTTAGAAGTATCGGCCAGTTTGTTGTTCAGTGGCCATTGGTGGTGCTCTGCTAGCGCGGTCACTACGCGTTTAGGGAAGTGTTGCTGTAATACGGTATTGAGCTGAGTTTTGGGTTGTTGCTGTTGTTGCGTTTTCAGCCACTCAAAGGCGTCTAAGTCGGGTAGCAGGTTAATAGTCACGGCTTCGCCGGGCTGCCAGTAGGAGGAAACCTGCAAAATGGCCGGTCCGCTGACACCGCGGTGGGTAAACAGCATGGCTTCACGGAAATAACCGCCATGGGCTTCTGCACTGACGGGTACAGCCACACCGGAAAGCTCGGCAAAGCGGGCTTTTTCGTCTTCTTGCAGGGTAAAAGGCACTAAACCTGCGCGTACCGGCACAATGGAATGGCCAAACTGCTCCGCAATTTGATACCCCAGCGGGGTCGCGCCCAATTTGGGCATAGATAGCCCGCCACAGGCAATAACCAGTTTGTCGCAGCTATAGTCGCCGCGGCTGGTTTCAATGCGGTAGTTGCCGTCGTAGTCTACCGACACAATCTCGGTGCGTAGCTGAACTTTGGCGCCGTATCGGTCGCATTCGCTCATTAACATGCGCACAATGTCTTTGGCGGAGTCGTCGCAAAACAACTGGCCTAAGGTTTTTTCGTGGTAGGCAATGCCGTACTCAGCCACCAGGCCAATAAAGTCCCATTGGGTGTAGCGGCTGAGTGCCGACTTGCAAAAATGCGGGTTGGAAGACAGAAAGTTTTCCGGGCCAGCGTACATATTGGTGAAGTTGCAGCGGCCGCCGCCGGAAATCAGAATTTTCTTACCTGCCTGCTTGGCGTGATCCAATACCAGCACCGACTTACCGCGCTGTGCGGCATGGGCGGCGCAATGCAACCCCGCCGCACCGGCACCAATAATAATCACATCCCAGTTCGACATTATTTTTGCAGTTGCTCCAGTATGTATTCGGCTTTGCTCACTTCAAAGGACTTGTCCTCTTCTACAAACACACCTTTTACCTGGCCGTCGGTAATGATCATGGCGTAGCGCTTAGAACGTATGCCACCAAAGTTACCGGTGTCCATGCTAAGGCCCATTGTCTGGTTGTATGCGCCGTTGCCGTCGGACAATAACCGAACCTTTTCTCCGATCCCTAATGCGTCGCCCCAGGCCTTCATAACAAAGGCGTCATTTACGGCTACACAATTAATGCTCAGAACTCCCGCTTCTTTTAACGCTTCGGCGTGCTCTACGTAGCCGGGCAAGTGTTTCTCCGAACAGGTCGGAGTAAACGCGCCAGGCACTGAGAACAATACGTGTGTGCCTTTGGCGAATATTTCTGCCGGGTCATAGTTCTGAATGCCAAGATCACCTTTGCTGGTCAGTGAACCTGATGGAATTTTATCGCCTTCTTTAATTTGCTGACTCATGAAAACCTCGTTTTATGTAAACATCAAAGCGATGCTTTTTACTATTAATTTGGCTGTTTGGTTCACGCCCGGCCAGAAAAGGTGCGCTGTTGGGGCGCTTAACTACGACTCGGAATTTAGCGTTATTAAGCGCAGGCTCTAGCAATGAATCGGCGTCTTCGTCGCTGCCGACTAACTGCTGGAACATTTGCATGTCTTTTTTCACTTGTGCCTTTTGCTTGCCGGTTTTTGGGTACATGGGGTCTAAATAAACCACGTCGGGCTCGTGGGTGAAGCCTTTACCCGTATATAAGTTGTCGGTTCCGATTAAATGCATGCGCTGGCAGGTTTCGCCAATGAAGTCGGCTTCCTGCTGGGCTCTGTGCAGGCCGTTATCGAGCAGCGCAGCGACAACCGGGTGACGTTCAATTAACTGAACGTCACAACCCAGTCCGGCTAGTACAAAGGCGTCCCGCCCCAGGCCGGCGGTTCCGTCGACAACCGATGGTTTAAACTGCCCGGTGACACCTACTGCTTTAGCAATAGCTTCGTTTTTTAACTGCGTGTTCTGAGCACGGTAGGCCGCTTTGCCCTGATGAAAGTCGACCACTAAAGGTGACATTTTTTGTGGGCTTTGCAGCCAATGCAGCGCGAGTACATCGTCGTTCAACCAAAGTTGAAAAACGTCATTATCGGTGGCTTCAGACGGGAGGCACCAACGCTTAGCAATCGCCTTTGCCTCAATGGTTTCAGCGTCGCTGCCTGCAAGAACGGGAACCCGGACTGCGGCGGTCACTGTGCGGCCTTACGTTGCATATCAATGTGTGGAATATCGTCTTCCAGATACTCGTCGCTAATGGCTTCAAAGCCGAAGCTTTGGTAGAACTTCAGCAGATAAACCTGTGCGCCTACCCGAATTGGGGCTTTGGGGGCATATTCTTCAAGATAGTCGATACTGCGTTGCATGACTTCTCTGCCTAGCTTCTGCCGGCGCATTTTTTCATGGGTTATTACCCGACCAATACGAGAATAGCCGGTATCGGCGGTGGCCAGGTAAAGCCGGGCGTAGGCGACCATTTCGCGGGTGTCGTTGCGGGCGTACAAATGTAAAGCCTGCTCGTCTGCGCCGTCGGCATCCAGGTAGGGACAAGTTTGCTCCACCACGAAAACTTCTTGTCTAAGTTTCAGCAAGTCGTAGAGATCGTGCAGCGAAAGATCGTTAAATGCTTTTAAGTGCCAGTTCATGTGCCTACTTTCTTCAATGAGTTGCTAAGAGAAACCACGTTGCTTTTATTGACTTCGCTATCGTATAAAGCGAGCAGCTCGGCTACGGGTTTGCGGCCATCGCCTTTTTGACTGATGCTGCGCGAGACCGACAAGCTACTGATGTCGGCGTGTTTGTATAAAGCCCGGGTGAGGTCGGTGTCGTGGTTGCTTATCAGTACCGGAATGTGGCGCTTTTTCGCAACTTGAACTGCCCGGCGGGCTAACTCGTCCTGGTCAGTCAGGCCAAAGCCACCGGTCGCGTAGCTGGTAAAGTTAGAGGTCTGGTCCAGCGGGGCGTAGGGCGGGTCGCAATAAATCACGTCGCCTTGTCGGGCACGTCGAAACACTTGTTCAAACGGGCGGCAAATAAACTTGGCCTTGCGCGCTTTCTCGGCAAAATGCTCGAGCTCTTTTTCAGGGAAATACGGTTTGCGGTAATCACCAAAGGGCACATTAAAAATGCCTTTGCTGTTATAGCGACACAGGCCGTTGTAGCCGTGGCGGTTCATATATAAAAAAAGCAAAGAGCGAAAGTAAGGGTCGCTGCTGGCATTAAAGGCGGCACGCAGTGCGTAGTAAGCGTCGGCCTGGTTGTTACGGTTAACGAAGAGCTTGCGGGCGTCCTGAATAAAAGTCTTCGGACGGCGCTTCACAAACTGATACAGGGTAATGAGGTCCTGATTAATGTCGTTAAGCAGGTAGCTGTCGTAGTCGGTATTCAGAAAAACTGAACCGGCACCCACAAAAGGTTCGATGAGCTTTTTACCTTGCGGCAAGCGTGCTGTTATCGGCTCGATAAGTGAGTACTTACCGCCTGCCCATTTTAAAAATGCCCGATTCTTCTTCATGCGCCGGCCGTTGGTGGATCCTCAAGGGATTGTAACCCAAAGGCCGGGGGATGAAAATTGCTGACTGCGCTATTCGTCCGGCTACTGGCTAGTAATGTCGTTTTGCACACTGGCAAACGACTTAGCCCAGGGCTCCATTTGCTGCACATCGGTCGGCAGCTGAGTGGCGGCTGCACGTGCTTGCTCAATGCTGGGGTAGCTGCCAAAAATAACCACATAACGTTGGTCAGCGCGCTGATACACCTGGGTATTAGCGGCAATACCGTAGTCATTACGGAAACTGCGCAGTAGCTGCGGGTCACTAATAATACTGATTTGCAGCGTGTAATTGCCTGAGTTCTGATCCAGTGCCCACTGGGTCTGGAACGGCCGCGCTTGAGGCTGAGACTGTTGTGGTTGTGGTTCAGGTTGTTCTGCTTTAACTTCTGGTTCTGGTTTGGCTACAACGGTATCAATGCCTGCCTCGGCTGCCGACTGCTCGTTAGACTGCCCGACAGGCTCAGCTTCCTGCGGCTCTTGTTGCTTCGGCTGTTGTTTAATAAAGCCCAGCGAAATTTCGCCTTCTGTAATTTCAGAGGCGGCTACGGTGTTTAATGTACCTAACGCATTGCGGTAAGAGGCGGCCAGTTCCGCAGGAACCAGTTCTAAAGAACGTTCATTGAGCGGTTCAAAGCTGGGCAAACTGGTCGTCTGTTCGGTAGCTTCTGTTGCTGTTTTATCTTCGGCTGTCGTGGCACTGTTTGCATCGCCTTCTTCGGTCGTGGCTTCTGCCGATGCCGCTGATTCCGGATTCACTTGTTGCCAGTAGGCGGTCAGCTGCTCTTTATTCAGAAAGCCAGCAAAGGCCAGACTCATAATGGCTGCAATTAAAAGAATAGGCCACAGACGCATTTTGCGACGGCTGCCCTGTTCTGATTTATGGTTCGCTTTGCTCTGTTCGCTGGCGTTGGTATTGTCAGCATTCTCTTCGGCATTGGTATCGCGGTAGCGTGCTGCCTGAGTCGTTAAGGTTAACTGCAAACGCTGCTGAATTTCACCGGGAAACCCATGAATGGAGTTTAAAAATTGTTGAATGCGTTCCAGGTTCCAGAAGCTACGCTGCTTCTCCGGCAGTAAGGCCTGCACAAAGCGAATCTGTTCGTCATGATTAAGTGGCTGAACCTCAATCATGGTGGGCCCTTGTACACGCAAGTGCGGCGCCGGGCGTTGTTGCTGTGCCCAGCGGCTGTCGCCGGTAATGATAATGCTGGTGCGCTGACCAATGGCGCTAAGCTGAGTAACGGTGGAAATGCACTCGGCTAAAAAGCTTTCTGACAGTAGCTCACCGTTATCGATAACAATAATGGCGTGGTTAAGCGGACGCTGGCGTTGCATCTGACGACTTAGTGACTCGTCGTTAATGCTGATGGTGCCGAACAACTGGTTGAGTATTTGTGCGCGAAGTCGGTCGTTGGTGGAGCGTTCATTGGCGCTGATAAAAGCCACTTCCGCGTATTCTGATGCCTGCTCCAGAAACACTTCTGCAATGGTGGTTTTACCGCTGCCCTCTTTGCCGTGCAGCATAATAAGCGAAACGCTTTGCTGGCAATTTTGGTGGAGCTGGTCAATAACCTGTTGCTGGCTTGGTTTGGTTTTTACCGGCGCGGCAACAATGTGTTGTGTGGTTGCAAGTGCTTGCATCTGTCTGTTCCTGTCTGTCAGCCGAATAGAGATAACGCGTTGGCGTTAGCAACATTCAGTGATCACAGCAGCAACGGTATTGTGTTCTACAGTACTGACGACTTCAGCTTTACCAATAGCAACTGGAAGAACAAAGTGCAGCTGACCGTCTTTTACTTTTTTGTCGCGCTGCATGTAGTCTAACCAGTCCTGCCAGGGCATTTGCGGGCCCTTCGTTGGCAAGCCAAGTGCCAGCAGTAAATCTTTAATGCGTCGAAAATCTGACGAATCGAGCCGCTGTGTCACTTCTGACAGCTTAGATGCAATTATAATGCCAGCAGCTACGGCTTCGCCGTGTGTCCATGCGCCGTATTCGGTGGCGGCTTCAATGGCGTGTCCAAAAGTGTGGCCTAAATTGAGTAATGCCCGTAGGCCTTTTTCGCGCTCGTCCTGGGCGACAACTTCCGCTTTAATTTCGCAGCTGCGTTGAATAGCATAAGTCAGTGCTGCCGGGTCTTGCTGACTTAACTCTGTCGTATGCTGTTCCAGCCAGTGGAAAAACTCAGCGTCGTAGATAACACCGTATTTAACCACTTCGGCCAGGCCGCTGCGGTAGTCCCGTTCAGTCAGTGTTTGCAAGCAGTCTATGTCGATAACCACCGATTTGGGCTGATAGAAAGCGCCAATCAGGTTTTTCCCCTGCGGATGGTTAACCGCTGTTTTTCCGCCCACGGAAGAATCAACCTGCGACAATAGGGTGGTCGGAATTTGGTAAAAGTCGACACCCCGTTGAAATGTTGACGCCACAAAGCCCGCTAGGTCACCAACCACACCTCCGCCTAAAGCAATAATGCCGCAGTCGCGGTTAAAGCCAGCGTTAATAAGAAGATCCATGGCTTCGCTGTAGCTTTCCAGGCTTTTAAACTGTTCGCCGTCGCGCATTTCAAATACTTCGACCTGATGGCCGGCAAGCGCACTTAATAATGGCTTTAAATAGTGCTGGCTGATGGTCGGGTTAGTGATGACCAGTAGCTGTTGATTGAGTCTATGCGGGAGGTTTTCTACGTAGTTTGATAACAGGGCGTTACCAATGTAGATGGTGTAGCTGCGTTCACCTAAAGAGACGTTAACCTCAGCCATGAACGCAGCTCCCTTTACTTACCCGAGGCCGTTAATCGACTCGAGTTGATCGATAATGTCATTGACGACGAATTTTGCGCTTTGATCATCGGTTTGTACCGTGATGTCTGCAATTTCTTCGTATAAAGGGTCGCGTTCTTGCGCCAGTTGCTCCAGCACTTTACGCGGGTCGTCAGCTTCTGCAATTAAAGGCCGGCGTTTGTCGCGCTGAGTGCGCGCCAGTTGTTTCTCAATGGGTGTTTTTAAATACACAACAACACCCCGAGCCGACAGACGGTTACGGCTTTCTTTGCTCATGACCGAGCCGCCACCTGTCGCTAAGACAATACCCATGTTTTCGGTAAGCTCTTCGATTACTTTTTCTTCGCGTGCACGAAAGCCTTCTTCACCTTCAAGTTCAAAAACCCAACTGATATCGGCCCCTGTGCGGCGCTCGATTTCAGAATCTGAGTCGAAGAACTCTAAATGTAATTGTCTGGCGATTTGACGGCCAATCGTACTTTTGCCAGCCCCCATGGGCCCAACAAGAAAAATATTACGTTTCTCAGCCATATTCCTGCTTACATCATTGGTTAAAATTAGCTGTAACTCACGAATCCGGAGTGTCTGGAGACGTCCCCCAACCCAACGAAAAGAAGCGCGATTATCGCAACTTGAGCCCACTTTAGCAATAGTAATCGGCTTTTGGACTAAGTTTGGGGCAATATCGTTGGTGTGACGAAAATCATTAACTCCCGCTTTTCATTGCGCTGCTGCTGGTGAGAGAACAAATTCCCGAGTAACGGCAGCGAACCTAAGATGGGGACACGACTGTCATCATTCAAGCTATGTTCCTGAAAGATTCCCCCTAAGACGATAGTTTCGCCATTTTTCGCCAGTACCCGCGTCGACATTTCCTGAGTGTCGATGGCAACGGCTGGTCCGGTTGGTGTGGCAATGGTGTCACCGCGGGTGTTTTGGGTAATGGTGAGCTCCATTAGTACATGATCATTTGGCGTTATTTGCGGAGTTACACTTAAACCCATAACCGCTTTTTTAAATTGCACCGCGGTAGCCCCGTGCGCAGCTGTTTCGACGTAAGGTATTTCGGTACCTTGCTCTATGTAGGCCGGTTGCTGATTCGACGTAAAAATTTTCGGACTGGTAATAATTTCGGCTTTGTTTTCCTGCTCCAGCGCCGTTAATTCAAGGTCCAGCAGAATGTCATCGCTCAGCCTGGCCAGGTTTGCGGAAAAGGTTCCGGCGGGGTTTGTTGCGGGTAAGTCCACTTGCATACCTTTTACAAAGCTCCCTGTGTCCTCTGGTATTGCCAGTCCGTACTCCGACGCGCCCCAACGAATGCCCAGTTCTTTACTCACGTTGGCCTTTACCGTCACCATACGGGCTTCAATAAGCACCTGTTTCACCGGGACATCTAAATCATTGACTAACTGACGAATGGTGGCCAGCTGCTCCGGCGTGTCCCGAACAATGAGGGTATTAGTGCGCTCATCAACACTGACCGCTCCGTTGGGTGACAAAAAGCTTTGCTGTTCATTTTTTAATAACGACGCTAAGTCACTGGCTTTAGCAAAGTTTACGCTAAGCAAAATAGAGCGGTGCTGGCTATTGTCTACGGCAGCATCATCGGCGACATCAATGCGGAGCATGGAACCTTGTGTGTGAACCGTTAAGCCATGACTGGTTAGCAGCGTGTCGAAGGCATCCTGCCAGGCAACCTTGTTGAGTTTCAAACTGGATTCACCACTGACCTGGTCGGTAATCAATATATTTAACTGATGCTGATCGGCCAGTAATTGTATGAGTTGGCTTAGCGGCATTTTATCGGTATTGAGCGAAACAGGTTGTTGTCTTTGCTCTTCGCTCAGCAGGCTTTTCCAGGAATTTTCCATTGCGTAGCCAGATGTAGAGCAAAGCACCAGCAGCAGACTGAGCGCACGAAAAGAGAATTTAATTGGCTTCATTACGGTTTCTTGTCCTTAGTTAAACGAAGTTTGACGGTCTCTGCCGACCAACAGCCTGCATACTGCTGCCAGCGTTCGAAAAGTGCGTACCCGGGGTCAATTTCACGCAATTGCATGAGTGGGTTTTCTATCCAGCTGTTGTTAGCAAGGGTTATTACGCGGTCAGGCAGTTGTAGCAGAGCTTTTCTTTGTGGTGAGGTTTGTGTGGCCAGCAACTTCACTAAAGACCAATCACTGATTTGAATATTGCTCTTTATTGCAGGCCGCTCTAAGCACTTAGGAGGTTCGACAGCAATGGGCGGAAAGTTTGTTTTAAACAGCGTGTTGGCGTCAATGCTTGCCGAAGCGGCATCATCGGCGTTTAACCACAGAAACTGCCAACTGAGTTTACCGCTGGTTAAGTCTGTGTCTTGCCACTTTAATGTTTGAGTAAAAGGAAAAGCCTGAGTCGCGCCGTGTTGTGCCAGCATTACAGAGGCAACAAAACGGACAGCGCGCTGATAGCTACCATTAACCCCAACCAACCATTGTTCAGAACTCTCTGGATCTTGTTGGTAGTGCAAGTCTACCTTTTGTTGCTTTGCCGCCTGGGTCAGTAAAGACGAAACATCCACGAAGGAGGGTTCGGATACATCGATACTGTCCTCTGCCGGAACTGGAGGAAGAGGTGTCTGTAGCTGCTGATACTGATTCCGCAAGGTTTTGCTAAGCTGCGCGGCCTGATACCCGGTGAAGTAATAGCTAATGAGCACAGCAAGCAGGGTAAAGATAAGCAGGGCCATGACCCAGGCAATAAGTGCTTTGTGTAATGATTTAGCCACGGCTGGCCTCACGCTGGCTATTTAAGTAATGGAATGAAACGCGTTTTTGCGGCAACAACTGCTGTTTTAGCCCGGCATGAACAAGTTGTTTGTTGAGCCATAAATAGTGATCGTTAACTTCCTGAATACGGCGATAGCCAGCTTCCAGCTTGAATTGCTCATGGTTAAAAGTAAGCCTGCGGTGGTGAAAGCTTTTTGGGGTGTTGTCGAGTAATGCCGAAAATGCGTTAAGCCTCAGCTTATGTAAGCGTTTAAGCCGGGTAAAAATACGCTGAGTTTCTTGCTGTTGCTTGTAGGCTTGCCAGCGTTGTTGGTGAACTTTGCGCTCAGCCAGTTTCTGATTCTGGTCGCTAACTTGCTGCTGCAACTGAGCCAGATAGTCACTGTATGAAATAACCCACTGTGACGAGAAAAAGGTAACAGTTATTAACAGCACAATACCGACTTTATGCAACGTGCGGTGGCGTTGCCATAAGCTTTGCTGTCGCCATTGCAGAAGGTTTAGCGATGCCATTGGTTAAACCCCCGCAAGGCTAAGCCTAATAACACCATTTCATTATCTAATGCTGCAACAATGGGTGCTGGATTGTTTTTGAAAAAGGGGGTTGTTGATAGCACTAAGTGCGTGAGTTGCATTTGCCCTTCAAGCTGCCGGTCAAGCGACGACTGAACCGCTTTATCGCCAAAGCTCATAACCCAACTGAATTTGCCGGACATTTGAGCCGACAAAAGATAAGGCAGTAAATTGAAAGTATCGACGTATTCTAAGCGCTGAAAAACACCGCCTTTGCAATACAGAAGAATAGACTGAGGCTGTCTCAGCTCGACAATGACCCATTGCATTGTGCTTTCAAATATTGCGTTGTCGGGCCAAAGGTAAGGAAGTACTGCGTTGGTTGCACGTACAACAGACTGATAGGCCGGCTCAACCACGTGTACCGGCATTTGTAGTGGTGCCAATATTGCCAGTAATTCTTCCAGAGCTGAGCGTTGACCAATGACCGCTTCAGCTTCGTTATCTCGGGTAAAATAGTCGTAACTGATACCGGTACTGGTCTTTAATTGTGGCGGTAACTTTTCCAGTAACTGCTCTTCAACCTGACTATGGTTGTCCAGCGCAATTTTCTGATAGTGAGTTGCGGTGTAATCAAGCGCTGAGACAATGCCATCTTTATTGAGTCCTTTATCGCTGAGGCTGTTTTTGTGTTGCTGTGAAAAGTGGTCGACGACAAAGTGCCGGCCCTGCCGTGATAGTTGTAAAACCAGACAACTTTCACGATTCATTTGCACAGCAAGTGGTTGCTGGCGAAGTAATGACATTAGACAATATCCTTATTGTAGAAAAGCCAGATGCAAGCGTAGTGTTGTGAACAAAAATCCGCCATAATAGTCAGTAAGAATTTAGAGCTAATTTATGTCGGTTTTTGCGGTTTAAGCAGACTGGTGTAGTGAAAAAGCGGTTATGGAGCAGATAATTGAAGTGGTTTAAGCGGCTAATTTACACCTTGCTGGTGTGTACTATTATTGGCGGGGTAGCGGTTGGCAGCCTTTACTTGTATGTAAAGCCCGAATTACCCAGCGTGGAAACTTTGCGCGATGTGCGTTTGCAGACACCAATGCAGGTGTTCACAGCAGACGGAGAACTGATCTCACAGTTTGGTGAAAAGCGGCGTATACCTGTGGAGCTGCAAGACGTACCGCAACCGCTTATTGATGCTTTTCTGGCAACTGAAGACAGTCGTTTTTATCAGCATTTTGGTGTTGATCCTATTGGTGTTTTGCGTGCCTTTAGTGTGTTGCTGACCACCGGTGAGATTCAGGAAGGTGCCAGTACCATTACCATGCAGCTGGCACGTAACTTCTTTTTGACCTTTGAACGCGCGTGGATGCGCAAGATAAAAGAAGCCTTTATTGCCGTTCACATTGAACAGCTCTTAAGCAAAGATGAAATTCTGGAACTTTACCTCAATAAAATTACCTTTGGGCATCGCGCTCATGGTGTCGGGGCTGCAGCACAGGTTTATTACGGTAAGCCACTAAAAGACCTGACTTTAGCACAGATGGCAACCATCGCAGGCCTGCCTAAAGCACCGTCGAATCTAAACCCAATTTCAAACCCCATTGCTTCGAAAGCGCGCCGCCGTGTGGTTTTGTTGCGTATGCTGGATGAAAATAAAATCAGCCAGGCGGAGTTTGAAGAAGCGGCTAATGCCCCGGTCACCGCTCGTCGACATGGCGCCGAAGTAACGGTCAATGCGCCTTACCTGGCTGAGATGGTGCGTCAGGAAATGGTAGACCGCTACGGAGACGACCAAGCTTACAATGAAGGCTACAAGGTTTACACAACGATAAGAAGTGATGTGCAGCTGGCTGCGCGTCAGGCCGTCTGGGATAACCTGCACAGTTATGACGAACGCCATGGTTACCGCGGTCCGGTGAGTTTGTTGTGGTCGGCAGAGAAAGAAGAGGAGCCGGTGGAAGAACCGGCTATTCGGCAATACCTTGAACAATTACGCGTTATTGGTGCGGTTACACCGGCTGTGGTGACAGCCATTGGTGAGCAGTCTGCGGAAGTGATGGTTAAAGACGAGGGGAAAATCACTTTACCCTGGGAAGCCATGCACTGGGCCCGCGAATACCTGAACGAAGAACGTCAGGGACCGCCTCCAGAGACAGCCGGAGAAATCATGCAGCCCGGGCACGTTATTTGGTTGCGTCGGGTGAATGACGGCAGTGAATGGCGTCTGGCTCAAATTCCTGAACCAAGTTCCGCCATTGTGTCGCTAAGGCCCGATGACGGCGCTGTAGCTGCTGTGGTTGGTGGTTACAGTTTCCAGCTGAGCCAGTACAACCGCGCATTACAAGCGGAACGTCAGGTTGGTTCTAATATTAAACCGTTAATATATTCAGCAGCCTTTGAAGAAGGATTGACGCTGGCGACTTTGGTTAACGATGCTCCGATTAACCAGTGGAACCCGGGTTCCGGTATTGCCTGGCGACCCAAAAACTCGCCTGAAGTTTACGAAGGGCCTATTCGCCTGCGTAAAGCGCTGGCTAAGTCGAAAAACGTGGTTTCAGTGCGGCTAATTCGCGAAGTGGGCGTAAAGCAAGTGGCAGACCATTTAGCGAAATTTGGGCTGGATCGTTCTGAAATTCCTGAAAATGAATCGCTCTCGCTGGGTTCTCTTTCAATGACACCGATGCAGGTAGCCAGAGCATTTGCTGTTTTCGCAAATGGTGGCTTTTTGGTCGAACCTTATTTCATTGAACGCATTGAAGATGCAGACGGAAACGTTTTAGACGAAACCGACCCGGCGCGCGCCTGTTTCGACTGCGATAAACCGGCACCGCAGGTCATCAGTGAGCAAAATGCATTTTTGGTTGAACAGGCAATGAACTCTGCTGTCTGGGGTGGTGGAAGCTGGCCTAATGGCACCGGCTGGAATGGTACCTCCTGGCGTATTCAACGTTCTAAACCCATTACTGAAGCGGTAGGTCGTAACATTGCCGGTAAAACCGGTACGACAAACGATGTGCGAGACACCTGGTTTTCGGGCTTTACTTCTAGTCTGTCCACCACGGTCTGGGTAGGTTTTGATGATGTTTCCAGAAAGCTGGGGCGTACGTCAAAGCATCCTGAAGTGGACTCCAGTCAGCAGGCAATAACAGGCGGTGAGGCTGGTGCTAAAACAGCGTTGCCGGGCTGGATCCTATTTATGGAAAAGGCGTTACCCCTGTTCCCGTCACGTGAGTTTGGTATTCCACCGGGCGTGGTGAATGTTCGAATCGACTTAGAAACTGGTAAGTTGTCGCATAAGAGCGATTACACAACACGCTTTGAATACTTCATTCGGGGAACTGAGCCGACAGAGTACAGCCGTAATAATGGCAACTCAGACCGCGATATTTTTGAAGACAATGACGACGATTTATTCTAGTCAGGCATTAGGACAAAATGAGTGGGAGCGTTAAGCTCCCACTGCCAGTTTACCCAGTAACTGATTCAAATCGGACTGAACACCACCTGCGGTAACGTGTTTACCTGCACCGGGACCACTTATTACGAGCGGCATTTCAGAATACCAGTCGGTGTAGATAACAAAGATGTTTTCGCCGGGTATTAGGTTTGCCAGCATATCCCCTTCCGGAATGTACTCAATACCAACCTGGGCGGTAACCCGCTGCTCATCACTGACCGTGAAGCTGGCCAGTAGTCGAGGGACCTTACCGTCTTTGGCGGCTTCGTCGAGCATAGCTGCCATGGGCTCATCAAGCTCAGATATGCGTTGCATAAAGTCGTTAAGCGGTATGTCGCGTAAGTTCTCCGGCACAAGGCTTTGTACCTGAATGTCCTGCCAGTCCAGATTCAAGCCAATTTCGCGTGCAAGAATCAGCAGTTTACGGACAAGGTCCTGGCAGGACAGATCCTCTCGTGGGTCGGGTTCGCTGTAACCCCTTTCTTTGGCTTCTTGTACCAGCGAACTGAAAGCCACACCTTTGGTGAAATTCTCAAACAGCCAGGACATAGTTCCGGAGAAAATACCGGAGATACTGCGGATTTCGTCGCCGGAATTGCGTAAGTCATTAATGGCGTAATTCAAAGGCAGTCCAGCGCCAACGGTGGTGTTATAGAGCCACTCACGTTCGTATTCGTGCTGGATGGTACGAATTTCGCGGTACAGCGCTTCGTCAGCCGAGCCCGCGCGTTTGTTGGCACTGATGATATGAAGGCCGTTTGCGAACAGACTCGGGTATAATTGCGCGACTTGTTTGGCATCGGTTAAATCAATCACAACCAGCTCGTCGTATGGCGCATTGGGCAGCTCGCGCAACAGTTCGGTCAATACGTAAGGGCGCGCCAGGCGGTCGAAGTCATCTGCCCACTGGGTCAGTTCAACGCCGTTGTAATCCAGCCATAAACGGCGGGAGTTGGCTATGCCAATAACGCGAACGTCCATCACCTGATTAATGCGATCTCGTTGTTGTCTGAACAGCTCCAACCAGGCTGTACCAATATTGCCACGGCCAATAACCAGCACACCCAGACTGCGGCGGTAGTTAAATAATTGACTGTGTAAACGGTTCAGTAAACGGTTATCAAGCTTCTGCTCTAAAATAGCCACAGCGGAGTCGCCGTTCTGAGTTAAGGCAAAGCGGCGTACTTTTTGTTCTGAAAGCTGGAGCTTAAAGGTCGAAAACTGATCGGTTTCCTGAATGCGGTTACCGACTATAGCGACCATGGAGTAACCGCGAATTTGAGTGATGGCATCACCCGCGCCCAGACTGTCCAGCCAGCCGGTCAGATAGTCTAAGTGGTTTTGGTGAAAGACCAGATACTGCTGATGATTTTCCGGCTCAGTCCAACTGACCAGCGGTTCTAACTCCAGTTCATCCAGGCGCTTTACTAAAGCCTTGTCCTGCAACTCAACTTTAAACAGAACCACTTCGGACAAAGACGTGAAAACTTTGCCGCGGGGCTGCGTATTCTGGAACTGACCAATGCGGGTTTGCTGGTTTTCTACTTTTAAGCTGGAACGTACCGATATGACCATGCGTTGACGGTCGACCGGCTGAAAGGTTCTTGGGTGCAGAACCGGGCTGCCAAGTCTTGCCAGTTCCTCGGCTTCGGTCCAGTCCAGTGTGGGCAAACTGACGACACGTTCAACTTTACGAGGATCCGCCGAGTAAACACCGGCAACGTCCTTCCATATGGTGACCTGGCGAGCATCGAGCAAGCTACCCACCAGCGTAGCTGAGTAGTCACTGCCGTTGCGACCCAGAGTCAAGCTTTCGCCGTTTAAGCCCCGTGCAATAAAACCGGTGACAATAAAGCGGGTGCCGGAATGAGGAGCTACCCGCAGTAGTAGCTTTTCACGGGAATGCTCAACCTGAATCACAGGCTCTGGAGCATCCGCTGCCAGTAAGAAGTCGCGGGCATCAATGTGATCGGCCCGGGTGCCCTGTTTTTGCAGCAGCGCAGATAATAAGCGTGCCGACCAAAGTTCACCGTAGGACAGCAGCTCGGCGTTATGAGCAATGTCTTCGTCACCGGCTAACCAACGACGCCAGCGAGTGAAGTCCTGTTGTGACTGTTGCAGCAATTGCTGTTGTAAATCGCCACTTAATAACTCAGTGATAAGTCCTTGCTGAAAATTCTCCAGCTGATCGAGCAGAATACTGGCGGTATCGCCCGGCTGCGGTTTGGCGTTTATAATAGCCAGAATACGATTGGTCGTATCACCAGCGGCGGAAACTACGACAAGATCGCTCGCGCCGGCGTATTCCGTTACAATGCGGGCCACACGTCGATAGCAAAAGGCGTCGGCAAGACTGCTTCCGCCAAACTTGTGTACCTGAACACTGTCGGCAACGGCCTGCTTTTGCTCCTCTGTGAGCTGTGTTGTTGTCATTCCGCCTTCCTTAACTACTCGCATGGATTGGGTTACTGCTACTAAGGCTAAAATATTGTCAGACAAATGTCAGCAACTTTTAGCCATCTAGACGGATAAAATTTGACGGGGTCGCTCAGTCGGGTACAATTCATTACAACTTACAGGGTTTTGTCTGACATCAGAGCAATGAATATGAAATGGAACGGCGAATACATTTACCCGTATGCTGAACACGGTCGTAAGAGTCAGCAGGTTAAGAAAGTTACGGTCTCAATTCCTACTCGGGTATTAAAAGTACTGACTGATGAGCGGACCCGTCGCCAAATCAATAATTTGCGTCATGCTACCAACAGCGAACTGCTGTGTGAGGCGTTTTTACACGCTTTTACCGGTCAGCCGCTGCCCGAAGATGAAGACTTGCAAAAATCGAACTCGAATAAAATACCCAAAGCCGTGCGGGAAGAGCTGGAAGCCAGAGGCTTGCCCATCCCCACGGATGACGAATTGGACGATTAATCCTGCATATAATTTTCTGGTAAATCGATTTTCGCCGCGCCGGATTTCACGGCGGCTTCAGCAACGGCGCGAGCCACACGCTGGCACAAGCGTGGGTCGATAGGCTTAGGAATAATGTAGTTGCGGCCGAAGTTTAATTCTTTGACATCGGCTGCTTTTAGCACGGAGTCGGGCACGGGCTCTTTCGCCAACTGGCGAATGGCCTCTACCGCTGCCACCTTCATTTCATCGTTAATGGCTGTTGCCCGCACATCTAATGCTCCGCGGAACATAAAAGGGAAACAGAGTACATTGTTCACCTGGTTCGGATAGTCCGAACGGCCAGTTCCCATAATTAAGTCGTCCCGTGCTGCCATAGCAACTTCCGGTTTAATTTCCGGATCAGGGTTTGAGCAGGCAAAAATAACCGGGTTAGGTGCCATTAGCTTCAGCTCTTCCGGGCTGAGCAGGTCTGGGCCTGAAACGCCAACAAAGATATCAGCACCCTCAATAACATCTTTTAGCGTGCGCTTATCGGTATTGTTAGCGAACAGTTGCTTGTATTCGTTTAAGTCGTCACGGCGGGTGTGAATAACGCCTTTAGAATCGAGCATGTAAATGTGTTCACGCTGTGCACCGCATTTAATCAGAAGCTCCATACAGGCAATTGCTGCTGCGCCGGCACCGAGACAAACAATGCGGGACTCGGCCAGTTTTTTGCCCTGAATTTCCAGCGCGTTAAGCATACCGGCTGCGGTAACAATGGCAGTACCGTGTTGGTCGTCATGGAATACCGGTACATTGCAGCGCTCTATTAAGGCCTGCTCAATTTCAAAACACTCAGGCGCTTTAATGTCTTCTAAGTTAATACCGCCAAAGGTATCAGCAATGTTGGCAACCGTATTGATAAAGTCCTGCGTGGTACGGTGACTGACTTCAATATCAATGGAATCCAGCCCGGCGAAGCGTTTGAACAAAAGCGCTTTACCTTCCATGACCGGTTTTGACGCTAGTGGCCCCAAATTACCCAGACCGAGAATAGCCGTACCGTTGGTAATAACAGCAACCATGTTGCCTTTAGCTGTGTACTTGTAGGCATTGTCCGGGTCTTGCGAGATTTCCCGAACCGGCTCTGCTACGCCCGGGCTGTAGGCCAGCGCTAAATCTTTACTGGTTTCAGCAGGGGTGGTGAGTTCAACGGAAATTTTACCCGGGGTCGGGTATTGATGGTAATCCAGTGCCTGTTGGCGAAAGTCTGTCATGCGGTGATACCTGAGTCTGGTGATCAGAATGCCGATCAGTCTATCGCTTTTGTGCTAATAAACAAATCTTACCTCCGCCTTTGAGGGTAATGAGGTGAATGAAATTTCCAATGTGTTTAAAAGTACACCAGTTAACTTTTCTTTAACAATAGGCCGCTTAGCGAAACAGGCACAAAAAAAGGCACTGTTTAGCGCCTTTTTCTTAAAATCTGCTGTTAAGCAGCGTTTTCTATAAGTTTTCTTAGGCTTATTTCTTGCCCAGAGCACCAAAACGCTTCTTAAATTTGTCAACACGACCACCAGTGTCCATTACACGCTGCTTACCAGTGTAGAACGGGTGGCACTCTGAACATACGTCCAGGTGAAGATCTTCTGAGCGGGTTGAACGCGTTTCGAACGTGTGACCGCAAGAACAGCTGACTTTTAAAGTCTCGTACTTAGGATGAATACCTTGTTTCATGGGGTTACCTCAGTTATGGGCCGCATCGCCATTCGATCCAAAGCCGAACACCATGCGCAAAAAAACATCAATGAATTAAGAGCCGCGCATTTTATGTGATCCTGAGCCTGTGATCAAGCAGAATCTGCTGCCTTGTATTCTGCGCGGTAGCGTTCCAGAATAGAGCCATGAAGCAAGCCAACACCGGCAATGAACGACGTTATAAAGTCGCTCTGCCGTTACCTCTTCGACAAACCTATGATTATCTGTGCAAAAGTGCTGAGCCGCTGCCGCAGGGAGTGCGCGTGCGCGTGCCATTTGGTCAGCGCCAGTTAGTCGGCTATGTGGTTACTGAAGCCAATGACGAGCCGCCAACGTTTGAGCTGAAGTCGGTTTCGTCGGTATTGGATGAGCAACGACTGTGGCCGGATGATATTTGGCAACTGGTTCGCTGGTCTTCCGATTATTACCACCACTCGCTGGGGGATGTTGCTGCCAATAGCCTGCCGGTTTTGTTGCGCAAAGGCGATGCGCCGGAATACCTGACTGAAACTTTTTATGCGTTGACTGACTTAGGCCTTGCTCAGTCTATTAACGACTTGAAAGGGGCGGCGCGACAACAGCAAGTGCTGGCGGCGCTGAAACATAAGCCGCTCAGGCGCAGCGACTTAACCGACATAGGTGTGACCTCGGCCGTGCTTCGTACCCTGCAGGATAAAGGCTGGATTGAGGTGCGTGAGCAGGCACCGGCAAAGCCACAAAGCTGGCAGCAGAAGCCATCGGTATTAAGAGAACAGGGTCATGAATTAAATACCGAGCAGGCAGTAGCGGTTTCAACCATTAACCAGCAACAGAAGCACAGTACGCTATTGCTGGAAGGCGTTACCGGCAGTGGTAAGACTGAAGTCTACTTACAGGCTATGCAACCGGTACTGGAACGTGGTGAACAGGTTTTAGTGCTGGTGCCTGAAATTGGCCTCACCCCGCAAACCCTGCAGCGCTTTAAAGAACGCTTTGACGCGCCGGTGGTGATGCTGCACTCCGGTATGAGCGACAGAGAGCGATTGAATACCTGGCTGGATGCTAAGCACGGGCATGCAGCGATTATTATCGGTACCCGTTCGGCGGTGTTTACGCCTTGCCAGAAGCTCGGTCTTATTGTGGTTGATGAAGAACATGACCTTTCGTATAAGCAACAAGATGGTTTCCGTTATCATGCCCGGGATATTGCTATTAAACGGGCGTCGTTGCTGAATATACCGCTGGTATTAGGCAGTGCTACCGCGTCGCTGGAAACCTTAAACAATGCGGTAAACAAACGCTTTCACTGGCTTAAGCTGGGGCAGCGCGCTGGTGGCGCGCAAATGGTTAAACACGAGCTTATTGACCTTAAGCAGCAACCGATAAAAGCGGGCATCTCCAAAGCACTACGGGAACAAATTCAGGTAGAAATTGAGCGCGGTAATCAGGTGCTGTTGTTTTTGAATCGTCGTGGCTTTGCCCCTGCGTTAATGTGTCATGAATGTGGTTGGCTGGCCCAGTGTCATCGCTGTGACGCTTATTATACCGTGCATAAGACGCACCAGCAGCTGCAGTGCCACCATTGTGGGAGTCAGCAGCGGATACCACGTCAATGCGGCTCCTGCGGCTCGCCGCAGATGATTTCTCATGGTGTGGGCACTGAGCAGCTCGAGCATAGTCTGAAAGAGATGTTTCCTGGCCGCGGGGTACTGCGCATTGACCGGGACTCAACCCGCCGCAAAGGCCAGTTAGACGACTACCTGCAAAAAGCCACAAATAATGAGTATCCTTTGCTGGTCGGCACGCAGATGCTGGCAAAGGGCCATCACTTTCCTAACGTGACTTTAGTGGCGCTGCTGGATGTCGACGGTGCGCTTTACAGCGCTGACTTTCGGGCTGCAGAGCGTTTAGGCCAGCTTTATACTCAGGTGGCCGGTCGCGCAGGGCGTGAGCACAAAGCCGGTAAAGTGGTGCTGCAAACCCACCATCCGGAGCATGATTTAATTCAGGATTTGCTCAATAACGGCTATTCGCATTTCGCACTGACGGCTTTAGCCGAACGCCAACAAAGTGAGCTGCCGCCGTTTTCTTATTTAGCTCTGTTCAGGGCTGAGGCGACAGACAGAGACTCTGTCGTGCAGGCCATGACCCAAATTCAGCAGTTGATGCCGCAGGTTGATGGTGCGTTTTTACTGGGGCCAATGCCTGCCTTAATGGAGCGTAAAGCTGGTCGTTACCGCTATCAATTGCTGTTACATTGTCAGTCACGGAAATTACGTTTTCAGTTAATTGAGCACTTGCTGCCGCAGATTAACGCCTTGCCGTTATTGAAAAAAGTACGCTGGTCGCTGGATATCGATCCGCAAGACTTCAGCTGATTAACAACTAAGCGGTTTTTTTTATCGGGCGTAGCGATTAAACTAAGCGCTTTGAATTTCCTCTTCGATTTTTCATACAGGTAGTCGCATTAATGAAAGAACAACTTGAACAGTTACTGGCCGAAGCCATTGGTCAACTTAAAGCACAGGGGAAAATCCCTGCGGATCACCCAGTAAAGATTCAGTTGGATCGCCCTCGCGACAAATCGCACGGTGACTTTGCGACGAACCTGGCACTTATGTTGGCAAAGCCGGCAAAGTCGAACCCGCGTCAGTTGGCTGAAGCTATTGTTGATGCGGTCCCGGAGAACTCTCTGCTGTCGAAAATGGATATTGCCGGACCGGGCTTTATTAATTTCACTATTTCGCAGGACCAGCTGAAAGATCAGTTAACGGCGATGCTAAACAGTGACCGCCTGAATACCGATGTTGCTCACCAAAGCAAAACCATTGTCATTGACTACTCGTCGCCTAACCTGGCGAAAGAAATGCACGTCGGCCATTTACGTTCTGCCATTATTGGTGATGCCGTGTCCCGCGTGTGCGAGTTTTTAGGTCATAAAGTGGTTCGCCAAAACCACGTGGGCGACTGGGGTACACAGTTCGGTATGCTTTTGGCTTACATGGAAGCGCTGGATAACCAGTCGGCAGAATATGAACTGAGCAACCTGGAAACCTTTTATAAAGCAGCCAAGCAGCGTTTTGACGACAGCGAAGAGTTCGCTGACCGTGCTCGACAGCTGGTGGTAAAACTGCAGTCGGGCGACGAATACTGCCTGAAGCTGTGGAATCAATTTATTGATGTATCACTCAGCCATTGCCAGGAAGTTTATGATCGTTTGGGCGTTAAGCTGACCCGTGATGACGTGATGGCAGAAAGTGCCTACAACGACAAGTTACCGGGTGTCATCGAGCACCTGCGTGAAAAAGGTTTGCTGACCGAAGATCAGGGCGCGCAGTGCGTGTTCCTGGAAGAGTACAAAGGTAAAGAAGGCGAACCGCTGCCAATTATTGTGCAGAAAAAAGGCGGTGGTTATCTGTATGCCACCACCGATTTAGCCGCCATTGAATACCGTCAGAAAGTATTAGGCGGTGACCACTTAATGTATTTTGTAGACGCCCGTCAGGCACTGCATTTTGACCAAATTTTTACCCTGGCGCGTAAAGCAGGCTTTGTTGAGGGTGAGATACAGCTAGACCATTACGGTTTTGGTACGGTGATGGGCAAAGACGGAAAACCTTACAAAAGCCGTGACGGGGGTGTGACTAAACTGGCTGATTTATTAGATGAAGCCGAACGCCGCGCACTCGAGTTGCTTCAGCAGAAAACGACCGACTTAACAGACGAGCAGCAGAAACGCGTTGCTGAAGTGGTGGGTATTAGCTCGGTGAAGTATGCCGACTTGTCGAAAAACCGTACCAGTGACTACATTTTTGACTGGAATCACATGCTGACCTTTGAAGGCAATACAGCGCCTTACCTGCTTTATGCTTACACCCGTGTGAACAGCATTTTTGACCGACTCGGCGATACCGCTTTTGACCGTGATGCAGACATTATTCTTAATGACGAGCGTGAGCTGGCACTTGCGAACCAGCTGGTGCGTTTTAATGAAGTGCTGCATCAGGTTCAGGATAAAGCCATGCCGCACTTCTTATGCGGCTATCTGTTTGATCTGGCCGGGCGTTTTTCCAGCTTTTACGAAGCCTGCCCTATTTTGAATCAGGAAGATGAAGCCCTTCGTAACAGCCGCCTGAAGTTGTCGATGTTAACGGCTAACGTGCTGAAGCAAGGCCTGGATTTGCTGGGCATTCCAACCCTGGAGAAGATGTAACGCACTATGGATTACGCGAATCGTAAGCCAAAATCGCCGAAACGTAAGCCGGCTAAGAAAAAGGGAAGCAATAAAAAGCAGCAACGTGGCGCAAAACCTGTTGGTGAACGTAAAGCTGTCCCCTGGTTCGTGGTTATTATTGCCATTGGCTTAATCGCCTTATTTACTTATATTCTGGTGCAAATTAGCGGTAAGTCCGAGGAAGTTGAGCAACCGCATGTGCAGCAACCACCGGCCGATCTGTTGCCGGAAAAGTCGGCCGAACGCTGGCGTTATATTGAAGAGCTGGAAAGCAAAGAAGTGGAAGTGGATGTACCCGAACGCGAAGTGGGTCCACCTAAGCTTATGCAATGTGGCTCTTTTCGTCAGCAGGCTGACGCAGAAAGGCTGCGTGCGCAAATTGCTATGGCGGGTCTGGAATCTCAGGTTAGAGCAACGGACGGCAGTAATGGTCTTTGGTACCGGGTTATTTTAGGGCCTTATGAAACAAAACGTGACGCCGAACGTGATCGTCATAAACTGCAGCGGAATCAGGTGTTTGGTTGCGCAATTTGGAACTGGAACATTGATTAATCCATACCCACCATTGAAAAACACGATATAGACCCTCAAATACTTGTCATTGATGTCACAAAGACAAAAAAGAGGGTCTTGATTTGACTACTATCGTATCTGTTCGCCGCGGCGATAAAGTTGTAATTGGCGGAGACGGCCAGGTTTCCTTAGGTAATACCGTAATGAAAGGCAATGCACGTAAAGTGCGTCGTCTTTACCACGACAAAGTGCTGGCAGGTTTTGCCGGCGGAACCGCTGACGCTTTCACACTGTTCGAACGCTTTGAATCCAAACTTGAGCAACATCAGGGCAACCTGATGCGTGCTGCTGTGGAACTGGCAAAAGACTGGCGTACTGACCGGGCGCTGCGTCGGTTAGAAGCTCTGTTGGCAGTGGCTGATAAGGAAACCTCACTGATTATAACGGGTAACGGCGACGTTGTTCAGCCTGAGAATGACCTTATAGCTATTGGCTCGGGTGGTCCTTTTGCTCAGTCAGCGGCAAGAGCGTTGCTGGAAAACACCGACTTGAATGCCCGCGACATTGTGCAAAAAGCATTAACTATAGCGGGTGATATTTGCGTATATACGAACGGCAATCAGACCATTGAAGAAGAAGAGTCTATTGCTGAAGACAAAACAAAGCAGGGGAAAGAATAAGATGTCTGAGATGACCCCAAGAGAAATTGTTGACGAATTAAACCGACACATTATTGGCCAGGATAAAGCCAAACGCGCTGTTGCCGTTGCTTTGCGTAATCGCTGGCGCCGCATGCAGCTGGACGATGAACTGCGTCAGGAAGTGACGCCAAAGAATATCTTAATGATTGGCCCAACGGGTGTTGGTAAAACGGAAATAGCCCGTCGCCTGGCAAAATTGGCAAAGGCACCGTTCATTAAAGTAGAAGCCACTAAGTTCACCGAAGTTGGCTATGTGGGTAAAGAGATAGAGTCTATTGTTAAGGACTTGACCGATGTAGCAGTGAAGCAAACTCGTGAAGAGATGATGCAAAAGGTACGTTACCGCGCTGAAGAAGCGGCGGAAGAGCGTATTCTGGATGTACTGTTGCCTCCGGCGAAGAAGTCGTCCTCCGGTTGGGCTCAACAACAGGAAGAAACACCTGAAAACGATGATCAGCGCGGCACACGTCAGGTATTCCGTAAGAAGCTGCGCGAAGGCCAGTTAGACGACAAAGAAATTGAAATTGATTTAGCTATGCCACAAATGGGTGTTGAAATCATGGCACCACCGGGCATGGAAGAGATGACGTCGCAACTGCAGAATATGTTCCAGAACATGGGCAACGATAAAACCAAAGCCCGTAAGATGCGTATCAAAGACGCCTACAAACAACTGGTCGAAGAAGAAGCGGCGAAATTGCTGAACCCAGATGAAGTCAAAGAAGCAGCGATTGAATCGGTTGAGCAAAACGGCATTGTCTTTTTAGATGAAATTGACAAGATTTGTAAGCGCGGTGATACCAGCGGACCGGATGTTTCACGCGAGGGTGTGCAGCGTGACCTGCTGCCTTTGGTTGAAGGTACAACGGTGAACACCAAGCATGGCATGATAAAGACCGACCATATTCTGTTCATTGCCTCTGGTGCATTCCAGATGAGTAAGCCATCGGATCTTATTCCGGAGCTTCAGGGTCGTTTGCCGATTCGGGTAGAACTGGAAGCGCTGACCAGCGGCGACTTTGTTCGCATTCTGACAGAGCCTAGTGCTTCACTGACGACGCAATACCATGCGTTACTGAACACGGAAGGCGTGGAGGTTAACTTTACCGAAGAGGGCATTCAGCGCATAGCTGAAGTTGCATTCCATGTGAATGAGACGACCGAGAATATCGGAGCTCGCCGGCTGCACACCGTGCTTGAGCGCTTGATGGAAGAAATTTCCTTCCATGCAACAGACCACAACGGTGAGAAGCTGACCGTAGACGCAGATTACGTCAACGAACATGTTGGTGAGTTGTCGCAGGACGAAGACTTAAGTCGCTTCATCCTGTAATACATTACCGTTAAAAAGCCGTTGCAAACTCCCCGGGAGGCAGCGGCTTTTTATTGCTCTGAATTTGACGTTCAATAAATTGTTCGGCGAATTGCAGGCGCATTGGCGGCGAATAGAAATAGCCCTGCATCATGTCACAACCCAGTTTCTGCAACATATCCTGCTGTTCTTCGGTCTCAATTCCTTCAGCAATCACTCGTTTTCCTAAACCATGAGACAAGCGGATCATGGCTTTTAAAATGGTCGCGTCGTTATTATTTTGCTGAAGTTCGCTGATGAAACTTCGGTCAATTTTAATTTTGTTAATAGGCAAGGACCGTAAATAAGCCAGAGAAGAATGTCCTGTACCAAAGTCGTCGATGGATATACCAAAGCCCATCTCCCGCAAACGTTGAATGACACTCATGCCATTATGCAAGTCAGACATAGCGACATTTTCAGTAATTTCTAATTCCAGCCATTCCGGCGAGATACCGTAGTCTTCCTGCAGCCGCTGCATTTTTTCAATCAACTGGAAATGCTGAAACTGAGGTGCAGAGAGGTTTACCGCAATTGGCCAGCATACGCCAAACTTTTGTTGCCAGGAGCTAAGAATCGCAGCGGCCTGATTCAGCACCCAGTCATCTAAATCGGTAGAAAGGCCGAGTTGTTCTATGTAAGGCAGGAACTCTGCCGGACTCAGCAAGCCCCGTTCGGGGTGTTGCCAGCGTATGAGGGCTTCAAACCCACAAAGCTGCTGATGGTCGAAGTCGAACTGAGGCTGAAGGTACAAAGTGAATTCATTTTCTTGCATTGCCTTACGAAGCACTGGCTCCATATCAACCAGATAGGAGTACATTTCGTCCATGCCGCGCTCATAAAAGGTTATGGTGGGCTGGTGCGACTGCTTGGCCTGAGTTAAACCTATGGTTGCCTTATTGAGCAAGACTTCCGATCGGCTGCCGTGCTGAGGGTAGCGCGAAATACCAATGCCTACTGCAATATTTACGGTTTTCTCGCCAATATCAATGGGCAGGGTCAATGCTTCCTGAAGTTCTGTGGCTAAGTCTTGTATCAGGCTTCGGTTCTTTAAGTGGTCAAAAGCAATAGCAAAAACGTCACCGCTGATACGTGAAACAGTGAGGGGCTGCTTAGTAAAATTTTGCAGGCGGCGGGCAATTTCCTTTAGAACCTGGTCACCGCCGCGAATACCGATATTTTCGTTCACCACTTTAAAACGGCTGACACCAATTAGCATCATGGTTAAGTGGCGATTGTTGCTACGGCAATATTCAATAAATAACGGAATTTTACTGACCAGTTGATCGCGGTTAGAAACCCCTGTCAGAGCGTCATGAGTGTGAAGATATTCGGCGCGTTGAATAGCGCGCACTGCGGTATTGCGCTCTGACTCCAGCAGCCAAATAATGACGCCAACAATAACAACGGCAATGATAATAACCGTTAACAGAGCCTGGAAACTTAAAACCCAGTCGATGGCGTTGGCTGATAACGAGAACATTCCGGCCAGCACCAGAAAGTTTTTAATGCCAATACTCAGAAAACCACCTGATACTAACTTGGGGCCGATACCTGCGCCTAGCCTACGCCACATGAAAAAGCCGATAGCAATAAGCGCTAAGCCTGTGACTAAAAAGCGCATAAACCCGGCATTGGGGGTGCTGCCGACAGAGCTGATAGTTGGCTCCAGCCAGAAGTAGGAGATAACCCCACCAATGAGTGAAACGGCGTAAGCAATATACTGCCAGTATTTTTGTGGTTTGCTGTTAAAGGCGGCACAGGACGCCCCCAAAGCAATAAAGCAAATTGCCAGGTACTGGAAGGTTAAGGCAATGCCTTGTAAGCCGCCGGACCAGTTAAGTGCAGACTCGGGTGCAACCATTGCGCTGCCTGCAAGAAAGGCGCGAATTAACTCACTGGGGCCAAAGGCAAAGCAGGCAAAAGACCAGTAACTTAAGTAGTCACGTCGATAATAACGGTGATAATACATAAGCAGCGACGCGAAACCGATAAGAAAAACGGCTTGTATGGCGTGCGCAAAGGTCTCTATTGCCAGACTTGTCATTAGGTCAAGCTGCGGCATGAAAATAGCGATTCACTTTATTATTATTATAGTTAGTTAGATTAAACGGGTTTTTATTCTATAATTCAAGGGTTTCGTTACCTCTGTCGGGCTTACTTTTGTCCTTGCCGGATAGCAGGTATACTGCCAGTCACTGCTATAGCAACGTCAGGAACACAATCATGGAATACAACACTTCAGAACTTTGCGATTTATACCCCGATATGGTCGATGTGGTTGAGCCCATGTTTGAGTCTTATGGAGGCCGTAGCTCTTTCGGCGGTCGTCTGGTTATCATTAAATGCCACGAAGACAAAGGGCTCATTGAAGAAACGGTGGCGGCAGACGGTGGCGGCAAAGTATTGCTGATAGATGGTGGTGGCTCGGCACGTCGTGCTCTGCTTGATGCTGCTATAGCTGAACAAGCTATGGATAACGACTGGGAAGGCATTGTCTGTTATGGGGCTGTGCGCGAAGTTGATGCGCTGGAAGAACTGGACATTGGTATTCTTGGCGTAGCTTCTATTCCTGTGGGGGCAATTAGTGAAGGTGTGGGTGAAGTGAATGTGCCGGTTAACTTTGGCGGCGTCACCTTTTTACCCGATGATCATCTCTACATTGATACCACCGGCGTCATCTTGTCTCCGGAACCACTAGATATTGAATAACTATGAGTGAGATTTCTTTTTTAGAATTAACCGATCCGGCTAAATGGGTAACGGTGCGCGAGCAGGAAACAAAAATTGGTCAGGCTATTCGGGTTCTTTCTGAGCAGGGAACTTATGAAGAAAGCCTGGCTGCAGCCTGGGAAGACGGCCAACGCGTAGCTTTAGTGGGAGTTCCGGAAAGTATTGGCGTGCGCGCGAATCTTGGGCGGGCAGGTGCCGACGATGGCTGGCAGTCCTTTCTCAAGAGCTTTTTGAACCTGCAGAAAACCGGCTTGCTTTCTACCCATGAATTGTTGCTGATTGGTGCTGTTAATTGTGATGATTTGAATGAAAAAGCTGAGGAGCTGGATACTTCGAACCCGCATGAACTAGCGACGTTACGCGAACTTTGCGCACAGGTCGATGCGCGGGTGGAAAAGGTGCTGACGCCGCTGTTCGAGCAAGGCTTTGAAGTCATTGTTATTGGTGGTGGTCACAATAACGCGTATCCACTATTGAAGAGCCTGCATAAAGTGACCGGTGAAGCCTGTGGAGCCGTGAATTTAGACCCGCATGCAGACTTTCGCCCGCGCGAGGGTCGCCACTCTGGTAATGGCTTTAGCTATGCCTATATGGAAGGCGCGCTGGAGTTTTATCATATTGTTGGTCTGCATCAGGGGAAAAACTCCGCCAGCAGTCTTCGCCAGTTGCAGGACGCAGGAATGCGTTACCATACGCTGCACCGCTTGTACGAGCGCCCATTTACTGAAGTGATGGACGAAGTGGTGGCAAAAGCGGTGTCCTGGCAACGTCCACTGGGCATTGAGGTTGACGTGGATGCCTTAAACGCTGTGCCTGCCAGTGCGGTGAATTATGTTGGCTTGAGTCTTGGACAAGGCTTTCAGTACGTTAAGCGACTGGCAGAGGTTAGCGAGGCACGTTACCTGCACCTTGCCGAAGCCGCACCGTCATTATGCAGTGCGGGCTTCGATGAAGGCATGAAAATTTGCGGACAGCTGCTTAGTGAGCTGACCACGGCTTACTTACACGGTCGTGAGCGACGCCGTTAAACCACAAGGTTTTTAGCGGGTTTACGCCAAATTGGTAAGTGAGCTCAGCGGCGTCCTGACAATTCCATAGCGCTAAATCTGCGTAACAGCCTTCGGCAATAACGCCCCGCTTCTGTTCACCTAAGGCTTTGGCAGCATTAACTGTTACCCCGCGCAAGCATTCTTCCGGTGTCATGTGGAAGAAGGTAGCGGCCATTTGCAGCATTAACGGTAGGTTGTGAATAGGCGAAGAGCCCGGGTTTGCATCGGTGGCAATGGCCATGGGAACGCCGTGTTTTCTCAGTAATTCAACCGGCGGCTTTTGGGTATCGCGCAGAAAATAGAATGCGCCCGGCAATAACACCGCCACTGTGCCATTTTCGGCCATGGCTTTAACGCCTTCCTCGTCTAGCTGTTCAAGATGATCAGCAGATAACGCCTGATATTCCGCGGCCAGCTTGGCACCTTGCTGATTAGTAATTTGTTCGGCATGAAGCTTAATAGGAAGTCTTAACTTTTTAGCTGCTTCAAACACTTTTTCAGTTTGGGCCGGGCTGAACCCAATGCTTTCACAAAAAGCGTCAACAGCATCGACCAGCCCTTCGTTCGCCAGAGTCGGCAGAATGTTTTGGATAATTTCATCAATATAGCCGTCGGCGTTATCCTTGAACTCTGGCGGCACGGCATGCGCTGCCAGTAGCGTGGTCTTTATGTTCACCGGCAACTGTTCGGCTAACTGACGCGCTACGGTTAACTGTTTGCGCTCGTTTTCTAAGTCCAGCCCGTAACCGGATTTCACTTCAATGCTGGTGACGCCTTGTGACATGAGCGTTTCTGCGCGCTCTAAAGCTAATTTAAGCAGCTTTTCCTGTGAAGCTTCGCGAGTGGACTTGACGGTGCTTTTAATGCCGCCGCCCTGCTCGGCAATTTCCTGATAGCTGGCGCCATGCAAACGTTGAGCAAATTCGTTAGCCCGCGAACCTGCCCATACCAGATGGGTATGGCAGTCGATTAACCCAGGGGTCAGCAAACCGCCGTTACCGTCAATGACTTCCGCCGTGGGAGTGGCGGGAGCGTCAAAGGCTGCACCTACAAATTCAATTTTTCCTTTATTGATAATGACTGTAGCGTCGTGGATCAGACCATAGCCCTGATCATCGTTCATTGTTGCTGCGTTGATGTTTTCTATACGTTGCATAGCAGTCCTTAAAGGTGAGTTCTGATAAAAGAATAGCAAAAGTAACTTGTATAGACAATTATTCTGGACTAGACTTTTACCCTCAAAAGTACCGTGTCATATCATTCATTGTTGGGGTCGGGATGAATAAATTCTCAAAGATAAAACAGCACATTTATCTGAAGATAGAGTCCGGTGAGTGGCCTGAAAACCACCCTGTCAGTTCGGAAAACGCATTATCGACGCAGTTCTCGGTCAGTCGTATGACGGCTCGCAGAGCCTTGCAGGAGCTTGCGGATGAAGGTCTGGTGATAAGAACGCAGGGGTCCGGCACTTACGTTGCCCCCATCAAGTCGCAAACCTCGTTTATGGCCATTCGCAATATTGCCGATGAGGTGCGTTCGCGCGGACACGATTACCGCGCCAAGGTGCATTTGCTAAAAGAACAGCCGGCAAGCGCTCAAATTGCGGAAGCACTGGAGCTGGAAGAAGGGAATCCGGTTTTTCATTCGCTGATCACCCACTATGAAAATGACCAGCCGGTTCAGCTTGAAGAGCGTTTTGTGAATCCGAAGCTGGTACCCGATTATCTTAAGCAGGACTACAGTAAGGTCACTCCGCATGAATATTTATGCGTAGTCAGTCCGCTAACCGAAGCCAGTCATCAAATTGAAGCCATTCTGCCGGTCAGCACGATATGCCAATACTTAAATATCGACCGTCACGAACCTTGTCTCAGAATTTTGCGCCGTACCTGGAGCTCAGGCGGTGTGGTCACCTTTGCCACACTGACTCACCCTGGCTCCCGGTTTAAGTTAGGCGGCCATTTAACCTTTAAGGAGTAAGTCATGTCATTCACCCGTTTGGATAAAAGTCGCAAAATAAGCGCACCTCATGGAACCGAGCTAACCACCTGTAACTGGCAGGTAGAAGCTGCAAAGCGGATGCTAATGAACAACCTGGATGACGAAGTTGCCGAACACCCACAGGCACTGGTCGTTTATGGTGGTATTGGGCGTGCTGCGCGCAGCTGGGAATGCTATGACAAAATTATTGAAACTTTAGAGCGCCTGAAGCCAAACGAATCTCTGTTGATTCAGTCGGGTAAACCGGTGGGTGTATTTCCGACTCATGAAGACGCGCCGCGTGTATTGATTGCAAACTCTAACCTGGTGCCCGAATGGGCAACATGGGAGCATTTTAACGAGCTCGATAAAAAAGGCCTGATGATGTACGGGCAGATGACTGCGGGTTCATGGATTTACATTGGCTCGCAAGGCATTGTGCAGGGCACTTATGAAACCTTTGGCGCCGTTTCGCGTCAGCACTTCGACGGCGACGCTAAAGGTAAGTGGGTACTTACTGGTGGTCTTGGAGGCATGGGCGGAGCTCAGCCGTTGGCGGCCACCATGGCCGGTTTTTGCATGTTAGCGGTGGAGTGTGATGAGTCGCGCATCGATTTCCGTTCGCGCACCGGCTATGTGGATCATAAAGCCACCAACCTGGACGATGCGTTAAAGCTGATTAACGACGCCATGGAAAAGGGCGAAGCCATTTCAGTGGGCTTACTGGGTAACGCCGCTGACGTTTATTCTGAATTGCAGCAACGCGGTGTCACACCGGATGTGGTGACTGACCAAACGTCTGCCCACGACCCTCTGCACGGTTACTTGCCACAAGGCTGGACGCTGGAGGAGTATAAAGAGCAGCAGGAAAGCGACCCCAGTGGCACGGTAACCGCCGCGAAAGAATCTATGGCGGTACAGGTTCGCGCTATGCTGCACTTCCAGAAAGAAGGCGCAGCTGTACTGGATTACGGCAACAATATTCGTCAGATGGCCAAAGACGTTGGCGTTGATAACGCCTTTGACTTCCCGGGTTTTGTCCCCGCTTATATCCGTCCGCTGTTCTGCGAAGGTATTGGTCCATTCCGCTGGGTGGCGCTTTCGGGTGATCCGGAAGACATTTACAAGACCGACCAGAAAGTCAAAGAGCTGATTCCGGACAACGAGCACTTACACAACTGGCTGGATATGGCCAAAGAACGCATTAGCTTCCAGGGCTTGCCGTCACGTATTTGCTGGATTGGCCTTAAAGACCGCGCCCGCATTGCTCGTGCGTTTAACGACATGGTTAAAAGCGGTGAGTTAAAAGCTCCTGTGGTTATTGGTCGTGACCATTTGGATTCCGGCTCAGTTGCCAGCCCTAACCGCGAAACCGAAGCGATGCAGGACGGCTCTGATGCGGTATCGGACTGGCCCCTGCTGAATGCGTTGCTGAATACAGCCGGCGGCGCGACCTGGGTCAGCCTGCACCATGGTGGTGGCGTAGGTATGGGTTATTCACAGCACGCTGGTGTGGTGATTGTGGCCGATGGTACCGAAGAAGCCGACAAGCGCTTAAGCCGGGTGCTGTGGAACGACCCGGGCACAGGCGTTATGCGTCATGCTGATGCCGGATACGATATTGCGAAAAACTGCGCCCGTGAACAAGGGCTTGATTTACCGATGCTGGATACGAAGTAAGGAGGTTGCATGAGTCATTTTGAATTACAGCCAGGACAGTTGCAGTTAAGCGAACTGCGCCACTGGTTTTATCAGCATCAGACGCTAAAGCTTTCTGATGAAGCGAAAGACAACATTGCGACTTCGGCAAAAACCGTTGCGGATGTACTGGAGCAAGGGCGAGTGGTTTACGGTATTAATACCGGTTTTGGACTACTGGCGAATACACGTATTCCACCAGAACGTTTGACTGATTTACAGCGCCGCATTGTGTTGTCGCACGCCGCCGGCACCGGTGACTTAATGGAAGACGCCGTGGTGCGTTTAATGTTGTTGTTGAAAATTAACTCTCTGTCGCGCGGGTTTTCTGGTGTGCGTCCGGTGTTGGTTGATGCGTTGATTAAACTGTTGAACGCCGAGGTGTATCCCTGCATACCGGAAAAAGGTTCCGTAGGCGCATCTGGTGATTTAGCCCCGTTAGCGCACATGGTATTGCCGTTAGTAGGCGAAGGTACGGTGCGCCATAATGGCGAGGTGCTAAACGCTAAAGAAGGTCTGAAAATAGCGGGCATTGAGCCTTTTGAACTTGCGCCGAAAGAAGGTCTGGCCTTATTAAACGGCACTCAGGCATCAACCGCACTGGCATTGGCAGGTTTGTTCCGAATTGAACGTAACTTCCATGCCGCCATTGTGGTGGGTGCGACTTCTGTGGAAGCCGCTATGGGCTCTCGGGCGCCATTTGACGAACGTGTACACGCTGTGCGAGGACAGCCGGGGCAAATTAAAGCGGCGGAAATGCTGCGTCACGTGCTGACTGACAGTTCTGAAATTGCCAAAGACCACGAAGACTGCGAGAAAGTGCAGGATCCGTATTCTCTGCGTTGTCAGCCTCAGGTAATGGGTGCAGTATTAGACCAAATTGAGCATGCCTCGGGCATTCTGGTACGCGAAGCTAACGGTGTTACTGACAACCCACTGGTATTCAGCGAAGAGCAGGACATTATTTCCGGTGGTAACTTCCACGCCGAACCTGTTGCTATGGCGGCGGATATTCTGGCCATTGCAGCGAGCGAAATTGGCGCTTTGTCAGAGCGTCGGAGTGCGCTGCTGATAGACAGCCATTTAAGCAAATTGCCGGCGTTTTTGGTGAATGACGGTGGGGTTAATTCGGGCTTTATGCTGGCGCAGGTTACTGCCGCGGCATTGGCGTCAGAGAATAAAACTCTCGCGCATCCTGCCTCGGTGGATAGCCTGCCAACCTCTGCTAACCAGGAAGACCATGTGTCGATGGCAACCTTTGCAGCACGCCGGTTAACGGACATTGCTAAGAACGTCAGCGACATTATTGCTATTGAGTGGTTAGAAGCGGCGCAGGGTCTGGATTTCCGTCGTCCTTTAAAAGGTGCGGCTGCGGTTGAAACGGCCTTTAACTGTCTGCGTGAGCAAGTGGCGTATTATGCGGAAGACCGCTTCTTTGCACCGGATATTAAAGCCGCCAGTGACCTGATTCAAAATGGCGAGTTAGCGGCAGTGGTGCAACTACCGCATATTTTGTCTGAAGTGTAAGGGTTAATCCCGTTTAGCAAGAACCACGAAGCGGCCGGTAAATTCTGCTACCGGCTGCTCTTCGTCGAGTATTTGAGCTTTTAGTGTTAACCGGGCATTTTTGCCTTGTTTTAACGCAGAAAAGTCACCGGTAACATCACTTAACCGTGCTACTGCCCGAGGCTCCTGAGTCACCGGCTTATGGTAATGAATGTTGCCATCGCCCAGTACGACTGACCCTTCAAGTTCCCGCTCCAACAGCTGCAAATGCAACAACCCCCAGCAGGTTAAGGTGCCCAGTGAATAAATGCTGCCTGCAAACATGGTGCCGTGTACATTAATGTTCCGTGATAGAACCGCGCGGGTTTCGAAAACACGCCCTGTGTATTGATGAATCTTAATGCCCATGGCATCGGAAATAGGAATGTCTTCCTGCCAGGTTTTCTGTAGCTCAGTACACCATTCGGGTCGATAAATTATGCGGTTATATTCAGTAAAAGACTTACGTAAGTGATGTTCTGCCATTGGGTTATTCACGGTATCGGCTTCTTCCGCGACTTCGTAACCACACTTCTTGTAAAAGCCGATGGTATTGTCGCGTGAGTTGATCACGACATGTGTTGCGCCTTCTTTGCGCGCAGCAAGCTCCAGCGCGTAGATAATAGCAACCCCATGGCCTTCGCCACGGTATTCAGGTGCAACGGCCATAAAGCGTATTTGAGCTTCTTCCGGGCTATTAAAATGCAGCCGGCCAACGGCAACGGCTTCGTCAGCTTCATTCACGACCATTCGGTGATGACCCACTTGATCGTATTCGTCTTGTTCAGAGCCCAGTGGCCGTTGAAAGGGTTCACGCAGAACCCGCCAGCGAAGGTAATAATAACGTTCGAGTTGCTCGTCGGTTTCAGGAGTAATAACGCGATACATGACAGTTATACCTTCAATTCAAATGTAACCGGGCCGTCATTGACCAGTTCAACCTGCATATCGGCCGCAAAACGACCGGTTTCTACCGGAACGCCCTGAGCTTTCAGCTTTTCACAAAACACCTGATATAAGTGTTGAGCCTGGTCGGGTGTTGCTGCAGATGAAAAGCTGGGGCGACGGCCTTTACGGGTATCTGCCGCCAGTGTGAATTGAGAAACAACCAGGGCTTTGCCTTGTTGATCAATGACACTGTTATTCATTTTGTCGTCGGCGTCACTAAAAATCCGATAATGAGCAATGCGTTTTGCCAATTTTTCGGCACTGGTTTCGTCGTCCTGGTGTTCTACTCCGAGCAAAACTAGCAGCCCGTGGTCAATGGCACCGACAACTTCATCGGCAACGGTGACCTTGGCATGGCTAACGCGCTGAATCAGTCCGATCATGAGTACATACCTTTAAAAAAGAGAACCGCTATGGTCGGTGAAAATTCACAGCAGGTCAATCAGACTTCGGCTCAGGCAGCTGTAACTGATACTCCTCTAAGCTAACGGTTAAAACCGCGCCAATGAGTACAATCAACCAGGAAAGGTAAATCCATACAATAAGAATAGGAATAGTGGCCAGCGCGCCGTAAATGGCCTGATAGGTTGGGAAGAAGGTGATGTACAGTGAAAATAGCTGTTTACTCAGCTCGAATAAAAGTGCCGCGATAACCGCACCAAAGGCGGCATAGCGGAATTTAACCTGACGGTTAGGTACCAGCTGATACATGAGCACAAAGAATACAAAAGAGGTGACAATGGGTACGAACCATAAGACAAAGTTTTGTACACCGGAAACATATTCATCAGCAAACTGGCTGAGTGATATCAAATAAGACGTGGCTGCCAGGCCGGAACCGATAAGTACCGGGCCGAGTGTAAGCAGCATCCAGTAAACCGCAAAAGAAACTAACCAATGTCTGCTGCTGGAGTCTCGCCAGATATTATTCAGTGCTTTATCAATGGCTGACATGAGCATAATGGCCACAATGAACAGAAAGCCAACGCCAATGGCTGTCATTTTCGAGGCGTTGGTAACGAACTCATTCAGGTATTGCTCAAGTTGCTCGCCCGAAGTGGGAAGTAAGTTGGCGAACAAGGCCTGTTCAAGGTTTTCCTGTAACTCCTCAAACATGGGGAAAGCGGAAAAAACCGTAAACATGACCACTAACAGAGGCACTAACGACAGCATGCTGACGTATGTTAAATGACCAGCGGTAATGTTCGTATTGTCACTGTTAAACCTCTTACCAAAGTACTTGAGAAAGCCTAAGGTATGTTCGAAATACGATTTCCAGTCAAGTTGCATCATGATGTACTGAGCTAATCCAGTTTAAATAACGTAGGGAAGTATAAACTATCATGATAGAGAGTAGCGCAAATGGCAATGGTGGTATTGGGTGCCGGTGGTGGATTAGGCCAGGCCTTAACACTGGAATTACAAAATCAGTTTCCTGATGAAGAAATTATTGCGTTGTCTCGTCAGCCTCAAACCGGGTTATTTGACTCGGGTAAAATAACCTATTGCCAAATTGATGACTACAGTGAAGACTCGTTGAGTGCGTGGGTGAGTGACTTTAAAAGTGGCGGTAAGCAGCTGACGGGAGTCATTTCAACTATTGGTATGCTGCATGATGAAAAGACGTTTCCAGAAAAGAAATTGTCAGACATTACTGCGGACAATCTGACTAAGTTGTTTTCTGTTAACGCAATAAAGCCGCTATTAGCGCTGAAGGCTTTTTTACCTATTCTTGACCGTAAAAACACCCGGTTTTGGGTGCAGTTGTCGGCAAAAGTGGGCAGCATTGAAGATAATTATCTGGGTGGCTGGTATGCATACCGGTCGAGCAAGGCGGCGTTAAATATGCTACTGAAAACGGCGTCTGTAGAATTAAAACGAACCCATAAAAAATTATCGATAGCAGCGGTGCATCCGGGGACAACAGATACTGACTTATCGAAACCTTTTCAGCAGCGTATTTCAGCCGACAAGTTGTATTCGCCGGAATTGTCCGCAGAACGAATAGTCGAAGTCGTGAAAAATTTGAAACCCGAGCAGTCCGGTGGGTTATGGCACTGGGACGGCTCAGCGTTACCTTATTGATTTAATTTGCTTTTCGTTAAGGAATGTCTCTTAATTGGTATAGGGCACAATGCAGTGCAAGGAGAACACGATGTTATATATTTTAGCGATTTTATTCCCGCCGATTGCAATTCTCTTCACCGGGAAAATATTTCAGGCAATATTTAATGCGATCATCGCCATTATTGGTGTGGTTCTTTTTATTGTATCTTTCGGTGCGTTAGGTGTTATTTATCTGGTCGCTATTATTCACGCTATTATCGCCGTGCATGATTACCGTCAGACCAAACGCGACGAACGCTTAATTAAAGCGGCACGAGGTGACAAATGATGAAATGGACTTTACCAATTGTTGCGGTATTCATACTGTCAGCCTGCCAAAGTGCCTACTACGGCACCATGGAAAAGTTTGGTGTAGAAAAGCGCGACATTTTAGTCGACAGAGTGGATGACGCTCGCGACTCGCAGTCCGATGCGCAGGAGGAGTTCCGTTCAGCGCTTGAGCGTCTGGATACCATGCTGAACATTGATGGTGGCGAGTTGGAACAGCAATACAATGCGCTACGGGACGACTATGAAGACAGTAAAGACGCAGCTGAAAAAGTTCGCAGTCGTATCGATGAAGTTGATGAAGTTGCGAATGACTTGTTCGACGAATGGAGTGAGGAGTTAGGCGAGTACAGCAATGACAATATGCGTCGCGAAAGCGAGCGTCAGTTGCGCGAAACTGAACGGCGTTACGCTGAGTTACTGAGAGTTATGGAACGCGCGGCGGATAAGATGCAGCCGGTTCTGGATAAAATGCAGGACAATGTGCTTTATCTGAAGCATAACCTGAACGCTAAGGCGATTGATGCCATTCGCGGTGAGTTCAGTAATCTGCAAAACGATATTTCCGTACTAATAAAAGACATGGAAGCGGCAGTAGCTGAATCGAACCGCTTTATCGAAGCTATGAAAGATTCCCAATCTTAACGATCAGGAGATGATATGACAGTTTTATTTATTGGTGGCAGTCGCCGTAAAGATTCGCTCAATACCAAGCTCAAGCACCGTTTAGCAGAAGTGGCGGATAAACACGGTATTCGCTATGAGCTGGTTGATGCTGACGCGCTGGATGCTCCGATTTACCACGGTGACTTAGAAGCCGCTGATGGCGTTCCCGAGCCGATGAAAAGGCTGGGTGAAAAAATCCAATCCGCATCGAAAGTGGTTTTGGTAAGCCCTGAGTATAACTCGTCGGTGTCGCCGTTAGTGAAAAATGCCATCGACTGGGTGTCACGGCTTGATATGGGGGCATGGTCTGGTAAAACGGTTTTATTAGCTGCGGCTTCCCCTGGTGGTTTAGGTGGTTTGCGTGCGGTCAGCCATTTGCGCGATATACTTGCGAATGTAAAAGCCTGGACGGCTCCTATGTGTGCAAGCTGTCCTAATGCCACTGATGAGGCTATTGCTGCAATGGACGAGAGCTTTTTAAAGAGCTTTTTAGAACAAGGAAAGGACTGATTAGTGATTGACTGGCAAATTGTTCAGGAGCTGGGTCCATACTCCTGGAGGGGAATAGGCACCGCACTTTTGTGTGGTGCTATTGTGGGTCTGGAACGACAAATTCGTGGTAAACCGGTTGGTATAAGAACCTCTGCACTGATTATTCTGGGCACCTACCTGTTTTTGGTGGGTGGTTCATCCGTTGTCAGTCAGGGTGGCGATCCATCGCGAGTGATAGGCCAAATTATTACCGGTATCGGCTTTCTTGGCGCCGGTGTTATGCTGGCGCGCGATGGCGTGGTGGTCGGCGTAACATCCGCTGCGACCATCTGGGCTTTGGCGGCCATTGGTATTGCAGTAGGCCTGGGAATGTACGGTGTGGGTATTGTGTTGTCGTTGGTTATTGTTGGCGTGTTGCTTGGCGTTGACCTGCTTGAAGACACTTTTCAATCACTAACCCGTGGCGTACACCGAAAATACAGCGGCTGGCGCCGCCGTCGTGGAGACAGTAACGAGCCTTAACGAGTTAAGCCATTGATGTAACTGTCGATGGCCTGGTTCCCGTACTCGACTAAAGGAAAATAGTCTGGTGCGAGCAACCAGTTGTAAATGAGCCCGTCTACCAAAGAAAAAAGACCAATAACAGCAATTCGGGCATCAACTGTTGTTGCTAATTCGCCCCTTTCAATAGCTGATTCAAAAAGCTTTTCAATATCGCAGATACATTCATTACGGCCACTTACATGTCGTAATTTAATTGGGTTTACTTCGTCAATGTATTCGCATTTATGAAGTAAAATACTGGCCAGTGAGCGTACTTGCGGGTCTTCCTGAACGCGGCTGATAAATTCCTTCGAGCGCCCTTTAATTTCCTCCAGAGGATCAAACTCGGAGCCTTCAGCGATTTGCTCACGCATTTCATCAATGGGTAGTTTGACGCGTCCCATCAAGGATTCAATGAGATCCATTTTGTTCTCAAAGTGGTGATAGATAGCACCGCGAGTGACACCTGCTTTTTCAGCCACTTGCATCATAGACGTATGGGTTACACCGTTTTCACTGAATAGAGCTTCAGCAGCATCTAATAATTTGGCGCGGGTCTCCATTGCGTCTTCTTTTGTGCGTCGAACCATTTGGGGCTCCAGTTTCTTAACATTCGTTCATTATTATAACGGTTTTTGTTTAATCATGCATCAATGTATGTATATTCTAATACAAGGTTTTCAAAACAATTCGGTAAAAGCGGTTGTGGAATGGGATTTCCGCCCTAATAATAAAGGTATACATTTAGTAAAACGCTGAGGTGTGTGATGAAAAACGAACTCGATAACAAGCTGATGTTGGATGCGTACGAAAAAATCCACACTCATGGTGAAGCCCGTCAGGGGCGTCACTATTTAGAAGGAATTGAAGCTTATACCGACCATGATGGGTATACCGTTTTTTTGGAAGGACATGGCGTTAAGCTGACATTACAATTCCATAACTCGTATCACTTAGACTACGACAACGAAAGACAATACGACCAGTTTATACGGGCCCTTAAAAATATCAGTAAGGGGTATGAAACTCCTGGGCTGGAGAGAGGATGAGTCAACATAAAGCCTATACGGCAATGGAAGAAGTTGCTCACGCGCTAACTCACGGCGTGGGGGCCGTTCTAAGTGTCGTTGCTTTGATTGTCATGTTGGTGTGGACTTCAACTCATGGCGATGCTTTTCATGTTGTAGCGGTGAGTGTATACGGTGCGAGTCTTATTCTGCTTTATACGGCCTCTACGCTGTACCACGCATTTCCCTGGCCAAAAATTAAAGCGGTGTTTCAGCAGTTGGATCATGCCGCTATTTATGTACTGATAGCCGGTACTTATACGCCGTTTGCATTAATTAACCTGAGGGGAGCCTGGGGCTGGACGCTGTTAGGCGTAGCCTGGGGTATTGCGCTCTTGGGTGTCGTTCTTGAACTTGGTATGAAAAAGCGAATAAAGTGGCTGTCGTTGAGTTTGTATCTTGGCATGGGTTGGATGGCACTTATAGCGATTAAACCCATGATTGATAATGTGGATTCCGGAGGTCTGATGCTACTGGTTGCCGGTGGTCTGGCATACACCTTTGGTGTTATTTTTTATGTCTGGAAAACCTTGCCGTACCATCATGCTGTTTGGCATTTATTTGTATTAGCCGGCAGTGTTTTTCACTTCTTTTCTATTTTCTACTTTGTGTTGCCTCAACCGGACTTATTGTCAGTGAACGGATGAGCATGAGCCGGATAATAGACAATAAAAAAGCCCACTATGATGAAGTGGGCTTTTTACTATCTAACTAAAATGAATTAGCCGTTCTTCGGTTCACGACCTAAACGTTTACGATCGTTTTCTGTCAGAGCACGCTTACGGATACGAATAGATTGTGGTGTTACCTCAACCAGTTCGTCATCGTTAATGAACTCAAGCGCCTGTTCCAGTGTTAAACGAATAGGCGTACTCAGCGTTTGCGCTTCATCCGTACCAGAGGCACGAACGTTGGTTAGCTGCTTACCCTTCAGACAGTTTACTGTCAGGTCGTTTGAACGGTTATGAATACCAATGATCTGGCCTTCATAAACTTCATCACCGTGCGATGCAAATAGCTTACCGCGTTCCTGCAGATTAAACAGAGAGTAAGTCAGAGCTTTACCCTGGGCATTTGAAATCAGTACACCGTTACTACGCTGACCAATGGTGCCGCCTTTGTGCGGGCCGTAGTGGTCAAACGTATGGTACATCAGGCCAGTACCAGAGGTTAAGGTCATAAACTCTGTCTGGAAGCCAATCAAACCACGGCTTGGTACTTCAAAGTCGACGCGAACGCGACCTTTACCGTCTGGTGTCATGTTGGTCATTTCGGCTTTACGTAAGCCTAATTTTTCCATAACGGCACCCTGATGCTGCTCTTCAATATCAACCGTCATGGTTTCGTAAGGTTCCAGTTTTTTACCATCTTCGTGCTTGATAATAACTTCCGGACGAGAAACGGCTAACTCGAAGCCTTCACGGCGCATGTTTTCGATAAGAACACCTAAGTGCAGCTCACCACGGCCTGATACACGGAAACGGTCCGGGTTATCAGTTTCTTCAACGCGCAGTGCTACGTTGTGAACCAACTCTTGCTGCAAACGCTCAAGAATTTGACGAGAGGTAACAAACTTACCTTCTTTACCCGCGAAAGGTGAGGTGTTGACCTGGAAGGTCATGGTTACAGTAGGTTCATCGACGGTTAGCGGCTTCATTGCTTCGGCTTTACCAACCGCACAAACGGTGTCGGAGATTTTTAATTCGCCCAGACCGGTAATAGCGCAAATGTCGCCTGCTGCTGCTTTGTCGGCTTCAATTCGGTCCAGACCTAAGTAACTAAAGACTTTACCAATTTTGCCGCTGCGTTCTTTGCCGTCAGCACCAACAATAGTAACTGGTTGGTTAACTTTAACGCTACCACGGGTAACACGGCCGATACCGATAACGCCTAAGTAGCTTGAGTAGTCCAGCTGTGACACCTGCATCTGCAGGTCACTTTCGGGGTCTGCGTCCGGGTGACTTACCTTATTAACGATAGTTTCGAACAATGGCGTCATGTCGCCATCCTGGTCGTCTGCGTCTAGTGATGCCCAGCCATTAAGTGCTGATGCATAAACAACCGGGAAGTCCAGCTGCTCGTCGGTAGCGCCGAGGTTGTCAAACAAGTCGAAGACCTGATCCATAACCCAGTCTGGGCGCGCACCAGGACGGTCAACTTTGTTGATAACCAAAATTGGGTTAAGACCGTGAGAGAAGGCTTTCTGCGTGACAAATCGAGTTTGAGGCATAGGGCCGTCAACGGCGTCAACCACTAACAATACAGAATCCGCCATAGAAAGTACGCGTTCAACCTCGCCGCCAAAGTCGGCGTGTCCTGGAGTATCCAGAATGTTAATACGGTAATCTTGCCAGTTAACCGCGGTATTTTTGGCCAGAATGGTAATGCCACGCTCTTTCTCAAGATCGTTGGAATCCATAATACGGTCTTCTATCTCACCACGGCTTTCTAAGGTGCCGGATTGTTGCAACAGCTTGTCAACTAGGGTGGTTTTACCATGGTCAACGTGCGCGATGATCGCGATGTTGCGAAGTTTTTCTATATCAAATACCTGAATTGTCATTAAGAACTGCCTGTAGTTGTCCGGGAGCGAAACCCGTCCAAGGGGTTTTGTGAAAAATAGCGGCGTATTCTACCTTTTTGAGTTGGATTAAGAAAGGGCTGATTGTTTTTTGTCCATTATATTTTCTTTTCCTTTCTTTTTGTTTTGCACCAAAAATGTGCGATATGCGCTATACTGGTGCATATAAACTTTTAAAAGAAGACTGAATTTAACTTAAGAGTATGAATATAAAGAGAAAGTTCAGTTGGCACAGGCTTTGCTATACTTAGGCTGTATTTTTAGACGCTGTCTACGGAGGACAACATGTCAGCTAATAAGATTTTCGATACCATTAAAGAACACGACGTAAAATTCGTCGACTTACGCTTTACCGACACCAAAGGTAAAGAGCAGCACGTCACTATTCCGGTGTCGCAAATCGATGAAGACTTCTTTGAAGAAGGCAAAATGTTTGATGGTTCATCTATTTCCGGCTGGAAAGGGATTAACGAATCGGACATGGTGCTAATGCCCGATAATGAGTCTGCCGTTCTGGACCCGTTTACTGATGAAATCACCCTGAATGTCCGCTGTGACATTCTTGAGCCTGAAACCATGCAAGGTTACAGCCGTGACCCTCGTTCAATTGCTAAGCGTGCAGAAGAATTCCTGCGCTCGTCAGGTATTGCCGATGAGGCTTACTTTGGCCCTGAGCCAGAATTTTTCCTGTTCAATGACGTTCGTTTCCACACCGATATGAGTGGTTCGTTCTACAAAATTGATGCAGAAGAAGCGAAATGGAACTCTGGTCGTGAATATTCAGAAGGTAACCTGGCTCACCGTCCTGGCGTAAAAGGCGGTTATTTCCCGGTACCTCCGGTTGACTCTGCACATGACATCCGCGGCACTATGAGCCTGGTTATGGAAGACATGGGCCTTGTTGTTGAAGCGCATCATCATGAAGTAGCCACTGCTGGTCAAAACGAAGTAGCAACTCGCTTTAATACTCTGACATCTAAAGCTGATGAGATGCAGGTTTACAAATACGTTGTGCATAACGTAGCGCACTCTTATGGCATGACAGCAACCTTTATGCCGAAGCCACTGGTTGGTGATAACGGTTCTGGTATGCACGTGCATATGTCTCTGAATAAAGGTGGCGAGAACTTATTTGCCGGCGACCAATATGCAGGGCTTAGCGAAACGGCATTGTATTACATTGGTGGTATTATCAAGCACGCTCGTGCTATTAACGCCTTTGCGAATGCTTCAACTAACTCGTACAAGCGTCTGGTTCCTGGTTTTGAAGCTCCGGTAATGCTGGCTTACTCAGCGCGTAACCGCTCGGCTTCTATTCGTATTCCATTGGTTTCCAGCGCCAAAGGTCGTCGTATTGAAGTGCGCTTCCCTGACCCAAGTGCCAACCCTTACCTGGCCTTTACTGCCTTATTAATGGCGGGTCTTGACGGTATCCGTAACAAGATCCATCCGGGCGATGCAATGGACAAAGATTTATACAATCTGCCTCCTGAAGAAGCGAAAGACATCCCGACGGTTTGTCATTCACTGGAAATGGCTCTGGAAGCTCTGGATAAAGACCGTGACTTCCTGAAACAGGGCGGCGTTATGGATGACGACATGATTGATGCTTACATCGATCTGAAATATAACGAAGTAGAGACATTGAAGAAGACTACCCACCCGGTAGAATTCGATATGTACTACAGCGTTTAATGGCGAATTATCGGGTGAGGCTTTTAGCCTTGCCCGATTGCACCAATACGGTGCATAACCCTCTCCTGCCTTCGTGAATAACAACGCGCTACTTAACCAATTACTCACAGGCATACTCATCCTTGATGACCGCCTGACCATTCGTTATGTCAATTCATCCGCGGAATCGTTGCTGGATCACAGCGCCAAGCGACTATTAGGTGAACTGTTTAGCGCCGCGTTTTATCATTGTTCTCTGGCGTCGGAAACATTAATAGAATGCCTGAATAGTGAGCAGACTGTGCTGAATGCGGAAGTTCATTTTGCACTGCATTCTGGTCACGATATTCGTGTGGAAACCAGTATTCAGACAGTTGATCAAGAATTTGGCCGGGCATTGTTGCTGGAACTCAAACAAGTTGATCAATTGCGACGCATCAACCAGGAAGATCAGCAGCGTAATCAGTTATTTGCGACACAGCATTTACTACGCGGTATGGCTCACGAAATAAAGAATCCGTTAGGTGGTTTGCGAGGCGCTGCGCAGCTACTGGCAAGGCAGCTTCCCGATGAAAAACTGACCGAGTATACCGACTTGATTATCAGTCAGTCTGATCGTTTACGGTACCTGGTGGACAGACTGTTAGGGCCAACTAAGCGTGGTGAATCAAAGCTGACCAATATTCATGAAGTACTGGAGCGTGTGGTTCGGACACTAACTTATGAGTACGGCGAGTCACTGAAGCTGACCAGGGACTATGACCCTTCTTTACCGGACATTCGGGTGGTGCCTGAAGCTTGTGAGCAAGTGTTCCTGAATATTGCCCAGAATGCGGCGCAAGCTATGTCTGGTGCTGGCACTATTGTCATTAAGACTCGGGTCGAGCACCAATTGACGTTGTTTGGTCTGCGTTATCGGCAGTGCGCGGTGGTGACCGTTACCGATAACGGACCCGGCATACCGGCGGAGTTACGCGATACATTATTTTACCCTTTAATTAGCGGACGTGCAGAGGGAACCGGCCTGGGTCTTTCATTGGCGCAAAACCTTGTGCACCAGCATAAGGGCAAAATTGAATTTGACTCAAGCCCGGGCAAAACCCGGTTCTCAGTTTATTTGCCGTACCTTACTGCAGACAATGGTAACGAGGTAATAGATGACCACTAATGCTCAGTTATGGATCATTGATGACGATGACTCAATTCGGTGGGTTTTGGAAAAAGCTTTTGCCGACAGTCGCTATCATGTTCGCAGTTTTGCTAACGGAGAAGACTTTTTTTCCGCATTAAAAGCCGATGCTCCGACTGTGGTGCTGACGGATATTCGAATGCCCGGCGAAAACGGTCTGGCCGTGCTTGAAAAATTAGGCCGTGAGCAGCCGCAATTGCCAGTGGTGGTGATGACCGCACATTCAGACCTTGAAACCACGGTAAAGGCATTTCAAGGTGGGGCTTTTGAGTATTTAGCGAAGCCTTTCGATATTGATGAAGCGATAACAGCAGTGGACCGGGCGCTGCAACATGCAAGGCAAAGCGAAACCGCGTCGAATGAGCCTATTGATAATAGCGTTCCGGAGCTTATCGGTGAGGCACCTCCCATGCAGGATGTTTTCCGCGCCATTGGCCGGCTGTCGAGTTCCAGTGTCAGCGTCTTGCTGACCGGTGAAACCGGAACCGGTAAAGAGGTGGTTGCACGAGCTTTGCATAAACACAGTCCGCGCGCGGAAAAGCCTTTTATTGCACTTAACATGGCGGCCATACCGGCTGACTTAATTGAGTCGGAGTTGTTCGGGCATGAACGCGGTGCTTTTACCGGAGCTGACAGAAAGCGTGTGGGCCGTTTTCAGCAAGCCGATGGCGGAACCTTGTTTCTGGATGAAATTGGCGACATGCCATTACCGGTTCAGACACGTTTGTTACGAGTTCTGGCCGAAGGGCAGTTTTATCCAGTCGGGGCGCATCAGCCAGTTAAAGTTGATGTTCGCGTTATTGCAGCGACACACCGGGAGCTGGAGCAGTTAGTCGATAAAGGACAATTCCGTGATGACTTATATCACCGGCTTAATGTTATCCGGTTGCGTTTACCCCCTTTGCGCGAGCGAACAGAAGATATAGCGACTTTGGCAAAGCATTTTCTGAAAAAGTCGGCTGAAGAGTTGAATGTTACACCAAAAACGTTGTTAAATGAGACACTTAGCAAGTTAATGGGTTATTCTTGGCCCGGTAATGTAAGACAGCTGGAAAATACCTGTCGCTGGTTAACTGTTATGGCACCCGGGCAGCGCATTGGTGTTAATGACTTGCCAGAAGACATTCTGGTGCCAGCTGATTCAGAACCTGAAAATTTTACCGGGGAACTTACCTGGCTGCATTGGCTCGAAAGAGAACTGGAAAAACACCCGTTAGAGGCGCAGGATGTTTTGCAAAGTTATCAGCATCAGTTGGAAAAAATTGCTTTGCAAACTGCTTTACAACGTTTTTCCGGCCACAAGCAAAAAGCGGCGACATGGCTGGGCTGGGGACGAAACACCTTAACCCGAAAGCTGAAAACTCTGCTAAAGTAAAAGTTATGTAAAGGGGGTCGTATCGATGCCCGGCATTTTGGATCATGGATTTATTTCTGGAGAGAACAGTAAGTTATGAGACATTCCGTACTACTCATTGATGACGATACTGAAATGTCTGTCATGCTGACAGAATTGTTTAAACGTGAATCCGTAGATTTAAGCGTTGCCGAAGATGGCGTGACCGGCCTCGACAAAGCACTTAACGGCGACTACGAGCTTATTTTGCTGGATGTCATGTTACCCGGCATTGATGGTATGCAGTTGTTGCAGCGTTTGCGCCAACAACACCGCGATACTGCTGTGCTTATGCTGACGGCCCGTGGTGATGACGACGACCGCGTTATGGGTCTGGAGCTGGGTGCAGATGACTACCTTCCAAAACCGTTTAACCCGCGTGAGCTGGTTGCCAGGGTGAGAGCTTTACTGCGTCGTACACCTAACACCACCATGCAAAACGAAAGCCTGAACGTGTGCGGTATTGTATTAGATCCGGCCACAACGGAAGTGAAATGCGACGATGCTGAACTGATACTGACCCCCACTGAATTCGATATTCTGCGCTGCTTAATGCAGCAAGCGGGTCAAATGGTCAGTAAAGATCAATTATCGGTTGCAGCGCTGGGGCGTAAAATGGAGCCTTTTGATCGCAGCCTGGATGTTCATATCAGTAACATTCGTAAAAAGTTTCCAACGAAACCTGATCGTATTCAAACCATTCGCGGCCGTGGCTATCGACTGATCGCCAGCTTATGAGAAACCGGCGTACGCGGTGGTATCGATCGCTAGCCCTAAGGTTACTTTTTATTTTCTGGGCGTTGCTGTCGGTCACAGCGGCCAGCGGTTATCTGTTAGCGGTTTGGAATAAGCCGAAAGCAGAGTTAAAGCCGCTGGAGCCGGATATTTATCAAACTCTACAACCGCTACTCAGCGATGCTTTAACTTTTAAGTCTTTGCAACCTGGGCGTTTAATCGCAGGCGACTACCGCGTGGCTGCTCAGCTGTCTGTGGAAGGCAGTGAAAAGCTGTTGATGGACGAAATGCTGAGAGTCAGTCACGGCTCAACCTTGTTGCGTATGCTGGGACAAACCTCACCTCAACAAATACCTCTGGACGAACGTTTACTGATGGGTCCGTTTGAGCTGGACGGTAATAAAATATTGGTCACTAAACCTCTAGGTATTGATGAGCAAGTTAACCGGGAGCAGTTAGAAAGAGAGTCAACCCGGGCGCGCTTACTTACCTTGTTAGTGGGTAGTGGTTTACTTGCGGTTTTACTGGGCATTTGGCTTATCCGCCCAATACGACGAATGATTTTGGCTATGCGTGAGGTAGCAGACGGTAGCGCAACTCCTGAGTTAAAGCGACTACCAAAACGCGGTGATGAAATTGGCGAACTGGCGCGAGCGCTGTCCCAGGGTGCTGTCGATTTAGCGACATCGCGCGATGCCCAACGGCGTTTACTGAGTGATGTATCGCATGAGCTACGCTCACCGATGGCACGTATGCAGGTTGCCCTTGATTTAGCTGACTGCAATGAGGATGACCCAAACTGGCAGCAGTTACGTCGCGATACTGAGCGTCTCAGCGTAATCATTGAACGTATTTTATCATTATCGCGGTTAGAGAACGGCCTGGTAGAGCTTAACCATGAGAATCTGGACAGCGGTGAGCTAGTGCAACAACTTATTGGTGATATGTGCTATCAGAACCCGGAGGTTAGTGGACGCCTGATTCAGCAAGATGGCGACTGGCCTATTATTGATACTGACTCTGAATTGCTCAGGCTGGTGCTGGAAAATATTGTTCGTAATGCGCTGCATTACACTGATGATAAAGTCGAACTTTCTTATGACGATTATGGCGAAGGGTGCCGCATTCGTATTCGTGACCATGGTCCGGGTGTGGATGAAAGTACATTAGAAAAACTGTTTGTCCCATTTTACCGCGGCGACCCGGCTCGTCACCATAAGGCCGGAGTTGGTCTTGGGTTGGCCTTAAGTCATCGTGCTGCGGCTGTTTTAGGGGGCGAATTAAAAGCCAGTAATCACTCTGAAGGAGGACTGGAAGTCGTGTTAGACTTACCTAAAAGTCAGCCTGAACCAAATACATGAAGCAACCCGATAGACAACATCAGCGGCCTGCAGATGATACCCCTGAGTGGCCGGAGTTTTTCAAAAATCAGGTCGAACCCTTTTGGGAACAACAGGTTATCTCTGAATACTTCAAGGCATTCGACGGTATCCAGTTACATTTCGCTTACTATAAACATAGCGCTGATGCACCATTAGTGGTCATTGCTCCGGGTCGGATAGAGTCGGCTCTTAAATATCAGGAGCTGTTTTGGGAGTTGGCTCAGCAAGGCTTTTCTGTGGCGGCGCTGGACCATCGGGGCCAGGGCTTATCGGCTCGGTTGACGGCCAATTATCATCAGGGACATGTCGACAACTTCAACGATTTTGTGCGCGACTTCTCAGATTTTACCGACCGATTAACAAGCCTGTTTGGTGATGTTCCTAAAACCTTATTTGCTCATTCAATGGGTGGCACCATTGCGACAATTTACTGTGCAACTTATACTCACCCATACAATAAGCTGATTTTATCCGCTCCCATGTTCTCTATTGAAACCGGTAAAGTCCCTTATTGGCTGGCGCGTTGGGTAGTTGCCGCAGGCGCATGTATTAATCGGTACCTGGCTAAGCCCTGGTATTTTTTTGGTATGGGTGACTACCAGGCGGTACCCTTTGAAGAGAATGTTCTCACTCACAGCAAACAGCGTTACCAAGCCTTTCGCAGAGCATACGATAATGTCGCTGAGGTGCAGCTGGGCGGGCCAACTTTTAACTGGCTTTACGAAGCGGTTAGTGCAGCCATGAAGGCTCAGCAACTGGCGAGTGATGTTCACATTCCGGTCATTTTATTTCAGGCTGGTAATGATCAGGTTGTTTCTGCTGCCGGGCAGAAAAAAGTCGCCGCGGCAGTCACCCGGCAGTATTTTCGGTTTGAAACCATTGAGGGCGCATCGCATGAGCTGATGATGGAAACGGACAGATTCCGCCAGCCAGTGTTGGATGCCATCATTGAAGAGACCCACGAGCTCGTTAACGCTTAAGTGAACCTTCCACCACGGCGACAATTTCAGGATCCATATGCACAATGATGTCTGCTCCCGGGAAGGCTTTCATAAGCTGTGCCTCAACATCGTCAGCTATGGCGTGGGCGCGCAATAACGACAACTCGTTAGCCAGTTCAATGTGTAATTGAATAAAGCGTACCGGGCCGGCTTCGCGCGTGCGCAAACCATGAAAGCCTCTGACACCATCCACCGCCATAGTAATGCGACCAATTTGCTCCTGCAGATCCTCTGAAAGCTCTCTGTCCATTAGTGCCTGAAAGGCATCCCAGCCAATGCGAACAGCACCAATAATTAAGTAAACGGCAATACCAATGGCAAAAATACTGTCGGCCCAGAGCCAACCGTAACTGCTGAGAATTAAGGCAACAATAACCGCTAAGTTCAGCAGTATGTCCGACTGATAATGAAGGTTGTCGGCTTGTACGGCTTTAGAATTGGTATGCTGAATGGCCATGCGCTGAATAACAATCAGAACAAAGGTAATGACAATTGCGATGCCAGAAACAGCGATGCCGTAACCCACTTTCGGAACGCTACCACCCTGCATAAACTGCTGCACACTGTGAAAAATAAGCAGCATGCTGGAACCGGCAATAAACGCGCTTTGCGCCAGAGCGGCCAGTGACTCCGCTTTACCATGACCAAAGCGGTGCTCTTCATCTGCGGGTTGCAACGCATAGCGAATGGCAAAGAAACTAAAAATTGAGGCGCCACTGTCCAGAATGGAGTCTGTCAGGGAGGCAAGCATACTGGCCGATTCTGTCTGAAACCAGGCAAAAAGCTTAATGCTAATGAGGGTTATTGCAACAACAACGGATGCCGTGCTGGCCAGACGCACCCAAAAAGCGTAATTTTGTTGGTAATTTTTCTGATTTGCCACAGCGCCGGTACACATTTCTAAAAAATATTCTGCTATTCTACCGCTTTTACTGAAGCGATGAAAACGACCATGTTGCACCTCGTACTGTTTGAGCCTGAAATACCCCCTAATACGGGCAATGTGATTCGTCTGGCGGCGAATACCGGAATGTCCCTGCATTTGATAGAGCCCCTGGGTTTTGAGCTGGATGAGAAAAAGGTTCGGCGTGCCGGTTTGGACTATCATGATCTGGCTTCTGTGAAAATTCACAAAGACTGGCAAAGCTTTTTAGATAACACGAAAGTTAATCGTATATTTGCCTGCACGACAAAAGGTAAGACTAGCTATGCTGAGGTAAATTATGAAGCGGGCGATGTTCTGCTTTTTGGCCCTGAAACCCGTGGATTGCCTATGGAAGTGCTGAGAACCTTTCCAGAAGAGAACTGGTTGAGGTTGCCTATGGCGGACAGCAGCCGCAGTCTTAACCTGTCAAATTCTGTTGCTATCTTTGCCTATGAAGCGTGGCGCCAAAATGGTTTTAAAGGGGCCTGTTAACTTATTTATCAATGGCTATTGGGCTTTGCTGAGCCAGAACCGTGTCGAATAAGCTTCTAAGTGAGCGGCCTCGTGGCGTGTCTGAAAACGCCACAAACAGTGGCAGAGGATCCGATAATTTTTGTTTTTTGTAAGGCTGTTCTGTCCAGTCTGGCAGGTTATCCTTGTAGTCCACAACCGCACTCACCCTTTCCATATCGAGCAGCGCAAAACAATCAAGAGAGTTTGATGCGCGATAAAAAGGGCGCTCTGTATCAACCAAATTTTCCATAAAACGAGGGCCTGCAATGCAAATAGGGCCTTCGTTGGGCTCTTCCAGGGTAAAGAGAAAAACACTGTCGTCATAAGCGACATGGTATTTTGACAGAATAATATTCTCTATTCTTTGATCAGGACGAACACCGATGAGGGCATCAGCACGGCCTTCCTGGATCAGCTGAATACTGCGTTGCCAGCTACTGACAACGGTATTGAGTTGAGAAGTAAACATCGGGAACGTTGACTTTGCTATTTGCCAAAGTTTACCGGTGCCGTCGGCATTCAGTAAGCCAGGGTGTATGGCGCCAACAACCGTCAGTTGCTCCGGACGTTTAATAGGCTCCACCGCAGGCTCGGGCTTTATTCCATACTTTTCACGAAGCACTTTCATACGACCATTCTCATGCATCTCTTGCAACTGATAAGTAAGCTGAGGAATAAGTCGTGCGTGTTCTTCGTTTAGATAATGGAAGCCAGTTTCGGTGGACAGTTTGTGGGTAATAAAGTGTGGGTTATCGCTTAATTCCGAACTTTGAAACTGGAAGTCCCCCATAAAAGCAAACTGAATGCGTCCCGATTCAAGCAGCTTTAGTACTTGTTCGAGATCAATAGGCGTTACTATGGACGGCTGGTGAGGAAGACTTTCAACGACGTCAGTAATGGAATCCATACCATCGACGTATGCCAGACTTTCTATTTTCGACAATGGGCAGTAACCGCAGTCGCGCCTGTCAGCGACAGCTATGATGTCGAAAGTGAATAATGGAAATGGGATACGGCGAAGGTCGCGACGCTTGTTCTCAAGCATGGCTGTTCTTCCAAGCTCACCAGCAATGGTACCTTCAGTCGCTAGCTGTTCACCACGAGCGCGAGGTAGCTCAATATATTCAAGCTTGATATCCAGTTTGGCATAAGCTTCTTCAAGAACTGCTGTTACGTATTGCGTAAAAGGGCCTTCGTCAGGCGCACGAAAGACCAGTTTCTCCTGAGCGAGCGCGAGACTGGTTGTTAGGAGACTCCCCAGAAACAGTAGCAGGACGCAAAAACGTAGCGATGAATTCATAGCTTATAAGTGTGGTCTTATTTCGTGAATCAGGGGTTAGTATAGCAGTGTTAGAATGGCTATCACGAGCCCTGAAAACTATTTATTTTCAAAAGGTTACTGCCATTAACAACGGTGTCACTAGTGGCTATTACATAAGTTAGTGCAACGGGAATTCAAGACACATCTATAATAAATACATTAATTTGTTGTCTTAAATTTGACAGCTGGGTAGCAGACACTCTAGCGTTGCAGTCTTATACTATGTCAATTGAAATACTTAAGCGGCGCACGCCGTCGGTAAAAAGGGGTTCTATTTATGGTTAAGTCGTTGTTTTCCTTGCTCTCTTTGACGGTGCTGGCGTCTCTCTTTACAGCGCCTTCAAATGCGGAGGAAGATGGTAGCTATCGACATCTATTACTTGCCGGCGGCGGATTAGAGGCTTGTTCCAGTTTCGCGTCGGACAATTGCGACAACGTTGACTGGATAGATAAGGACACCATGCGCACCGACAGATACCTCAATCTGTCAAAAAAGTTTCGCTCCAAAGCAACGGCGGAGTCGGTTTGGCCAACTTACCGTGAAGAAACTCGCAAGAAGGTGGCTGATGCGCTGGAATTGATTCATGAACGTTTAAAAGAAGACATTGTTCCTGAACGTGTTTTTCTGCGTGAATTTACCCGTCGTGCGACACAGCAGCTTTATAACGCATTGTCAGACGCGGAATGGAACCGGATTATCGATTTAATTGAGCTTCCTGTTCCTGACTCTGCCCGCGAAGTCGTTAATTTGGATGAAAACCTGAAAGGTGAATCGAAAGCAATTTTTCAGCGTTTTGTTGAAATGGCTCAGTCTGTTGCCGGAAATGATCAGAAGCCGACTATTTATTTTCTGACCTCTGCATCACGTAACCCTTATGACGCTATTGATTTTTACAGCAGTGTATTTGAGCAATTGGGCGCTGAAGCGCGTTGGCTGCCTTTGGATTCGGCGTTAGTCAAAGCTCAGCGTGAGGGCCGCTGCGATGAACTGGCAAAAATTCAGCAGGAAGAACTGGGCGCTTACGAACGTGACCGTGTGCACAGAGACCGTTATAAAGAACAGGTCGCGTTTTGCAAAGACTCTGATGCCGCCGCAGAAATGATAGCGAAGGCCGACGGACTGTTTTTTAATGGTGGCGACCAGAATTTAACTCGTTCGACCTTTGTTAAGGCGAATAATCAGCCTGGCGATGTGCTGAAAACGATTATTGCCGCTGTTCAGGAAAAAGAAGTGGTTGTTGGTGGAACCAGTGCAGGTACGGCGGTCATGACCTCTAAGCCGATGATCTCTAACGGTACAACCGCTCAGGCGATAAAAGAAGGGGCGATTGCCTCTGATCCACCGCCGTTTGGGTGTGATTTAGACACCACTTGCCCGCCGAATGTCGGGCCGGACAGCCTGACTTACCATCCGTTAGGTGGCTTGAGCCTGTTCCATTATGCAACCTTAGATACGCACTTTTCTGAGCGAGGCCGGCATGGTCGCTTAATGCGCTTAGCTGCGGCAAGCTCAACACCTTTGTCGATTGGTATTGATGAAAATACCGCTATGGAAGTGAATCTTGAAACTGGGGCGTTTGATATTATTGGCGAGCGTGGTGCGTTCTTTGTAGAAGATGCACAGGGCACCGATAACGCGGTAGCCGGTACTTTCCATTACCTGGTTGCCGGTGCTTCAGGTGTGATTTCCCCTTATGGCCTGCAAACCGCAGAATTTGCTGAAGGTGATGACGTAGTACAGACAGAGCCAACCACAAACTTCTTGTCTGACCGCGGCTTAATTGATTCTATGCGCATTCTCTGCGGAGAGCGTAAGCAGGTTAGCTTGTTGAATAAGGACTACCGCTTAATAGCTCAGCGTGGTGAATCAAGTCGGGTTAAGTCTTCAGGTGGTGAATGTCAGGTTATAAACGGCAGCATTGGCATTGCCTGGCAGCCACAGGAACAGCTGTAACGGGTGGCTGCGAATGAAAACGGCTGGTGATTACCCCCTCACCTGAAAGACGCCGTGAACCCATCCCTGGGGGCTTGGGTGGCGCCATCCTTGGCGCCACACACTTTCAGGTGAGGGAATAATCACTTATTGCCGTTTTCCTGGTAGCCTGACATTCATGTCAGGTGAGATATTGGACCTGACGTAAACGTCAGGCTACGCAAATACGTATCAGGCGACGCCGAACTCGGCGCGATAAGCTTCAACTTTGGGAAGATATTCTTTAAAGGTGTCGTCATCTTTCAAAAAGGTGATTACATCATTTAAGCTGACAATGCTGACAACCTGAGCGCCAAAATCACGCTCAACTTCCTGAATAGCCGATAGTTCGCCTTTGCCTTTTTCCTGACGGTCTAAAGCAATCAGCACACCGGACAATTCGGCACCGTTAGCCTGAACTATGTCCATGGCTTCGCGAATAGCTGTGCCTGCGGTAATCACGTCATCCACCAGCATAACTTTGCCTTCCAGCGCAGAACCCACCAGGTTTCCGCCTTCGCCGTGGTCTTTCTTTTCTTTACGGTTAAAGCAATAGGGTGTGTCCTGCTGATGGTGGTCGTATAAGGCAACGGCTGTGGCGGTGGCAATTGGAATGCCTTTGTAAGCCGGGCCAAAAAGCACATCAAAACTGATACCGGAGTCGACCAGCGCGGCGGCATAAAAGCGGCCTAAGCGGGCTAAGTCAGAGCCTTTATTAAACAGCCCTGCGTTAAAAAAGTACGGACTGGTGCGGCCGGACTTTAAGGTAAATTCACCAAACTTTAATACGCCACGCTCTATGGCAAACTCAATAAACTCTTTTTGATACGCTTTCATTGCCTGCTTATTCCTCGATTACGTTTATACTGAAGCTTACGCTAACGCTTGTTTCTGAATATCAATTAACTCGCGAATGCTGTGACGCGCCATTTCGACCAGACTGTTCATTTCGTCAAAACTGAAGGCTTCGCCCTCGGCTGTGCCCTGAATTTCGATGAACTTGCCGGCTTCTGTCATAACAATGTTCATGTCGGTATCGGCTTTTGAGTCTTCAATGTATTCCAGATCGCTGACCGGTTCGCCGTCTAAAATACCGACTGAAATTGCCGCGACCATTTCTTTTAACGGGTTCACTTTGACCATTCCCTGGCCGCGCATCCAGTTCAGCGCGTCAACTAAAGCGACACAAGCACCGGTAATAGACGCGGTACGTGTGCCGCCGTCGGCCTGAATTACGTCACAGTCGATAGTAATGGTGTGTTCACCTAAAGCGCTCATGTCGATGCAGGTACGCAGTGAACGGCCAATCAAACGCTGGATTTCTAAGGTGCGACCGCCTTGCTTACCGCGGGACGCTTCGCGGGCAGAACGAGTATGAGTTGCGCGTGGTAACATGCTGTATTCAGCGGTAACCCAGCCCTGGCCTTTACCTTTTAAAAAACGCGGAACGCCGCGTTCTACCGATGCATTACAAAGCACCTTGGTTTCGCCAAACTCTATTAAAACCGAGCCCTCTGCGTGTCTGGTAAAGTTACGGGTAATGGTTACCGGTCGAATTTGCTGTGCCGTACGGCCACTTGGACGCATGTCATCTCCTTACTGAGTGAATGTCGCGATGTATAAATTGAGCGCAATTGTAGCAGAATTGGACGATTAATGGATCGCGATTCGCGCAGCAACGTATTACACTAGACCGAGCAAAAGAATATGAGCGGGAGGCAGTATGTCGCGTTCAGATGATGAAGAATTTGAGCTGTTTCGTCAGGAAATGACTGACGTAACGCCCTTAGCGGGTGAAGAAGTTGCTGATATTAAGCAGGCTTTTGAACCGACGCTGGCGCAAAAAGAGCGCCGCCGCGCCGCTGAGGCAGAAGAGGCTGAAAACGAAAACTTTTTATCGACCGAGTACGTGGACTTAGTTGAGCCGGATGACGTTATTGAGTTTCATCGCGACGGTGTCCAGGCAGGTGTATTCAAGCGCCTGAAGCAGGGGCGTTACAGTATGGAAGCCAGCCTGAATTTGCACCACCATACATTGGCAGAGGCGCGCACGGCGCTGTTTAACTTTGTGAAAGATTGTCACGCCGCGGGTGTACGTACGGCTTTAATCATTCACGGTATGGGTAAGCACACAAAGCCGCATCCGGCACTGATAAAAAGTTACGTGAATAAGTGGCTGCGCGAGCTGGAGCCGGTACTGGCGTTTCATAGCGCACAGCGACCCCATGGTGGCCGCGGCGCAGCCTACATAATGATGAAAAAGAACGCTGAACAGAAACAAAAGAACCGTGAAAAGCACGCTAAGCGGTAACAGAAACGATTCGTTTTAAAGGAACCGACATGATTCAAAGTATGACCGGCTATGCTCGTTACGAGCAAAAAGCCGACTGGGGCACCGCAGTTTGGGAAATTCGTTCAGTTAACCAACGTTATCTGGAAACTTACTTTCGTTTACCGGAAACCTTCCGTTCACTGGAAAATTCACTACGTGAGCAGTTTCGTAAAAAGCTGCAACGCGGCAAGGTCGAGTGCAAACTGAGCCTGCAGGTAGATGAAGCCCAGCAAAGCGCCTTGTCGATTAACGAAGACCTGGCAAAAAGCGTGATTGCCAGCGCCAAATGGGTAAGCCAGCACTCCGCTGCCGGGCAGTTAAACCCTATTGATGTTCTAAAATGGCCCGGCGTTGTTGCTGCTCAGGACCAGGACATGGACGAGCTGCAAAAAGACGTTCTGGCCGCACTGGAAAAGACCACCAACGACTTTATCGAAAACCGCAAAAGCGAAGGCGCGGCTATTGATAAAATGCTGCAAGAGCGCCTGGACGGTGTGACTACTCAGGTAGCTTTTGTGCGTGAACGTATGCCAGAAGTTATGGCCTGGCAACGCGAGCGCTTACTAACCCGCTTTGAAGAAGCTAAAGTTGAGTTGGAGCCGCAGCGCGTAGAGCAGGAAATGGTCATGCTGGCGCAGAAAACCGACGTAGCCGAAGAGCTTGACCGTTTAGACGCGCACGTTGAAGAAGCCCGCAAAATATTGAAAAAAGGTGGCCCTTGCGGACGTCGTCTTGATTTTATGATGCAAGAGTTCAACCGCGAAGCAAACACTCTGGCCTCTAAGTCTATTAACTCAGACATTACCGCTGCTGCGGTGGAGTTGAAGGTTTTGATAGAGCAAATGAGAGAGCAGATCCAGAATGTTGAGTAATGTCCTCTCTCTTCCTAGGCTAGTTGTTAACCCTTAATTGTAATGGTCTTTTTAGTTTTAAGTGTCCGGCAATGTCCGTATTAAGTGGTGGGTTTCCAATAAATAATGGTGGGTAAACTGGTGGGTGTGGTATAGTTTCACAAGTCGTGAGTGGTGGGTAAATTTGAATTCTCACCTTTAACCAAAGGAATCAGTAACTTGGCTAACTTGACCGCATCCAAAGTCGCTTCATTAGCAAAGAAAACACCAGGTAGATTCGCGGATGGTGGTGGGTTGTATTTTGTCGTACCCACCACTACTGATAAAAAGCCCGGCCAGGCGTATTGGATGCTCCGCTATAGCTTTAACAAAAAGCGCCGCGAATTGACATTGGCTAAATACACCGACATGTCATTGAGTGAGGCACGTGCTCAAGCGGCATTGAAAATGGCTCAGGTTCGCGAAGGTCAGAATCCGATTGCATTGAAAAAACAGTCTCAGATGCAAGAGTTCAAGACAGTAAATGATCTGTTCGAAGACTGGCAGCAGGTTAACCGCAATCGCTTAAAGCATCCTCAAATTCCAGAGCGGGTTTACCGTAAAGACATCGCTCCCCACATTGGCGAATATAACGTAGACCAAGTTACTGCTCGGGATATCCGTCGTGTTATCACGGCCATTAATGATTCAGGTCGCCCCTCCATTTCTAACGATGCACTGATGTACTGTAAACAGTTGTTTAATCACGGCATCAAGCTTGATGTGATTGGGGCTAACCCGGCAAGTGCATTTCACGTGGATGATGCTGGTGGTATTGAGAAGAGCCGTGACCGAGCCCTCACCATAGAAGAGCTAAGCCAGGCGTTTGAAGTGTTCAGGGCGAACCCGCAGTCATTTACCCGCGATAATTACCTAGCCTGTTCATTGCTCGTGTTGCTAGGCTGTCGAAAATCGGAACTGTGTGAAGCGAAATGGAAAGAATTTGACCTCGATAAGGCGGTTTGGGAGCTTCCTAGGGAACGAAGTAAGTCAGGTGTAGGACTAACTATTCCATTGCCCGATTTAGCCGTAGAAATGTTCCACGAGCTTCAGATTCGAGCTGTTGACTCGGATTACGTCTTTCCAAGTCGTCGCTTAGCGATCCGTCCGCACATGGGGCCGGATACACTAAATCGTGCAATTTGCAAAATGTTCGGCATCGAAACAGGGAAACGCACTACACCACCCAATTTGATGGGTGATTTAGAATATTTTCGGGTACATGATTTACGGCGTACTTGCCGAACGTTACTGGCTAGTTTGGGTGTACCTGGCCACGTTGCGGAGCGATGCCTCAACCACAAACTGAAAGGGGTTGAGGGCATCTATGACCGGCATGATTACTTTGAGGAACGAACAGAAGCGCTCGCACTATTAGCGCAACGACTCAGACCAATTATCGCTCCGGGCTAAATACTAAGAATCTTTGGTAGGCATTTCAGGGCCTGCGAGTTTTGTGGAAGCGATTTCGTCTGGTGTTACATGGCCAATTTGCGCTCGCTTAATCATATTCTTAAACGACTCGATTGAGCTGCGTAATTCTTCGTATTCAAACCTTGATGGAATGCGGCGAGCTCCTCCTTCGATTTGCGTCAAACGGATATTAATCATTTCGTTCTGCACCTTATTTCGTTCTTCCATTAAAGAAAGCGCAAATTCACCCAACGCCTCAATAATGGCTCGCTGTCGTTCCATATCCTCGTCTTCAAACTTCAAATCCTTGAGCTTAAGGCTTAATTCGTGTTCCAGGTCACGATTTGCGCTAGACAGTTCAGCCAGCTTGTCCTCAAGGTTTTTGACGCGACTATTTAATCCTGGATTTTGTAAAGCGTCAGTGACTAACTTATCGATAATCTGATCTTCGCCTACAGGTGAGCTGCCAGGCCGCTTTTGATTCGCTTTCTCGAATTTGTAGCGATATTTTTCGAGCTTAGAAGCCGTGCGCATTTCCAACGAAAACACGTCATCAATGCGCAGATCGTCTATGGTCCGTCTGGTTTCTTCGGTCGTTAGCTTGCGTCCGTACATGCCAGGTGCTGATCGACTAGCAATCGACTTATTGATGTTGTGCAGAATACCCTCGCGTATCATAAGGGTGAGAACGTCCTCGTGCTGCAATGGGTTTACTTCACCGTTGTTTGCGTTTGCTTGCTTGTTTAGTTTGTCAATAAACACACTAATCTTCTTGCCGAGTGATATCTCATCAGGGAAAGTTTTATTCCCGAACACAAAATCACCCACGCCCATTTCCTTTCCGAACGGGCTGAGAATGTCTTTCACCGTTAGCTTTTTACGGTGCTTTTTCTTATTTGAGAATAGCGCGAAGGTGTTGGCGGACTCTCGAATAAGGGTGTCAATAATCTCGTTTTTACTAACTTCAGTTTCACTACTCAAAGTATTTAGCTGGCTATCCGACGCAACCGATATTTCATATGTCCGACTGATTTTTTCACCTCGATTTCGGCGCTTTTCAAATTGCCGATACGCCGCCTTCATATTCGACAAAAACTTAAAGTCTGCGTCGTCGTCTCGCTCATAAAGATTAATGATGTGCTCTTTAAGTGATTGATGTTTTGATACGTTTGTTCGTGTGACATAACCTGCCCGACGATCGTTAAAATAATTCATCAACCAGCTACTAGAGGCGATGTCCTCAACATCAAAGTTCTTGATCCAATCAGATACTCTTCCGGTCATCATTCAATCCTTAATTGGTGTAATAGGCACATGGGCTTTTTATAAAACTGGCTTTAGAACACGCTATGAAACCTGTATGAAACTTGTTTTTTTATTTTTCACAAGCCACGTCGTTAATGGGCTATTAGAATCATCAATCTTAGAGCGCGTCAATGAAAACTAAATTTTATAGTGCATTATAATTCTTTGTAAGAGTGATAATTATCAGATTTTTGCACTGTTTGTTGAAAGAATCCGAAGCATTCAGTACATGTCAGTGTCTGTATTAATTAGTATTAATAAAAGTAATGGGTAGTAAGTGATGAGCTGTCTTAAAGCGATTCTGCTATTCCAGTCATCTATTAATATTTACAGGTAGGTGAGTTCCTATGAAATAACTCAATTAGGAGCACTACCATGAATGTAAGATCACGCAATAATCGTAACTTAACCATCACGACTAATAGCCACCATCGAGGACTTGAGGTTATCACTTCACGAGGACCATTAATTGTCGAGTATCTGGATGCAATTCACGAAGTGATGGAAGAGGCATTGAATGATTATGCCCGAGTGTTTGCATTTCGGGTGGACTTGAGAGTTCCGGCTAGTTACGAATGCGAGTTAGACACTAATGTGATCACTCGTTTCATTTCATCGTTGAAAGCAAAAATCACTGCCGACTACTATAAGAAGAAGCGCAAATATGGTCGATGCCATCCGTGTGCTTTACGGTATGTTCGAGTTAAAGAGCAACGTAGTGGCCAAACAGCTCATTATCACGTTGCGCTGTTCTTAAACAATGATCGGTTTTGTGCTGTTGGTAATTACGGGGCTGATAGTGAGAATTTAGCATCACGCATCAAGGAAGCATGGGCTAGTGCGTTAGGTATTGATAAAGAAGGCGTCGGTGGTAGCGTTCATTTCCCGAAAAACAGTTGGTATTTGCTCGATAGAGTCTCTGGCGCTCAGGGGTCTGAATTTGGCAAAGCATTTTACCGGTTGTCATATCTGGCTAAAGAGGACACGAAAGGCTTTGGAGATGGAAGTAAGTGGTTTGGTCGTAGCCATGGCTAAAGTGAGCTAGCACGGACTAAACGGCACATCGATAAATAAATACTGGCCTGACACATTCTGTGGACATGTACCCACAGGAGAAAGTTTAATGTCAGATACTATTCACTACTGCGATACATTTAAAGGCTTGCCCGTTGTTCAGCACCAAGATTCGTTTCACACTAGCGTGCTTGAGCATTTGTTTGATAGCTTGGTTAACCGAACTGGCCACAGTGGCCGAACTTACACCATACGGGTAAACCTCAGTCAACCGGAGCGAGCCTTTGGGTATCCACAAGGACTCATGAAGGCATTTAAGAACCGTTTCATCAGTGAGCTACGTTGGGATGGTGAGCGCCAGCACAGAGACGATACTGGCTATTACAGTGCTCGGGTGCACCTGATTCACCACGAAGTACAGGAGATTAGCTCGGAGCCACCAAGATATCAGCTGGCCATTATTATGGATGCGGAGATATTTGAAGGCGTCATTGAAACTTCATCGGCATTACTTGAGCGAGCACAAACAGCCTGGTGCTATGCATTGAAGATGCAAATGTTCTCACCAGAGGACTATGTACAGTTAGCCAGCAGCCACACCAATGTATTGGATAAATCTGAGGTGTCTTACTGGACTGACTTGGCACACACTTTTGATCGTTTAAGCTTTCTGGCGCGTCTTAGCCCCTTTGAGGTAACGATTTGTGAACTGGCAACCGGAGCCTAGGGATTCGTGTTTATCTTTTACCCCATGCCTCACCTAGTAAACTAAACAATTCCATCACGTCTTCCGACAATTTTTTTATGGCACTAGTGCGCTAACACAATAGCAAATGTTGGCTGGTTTATCGGTGTGCGGTAGAAAATGCCTTTAACCAGTCAGTGCTCAAGATCCGTGAGTAGTTAGGCGTGATAAACAAGCAGGAAACAAACTTTATGAACTATCGAATTCGACCACTTAAAGCAGATCAAATAAAGGCAATAGCAAATCGGACCAAGTACAAGGAGAAGATATCCAAGGAGTTGGTCGATTCTATAACAACGATGTCGAGCTTAATCACCAAGGAGGGTATGCAGATTCAGGAGCAGGCCATTTACTTAAGCACCACCCTTGCCAACCGATTGCCAAAGTCGCTTGAGTCCGTGGGCTTTTGCTCGTCATTGGCCCAGGAGTTTTTAAGTCAGAATCTGGAAGCGCTTTATTTGGCTGGCCGGGAAGGTAAAAAATAAATTGCTAACAGGATTGTTATGGGCTGGCTGTATTATGGCTAGATTTTTCAAGTGCATGCCGACGCGAAGCACAATTCGATGTTATCAACCCCAACATGTTGCATGCACTTTAAACTGAAAATCCGTGCTTACTCATGTATGATTTGCGTGCTATAAATAGCATTAACCTCTGATGGTGTGAAAGGAATTAGCCAATGGCCAGCTCGGCTCAATTAAAAGCGTTGTTACATGCCCATGTGTCAGGCGATATCGAAAGATTCCGCTCTGTGGCACTGCAAGTGGCTGCGCACGAAGCGAAAATTGGCCATGTTAAGCTTGCTGAGGAGCTCCGCGATTTAGTTAAGAAAGCAAAGAGTCAGCAACAAGTTGTATCCATCTCAAAAGGACAACGTGACTCGTCAGGTTTATTAAATATATCCAGCCCATCAACCAAGCTTAGCGACTTAATTCTTGATGAAGAATCAAGGTCTCAGTTGGACCGTATCATTAAAGAAGTTTCCCACATTAATGAGCTGCGAAGCCACGGACTCAATGCTCGTCGTAAGATCCTGTTAGTAGGACCACCAGGTACAGGGAAAACATACACGGCTGCGGCATTGTCTGGCGAATTAGGTTACCCGCTGTTTGAGGTGCGACTGGACTCGGTGATCACTAAGTTCATGGGTGAAACATCGCTTAAGCTGCGGCAGATTTTTGATTCGATTGAGAGTGTTCGTGGCGTCTACTTTTTTGACGAATTCGATGCACTTGGCGCAGATCGGGCCAGCGGCAATGATGTAGGTGAAGCCCGTCGTGTATTAAATAGCCTACTTACGATGATTGAGCAGGACAACTCCGCAAGCTTGATTATCTGTGCAACCAATTATAGCGAACTGTTAGATCGTGCTTTATTCAGACGCTTCGATGACGTGATTAACTATCACCTCCCTTCAGCGCAGAATATTGAAAACCTTCTGGCTCGGCGACTAAAGCCATATGCACCTGCTCGCTTAAACTGGAAAGCCCGTGCTGCGAAAGCAGAGGGTTTGAGCGCTGCTGATGTAAAAGTTATTGCTGATGATGTTGTAAAGGAAGTACTGTTATCGAAGGCAACAAAGTTCAAAACCGAATGGCTGGACAGAGCTATTAAAGAGCGTCAGCAGGTCACAAGGTCCCAACGCAAGAGTAGGTAACGACAATGGCAGACAGGGATAGTAAGCCTCATCTATACATCGGTAACGACGGCGTCAGCCATTTAATTCATAGGAAAAGCCCGCGTCAGAAGCCACCTGTTCGAGCAATAAACCGTGGTCAGCATGGAGGTAACTTATCTTCGTATTTGAATGATATCAAAGCATTTGAGCACGAAGTAAAGTTAGCACCACTAGCGGAAGAAGTAGAACGTATCGGCTTACAAGTAACGTTCGAGAGTTTTGATGGATTTGAAATTGTATTTGATAGCCTTTCTAACGCCCCAGCTGGAATAGAACTTTTAAATATTCAGCGTCGAGACAACAAATATTACGCTACAGTTTTTATTCCTGAAGGGAAACTCGTAGTCTTTCAGAAAAAAATTGAACAGTACATTGCTACTAGCTCCGATGAGACTCCAAAAAATCGACCATTGATAGAGAGCATTGAAGCTTTTTATAGGGCAACGATAAAAGCGCTTTGGACCGATTCGGTTGAGTTGTTTCCGTCAAATAACGACGAACCCGTTAATTGGGAAATATGGTTATTGAAAAGTGATGGCACTCCAGAGAGAGATTTTCGACATTTGGCGAAGCTGTTGGAAATAGAAGTTTTACCTGGGGTACTGAGATTTCGAGAGAGAGTCGTTATTTATGTTAACGCTTCGACCAATGACCTTATGTCAAATATCCATTTATTAAATACCATCGCAGAATTGAGGAAGCCGAAGGAGACAGCAGAGTTTTTCGATCACTTAATGATTCAAGAACAGCGTGAATGGGCTGATGAATTACTGGAACGCGTACAAAGTTTTCCTAATGAAGATGCCCCTATCATTAGTATCTTAGATACCGGTGTTAATATTGGACACCAATTAATCGCGCCATTCTCATCACAAGATCAACTGTTTACAGTTAACGAAGCAATTGGAACGGCTGATACTGATGGTCATGGTACTAATATGGCGGGGTTAGCTATCTGGGGAGATTTGAAAGAAGCTTTAGAATCAACGAGCACCATTTCAATATCCCACAATATAGAATCAGTGAAAATTATTAATTCGGGTGGCGACAATAGAGATCAAGCTTATGGCGCAATCACGATAGATGCCACAACGGCTTCAGCTACAAGCCGACCACAAAGCACTCGAATCTTTACTATGGCCATTTCAGCAACAGACACGCGGGATATGGGACGCCCTTCAGCTTGGTCAGCAGCGATTGACGAACTATGCTTCAATCGCATCGGTGATCAAGATCCAAAACGGCTTTTTATTATTTCGGCGGGAAATTCAATATTGCAACCTGCAGATTTTAAAGGATATCCAGACTGCTTAGAATCTCAGCCTATTCATGATCCCGGTCAGTCTTGGAACGCAATTACAATTGGAGCCTATACTCAGAAAGTGGGGATTAGTGATCCGTCAGAGGGAGGGGCACTTGCATCGTTCGATGAAATATCGCCATACTCGTCGACTTCGGTAGTATGGGGAGATAAGCAGCCGATCAAGCCGGACGTAGTTTTTGAAGGCGGGAACGTGGCAGTTAGTGAACTGGGAGGTTTTACTCACCCATCCCTGTCATTATTGACGACTGACCATGACATTCAAAATCGACTCTTCACGACCTTCTGGGCAACAAGCGCGGCAACAGCTTTAGCTGCTGAATTTGCAGCAAAAGTTTGCGTAAAATATCCAAGGTTTCGACCCGAAACGATAAGAGCATTGATGGTTCATTCAGCAAGTTGGACGGAGGCCCAATATAAACAGTTCGCGCCGACCGGAACCGCTAAACAAAAATCATCTAAATTGATTAGACGAGTTGGCTATGGCGTGCCAAATATAGAACGAGCGCTGGAAAGCGCAAGTCAACGAGTTTCTGTCGTCATTGAGGATGAAATTGTCCCATATAAAAAAGATCCAAGCGTTAAATTAAATGAGATGAAACTTCATGATCTTCCGTGGCCCAAAGAGATACTCCAAAGCTTAGGTAATATAGAAGTTACACTAACCGTGACATTGTCTTATTTTATCGAACCGAACCCATCTAACCGTGCGTTTTCAAATAAGTATTCGTATCAGAGCCATAATCTTGGATTTGAGCTAAAGAGAGCACTCGAAAGCGTCGACGATCTGCTCCAAGGAATTAATACAGGTACACGACCAAAAACATTCCAGCGCCCAGATGACACTGGTGATTGGATTATCGGACCTCAAAAAAGGGCTCATGGATCAATCGCGAAGGATATTTGGGTGGGAACGGCAGTAGATCTCGCATCAAGAGATAAGATTGCGGTGATACCAACAGCAGGCTGGTGGAAAACACGAGAGTCCTTAAGGATGTATGACGAATCAACACGTTACTCTCTGATTTTGACGATAGAGGCTCCAGAGACTGAAGTTGATATTTATGCTGCAATTAAAAATATTATTGAAACTGGTGTTGAAACACCAGTGGATGTTTCGATCTGAGTTGAATCAAAAAATAAGGGACATCATCGCCCCTTAGATTTCAAGCTCGACGAAGTCCCGGTCGACATCCTCCTGGGTGATACCGATGTAGCGCAGAGTGACAGCTTCAGATCCGTGGCGTAGCATCTTCATTACTCGGGCCAGATCGTTGGTATTTTTGTACAAGTGGTAACCTCGGGTTTTTCGCATTGAATGCGTGCCTAGTGATAGCCCCACTTCCTCGCCTATCATTGAGATGGCTTTGCTCACATAACAGCGACTGAGTGGTCTGGGCCCTCTGTTGAGTGACCAACGGTTACGATGCGATTGGAACAGGTACACGTGGTCTGGATTATCACGGCGCAAGCGGTCGATAATACTCAGTGCCTTATCGTTCAATTTGATGGTCGCGATTTTGCCTGTTTTACGCTCCCGGATATTCAGGCGATCGCCTTGAATGTCTTCAAAGCGAATGCTGAGTAGATCTGATATGCGCAGTGCCAGGTTTAAACCTAAATCCCAAATGTCAGCAATCTGTTGGCCGAAGGTTCGGTTCAGCAAGTGGCTTACTAATTTTATGGTATCAAGGTCTTTCACAGCATGAACTTCAGACATGGTTAAGTTCCTTTTTTGTCGTATAACGCAAAAACGAGTACTTAGAAGCCTTCGTGACGAATAAGTACCCGTTTTTACTGGGTTGCAAAGTATTCAAATTACATAATTGTCTGCTTCATTTAGGGTTGGTCGCCTTTGGGCATGAACGCTCGTTGAAAAACTCGGACACCAGCTTCTGATAACGCATCGGCAATCAGTGGTACAACCTTGCGAGCCACAAACTCAGTCTCCAGATGTAAAATTCTGCGATCGAACGTGACGACTGCAGCGTAAGCTTTGGTGTCTTTTGCGATACGAATTATTTCTTCACGGTCCACTCTGTAACGATTCACCACGTCATGTTCGAACCGATGCGACGAAATAACCTCGCCTTGGCTATTAAGAAATAAGAGTCCGTATATGCCGGGTGCAGACGCGGATTGACTCTTTGCTGAGTCATCTGACGGAGAATGAGTAGCTTTGATCATAGAAGGGATTTCTCGGGCTTGCTGCTGGTGCTTACGGATTTGCGGAAGTACGGCCAGTGCCGTGATTGCCGCTTTAATGCCGAGTATTGTCCACTTGCGAGCTTCAGGGCTTTTGAAAATTAAACTCATCATGCTCTCCTTAAAGTAAGCCGCGCTCGGCAAAGGACACAGTGGTCTCACCGACAACTATGTGGTCAAGAACAGTGATGTCGACAAGCTCCAATGCTTGCTTCAATCGCTCGGTTACGCGTTTGTCAGCTTCCGATGGCTCCGGTATTCCCGATGGATGGTTGTGCGAGAAGATGACCGCAGCAGCGTTGGTTTCCAGTGCAGCCTTCACGACTTCACGCGCATACACAGGTGCGGCATTGATGGTTCCTTGGAATAGTTCGCGAAACTCAATCATGCGATGTTGTGAGTCGAGCAGCATCACGCTGAACACCTCACGTTCCTGGTGCGCCAGTTTATATTGCAGGAAGTCTTTTACGTTTTGTGGGTTGCAGTAAGCATCACCACGCTGGAAGCGCTCTTCAATCAACTGGCTGGCGCGACTAAATAGCTCAGTCTCAGTCAGTCGCCGTGTGGTGACATAGTTCTTCTTGGGTTTTGGATTAGGGTTGTCTGTGTGCATGGTTGAATCCTTTGATTATGGAAATGCACACAGGTGATATAGGTTTGAAAAAATATTGAAACCAAGCGCTGGAGCCACTATACGAAAGACAGAGCTATGGCTTTGCGTTAAACCGACTTGAAGGCAGTTGGTAGTAAATACATAAAAACATACGGGCACGGCCAATCGCATGACGAACTAAGACAGGAGACACGTCATGCGATTAATCAGACTACCCCAAGTAAAAGACCTGACCGGGCTAGGCCGCTCATCAGTTTATAAATTAATGGCTGAAAATAGTTTCCCAAAGCCAGTCACGCTTATTGGTCGCGCGAGTGCTTGGGTTGAGGGTGAGGTGATTGAATGGATGGAGGAACGGGTTGCAGAGCGAGACTCAGCATTTAGTGGGGGCAGCTAGATCGGGTTTTTATTTCAGTATGTTTTGGGTAATTGCCGCTGGCCAGTGTAGGCTAATCATTTTGCTGAAAGCGAGTGATAGAAGTTTGAAATATTTTAGGGCCTTGCTTGTGTATCAGTGACTATCAAAATATTTGATGTCCAAAATGGTTTGTTCAGGTGTAAATAGCATCGTTAAGCTATCAGTTAGTTCTTAGGGTGGCAGTTAAAAGTATCTCTAACAAAAAGGTAATCAGGGATGAAAGTAGAGAAAATAAAACTACAGAATTTTCGCTGTTTCGGAAATGACGCAGTCGAGCTCAATTTCGATAAAGTTCTGACGACTCTTGTCGGGGGGAACGGTTCCGGAAAAACGGCAGTGCTACAAGCAGTATCACGGTTGTTTGGTACATCGTCAGTCCAGCGATCGATACAGCGTCGAGATTTTCACGTACCCGTTGACCGACAGGAGCTTCAGTCTGGCGACAGCCTGTATGTTGAAGCGATACTTGCCTTTCCTGAACTTGCAGAGCAAACCGGCTCTCCTCTTGATGCGGTTCCTGAGTTCTTCAATCAGATGGCTGCATCCGGTCAGGGAGAGCCGCTCAAAGCTCGGATAAGACTACAAGCAATATGGACGGATGACGGTACACCAGAGGGCGCAATCGAAGAGGACCTGCGCTGGATAAGAGCCTTAGATGATAATTTTGAATGGGATGATTGCGCCAGAGTCCAGGCGGTAGAGCGCTCTTCGATCCAGTTCATTTACTTACCGGCCAATCGTGATGCGACGACGCAGGTGACCGCTCTTCTTAAAGGGCGATTATGGCAGGCTGCCAAATGGTCGACGGCATTCAGAGAGGCAAGTTCTGATAATTCGGGTCAGATCCAAAACGAATTCGAGCAGGAAAAGCCTTCGAGGGTTCTGCTGCAGCGTCTATCAAAACGGTGGCAACAGGTTCACGAAGCCGATACAGATAGCAAACCGCGTTTAAGGTTGATTGAAAAACGTTTTGAGGAGCTTGTTCGAAAAGCTGAGTTTACCTTTGCGCCTGATGAACAAGGTCAGGAGCGCAGGTTATCCGAGCTGAGTGACGGTCAACGCTCTCTTTTCCATATCGCTCTTACAGCAGCGACGCTTGAAACCGAGCGGGAAGCTTTCGCTTTGCCTGCTGAGGAAAGTTCATTTGAGCAGGATAAGTTACGTCGTGTTCACCTAACGATTCTCGCTGTCGAAGAGCCTGAAAACAGTCTGTCGCCGTTCTTTCTTTCTCGCATAATTGGACAAGTGCGAGAGATCGGCGCACTATCTTCCGCGCAGGTTCTTCTATCGAGTCATTCGCCAGCAATCCTTAGCCGGATAGAGCCCGAGGAAGTGAGATATGTTCGTATGGATCGGCGTGCTCGAAGCTCATCGATCCGCGAACTGACCTTGCCGGAGGATGGTAATGAGGCAAGCGTATATGTCAGACTGGCTGTGAAAGCTTATCCCGAATTGTATTTTGCGCGATTTGTAATTCTAGGGGAGGGCGACTCAGAACGTGTCGTTATTCCAAAAATAGCTGAAGACATGGGGATTTCCCTTGATCCGTCATTTGTTCCAGTTGTTCCGCTCGGGGGACGGTTTGTGGCTCATTTTTGGCGGCTTCTCAATGATCTCAATATCCCTCACTCCACATTGCTAGACCTTGATCTGGGGCGCAGGCATGGCGGAGCCAAAGTAATGAGAGATTGCATTGAAAACCTGGCTAATGTGGGTAATGATTTTGGGAGTCGCAATATAGCTACTGTTTCTAAGGTCACCGACCAGCAAATTTATCATGAAGAACTGCAAAGTGACTGGCTTCAAGCCTTTGGAAATGAAGGCGTTTTCTTTTCCTATCCCATTGATCTCGACTTTGCCATGTTACGTGCCTTTCCAAATGCTTATCAGGTTGCTAATCGCGGTGGACATGGGCCTCAGAGTAGTGATGCGGCTATTCGGGCCAAAAAGGTTAGCACCCTGAAAACAGGTGGTAATCTTGCCTTGTATACCGAGGAATATGATGATGCATTTAAATGGTATCCTTATCTTTTCTTGAGCCGCAGTAAGCCTGAAACTCATTTGGCGGCACTTTCCCGTATCCCAGATGGCAATATTGCTACCTCCGGCCCTAATGAGCTCAAGGCTCTCATCCAGTATGTGAAGGACAAGCTCGATCTGTCAGGAGTGGATGAATGACTCGCGTACTTAGGGACGACTGGGTACCTCAAGGTGTTGGTGGTCTGGAAAATCGAGCATGGGAAGCTTTACGCGAGAATGATAGCAGCATCCTCGTTACCGCTGGCGCTGGTGCTGGAAAAACCGAGTTCCTAGCACAAAAGGCGACCTATCTTCTTCAGACCGGTATTTGTCCGGACCCCAAACGTATTCTAGCTATCAGCTTTAAAAAGGATGCCGCCCGGAACCTTGCCGAGAGGGTTGCAAAACGTTGTCCGAGGGATCAGGCGCGGCGCTTTGATTCAATGACTTTTGATGCCTTTACCAAAGGAATTCTGGATCGGTTCCGTCCTGCACTACCAGAGCCTTTCAATACCCCTGGCACATATCAGATTGTTACTCCGTTTCGTAGGGATTATGAGGATTTTATCGAGCGTCATGGCTATGAGGGTGTGAGCGCTCAGGAGCTTGAAAGACGAATACCTCTGACAGACCTGCTAATTGATCTGTCAAATGGCTCTGAAGTAAATCGTGCATTAGCTGATTACTGGCATGAAAAGTTTTTTGGGGAAGACGAGATATCTCTCTCCTTCCCTATGATCAACAGACTTGTGAAACTGCTGCTGCAGGAAAATTCGTATATCCGCCGAGCCTTACAAGCAACATACCCCGTCGTCTTTCTTGATGAATACCAGGATACTACCTACACCCAGTACGACATGCTGCGGACTGCATTTGATGGTAGCGGTGCTGTTTTCACAGCAGTTGGCGATGATAAGCAGCGTATAATGGGATGGGCGGGAGCCATGGACGATGCGTTCGATCAGTTTGAAAACGATTTGGAAGCTAGGCGTATTACCCTGCTTTCGAACTGGCGGTCACACGAGGACTTGGTTCGTATTCAGCACGAGATAGCCCGACGTATAGATGGCAATGTGGAAGAGGCGCAAGCGCAAGGGATCCGTGAGATCGAAGGTGATATTTCTGCAATCTGGCAATTTCGGAGCACAGATGACGAGAACAATTATCTCGCTGAATGGGTGAGCCGTGAGGTGCAGTTAGGGCGTGTCGAACCACATGATGTTGCGATTCTTGTCAGGATGCGAGCAGATCAGGTGGAAGGTGAGATAGCCCCTGCTTTTGCAGCCCGAGGCCTTCGGATCAGAAACGCCGCGCGGTCAGTTGGCGAAATTCAAATACAGGATCTTCTTGGGGAAGAGCTGACTGGTATATTCGTTCCTTTGCTCCGCTTGGGAACGACACACCGAAGTCCGGACAATTGGGCGCTGGCTCAGCAGAACTATATTTTTCTTGAGGCTGCTGACCCTGATAATGACATCTCGCAGGAACGATTACTGTTTAAGCTTGAGGCGTTCGTCCGTCAGTTAAGGGTAGAGGTGGCGCGTCGCCAGCCTACACCTGATTCGGCTGAAGCGATTGCAGGCATGCTTCTTGAATTTATCGGCTCTGCCACGCTAAGACAATCGTATCCGGCATATCAGCGAGAAAGAGACTTTGAGAGGGTCTGGAGTGGGTTTGTCATACTTTTGAAAGAGTGTGCAGAACATAGTAGTAGCTGGACGGAAGCTTTGAACGAGTTTGAGGGCATTGGTCAAGTTGCTCTGATGACAGTCCATAAAAGCAAAGGGCTTGAGTTTCATACCATGATATTTTATGGACTCGATAATCAAACTTGGTGGAGTCTTATGCCGCACAGAGGTGAAGAACTAAACACTTTTTTTGTCGCCTTTACCAGGGCAAAGCAGCGTGCATTTTTCTCGCAGTGTGTTGAACGAGGAAACTCCATAGGCTGGATACAGCAATTACTGGCTCCTGCGGGGGTCGAAACGATAGATGGTACGACTATCGTTGATATCATCTAAGCAATATTAAGTTAAGCTTTCCACCTAATCGCACTGTAAATTATTACATGAGATACGTCATGCGATTAATCAGACTTCCTCAAGTAAAGGAAATGAACGGGCTTTTTCGCGCGAGTGCTTGGATTGAAGGTGAGGTGGTTGCGTGGATAGAAGGGCAAGTTGCGGACCGGGATGGTCACTTTGAAAATGAGCCACAATGACAACGCCTAATATTTGTTGTAATTTGTAACTAATAATTCTAAATATCAACACCTGCTATAACCAAATCGAGAACGCTCCGAATGCCAATCTTTCGCCTTCATAATGACCAACTCACAGCGCTTCGAACAACGAGGTTTGATCAACACGCTGTCTATGAGCGCAACCATTTGCAACAAATATTGAAAAAGCAAATTGATGTGCTTCATCCAGATATCTTGATTGTGGCCGAGGAGTTCGGTGATTGGGATGAAAGTAGGCGCCGAATCGACTTACTAGCGATAGACAAAGAAGCTAGGCTGGTGGTTATCGAATTGAAGCGTACTGAAGGTGGTGGACATATGGAACTTCAGGCGATTCGATATGCGGCAATGGTATCAACACTGACGTTTGACCGCTTGGTGGGAATATTTGGCGATTATATCGATGCAAACGGTTTGGAGTTTGAAGCGCGAGAGAAGTTACTTGATTTCCTTGAGTGGAACGAGCCAGATGAGGATAGTTTCGCTCAGGATGTCAGAGTCATACTTGCGTCTGCCGATTTTTCTAAAGAACTCACCACTTCGGTTCTGTGGCTCAACGATAATGGTTTGGATATCACATGCATCCGCATGCAACCCTACGTTTACGATAATGAGTTATTGATCGACATCCAAAGCGTCATTCCCGTGCCCGAAGCGAGTGACTATCAAATAAAAATAAAAGAGAAACGACAACGCGAACGAACGGCACGCACAACGAGCAATGACAGAACGGTTTATGATTTGAGCGTTGATGGAGTGGCTTATCCAGAATTGAGCAAGCGTTGGCTGGTATACAGGGTTGTAAAAGCATGTATTGATGAGGGCACCAAGCCTAGCCAGATTCACCACGTGATCAGTAATTTGCCGAATCACTCAAGGAACGCGTTCCATGTTTTTGATGGTGAATTAAGCAACGAAGACGTTCAAGACAAGTTCAATGAGTTGGACGCAGGTGGCCAAATACATCGTAGTCGTCGGTTTTTCTCACAGCCAGGTGAATTCTTTCATGAAGATGGAAAAACATATGTGCTTACGAACCAGTGGGGCACAGGTTCAATCGAAACTGTTGATGCGCTAATTAATGCCTTTGGCGACGGCCGTATTACTTACACCAAAAGTGTGGATTAGCTGTCGTGTTTTTAGCGGGCGTCGATCTGGCTTGGACGAATCACCATCCTACCGGTATTGCCTACGGTGAATTGAAGGGGAGCGTCTTAACGGTCACGGATATTAATCATGGCGTACTATGTCCTGATTCAATTTGTGAGGAACTTGAGTATAAACGTACTTCAGGCGTGGCGATCGATGCGCCAACGATCATCAACAATCAAACAGGAATGCGGGAATGTGAAAAAGCTATCGGGCAAGCTTTTGGTAGGAAGAAAGCATCATGCATGCCGAGCCACCTTGAAAAATATCCAAACCACCCTGCGGTTGAGCTCTCTCAAAAGTTAGAAACCCAAGGGTTTCAGCACCTCCTTAAAACCAATAAATTTCAGGTGGAATGTTATCCGCACCCCGCAATCATCAACCTGTTTGGATTACCCGAGCGACTGAAGTATAAAAAGAAAAAGGGAATGAAGGTTGCCGACCAAATCCACGGACAACGTCGACTCGGTTGGTTGCTGCGAAGCCTCGAGGGCTCGCCCGTTCTAAGCTTAAAAATAGCGAACTATGTTCAAGTTACCCATTTTAAATTCGACCAAGAGTACAATCTCTCTGGCGCTGCATTAAAAACGCATGAAGACAAGCTTGATGCCATCATTTGTTTGTACGTAGCAGCGCTGCATGCGAAAAGCCAAACTGATATTTATGGAACGAGAGCCGATGGCTACATCGTGGTGCCGAAAGAGCAAATCTATCAAGGGGTTGCAAAAGACAATGAGTGGGAAATGGCACCCTGGGCGGTCGAAACGGCCTACAAATATTATTTGGCTGCAGTACAAACTTATTCTATTTGCGGTGGAGTTAGCATGACGAACGCTGCGCTCTCGATTGAAATTATCTTAAAGAGTTATCTTTTAACACCCTCAGTGAACTTGGGCGCATTGAATCAGCGCTATGATAGAGCGAAAGTATCGGGTGATGGACATGATTTATCTAATTTGCTGGATCGCTTACCCAGCTGCATACAGCGCAAGTTGGTTCCGTCAGCTTTTGAGCGTGAGATGCTTTACAAATATCGCAATTACTTCAAAGAGTCACGCTACGCGTATGAAACAAAGGCTCAGTCGGGACATAGCGGTACTTTGCATTCAATTGCAGAGCGTATGATCCGAGAAACCGTCAAGATTTATCGTGAGCGAGGGTGTGGAGATCCTTGGATTAAAAACTTCTCATGATTAGATCAGCGATTGCCTCATTAGAAGTTACAAGCGTTCATGGTAGTGTACTTCTAGTCCAATTTTATAATTTGCTCTTTATTTTTTGCCGTTTCAATATGGTAATATTTCGCTACTTTCATTAATTCGTAACAACTGAATTAACGATTAACAATTTTAGTATTACGATGTTCATAAAGAGCAGCCATTCAGATGGGTAAACGTGTGTAGTGCCAGAACCGACGATGAGCAGGAATGCTGACAAGAAGGGAATTAACTCATGAGCAAAACTGAGGCACAAACAAGGTCAGAAGTTATTGACTCACAACTGGCTAAAGCAGGCTGGGATGTTAAAAACCCTACTCAAGTGGTCGAAGAATTCGGCATCGGAACTCAATTGCATGAAGGGGTTGCAGAGTCGATTTCCGGTTATTGTGGACATCAGTTCAGTGATTACGTGCTACTTGGTAAAGGTGGAAAACCCCTTGCAGTAATAGAGGCGAAGAAAACCTCGCGAGATGCTGCAATTGGTCGAGAACAAGCTAAGCAATATTGTTACAACATTCAAAAGCAAATTGGCGGTGAGCTACCATTCTGTTTTTACACCAATGGTCATCAGCTTTTTTTTTGGGATCTAGAAAACGCCCCGCCGCGTAAGGTTATTGGTTTTCCTACTCGTGATGATTTAGAGCGTTTTGCTTATATCCGGCGTAACCGCAAACCGCTCACGCAAGAATTCATCAATACATCGATTGCCGGACGAGATTACCAGATCCGCGCAATTCGCTCAGTACTTGAGGGTATTGAGAAAAAGCAACGTGATTTTCTTTTGGTTATGGCGACGGGAACGGGAAAAACCCGCACTTGTATAGCTCTTGCTGATTCCCTAATGCGAGCAGGTCATGCTGAAAAAGTACTGTTTTTGGTTGATCGAATTGCACTACGTGAACAGGCGCTAGCAGCTTTTAAAGAACACATGCCCAATGAGCCTCGTTGGCCGAATGTGGGTGAGAAGCTGATTGCTAAAGACAGGCGGATATATGTGGCCACTTATCCAACCATGCTAAATATTATTCGTGACGATACTCAATACCTGTCGCCGCATTTTTTTGATCTTATCGTGGTCGATGAAAGTCACCGCTCCATCTATAACACCTTTGGTGAGGTACTAGCTTACTTCAAAACCATTACTTTAGGTTTAACGGCTACGCCTACGGATATCATAGATCATAACACCTTCGAGCTGTTTCACTGTGAAGATGGTATTCCTACCTTCGCCTACACCTATGAAGAAGCAGTCAACAATATCCCGCCTTACCTGTGCAGTTTTCAGGTGATGAAAATTCAAACCAAATTCCAGATGGAAGGGATCAGCAAGCGCACTATTTCATTAGAAGACCAGAAAAAACTGATTTTGCAAGGTAAGGAAGTAGAAGATATCAACTTCGAAGGTACTCAGCTGGAAAAGCAAGTGGTTAACAAAGGTACTAATACCCTGATCGTCCGCGAGTTTATGGAAGAGGGCATTAAAGATAGCGACGGTGTGCTGCCCGGCAAAACTATTTTCTTTTGTGCTACCAAAGATCATGCACGTCGCATTGAAGAAATCTTTGACAAGCTCTACCCGCAATACCACGGTGAATTGGCCAAGGTACTGGTGTCTGACGATCCGCGCGTTTACGGTAAAGGTGGCCTGCTCGACCAGTTCACCAATAACGATATGCCCCGCATTGCCATCAGTGTTGACATGCTCGATACTGGTATAGACGTGCGCGAAATCGTTAACCTTGTATTCGCCAAACCAGTTTATTCCTATACGAAATTCTGGCAGATGGTTGGCCGTGGCACTCGTTTACTGGAATCCAACAAACCGAAACCCTGGTGCTTGGAGAAAGACGTCTTTCTAATTATCGATTGTTGGGATAACTTTGAATACTTCAAGCTAAACCCTAAAGGTAAAGAACTTAAACCCCAGTTACCGCTGCCGGTTAGGTTAGTTGGTTTGCGATTGGATAAAATCGAAGTCGCCAACGATACCGGTCATGCTGTTGTCGCGGCGAATGAAGTGATCAAGCTCCGCGCACAAATTGCCGCCTTGCCACAAAACTCCGTAGTCATTAAAGAAGCTGCAGGTGCTCTTGCTCGCCTTGAAGATAAAAACTTCTGGGTTAGTCTTAACCATGACAAACTAGAATTTTTAAGGGCAGAAATTAAACCGCTATTCCGAACTGTGTCTCAAGATGACTTTAAAGCCATGCGGTTTGAGTGCGACGTGCTGGAATACTCGCTAGCTATTTTGCAGGATGAAAAGGCTCAAGCCGATGTTCTGAAAGAAGGTGTCGTTGAAAAAATCAGCGAGCTTCCGTTGTCCGTACCTTTTGTAAAGCTCGAAGAAGTATTAATCCGAGAAGCACAAACGCCAATGTATTGGAGCAAGGCTGATGAGTGCCGTTTTGATGAGTTAATCAATAAACTCGGGCCTCTGATGAAATTTCGCGAACAAAATATCGGACAAGAGCAAACTCATCTCGACTTGATGGACGAACTGCATAAAAAGGAATGGGTAGAGTTTGGCCCACAAAATGAAGCAGTGAGTGTTACGCGTTACCGGGAGATGGTCGAGAATTTAATTACCGAACTGACAGAACACAATCCGGTACTTATAAAGATAAAAAATGGCGAAGGGGTAAGTCCTGAAGAAGCCAACGAGTTGGCTGAACTATTAAACGAAGAGCATCCCCACATCACTGAAGATCTTCTGCGTCAAGTTTATAAAAACCGCAAAGCGCGTTTTATTCAGTTTATGCGGCACATTCTCGGAATTGAGGTGTTAAAAAACTTTCCCGATGAGGTTAGCGCCGCTTTTGAACAATTCATCCGAGCCCATACCACACTAAATAGTAGGCAGATGGAATTTTTAAATTTGCTGAAAAACTTTATTATTGAGCGTGAAAAACTAGAAAAAAAGGATTTGATCAGCGCGCCTTTTACTGTGCTTCATCCGCAAGGCATTCGCGGCGTATTTAATTCAACAGAAATAGATGAAATTCTGCAGCTGACGGAAGCGCTGGCTGCCTAACCAAGGTAAAACGATGTTACAGAACAACCCTGAACTTAAAAGTAAGATTGACCAGCTATGGAATAAGTTCTGGAGCGGCGGAATCAGCAATCCGCTTACCGCTATTGAGCAGATCACCTACCTGCTGTTTATGAAGCGCTTGGACGAGCTGGATTTGAAACGTCAGTCCGATGCCAAGTGGACAGAAGAGCACTATACATCTAAATTCGATGGTCACTGGGTTCCACCGGAATATCGAGCTCGCAGAGAAGAAAGAGATACAGATGCTGACTGGGTAAAAAAACTCGAAGATGAGAAAAAATATCAAATTAAAAAATGTACTTTGCGTTGGAGTGAATTCAGAAGCATGCAGGCAGAAGATATGCTGCAGCATGTACACGGCAAAGTATTCCCATTTTTAAAAGAGCTAAATGGTGCCGAGAGCAACTTTACCCACCATATGAAAAACGCCGTTTTTGTTATTCCTAAACCGGCTTTGTTGGTGGAGGCGGTAAAAACCATCGACGAAATTTTTGCGGTAATGGAACGCGACTCGCAGGATAACGGGCAAGCCTTTCAGGATATTCAGGGTGATGTCTATGAGTTTCTGTTGTCGGAAATTGCTACTGCCGGTAAAAATGGTCAGTTCCGCACTCCCCGCCATATAATCAAGCTGGTAGCAGATTTAGCGCAACCACAGCTTGGCCATAAAATTGCTGACCCGGCCTGTGGTTCGGGCGGTTTTTTGCTCGGAGCTTACCAATATGTCGTCACACAGCTAGCCAAAAACGAAGCTCAGAAAAACAAAACAGAGCTTAAACTTATACCCGATGAAGACGGTTTTACACGTACCTCAGTCGCGGCTGCACTTACCGACAAAGCGCAAGCGATTCTAAGCGCTTCGCTATGGGGTTACGACATCGATAGCACCATGGTGCGCCTTGGCTTAATGAACCTGATGATGCACGGTATCGATGAACCTAACATCGACTATAAAGATACATTAAGCAAAAGTTACAATCAGGAAGCTGAATACGACGTTATCATGGCCAATCCTCCTTTTACCGGCAGTATTGACAAAGGCGACATCAACGAAGACTTGAAACTGGCCACCACCAAAACAGAATTACTATTTGTTGAAAATATTTATCGGCTATTGAAGAAAGGCGGTACCGGTGCTGTAATTGTGCCACAAGGCGTGTTGTTCGGCTCCGGCAAAGCTTTTAAAGATTTGCGCAAGCTACTGGTAGACCGATGTGACTTAAAAGCGGTGATCACACTGCCCAGTGGAGTTTTTAAACCATATGCTGGAGTTAGCACCGCCATTTTGTTATTTACCAAAGTCTGGGGGCCAAAAGATAAAATAGACAAACCTGCTACCGAACACGTTTGGTTTTATGAAATGATCAGCGATGGGTATTCGCTGGATGACAGGCGCACCAAACAAGAAGGCTATGGCGATCTGCAAGATATCATCGCCAAATATCACGCGCGTGATGTACAAAAGGACACTGACCGCACAGCCAAATGCTTTATGGTGCCGTACAGTGAGATAGTGGATGAGAAAAATGACTATGATCTGTCACTAAGTCGTTATAAAGAAGATGTTTTTGAAGAAGTTCATTACGATGCACCGAGCCTGATTTTAGATCACCTGATTCAGGCCGAAGTGGGTGATGTGGATAAGGCGAAACTGGCCATTGTCAAGAGTGGCATAGTGCATGAGTTGCTGGAATTGAAGGAGATGGTTGAATGAGGGGTTATCCATTCACCCAGATTATAACTGATGTGACTTCGAAATTCCGAAAGATCAAGGCGTCTGATTACAAGTCCGAAGGACGTTTTAAGATTATCGATCAGAGCCAGAAAGATATAGCTGGTTATACAGATGACAGCTCTCTTATCAATCGAACTCATTCGCCAATTATAGTATTTGGTGATCATACTAGGGCACTCAAATATGAAAGTTCCCCCATTGCGCTAGGCGCAGATGGAGCGAAAGCATTATCAGTTAACCCTAAGATCGCCAATCCACTATATGTTTACTACTACCTTCGATCAGTAAATCTAAAAGAGGCAGGTTATAGCCGCCACTTCAAATTTCTTAAGCAGGTTGAAATTCCAATCCCAGAAAAGGATGGCGAACCTGATTTAAACGACCAAATCCGCGTTGCTCATCTACTTGGCAAGGTGGAAGGGCTGATCGCCCAGCGAAAACAACACCTGAAACAACTCGACGATCTGCTCAAAAGCGTGTTTTTGGAGATGTTTGGCGATCCTGTGCGTAATGAGAAGGGGTGGGATACAAAAACACTGCCGCAACTTGTCCAACAAGGGAAGAACTCCTTAAAGCGGGGACCGTTTGGGGGGGCTCTAAAAAAGGAACTTTTTGTTGAAACAGGTTACTTGGTTTATGAGCAAAACCATGCCCTAAACAATGATTATTCGTTCGAAAGATACTTTGTAACTGAAGAAAAGTATCAAGAGCTTATCGACTTCAAGGTAATTCCTGGCGATATTTTGATTAGTTGCTCGGGGGTATACTTGGGGAAACTATCAGTTGTTCCAGATGGTGCGAGGCCGGGAATTATTAACCAAGCTCTGTTAAAAGTTTCGCTTGATCCTAAGAAGATTAAGCATAGGTTCTTCGTTCACATCTTTGGGAGCCCACAATTCAAAAGAAAATACTTCCCTTCCAGTCGTGGTGGTGCAATACCAAACCTGCCACCAATGTCCGCAATGAAGGAAATCCCGTTCATTTGCCCACCAATGAAGTTGCAGCAAGATTTCACGGAAATTTACGAAAAGGTGCTGACGCTAAAGTCCCGCTACCAGCAAAGCCTTAACGATCTCGGATCCCTTTACGGCGCACTCAACCAAAAAGCCTTTAAAGGCGAGCTAGATTTATCGCAAGTTCCGCTACCAGAATCTGAGCAGGCTAAAAACGAAGTGACTACCGCAGTAATTGAACCTGAAGCGACTAGTAACACTCTCGCGATCCATTTACCAGAGAGCGACTTTCTGCCAGACGCGCTAACCGATAAAGTAAAACGCAAAGACCTGTTCGCTTTCTGGTTGGAAAGCTACTGCCAGCAAATTGGCAACGCGCCATTTTCTGCCAACGATTTTCTCACCGCCGCACAAACGCACATAGCCGAGCTGCATCCCGATACCGAGTTTGAACTGGATCTCTATGATTACGAGCAGATTAAACACTGGGTGTTTGAAGCGCTGAATAGTGGTCGCTTGCAACAAGCGCAGAATATCATCGGCCAAGAAGAGAACGGCGAGACGATTTTAGGCAATCGAATTGAACTTAAAGTAGGAGTTAAGCCTTGAAACTGCTGCGCCTGAAAATCACTGACCCTAATGGCTTTCGCAGCCTGCCCTGCGGTTTTGAGCACCACTTTCGCAGCGAATGGACGTTGCAGGAGGAGCTGGTCAATATCCAAGGTTTTGCCCCCTTTGTTTGTTCAGGTCCCAATGGCAGCGGTAAATCCAATTTGCTGGAGGTGTTAAGCGCGATTTTCTACCACATGGAATGCCTCTCTCTGGAAAATCGACCAGATAGTTTTGACCACGATCCAAAAGATAACCCCAAAGGTTTTCTAGGTGGCAAGGCGAATCCAGATGGATTCGAGGTTGAATACTCTATCAAATCACCTTCAGAACTAAATAGCGAAGAAAACCAAGTCCGCCTAAAAATCTGCAAGGAGATTGGAAAAGACCCTCAATGGTGGATATGGAAGCATTCTCCAGCTGAATGGGAAAAGTTGGAGGATTTCGAGAAAGACAAAAAAACAAGCTATGGCAGAAGCTTGCGCCGAAAACTTTTGCCGCAATACATAATCAGCTACTCATCTGGTGAGAATGAAATTTTAAGCCTTCCATTTTTTAAAATGCGCTTTATCCAGTTTGATGAATACTGGCAAACTCTTAAAAGGCAAGAGATCTACAGCAATCAGCCCGAAGCCAGAATGATATGTCTCGATAACAGTTTCAGTCAGGCAATTTTGCTGTGCAATTTGTTATTTCAAGACGACGACACGCTACAACCATTTCACGAAGACGTAGGCATTGAAGCACTGAAAGAATTTCGCATTATCCTGCGCCGCAGTATCTGGATAACACCTGAGCAACTCGAAAGCTTTGTCAGTAGCAATGAAAGTCCGCCACAAACACTGGAAAATATCATCACAGATCATCCGGCACTGAATGCCGGTGAAGATGAAATGGGCAACCCTCATTACCGCCTGAATCTTTTACAGCTATTGGAAGGTGATCAAAAATCGTCGCGCATGATCAACGCTCTTAAACGCTGCGCCACCTTAAGTTTTGAAGATGATAAAAACGATACGCTGATACTCGACTATTGGGTAAGCGATGCTACCAAACAGGCCTTCCGCGAGAACTTTGAAAACAACGCGCTATCGTTATTTCAAGCCTTTCAAGTGTTATTAACCCTTAACCTTTACACCGTTAGCGAGCCATCAAAAGCGGATTTGTATCAAAGCAATAGCCATTATGTGAGTGAAACTATTCCGATATTGGCATCAGATCAGCGCATTATGCGTTTTAAAAATTTTTACTTTAGAAAACAAAATACAATAAAGCCGATGCTGCTAAAAGAGCTATCAGATGGTGAGCATCAGCTATTACATAGCCTTGGCTTGTGCCTGCTATTTCGCAATACCAACAGTCTGTTTTTGCTGGACGAACCCGAAACCCACTTTAACCCCGACTGGCGCGCTAACTTTATCAGCCGCTTGCGCCGGTGTTTTCCGAAAGATGGCGACGCTAGCCGGGAAATGCTAATAACTACTCATACGCCGTTTTTAATCTCAGATAGCAAGCCGGAAAATGTATTGGTGTTCAAAAAAGAAAACGATAATGTCACTATCAAAATGCCTGATTACAATACGTTGGGTGCTTCAATCAACAAAATAACAATGAACACCTTTGGCAAACGCGAGACAATTGGCGCTTATGCTCAGGAGATTCTGGATGATCTGCGCCAACGCTTTGAAAAAGGTGATGAAAATAACGAAGAATTAATCAACGAAATTCACAAACAACTAGGTGACTCGGTTGAAAAGCTGTTGCTGATCAAAACGATACTAGAAAGTGAAGAAGAAAATAACGGGGAGGCTGAACACTAATGCTGTTCTCTTACACCTACGTACCGCATCAACTGGAGAGAATGCAGGAATTTATCGATTTTATTTTTTATGAAGTGTGGTGCAAAGCACCTATTGGGATAGAATTTACACTGGAATTATTTGATACCAAACCAGATTTAAAAGAGGTACTTTCATCATTCGGCTTTGGCACAAACGCACCAAGCCGTGGTAAGCAATTCTATAAAGAAATCAAAGCAATTTATGGTCTTTTTGAGGCGCTAAACGTTCAACAAATAAATCAGTTTAAGCAATGGTATAAAGCGAACAATGAAATAGAGAAAGTCTGTAACAATGATCCTAGCACGCAATTAGCACGCTACGCTGACATTGCTTCAAGTCATGCGGATCTTGCGGACCAACTCGGCAATTTCTTCAAAAACTTATACTCGCAATCATTACTTAAATTAGCAGATCTAAAAGCTAAGATTGGTGACATAGATGATCACTATAAAAGAGCCTTTTTAAAAGGCAATTTGACTGGTAAATGCCCTTTCTGTGGAATCGCAGATATGAAAGGAGCTGATCATCAGTTTAGAGAAGCATACGATCACTATCTCCCAAAGGCACGTTATCCATTTAACTCAATTAATTTGCGCAATCTTGCACCGGCTTGCCATGAATGCAATAGCACTTACAAACATAGCAAAGACCCTGTTCATGATCATACTGGCAGGCGACAAGCTTTTTACCCCTACGCTGATGGCGCACCGTCTATCGAAGTTAAAGTAAATTTGCAGCATGCTGACATTACTAAACTGACGAAGGAAGATATCGATCTAAAATTCGGCCCTGTCGCTATTAACGAAAGAATCGAAACATGGAAAGATGTTTATGGTATTGAAGAGCGTTACAAAGGTAAATTATGTAGTACAGATGCTATAGACTGGATAGAACAATTTAGGATATTGAATCGACGAAAGCGTTTTCCGGCAAACGACCATCTTGATAATATTGAACAGGCTGCGCCTTACGCCAATTGCAACTTTCTCAAGAAGGCATTTATGCAAGAATGTCATCGAATTGGTGTACTAACTGCTATAGAAAACTATCGAGATGATGTAACTGAAGAAGATGAAACGGCGGAAAATATTGGCTTAAACTCATACTCCATAACTTAGTTCACGTTTGTGAAATATCAGACTGTTATGGTACCACTTCTAGCTGGTCTGCTCGATGGAGAATAGCTAGCGGATAAGTTTAAGGAATTGAAGCTTGGCGGGATGACTATAACAAGAGTCAACCTCATCGGGCTTTAAATAACCTGCTACTCTTGCAGTTTGTGGCATCCATCGAGAATTAGGCAGCTCAATTCATTCTTCGAGGGTTCTAATAATGGGGGCCTGTCAAAAAACTGAAGTTTCATTGAAAACGTGGTGTTATTTTAGGGGAAAGGTCAGAGCAACAGGTTATAGCTCGCATCGAATGCATAATTGTCGATTGTTATTTAATGAAAAGCGAGGTTAGCGAGGACGCGTTACGAAAATTTGCCGTGAAAGATAGCGGTATCAGTGTATGGCTGTATTGGCGCGAGTTTTTGACTAACCATTGTGATCGATTAAGGTTGCCCGGGGTGATGTTACCAGTTACGCAACTCCAAGCTCTCAAGGAGGAAAAGTCTGGTGAGTAAGATTTCCAGCACTCTTCTTACGGAATGAACTAAGATTGGACCATTCAATATACTGCTTTTGCCCACTAACAGTCGGTGGGTAGAGTGGTGGGTAAACTTCTATGTCTTATATATCAAGAAATATAAGTCTTTGAATTTATTGATTAATACATACTTGATCGATAATAAGATCCAGAATTTGGAATAATGTGTTTTGACGTAGCCTGCGGTTCTACCGCAGGTGCGATCTTACAGCTCAGTAAACCTTAGCAATCGTGCAATATTTAACGCATCATCAATACCTCGATGATGCGTGCCTTCAAAAGACAAACCATGATATTTAAGCGCATTGGCCAAACCAGCGCTACGACTATTCACTTTTCCCTGACGCCACTGCTGCTTGATATTAATGTGTGGTAGCGAGAAAAAATCCGGCGCCAGATTATGACGTCGTTGCTCCGCGCTAATTTGGTTTTTGTCGTAATTACCCCATGAACCCCAGCCCACTAACTTATAGCTCTTTAGCCACTGGTCTATTTCAGGGACAACACTTTGGTAAACAGCAGCCGCGCCAACATCACTTTGCGTGATACTTGTCAGCTGCGTACAAAACTCACTGAGTTTGGGATGTAATTGCGGACGCACCATGAAAGAACGGTAGTCCAGTACGGTGCCATTGTCTTCCGCAACAGCACAGCCGAATTCGATAATTTCCATATCGTCGACGGTTTGCTTTCGGTCTAAACCTTCAACGTTGCCGTCCCAGCAGGTGGCTTCAAGGTCGACTATTAGATAAAGCCTGTTGGAATTCACGGTACTTGGGTTCATAGGATGAGAGCTCTACCTAGACTTTTCGTAAACCGTCATAGTGAAGTGAACCGGTTCGCTAGTGCTGTTCTGGTATGTGTGAGCAACGTCCATTTCGGCGGTCATTGAGTCACCTGCCGATAAAGTATAAGTTTCTTCATTCACCAAAACGTCTAAACAACCCTCCTCAACGTGAATGAGTTCAATGGTTCCTTTAGAGTGCGCTTCAGATACAAACTGTTCTTTGGGAAACATAGACCATCGCCATAACTCAATCATGATAGCGCCCTTTGAACCTGCAAGCAGGCGAGCAGATCCTCCATGCTCACCATTCCAGAGTGTCGGGATATCCTGAGGCCGCCGAATCGTTACTTTTGGATCGTCTGACACAGCCACGATATCTGCGACAGAAACAGCGAGTGCATTGGCTAATTTACATAGAATCCCTATGCTTGGGTTTGCACGCCCTTTCTCTATTTGCACTAGCATCCCCTTGCTAATTTCGGCACTTCTAGCCAGCTCATCAAGGGACATTCCGTATTGTTTACGAAAGGTGTAAACGCGTTTTGCTATAGCTTCATTAATAGCTGTTTTATCTTTATCGGTCATTATATTGACTGTTTGTTTCTTTATATTAAACTAGCGATGATTTCCATTATCGTTGACTTAAACGATTAGAACAACGCAGGAAGTGATAATGTTTGAGTTTGTCAGTGTATTCGTTATGGGTGCCGTAATTTCTGGTGGGTTGATTATCGCAATTGGTAGCCAGAATGCATTTCTGTTAAAAACCGGGCTAACCAATAATCATCCGTTTGCAGCGGCGACCGTTTGCTTTATCGGCGATATTCTACTTATTGGTGCGGGCGTATTTGGCGTTGGCGCGCTCTTTTCGATTGAAAGCATCTGGGGGCAAATGCTGAGCCTAGCGGGTGCTATTTTCTTAATCTGGTATGGAAGTAATGCGCTAAAAGCTGCGATAAAAGGTGAAAGTCGATTATCGATAGAAGAGAGTGAAAGCAAAAGAACATCGCTTAAAAGCGCATTATTGATGGCTTTTGCAATGACATTTTTAAACCCACACGTTTATATAGACACTGTTGTTCTGGTTGGCGGTGTTACTGCTGGCCTTGAGCAAGTCTATAGACCGTGGTTCGTTGCCGGAGCTTTATGTGCCTCGGCAACCTGGTTCTATACACTGGTATTTGTTGCAAAAAAACTTGCGAGCAAACTGAATAAACCAAGAACCTGGCGTATTATCAATGCATTAATCAGTGCGGTAATGTATCTGATTGCAAGTAGTCTTTTAGTAGATTTAGTCCCGTATTGGCTTTAGCCGATAAAAGGTACAAAAGTACCAATGTTTGCAAAATGAGCCGAATACATCTATTATTTGGCTCATTAAATGAGCCGAATAAGCTTGTTATTCAGCTCACGACGCAAGCAACTAAGGTAATCAGGAAATGACCGCGTGGCTTTGGCAACACAAAGACTGGCCGAACATGGTGTGGCAGCAACAGCAGCTGGCGCCTTTGTTGCGTGGTGTTTACGATCGTCTTGGTCAACTAAAGGGCAAATCTGCACTGGTTGAAAATAACGCTGAGTTTAGCCTGGATACGCTCCTGGCAAATATTGTTGCATCGTCGGCTATAGAGAGTGAAAAAGTCGATGTGTACGCGGTGCGCTCCTCCTTAGCTCGGCAACTTGGTATCAATGACAAATCACCGGTAAAGACTGATGGTTCGTCGGAAGGGTTAGCCAGTTTAATGCGATCTGCAGTAACAGACCTGGATGAGCCAATTAAATTAGAAAGGCTATTAAACTGGCATCGATGGTTGTTTGAGCATCATGAATCGCTTATGCAACGAGTAGAGCCCGGTGTTTTACGCGGTGGAGCGCCCATGCAAATTGTTTCTGGGCCTATTACACGGCCGACCGTTCATTTTGAAGCCCCGCCAAGAGCCAATATAGAAACAGAGCTCGAAAGCTTTGTTAATTGGTACAATGAAACGCAGCAGGACTCGCACTACGATCCCTTGTTACGCGCCGCTATTGCCCATTTGTGGTTTGTGACAATACACCCATTTGAGGATGGGAACGGGCGCATAACTCGAGCGCTTACCGACAGAGCTCTGGCTCAGGCTGACAGGCAAAGTATTCGGTTATTTGCGATGTCCGAAGCGATTCTGGCAAATCGTACGGGTTATTACGACATACTGGAATATACTCAGAAACATGGGGTTGATATAACGCCATGGCTTGTTTGGTTTTTACAAACACTTGCTGAGGCTGTTGATGCCGCTCTAATAAAAATTGACAGGGTTGTCGCTAAGGCAAAATTCTGGGCTCACCACGCGGACAAAAATATTCAACCAAATCAGCAAAAGGTGATTAACCGGTTGTTGGATGGTGATTTTTCGGACGGCATTAATGCATCGCAGTATAAGTCGGTGGCTAAAGTGAGCAAAGCAACGGCGACGCGACATTTGGCGGATATGGTTGCACAGGGGCTGCTTTATAAAACACAAGGTGGGGGGCGAAGTACGCGTTATAAGGTTTTAATCTAACGTAACAACAACCACACCCCACCAAGGTACAGCACGGTAATAAGTACGCTTTCCAAACCAATACGGCCGGGGCCTTCACGCTCACGCCGAATGAGCCCCATGATCAGAATGGCTGACATTAACAGTGTCAGGCACACCCAGAACAAGGTACCGTCGGTCATGGTGTGATAAATCGATCCGTCGCGGTAGGCAATATCCGATGCGGCGGTAAATAAGGTATCAAAGGCATTGCCACCGATAATACCGCCTACGGCCAGGGTTAATGCGCCACGGCGAACGGCTGCGACGGAAGTGACCAGTTCGGGAATTGATGTGCTAATTGCGGTTAGCATAACGCCTACTATGGTTTGGGTCAGTCCGGTCTCTGCGGCAATGACAGTTGCTGAAGGCTCCAGCATGTAACCGGCAAAACCAAGCACGACAAACAGCACAAAAAACTCACTCGTAAGCCTTACCATTGACGGCATAAGCTTTATATCATCCGGCTTGTCTTCCCGCGTCTCACGAGTTTTTGTCGGAGCCCACATAGGCGCATCGTGCGCCCGGTGGACAAGGTGAATACCGTAAATATAAACAAGAAACAGTATGGGCGTGACAGGGTGTAACCCCCAGACCGTGATATTAGGCAAAAGCGGAGTCATGAGAATAAGCGAAAGCAGAACAATAAGCAGTGCGTTTTGCATCATGTTCGGAACCGATGCTGCTGCATGCTCAAGGTTAGCGCGTCGGTAGACCATATCGGCCACCGCCAGGAAAAAGGTTTGTACCGCAATGCCACCCAGGGCATTACTCATTGCCAGTTCTGCATTACCGTTCCATGCCGCGGTAACAGACAACACGGAGCCGCCAATTGATGTTGTACCGCCCAGTAACACCGCGCCTGCTGCGGCTTCACCGATACCAGTGCGATCGGCAAGCTGATCGACAATACGTGTAATGCGGGTTCCGGCAATAGCTATAATCAGAGCGCAAACCCCAAATACCGCCAGTCCTTGAAATAACGTCCAGTTATCAGGGTTTAACAAATACCAATGCCCCTTACGACGACTGATAAAATGAGTATAGCTAGCTAAATAGGCGGGTCAAACGCCAGGCAGGGCAACATTGCTGTTATTAGGTTATCCTATGGCTAGAAAGCTATTAAAGGTGTTTGTATGCGAAAAACGGACAAAAAGCTGGAACGGGAGATAATCCGCGAGCTGACTCAGTTGTGCGAAGTGGCGAAGTTTGAACATGAAGGCTTTATTTGGCTCACGCATGAGGTGGACTATCAGCGCTTTCCGCAAAGTTTGAAGGTGACGCTTGTGTTTAACGAGAGCGTAAGCAAGGATGTATTACTTACCGAGTTTCAGGCTTTGATTCCAAAGGTGCAGTTCGCACTTGAACCTGTAATAGGTGAGCCCTTGCCGGCTGCACAAATTGAAGCGTGCCGGGAACACACACTGCAGTAACTGAATAAGGATTGATCATGCGGCATTTAGCTAATTGTTTCATGTTCTTTTGCTTTGTTCTATCGGCTCCCGGGCTGGCGGCTTCCGAGCGTTCTGAACAAGTTAAGGCATTCGTGGCCGCGTTTAATGCGCACAATGCGGAGCTAATGTCACAATACGTGACCGATGATATTCAATGGCTGTCGGTTAATGGTGACAGAATAGCGGTTGAAACTAGCGGGAAGACTGAGCTCATTGAAGCGATGGACAAATACTTTAAATCTTGCGCGTCGTGTCAAAGTGAAGTAACCGACCTAACTGTATTAGGAAACCGTGTCAGTACAGTGGAAGAAGCAAGCTGGCGGCAGAACGGAGAGCTGAGGTCGCAGAAAAGCCTGGCGATTTACGAGTTTAATAATAGCCTCATTCGTCGCGTTTATTACTTTCCTGCAGAATAAGTTATCTCGCAACAGTGCCCGAGTTATTCCGGACATTTTCACTGGGTTGTCGGCATAGACGTTTGGGCGTAGCTATTACCCCTGCCGTCGTCTCTTCATTGACATCCCGTGCTGTACACGCTATCAAGTTGATGAAACAACAGGAGAGAATACACATGTTTGAATATAAGAAAATTGCGCTGGCTGTCTCGCTGGTGCTAATGACGACCGCTTGTTCAGACGCTTCCAAAGAAGAAGCGACGGCGGCAAATGCTCAGTCTCAAACCGCAACGTCTGAAAACACTACTCAGAATGCTGAACAGACTGAATCTGAAAAAGCCAATAAGCTGTTTGAAGACATTTTTATGGAAAATGTCATGCGCAGCCCAATGTATCAGTCTTATCTTGGTATTAAAGAAGACCAGGACAAATGGGACGATATTTCTGAAGCGGCAGCAGAGGAAGAGCTGGCGTTACAGAAAGAGCATTTAGAGCAAGTGAAGGCGATTGATGAGTCAAAGCTGAATGAGCAGACTAAAATAAGCTGGATGCTGATGAAGCAGAAGCTGGAAAACGAGATTGCTGATTACAAATGGCGTCATCACAACTATCCGGTTAATCAGATGTTTGGCATGCACTCCAGTGTTGCTTCGTTGTTGATCAACCAACACGGCATTAGCGAATTGGACGATGCACAAGATTACATTGCTCGTTTAAATGGCTTGCCGGGGCTGTTTGACCAGTTGGCAGAGAACCTGGAACTGCGGGCAGAAAAAGGCATTATCGCACCGAAATTTGTTTACCCCTACGTAATTAGCGACAGCAAAAACATTATTACCGGTGCGCCGTTTGATGACGGTGAGCCTAGTGCTTTGTGGAAAGACTTCACCAGTAAAGTTGAGAAGCTTGAGCTTGAAGAGAGCCAGCGTGAAGAGCTGTTAGCGTCTGCAGAAAAAGCCATGCTAGAGTCGGTTAAGCCTGCCTATGAAGGTTTGATTACCGCGGTGGAAGGTATTGCCGAGCAAGCTACGACCAAAGACGGTGCCTGGAAATTCCCGGACGGTGAAGCGTTTTACAATAATGCGTTAAAGCGCACCACCACGACTGACTTAACCGCAGAAGAAATTCATGAAATTGGTTTAAGTGAAATGGAGCGTATTCATGAAGAAATGCGCGGCATTATGGAAGAAGTGGGATTTGAAGGAACGCTGCAAGAGTTCTTTGTCCATATGCGCAATAGCGAAGAGTTTGTTTACCCGAACACCGAAGAAGGTCGCAAGCGTTATCTGGATGAAGCAACGGCTTACATCGATAACATGCGTGGGCGTTTGGATGAGCTGTTTATCAAAAAGCCTAAAGCTGATTTGATTGTCAAAGCGGTAGAACCTTTCCGTGAGAAGTCAGCGGGTAAGGCCTTCTACCAGCAGCCATCAATGGATGGTACTCGCCCTGGTACTTACTACGCGAACCTTTATGACATGGCGGCTATGCCGACTTATCAGATGGAAGCGCTGGCTTACCATGAAGGTATTCCGGGTCACCATATGCAAATTGCAATTCAGCAAGAGCTGGAAGGTATTCCTAAGTTCCGTCGTTTTGGCCGTTACACTGCTTACAGCGAAGGCTGGGGACTGTACACCGAGAAGCTGCCGAAAGAAATTGGTTTGTACAAAGACCCATACTCCGACTTTGGTCGCTTAGCGATGGAGCTATGGCGTGCGGTTCGTTTAGTTGTTGATACAGGTATTCATGATAAGAAATGGACGCGTGAAGAAGGTATTGATTTCTACGTAACCAATACACCGAACGCAAAGTCAGACGCCGTGAAAATGGTGGAGCGTCACATTGTCATGCCAAGCCAGGCAACTGCCTATAAAATTGGCATGAACAAGATACTGGAATTACGTGAAAAAGCTAAGTCAGAGCTTGGCGATAAATTTGATATTCGTGAGTTCCATGACGTTGTGCTTGGCAGTGGCCCAGTACCGCTGAACATTCTGGAGCAATTTGTTAACGACTACATTAGTGAAACGAAAAGCTCTTAGAACTAGACTTTAAAACGGCAATAGCCGTGTCTTATTCAGCGCACCACCCTTACCAAGGTGGTGCGTTTTTATATCAACTACTCACTTAATTGATTACCGCCATTCCTTTTAGCTCGGTACATAGCCTCGTCAGCCTGACTTATCAGGGTGTCTGCGGTGTCACCGTGCTGTGGCCACAAGGCCATACCCATACTGCAGGTAACGACCTCTTCACCATGGGGCAGTCGCAACGGTGCTTGCATTGCTAGCCGGATTTTTTCTGCCACAGCACGTACCGTCGTTATACCTTCGTCTGTTGAGGGAACGGCATCAATAAGCACCACGAATTCATCGCCACCCAGTCGAGCAACAGTGTCGGTTGCGCGGACTGCCGAAGCCATGCGTTGGGCAACTTCTTTTAACAGTTGATCGCCTGTGGCGTGGCCGTACTCATCATTAATGAACTTGAACTTATCAAGATCCAGATACAGAAGACCTAAACCTGTACCGTCTCGAGTGGCACGCTTTTGGGCTGTACTGACTCTGTCGTAGAACAAAGCGCGATTAGGTAATTGGGTTAGGGGATCAGTCAGTGCCATGTGCTCAAGGCGAGCAATCAAGCTTTCGCGGTCGCGCTCCAGGCGCTTTTGTTCAGAGATATCGCGGGCAACGCCAACTCGCCTTTGATCTCGCTCTGACCAGCGAGCTGACCAAAGTATGTGTGCAACAGATCCGTCTTTACGTATATAACGGTTCTCGAAGTGAACCACTTGGTCACCTGAGTTTATTTTCTGTGCTATAGCCATGGTTGCCTGATGGTCGTCAGGGTGAATGAAGTCGAACATTGAGCGATTTATCATTTCGTCGGGTGTATAACCAAATACGCGCTGAGTGCCAGGGCTTAAATAACTAAACCGGTGCTGCTGGTCAACGACGCATATAGCATCGAGCAGAAGATCCATATACTCGGCGAGTGCTGCAAATGCAGTTTTGTTCATGAGTTTGCCCGGTTTTTCTGGAATTATAGCCATCTTAATGGAAGCTGCCAGATAAGTAACCAGTGACATAAGTTCCAATCACTGTGAAACCGCGCTAGCATAAGAAAAAAGCAGCAAAAGCGACTTATGAAATATTGGCGTAAATACCATCCGACCATTGGCACTGATGATCCCAGGTATCATCAGGTGTCACTGATCTATAGTGTTTTGCTGATTATGCTGATTTACTTCGGCTTAATTGGCTTGCTGAATATTACGCTTTTTGATGCTGCTGATATTGCCATATACGACTTTTCCGGCTTTGTTTTAGCCGCTGCTATCTACTTTTACGTTAGCCGTGGTGGTAATTTCAAAGTGGCTGGGTGGATAGTGACTCTAACCTTGGTTTTCGTCCTGTTAGCTTTTATTCATTTGGCTGAAGGACGAAATTATTCGTTGCTGTGGGTTACGATTTTACCGCCGATTGCCTTTTTCTTATTGGGGCCAACCGCCGGTACATGGGTGACGGGACTGGTATTCGCTTATTGCGGCTGGTTTTTGTATAAATTGTTGGGTCTTGGTGTTCCGGGAAATTTAAGTTTAGGTGCTCTTTTTAATTTTGTGGAAGTTGCAACCGCACAGGTTTTTCTGTTTCGTTATTATGAACGCTCACGGCGTGAGGCTTATGAGCAACTGCAAAAGACCTCAACAACAGATCCTTTAACGGGCATTTTTAACCGCCTGCACATAGATAATAGCTTAAAGAGCTTATTGGCCTCCTCGAGGCGAGACTTAAAACCTACATCGATATTGTTGCTGGATGTCGATCATTTCAAACGCATTAATGATGAATATGGCCACATTGCGGGTGATAAAGTATTGGTGGCGATTGGCAATGTAATGAAAGAGACAACCCGGGAGGGTGATTTAGTCGGTCGCTGGGGTGGTGAAGAGTTCTTGATTATTTGTCCTGATACTGATGGCGATAAGGCAGCAAATATTGCGAACCGGATTGTAGAAAGACTCAATAAGCAGCCGCTATTGGATGACATTAATGCGACCGTCAGTATTGGCATTGCAACAGCTTCGGACCGCGATAAAAAGGATACTGTTGAGACTCTTCTGCAAACTGCTGATAAAAACCTTTACAAGGCAAAAGCAGACGGGAGGAATACAGTGGTTGCCAGCTACGATGATATTGCCTTAACTTCAGCCCACAGCACAACTTAACGAACTTAAAACCAGCGCGGCACCTGGTTCTTGTATTGCCGGTATTCCTCACCGTAGAGTTCACTCAGTGCTTGTTCTTCTTTTACCGCTTGCAGGCGTATCATTGCGACGCCCATTGCCAGACAGATGAGTGTAAACAGGCTGGGCAGCGTCAAAAATAACCCAATTTGTCCCAACATAATGGCTAAAAATATAGGGTTTCGGGAGCGTGAAAAAGGCCCTTTTGTCAGCAAGGCCCGGTTTCTATCGGAGTCTATCCCTGAGCGCCAGTCTTGTCTCATGTAAGCATGGTTGTAGCTCACGAGCCCCAGAGATACCAGCATAGTGACCATGCCAATGGAAAGAACCCAGGGGCTATAAAGTGAGGCGAAAATGCCCAACCAGGGATCTATAGGGAAGAAAACGCGGGCAATACAAACAACTAAAATGGCTCCACGAAAAAGGTTAAAGACCTGCCTTATCCACCAGGTAGCACTGCCTTTTTCCCCATACTGAATGTGACTTTGTGCGGTGCGCTTTGAAAGCCCAATGGCGGTGCTTGCGTAATGAACCGCAATAAAGAGAAAGTACAGTGCTAAAAAATGACGGCTAATTAGGTCAATATCAGGCAAAAAGAGCTCCGTTCAGTTGGTATGCTTAGTCTCTTCTATTTTACGGTTCCTTAAAGATATTGAAAGAGTTGAGTGAAATCACCACTTCTGTGCTATTCATTAAGTAAGCGATTAAAACTGAGAGTAGCGTTATGCAATATACATTTTATTCTGGGCTGGCTCTAAGCGGCATGTTGTTATTGGCAGGCTGTGCATCACCTTCTTCCTCAGTACTTATTGGCGAAGCTCGCCCTGAAATTCCGGTTGAGCAGGTGAAGGTGTACTTAGAAAAGCCAGAGAGCTACGAAGAAATTGCGTTGATAGAAGCCACCAGTGATTCGTCCTGGAGTTTTGGTGAACAAGCTAAAGTAGAGGCGGTTCTGCAACGCTTGAAAAAAGAGGCGGCGAAGGTAGGCGCAAATGGGGTTTTACTTGAAAAAACGGGTGATAAAGAAGGTAACTCCGTTTATGTGGGCACCGGTGCCGGAGGCTACTCAGGGAACGTTGGGTTTGGTGTCAGTGTGGGCAAAGCGTTTGGACTGACCGATAAAACCGGAGAAGGCATCGCTATTTATGTAGAGCCTGGTAAAAAGGACGCCGACCCGGTTGAGGAGCAAGAATAAAAACGGTTTGTTAGCTGCGGGACAATGTCTTAATTAAGTGCCAGCCGAACTGAGTTTTGACCGGCCCGTGCACTTCAAGAGTGGGCTTGCCGAACACGACTTTGTCAAAAGCAGAAACCATTTGGCCGCGATTAAACTCGCCTAAATCGCCGCCTTTTTTGCCGGAGGGGCAAAGTGAGTGCTTACGTGCTAACTCTGCAAACTTAGCGCCCTGCGCAAGTTGCTCTTTTAGCGTTTCGGCTTCGTCTTTGGTTTCGACCAAAATATGTAATGCGTGTGCTCGTGCCATTCTTTGCCTCCGGTGGCTGTTTACTTTTATTCAGGGACTTCAGTTGCGTTCCAGTTGACGGCTTTCCAGCTACCGTCACGCTCAATTAAAACGCCGGTATTGTAATAGTATTTTGTTACTTTTCCTTCTTCTTCGGCGGTTAGCGTGAAATTAAATACCACGGTATCGCCAAACTGTTTTACTTCGATGTCTTCGGCCCCGTACCAAACTTTTACTTCTTCAGGGTCTTTAGCTTTGGCGTCTTTCATGCCGGACATAAGGTGCTCTTTACCAAAGCGGTTACCGCTGGAGCTGGTATAAGTGAGTTCTTCTGCCCAGAACCGGTCATGAGCTTTTGGTGAATTAATGCTGGCGCCATACAAAAATGCTTTTACGGCTTTTGTGGTGGCTTCTTCGACACTTTCTTGAGCTAAACTTGTTATGCTGAATAAAAGTGTAAAAACGATCAGTAAGTATCGCATTAGTATCATTCCTTTAAGTTATGTCGTTGTTTTCGATATGCTCTAAGCATATGGCAAGCTTTCATGTACAGCAAACGGGTTTACAAATGCTTATCAAACAAACGGAACTTCAGTTACGGGCTCGGCCGCGAGGTTTTCACCTTATTACCAGCGAGGTTGAGCAGGCCTTATCGCAGCTTGGGCAGGTTCAGGTGGGTTTATTGCATGTGTTTATTAGGCACACCTCTGCGTCTTTAACCATTAATGAAAACGCGGACCCAACGGTTAGGCAGGACTTTGAAAGCCATTTTAATGAGATGGTACCGGAAAATGCCCCCTATTATCGTCATACGTTTGAGGGGCCGGATGATATGCCGGCACATTTAAAGTCGAGCATTCTTGGCAGTAGTCTGACCGTTCCTGTGACAAATGGCCGTTTAAATATGGGAACCTGGCAGGGTATTTATCTTTGCGAGCATCGGGACTATGGCGGCGCACGCACCTTAGTTCTCACGCTTCAGGGTGAGTAGGAAGTTGGTGAGCACTAACTCTAACTGAAACGTCCGAGAACAAAAATAAGTGCCAGAGCGGCAACAACGCAAACGACAGCAATGACGCCGTACTTATAGATACGTTGGTCTTTAATTTTAGTGGCCATAATGTCTTCTCTATGCTGATAGCTTGCGCATTGCCCATAAACCAATGATTGGTCCGGGCAGCAGAAGCCAGGTAACCCATTCGTTATGTATAGACCACAAATTACTGGTTAGCCATATGGCCGGTAGTGTTAATGAAAACCCAATGGCATTCATTATGGCCAGTGCAGAACCAACATTTTCTTTGGGTGCAAAATGAGCGGCCAGCGCTGAAAATTGCGGAGAGTCAGCAATAACCGTAAGACCCCAAAACAGCAATAAAGCGAAAAGTATCCAGGCGGGAAGTTGTGTCATTAAAGGGTACAGCAAACAAATGCTGCCGGAGCTGAATAATGCCAGTCTGGCAACGGTTAGCCCCGGGAGCCGTTTGGTCAGTAAACCACCGCCAATACAGCCCAGGCTGCCAATAGCAATAATGAAAAAGGCCAGCCAGGGTACTGCGCTTAAAGGAAGGTTAAGAGCGGTTAGAGGTTGCAACACTAGCAACGGTGTTAACATCCAGAACGCGTATAACTCCCAGCAGTGACCAAAGTAACCGACAGCAACGGCTCTGAATTTGGGGCGTGTTAATGCGCGCAAGCCAGAGCGCAACGTATGAGCTGACGCGGTAGCCGGCAGATGAGGACCACTGCCAAGCCATCCTACTAAGAGGCCGCCAAGCAATGCCAGTAGCGAAGATACCAGTAGTGGGATCTGCCAGGAAAAATCCAGGGTTATTCCGCGCATGAGGTGCGGCAAAGCCGTACCCAGAGTCAGCATGGCTAGTAGCCAGGCAAGTGCGCTGCCTGCATAGCGGGGCACCCAGGATATCACCAGTTTCATTCCCATTGGGTAAATTCCGGCTAAACAAAGCCCGGTTAAAAAGCGCAGCAACCAGGCGATGCTGGCAATATCAACGGTAAGGATAAACAGTGCATTAACAGCTGCACCAACCATGCTGGAGAACAGGAAAATCTGGCTGGCCCGGTAGCGATCCGCCAGCCCGGTTAGTGCCAGTGTGAGAGTGCCGATAATAAAACCCAGCTGCACGGCCAGAGTTAGAGCGCCTAAGTCTGACTCAGTGAGTTGCTGTTCTGCCGACAAGGGAAGCCAGACACCGTTAATGCTGAACCACAAGGACGTGCCCAGTAATTGAGAGAGGATAATTAAGGGCAAGGCAAGTTTCTGGTGCAGTTTGGTATTGCTTAGCATGGCGCCGTTAGTTGCATCTTTTAGGAGGTTATTTTTTATAGGACTCACATTACCTTAGTTAGCGAACTAACGCGACGTTAGGTTTTCTTCTGTGCTAATTTACGTTGGAAACCCATTGTTAAAACAAAGAGCGATGTTAAAGAAAGCTGAATTAAACGAGTTAAAAGTAGCGTTGACCTGGCCTGAGAATGCTGCAGAGTTCCGGCTATGGTTTGGCGATAAAGTTCGGTATGGCAGCCCTGCGGACGCTATCTGGCAACAAATTAAAGGCAATGAACGCGGCACTTTTGCGTTTTATCAGAATGAAGAGCTGATTGGTTTTGCTCAGGCTTATGAAAAAGTCGAGAACGGTATTCACATAGCCTGCCTTATTGTTAACCCGAAAATGAGAGGCAAAGGGCTGGGGCGGTTATTTGTAAAAGCATTAATGGAAAATGCCTGGGAGCAGGAGCAAGTCAGGTTTATTACATTGAATGTATACCCTGAAAATACGCCGGCGCGGTCACTTTATAAAGACCTGGGGTTTCACGAGGTGGGTGAAAATAATGGTATGGTCTCTATGCAACTGGAGAGAGACTAATTCAAAAGGCTTTGCTCTGTATTTAAGATAAACTAGCCGTTATTGGTTACCATTAACCCCATGCATACGGACTTCCCATGAAAGAAAATGAGTTGCATCGACGTCGTCTAATTTCGGCGAAACAGTCTGAAGAATCTATTGCCAAAATAGAAGGGCAAGGCTCGTATAAGCTGGCATTTGCCGATCATGAATTTTTACTGCAGGACGACTTGCGCGCGGTACGCCTGCAACTGGAGTATTTAAAGCCTCAGTTAACGCTCGAAAAGCATCAGATAGACGCAACCATTGTTGTGTTTGGCAGCGCCCGTTTTTTATCGCCTGAGCAGGCGCAGCATGATGCCCGTATGGCTGAGCAAGCGTTAGCAGAAGAGCCAGATAATGACAGCTTAAAAGGTAACTTAAAGCGCGCCCAGCGGGCATTAAAAAATAGTGCTTACTATCAGCAGGCAATGGACTTTTCACGTATTGCGACTGAACACAACCTTAAGCACGATGAAGAAAACCTGATGATTGTCAGTGGTGGTGGCCCCGGCATCATGGAAGCTGCGAACCGAGGAGCGATGGAAGCCGGAGGAGAAAGTATTGGTCTGAATATTGTACTGCCTCACGAGCAACGCCCAAACCCATATATAACACCCGAATACTGCTTCCAGTTTCACTATTTTGCCATTCGAAAAATGCACTTTCTGCAACGAGCTCGTGCGTTAGTTGCTTTTCCTGGTGGCTTCGGAACGCTCGACGAGTTATTCGAAACCTTAACTTTGGTACAAACTAAAAAATCAGAACCTGTACCTATCGTTTTGGTGGGATCTGAATTTTGGCGTCGTGCAGTCGATTTCGATTTGCTGGTAGAAGAAGGCACTATTGCAGAATACGACTTAGACTTGTTCCAGATTGTGGATAGCGCGGAAGAAGCATGGCAAGCAATATGTCACTGTTATGACTTAAAAAATGGTTCACGCCATATCCGCTAACCGTTCGTGAAAGTGGCGCCAGGAAACCCAAAAGAATAAGGCGCCAATACCGCTTAGTGCAAGTAGCTGTGGCCAAACAATTTCTAACCCGGCGCCACGGAATAAGATGCTTTGACCAAATTCGGTAAAGTGAGATGTAGGAGCAAAGTACATCACAGCCTGAACTGCAGCAGGCATACTGTCAAAAGGTGTCATGCCGCCGGAGAGTATCTGCATTGGCATAATAATCAGCAAAAACAGTAATCCGAACTGGGGCATAGAGCGGGCATAGGTTCCTAAGAAAATGCCAATAGACGTGGTGGCAAAAAGGTGCAGAGCGGTACCGAATAAGAACAGTGTTAAGGAACCGCTGGTAGGTATAGCAAGCGCCTGTTTAATTATCACAGTGAGTGAGAACGCAGAGGCAACTAATACGACTAAGGCCATAGCCCAAACTTTGCTGACCATAATTTGAAAAGGGCTGACCGGCATTACCATAAGGTGCTCAATGGTGCCGTGTTCCCGTTCTTTTATCAGGGCTGCACCGGTTAAGATAATCGACAACATGGTAATTTGGTTAATCAATTCCATAATGGCGCTGAACCATCCGCTATCAAGCTCCGGGTTAAACTGTGCCCTTACGGCTATATCGACAGGTAACTGAGTGTCGGACTGCGTGAAGGAGCTGACTTCGCGATTAATAATAGATTGAATGTAACCGTTACCAGTAAAGGCTTGACTCATGCGCGTGGCGTCAACGATGAGTTGTAGCTGAGGCTGCTCACCACTTAACAAATCACGCTGCAGCCCTTCAGGAATATCGAGAATAAAGGTGTAGCGCCCTTCGTCCATAAGCTGATCTGCCTCTTGAGCAGAAACGGCTTCGGGCGGCAAAAAGTAAGGCATTAAGAAGCTGTTTATCAATTGGTTGGAAAGCTGGGAACGGTCATTGTCGATAACGGCTATTGGTGTTTTGTACAAAGTTTGTGGTGTGGCAGATGCCGCGGTATAAACAAATACGGTAAAAGCCAGCATAATAAACAGCAGTAACATAGGGTCACGCGACAAGCTAATGAGCTCTTTCACGCCTAAATGAGCAATGTTTTTAGCTGATCGCATTTATTGCTCCTGTTTTCTGACTAAGCTAATACCAATGGCAATGAAAAGAATGGCAGCGATGCTGAGCCCGACTAACATGACCTGCAACTCATTAAATGACAGGGCTTTCGAAAACACGCCTCGACTGACAATCATATAGTAAGTTGTCGGATAAATTTCGCCGATAACCTTGGCAAGTCCCTCGAGTGAAGTCACCGGCGTGATCATGCCAGAGAATTGGGATGCAGGCAGAATGGTGGCAAGTGCAGTACCAAAAAGCGCGGCAATTTGGCTATTAAGAAAGGCCGACATAATAAGTCCAAGTGCGGTTGCATACAGAACATAGAGAAAGGTCGCGAGTGAGAAAGCCAGAAAACTCCCGGTGATTTCTACGTTAAAAATAAACAACGCCTGAGCAACCAATATTAAGAAGTTTGCCATTGCGAGAACGACATAGGGTAGTTGCTTACCAATAAAAAACTCACTTTTGCGGGTTGGGGTAACATAAAAATTTGTAATAGAGCCCAGTTCTTTCTCTCTCACTACAGACAGTGACGTCAGTATGGATGGGAAAAGCATTAACAACAGTGGAATGACAGCAGGAACCATGGCTGGCAAGCTTTTAACGTCGGGGTTATAGCGATACCTCGATGCTATATCGACCATCGCTGGCTTTGTTGGCTGGCTGCTTAACTGTTGTTGCTGTTTTTGTAGCCAGTCAATATGCATACCCTGAATGTATCCTTGCGCGGTCTCTGCACGCATTGGCATTGCACCGTCAATCCAGGCCCCTATACTGACGTTTTCCCCACGCTGCATATCGCGAGCAAACCCGCTGGGTATTTCTATAGCTAAGCTGATTTCTCCAGCTTTTAAGGCATCGTCAACTTGTTCATAGCTTGTCAGGGGGGCTTTTTCATTAAAGTAACGAGAACCCGATAAGCTTAAAATATAGTCCCGGCTGGTGCTGGTCTGGTCACGGTCTAATACCGCGAAATCAATTTCATCAACGTCCATATTAATGCCGTAACCCAAAACAAACATCAGAATAACGCTACCAACTAAGGCCATCACTAAGCGCACCGGGTCGCGGATAAGCTCCAGGGTTTCGCGGTGACTGATGCTGAGCAGTCGCTTAATGCTAAAACCGTGATTGAGTTTAAGTTTTTCACTATGTTGCAGTTCTGAAGGTTCCTGCGGTGATTGTTGCGAGTGATGAGAAGCAGACGCCTCTTCTAAATAATTGACGAAGGCATCTTCCAGCGAGTCACTATTACGGCTTTTAGTAATAGCTTCGGGGGTATCGGTTATTAGAACTTTCCCGGCATGCATTAAGGATATGCGATCACAGCGCTCGGCTTCGTTCATAAAGTGCGTTGAGATAAATATGGTGACACCATGCTTACGCGATAACTTCATCAGAATTTGCCAGAAGTGATCCCGTGCAACAGGGTCAACGCCCGAAGTTGGTTCATCCAGTATTAATATTTCTGGTTGGTGGATCATTGCAACCGCTAAAGATAGCCTCTGTCGTTCTCCTACCGGAAGCTGGCTAGGTAATTGTTGGAATAGTCGTTGTAAATCGAATTGCTCAGCAACGCTTTCTATTCTTTCTTCTATGCTGTTTTTAGGAATATCGAATAACTGGGCGTGTAACTTTAAGTTTTGGTAAACCGTTAATTCTCCATACAAGGAAAAGCTTTGAGCCATGTAGCCTACACGCTTTCGGGTTTCAAGAGGGTTGTTCTCAATTGGCTGATCAAAGAGCCAGGCTTTACCAGAGCTGGCGGTAAGTAAACCGGTCAGCATCTTCATGGTGGTGGTTTTACCGCAACCATTAGAGCCTAAGAAGCCGAATATCTCGCCTTTTTGAATGCGAAAACTCGCTTTATCTACGGCGGTAAAGTCACCAAATTGCATGGTAAGATCCTGGGCTTCGATAGCGACCGATGTTTCTTTTATCGAGAGACGAGCGATATTTTCAAAGTCCTGATTGGGTTCTGCACCCAGCAATTTAATATAGGCTTTTTCAAGAGTGGATGTTGCCGTTTGCTGCAGCAACTCATTTGGAGAGCCTGCGGCTAATAACTTCCCTGCATTCATAGTAGCCAGCCAGTCAAAGCCCTCGGCCTCATCCATATAGGCAGTAGCGACTAAAACGCTCATGTCAGGGTGTTGTTGGCGAATATCAGCAATGAGTTGCCAGAATTGGCGACGGGACAAAGGATCTACGCCAGTGGTAGGTTCATCAAGAATAAGAAGCTCGGGTTCGTGAATCAAGGCACAGCAAAGCCCAAGCTTTTGCTTCATACCACCGGACAACTTGGCGCTGGGGCGATCGCGGAACTCCCATAGGCGAGTGGCTTTTAGCAAACGACTGACACGTTGCCGACGTTGTTTACCGTCAATGTCGAAAAGTTGTGCGAAAAAGCTGAGGTTCTCCTCAACCGATAAAGTCGGGTAAAGGTTTTTACCAAGTCCCTGTGGCATGTAGGCTAAACGACGATATAAATGTTTACGTTGACGCGACTGACTCAAGTCTTCATCAAGAACATGTAACTGGCCTTTTTGTAGCGCGCGTGCCCCGGAAATCAATGAGAGTAAGGTGGATTTCCCTACTCCGTCGGGACCAATCAGGCCACAGAGTTGCCCCCGTGGAATTTTAATTGATAATGCTTCAAGCGCTTGTTGTTTTCCGTAGCGGTAATTGATCTCGCTCAGTGTTACTACTGAGTCATTGTCTGTTGACATCAGTCAAGCTCCGATTGCAGCTCAATAGGCCAACTGTCCTGTCCATCAAGTTTGACATAAGCCACCCCAGGGAGCCCTGTCTTTACCCGCTCCAGGTGTTGTTCTAGTAACTTCTTATCAATACTGGCTTTGACCCGGAACATCAGTTTTTCACGTTCTTCCTGGGTTTCTACTGTTTTAGGTGTGAACTGAGCTACGTCTGAAATAAAGCTAATATTAGCCGGGATGCGGTAGTCGGGCAGTGCATCTAATACAATACGGACTTCACTACCGACTGAAATCTTTCCAATAGTCTGTGTTGGCAAGAAAAAGGTCATGTAAACATCGCTCAGATCGACCATATTAACTACTCGGGCGCCACTCCCAATCACTTCGCCTGGCCTTGATACTACGTATTGAACACGGCCGTCCCGGGGGGACAAAAGGGTACTATCATCAATTTGGATTTGGATACGTTCAATGGTTGCTTTGGCGGCTTGAGCAGCAGATTCTGCTTCCTCTCGCTGTGAGATGGCCGTGGTAATCGCCGCTTCAGTAGAAGCAATTTGAGATTTCGCCGCAGCTACCGCCGACTCAGCGCTAACAACAGCGGCTTTTGCATCATCCAGCTCCTGGGCTGACATAGAGCCTTGTTGGGATAAACTCTGTACACGTGCCAGACGCTTTTTGGCAAGGTCTAACTCAGACTCTCGTTGTTTTAATAAGGCCTGTGCGGCGTCTTTTTCAGCGCGCCGTTGATTTACCTGGCTTTTGGCGGTATTGATGGCGTTTTGAGTCTGTTTAAATACTGCTTGGGTTTGATGCAGTTCAGCTTCCAAAGTGGTGGTATCAATTTTTGCCAGTTTGTCGCCGGTGAGCACGAACTGACCTTCTTCAACCCATACATTGTCGAGGCGACCGGCAACTTTCGTGGCGACGTTAATTTCGACGGCTTCTATTCGCCCATTGCCACTGGCAATGCCTTCATAGCTAGTCGACTCTTTGTTAATACCAAGATAAACGAAAAAGGCGATGCCAATAATGACCACCGCCCAGACAATATTCCTTTTGCTCATGCTCTCATCTCACTAACAAGCGATAATAAACTACTGTTAGTTTTAGCACTAAATTAGCCAGTATGTAAGCTCGACCAGAAGAGGGAGTAACTCCCCCTTTGTTGGTAGCTATTAAACCATCGGCTTCGTGCTTTTACCGCTTTCGCCAGTTCTGCGCCACAAGCTGGTAATGCGAGCAGAGCGAACAATAAGCCAGGTCATGGCAAATAATCCAACACCTAACCCTAACGCTAACCAACGGTTATAAATAGTGGCTGAATAAACTCCGCCATTACCAACCGGAACAACTTCAGGTGGCATTAACGGAAGGCCGTGTCGTTCAGCCATGGTTTTGATACCAATGAAGTGAATGCCGGGAATGTCTTCCTGCAGGAAGTAACCCATTACGGTATCTACTGCAAAAGCTCGTGATGGCGCATCTTTTTGCAGGCCGGACTTGAACATGTCATCGATACCCGGAGGACCGACAATAGTTGCTCCTCCCCCCACGTTGACGAACGCTTTGTATTGGCGGTCGGCTGAATACTCTCGAAATATCGCAATACGATCAGCAACTGCTTCCTGGTAGTTCGCGGGCTCAATTAAGTTAATATCTGCGTTTTCAATACTGTTGCGTATTGAACGGATCCCCTCTTCAGGTATCCCAATGCCACGGTCTTCAATACCGCCGATAGACGCATAAACAGGCTTTAAAGAGAGCACACCGGCTTCTCTAAGCTCGCGCTCCATATCAAGCCACAAGAAGTTAGGAACGTTGGCACCCCATTGCGACGATGATGCGGATGCAATGATAACCGCTTCGGCTCCGATAGCTTCAATGGCTGAATAAACAGCGAGGTTTAATGCGGGGAAGGAACCCGATACGGTGACTGCAACTAAATCCCCTTCTTTCACACCGGCATCGGCCATTAATTTAACTGCAACGGCAGCCCAGTTAGGGTTCACTGTTGTTTGTTTCGATTCACGGCCACCATGGTTGGTCGTTACAATGCTATTTTCTAAACCAACGAATCCTGAGCGTTGGGGATCAAACTCAGGGTTAATTGGTGCTAATTGAGCGCGCAGTGGTTTCAGTACCTGCATGCCTTCACGCATTATCTTCGATGCGTTAACCATAGTAGCGTAGTTGTCGTCAACGATAGGATCACGCTGCTTCACGTTTTCCGCCGCCACCATCACAATAACGGATAATACGATAAGAAAAATTAATCCCCAGGTTGGTACGCCCGAAGAACGCCAATAAATCTTTGTAAAACTACTCATGATTCGTCCTCCTGTTACCAGCCGGGCATCTGAAATGCTTGGCTTGCTTCGTACATTTGTAGTGATTCCGGCATAATCACAATCAGTGCTAGCCTGACCAGCACAGCTGTTACTGCCAGCCCGCACAGGGTTTGAAGTACGCCCTGTCGGTCAAACCAAATGGCGATAAGTCCGGGAATAATGTAGCCGATAATGCTGCTTTCCATAATGGACATCATAAAGCTGGACTCAAGTGTTGCGATTTGTGCCTGGGCGTTATCTCCCCCGGCAATCATTTGTAAATCGACCCAGTTAACCAGGTTACCAAGAAATAAGTCCATTAACCCGGCAATCAAATAGCCGGTAAGAATCATGATAATGGTTTGGCGGCGGCCATAAATAATGGCAAAGCTGGCAATAATTCGGACAATCAAATAAGTGATAAGCGCGGCAATAAGCGTAATGGCCAGGCTTAAAGGATCGGTCAATTGCAGTGCGACATACCCAGGTACAACCAAACCGCCAGCGGCAAGGCCTAAAGTTTGAGTGAGTAATAAGGTAAAAAATAAGCCGACCCCAATGGCAACGGCCAGAATGTTTAATGCAATCATAGATCTTCCTCCTTGATTGCCCGGTTCTGGAAGAAGCGAGCGACTTCTTCGCCACCGCCGTGAATATTGCACATGCCAACAACTAATGCGCTGCTGCCGGACTCTTCTAAAATTGTTTCGGTTATTTCGGTCATATGGGCATTTTCCATGACTAATAATTTTTCTGGGTCGAGGCCATATTTCACCGCATTACGGACGAAAATAAAGGTGCCTGACCCCATCAGTAGGTATTTATCCGCTTCGCTCCACTTAACCGCATCTTCGGCCATTTGTTGAGAGCGGTGTGGGCGGTCCGCCCGACAATTAATTAACACGATTTTTCGACGTTCGTTGCCATGCTTTTCCAGCATGTTTTCCCAAATGCGACCAGTAGACTCTGGATCGTTGGCTGCAAAAGCGTTGACGAAAACAATTTCCCGCTTGAAGTAATTAACGTGAAGAACCTGCATGGCACCCGCTTCCGGCTCAAGGGCAACCATTCCGTCTAAGGCTTTCTCCCTGTCGACGCCCAGGTGTTCGCAGACATTAAGTGCCAACGCAACGTTCTCAGCATGTTCGGCATAGCGAAAACGTTTCATGGTTTCCTCAGTAATAGCGTTAACTTCGTCTTCTGTTACACCATGCAGCTCGCTCTTTCGGTCTTGGCAGGAGTGCTTGAAGATGTCGAGTAAGTCTCGCTCAGCGGTGAATAAATCCCCTTTCACCGGGGTGCTACCGGCAAGGGCGAGTCCTACATCGTTTTCTCCCGGCCCCATCACATCTAAATGATCGGCTCGGGCATTGGTAATAACGCCTACTGTTGAACGTACCATTCGCAGTTCGCTTAAGGACTGGTACTGTGGTTGCAGCGCCATACATTCCATAACCACAATTTCGGGCTTTAATGCGGCCATTCTTTTCAGGGTGCGCATTTGTTCGATAATATTTGCGCCGCTAATGCGGTAAATAGGGAATTCTCGCCCCTCGGGGTCAGTAATGGCCGCGGCTGAACCTGTTGTTTTTGCGCAAATACGTTTTCCGCCGCTACGCAGCCCTGCAGCAATTAAACGGGTAACGCTGGTTTTACCGCGAGTGCCATTAACATGGACTCGAACCGGAATTTTGCGAACAAGCGCCCAGTGACGAACAGCCTCAAAAACGCCGGCAATGACGAGAACAACCCATAGTGCAGCGACAATAGCGAGCATGCTGGGTATTTCCACGGGAACCCTCCTGAAGGAAATTGTTTGAAAACACGACTATAATTACAGATAGTCTGCTAATAAGGCTATTGTTTTTAGGGATCTTTACAAAAGGTTAGTACAAAATGCTTAAACAACGAAAAACAGAAATAAAGTGGGGCATTATCTTCACCATTGCAGGTTTGTTGTGGATGTTAATGGAAAGATTAGTCGGTCTGCATGACAACTATATTGCTTACCACGCAACCTATACCAACTTCTTTGCACTCATTGCTATTGCTATTTATGTACTGGCACTGAGAGAAAAACGCGAAAAGGATCTAAATGGATCGATGACTTGGAAGCAGGGGTTTGTAAGCGGTTTGATAATTGCTGTTGTGGTGGCTATTTTGACGCCAATTAGCCAGTGGATAACCCATGTCATTATTTCGCCTGATTACTTTGAAAATGTGAGCAATTTTTCAGTAACTCAAGGCGAAATGAGTGCAGAACAAGCTGAGGTTTATTTTCAGCTTAGTAGTTATATTGTTCAGTCAATGATTTTTGCTTTAGTCATTGGGGCTATTACGGCGGCAATCGTCGCGGTGTTCATGAAAACACCGCAACCTGATGCTGATTAATGAGTTTCGAGAATTGGCCGGAGCACTTCCGCCCGGCCATCAATTTCCGTGAGAGTCTCTAACCCCAGTAATTCTGCCAGCATTGGGTAAATATGAATGTTTTCAAAACGCTCAATGCTTTGTCCCTTATTAAAGGCGTTGCCGGTGGCAACAAATAACCCATCCATATCGCGAGTGCCGTAATACCCGTGAGTACCTCCATCAGAGCGTTCCTCAGCTGGTCGGGTAGCAAAGCTGTTTGGTGCGTCGGTTGCAAGCACGATAGCCGGCACACGAGGGCTATTAACAAAGTGTCGCTGTGCAAGTGCGCTTTCTGTTTCTATATAAAATGGCTGTTCCCTTGTTTGTTTTAAACGTTGACGGAGCGACTCAATGTGTTGCTCTGACGTATTTTCTTTAGCATAAATCAGCAAACGGGTTTGTGCGTTAATGACGGTAAACCGATCAGAGTCAATGTTCAGATCATCAACTTCTATCATTTTGTCGGCTAGTATCGGAGCCATGCCATGATCAGAAACCAGCACTAAATTCACGGAAGCATCCACTTCTGTCTGTAATTTGCGCCACAATTCTCCAATGAGCTCGTCTATGTGCTGAACGGCCCCTTTTACTTGTTTCGAGTCTGGTCCGAAACGATGACCCATGGTGTCAACGACGGAAAAGTAGCCGGTAACCAGCCGTGGACGAGCTTTTTCCGGTAGCTTGAGCCAGTCGATGATTTGTTCGATTCGCTGGCGGTTAGGAACCGGGTGACTGTAATGATAAAAATAACTGGGTGTCCGGCCATTTATGCGGGCATCGGATTCAGGCCAGAAGAAAGTGGCTGCTTTTACTCCCTGAAACTCGGCAAGGTTCCACAAAGGCAACGCGGTTATCCAACTGCTGTCTTCTAAGCCGTCGGCCATACTGTACTTTTGCTGGCGCTCGGTATCGTAAAAGTTATTATCGACCAAACCATGCTTGGTCGGATAACGGCCTGTAATAATAGACAGGTGATTAGGAAAGGTTTTGGACGGATAAACCGGTATTAACCCCTTGCTGCGGACGCCTTCCTGAGCAAGCTTGGCAATATTTTTCGCATCGTGCTTTTCAATATAGTCATGACGAAAGCCGTCTATTGAAATGAGCACCAGGGTTTGTTCGTTACTTTTGCCAAATGTAAATGACGAAAAAAGAACGAGGCAGACAATCAATAGGGTTTTCATAATAAGTTCCGGTATCCGGTTTCAGACCTTTTTAACAAATTCAGATTTCAGTTTCATTGCACCAATGCCGTCAATTTTGCAGTCAATGTCATGATCGCCGTCAATGAGACGAATATTTTTAACTTTGGTGCCTACTTTAACCACCGAAGATGACCCTTTAATTTTAAGATCTTTAATCACTGTGACGGTGTCGCCGTCTTCCAATGGTGTGCCGTTAGAGTCACGAAAGGATGGCGCATCGTCAGCCGCTTCAGGTTCGTTTTCGGACCATTCGTGTCCGCATTCAGGGCAAATGAGTAAAGTTCCGTCGTGGTAGGTAAAGCTGGAATTACACTCCGGGCAGGCTGGGAAATCGCTCATATCAAGTCCTTTCTAGGGGATGAAAGCGGGTGATTATAGCCTGTCACCGACTCGGGCGCACTAGACAAAAATTAGTACCACCAGTGTCGTGACAATGGCTAGCAAAATATTAAGCACCACACCCTCTCTGGCCATGGCTTTTATGGTGACCCGATTAGAAGCAAAAACAATGGAGTTTGGTGGTGTGGCTACCGGCATGCAAAACGCGCAACTGCAGGCAATAACCGCAGGTATCATGAGTAACTCAATGGGTAATTCAAGTGCTGTTGCCGTTGCTGCAAGAATGGGCATCAGTAAGGTGGCGGTTGCTGTATTAGAGGTGACTTCTGTTACGAAGGACACGGTCAGCGCTAACACAAAAATAAGTAACCATAACGGCAGCACGCCTAATGCGGTAAGTGACTGGCCAATAATTTCGCCCAAACCACTTTCCATAACGCCACGGGCTAAGCAAATACCGCCGGCAAACAGCAATAAAATGCCCCAGGGAATATCTTTTGCCAGTGGCCAGTTTAATAGCTTCTCGCGTTTAACTTTTCCGGTTGGAATAACGAACATGGCAACTACACCGGCCAGTGCAACGGTCGCGTCATTGAGGCTGCCAATGCCCAGTAAGCCGGTCCAGCCGCCAAAGGGTGCGGTACGTGTTATCCACAAAACGACGACGGTACCGAACACCATGAGCACACGCTTCTCATAGGTTGTCATTTCACTGGTGGTTGGTAACTCAAGTGGCTTTGATAATTTGACGTTGCGGGTTAACCAAAGTGCAATAACAGGTAAACCTAATAAAACCATGGGTAAACCAATGCCCAGCCAGCGGGTGAAACTGAACTCTACGCCGGTAATGTTCTGGTAGATAGACGCAAAAATCAGGTTCGGTGGTGTTCCTACTAAAGTAGCGATACCGCCAAGTGAGCCGGCGTAGGCCAGGCCTAACAGCAGAGCCCGTTGGAAGTTTTCATCGTCGCTGGCATCGGCCAATGCTAACGCGACAGGCAAAAGTGCCAGCACACCTGCCGTGTTCGATATCCACATGGACAGAAAGGCGGTCGCCGCCATAAAGGAAATAACCACTTTGCGGCCATTGTCAGCACCAATGCGTGCAACCAAAGAAAGAGCCATGCGCTTATGAACACCACTGGCTTCAACGGCTTTGGCCAACATAAAGGCGCCCATGAACAAGAGGATAATATTGTCGCCTAAAGCGCCTGCGGCTGTTTGTGTGTCGATAACCCCGAAGGCCGGAAGCAAGACGAAAGGGAGTAATGAGGTGACAGGTAAGGGGATGCACTCGGTTACCCACCACCAGGCTACCCAGACCACAGTGCTTAAAGTAAGCGCGGCAGGTAATGGCATGTTCGCCAATTGCGTCGTGAGCAATACGATAAGTGCTGTAATCGGGCCCAGTGCTAAATGTTTCATTAATAGGTTGTCACATCCATTTCATCTTTTACCCTGTAAGATAATAGAGAAGTGACTGAATCAGCAACGAAAGATTAAAGGGGATAGCATGAATCAGCAGTTGGTTCGCTCTACCTCGCTCGCGGGTGCCATTGTTTTGGGGCTTGGTTCCATTTTAGGTACCGGTGCGTTCGTGAGTGTGGGTATTGGTGCGGATATTGCCGGTGGTGCCGTTTTATGGGCAATTCTCACTGCGGCGGTGACGGCCTTATGTAATGGCTTGTCTTCCGCGCAGCTGGCTTCTGCTCATTCCGTCAGTGGAGGCACCTACGAGTATGGCTATCGGTTTCTGACTCCGGCTTATGGTGTAACGGCGGGTAGTTTGTTCGTGGTAGCAAAAAGTGCTTCAGCGGCAACCGCTGCGCTGGCGGTAGGCTGGTATGTGACCAATGCCACGGCAATACCGGACTATTTAGCGCAGTGGATAGCGGCTGCGGTATTGGTGCTGTTTACGTTATTAGTACTGGGGGGCGTTAAGCGCACAAATTGGGTTAACGCCGCCATTGTCACACTGAGCATAATTGCTCTGCTGGCCTTTATTGTTACAGGCCATCAGCAAACGGCTGTAATGCTAGAGCGGCCGTCTGTTAAGTGGTGGCAGGTACTACAAGCTTCAGCTTTACTCTTTGTTGCCTACACCGGCTACGGACGTATTGCCACCATGGGGGAAGAAGTGCAAAACCCACGTCGGGTTATTCCTCTGGCCGTTGTTTTAACTCTGGCGGTTGTGACGCTTCTGTATCTGGGAGTGGGGAATGCTCTGCTGCGTTTTCCCAGTATAGCGAACTTTCAGGCGGAGCATTTCTCTCTGGCAAGTTTGCTGCCGAGCGGACCTGTACAATGGTTAGTGACCGTTGGTGCAGTGGTTGCTATGGGCGGAGTTATTCTGAACTTAATTTTAGGGGTATCGCGGGTGATTCTGGCTATGGGCCGCCGCGCCGATTTACCCATGCGCTTTGCCAATTTAAATGACCAACAGACATCGGCACCACCGGCAACCTGGCTAACTTGTATTGTCATGCTGGTGTTGGTCGCAATTGGTGATATAAAGACCGCATGGTCGTTCAGTGCCTTCACGGTTTTAGTGTATTATGGCATTACGAATTTGGCCGCATTGAAAGTCACAAAGAGTGATCGTTTTGTGCCAAAGTGGGTATCCATAATAGGTTTGGCCAGCTGTCTTGGACTGGCTGTTTTTGTGCCGTGGCAGGTGCTGTTGTCGGGCATCATTTTTATTGTCGTAGTTCTGCTGATACATCAGCTGAGACGCTAAGAGGTATACATGCGAGATATTGTTATTCTGCACGAAAATGAAGAGTGGCTGGTGCCGCTAAGAGCAGAGTTTGAAAAGCGCGGCGTAGAAGCCAAAGAATGGTTCCTGGATACGGGAGTGATACCTTTTTCCGAGCTTCCGGAAGATGCGGTTTACTATAACCGTATGAGTGCCTCCTCGCACACAAGGGGCCATCGGTTTGCACCGGAGCTGACTCGCATGGCATTAACCTGGCTGGAAAACAGTAACCGAACCGTGGTTAATGGCTCCCGGGTGCTGGCACTGGAAGTGTGTAAGCTGTCGCAATATGCGGCGTTACAAAAAGCAGGCCTTAACGTACCTAAAACGCAGGCAGTGGTCGGAAAAGATCTGCTAACAGAAGCGGCTGAAAAGTTTGCCGAGTGGCCGCTGATTTTAAAGCCTAATCGCGGGGGTAAAGGTTTAGGCGTTATTAAGTTTGACGATGTCGCTGGCTTAAAGAGCTATATCGACAGCGATGATTATGAAGAGCCGTTAGATGGCATCTGGCTGTTACAGGAATACATTAAACCAAAGCAACCACATATCACTCGCAGCGAATTTGTCGGGCAGAAATTTATTTACGCGGTTAACGTGAACACTGAGCAAGGCTTTGAGCTATGCCCGGCCGATGTGTGCAGTGTGGATGATGCGTTTTGCCCAACCAATGAAGCACCTGCTGAGAACAATCAACCCAATAAATTCACTATTACACAGCGCTTTAATGACCATGAAATTACTTTTGCGCTGGAAGCATTCTTGAAGGCCAATGATATTGATGTGGCCGGCATTGAGTTTATTGAAGATGCAAAAGGCGAACTGTACGTTTACGATGTGAATACCAATACCAACTATAATCAAAGTGCCGAGCGTGAAGCCGGTGTTAAGAAAACGGGCATGGGTGCGTTAGCGGATTACCTGATCAGCTTAGCCCAATAAGCCAAAAAAAATGGCCCCATAAGAATGGGGCCATAACAAATCCAGGGAGGGATTGGTTTTTAGAAAGTGTATTCCACACCTAAAGAAGCTGTTTGAGGTTTGTTAGGACGCGCACCATGTGGTGAGCGAGCAACAATTTTCTGCTGATCGAACAGGTTCTCAACTTTGAAATAAACCGCCATGTTGTTGTCGACTTCATAACGGCTGACAAAGTCGGTCACAAACAGTGATTCGGTTTTGTTGAAACGGCTGTTGTCGCGGTTACAGCCAACAGAGACGCACATTTCGTCAATGTATTTACCGACCACATAGTTTACCCAGCCTTTGTTGTTATCTAGCGCAACGCGAACACTGAAGGTATTCTGCGGAATGTCATTCAGTTCATCGCCGTCCATTAAACCTGTCACCGCGTTGTCCTGACTGATTTCACCTTTGGTGTAGGTGTAAGCCAAATCAACTGGCATAAGGAACTGACCCAATTCAAAGGTATTGCTTGCCTGTAATTCCAGACCGGCTACCGTTGATTCACCCAACACATAAGAGCCTGATTCAGCGCCATTGTCACATGGGTTAGCAATTGAACACTGCTGTGTGGTGTCGCTAAAGTCGCTGTAGAAACCAATGGCTTCTGCAAAGAAAGAACCTTGATTAAAACGAACACCGGCTTCGTAGTTGTTACTGGTTTCTGGTTCCTGGAAGTCCTTCGCACCGCCGCCTAAAGGCGAAAAGCCTTTATGAGCGCCTGCCAGTACCTGCCAGTTATCGTTCACGTCATAAGTGAAGGATACGCCTGGTAACCATTCATCGCTGTCGTTTGAACGAGTACTGTCCAGTTGCTCGCGAGCCGTGTCAGCAAACTGGTAACGATAAGACTCAACGTCTTCATAACGCAGTGCAAAGTGGACGTTAAGGTCTTCGGTTGCCTGCCACTGGTCTGTCAGCCAGAAGCTGACTGCATCAGCGCCTTCCAGACGGTTGTTGCCGCCAGTAGGCATAACTTCGGCTTGGTATACAAGGCTGCCGTTAACCTGATCATAAATTTCAACCGGCTGGAAACGGTCCATTTCGTCGCTGTGGTCACGAACACCCACTTCAAGGTTATGAGTCCCTAAAGCAAACTGAGCATTAGCTTCAATGCCTTTAGATTCATAAGCTCGGTTGTTGTTTTTGTAGTTCAGACCGGCTTCATCCTGAGTGCCTTGCAAAATAGCTAATGCATCGGCGTCACCGCTGTTAGCCGCACTGACGTATGCATTACCGCCATCCAGTTTGAACCAGTTGCGAGCATAGTCGTTGTAGTAGCTTAAAATATTAAAAGTCAGATTATCCGTCGCTTCAAACGCATAGTTTAAGCTGTAGCCTTTGTGGGAGTTATCCATCTGATCAATTTCAGAAAGGCCATAACGGCGGTTTTCATCCTGAGCGAAATCGGCATCGGTCAAACCGAGATAAGTTTCGTTCGAGACTTCTTCTGAATATTGAACTTTGGCCAACAGGCTCTGGCGCTCGCCAGTCCACTGAAGTTTTGCAACATAGTCTTCAATATCAAAACCGGCGTCGCGGCTGCTGCGGTCAATTTCTTTGAAGCCGTCGCTGCTGCGTTGAACGGTTTCTAATAAAAAGCCCCATTGACCTTCAGTGCCACCAACATGAGCATGAATATCACGGCTGCTGTTTTCGCCAAACTGAGTCAGAACTTGTCCGCCAAAGTCTTCTGGAATAGGTGTTGTTACCAGGTTTAAAACGCCGCCGGTTGTCTGTGGGCCGTAACGCAGTAAAGGAGCGCCTTTTAATACTTCAACGGATGACATACGGAAGGTAGTCGGGAAGTAGTAGGCCGCCGGGTTTGAATAAGGCGCCGGAGCCATCATAACGCCGTCTTCCAGCAAAGTGACCTTACTGACACGACCAGCTGTTGCGGCACGGATGCCAATGTTAGGACGCAGGCCCTGGCCGTCTTCTTCACGGACATAAATGCCCGGAATGGTTTTCATCAGTTGGTTGATGTCGCTCGGAACTTCAATGCGCATCTGCTCTTCGTCAATAACGGCGCTTGAGCCGGCAACATTGCGGGCTTCTGTTTTACTGCCAATAATTTTAATTTGCTCGATATCTGTATCGACAGCGGTATTTGCTAAAGCCGGAGCTGCCAGAGCTGTGAGTATGGTGCTAGCTAAGATCGTTTTTTTCATAACGGACTCGATTGACCTTTTTTGAAAAGTAATTTCAGTTTCAATGAATTAAGCGGCGAGAATGATAATTAAAATAAGAATGATTCGCAATAATAGTTTTAGTGTTTTTTTGATCCAACTCATCGGTTTTTAGAAAAGTTACGTAAGGAATTAGTTAATAGAATCGAAAGATAGAAGGATATGCTTTGTCAGCGAAGGATATTGCTAATGCCAGAGTACTGATTGTTGATGATAATCACACCAACATTGAGCTTCTCATCGCATTATTAGAAGAAGCTGGGTACCAGTATATTGAAGGAATACAAACTCCCAGGCTCATTGATGAAAAAATGGCCTCATTTAAACCGGATCTTATTCTGTTAGATTACAGAATGCCGGAGTTGAATGGTGCTGAAGTACTTAAACATATGAAACAAACTTATGGCGATGATGCTCCGCCAATGGTTATGTTGACAGCTCAGGGCGATAAAGAAACGCGGCTCCGGTCACTTGAATTGGGTGCTACCGACTTTTTAACTAAGCCCTTTGATAACGAAGAAATTTTACAGCGACTGCGTAACATTTTGCAGGTCCATTATCGTTCGCAGGCGAGACGAGATGCGTCGTTATTTTACGAAGCCATTGCAAGTAAACGCTCGGCGGAGCTTGAAGAGCTCGTTCTTGAGGACATGCTAACCGGGTTACCTAACCGACGGGCAATTCTGCAGGAAGTTAATGCAATGGTGCGCTCCGATAAAGGCTGTAGCGTTGTTTTTCTGGTTATTGATGAACTTGAAGAAGTTGCTCAGTTGCATGGTTACCCTTTGGCCGAAGCTTTTACGCGTGAACTGGCGCTGTTATTACAAAGTAAAGCACCAGCCCGCAGCTTCATTGGTAGCTGGGGGCAACAGGAATATGTTGTCGTGTTTGAAGCGCAGTTAGATGCCGAACTCATGCGTAAAGGGCATAGACTGGTTGATGTTGCCAGCGGCGATCACGATTACGAAACCTTACTTATCACTATCGCTGCCCGGGCCGGAATAAGCTCTACTCTGGACAATAATATAGAGCCGGATGAACTGATACGTCAGGCTTCCCTGGCTTTACCAAAGAAAGGAACACCACCTGTCGGGCTATTTTCTGACGAGCTGCATCGTGATTTGGCTGATCGTATTAGTTTACGAAACGACTTGAGAGCAGCCTTAGAAGCCGATGATCTTCAGTTGTTTTTCCAGCCTAAGTACGACTTAGTTACCGGTAAGATAACCAGCGCAGAGGCATTACTTCGTTGGCAACACATAGAAAAGGGGTTCATATCGCCCGCGCTGTTTATCCCATTGGCGGAGCAAACCGGTGATATCAGAGCGATAGGAGACTGGGTTGCTGAACATGCGATAAAACAGCTGGCGAAATGGCGTCAACAGAACATTGTTGATGGCAGTTTTGTGTTGGCAATAAATGTGTCCCCTCAACAGATGGTAACTGGAACTTTTGCTTCGGATCTTCTGGAGTGTTGCCAACGTCACAAGGTCGAGCCCAAACAGGTACAGGTGGAAATCACGGAATCTGCGGTCATGCAGAACCTGAAGAAAGTCCAGCATGAACTGGAAGTACTGACGCGAGCGGGAGTTACCGTAGCGATGGATGATTTTGGTACGGGCTATTCATCATTGTCTTATTTGCGGAATTTACCAATTAGCGTGATTAAAATTGACCGTAGTTTTGTCATGAACTTAGTGAGCAATTCATCGGACCAACAGCTGGTAGGTACTATCGTGTTAATGGCTCACAATTTTAAATGCTCAATTGTTGCAGAAGGCATTGAAACAGTTGAGCAAGCTAAGCTTTTAGTGCAAATGGCATGTAACGAAGGTCAGGGCTTTTTATTTTCCAGGCCTATTACTCAAAATGAGTTTGAGGAGTTAGTGCAATCACCAGCACATACTATAGAATCTTATCTTAACAGTTAAAAATAACAGGATGGCAAGTATGCCCGGTATCACCGTAAAAGGAAGTCTCTCTCTTTTCGCTGCAACACTGCTGTCAGGCTGTGCGCTTGTATCGCCAGCAGAGAAGGCACCCGTTGCTTACCAATGTGGTGCGAGTGAATTGAGTGTATTGCAGCAAGAGCAAGGTTTGCTGTTAAGTTATGGATCTGAGCAAGAACTGCTGACACAAGCGGTGAGCGGTTCAGGAGCCCGTTATTCAAATGATAACGAACCTGTCACTGAGTTCTGGAGTAAGGGTAACGAAGCAGATATTACCTGGCGTGGCCAGGACATGCCGCTATGTGTGGAACAGGGGGCCTTGCCCAAACACTTTACTGCTAAAGGTAATGAACCCTTCTGGCAAGTGGCAGTAAACCCTCAGCATATGGCCTTAACAACCCCGGAAAGCGAAGCCATTATCGATTTAAAACCTGCGCAAGTGGTATCAACCCAGCCTTACGAATGGCGTATAGAGTCGACCACAGATAAACACCTGATTGTTATTGACCGGTTATGTCGCGATTCAATGAGTGGCCGTTTATATCCTTATCAGGTGGACTTACAGGAGTCTGACCGGATGTATTCTGGATGTGGCGGAGACAGCGAATGGTTGCTTCAGGGCGTCAGCTGGGAATTATCAGAGTTTGAGGGGCATGCAATTCAGTCCAAACCTGCCACCATCCAGTTTTTAGAGGACAATCAACTGGCGGGCTTTAATGGGTGCAATCGCTACTTTGGACATTACAACATGGGTGGCGAGCTTGCGCAGATCCGCTTAACAGGCAGCACGAAAATGGCCTGTAGTGATACAGCCAACGCTTTGTCGCGTGAGTTTAGCGATGTACTCGAGCGTGTTTATCAAGTGAATATTGATGATAAGGAGCGCCTGATATTGAGCACTCGTGGCGGTCGTCAACTGGTCTTTAAACAAGAACCCCGATAAAGGTAATACGCACGCATGCAATTAAAAAAGTATACAGACTACGGCTTGCGAGTGCTGATGTATCTGGCAGCGAAAGAAGACAATGAAAGAGTCACCATCGATGAGTTAAGTGGCATATTTAACGTGCCAAGAAATCATTTAAATAAGGTGGTTCATCAGCTTGGGAAAGAGGGGCTGATAGAAACTCGCCGTGGCAAAAACGGAGGTTTTTTACTGGCGGTTGACCCTGCCGATGTACGTCTTGATCAAGTGATTAGGCGACTGGAAGGCGATGAATACTGGATAGACTGCCATAAGCCCGAGTGCGCTATATTTCCTGTCTGTGAGTTGAAAAGCTTAATCAACCAAGGCAAAGAAACCTTCTACAACTTCCTGTCGAATTACACCTTAGCTTCGTTGTTGAAACATGAGTCTGAAATTAGAGAGCTCTGGGGAACCCCAATTCAGGTAACTGTCGATAAAGATTAACCTTTGGTCGCAATAGTGATCGCTGGCGTTGCAATTCGTAACGGTTCGGAGTATCACAGACCATAAAGAGTAAAATAAAATCAGGGGGAAGTATGTTGAAGAAAATAGCTATAGGTTTAACGGTAGCGTTAGCAGGACACACCGCTCAGGCTGGTGACTGGCTGCATTGCGGAAATGTGTTTGACAGTGAAAGCGGTCGTCTTGCCGGTGAGCGCTATATTGAAGTCACTGACAACAAAATTACTGCCGTTAAAGTGAATGCCCCCGGCGGTGATGCTTCGGTTACGGATTTAAGCGCACATACCTGTCTGCCTGGCTTGATTGATTTACACGTTCATCTTGATGGCCAGTCCGGGCCTGACTCTTACATAAAACAGTTTACTGAGAACCCTGCTGATCTTGCTTTGAAAGCTCAACACTATGGCATGAAAACCTTGGAAGCTGGCTTCACAACGGTAAGAAACCCGGGCGACTCCGACAACGTCACTATTGCCTTACGTAATGCGGTAAATGCTGGTGTGGTTGACGGGCCAAGAATTTATTCCGCAGGGAAATCTTTAGCAACGACCGGTGGACATGCTGACCCGACAAACGGCTGGAAAGAAGAACTGATGGGGCGTCCGACGCCTAAAGATGGTGTTATTAATAGTGCCGCAGATGCTCGCGAAGCAGTACGTCAGCACTACAAAGATGGTGCTGACTTTATCAAAATTACCGCAACCGGCGGTGTTTTGAGTATGGCCAGCAGCGGCGACAACCCTCAGTTTACTGACGAAGAGCTAAAAGGTCTGGTTGATATTGCCAATGACTACAACTTTCATGTTGCAGCACATGCCCATGGTAAAGCAGGTATGCTGCGGGCAGTGAAAGCCGGCATTACTTCGGTAGAGCATGGTACTTACATGGATGACGAAGTAATAGCGGCTATGAAAGAGCACGGAACCTATCTGGTACCCACCATTCTGGCCGGCAAGTTTGTTGCTGAAAAAGCGGAAATTGATGGTTACTTTCCGGACGTTGTCAGACCGAAAGCGCGCGAAATAGGCCCTAAAATTCAGGACACTTTTGCAAAAGCCTATAAAGCAGGGGTTAATTTCGCATTTGGTACCGATAGTGGCGTATCCGCTCACGGTGATAACGCGTTAGAATTCCAATACATGGTAGAAGCAGGTGTCCCCGAAGCTGAAGCGATTCAGTCAGCAACTTCCATAGCTGCCAAGCTGCTTAAAAATGATGATATTGGTCACATTGAAGAAGGTAAACTAGCGGATATCGTGGCTGTAAAAGGAAACCCGTTGGACGATGTTACCTTATTGCAAAATGTCAGTTTTGTGATGAAAGACGGTAAGGTTTATAAACACCAATAAGTCTTTTTAAGGGTCAGTCGAAACGGACTGACCCTTCTAGTTTTAAGGAAACATGATCGCTGCTTCTTACTTCGTATTTGGTTTTATCCTCTTCTTCTGATGCCCAGAGCTGTACCCGAGCCGGTAAAATAACGGGTCGTTTGAACGTAACGTCAATATAAGTAACGGCTTTTTGCTGGCGCTTTTCAAGTTCAGCCTGAGCTCTCGCCATCATGTACATGCCATGGATAATAGGCTTCTCAAACCCAAACCAGCGCGATACCAGAGGGTGCAGATGAATCGGGTTAAAGTCACCGGAAATTCTCGCGTAACGCCTGCCCATACCGCTGCCCAACTGCCAATGGCTGATGTTTTCCCAGCCAGCTTCCGGTTCAAATGGCTTTATCGGTGTTGCTGCTTTTTTCGAGGGAGCCTGGCTTTGGCCACTCATGACCTGATAGACACTGGAACAGGTGGCTACTTTTTCGTTGTTTTGCCAAAACTCCACCACGAACTGCGGACGCAAACGGCGTGGAGAAACATCAGGGCCACGTTTAGGGACTTTGACTTTTGAAATCAGTTGAAAAGGAGCTTGTGCAGAAATAACCTGATGTCGTTCGATTTTATTGCTGACATGAACGAGACCGGGTGCGGGCCAGGGAAAACTGTCATCCAGCATTTGAGAAAGATGTGCTCTTTGGGCTATACAGTAAAGCATAGCTAAAGGGACATCGCTGACAAAACCATTAAACGCTTGATGATAACGACTCAGGTGTTTTTCTGTAGGCGCAGGAATAGAGTAACTTTTGCATAAAGTCTCTGATTCGGCCTCAGACTCGTCACTGCGCTGCAAGGTTAGCAGTGAGCGCAACAGCATGCTTGGCATAGGTGCCAGCTTCTGAGTAGGTGTATCAACACGTTCCATAGTGACCATTAAACTCCATACTGATAATACGGCTATTCTCGCACATGTCTCGTACTATCAACAGTCCGACCACTGAAAGGCCGCTCCGTAGAGCGACCTTTTACACTCCTTTTACTTCTTTGTCTCAAGGTCGTCGTTCAAGTCCTCGTCATGTTTCTCAAGATCCCAGGGTAAGACACCTGGACTATGATGACGAAAATGAAGGTAGTTCTCAAATTGATTGATCACGTCGTTGATAATATCTGTTGTCTCATAACCATAGAGATCGTACGACTGACCACCTTGTCTAAGGAAAACCTCTGCCCGATAGTAAATTTCTCTATTTTTGTCATTAGTTAAGGCAAACTCTGGTAACAGATAGTCTCTTAAACGAATCTCATAAGCAAAATCGAGATCATCTTTTCGTTCAACACTAAGGATAATTCGGTTGTGTTCGTCATCAGCCCTGAATTCAGCAGGCCAGTCCTGGCCTTTCAGTTCGTCACGAACATTTTTAAGACTCTCTGTGGCAGGCCCGCTAATAAAGTCCAGTACCGGCTCCTTCTTCGGGAAATCTACCAGCCCGGCCAGACGTTTTTTCCAATAGTCCGGGCCTTCGTTAACACCACGGCGGTGAGAATGACGGTGACTCTGGAGACTATTGGACTGGTACCCTTCAATGACCAGAGCACGCCACATGCCCACTGCTGATATCAATATAATGACGGCAAAGGGTAAGGCGCTGGTAATAGCCGCCGTTTGCAGAGCTCCCAGACCACCTGCTACAAGCAATACAGCTGCAACAATACCTTCCGTACTGGCCCAGAAAACACGCTGCCATGTAGGCGTTTCCATCATGCCGCCAGAAGATAGGGAATCAATGACCAGTGAACCGGAATCTGACGACGTTACGAAGAAGGTAATAATTAAAAGTACGGTCAGAAAGCTCAATATGCTGGTCATTGGCAGGTTTTCGTAAAGCTTAAACAGTGCGACTGCCTGGTTGTCCTGAACTTCTGAGATTAAGGTTGTATAACCCTCGTTCATTATCATGTTGAGTGCGGTGTCGCCAAACACTGCGAACCAGAAGAAAGTAAATATCGTAGGCACCAGCATGACCCCGAAAACAAATTGGCGAATGGTGCGGCCGCGGCTTATTTTTGCAATAAACAATCCGACAAAAGGCGCCCAGGCAATGGTCCAGCCAAATATAAATAAGGTCCAGTTGCCAATCCAGTCGCTGCGTTCATAAGCTTGTAGGTTAAAGGTCCGCTCCACAATGCCACTTAAATAAGCTCCGGTGTTTTGCAGGAAAGTTTCCAGGATATGTATTGTTGGTCCTACCGCGAAAACAAACAGAAGCAAGAAGACCACCAGGGTCATGTTAAGCAGTGATAACCGTTTTATCCCTTTGTCCATACCGGCCACCACTGAAGCAATAGCGGCTAGAGTAATGAGTCCAATGGAAATAACCTGAACCATGGTGCCGACGGGGATATCCTCCCATAGATAATTGAGCCCTGCGTTAATCTGAATAACGGACAGCCCCAGAGTCGTTGCAATACCAAACATGGTGCTGAGAATGGCGAACGTATCTATGGTATGCCCAATAGGCCCATTTATTCTGTCGCCAATAAGCGGATAAAGGGTTGAGCGCATGGTAAGCGGTAACCCATGGCGAAAAGAAAAGTAAGCCAACACCAGGCCTACCAGGCCATAAATGGCCCAAATATGGAAGCCCCAATGGAAGTAGGCAATTTGCATGGCCTGCTTGGCTGAACTGACTGTTTCAGCCGCTCCTGCAGGAGGCTCTGCATAATGTAATATGGGTTCGGACACGCCGAAAAAGAGCAATGCAATGCCGTACCCAGCCGAGAACAGCATGGCAAACCAGGAGGTAAAGCTGTATTCCGGCTCGCAATGGTCGGGACCTAGTTTAATCTTGCCCCAATTGGAAACAGCCACACCAATAATGAATATAAGAAACAGTGCAACTGCCAGCATATAAAACCAACCGAAATTGTCAGTAATGCCTGCTAATGTCCAGTCGAATAGCTCCCCGGCTTTGTCAGGCGCACTCAAAGTGCCTATAACCAGCAGTGCAATAACGATTACCGCAGGGAGAAATACTGGCACTAAAATCGCAGAATGCCATTTGCTCTTTTCGGCCGACATAAAAGCTCCTGTTTTTTCTAAGATTTATTTATATATAGACTACTCAGAAAGATTTGTAATGGGTCACTTTGTATTAATTTGCTGTTTAGTTTCTGGCCACTGCGGTATTATGAGCACTGTTGTTGCAGTAGATAAAAAGTGACTTAGTCGTTATGAATACTGATAAAAGCCGCGTGAATTTAGAGCTCTTAGCAAATGCTGTTCCAGGCGCTCTTTACCAACTTGAACGTTCGCCAGACGGGGAATTAAAATTTAACTATGTGAGCCAGGGCGTGGAAGCTATTTTCGGATGTTCCGCCGAGGCATTGAGTCACGATATTAATTTGCTCAGCAACATTATCCACCCCGATGACTTACAGTCGGTACTGAAAAGTATGCACGACTCCGCCCGTTACAAATACCGCTGGATAAAAGAATACCGTGTGATTAGAAACGGTAAAGAAGCCTGGATATACGGACACGCGGTAACGATTCAACAAGATGACGGCAGCACCTTGTGGAATGGGCAAATGCTCGACATTACCGAACGAAAAATGCTGGAACTGAAAGCTGAAGAGAACCAGCGGAATTTAATGTTAGCTGAACGAGTCGGGGGACTGGGTCATTGGCAGCTGGATTTAAAAACCGGGTTGTCTAAATGGTCCGATACTATGTACGACTTACATGGTCTGAATAAAGCAAAAACCAAACCGTCTTTAGCATTGGTTATGGATAAGACCCACCCGGAAGACAGACAAGCGCTGACTGAAGCTATTGAAGCGGTTAAGCAGTCCGGTGCGCGGGACGTGGAGCATCGCATCATGTTAGCGGACGGCGAAATTCGATGGTTACGGGAATCTGGTATTTACCGGACGAATGACAATGGTCAGGAAATTATTTTTGGCACCACTCAGGATATTACCGACTACAAAGAACTTGAATTGAAGTTACGACAAACGGGGGGCAGCGATGAGAACACGGGGTTTTACAATCGGCGCCTTATGCTGCAGTCATTGCAACGCCGCTTTAGTCTATTTCAGGCGCATTCCGAATACCAATATTACGTTCTTGTTGTAAAAGTGGCTGATGATGTTGCGACGTTAAAAGCGACAAGCCATATATTGCGTAATAGCATTCGTGATTACGACATTCCGGGTAGCTTAGGGAATGGCCTTATTGTTGTGCTTATGTCGACTCTTTCTGCTGATCGTAATAATGAGTGTCTGAACTCTGTTCGGGAGCAGTTAACACAACAGAATGTAAAGCATAAAACTGCTTTGGAATGTGCCCAGGTAACGGATCTACGCTTTGACGATGTACTCGTCAGAGCGCTGCATTAATTGAGTCGCTTAAGGTTTATCGATAGCCCAGTCACAGGCCTTGCCCATGGTATTAAGCGGTAACTGCTTACCAAAGCTGATGTGCTGAGGGACTTCGGCCGCAAGTAAACGTTCACTTAGCCAGTTTTTTAGACTTTGCTCAGTCATGGCGTTTTCAGAATGCCTTTGTAAAACAATAAACGCCTTTAAGCCTGTTCCTTCGTCCGCTACGAGTGGCCTGACAGTGGCATCAGCAATATCAGGGTGCTGGCGTAGACAATCAGCAACATGGTCGGGAAATACATTGGTTCCCCGTATTGAAATAGCTTTATCAACACGCCCTTTAATCTGAAATTCACTGTCGTTTTTCCAAGCTGCGCTATCCGGTAAATCAAAGGTTAATAGCGTCTGCCTGTCAACGATACACTGAGGATTGCTGTCGTGGCTGCGCCAGCGGGGAAGCAAACGATAATTATCCTCTGGCTCGCTGCGATAACCCACACCTGCAGTTTCTGAACTACCGTAAACCTCGACAGTTCTTGCAGCACCCATAGAGTAGAGCTGGTGCAATGTGCCTGGTGGGCAGTGACCCGTTGAACTCATAAAAAGCACTCCAGGCGGTAATGGCGGGATCTCTGTAGAAAGCTGAGTCAATAACTCGGGAAAGCCAACAACGATGTCGCCGGCACGCAAGCCGCCGTTACGAACATGGCTATAGGCTTTGAACCCTCTTATAACGGGAATATCGACGAGATTAGGTAATAACACAGTAAACAGGAAGCCATAAATGTGATGGCTGGGAACTAAGGAGACGACTCTGTTAGGCGATATGTCGTATTCATTATTAAAAATACGTATAAACGCATGAGCTTCCTCAACCAAAGTGCTCCATGAGTGTTCACAAGCCTTAGGTTGTCCTGTACTGCCAGAAGTCGTTACGGTTAGATTTTGAGAGTGAACTTGTCGTGACTTAAGCACCACTTCAGCCCATTCGGACAGACTGTGGCGACGTAAGAGATAGTCCTCGACTCCGCTGTCTCCCATGTGGAAAAACTGGACAACCCGCCCGGCCAGAGCAAGCCTTTCCAGGGAGTCTACCGCAACAGCTTCGTCGCCATCGTCCTTTGTGACCTGGTTTTTCGATATCAAATAATCGTCTTCGTGCCACTGACGGCGCTTCCAGTGCTCGCTTTCAGCCGGACGCATTCTGGAGAGCTCATCGGCGATAAGATCGCCGATGACAGTTACAATGAAGTGGTGATTAAGTGAGTTTGCCACGTTATAGCCGCTTAACAAACACCCAGTAGGTATCCCCTGTCAGGGCTTTTTTCATGTGAACTTTGACCTTAGTCGGCTTCATTTCATAGTCAAAAACGTATTCGAACATGGTGTTCAAGTCGCCATTTTTTACGCCCTCATCGAAGCGGCCTTTAAACTCAGGGCTGTTGGTACAAGGAGCCACTTCTTTAAAAAAGTTTTTACCAACAACAGCACCCGGATCGCGACCTGTAATATCGCCTTCAGCGGCATTGTACTGGATGATTTTGCCACTGCCGTCGAGCTGAATCGCGCCAAACGCAATGTCGTTTAATTTGTCATCTGACATTTTCGCCAGAGTATTTTCAATATCATCGGAACCGAACTGAACAATTTCCATAGTGTTACCCTTATTTGTAATGTTCCTTCTAATAGTCGTTCCCGAAACCTTTGGATCATAATTCTTAACACTTCTTAAAGTGAAATTAGGGACAAGCAGGTCTATACTTACTTTTAGGTCAATAATTAAGGATGAAGAAAATGCCCAGAACGCCTAAATTTCACCGGGAAACAGCGCTTAACAATGCGCTCAAGCTTTTCTGGCGCAAGGGATATCATGCGACCTCGATGAAAGACATCGAAGAAGAAATGGACATGAGGCCAGGAAGTATTTACGCCGCCTTTGGTAACAAGGAAGCGCTATTTAAAGAAACTCTGGAAAAGTTCGCTGTGCTTGCAACGGAAGAGTTTGAACAGACATTGGCTCAAAGTTCGTCTATTTTGCAGGGTATCAGTTTGTACCTTCGCAATATAGCGGTAATGACATCTAATGAGTCGCCGACGAAAGCCTGCATGTTAGTGAAAACTTTGCTTGAGTTCACTCCGGAAGACAAGACGTTTAGTGAACCTGCCAAAGCTTATCTGGACGAGTTTGAGCGCGGCTTCACCGATGCTTTCAAGTTGGCGCAGCAGCGTGGAGAAATTGGTCGGGCTCAGTCTCCCGAACGTCTTGGTCGCTTGTTGCAAACGAATGTTATTGGGTTGCGCACCATGGCGGGACGAGGTTTACCTCAGCAACAGTTAGAGAGTTTGGCCGACGACATTATTGCGAGAATTATTCCCGCAAGTTAAATAAGCCTTTGTAACTCTTGGGGTTAAAGCGCCAGGTTATCAGCAAAATTAATAAGCCAACAATGATGTGTAGTTGCCAGCCTAAACTGTAGTTGCCTGAAAAATCTCTGAACCATCCGGTTAAAAGCGGCATGAGGCTGGCAAACATAAAGCCTATACCCTGCATAAAGGAAACCAGACGCCCGGCCTGCACTGGGTTATCGATATGGTCCAGTGCCATAACAATGCACAGCGGAAAAGCGCCACCTAAACCAAAACCACACAGAGCGGACCATAACCACGGAGACGCTGTCGGAAACCAGCTGAGTCCGGCAAACCCCACCATTTGGGTGATAACCGCTAGCATTAGCCAAAAGCGTCGGTCTTGTGTTCGAGATAAAGCCGGCAACAATAAAGCGCCAATAACCTGAACTAAAGAAAACAGTGCCAGTAAATTTCCGGCTTTTTGTGCTGGCCAGTCAAACTCCGCGTAAAAAGGTGCTATCCAGGCAATGAACCCTGCATAGCCTGCATTAACCAGGGCAAAGTAAATACCGAGCAGCCAGGCCCTTGGATAACGATGAGCACGCAAAAGCAGATGTCTTGGAGGGATGCTGGCTACCGGAACCCGGTTAAAAGGGAGATACCAAATGACGAGCACCAGTAAGGCCAACAGGGACCAGCTCCCCAGAGCCTGGAACCGTTCAGGTAGTAAGTTTGCGGCCCAGGGGGTGGCAACGGCGCCGAGTGCAGCACCGCCCATCAGTGCAGCAGACCAAAGACCGGTGACCATGCCTAAGCGATTCAGATACTTTTGCTTGGTCAGCTCAGGGATCACAATATGAAGCAGTGCAATACCAACCCCTCCAACCAGGGCACTACTGATTAAGCTTATATTTGTCGGTTCAAATAAGCGTACTAGCAGGCCTGCGCAAAGTACAAGCAGGCCAAGACCTATGCCCTGCTTATAACCTAATGCTGTTGTTACCCGGCCAGCGAATAACGCCATTAAACCAATCATTAAAATGGGCAGTGTGGTCAGTAGCGAAACTTCACTAAAAGACAGTTTGGTAATGGTTTGCAGTTCGTCGGCAAGAGGTCCTACCGAGGTTAGCAGCGGGCGTAGATTGAGCCCCAGCAACACCAGAACCAACAGGCCGAAAAAGAGGGGAAGTTTTGATGGTTTCGCCACTGGCGCTGATGAAGTCTGCAAATTAGTACCGCTGCTGCGTAAAAGCCATACTCTACTCAATTTTCATCGCGGTGTGAAACCGTGTTATTATTTCGCGCCAACAGTGATCGTCCGTTTCTTAAAAAGAGAACCCGTTATGACCGCGTCTCCGGTGTTAGGGAATTTGTTTATCATTGCGGCCCCCAGTGGCGCAGGCAAGTCGAGCCTGATACGGGCTTTGTTGGAAAAACACCCCGATCAATCCATGCAGGTATCTGTATCGTCTACTACGCGTGCTCCGCGCCCGGGTGAAGTGCAGGGCGTCCACTACCATTTTCTCAATACTGACGAGTTTGAACAGCGTATTGATGCGGGTGAGTTTTATGAATGGGCACGTGTGTTCGGCAATTATTATGGAACCTCTCGTAAAGTCGTCGAGTCCTTATTGGCTGAAGGCAAAGACGTTTTCCTCGATATTGACTGGCAGGGCGCGCAACAAGTTCGTGAACACCACCCTGAAGTGCGATCGGTTTTTATTGTCCCCCCAAGCTTGGATATTCTGGAAGAAAGGTTGCGATTCCGAGGTCAGGATTCCGACGAAGTTATTGCTGAGCGCATGGCAAAAGCTCAGGCAGAAATGTCGCATTATCATGAGTTTGACTACTTACTGGTAAACGATGATTTTGATATTACTCTGGCATCGCTGGAGCATATTGTCTTTGCCCAACGGCATAAAATGCCGCACCAACAAGTAAGATATTCAAAGGTATTGAAGGAATTGCTTGGATCATAGGGCTTAATTCCGTATAATTCTTAGCCTTTCGAAAAATACGACTCACGCTTTATTTGGAGTAAAACCATGGCTCGCGTAACTGTAGAAGATGCTGTAGACCGTGTTGGTAACCGTTTTGATTTAATTTTGTTAGCTTCACGCCGCGCGCGTCAGTTGGCTAATGGTAAAGAGCCATTAGTTGAAACAAAGAACGAAAAGCCAACTGTTATTGCTTTGCGTGAAATAGAGCAAGGTCTTATCGACAACGAACGTCTGGATATCGAAGATCAAGCCGCTCAAAAGCAGCAAGACGCTGAAGAACTGCGCGCCGTAGATGCGTTGCGCGGTATCGAATAAAAATTTCTATTCGCCAACGGCATCAATGCCGTTGGCAATTCTATCAAATCCCCTTATTCTGAAAGTATATTCATAAGTCCGGTGTGACCCGGGGAGTTATCTGGTGTACTTATTTGAAGGCTTAAAGGCTCAAGTTAGTGAGTATCTTCCATCTGAGCAGGTGGAGCGTATTCGTGATGCCTTTGTTGTAGCAAATGAAGCCCATAGTTCGCAAAAACGCAGCAGTGGTGAACCCTATATTACTCACCCGGTTGCCGTAGCCAGTTTGCTTGCGGATATGAAGCTGGATTGTGAAACACTCATGGCTGCCTTACTGCATGACGTGATTGAAGATACCGAAACCAGCCGGGAAGACCTGGCCGAGCGCTTTGGCGCAACGGTTGCCAGTCTGGTCGAAGGGGTTTCTAAACTGGATAAACTTCAGTTTAACTCTAAAGAAGAAGCTCAGGCGGAAAACTATCGCAAGATGATTATGGCGATGGTGCAGGATATTCGGGTTATTCTGATTAAACTGGCTGACCGCACCCATAACATGCGCACTATTCAGCACCTCCGGCCCGACAAACGCCGCCGCATTGCCCGCGAAACCTTAGAAATTTATGCGCCGTTAGCGCACCGTCTGGGTATGCACGATATTAAAAACGAGCTGGAGCAATTGGGCTTTTGGGCGTTGTATCCCTGGCGCGGGAAGTTGCTGGAATCGGAAGTTAAACGGGCACGGGGTAATCGACGCGAGTTTACTGAGCGTGTACAGAGCGAAATCAACTCCCGGCTTGAAGGCAATAATATTAAAGCGCGGGTGTCCGGCCGTGAAAAGCATCTGCACAGTATTTACCGCAAAATGCAGGCTAAAGAAGTTAAGTTTGAACAGGTTATGGATATCTATGCTTTCCGCGTCATTGTGGACAGTGTGGATACCTGCTACCGGGTTCTTGGCGCGCTGCACAATTTGTATAAACCCATTGAAACGCGGTTTAAAGATTATATTGCAATTCCTAAGTCAAATGGCTATCAGTCGCTGCATACCTCTTTAAAAGGACCACACGGGGTACCGGTAGAAATTCAGATCCGCACTGAAGAGATGGATCTTATGGCTGACCGGGGTGTCGCGGCACATTGGATGTACAAAAAATCTGATGACTCCAGTACTACCGCTCAGGTGCGTGCCCGTAAGTGGATGCAGAGCCTGTTAGAGCTGCAGCAAAGTGCCGGTAACTCTTTTGAGTTTATTGAAAGCGTCAAATCTGACCTGTTCCCCGATGAAATTTACGTATTCAGCCCGGACGGACGTATCACCGAATTACCTCAGGGCGCTACGGCAGTAGACTTTGCTTATGCGGTACACACCGATATTGGTAATACGTGCATTGGCGCCAGGGTTAATCATCGCACTTATTCATTGAGTAAGCCGTTAGAGACAGGGCAGACGGTTGAGATAAAAACAGCACCGAACTCGCGTCCTAATATTGCCTGGCTGAACTTTGTCGTAACCGGTAAAGCACGAGCGAAAATCCGTCAGTACCTGAAAAGCCAGGAAGCTGATGAAGCGCAGCAACTGGGTGAACGTTTACTTCGCTCAGCGCTTGGGCAAGTCAGTTATGATGAAATTCCGGAATCGGAATTTAACCGAGTGTTGCAGGAAACCAAAATTGATACCCGCGAGAACCTGTTAAAGCAAATTGGCCTGGGAAATATGATGTCGATAGCTATTGCGAAGCGGTTATTAGGCGATTTACAGCCAATAAAAGACGACAACGCATCGCAAAAAAGCCTCTCAATTAAAGGAGCTGAAGGTCTTCTGGTAAGCTTCGCGAAGTGCTGCCGGCCTATTCCTGGCGATGATATTATTGCCCATGTCAGCCCGGGTAAAGGTTTGGTTATCCATCGCCGTGAGTGTAAAAACGTTCGCGGACATGAAGATGATCCCGGTCGTTACTTCCCGGTTGAGTGGGATAACAAACCCGACGCCGAGTTTATTTCTGAGATTCGCATTGAAATTGTTAACAATCAGGGTGTACTGGCCAAGTTAACCTCGTCAATTGCCACCACGGGTTGTAATATTGATGGTCTGCAGACCGAAGAAATTGACGCCAACATTTATTTCATTGATGTGGCTTTAACCATAAAAAACCGTAAGCACTTAGCGGACGTGATACGTCACATTCGTAAAATGCCGGATGTTCAGCGCGTGACGCGCTTAAGGAAGTAATATGTCTAAAGTAATTATTTCAACGGATAAAGCGCCTGCTGCTATCGGCACTTATTCGCAAGCAGTCAAAATTGGCACGACCGTTTATCTTTCCGGGCAGATTCCGCTGGTTCCTGAAACTATGGAGCTTGTTAGTGAAGACTTCACAGCTCAGGCGGAGCAGGTGTTTAAAAACCTGACTGCAGTTTGTGAAGCATCCGGTGGTGAATTACAGGATATGATCAAGGTTCAGATTTACCTGACCGACCTGAGTCAGTTCGCTATTGTGAACGAAGTGATGGCAAAACATTTCAGACAGCCGTATCCGGCTCGCGCGGCTATCGGCGTAAAACAATTACCGAAAGGCGCGCAGATTGAAATTGACGGCATTATGGAACTGCCCAGCACCAACTAATTTAGGCTGACTCTGGTGTCGGCTCTCTGTCCTCCAGAGGTCGGCGCCAGATGATAATGGCAATAGCCACTGCTGCCAGAATAAAGCAATAACCCGTATGCAAACTGACTGACAATGGGGATATTTTAAAGCTAGCTCCCATTAGTAATGCTTGCGCTCCATACGGCAACGCGCCTTGTACAACACAAGCAAAAATATCTAATAAGCTGGCGCTTTGTCGTGGTGCTAAGTTACCCACTTTTGCCAAACGCTTGCTGACCTCACCGGCTAACAGAATACTGACGGTGTTGTTGGCAACACAGAAATTGGTCAGTGCGGTCAGTGCGGCAACGCCAATGGCGGAGGCTCGTTGCTTGTGTTTACTCACCTTGTTGGCAGCACTTTCGACAAAAGCGGCTAAGAAAGCCAGTCCGCCCTGCTGACGGATTAGCGCTGATAAGCCACCAATGAGTAACGACAGCAGGAAAATTTCCTGCATGCTGCCAAAGCCTTCGTAAATATCCTGACTGAAAGCAACCCATTCATAGTCGACCGTGAACATGCCAAAAGCAGCGGCTAACACAATACCAAGGCCTAATACGGCAAAAACGTTAAGCCCCATTACCGCCAGTACAATAATGGCGAAGTAAGGCAGTGACAGCCAGAGGTTAGCTTCCGGGATCTCCAGAGGCACCTGACTGGTATCGTAAGTGATCAGCCAAATAACGGTGAAAATAGCTGCTGGTATTGCAATTTTAAGGTTCGCACGGAATTTATCGCGCATGGTACAGCCCTGTGTACGAGTTGCAGCAATGGTGGTGTCAGAGATGATGGATAAGTTGTCACCAAACATCGCGCCGCTAACCAGCACTCCGGCCAGCAATGGCAGACTGATATCCGTTGCTTCACCAATACCCAGAACGACCGGGGCCAGTGCCGCCAAGGTACCCATTGATGTGCCCATAGCTGTGGATATAACGCCCGCTATGATGAATAGCCCGGGCAGCAGAAATGACGGAGGGATAATGTTTAAACCTAAAGCCACCATGGCATCTACACCGCCGGTTGCTTCTGCGACCGTGGAAAAGGCACCGGCCAATAAGTAGATTAAACACATGGTAATGATGTTGTTGTCGCCGACACCACCGACGAAGGTTTCAATACGTTCTTCAAAAGCCTGTTTGCTGAGCAGTATACCCAGCACTATTGCCGGTAAAATAGCCACCGGGCTGGGCAGTTGATAAAACGCGTACTCTACGCCTTCGCTTTGAAAATACAGCCCTGTTCCTAAGAACAAAACTAAGAATAACGCTAGAGGTAACAGCGCCTTAGCGCTAGCCGGTTGTGGCGAAGCATCTGTCATGTGTCAGCCTTTTATTTTTATTTGGACGTCCAGAAGTTTATACAGCTAATTATCCTGATGCAACCTTATTCCAATTACGTGTAGACTGTCGGTAAAGTTGTTTTAGATCAGGATAGAGATAATGAGCCCGGATGAACTGCATTTGCAAATACGAAATTTGCGCCTGGAAGATTACGAACAGTTGAAAGCGTTAATGGATGCGGTCTATAAAGATATAGGCGGCTCCTGGAGTCAGTTTACGATAGAAAAGCTGATAAAAGATTTCTCGGAAGGCCAGTTTTGTCTGGAGGACAATGGACGCATTGTCGGGGTCGCCTTGACCGTAAAAGTTGAGTACACCAAGTTCTCTAACCCCCACACCTACGACGACTTAATTGGTCACAGAGAAGCCATTCTTAATAATAAGAAAGGCGATGCGCTCTATGGCCTGGATGTTTTAATTCACCCTGAATACCGGGGTTACAGACTGGGCCGCCGTTTGTACGATGCGCGTAAAGAGCTTTGTCGACAGGCGAACCTGAGGGCTATTCTGGCAGGTGGTCGTATCGTCAATTACTATAAGTACTCTAACGAACTGACGCCAAGCCAATATTTGGATAAGGTGCAGCGCCGTGAAATTTATGATCCCATTCTGACCTTTCAGCTGGCCAACGACTTTAGCGTAAAACGCCTGCTGGGCAAGTATTTACCCGAGGACGAGAAGTCGCGCGGCTTTGCGACTTTGCTGGAATGGAATAACTTTCTGTACGAGCCATCGGATAACATTCTCACCACCCGTATTCAAAACGTACGCGTGGGGGCCGTGCAGTGGCAAATGCGCTCGGTTGAGTCGGTAGAAGAGCTGCTGAAGCAGGTGGAATACTTTGTTGATGCTTTGTCGGGTTATCAAAGTGACTTTGCTGTCTTTCCGGAGTTTTTCAACGCACCGTTAATGGGGCTGACTGACCAGAGCCAGCAAATGGACGCGATTCGTTTTCTGGCTGGGTACACCGATCTGTTTAAGCGTGAAATGTCGCAAATGGCGGTCAGTTACAACGTCAATATCATTACTGGCTCTATGCCGCTTCAGGATGGCGATACAATTTATAACGTGTCGTATTTATGCCGTCGCGATGGCTCGGTGGAAGAGCAGTATAAGTTGCATATTACGCCACACGAAAAACGCGACTGGGTTATTGAAGGCGGCAACGAAGTCAAAGTTTTTGATACCGACGCCGGACGCATTGGCATTTTGATTTGCTATGACGTCGAGTTTCCTGAGCTTGGCCGCATAATGGCCGATGAGGGACTGGAGATTCTGTTTGTGCCGTTCTGGACGGACACCCGCAATGCCTATTTGCGCGTACGCCATTGCGCTCAGGCTCGCGCGGTAGAGAACGAATGCTATGTGGTTATTTGTGGCAGTGTGGGTAACTTACCTGAAGTAGAAAGTCTGGACGTGCAATATGCGCAGTCGGCTGTATTTTCACCGTCTGACTTTGCTTTCCCGCATGACGCAATTATGTCGGAAACGACACCGAACACCGAAATGTTGATGTTTTCTGACTTAAACCTGGATGAGCTGCGTTATTTGCATCACGAAGGGTCGGTAACGAATAAAAAAGACCGTCGGACGGACATCTATGAGGTATCGCGTAAGCTTTTAGGTTAAGGTTCAAAATAGCGCTAAACGGCACCATTGGCTGGCATCGATATAAAGCTGCCCAATATCGGTGCCGTTTAATTTTTGTTTTAAAGGGTGCTTATCCAGAGCGTCCCACTCGCCGCGCTCGTAAATTTCGGTCATTTGCAGTAGATAGCCCCAGACACCTTCGCGGCTTTTCAGCCCCTTTGTGATTTCTGAAGAAAGTGGCAGTTGTTTGAGAACATCGTCCATCGGTACCCCCAGTATAATATCCAGTAACGAAAGCATACCGGCTAGAAAAGCGCTGGAGCGATGTTTTTCATTGAGAATTTCGACCGTGACTAACTCCATAAAACGCCCCCGGGTCACTGATTTAATGGTCAGCTCTTCAGGTTGCCCTGCCGAGACATTGGCTAACACCACCAAGGTAACAAAGCGGCGAATTTCGGCATCGCCTAAATAGACTAAAGCGTGCTGAATGTTTTCTATTTTCTTACGGCCGCCGTAAAGTGCGCTGTTCACCAGTTTCAGTAAACTGTATGTCAGCGACAAGTCCTGCTCGATGATCTGCCTTATGGTATTTAAGTCGAGCTCTTTTTTATGAACCTCAGATAATAATGTCAGCTTACTAATACGGTTTGGCGAGAGCGATTTTTGTTGTACGACCTGAGGTTTCTCAAAGAAAAAGCCCTGAAAATAATCGAAGCCCAATTCAAGACAACGTTCAAACTCGTCGTAAGTCTCAACCCGTTCGGCTAAAAGAGGAATTCCCTTTTCTTTGAAGAACCGAATTTTACTTTCGAGGTTTAAGCCCTGCTCCTGAATATCAACTTTCACCATGTTGATCATCGGAATAACCGGATCCCACTGCCCGTCAAAGTCGTGATCGTCTAACGCAATGCGGTAGCCTTTCGACGTAGTGCTGCTGCAGGCTTCAAGTAAAGGTGCATCAACGCCAACAGTCTCCAGCAGCTCCACCCATACCGTTCGGGCATTTAAAAAAGAAGGAAAGTCGTTTAACAAAGTGCGGGCATGGAAATTAATAAACGCCTGCTTACCCATGCACAGCGTCTGAATATCACCCAGTAAGTGCTGCTCCAGAAGCAATTTGGAGGTTGCCTCATTTGGGTCAATATTAGGAAAACTGTTGGAGTTGCTGTCGCGGAAAAGCAGCTCATAACCATAGACTTTTTGGTCTCTGGTGAGTATCGGTTGCCGGGCAATATAGGAGTACGACATTATTATTCTTGTCTTCCTTGATGAAGCATAGGGTTAGTTCTGACCGATTCTCTCGGGTATACTGCTTATATCTAGTCCTATTTTTATAAAAAAGCAATGAGTCCTGAACGATATCAACGAATTAACCAGATGCTGGACAAACGCCAGCCAGACCTGACCGTTGTCATGGAGAACGTGCATAAAAACCATAATTTATCTGCGGTGGTTCGCTCGGCAGATGCGATAGGCGTCCATGAAATGCACGCGATATGGCTGACCAAAAAGGCGAGGTTGTCCGGCGGGACTGCTTTAGGAAGCCAGAACTGGGTAAAAATTCACAACCATAAAACCATTGGTGAAGCGCTGGAGGCAACTCAGGGACAAGGTATGCAGGTGGTGGTGACTCACTTGTCAGAACACTCTGTAGACTTCCGTGAGGTCGATTACACCAAGCCGACCGCTATTTTACTGGGTCAGGAAAAATATGGCGTAACCGATGAAGCGCTGGATATTGCTGATCATCATGTGATGATTCCTATGGTGGGCATGGTACAGTCACTGAATGTTTCTGTAGCTGGCGCTGTGATGTTGTATGAAGCGCAACGCCAGCGTGAACTGGCTGGTTTGTACGATAAAACGCACGTGAGTGCCGAAGAACGACACCGAGTGCTGTTTGAAGGCGGTCATCCGATTTATGCCAAGGCATGCAAGCGTAAGAATATGCCTTATCCGGAGTTGGATGAAAATGGACAAATTGTCGCGGACGAAGCCTGGTGGCTGGCGATGCGTGCAAGATAAGGAGCAAAGGTGGCGGTAAAAGGACTGCAGCACATTCCACTGACGGTACTTAAAGGTGTGGGCGAAAAGGTTGCGGTTAAGCTGCGCAAGCTGGGCTTAGCCTCTGTCAGCGATGCACTGTTGCACCTGCCGCTGCGATACGAAGACCGTACCCAAGTGACCGACGTTGCAAATTTGCGTGCTGGTGTGGCAACCAATGTTTTGGTCACGGTGCGGCATGCCGATATTAAGTACGGCCGTAAGCGCATGCTGATTTGTCAGGCCAGCGATGAAACCGGCAGTATCAGTCTGCGTTTTTTTCAGTTCAGTGCTGCTCAGTTAAAACAATTTGCTCAAGGCACGCATTTATTAGCCTTTGGTGAAGTGCGCCGCGGCATGACCGGCTGGGAGATGATCCACCCGGAATACCGCGTTGTTAAAGCCGGTGAGCCATTGAATATGCAGGAAACTCTGACACCAGTCTACCCAATGACAGAAGGTGTAACTCAAGGGCTATTGCGTAAGATCATTGAGCAGGCACTGACGTATCTTCAGCCTGGTTCTTTGCCCGAGCTTCTGCCGGAAAAATTAAGGCCCCATCAACTTTCTCTCGAACAAGCGATTTTAACTCTGCACCGGCCGCCGGTAGATGTTCCTTTGCATCAGTTGGAGCAAGGCGAGCATCCGGCGCAGCAGCGACTGGCGTCGGAAGAACTTATTGCGCATCAATTAAGTTTGCTGCAGTTACGCCAGTCCCGACAGGCTCAGGCGGGCTTTACCATAAAAGGCAATGGTGCGTTACAAGAGGCATTTTTAAAGCAGTTGCCGTTTTCACCCACTGGCGCGCAGGCAAGAGTGGTGAAAGAAATTACCAGCGATATGGCCCGAGGCCAACCAATGATGCGTCTCGTGCAGGGCGATGTTGGCTCGGGCAAAACTCTGGTTGCGGCGCTCAGTGCCCTGGCCGCGATTGAAGCCGGATACCAGGTGGCTTTAATGGCACCAACCGAGCTTTTATCTGAGCAGCACGCTATTACCTTTAGTCAGTGGTTAATGCCGCTGGGCATTAATGTCGCCTGGTTGAGCGGCAAATCAAAAGGTAAGTCCCGTCAGGAGTTACTGGCACAGTTAAAACAAGGTGAGATCCAGTTACTGGTTGGAACCCATGCGCTGTTTCAGGCGGATGTTGAATATCAGCACCTGGCATTGGTTATTATTGACGAGCAGCACCGTTTTGGTGTGCATCAACGGTTACAATTACGCGAAAAAGGCGTTCAGGCCGGTGTGCATCCTCATCAATTGATTATGACCGCAACACCCATCCCGCGCACTTTAGCTATGACAGCGTATGCGGATTTAGCCACATCAGTTATTGATGAATTGCCGCCCGGACGCACACCGGTCACGACGGTTGCCATTCCGGATACCCGGCGGGAACAAATTGTGGAGCGTGTGCGGGAGGTCTGTGCCACTGAAGGCCGTCAGGCGTATTGGGTGTGTACGCTTATTGAAGAGTCCGATGTACTTGAATGTCAGGCCGCAGAAGACACCGCCAATGACTTGCAGGAGCAGCTGCCAGGTTTAAGTATTGGCCTGGTGCATGGCAGGCTTAAGCACGAGCAGAAAGAACAGGTGATGCAGGCGTTTAAAGCGGGTGACATTGACCTATTGGTCGCAACGACAGTCATAGAGGTTGGGGTGGATGTTCCTAATGCGTCGCTGATGATCATTGAGAACCCGGAGCGGCTGGGCCTGGCTCAGTTGCACCAGTTGCGCGGACGAGTTGGTCGTGGCTCGGTAGCCAGTCACTGCGTGCTGCTGTATCACAGTCCGTTGTCACAAACGGCGCAGCAGCGACTGGGCGTTTTACGGGAAAGTAACGACGGTTTCGTGATTGCACAGCGAGACTTAGAAATTCGCGGACCGGGTGAATTGCTGGGGCACCGGCAGACCGGTCTGGCCGAATTGAAAGTGGCTGATTTAGAGCGCGATGAAGCGTTAATACCAGAAGCCCAAAATATTGCTCAGCACGTATTAGAGCACTACCCACAAAGCGCTGAAGCGTTAATTGAGCGCTGGTTACCGCGTCGTGACCACTATGCTCAGGTGTGATCATCAAGTACACTAGTACAAAATCAGTTCGGGATAGTTAAATGAACGATAAAAACGAAGAATCCATTGACTTTGGGTACCAAAAAGTTGCCCGCAGTCAGAAGAAAAGCCTGGTCGCTGATGTCTTTCAATCGGTAGCGGCAAAATACGATGTCATGAACGACTTAATGTCGTTTGGCATTCACCGTTTATGGAAACGTTACACCATTGACTGCAGTGGTGTTCGCCGCGGTATGAAAGTGTTGGATATTGCCGGTGGAACCGGCGACTTAACCGCGCAGTTTTCACGCCGTGTCGGGGCTGAGGGCGAAGTTGTACTGGCCGATATTAACGACGCTATGCTGAAAGTAGGCCGTGACAAATTGCGCGATAGCGGCGTTATTGGCAATGTACGTTATGTGCAGGCTGACGCGGAAGAACTTCCGTTTGATGACAATACCTTTGACGTTATTACCATAGCTTTTGGCTTGCGCAATGTCACCGACAAAGACAAAGCTCTGCGCTCTATGCTGCGGGTACTCAAACCTGGCGGACGTGTATTAATTCTTGAGTTCTCTAAACCGGTATCGGCTACGTTGAACCAGGTGTACGACTTCTATTCGTTCAACATTTTACCCAAAATGGGACAGGCTGTTGCTAACGATTCTGACAGCTACCAGTATTTGGCGGAATCTATCCGCATGCATCCGGACCAGGAAACACTGAAGTCGATGATGAGCACTGCCGGGTACGAAAAAGTCGATTACCAGAATATGACTGGCGGCGTGGTTGCACTGCACCGAGGGTATAAATTCTGATGACGTTATTACCGCTTATTCCAACTTTGTTGGTTGAAAAGGTAGCGAATAATCTGTTGCACCGTGACCCGGAGTCGGTGGAGCGTTTGCAGCGTCTGGACGGAAAGCGTCTGCGCTTTCATCTGAAAGAGCTGCCTTTTGAAATTACCGTGAGTGTGGACACCCACGGTGTGCAGCTCAGTACGTCGGATGAGAGCGATGTAGACTGCCGGATAGCAACAGAAATGGGTGTACTGCCCGAGCTGCAGGATACAGCCAACCTGACGCGACTGATCAAAGCGGATTTACTGGATATTGACGGTGACCCTATGCTGGCGCAACAGGTGGTGAGCTTGTTTAAGTCGTTAAACGTCGACTGGGAAGCGGAACTGGCGAAGACCATAGGCGACGTGCCTGCACACTGGTTGGGCAAGCTTTGGCGTCGCAGCCGCGAGCAGGTAAAAACACAATGGCAACAGCAGCAGCGCTGGGTCCATGGTGTGCTAACTGAAGAGAAAAAACTATTACCGGTAAGAGCTGAATTTGACCAGTTTAAAACCGATTTACAACAGCTGCGGGCTCAAATTGAGCGCCTTGAACGTCAGTGTCGTGAGAAGAAGGGTTAATGATGCGGACGCGTCGCTTTTATAAAATTACCAAAACACTACTGAGCTATGGGTTAGATGATCTTATCCCCGCACGCTGGTTGCCCTGGACCATTCGTCTAGGACGTCATGCGTTGTTTTGGTTACCCAATAAGCACAAAGACAAGCCTGCGGGTGTGCGGTTAAGGCTGGCGCTTGAAGAGCTTGGTCCGGTGTGGGTTAAGTTTGGTCAAATGCTATCTACCCGCCGCGATCTATTACCGCCTGATATTGCGATTGAACTGGCACGTCTGCAGGACAAAGTCCCTCCTTTCGATGGTCATGCAGCGCAGCGTATTATCGAAAAGTCCTTAGGTTTACAGAGTATTAGTGACTGCTTTGCTGATTTTGACACAACCCCTTTGGCGTCGGCATCAATTGCTCAGGTGCATACCGGTAAACTGAAGAAAAGAGACGGCGAGTTAACGGATATTGTTATAAAGGTTATTCGTCCGGATATCCGCGAGACTATTAATGCCGATTTGGAGCTGATGGAAACTCTGGCATCGGTGGCTGCAAACCATTTACCGGATGGGCGGCGCTTAAAGCCGAAAGAGGTGGTTAAAGAATATCGGAAAACCTTGCTCGATGAGCTGGACTTAATGCGCGAAGCAGGTAATGCAATACAGTTAAAGCGCAACTTTGAAAACTCAGACATGCTTTATATTCCGGTGGTTTACAGTGACTACAGTCGCCATAACGTGATGGTTATGGAGCGCATTGACGGTATTCCGGTAAGCGACATTGCGACCCTGCAAGCTCGTGGTGTCGATATGAAAAAGCTCGCTGAACGGGGCGTTGAAGTCTTTTTCACCCAGGTATTCCGCGACAGCTTTTTTCATGCGGACATGCACCCGGGTAATATTTTTGTGGCGAAAGATGACCCCAGAAACCCGCGTTATATCGGTATTGATTTCGGTATTGTCGGAACCCTTAACCGCGACGATAAACGCTATTTAGCCGAAAACTTTCTGGCCTTTTTTAACCGTGATTATCGCAAAGTTGCGGAGCTTCATGTTGACTCAGGCTGGGTACCCAAGCACACCAATATTGAAGAGTTTGAGTCTGCCATAAGAACGGTTTGTGAGCCTATTTTTGAGAAGCCACTGGCGGAAATATCCTTCGGACACGTGCTGATCAACTTATTTAATACGGCGCGACGTTTTGAGATGGAAGTGCAGCCGCAGCTGGTTTTACTGCAAAAAACCTTATTGTACATTGAAGGTTTGGGTCGCCAGCTATACCCGGAACTGGACTTATGGAAAACCGCTAAACCATTCCTCGAGCGTTGGATGAATGAGCAACTGGGCTGGCGTGCTATTGTCCGTTCGGTGAAAGAGAACGCGCCGTACTGGGCTGAGAAATTGCCTGAAATGCCAATGATGCTGTATGAAAACTTACGCCAGCAACACAATATTGATGAACGAGAACGGCAGCTGCGCAGGCAACAGCTTTTAACTCAGAAGCAGGCTTCAACCTCCCTGTTCTGGACGGTATTAACCGGCAGCGGTTTAATTTGTACGACATTACTTTGGAACCAGTCCGAGTTATCTGAGGTTACTATTGGTTCCGGAGTCGTCACTGTTATTCTGGGAATTATGGCCTGGCGCACCCGGCCTAAAACGACAAATAGTGAACTTATTTAACGTAAACGATAGGAAATAAAATGGGTATATCACCTTGGCAGCTCCTCATACTGTTAGTCATTGTTGTCTTGCTGTTCGGCACCAAGCGTCTTCGCAATCTGGGTTCCGACCTGGGAAATGCGGTAAAGGGCTTTAAAAAGTCCATGGGCGATGAAGCGGATGACAAAGATAAAGACGATGACTCGCTGCAACACAAAGAAGAGCATGACGACAAGTCAGATTCGGATAAAACCGGGAAGTCGTAGATGTTCGATATTGGTTTTTGGGAGTTATTGCTTATAGCGATAGTCGGCTTGCTGGTGCTCGGTCCCGAGCGCCTGCCGTCAGCTATTCGCGGCTTTCAGAGAACCTTATCTGGTATCAGGCAATACTCCCAAAAAGTGCAAAGTGAGCTCGATAATGAGCTGCGCATAAAAGAATTGCACGAGCATTTGAAACAAGCTGAAAGTCAGGATTTGGAAAATTTAAGCCCGGAGCTGCAGCGCTCACTGGTTGAGCTAAGGAACGCGGCAGCCGATGTTCAGCGACCTTATTCAAAAGCCAGGCCGGAAACTGACAACAAGCCAAAAACGGACACGGATAAAGGTGCGGAATGAGTGACTCGCCTTTATTAGACCACTTACTTGAACTGAGAAACCGGTTACTGCGCTCTATACTGGTAATTTTGTTGGTGTTTGCTTCACTGGCTTACTTTGCCAATGACATTTACCACTTTGTTGCACAACCTTTGCTCAGTAATATGCCGCTCGGCACGCAAATGATAGCCACAGACGTCGCCGCCCCTTTTTTCACGCCCTTTAAATTAACTCTGGTGGTAGCCCTTGCGCTGGCGGTTCCTTATTTATTATGGCAAGTGTGGGGGTTTATTGCGCCGGGCTTGTATGGACGCGAGAAGCGCTTAGTGATTCCGCTTTTGGCCACCAGCACGTTACTTTTCTATGCCGGCATTGCTTTTGCTTACTTTGTGGTTTTACCTGTTGCTATGGCGTTTTTTACCGGCGCAGCACCGGAGGGTGTCACAGTAGCCACAGACATATCCCGTTACCTCGACTTTGTTTTAGCTATCTTCGTCGCGTTTGGTATTGCGTTTGAAACGCCAGTTGCCATTATGCTGCTTATTTGGACGGGAACCTGCAGTCGGGAGTCGTTGGCGAAAAAACGGCCTTATATTATTGTTGGTGCCTTCGCTATCGGAATGTTGTTAACACCTCCGGATGTTATTTCTCAAACTTTGCTGGCAATACCCATGTGGATGTTGTTCGAGTTGGGCTTACAAGTCAGTCGTTGGTATACGCCGGGTAAAAAGGAAGAGGACGATGTGGTTTGATGCGGGCGTAAACCTAACCAATAAGCGACTGCTGAAAGACCTGGATGGCGTCATGCTGAGGGCTCAGCAAGCAGAGGTGCGGAAGCAACTGATCATATCAACCTCTATTGATGAGGCTGAACAGGCCATTAAATTGTGTCAGCAGTTTCCTGAGCAATTGGTGATGACTGTAGGTATTCACCCTCATGATGCCGGTGAAGCGCCTGCGGATTACAAACAGAAGTTAAAAGAGTTAGCCCAGCACCCTGGCGTGGTTGCTATAGGAGAGTGCGGACTCGATTTTAATCGCAACTATTCTCCCAGACCCGAGCAGGAAGCTGTATTTGTTGCGCAAATTGAACTGGCTAATGAGCTCAACCTGCCGCTTTATTTACATGAACGTGACGCCATTGACCGACAAATTGAGCTGCTTAACCAATACTGTGCTGATAACACCTTATGTTTAACGCATTGCTTTACAGGCGGTGCCGATGAACTTAAACGCTATGCTGAGCGCGATCACTGGTTTGGTATTACCGGTTGGCTGTGTGATGACCGGCGTAATCAGGAGTTGGTAGCGGCGCTGCCGAATTTGCCACTCGACAGATTGGTTTTAGAAACGGATGCGCCGTTTTTATTGCCCAGAGGTATTAAACCGCGTCCTAAAATGAACGAGCCTGCATTGTTACCTGTTATCGGTGAAACGCTGGCAAAGCATCTGCAGATATCAACGCAAAAGTTAGCAGAGTTAACCTACGCAAACACTGAGCGTTTTTTTGGGCCGGGAGAACAAAGTGACTAAAGCATTCTCGCTGAATGTGTTGAAGTGGTTAGTGACAGCTTTCGTTCTGCTGGTGGTAATGATGCCCGCAGCTCAGGCGCAACTGTTACCGACAAGCCAGTCGGAACTTTCCATTGAATATACTCACAGCGAGCAAAAACTCGACCTGGAAACAGTCCGAAACCTGTCAGCCAGCCAATGGTCAAAACTGGAGAGTGATCGGGCATCCTTTGGTTATACCAGTGACGAATATTGGTTTCGTTTTCAACTTGAAAATAAACCCTACGATCGCATTCTGCACATTGCCTACCCGTTACTCGACGAGCTGACCATTTATATCATTCAGCCTGAAGGGGTCAGAACTTACCAGATGGGTGACACGGTGCCGTTCGGTGAGAGGCCGATACCCACTTCAGAGTTTGCTGTCCCATTACCTGAAAATACCAACGGTGAGATTTACATAAAAACCAATACTCAAAGCTCTATGCGTCTGCCTATTGCAGTGCGAACTGAAATTGGTTTCTTTGAAACGCAAATGAACCGACGGATAGCTGAAGGTGTTTACTTTGGTGTTTTGCTTTGTATGGCGGTATATAACTTGTTTGGTTTTATCGCTTCACGGGAACCGGAGTTTGGCGTTTACTCACTTTATACCTTATTTTTTGCCGGCCTTATGTTGTCGCTGGAGGGGCTGGGTTTCCATTACCTTTGGCCTAACTCCCTGTATTTGCAAGATAAAGGGATTCCCATATTCGGGAGTTTAACCTTTTTAACGGCTGCCTTATTTGCTTATCAGCTGCTTGAACTTAAGCGTTATCGGTACACATGGGGCCGGGGGCTGATGGTTATGGCGTTTCTGTCAGCTATCAGTCTGTTAATTGCAATTTTTGCCAGTTATCGAATCAGTATCCACGTGCTGCTGAGTCTGGCAGTGCCGGGATGTCTATTCCTGTTACTTGTCGGCGCCTACATGTGGCGTAAAGGCTTTGTCTACGCCCGTATTTTCACGCTGGCCTGGTGCAGTTTGTTGGTCTCGGTTGTTGCTAACTCGCTGGGATACCTTGGCGTTATTGACAGCATGTTCATTCAACGCCATGCCATTATGATAGGCTCCGGTATTGAGATCCTGCTGCTGTCCTGGGTTCTGGCTGTACGTTATAGCGAACAACGCAAAGAGCGGCTGCTGGCCGAGAAACGCTATAACCGTGAGCTTGCAGAAAGCGTTGATGAACGTACATTTGAGCTGCAAGTCGCTTTAAGAGAATTGCAGGATGTAAATACCGAGCTGGAGCAAAAGAACACTGAAGACCCATTAACGGGGCTTTATAATCGCCGTTACTTTCAACAGCATCTTGATAGAGAACTAAGACGAACGTTACGCCGTGAGTTGCCACTGGCGTTATTAATGATTGACGTTGATCACTTTAAGCCCGTTAATGACACCCACGGGCATTTGGCAGGTGACCAAATCTTGCAGCAGCTGGCAAGTTTAATGCAGAAACATGCAAAGCGTGCTGCTGATATTGTGTGCCGTTATGGCGGAGAAGAGTTTGCCATCATTCTTCCTGAAACCGACTTACAGGAAGCTGAGATTTTTGCAAAACAATTGCTTGAGCAAGTTCGTGAAACTGAGTTTGAAACCAATGCCGGCTTGCTTAAAATTACCTTGAGTGTTGGCGTTATCTCCACCAGTGCACGTATTTTTGATAACGTTGATGAACTCTTTAAAGCCGCAGATGACGCATTGTACGCCGCGAAACATGACGGCCGCGACCGAGTTGCGGTGCAGTAACTAATTAGGAGTCAAAGATGATAAACCAGGGTGCTTTTCCGGGCAGACGACTGCGACGCTTACGCCGCCATGACTTTAGCCGGCGGCTTGTGGCGGAAAATCAGTTAAGCGTTGATGATCTCATTTATCCGATGTTTGTACTGGAAGGTGACAGTCAGCGCGAACAAGTCAGCTCCATGCCTGGTGTTGAACGCGTCAGTATCGACTTACTGCTTCAGGAATGTGCAGAGCTGGTCGGCCTGGGTGTTCCTATGGTCGCATTATTCCCCGTTACGCCGGCATCGGCAAAGTCGGAAATGGCAGAGGCTGCTTATGACGATAACGGATTAGCCCAGCGTGCAGTTAAAGCGATAAAAGCGCAGTTTCCTGAACTGGGTGTTATGACCGATGTTGCTCTGGATCCGTTCACGACTCATGGCCAGGACGGCATTATCGATGACAGCGGCTATGTACAGAACGATATTACTACCGATATTCTCGTTAAGCAGGCCTTGTCTCATGCGCGCGCCGGCGCTGACGTTTTGGCGCCGTCGGATATGATGGACGGCCGCATTGGTGCTATTCGAAGCGCGCTGGAATCTGAAGGTTTTATTAATACACAAATTATGGCGTACTCGGCTAAATATGCCAGTGCGTTCTACGGTCCGTTCCGCGATGCTGTCGGCTCTGCAGGTAACCTGAAGGGTGGCAATAAAAAGACCTATCAGATGGACCCTGCAAACTCAGATGAAGCCCTACAGGAAATAGCATTGGATATTCAGGAAGGCGCTGACATGGTTATGGTAAAACCGGGTATGCCTTATTTGGATATCGTGCGCCGGGTTAAAGACAACTTTGGGGTACCAACTTTCGCTTACCAGGTGAGCGGCGAATACGCCATGCTACAGGCTGCCATTACTAACGGTTGGTTAGGTCAGGATGTTATTGAAGAGAGTCTGTTAAGCTTTAAGCGTGCAGGCGCCGACGGCATTCTCACTTATTTTGCAAAAACGGTTGCCCAACACTTAGCTGAGAAGAAACGTTAAGCTGTGATTTCATTGGCAAGCTGTGCGAGTAGCCCCTCGCGCAGTGCGCCTGTAGTAACCTCAAATTTATCGACATTGAGTGTTTTTAGCACGGCAAACAGTATGGTGATTCCACCAACTAGAACAGCACGACGGTCATCCCTTAAGCCGGCAAAATTAAGGCGTTCCACTTGTCCCTGTTCAATACATCGCTGAATCAGTTGACCTAACCAATCCCGGCTTAGTACCTGCAGGCCTTCTGCTGTCGCAATTTCACTGATTGCACGAAAAGTACCTGACGCTCCCAATACTCTTAACCAGCCATGCTTTTGGTAGTCATCAACATAGGGAGCAAGTAACTGCTCGGCGGTTTTTGACGCTTGCTCAATGCTTTCGCTGTCAATGTGCCCCTGTTTAAAGAAGCGGTTTTGAAAAACCACACAGCCCATATCGAGACTGTTGAGAATATTGGCCCGGGAGCCGTTGCCTGCAATAACTTCCGTGCTGGCGCCGCCAATATCAATAACCAGGACCTTGTCTTTGCATTGAGAAGCACTGCAAACGCCGGAATAGATCAATTCGGCTTCGCGTTCACCGGTAATGATTTCAATGGGAGAGCCCAGCACAGCTTCAAATTTCGCAAGAAGTTGTGCTTGATTACTGGCTTTACGCAAAGCAGCAGTCGCCACTGCTTTAACGGCATGTGGCTGAAAACGTTCTAGCTCTTTCGCAAACAAATTCAGGCATTGTGCACCGCGTGAAATAGCCGGGTCGTCTATGCTGTCATTCTCATCGAGTCCGTCAGCTAAACGAACCTTTTGCTTATGGCGAGCCAAAATGCGGGGTTTAGGGAAGAACCCGGTCATGGAAACTTCTGCCATCAACAAATGAAAACTGTTGGATCCCATGTCGATGGCAGCGAGTTTGCGCTTTTTTGCAGGCATATTACGACGCGTTGCGCGGTGGTCCTGAGCGACGACCACGAGGCTTACCTTTGCTTCCGCCGCCAGAGTTGTGGCGACGGCGACGCTGTACAGGACGAGGGCGTCTTAAGTCTGACAGTAAAGCGTCAGGGTCGTATTTGGTTACCGGAATTGTATGACCAATATAGTCTTCAATAGCCGGTAAGTTGTAGACGTACTCTTCGCACGCCAGGCTGATAGCTGCACCACTGGCACCGGCACGTCCGGTACGGCCTATACGGTGTACATAGTCTTCGCAGTCGTCAGGCAGGTCGAAGTTATACACATGCGTCACTTCGGGAATATGCAGACCACGTGCCGCAACATCGGTTGCGACTAAAAAGTCGAGTTTACCTTCGGCAAAGTCTTCCAGAATGCGTAAGCGTTTTTTCTGCGGGACATCGCCGGTGAGCAGACCTGCGCGGTGTTCATTCGCAACCAGCCAGCCGTGTACTTTCTCACAACCATGCTTGGTATTTGCGAAAACGATAGCTTTATCCGGCCAGTCTTCTTCAATAAGCGTGAGTAATAACGGGAATTTTTCCGGCTTCGAGGGGTAGAACAACTCTTCGGTTACCCGTGTCGCGGTTTTCTGTGACGGTTCGACCTCAAGCTTCGTTGGTGCGTTCATGTGCTCGTAGGCGAGTTCTTGCACGCGATAAGACAATGTTGCTGAAAACAGCAGGTTTAAGCGCTTGGCCGGTTCCGGCATTTTCTGCAACAAATAACGAATGTCATCGATAAAGCCAAGGTCAAACATGCGATCAGCTTCATCCAGAACCACAACCTCAATGTCATTGAGACTGAACAGACCTTGCTTATAAAAATCAATAAGTCGGCCTGTGGTACCAACCAGTATGTCGGGTTGTGAAGCTAGCTGCTCTTTTTGGCCTTCGTAACCTTCGCCGCCATAGATAACGCCCATTTTTAATCCACAGTGCTCAATAAGAGCATCGGCGTCGTGCGCTATCTGAATAGCCAGTTCGCGAGTAGGAGCCATAATGAGTGCGCGCGGCCCCGATTCTGTTTTTTCGGACGATTCGTTCTGCATTAAGCGGTTGAAAGTAGCCAGCAGAAATGCCAAGGTCTTTCCTGTACCTGTCTGGGCTTGGCCGGCAACATCACGCTCAGAGAGAGCAACAGGCAGACTTAACGCCTGAATTGGAGTACAATACTCGAATCCGGCACTGGATATTGCTTGCTGGATTTTGGGGTGAAGCGCCAAATCAGCAAAGCGAGTTTCTGTAAGATGTGTTTTAGTCATAAGTTATAAGCATATCAGTTTGCGCTTGTATTCAAAAACAGAAATAATACTATTCTAATATTTCCACGCGAAGAAAGTAGCGGAGAGTACCATGAGTGACGCAATAGTTCAGCTAAGTGATGACAGTTTTGATGCTGATGTCATTAATTCCGATAAACCCGTATTAGTCGACTTTTGGGCTGAGTGGTGTGGACCATGTAAAATGGTAGCGCCTATTCTTGATGACATTGCCAGCGAATACGCTGACAAATTGGTTATCGGCAAGCTGAATGTCGACCATAATGAACAAACACCACCTAAGTACAACATTCGTGGCATTCCAACGTTATTGTTGTTTAAAGGCGGTGAAGTTGTTGGAACCAAAGTGGGCGCATTATCACGTGCTCAGTTAACCGAGTTCCTTGAGCAGCATATTTAATGATTGTCAAAAAGCGGCGCGTTATGCGCCGTTTTTGTTGAGAAAACTGGACGGATTGCTTTTTTGGTGATAACTTCTGCTCATTAACTGTTCATACGGGTTCACCAACTCCACCGGTTAACCTGTTTTAAAATGAAACTTCTGTTTCTGGTTTCGCACTTCGCGAATTCCGAAAGTTCCAATTGTTTTACTTTCTAGAGTCAAATTAAAAAAGGCTTTGTGTTCAATCGATAACTCGAAAACCCTCCTATGAATCTAACAGAACTTAAAGACAAACCCGTAAACGAGCTAGTTCAGCTCGCGGACTCAATGGGCCTTGAGAATATGGCCCGCTTGCGCAAGCAAGACATCATTTTCGCTATTTTAAAAGCGCATGCTAAAAGTGGTGAAGACATTCACGGTGGCGGTGTGCTGGAAATTCTGCAGGATGGTTTCGGCTTCTTGCGTTCAGCCGACTCCTCTTACCTGGCTGGTCCGGACGATATTTACGTCTCCCCAAGCCAGATTCGTCGCTTTAACCTGCGTACGGGTGACACTATCGGCGGGAAAATTCGCCCACCGAAAGACAGTGAACGTTATTTTGCCCTGCTGAAAATTCGCGAAGTTAACTTCGACAAGCCTGAAAACTCCCGCAATAAAATCTTATTTGAAAACTTAACACCGCTGCATGCGGAAGAGCGTTTTCACTTAGAGCGTGGTAACGGCAGTAAAGAAGATATCACGGCACGGGTACTGGACTTATCTGCCCCTATCGGGAAAGGTCAGCGCGGGCTTATTGTCGCGCCACCAAAAGCGGGTAAAACCTTACTATTGCAGAATATTGCGACTTCTATTGCGGCGAATCACCCGGATGCTGAACTGATCGTTCTGTTGATTGATGAGCGTCCGGAAGAAGTTACCGAAATGCATCGCCTGGTGCATGGTGAAGTGGTTGCCTCAACCTTTGATGAACCTGCCAGCCGTCACGTTCAGGTAGCTGAAATGGTTATCGAAAAAGCGAAACGCCTGGTTGAGCACAAAAAAGACGTGGTGATTCTGCTGGATTCAATTACTCGTTTAGCCCGTGCTTATAACACCGTTATTCCAAGTTCCGGTAAAGTGTTAACCGGTGGTGTGGACGCTAACGCATTGCATAAGCCGAAGCGTTTCTTCGGCGCTGCTCGTAATGTTGAAGAAGGTGGTAGCTTAACCATTATTGCAACGGCCCTAATTGATACTGGTTCGAAGATGGACGAAGTCATCTACGAAGAGTTTAAAGGTACCGGTAACATGGAGCTGCACCTGAATCGTAAGCTGGCTGAACGTCGTGTGTTCCCTGCCATTGATTTCAATCGTTCAGGTACACGTCGTGAAGAGTTGTTAACGACTCCGGACGAGCTGCAGAAAATGTGGATCCTGCGCAAAATCATGCATCCAATGGGCGAAGTTGAAGCCATGGAGTTCTTGATTGACCGTCTGCAGATGACCAAAACCAATGACGAATTCTTCGAATCGATGAAACGTCAACGCAACAGCTAAGCGGCGTATGAAATATCAAGATTTGCGCGATTTCATCGCGCTCCTGGAGGAGCGCGGTGAACTTAAACGCATCCAACAAGAAATCGATCCCTACCTAGAAATTACCGAAATATCAGACCGCACCTTAAAAGCCGAAGGCCCTGCCTTATTGTTTGAAAACGTGAAAGGCCACGATATGCCGGTATTAGCTAACCTGTTTGGTACGCCAGAGCGGGTGGCTTTAGGTATGGGGCAGGAATCGGTGACCGCTTTACGGGATGTCGGTAAGTTACTGGCGTTTTTAAAAGAGCCGGAGCCACCTAAAGGCTTTCGTGACGCACTGAATTTACTGCCTAAGTACAAAAAAGTGCTGAGTATGTCGCCGAAAAGCATTAAAAAGGCGCCGTGTCAGCAAGTGGTCATGAGTGGCGATGACGTTGACTTAACTAAGTTGCCGATTCAGCATTGTTGGCCGGGTGATGTAGCGCCGTTAGTGACCTGGGGTCTTACGGTAACTCGAGGGCCACATAAAGAGCGCCAGAACTTAGGCATTTATCGCCAGCAACTTTTGGGGCCGAATAAGCTTATTATGCGCTGGTTGTCGCATCGCGGCGGCGCGTTGGATTTCCAGGAGTGGTGTCAGCAGCATCCGGGTGAAAAATTCCCTGTGTCGGTAGCCTTAGGTGCTGATCCTGCGACCATTTTAGGTGCAGTAACACCGGTGCCGGACAGCTTGTCTGAATATGCTTTTGCCGGGCTGCTGCGCGACAGCAAAACCGAAGTGACGCAATGCATCAGTAATGAACTACAAGTACCGGCGCATGCAGAAATCATTCTTGAAGGTTACATCGAGCCGGGCGAAATGGCGCCGGAAGGGCCTTATGGCGACCATACCGGGTATTACAACGAAGTGGATGAGTTCCCGGTATTCACCGTGACTCATGTGACTCATCGTAAAGACCCAATTTATCACAGCACTTATACCGGACGTCCGCCGGACGAACCTGCGGTGCTGGGCGTTGCTTTAAATGAAGTTTTTATTCCGTTGCTGCAAAAACAGTTTCCTGAAATTGTCGATTTTTATTTGCCACCGGAAGGCTGTTCGTACCGTTTAGCAGTAGTCACTATGAAGAAGCAGTACCCGGGCCACGCCAAGCGCGTGATGATGGGGGTCTGGTCGTTCCTTCGTCAGTTTATGTACACCAAGTTTGTGATTGTGTGCGACGACGATGTGAATGCGCGAGACTGGAAAGATGTGATTTGGGCCATGACGACCCGAATGGATCCGGCACGCGACACTACCTTGGTTGAAAACACGCCAATTGATTACCTCGACTTTGCCTCTCCGGTGTCTGGTCTTGGATCAAAAATGGGTATGGATGCAACCAATAAGTGGCAAGGCGAAACCGACCGCGAATGGGGCGAGCCTATTGTCATGAGTGATGATGTTAAGCAACGTGTCGACCAGCTTTGGGACGAATTGAACATTATGGAGTCGTGAATGAGTCAACAAATGACCTGTAAAGCCGATATTTCGCGCCAGTTAGCGGACGCTGTTTGGGAAGTGCGTTTGCAACTGCCGCAACCGGTTAAATTTAAAGCAGGCCAATATCTGATGGTAGTCATGGGTGAAAGAGACAAACGGCCTTTTAGCATTGCTTCATGTCCTTCAGATAAAAGTGAGTGGTTACTTCATGTTGGTGCTACGCCGGATAACAGCTACGCAATGGAAGTTTTGGATAAAGTGCGCGCCGACGGGGAACTAGAGATTGATGCACCGGATGGTAGTGCCTTTTATCGTCAGGAAAGTACCCAGCCTGCGGTTTTAATTGCCGGTGGTACAGGGTTTTCTTATGCTTACTCTATTTTGCAGCAGCATTTACGCTTGTCACCAGAGCGCTCACTAAGCCTTTATTGGGGAGCAAAAAGCCTAAGCGACCTGTATTTGCATGACGAATTGGAACGTTTAGCAGGCCAGTACGAACATTTCGATTATCATCCGGTGGTCGAAGACGCGGATAACGACTGGTCTTATTCAATTGGCTTAGTACATCATGCGGTTATGGCGAGACAGAAAAACTTGCCGGACTGTGAGGTCTATATGGCTGGACGTTTTGAGATGGTGCGCGTTATCCGCGACGACTTTGTGGCTAAAGGCGTGCCGTTAGAGAATCTTTACGGCGATGCCCTGTCCTTCATTTAATTGTACTGAAAGTAAATTTGTTTAACGAATAAGCTGCGTTATACTGACGCCGCTTTACCAAGGGGTGCCGGCAACGGCTGAGATGCATTAGCGAACCCTTAAAACCTGATCCGGTTAATACTGGCGTAGGGATGGTAGAAAACCCGTCTAATACAGCCTTACCGGATCGTTTCTGACTCTGTTGTTTTGAGGAAATGATCCATGAAAATAATCCATTCATACCTGGCAGCCAGCATAACTACTGCGCTATTCACGTCACCTGTATTTGCTGATGTTGCAGAAGACACTCAAGATACGCAAGACATAGAAATTATTGAAGTGAGTGGTGACTTTCACCGCCGTACCTTAAATGAAACCACCAGCAGTGTTTCTATTATCGATAAAGACGCCATGCAGCAGCGTCACTCTCAGCATTTACAGGACACCCTGAATAGCTTTGCCAACGTAAACTTCTCAGGTGGTACCTCCACGGCTCGTTTCATTCAAATTCGTGGTATTGGCGAGCGTTCTCAGTTTGTTGATCCGGTGACACCGTCTGTCGGCTTATTGATTGATGGCATTGATTACAGCGGACTAGGCAGTGCCGCATCGCTTTTCGATATTAATCAGGTCGAAGTTTTCCGTGGTCCGCAAAGTGGTCGCTTTGGAGTGAATGCGATGGCCGGCTTATTGTTGCTTGATAGCACGGCACCGAGCAGCGATTTCAACGGTGAATTTCAGTTATCGGCGGGAAATTATTCTGAAGCCATGGGTGGTTTAGCCATGGGCGGTAGCCTGGGAGTATTGGGTAACGCGCGTTTCTCAGTCAGTCAGTTCCAGCAAGACGGCTATATGGAAAATACTTACCTGGATAGGGATGACACTGAACAGCGCGATGAGTTAAGTGCCCGCTTACTGCTCGATACTGAGCTTAGCAAAGACTGGTTACTGCAGACGGTTCTGCATTATAACGATGTCGATAATGGTTACGACGCTTTCAGTCTGGATAACACGCGCGAGACTCTGTCTGATGAGCCGGGTTTTGACCGTTTAGAAAGTCAGGCGCTGCGTTTGCAGTTGAGTTACCTGGGCTTTGATAACAGCCGACTGGAAATGTCCGTTAACCAGCTAGATGCCGACACGGGTTATGCCTACGATGAAGACTGGACTTACGAAGGTATCGCTCCGGGCTGGGAATATTCTTCTTTTGACGCGTACTTCCGTGAACGTGACGACAAAACAGCCGAAGTTCGCTGGCTTTCAGATGATCCTGAAGCTCTTTTGGGCATTGACAGTGAATGGGTCCTGGGCCTGTATTACTACGATAAGTCGGTACAGTTAACCCGCGATTACTTTAATTGGGATTTAGGCGTGCCGGCCATTTTTGAAAGCGATTATGACAGCAAGCACGGTGCGTTGTACGGCGAGTTGACCCAACATTGGACTGACCGTGTTAGCACCATTACCGGTTTGCGGGTTGAGCGTTATAACAATGACTATCTGGACAGTCGGGGCGTCACGGCAGAACCAGAAGACACTATGGTTGGCGGGAATTTCAGTCTGCGCTACCAAGCTTCCGATGAGAGTTACCTGTACGCAACAGTAGCTCGAGGTTATAAAGCCGGAGGTGTTAATGGGGAAGCCCTGGGTAAAGCTGAAGATCAGGGACTGGAAGAATTAGAAAACTATCTATTAGAGCGAGCAACTTTCGCGCCCGAAATTCTCTGGAGTACTGAGTTAGGTGTTAAAGGTAGTAGCCCCGATGGCCGTTTAACTTCACGGGTTAGCGCGTTTTACCACTGGCGCGACGATGTTCAGCTAAAAGGTTGGGTGAATCGCGATCAGTCTTTTGTCGGTTATATCGAAAATGCAGCGGAAGGCACGGGCTATGGCCTGGAAGCAGAAATTCGAAATCAGTTTACTGACTGGCTGGCTGTTTTCGCTTCCGCCAGTTGGTTAAAAACCGAAATTGACGGTTTTGTAACGGAAGACGGTATGGACATGACGGGCCGTGAACAGGCGCAAGCACCTAACTACCAGTTTAATATTGGCCTTGAGGGCTGGGTCGGCGAGAACTTCCAGTGGGTGATTCAGGCCGACGGCAAAGATGAATTCTATTTCTCCGATTCGCATAACCAAAAAGCCGATAGCATGGCAGTATTGCACCTTGCGTTGAACTATCATTACCAAGACTGGCGTATCAGTTTCTGGGGTCGTAATTTAACAGATGAAGACTATGAAGTTCGTGGCTTCTATTTTGGTAATGACCCACGTAAAGAGTACATCCCCGAAACTTACGTGCAGTATGGTGAACCCCGCCGCTTTGGGGTTACTGTCAGTAAGTCGTTTTAAAGGAGGGTAACATGCAAGTTTCAGTGGAAATGTCGTTGTATCCTTTAGCTGACAACTATCTGGATACCATAAAAGACTTTATTGAGCGCTTAAACCAGCATTCAGAGTTAACGGTTCTGACCAATACGATGAGCACCCAAGTCTTTGGTGAGATGCAGGACGTTATGCGTATTTTAGGTGAAGAAATGGAACTGCTTTTTCAAAATGTGCCTTCGAATGTTCTGGTTTGTAAGTTTATTAATAAGGATTTAAGGCCGGAGAATGCTTGAGTCTTCGCTCGAGTTCTGGCTTGAACAGCTAATGGTCAGTTCCCCCTGGGAGCTGACCGCTTTAGTTCTGGCGCTTGGCTATCTCGTACTGGCCGCGCATCAACGACAATGGTGTTGGGCTGCTGCCGCGGTCAGCTGTACTATTTACGCCGTATTGTTTTGGCAGGGCCGGTTGTATATGGAGTCTTTGCTGCAGACTATATACATTGCTTTGGCCGGATATGGCTGGTGGCAATGGCAACGTCAGCAAAGCGCCGCAAAAGAGAGCCCTGACGGTGCAAAGTATCCGCTGCGATGGCACCTTATACAATGGGCCTGGTTAGTTCCCCTGGCCGCTTTAATTGCTTATTTGTTGTCGGTCTACACAGACGCGGACGCTGTGTGGTTAGACACTTATACAACCGTATTCAGTTTGCTGGCTACCTGGCTGGTAACCAAGAAGGCGTATGAAACCTGGTGGTACTGGCTGGTCATAGACAGTGTTTATGTTTATTTGTACGCCAGCAAAGGCTTTGTTGCTACTGCTTTGCTTTTTGTTGTTTACCTTATTCTGGTTGTTTACGCCATGTGGCGCTGGCGCCATGACACCCATTTAAATTCCGTAGGCGAAGTTGGGTGATAGATAAGCCAGAAGAAATACAGCTTTTAGCGTCCGGGCAGTCCAATCAGGCCTTACGCTTAATAACGGACACTGACGACTACGTATTGAAACGTTGGCGGAATGAAGAAGTATTTGCGGTTGATAGAGAGCGGGAAGTATCGCTTCAGCAGCAGCTGGCCAGGCTCTCTTTAGCGCCGGAAGTATTGGATTACCACACTGGGCAAGGTTGGCTATTACAACCTTATTACAAAGCCCCTTCGCTAGAGCAGGTCACTTTATCTCCGTTAATTAAAGCCACAGTGCTGGCTGAGACACTGGCCAAAATTCACTCCGTGCGCGTTGATGTTCCACCCTGGTCAATGGCGGAGCGGATTGAGCATTACTTGCAGCAACTGCAAGCTTTTGACGCACCCTCTGTAACTGTTATGCGACAGCAGCTAAAACCCATTGCCTCAGTTCTTGATGACTGGCTCAGTTTTCCTGTGTTGTGTCATAACGACTTATCGATGAACCACATATTGATGACCGACCCAATGAGAGTCATCGACTGGGAATATGCGGGCATAGGGAATCCGCTGTTTGATATTGCCAGTACCATAAAAATTAATCAGTTAAATAGCGAAATGGTTGAGCGTTTAATTTCTGATTATGAAAAACGAACTCACTACCAGGTTGATCGGCAACGTTTGTCACAATGGTGTGAGTTTGTGGAATGGCTGAACAAAGTGTGGCAGCATTTGTTCCGACATACCTCTTAATGTGAACACATTGCCATGACGGAAAAAAAATTGACCGAACGCGTGTACGGCTATTTAGCGGAAGACGAAGATGCCCGTGTATGTAAGGACATTCCTGAATCAGCCTGTAATGAGCAGCCTCGTTCGTTTGTTTTAATGTTGCTATCGTTAATGTTAACAAAGTTGGGCGATAGCCTCGTCAGCGCCCGTCTGGTACTGCCGTGGATGCTGAGTTCGCTCGGAGCCCCTGCTATATTCATTAGTGCGCTGGTACCACTACGCGAATCATTAGCTCTATTACCTCAGCTTTTTGTTGCTCAAAAGCTTCGTGAACAACCAGTACGCAAATGGTTCTGGGTTGCCGGTAGTATCGGTCAGGCGCTGTCCCTGTTGGCCATGTTGTTTGCAGTAGCGACCTTAGATGGCGATATGCTGGGCTGGTCGGTCGTTATATTGTTGGCGCTGTTCAGTTTGTCGCGAGGCATTTGTTCGGTGGCCAACAAAGATGTGACGGGAAAAACGGTGTCTAAAACCCGCAGAGGGCGCATGTCGGGTGTCGCGGCTTCGGCTGCCGGGCTGCTGACCTTACTCACCGCACTCGTTATCATTTTTGCTCCGGAGATGGATGGTCAGCGGCCTCTGTTTGTTGCTCTTCTAGGGGCGGGAGTCGCGTTATGGGTGGTTGCTGCACTGCTTTATGCAGGGATCCCTGAAGTTGCAGGGGCAACAGAAGGCGGCGGCAATGCGTTGACCGAAGCAGTAAAATCAATGTCGCTGCTTTGGCAGAATCGTCAGTTTGGTCATTTTGTAGTATCACGTGCGTTATTGGTAGCGGCTGCTTTCGCCATTCCTTACATTGTGGTTTTAATACAGCGAGAAGGCGAAGCCGAGTTAACAAGCTTAGGCAGCTTAATGCTGGCCAGTGGGCTTGCTGGTTTACTGGCAGGGCGTTTTTGGGGGCGTTGGTCTGACTCAGCCAGTCATCATGTTATGGCTGCCGCTTCCGTTATGTCGACCCTGGTTATGGGGATAGCTTTAGCCCTTTATTATTGGGCTCCTGATGCGTTAGGTATGCAATGGGTGGCAGCTGCTTTGCTGTTCAGTTCAGCGGTGGCTCACCATGGTGCCAGGGTTGGGCGAAAAACTTACTTGGTGGATATGGCAACTCAGGATAATAGAGCGCAATTGACCGCCGTATCTAACACAGTAATGGGTGTTGTGCTTTTAGCGGGTTTATTGTTGGGCTGGGTTGATGCTGCTTACGGCGTAGCTGCGGTACTGTGGGTGCTGGCTGCTATAGGCGTTATTGCAACCTTTAGTGCATTGCGATTGCCAGACGTATCAGGTTGATACGCCTGGCTAACCGAATCCGTTATTTTCCGCGAATTACCGCGTAGAGGCCAACAATCACAGCGGCAACCCCACCAATTAAATACCAAATGGTGTTGTCAGTTGGCTCATTTGTCGCCATTTCAGACATTTCAGAAGCCAGAGACTGAGAAGCTTCATAAGAAAAATACAGTAAAATAGCACCAACAACTAATAGAACAATACCTACGATACGAGTCATAAAGTCTTCCTTTTGTTGTGTTAACAACTTATCAATATAAAGCAGTGAGCAAGATCTTCAAGTTTCCTTACGAAATTTTGATCTATGTCATCTGATATATTCCCAAACCAGAAAAATGTCGGTAATTGTTAAAGGGCTGATCGCATTTAAAACGAAAATAACAAAAGTAAGGCGGAACTATGAGCAGAGCATCTTTCAAGCTGGGTTATTTAGCCCTTTCACTGTCTGCCGCGTTAGCAATTCCGAATACCGGTTTTGCACAGCAGGCAGACGTTAATGCAGAGTCAGACGAATCGATGGAGCGTATTGTTACTCTGGGTTCTCGAGTGAACGGCCGTACAGCAACTGAGTCGGCATCGCCTATCGATATTATTTCTGCTGAGCAACTGGTGAATACCGGTGCAACGGAATTAGGTAAAGCTCTGCAAATGAGTGCACCGTCTTTTAACTTCTCCAGTACCACTATCTCTGATGGCTCCGATATTATTCGTCCGGCTACTTTGCGGGGACTTAACCCTGACCAGGTATTGGTGCTGGTTAACGGTAAGCGTCGCCACCAACAAGCTCTTGTGAACGTACAGGAAACGATTGGTAAAGGCTCTGCTGGTTACGATATTAACGCGATTCCTATTACAGCGGTTGCGCGTGTTGAAATTCTTCGTGATGGAGCCGCCGCTCAGTACGGTTCTGATGCGATAGCTGGTGTCATTAACATTACGCTGAAAAGTTCTGACGGCGGAAGTATTTCAGCGGAAGTTGGACAAACTTATGAAGGCGATGGCGAAGTTAATACCGTTGGTATCAACTTTGGTAAAGAGTTTGATAAAGGCTTTTTCAACGGAACGTTAGAATACCGTGACCGTGGTATGACAAATCGCGCGGCACCAGCTGAAGCCTCATTGATTGGTGACTGGTCGTCGCCCAGTGGCGACCCTGTGGTTCGCCTGCATATTGGTGACGCAGACTCTGAAAACTTATACGCCTGGTTTAACTCCGGCTTTAACTTGAACTCCAGCACAGAACTCTATGCCTTCGGTGGCGTTTCAACTCGCGATGGTGGATCTTCGGGCTTTTTCCGTGGTAGAGGACACCCCAGAACAATCGAAGCCATTTATCCGGACGGCTTCTTACCAAAACTAGAAACCGAGGCGGATGACCAGTCTCTGGCGGTTGGTATTCGAGGTGATCTGCCGAATGCCTGGTTATGGGACGCGAGCGTTGTCTACGGTAAAAATGAATTCGGCTTTAATTCATCGAACTCAGCGAATGTCAGTTGGTACTATGAACCTCACCCAGATGGCGGCATTTACGGTGAAACCCCTACGTCAGCCTTTGACGGTGAGTTAGTGTTTGAGCAAACTACGTTCAACTTAGACTTTAACGGAACCGTTGATATAGACAATGAACTGCTTTATTTAGCTTTCGGCCTGGAAATGCGCCAGGATGGTTATGAGATAAATCCGGGTGACCCTGTTTCCTGGGCTTATGGCCGGACCAATGATCCCAGTGTGGAAATCGTAACGCCATCGGGAGCTGGTGCAGAGGCTGGTATACAAGGCTTCCCGGGCTTTAGCCCAAGCCAGGCTGTGGATGCAACTCGTGACAGCTATGGTGCTTATGTCGATGCAGAATATTATGTGACTCCTGACTTTTTGTTAGCCGGTGCGTTGCGTTACGAAGACTACGACATAGCGGGTGACAACATCTCAGGTAAGCTTTCTGCTCGTTATGACATCGATAGCGACTTCTCTGTTCGAGGAACGGTAGCGACAGGCTTCCGTGCGCCGGGTGTGCAGCAAATTTATTACAGTCAGGTATCGACAAATATTGTTAATGGGACCTTGGTGGAAACAGGAACCATAGCTAATGATGATGAAGTGGCGCGTCAGTTTGGTATTAACGCACTCGAGGAAGAAACTTCTGAGAGTATTAGTTTAGGTTTAATTAAGCGCTTCGACAGTGGCTTTGATCTAACAATGGATTTCTACCAAATTAATATCGATGATCGGATTGTTTTGTCGGAATCTTTAACAGCCAGTGTCGGTGCGGAGTTTGGCCAGGTCCTGGAGGATAATAACCTGGGTGCGGCGCAGTTTTTTACCAACTCTGTTGATACTAAAACAACAGGTTTAGATGTTATCGCGTCTTATCCTACTGAGTTGTTTGACGGTAACCTGAACTTGACCGCGGCCATGAGTTTTATGAACACCGATGTTGAGCAGGTGAATTCGGTTTCGTCGTTAATTCCCGGCGAACAAATCTTTAACGATACCCAAGTGTTGCGCCTTGAAGAAGGACAGCCCAGTGAAAAAGCAACATTAAGTGGTGACTGGACTCGAGATGCCTGGAACGTCAATTTAGCCTTAAATTACTTCGGTGCTGTTGAAGGCCAGGCTTTCACAGGTGTTCGTCATGAGTGGGGTGGCAAGTGGTTAACCGACCTTTCTGTTGGTTACGACTTTACCAGTAACCTGAACGTACGAGTTGGTGCCAATAACTTATTTGATACTTACCCGGATGAGTGGGGCAGTGCAGGCTCGCCATTCTCTGATGCCGGCTTTAAATACGGTTGGGAAACCTTCCCGTTTGGTATCAATGGTGGTTATTACTATGCACGTCTGAACTACACGTTCTAGGTGTTGTATGGCCTACCAATAGAAACGAAAACGCCCCTTTCAAAGGGGCGTTTTTTATTTGGCCAGGCTGACAGTTTAGTTTCCTAAGTAAGAGGTCAGCATCCACGCTGTTTTTTCTTGCTCTTTAATGTAGTCACTCATTAGTGCATTAGTACCTTCATCACCAGCTTCGTCAGAAATTTCAAGAATTTCACGTTGCAGGCGAATTGTAGTCTGATAGCTGTCCAGAATATTAGCTACACAGGCGCGGCCTTCGTGAACGTCTTTTACTTCTTCTATTTCACTGTTCTTGATATAGGTCGAGTAAGCATGCTGAGGGCGTTGACCCAGAGTCAGAATACGTTCTGCAATTTCATCAATTTTCAGCAGTAGGTCGTCGTAGGTTTCTTCAAACTTAGCGTGCAATTCGAAGAAACGTTCGCCTTTAATGTTCCAATGGAAGCCGCGAACATTCATGTAAAAAACCTGGTAGTTTGAGAGCAACTCATTCAACTTGTCGCCAAGCTTCTCTGCTTTTTTCTGGTCTAAACCAATAACGCTTAACTGTTTCATAAACCCTCCTTTGTCATCGTTATGCCTTAACAATAGTTGAATCATAGAGTTAAAGAAAGCGATGAAAACCGATAAAGCCGACAGTTAAAATCGATAACTGTCAGCTATAGCTTACATAAAGGTTACGGAGTTGCAGTGAGGCAGATCAACTGAGGCTTTCGACTTTACCGTCACGAATGTGTTTTTCGCCGCGGGCTTTCGCCAGTTGAATTTGACGTTCGCGTTCTGCAAAACGTTCTTTCTGTTCGGCTGTGGTTTTATCAAAGCAGTGCGGGCAGCTGACGCCCTTCTGGTAGTGCTCAGACTGCATTTCTTCTTTGGTTATTGGCATACGGCAGGCGTAACATTGGTCGTATTCACCGGGTTCCAGGCCATGCTTAACAGTAACCCGTTGGTCGAAGACAAAGCATTCGCCATTCCAGCTGCTTTTCTCTTCGGGCATCATTTCCAAATACTTAAGAATGCCGCCCTTTAAGTGGTAGACCTCGTCAAAGCCTTGTTCTTTAAGATAAGCGGTCGACTTTTCACAGCGGATGCCGCCAGTACAGAACATGGCGACCTTTTTGTGTTTTTCCGGATTCAGGTGCTCTTTAACGTACTCAGGGAACTCACGGAAGGTATCGGTTTTGGGGTTAACAGCACCTTCGAACGTACCTACGGCATATTCGTATTCATTACGGGTATCAATAACCAGAACTTCCGGGTCGGCAATTAAGTCATTCCATTTGTCGGGGTCAACGTAAGTGCCAACAGAGCTTTTGGGATCAACCCAGTCAACGCCTAAAGTTACAATTTCTTTTTTAAGCTTAACCTTGGTGCGGTAAAAAGCCTGGCCGTCGCTGGGGGACTCTTTGTGTTCAATATCCACAAAACGTTCGTCCGAACGCAAGTACTCGAGCACGTTATCAATACCCTCGCGAGTACCACAGATAGTGCCATTAATACCCTCGCGGGCTAATAAAAGAGTGCCTTTTACATCGTTTGCAATAAGCGTTTGATACAGCGGTTCACGCAGCTCTTTATAGTCATTGAGCTCAACAAACTTGTACAATGCCGCACAAATATACATATCATGTTACCTTTTTCAGCGGTCCGGAACGTAAATCCGGAGCCCTATTTAAAATCGCGCGGATTATACCGTTTTGATCCTGATCAGCGCAAATCAGGTTTCCTGGGAGCAGTAAAGCCATGGTAAGCGACGCTTTGTTTTTTGGTTTAGTTCTTTTGTCGGCCGCAACCTCACTACTGACAGCTGTAGCTGGTGCAGGTGGTGGTGCAGTATTGATAGGTATGATGGCATTGGTCTTGCCGGGGGGCGCGGTGATACCGGTACACGGACTGGTGCAAATGGGTTCTAATGTGGGCCGTACCGGGTTGTCATGGAAGCACATTCACTGGCCTACCGTTGCCTGGTTTGTCCCTTTTGGTCTGCTGGGAACCTTTATTGGTAGTCTACTATTGGTTCAGCTTCCCACGCATTTTTTGCAAATTACCATCGCGTTATTTTTAATCTGGCTGACCTGGGGGCCTAAGTTGCCGCAAAGCTTCCGCGGCCGGGCAGGCTTAGTTGGCGGAGGTTTGGTAACCGGTTTTATTTCGCTATTTGTCGGGGCGTCAGGGCCGCTGGTAGCGGCCTTTGTAAAAGCTCGTTTTAGTGAAAGGTTGCAAACGGTCGCGACATTTTCTGCTGTAATGACCATGCAGCATGCCCCTAAAGCGTTAGTTTTTGGCATGGCAGGCTTTGTCTTTCAGGATTGGCTGCCGTTGGTGTTGGCAATGATTGCCGCCGGCTTTGTTGGTACCTGGGTTGGTCTGCATTGGTTGAAAAAAATCACCAACCAACGCTTTGACCAATTGTTTCGGTTAATCATTACCTTGCTGGCTCTTCGCCTGCTTTGGGTCGCGCTTGAGCCTTTTGTCCCAGCGTTGGCGAGCATAGCGGCGTAAGCTGGCAATGTTATCGGTTTCATCCATTATGGGCGTGCCCAGTATGGTTTCGATAATATCTTCCAGAGTAATGAGCCCGAGCCAACTGCCGTGTTCGTCGTAAACCAAAGCAAGATGCTGGCGCTCTTTGATGAGATGACTCATTAGCGCTTCCACGCTCACAGTTTCTGTTACTATTTCCACGGGGCGGACAATGTCACTTAATGCGTCTGACTCGTCAGCATCTAAAACATCACTTCGGAAAATGATGCCCTGAGGTTCCTCTTCGCTGTCAATAACCGGGTAGCGTGAAAAAGGTAACTTGCGGATCTTCTCGCTGACTTCCAGCATACTTAAACTCGGGTTAATCGACTCGCAGACTGTGCGAGGTGTCATTACTTGACGCACGCGAATTTCATGTAAATCAAGAATGTTTAAGATTACCCGGCGCTCGTCATCGTCTAAAGCTTTTTCTTCGTGACCAATAGTTGCCATGGCTTTAATTTCCGAGCGAACATCAATGTCCGCTTCACCGCTGCCAATACGTTTTGTAATTTGATCAGAGAGCCAGATAAAAGGCTTAAGTGATAAAATCATAAAGTTAAGTATGGGAGGAAGCGAAGGTGCAATGGGTCGCCAGAACTTGGCCCCGATAGTCTTAGGGATAATTTCAGATAACACCAAAATAAGCAGCGTCATAACGGCTGAAGCGACACCCAGGTAGCCATCACCAAAAACCACTCCGACTTGAGCGCCAACACCGGCTGCTCCGGCTGTATGTGCTATCGTATTGAGTGTTAGTATAGCCGCGAGAGGTTTATCAATAGAGTCTTTTAGCTTGCGTAATTGCTGATGGGTTTTAGGCCTGCTCTCTTTTAATTGTGCAACATAACTGGGCGTAACCGATAAAAGAGCCGCTTCTAAAACCGAACAAACGAACGAAACACCCACCGCAATGATGGCAAAAACAATAAGTAAAAACATTAGTACCCTAAATGCTTACAGAAATTGCGTCAGTAATAACATAGTTCCTGCCAGAATCAGAATTGACCAGCCGACAGGACCTGCGTACTTACCCCATAAGCGCTCAGTATAAGGCCCTAACCACAAAACGATAAGCGCTAATACATAATATCTTAAAGCGCGCGCTGCACCTGCGGCGAATAAAAACAGAGAAAGTGGGTAGTCGCCAGCTCCGGCAGCCAGCATGGCAACCTGGAAGGGGACCGGAGTCACACCAACTAAGAAAATAGCGACAAAGCCGTCTTCTTTTAGTGTTTCCTGAAACTCCTGATAATAGTCCTGAATGGACAAGTAGCTGATAAACCATTCGCCCGCAGTGTCGAACAGCGCAAAGCCAATGTAGTAACCGCCAACGGCACCTGCCATAAAGCCAGCTAAAGCAACCGAGGCTACTAGCCAGATGCGTTTGCGCTCAAGCACCATGTAAGGCACGAGTACTAACTCTAAAGCAATGGGGAGTAAGGTTGCTTCCATAGCAGAAAGAAAAAAGAGAAGTACCAGAGCATGGGGGGAACTGGCAAGTTTCTGATACCATTGCTGCGTCTTTGTGTTTTCTGTCATTGGCGCGTCAATTTATTAATTTCGATAGTATTTATCGGTTTAGTGTAGCGTTATTTCTTTGCAAATAGGGATCGAAGCCGTTAAAACTTACGTAAACTTTGCATTAAGCGTATTGTTAAAAGGTAACTGAAAATGAAATATCGAGGAAGCCCTGCATTTTCTCATGGACAGGCAGATAAAATAGGGGTGCTGGTGACTAACTTGGGCACTCCTGAAGCTCCAACGAAGGGCGCGCTCAAGCCCTATTTAAAAGAGTTCCTGTCTGACCCAAGGGTGGTTGAGGTTCCTCGCCTGCTTTGGTACTTCATATTAAACGGCGTGATCCTTCGATTTCGTCCGAAACGTTCAGCCGAGGCTTATGAAACTGTTTGGACAGAACGCGGCTCGCCGTTGCTTTTTCATACTCAGGATCAAGCCGCTGCTATTGAGAAAAAACTGAAGGAAACCTGGGGCGACAATATTGTCGTCGACTTTGCCATGCGCTATGGGAATCCGGCGTTGGGTGATGTGGTCGAGAATATGATGCAAAAAGGGGTACGGAAATTACTGGTTCTGCCGCTATACCCGCAATATTCAGCATCTACCACAGCCTCAACTTTTGATGCTCTGGCAAAAGATTTCACCAAACGCCGCTGGTTACCTGAACTGCGTTTTATTACTCATTACCATGACTTCCCGCCGTTTATTGAAGCGGCAGCAAAACGCATTGAGAGGCACTGGGAGCAGCATGGGCGCACTGATAAGTTACTATTTTCTTACCATGGTATTCCGTTACGCTACTTGAAAAATGGCGACCCTTACCACTGTGAGTGCTACAAAACCTCACGTTTACTGGCTGAACGTCTGGGACTTGGTGAGGAAGAATACCTGACAACATTCCAGTCGCGTTTTGGTCGCGAGGAGTGGCTACAACCGTATACTGATATGACCATGAAAGCGCTTCCCGGAAAAGGCATTAAGTCTGTTCAGGTATTTTGTCCGGGCTTTTCTTCAGACTGTTTAGAGACGGTTGAAGAAATTGGCGAGGAGAACCGAGAATACTTTATGGAAAGCGGTGGTGAACGGTACGAGTATATCTCAGCCCTAAATGCCGAAAGTGATCATATTATTGCGCTGACACAGCTTATTGAGAATAATTTGCAGGGTTGGTCAGTGGAAGAGGTTTCTGGGCTGCGACAGCAAAGAACTGATGAAGTTAAGAAGCAAGGCTTGCCCTACGATAACTGAGGAGAGAAGCATGGAAAAAGAATTTTCTGTTTCAATGGAACTGGTTGATAATTATAAGTTTCTTGTCGACTTTGGTAGTTATGGTGAGCTTGTTTCAGATGAGCCAGAGCCGCTAGGAGAAGGTCAGGGTCCAAATCCCTCTCGTATTTTGGCTGCGTCAGTGGCTAACTGTCTTGCCGCTAGCTTAATGTTTGCTTTGCGTAAGTTTAAAGACGAACCGGGTAAAGTAAGTGCCAAAGTGAAAGGGCATCTTGACAGAGTTGATGGTCGTTGGCGTATTGCCAGTATGGACGTCGATATAAAATTGGGAAATGCCTCGGCAACGCTGAGTCATCTTGAAAGAGCTTTGGAGCAGTTTGAGGACTTTTGTGTGGTCACTCAGAGTGTCCGTAACGGTATTGATGTCAATGTCAAAGTTGAAGACAGTGACGGAAAATTAGTAAAAGGATAAAAGTGGCTCGAACGAATTCATTCGGTAAGCCTTTCATGTTTATTGCATGGGGGCTTGCTATTGCTATGCTGGTTTGGTTTTTTGAAGACAAACTTCAGCAACAGTTTAATCCTAACTCTCAGGTTCAAAGTCATGTAGACAATGGGCAGGTCACAGTCGTGCTGGAACAAAACCGTATGGGCCATTACGTAGCCCGGGGAAAGGTTAACGGGCAGTCGGTGACATTTTTATTAGATACCGGAGCTACCCTGGTCGCTATTCCCGAAGGTTTAGCGCAAAAGCTCGGACTTCGTAAGGGACGTCAGGGAATGTCCCAAACCGCCAATGGACGTGTTATAACATACCGTACAGAAATTGATCGTTTGCAGCTGGGTGATATTCAGTTGAGCAATGTTGCTGCTTCAATTACACCCGGGATGGACGGCGATGTCATACTTTTGGGCATGAGTGCATTGAAAGAATTTGAGTTAATGCAGAAAGGCGATACTCTTACTTTACGTTATTAAAAATTAGAGCAGGACGGATGTATGTATAGAAAACTACTAGGCGCAACGTTATTCATTATTGCCGGTACGGCCGGAGCGCAACAGGAAACAATGAAGGAATGCGCGGCGATTGAAGACTCACTGGAGCGCTTGGTGTGCTATGACAACTTAGCCAAGCGTCAGCAAGGTGAACCTCAGGACGAAAAAGCTAAAGGTAGAGCTAAAGCGGAAGAGATGAAAGCCCGAGGACAAAGCAAGGCCGAAGAGATGAAAGCTAAGGCTAAGCAACGGAGCAAGCGGAGCGACAATGCCGCAGAGCAGAACTTTGGTATGGAGCACAAAGGTAGTCAAAATAATACGATTGAAAGGTTGGAAGTAGAAGTTGCCAGCAAAAAGCAAGACCCTTACAAGAAATGGCAAATTGAGCTGACTAATGGTCAGGTTTGGAAGCAAATCGATAGCCGGGGTTACTTTTCCTGGGACGATGATGATACCTATTACATTGAGCGCGGTGCGTTGAACTCCTTTTTCTTCGGGCGAGAAGATTCAAATCGTCGACTAAGAGTGCAGCGAATTAAATAAGCCAGGAACAATTATGCAGCGGACTAATGCAAGATAACTTACTCAGTTACAGTCAAATAGCGACAGGAGTCGTGCTGCTCCTGATTACTGCGACAGTTTTTGTCAGCGTGGTCCGTAAAAGAGCGGATAAGAAGTACCAGGGATTAAATCAGTTAATTCAGGCTCATTATAATACGTTTAATGCCCTGGCCCAGCAGCGGGATATTGAGGGCCGCTTGCTGGGTATTTGTCACCTAATTGAATCTCAAATTGATGGCGCCATGTGTTCTATCATGGTGGCAAATAAAGACAACAAAACTTTATCAACGGCTGCTTCAGCTTCATTACCCCGCTCCTTTTCTAATGAATTAAATGGATTAAAAATTGCTGATGGTTCAGGCGGCTGCGGTACCGCAGCCGCCATCGGTGAACCCGTTCTGGCTGCCGATATGAGGAACGATGAGCGTTTTGAGGCGTTCATGCCGTTAATTAATCAGTACGGCTTAGCTGCTTGTTGGTCTCACCCCATTTTTGGGGCTGCAGAGGGTGAAGTTATAGGAACTTTCGCTATCTACTTTGCCCAGCCGAGAGTGCCAACCGGGGGTGAGCTGGAACTGATTGTACGTAACCGCGACTTAGTTGCCTTAATCCTCGAGCAAGAAGAGCAACGAAAAGCGCAGGTTCGTTTAGAGCAACATCAACGCTCCTTATTTACATACAACCCCGATTCAGTTTTTACATTGGATTTAAACGGAAACTTCACCAGCGTTAATCGTGCAGTTTGCGAGCTTTTACTTCTTAGTGAGGAAGAGTTGCTGGGGCAACATTACGAGCTGGCGGTTCCGGAAACCGAGCGGGAAAGAACGCTAACGTACTTTGAAACAGCAAAAAAAGGCACCCCTCAATCTTACGAAATTAAAGTTGCGGACAGAATGGGGCAACTGCATGACTTATCAATAACCAATATCCCAATTATTATTGATGGCGAAGTTACCGGGGTGCATGGTGTCGCTAAAGAGGTTACTGAGCATCGGGCGAATGAGGCAAAACTTAAAGTTTTTCGAAGTAGCGTGCATGCCAGTGTTAATGGCGTCGTTATTAGCGAAGCCAATAAAAAAGGTTTCCCGGTTCTTTATGTGAACCCCGCTTTTGAGAAAATGAGCGGTTACTCTCTTACCGAAATGAAAGGGATAAGTTGCAACATACTGCAAGGCCCAGACACGGATCCAAAGGCGATTAATGAGATTCGAAAAGCTTTGCAGGAAAAACGAGAAATAAAAAGTGTTATTCGGAACTACCGCAAAGATGGAAGCATGTTTTGGAATGAGCTCTTAATAGCACCGGTTAAGGCCCCGGATAACAAAGTAACGCATTTTATTGGGTTACAAAGCGATATTACGGAACGAGTCCAAAGAGAGGATGCTTTAGCTTTTTATGCCTCACATGACAGTTTAACGCAGTTAGCCAACCGAAGTGCCATGGAAGAGCGACTACAACAGTTAGTATCCAATGACACGAACCAAGCCGTTTTTGTGCTGTTTATTGATTTGGATGGGTTTAAACCGATAAATGACAGTTTAGGGCACTACCTTGGTGACGAGGTGTTAATTGAAACTGCGCAGCGTCTGCAGCAGGTAATCCGTGAACCTAACCTGATTTGCCGCTTTGGCGGAGATGAATTTGTTGCTGTTATCCAAAGCATGGGGTCAGCAGAGCAGATTAATGTTTTATGTACCGAAGTATTAGCTATTTTCGACGAACCATTTCGTATCGATGAGATTGAAGTTTCCTTGTCGGCAGCCATTGGCGTTGCCGCAAACGATATTCAATATAAGCATCCCATGGAACTGACTCAGCGCGCCGATGTAGCAATGTATGAAGCGAAGAAGCGCGGCGGTAATGCAGTTTGCTGGTACTCCGAAAAGCTTGATGAGGGGCTGGGCTACAAGGTTGCTCTGCGGACACAAATTCAGGAAGCGCTGGCCAAGAAGCAATTTGAGCTGTTTTATCAACCCATCATGACCAGTACAGGGCAAATTTCAGGGGCTGAAGCGTTGATTCGCTGGCACCACCCAGCCAAAGGCTACGTTTCTCCAGCGGACTTTATTCCTATTGCTGAGCGTACAGGTCAGATTATCCAAATTAGTGAATGGGTTCTTAGACAGGCCTGCCAAGACTTAAGTGAGCTGAAACGTTACGGTATTAACACTGTTTCTGTGAATTTTTCGCCCATTCAGTTTTATCGTGACGACTTTATTAGTAAAACCAAGTTTGTGCTCGAAGAATTTAATATAAAGCCGGGTGAAATTACCGTTGAAATAACAGAGAATGTGCTGGTTAACGACACTCAGCGTATCGCTGAACTTTTACAACACCTGCGCGAGTTAGGTCTTGATGTTGCAATTGACGATTTTGGAAGCGGGTTTGCCAGTTTGCGATACCTGAATGTCCTGCCCGTAAATAAACTGAAGATTGACCGCAGCTTTATTGAGAACATTGACCATAACAGACATAACGCTGCAATAACGGGTGGCATCTTAAATATGGTCGAGCACCTCGGTATACAAACGGTTGCTGAGGGTGTCGAAACTGAAAACGAATACCGCTACCTGGTCGAACACGGGTGTCCATTAATGCAGGGCTTTTTATTCTGTAAACCGAAGCCGCTGGGCGAACTACTCGTGTGGGCAGAACGCCAGCAGTCTCTCGAAAACGAAAGTTAAAGCTATTTGATATCGGTCAGACGTAAGTATGGGCGCAGCGTTTTCCAACCTTGCGGAAACTTCTGTTTTGCGTCTTCATCGCTTACTGTCGGGCGAATGATAACTGAGTCGCCAGGAACCCAGTCCGCCGGACAGGCAACTTCTTCGCGATCGGTCGTTTGCAGCGCATCAATAACACGTAAAATTTCATTAAAGTTACGACCTACCGTCATGGGATAAGTCATGATAAGCCGAACCTTCTGGTTGGGGTCGATGATGAAAACTGAACGTACAGTAGCGGTTGCGCTCTCGTTTGGGTGGATCATGTCGTAGAGTTCAGCAACTTTACGATCTTTATCCGCTACAATAGGAAACTCTAAGACGGTGCTTTGAGTGTCGTTTACATCCTCAATCCAGCCTTTGTGCGCATCCACAGTGTCAGTTGATAACCCCAGCGGTTTGACATTGCGCTTTTCAAACTCAGGGGCCAGTTGTGCTGTTCTTCCCATTTCGGTGGTGCAAACAGGGGTGTAGTCAGCCGGGTGACTGAAGAAGAACACCCAGGAGCCCTTTGCCCAGTCATGAAATTTTATCGAACCCTGAGTGGTATCAATGGTAAAGTCTGGTGCAGTATCGCCAATACGTAATGTCATAAAGTTACTCCTGGAGTCATTGTTGATAACCTTTATTGGTAACAACTAAATAGTAGCTTAGTAAACGCATTACAAGGTAATAGGCTTAGAACCATTTACTCTAATATAGACTCATGGATTATTAGTAATGACTTTATTTATTGATGCCGATGCCTGCCCACTGGCTATAAGAGAGATTCTGTTTCGAGCGGCGCAGCGTAAGCAGCTACACCTTTATTTAATCGCAAACCAGCGTATTCAGACACCAAAATCGAAGTTTATCCATATGGTTCAGGTAGGCAGTGGTTTTGATGTGGCTGATCATGAAATTGTCCGTCGCTGTGAAGCCGGCGACCTGGTGATAACCAGCGACATTCCTCTGGCGGCAGAAGTTATCGAGAAAGGTGCAAAAGCTCTGAGCTCCCGAGGCGAACTATTTACGCCGGACAATATTCGTCAGCGTCTCAATATACGCGACTTTATGGACACCATGCGAAGCAGCGGCATTCAGTCGGGAGGCCCTCCGCCTCTAACCAACGTTGATCGCAAAAATTTTGCTGACCATTTAGATCGGTTACTTGCGGGGAGTTGAATTTGGGATTTATTGCAGCATTACCGGCAATTCTCTGGGCCTTGGTTGCCTGGCTTTATCCTGAATGGTTGACGCAAATTCAGCTGCCGGTGCCGGGTGCCGTTTCTGCGGGCCTGGGTATTGTGTTTTTACTGGCCGCCTTTTTCCGGCAATGGCACTGGTTTTATTGGTGCGCCTGGGTTGGAGGTAGTTATGCAACGATTCAACTGGGGTTGCAGCAACCACTGGCGCAAAAAGAAGTATCACAACTGTATCAGGCGTTTCCTGTTTGGTTATCGGTCAGTGCCCTGTTATTAGCCTTTATAAAACAGCCAACCTTACTGACGCTAAAGGGTGTTCTTCTATTTATTGTTGTGGGAATTTTACCCTTAGCTTTGCTTTTGGGGCCGGTTGCTAACTCAGTTGCAACCCTGAGCCCAGTTGAACTGCTGACTCTGCCTGACTGGGAAGACACTGGACTTGCTGTTGGTTTGCTTCTTTGGATTGTTGCAATGGGAGGAAGTTGGGCAACTTTCCTATTGTATAAAGGCTCATCGTCCTTTGCCTGGAGCCAGTGGGCTTCATGGCTGGCACTGATGGTTTTTCTGCTGGTTGTTGACCATCGGGATGCGTCAACCTGGGCCTCGGTCGCGGCGGTAATTGGCCTATTATCGGCATTGGCCGATCAGATGTTGAAGTTGGCTTACATTGACGAGTTGACTGGATTACCGCAACGCAGAGCACTGGTCAGTCAATTGCAGCATTTACGCAGGCGCAGTGCGGTGTGCATGCTCGATGTCGATTACTTTAAGAAGTTTAATGATCGTTACGGGCATGAGGTGGGTGATCAGGTATTAAGGTTGCTTGGCAGTATTTTGAGAGAACATCGGGGTTTTAAAGCGTACCGTTATGGTGGCGAAGAGTTCACTCTGGTTTTTTCTCACAGCGACCCGGACAAATTGAAAAGTACATTAGAAAGTGTGCGCAGCAAAGTGGCGAATTATCCGCTTAAATTAAGGGAGCCCTCGCGACCTGACAGTAAACGCAAAGGCAAGGACGCTCGCGGAAAAAAAGATGCTGCAAAAACCGTAAAAATAACGATCAGTTTAGGAGCGACTTTAAAAGAGCCCGGGGATACACCCGATAGCATATTAAAACGCGCTGATGAGAACCTGTACTCTGCTAAAAAGTCGGGACGTAACCGGGTTGTCTTAAAATAGTGGCGATCTAAACTCACTGGTATACGTTACTAGTAGGTGCAAACTGTAAATCATGCTCTGTACACAATAACAGGTAGGTCAATGAGCTACATAAAAGAAACCATTGAAAAATTAAAACAAACGAGCCCCGCTCAAGTTGAATTCTATCAGGCGGTAGAAGATGTGCTGGAGTCGATAGAGCCACTTCTGGAAGAGCGGCCTAAATATCGTGAGCATTCTATTATTGAACGCTTGGTTGAACCTGAACGGCAGATTATGTTTCGGGTTCCCTGGATGGATGACGACGGTAATATTCAGGTGAATAAAGGCTATCGAATTGAGTTTAACTCGGCGCTAGGCCCCTACAAAGGTGGTTTACGTTTTCACCCAAGCGTCAATGCCGGCATTATTAAATTCCTTGGGTTTGAGCAAATTTTTAAGAATGCATTAACCGGGCTACCCATTGGTGGCGGTAAAGGTGGTGCCAACTTTAACCCGAAAGGAAAGTCCGATGCTGAAATTATGCGGTTCTGCCAGTCTTTCATGAGCGAGCTTTACCGTCATATTGGACCCAATACGGATGTGCCTGCCGGGGATATTGGCGTGGGGTCGCGCGAAATTGGTTACTTATTTGGTCAGTATAAGCGTTTGGCAAACCGCTTTGACGGCGTGCTTACAGGTAAAAGTCTGCTGTGGGGCGGGTCTCATGTCCGTAAAGAAGCCACCGGGTACGGTGCAGTTTATTTTGCGCAGTGCATGATGGATGACAAAGGTGACTCGCTGGAAGGCAAGCGCTGTTTAATTTCCGGCTCTGGCAACGTTGCTATATACGCTATGGAGAAGCTGTATGACTTAGGAGCCAAGCCCGTAAGCTGCAGTGATTCCAGCGGTACGATTTATCATGAGCAAGGTATTGATCTTGACCTGGTTAAGCGCATTAAAGAAGAGCAAAAAGGGCGGTTGGAAGAGTATCTTGAAACTCATAATAACGCGGAATATACGCCCCGGGACGATTACCCTAAAGACGGTCATACGGTTTGGCGTTATAAAGCCGACTTAGCTTTCCCTTGTGCAACTCAGAACGAGCTGACCGAAAAAGACGCTCAGTCACTTTTGGAGAATGGCTGTAAATGTATTGTAGAAGGCGCGAACATGCCTTCAACACAGGCCGCCGTTGATCTCTTTATTGAAAGTGGTGCCGCATACGGCCCCGGGAAAGCTGCTAATGCCGGCGGTGTTGCAACAAGTCAGTTAGAAATGGTGCAAAATGCCAGTATGCTGCGCTGGGACTTTGAAGAAGTGGACGAAAAGCTCAAAGACATTATGCGGAATATCTATCAGGACGCAAAACGCACTGCAGAAGATTTCGGGCACCCGTCCAACTTGGTTCTTGGCGCAAACATTGCGGGTTTCCGTAAAGTTGCCGACGCCATGATAGAGCAAGGTGTGGTCTGAACTTATTGGCCTCCTGCATTCTGGGTCAGTCGTTTAATGGCTTCATCATTTACCGGTATCGATTGTGCGTTTAGCATAACGACAGCCCTTGAGCCATCGAGGTAAAAGCCAACAAAACTGCTGAACCCGGCTGTTTGTCCGTTGTGCCAGGCGTAGGCTTTACCGTTTTCGTCTTCGCTAATAAGCCAGGCTAAAGCCTGCTGGCAGCAGCCTTCAATGTTTTTTTGTGGGGCAAGTAACTGCTCGACAGTGGTATCGCCTTCTGCACTTTTTCGCATGATTGCTCTGGTGTAGTTGGCCATATCATTCAGTGTAGAAACGACAGCTCCGGCGCCGGCCAGAGATTGAAAGTGCCAGTGAGGTACTACGTCGCCCAAGACATTATGTCCTTTTGACAGGGAGCCTGAAGTATTTTCTTTACGGGTTGCCACATAAGTATCCGGCATACTGAAAGGTTCAAACACAACGTCATTTAACAGCTCAGGAAAAGCTTTTTCTGCACTCTTAGCGAGTGACTCTGCCAGTAAGCCATACCCGAAGTTGGAATATTCGTAATTGTTGGCACCGGGCTCTACCTCAGCCAAGGCACTTTCCAATTCTGACTGACCATAATGAGCGTAAGGGTCTGTCTGGTCGGCCTTACTTAATAAATTTTCAGGAAGTCGGGGCAGCCCGCTGTGGTGTGTGGCAAGCTGTCCCAGAGTCACTGTATCGGGTGCTTGCGGCCAAAACTCGTTGACCGGGGTATCAAGGGTTGTAGACTCATTAACTACTGCATGGGCCAGCAAATAAGCCACCATGGTTTTTGTGACCGAGCCAATTTCGTATTGTGTATTATGGTCATGCTCGCCATAAAACTGGGTTTTGATTTCATCTTGGTCAATGATGGCAACCGCTGCACCATGCTCGCCCAACTCGGGTGTCGGTGTGCTGGCCTGTTTCTCATCCGAACCGGCTTTTTTGAAGGTGAGAGGAAATTCCTGCCCCTGTTTGAAAGTTCCTTCGTAGCCTTTTGTTGTCTTTTTCCCGTTAAAGCTCGCCTGAATCATCGGCGACTTAAAGCTGAGTGTGTTGTTATCAATATGAACGTCAGTCAAAGGTATACTAAAGCTTTGCTGAGCCGGACTGTCTAAAGTCGCAATATACCCGTCGTGCACAACGGCAATATTCACTTGTAAGGGTAAACTCGAGTTTTCACTGACGGGCAAATCACCTTTGTAGGTTGCTTCGTAGGTAAGGCGGGCTTTGTCTTCCTGAGTTAGCTTATGCATGGTAATACTGCGCTCTTTACCTTGTGTGAATGTGCCCTCTAACTGACCATCATTCAGAGCACCCTGATAACTGGCCCCGAGGCTTGTATCGGTGAACTCTATCTTATTACCCTTAACTGAAAACTTCGTGGGTTGGTGGTCAAACATGCCCTGGTTCGGGCTATCGAGAGTTAGCTGGCCGTTATCGACATTAATACCAAGCGTAATGCTAACACCTTCTTGAAGGACAAGCTCTCCGCGCCATACGCCTTCCAGTTCCTCCTGATACTCTTTAGCTTGTAAAGCATGGTGGCAGAAAGCTGCCACCATAATAGTTGAGTAAATAAACCACTTAATAAAGGTCTTCATTTTATTGCCTCATTGGTTAATTACTGCTTTTTCATCTCCTGCTGGAATTCCGCCAGATCAGAAATTACCGTTTGATTCGGTAAATCTGCGTATGGTTCATCAGCAAATTTAGTGCCTCGTAGTTGTACCGAAATACGAGCAGCATCCGGGTTTAACAGAGTTTCCTGATAGAAGGCTTTTGCGTTTTCCAATGTGACACCCTCAACAGCCTTAATCAGTTGCTCTTTGCTATCAAACTCAAAGCGTTGCAGTCTCAAATCGGCCAGAAGCGGAGACACCTCCTCGTTAAGGTTCTTTGGTGTTTCGTTCAAGGTAATGAGCGTGCTTTGCTTAAGTTGATTGAACTCTTCCTCAGTCATACCCTGCAGGTCTTCCCAGTATTCTTTCTTGAAGCTGTCAAAGCGTTCCTGCATATCGGCAACATTTTTCACCGGAGTTTGGATGTATAACCCAAAGCCGGCGTACTGGTCTAAGCTTGGAGCAAAGGCGCCAACTGCGTAGGCTAACTGTTCTTCTGTACGCAGCGTATCGAAAGCAACGGTACGGAAGTGACTTTGTAATACCGTACCGGCAGCTAACGACTCAAAACCGGGCTGTGGATGGATGTGTGCATCAACCAGTGCAACATCAGCGACCTCTAAGTCACGGCGCAGCACAATAGATTGCTCTGGTTGAGGTTCCCAGAACTGAGCCTGCTCAAAGTCTGTTACTTCACGATTCTTCGGTAAGCTGTCCTTAATGCGTTTAACCGACTCATTAAGCCCTGCTTTATCGTAGTTACCAAAAGCGAAAATGCGAATAGCATTATTACTCAGCATGGTATTCATGTAGTTCGATAAGTCTTCTGCACTTACAGAACCTGCTGTTTCAACTAACTCTTCCTGATTAAACCCACCTTCGCGGATCAACTGCCCGTAAGCATCGAAGCTTTGGTAAATAGGGAATTGCTGCCCCTTGTTGTTAAGCTCTCTAATATAGCGATCAACTGCTTGCTCAAAAGCTTGCTGTTCAACTGTAAAACTCAGGTTGTTAATTGCCCTTTCCAGCAGTTGAGGCTGCTTATCGGTGAAACCTGACACCGTCAGCGTGAGGCCGGTGCTGTCGCTTAGGCTGATGTTCATTCCGGCAATATTTGCTTCGGTATCAAGCGCGCTAATATTCATATTGTATAAGTCGCGCCACAAAGCGGTTAAAACATTCGCTTTTGCACTTTCAAGCGGGGCCGCGTTATTGATTTGAATGTTGAATACACCCCGAGGTTGATCGCTGTATAGTTGACTTGGGTACTGCCAAACCTGAATACCATCGTCTTCAATAACCACCTGAGGTTTGTCAAAAGCATCGTTCTGTTTAATGGCAAAGTTTTCGGGTAAAAGTGTATTTACCTTAGGCAGATTAATCGCCATTTGGGGCTCCTGGTCCCAGCTTGCGATTTCTTCTTGCGGTATATCCACAACTTTGTACTTACCTTCGTAAAAGTCGAGCTGACTGTCGTGCGGTTCATCCTGGCTGATGTACCAAACACGCAAATGCTCCGGAGTTAGCTGAGACAAAACAGAGCGTATGGCCTCAGGGTCAAACTCCTGATACTCGTAAGGAGCACTGATAGCGTATTCAGCCGGGAAATTTTGCATGGCTTCAGCCAGGTTAGAAACGTAACTGAATTCGTCACCTTTTTCTAAGAAACGGAAGCGATTGCTCAGGCTGGTTTTAATTTCGTTAAAGTACTTCTCATCAACGCCTTCAGCACGAACTTTATCAATGTACTTCATAATGAGAGCAACAATTTCTTCACGCTGCTTCATACCGGCATTGGTTAGCTCAACGTCAATTGCCAGAACGCCGTAGTTGCCGTAGAAAGTAGGCTGTGCCGATGCGTTTAAATTGGCAATTAGACCGGCATCTTTCAATTGTTGTGCTGGGGTGCCCGGCATTTCAGAGCCAAGCAAATAGCTGACATAGCGGTTTGGTTTAACCGCGAACTGGTCTTGGTTGTCGTTAATAATGAACTCAAGTTTCAGCTGTTTAACATCTTCATTCGGCACATAATGAATGCGTTTTTTCCCGACATCGTCGAAGTTAATTTGAGCAGTAACCTCAGGCTCTTCAATACCGTCATCTTCAATGCTGGCAAAATGCTTGCGGGCCAGCTCTTCCATTTCTTCTAACGAACGGTTGCTTATCATGGCAACTTTCATGATATTGGAAGAATAAAAACGGTTATAAAAATCCACAGTTTCCTGATGAAGCTCGCTGCCTTCTTTGTCGCTTAAGCTGTCCAGATTACCGATAAGGAAGCGGTTAGACGGGTGTTTGCCCAAAAGCAGTCGGCCCAGTTTGAACTGACCAAAAAAGTCCATCTCGCGGCGCATAGACCACTCGGCATTAACTGCATTACGTTCTTTGTCGACATACTCTGGATACAACTTAGGAGCTTTGAAAAAGTCCGAGAAGCGATCCAGGCCCTCATTGTAGGCATCGTTATTGACTTTAAACATGTAGTTGGTGATATCCAGCCAGGTGTAAGCATTCTGACTACCACCGTTATTACTCATAAATTCGCTGTAGCCATTAGTGTCCGGGTATTTCTCGGTGCCCAGGAACAGCATATGCTCCAGATAGTGCGCCATGCCCTGTTGTGTTTCAGGGTCCTGCAGTAAGCCGACACCAACACTTAACGATGCGGCAGACTTATCCGTATTAGGATCAGACACCAACATAATTTCAATATTGTTATCCAGAGTTAATACACGATACTCACGCTGATCGTTGGGGCTTTTAATAACTTCCCCGGCAATAGCACTTTGCTGTGTGCTGGTTTCGGTCGCTGGTTGACTGCAGCCTGCGGATAATAAGGCGGAGCTAATAGCGCTCGCAAGTAGTAACTTTTTCATAGAATGGATTCCTTTGATAATTATAGAACCATAATAGCGAGGATTGCCGGGGTTATTAAAGTGCGACTGTTAACTATTTGTTGACTAATTTGTAACAGATTGTGAGAGTAGTTTTACTACTAAAACGACAAGGATGTTTGAAATTGAAACGGTTGATATCGTCACTGGCTTTGCTGATCATAACTGGATGCTCCTCTCCAACTGTTTTTTTAACAACCGAGAGACTACCAGAGAAGAATAAACAAGAGCTGGTAAGCGCATTATCTGAAAATGGGTTTACCGTAAAAACAACGTCTGGTGTTCGAGTTCCTAAAGAATTTCCGGATGTGGTTGTTGCCACCAACCCCGCGAACGAAAATCTCGAATTTTTCGATAAGCTTGAGCGTGTTATTCGCCAGCAAAGTTACTCTCCAATCACTTATCAAAAATTTTATCAGCAGAAGCATTACTACAAAGGGCGTAATGTCGGGCTTTATATAAGAGGAGATGCTGAAGAGCTAACGCTTCCTCCAGTGCTTCGTGGCAGTGAGAAACATTGCAATGATCAGCGCATGATTCTTGAGTTTAAAGCTGAGGCCGCGGTAAACCTGGATATAGAACAGGATGACATTACCTCCTATGCGGGAAGTTATCAGTCGGTATTGCCTGATACTGTATACGCCAACTTTGAGCATATGAAAGAGCCTGTGATATTTATCTTTTCACAGGTTGAGGTGAAAACTTATGCCGGTATGAAAACAGCAGATAAACTGGTGGTGACGAAAAGTGAAAACGACCTACTGCCGGCAGGTTGTGAGTTTATGATCATCCATTATTAATCACTGAGTTTCGGCAGAGTTTAATTATCCTGTTGAGATGGGACGGCTTAGCCGCTCTTTATGTAACCGGATTAGAAGCGTGCTCACCAACAACCGTATTCCAGGGTGAAATTCTGTACTGAGTCACTAACCCATTGATGACATAAGGATCTGCTTCTGCAAAGGCTTCGACTATCTTAGGGTCGTTAACATTAAATAACAGCTGAGCACTTTCAACCTGTTCTCCAACGGCACCGCCAAGTATAAGCTCGCCTCGTTCTACCGCTTGCCAGGCCAGAGAGAGGTGAGCATCTCGGTATAACGCTCTTTTTTCCATGTAATCGTCAGAGATTTGATACTGTAGTAAATAATGCATAAAGCTTCTCATTTAAGGTTGTGTTTCTTTCGTGCATCCGCCGTAAGCCTCTGAATATGGTTGACCGAAACAGAGGATAAATTTATCTACAATAGCTAAATTGGGTGGCCAGTCTACTTGTATAGGGTTCCCGTTGGCATCTTTCGGGTTAAAACCTTCTGGCTTGGGGACAGACGCCAGTTCTTCTCTAAGCGCTCTGAGTTGTTTCATATCCGATTTTAAGAAGGCGATGGTCGCATGAACATAATGATTCCAGCCTGAACTGTCTTTATCAGCTGGCTTTGTCGCTTGTTGCATTAGACGAATAGCTTGTTGATATTGCCCTACTTCAGCCCGAAGCTGCCCTTCGTGCCAGACGAAGGTTCTCATCGCTCCCGTAGAAATTTCATTTTTTGTGTAATAGGTGTGAATGAGATCAGCGGCTGTCTCTAGGCATTCACCATTTTTAACTAATGAGGGCCAGCCTTCTTCATAGTTTTGATCAAACGCTTTGGGGCTTAGTTCTAGCATTTTTTCTTTGTCATAACTGCACTTGGGTTCTATTGTTACGGCGTTAGCGATGCTCAAAGAGGACAGCGTAAGGGCTAAGAAGCAACTGAAGAGTAAAGTGTTGTATGTCATCATTTCTTTTATAGTAGAACGCATCATCGTATTTCCCTATTTGAAGGCGCTGAATATGTCGGCTTTGTTACTCGCTAAAACATTTGGACTGTTTTTTATAACCGCTATTGCTGAAATTATAGGTTGCTACTTACCTTACCTATGGTTGAAAAAAGATGGAAGTGCCTGGTTATTGATTCCGGCGGCTATTAGTCTGGCATTATTTGCCTGGCTGTTGACTCTGCATCCGGCGGAAAGTGGACGAGTTTATGCGGCTTATGGTGGCGTGTATGTGGTTACTGCGCTTCTCTGGTTAAAAGCCGTGGAAGGGGCATCGCTGTCTATGTACGATGCCGTGGGGGCTGCTTTTACCCTAACCGGAATGGCGATTATTGCTGCCGGATGGAATCACTAGGAAAAAGAGTACATTTATCTAAAGGCCCTACTGAAGGGGCTAAGCCTCCTGAATATTCAGAAGGCTTGATGCAGTCCTTTTTGAAATGAGTTTGAAGCTGATTACTTCAATGTAACAAACTCTTCGGCACTGGTCGGATGCAGCGCAACCGTAGAGTCTAAATCCGCTTTGGTAGCGCCCATTTTCAGGGCAACGGCGAAGCCTTGTAAGATCTCATCCATGCCTTCGCCAATACCGTGAATACCAACTACTTTTTCTTCTTTGCCGTGGCAAACCAGCTTAAAGTAGCTGAGCGCACGGTGTGGTGTGACGGCATTGTACATAGCCGCAAAAGATGACTTATAAACGCTAATATTCTCTTCACCGAATTTCAGCTTCGCGTCTTCTTCGCTCAGGCCAACAGTACCAATGGTTGGATGGCTGAATACAACGGTTGGAATGTTTTCAAAGTCCATATGCGCGTTCGGCATGTTGTTAAACAAGCGTTCTGCGAGCAATCGTCCGGCTTTGATAGCAACCGGTGTGAGTGCGGCCGCGCCGGTATTATCACCAACAGCGTAAATGCCTTGTACGTTGGTATTCTGGAACTTATCGACATTAATGTAGCCATCGTTATCCAGTTCAACACCGGTGCATTCCAGGTTGATGTTGTCCGTGGACGGCACGCGGCCTATGGCCCATACCAGACAGTCCACGCCGTCCATGGTTTTACCGCCTTCAAAGTGCAGCGTTAAGGTACCATCGTCTTGCTTAACCACTTCACGAACCGTGGTTTCTGTATGAAGTTCAGGGCCGTCCTGCTTCATGCGTTCCAGTAAACCGTCGGTAATGTCTTTGTCGAAGGTGCGCAGCGGTCGGTCTCGACGTACCAGCAAATGCGTGTCTGTGCCCAGTGCATGGAAGACGCCGGCAATTTCAACGGCAATATAGCCAGCACCAACAACAGCTGCTTTCTTAGGCTGTTCGGTTAATGCAAAAAAGCCGTCAGAGTCGATACCATGCTCTGCGCCCGGAATTTCAGGGATCATTGGGCGTCCACCGGTGGCAATCGTAATATGGTCAGCCGTAATTTGTTCGCCGTTGACTTCAACGGTTTTGTGGTCGACAAACTTGGCGAAGCCTTCAATAAATTCAACGCCGTTGCTTTGGAAACCACGGTGATAACCGCCATGAATGCGCTCTATGTAGGCTTCGCGATTATGAACGATGGTTGCCCAGTCAAAACCTTTTTGTTCAAGGTCAAAGCCATAGGACGGCGAATACTTGATAGCTTCTGCAATATGAGCGCCATACCACATGACTTTCTTAGGTACACAACCCACGTTTACGCAGGTACCGCCAACAAATTTTGCTTCAATAACGGCGGCCTTTGCACCACGAATGGCGGCACGGTTGGCTGAGGCAATACCGCCACTGCCGGCACCTATCGCCAGATAGTCATAATGTCTGCTCATACTGCTTAACTCCTGTGCTTAATTCAAAAACTGCGCATATCTTGAATAAAAACCCCGTATCTTGCAAATAAAGACACGGGGTTGTCATGCTTCTAATACCGATAGTGGCAATCGAAAGATCAGTTTACAGCACTGTTCTTAACGACCACCTGCCGGTAAGTTTTCTTTGACGAACTCGGTCATCATGGTGCGCAGGTGCAAAGTGGTGCCTTCACCCTCGTAAATACCATGCGAGCGGTTCGGGTAAGCAAAAAATTCAAATTGCTTACCGTGTTTAATCAGTTCGTTAACTAAGCGCTCACTGCCCTGGAAGTGGACGTTGTCGTCGCCTGTACCATGCACTAACAATAAGTCACCTTCCAGATTCTCAGCATGAGTAATCGCTGAGGTCTCTTTGTAGCGCTCTGCTGATTCCGGCAATAACCCGGAGTAACGCTCCTGATAAATGGTGTCGTACAAGGTTAAGTCGGGTACTGGTGCCAGCGCCATACCCATGTTGTAGGCGTCCGGATAACGGAAAAGCGCATTCAGGGTTTGTGAACCACCGCCGCTGTGTCCCCAAATACCAACACGACTTTCATCAATAAAGTCCCAGCGTTCCAGCATTTGTTGCAGCGCGTCGTACTGGTCGCGTACGGTGACAACGCCCAGGTTTTTGTAGATAGAACGGCGCCAGTCAAAGCCGCGTGGTGACTTAGTGCCCCGGTTATCAATGGAGGCAACAATATAGCCCTGTTGTGTCAGCATGGTGTGCCACAAATACAACGAGCCACCCCATTTATTGGCCACAGTCTGCCCCCAGGGTTCGCCGTAAACGTAGAGCAAAATAGGATATTCTTTGCTCGGGTCAAAGTCGGTTGGCTTCATGATGTAGCCATCCAGTTCAAGGCCGTCGCGCGCCTCAACACGGAAAAACTCAACCGGTTGTTTCTCGACGTTTTCAACCGCTTTTTGGGCGTCAGTGTTATCGACGACCGTACGAATAACCTTATGGTCTGGCAAAGAAATCATCTTGGTTACAGGCACCTGATTCACAGAGTGAAAGGTGTGCTCTGCGTATTTGGCGTCTTGCGAAATACTGTAGCTGTGAGTACCTTCCATATCTGGCGTCAGACGTTCTAAGCGACCACTGCCGTCTAGGCTGGCGCGGAACAAATAACGCTCTAACGGTGTTTCAGGTGACGCAATAAAGTAGACCCAACCGTTATCTTCGTTGACACGCAGCACTTCAACAACGTCCCAGTTACCGCGGGTAACGGCGGTGGTTCTGCCCGAGTCGCGTTGCACACGGTAAATATGGCGGTAACCACTGCGCTCGCTTAGCCAGGTAAATTCGCGACCATCATTTAAAAAGTGAATGTCGTCTACATACTCGGCCCACGAGTCGGTGCTTTCGCGTAACAGCTCCTGACTACGACCGGTTTCAATATCGCTGATAAAGGCGCGGTTAATGTGTTGTTTGCGAGTCAGTTGCTGAATTAACAGCTGCTCGCTGTTCCCGGCCCAGTTCATACGCACCAGGTAATGTTGACGCGGATCACCTGGAATATCCATCCACTGAGTTTTACCGCCGCTGGCTGGCATAACGCCAATGCGCATGGCAGCGTTGGTTTCACCCACTTTCGGGTAAGGAAATTCTTTAAGCGTAGGGTACAGCTCGTCGGTGTTATTAATCATGGTGAATACCGGCGTACCCTCTGTGTCCAGCTGCCAATAAGCAATGTGCTTGCCATTGGGGCTCCAGCGGAAACCGTCACGCAGGAAGAATTCCTCTTCATTCACCCAGTCAAAGGTGCCGTTTACAATGGTTTCGTTACCGTCACTGGTCAGGGCATTAATTGTAAAGCTGCGAAGGTCCTGCACGTAAATGTTGTTCTGCATCACATAGGCGACTTTGGTGCCCTGCGGGTTAAACTTGGCAAACTGAAGGGTCGACTCGGGAGCATTACCGCCGAGCTTTCGCAGTTCGTTGTTGCTGCGGTCTAGTACCCAGTAATCGCCTAAAGTGTGAGTACGCCATGAGCGTTTGGTATTGGTGAAAATTAATACTTTGTCGCCATCGTCGGACCAGACGTAGTCAGCAATATGCAGTGCTTTATCTCTACCCTGTGGCGTAAGCTGCTCGGCGCTGACTAACACGGTGCGTTCGTTAGTCTCCGGATGATAGCGCACAATATCGCGACCATCGGCTGAATCAGATTGTTCCAGGGTGGTGTAACCTGAGCCGTCTTCCAGCCAACGCGTAGGGGCGGGACGATCAATGCTAAAGATGTCGCTGGCAAAGATCTTTTCAGGTGTTAGCTGGCTAGTGCCGGTAACTTCAGCCGGTTTAGATTCATCGTCTGGTTGTGTACTACCCAGGTTACTACAGGCACTTAAGGTGATAATGGCCGTAACTCCGGCCACTAAGCGCAAAGAGCGAAAAGAGGTGTCAGACATGACATTTACCTTTATTCTGATTTATTAACGATTTGATAATACCGTAAAAAACGCAGGAAACCACATAAGCGTGGTTGAAGACTAGCCTAAAGCCCCAATATCTACTGTAAGCATTTTGAAAAAATTGAGGTAACAATGAGCCGTAATCCGTTATTAGAACAGAACCAGCTTCCTGACTTTGAGCAAATTAAACCTGAGCACATTCAGCCTGCTTTGAAAGAGTGCATAGAGCATGCCCGGCAGACAATTGATGACGTGCTTGCGAGAGGAGATTTCAGCTGGAACGGCTTAATTGAGCCTTTAACCGACGCTGATGAAAAGTTAGAGCACGTGTGGGCGCCGGTGTCGCATTTAAACTCGGTTGTCAGCACGCCTGAGTTGCGTGAAGCCCATGACAGCTGCCTGCCGTTGTTGTCTGACTATGCAACTTATGTTGGTCAGCACAAAGGCTTGTTTGATGCCTACGAAACGCTGCGTAACAGTGATGAATTTGCCGAACTGACCGAAGCTCAGCAGAAGCTCATTAACGATACCTTGCGTGACTTTCGTTTGTCGGGTGTCGATTTACCCGCGGACAAAAAGAAACGCTACGCTGAAATTTCTTCTCGCCTATCTGACTTGTCGTCGACGTTCAGCAACAACTTGCTGGATGCGACTCACGCCTGGACTTGCTTAATTACGGACGAAAGTCGCTTAGCCGGACTGCCTGACAGCATTAAAGAAGCGGCGAAAGAAACAGCGGCCGATCAGGAAAAAGAAGGCTGGTTATTTACCCTGGATATCCCCAGTTACCTGCCAGTGATGCTGTATGCCGAAGACCGGGAGCTTCGCAAGGACATGTATCAGGCATTTGTAACCCGAGCGTCAGAAACCGGGCCTAACGGTGGTAAGTTTGATAACTCGGCAGTGATGGATGAGACCCTGGCTTTGCGCCATGAAACGGCTAAGTTGCTTGGCTTTAATGACTACGCCGAAATGTCGCTAGCAACAAAAATGGCAGAGTCACCAGAGCAGGTATTGGGCTTTGTGAAAGACTTAGCTGACAAGTCGATGTCGCAGGCAAAAGAAGAATACGCTGAGGTGGAAGCCTTTGCAAAAGAGCAGGGCGTTGAGAAAATGGAAGCCTGGGACGTGCCGTATTTCAGTGAGCAACTGAAGCAACAACGCTACTCCATTTCAGATGAGTTACTGCGCCCGTACTTCCCGGAACAACAAGTGTTAAATGGTCTGTTTGAAGTGGTTAAGCGCTTGTTCGGCATGACGGTGAGTGAGCAGAAAGACGTGAAAACCTGGCATGAGAATGTGCGCTTTTTCCGCATTCATGACGCCGATGGTCACTTGCGTGGCAGCTTTTATTTAGACTTGTATGCCCGCCAGGGTAAACGCGGCGGCGCCTGGATGGCGGACTTTGTTGGGCGTCGGGTTCATGCCGACGGTGAGCTACAAAACCCGGTGGCGTTTTTAACCTGTAACTTCAGTAAACCAGTGGGTGGTAAGCCTGCGCTCTTTACTCACGACGAAGTACTGACGTTATTCCACGAGTTTGGCCATGGTCTACACCATATGCTGACACAGGTCGATACGGCAGGGCTTTCTGGTATTAACGGTGTTGAATGGGATGCCGTAGAGCTGCCAAGTCAGTTTTTAGAGAACTGGTGTTGGGAGCCGGAGGCACTGGCGCTTATTTCTGGTCATTATGAAACCGGCGAACCATTACCACAGGAACTGCTGGATAAAATGCTGGCGGCACGTAACTACCAGTCGGCTATGCAAATGATGCGTCAGTTAGAGTTTTCGCTGTTTGATATGCGTATTCACCACGAGTTTGATGAAAGCAAAGGCGCACGTATTAGCGAAATTTTGAGTGAAGTTCGGGAGCAAACCTCTGTACGTATTCCGCCAGAGTACAACCGGTTCCAGCACAGCTTTGGTCATATCTTTGCCGGAGGTTATGCTGCGGGGTATTACAGCTACAAATGGGCTGAAGTACTGTCGTCAGACGCGTTCGCACGTTTTGAAGAGGAAGGTATTTTCAGTGCCGCAACCGGGCGTGACTTCCTGCAAGTTATTCTGGAGCGCGGCGGCAGTCGTAAAGCTGCTGACTTATTTCAGGAATTTCGTGGTCGCGAACCCAGCGTCGAGCCGTTGCTAAGACATAGCGGCATTAAAGCTGCGTAAATGAAGTGTCATGCCGTAGCCTGGTGTTATTTACGTCAGGCTACGTTCGCCATCACAATATTAACGAGACCAACTAAACCAAGTACAAACAAAATGGTAAGAATAACGCCAATGATTATGTAGGCTTTGGGGCTTCCGTGCTGGAAGTCGCGTTGGCGGTTTTTTTCAGTTTGCACACCCAGAAACGCAGCCAGGACACTTACAACCATACTGACAATGCCGAGCTTAGGTGCTTTGCTATCGGAGGAATCGGACATTAATCGGTGTATTCGTTTTGGTAACGTTTTTTGCTGCTATCGCTTGAGCTTGAGATTAACTCAACCAAATCGAAAAAGTGGAACTGTACCGAACGACTGTCACCGGTTAACCAACTAAACCAGGTAACTTGCTCTGCTGCTAATTGGCACTGAGTTGAATTACTGTTTTGTTCGGATTCAGTCATAAGTTGTTGGCATTTTTGGGTAGCATTTTTTTGGGCCATAAGAGACGACGGGCTCACCAAAGCAAATGCGGTAAACGCAGCTAATGCCAGTGAAGTAATCATTGTGAGTAGTCGCATAAAGCCTCTCCAAAATCTAGATTGACCAATTTATCAGCGATTTTGTAAAAATTCTAGTCATCGATGCGAATTTTTTTGTCCGGGGTTAACTGCTACAATAACGCTCTTTTTTAATCAAGGTCGGGAAAACGAACGATGAAACCACTAATTGCGCCATCTATACTGTCGGCAGACTTCGCCCGTTTAGGTGAAGAGGTAGATGCGGTATTAAGTGCAGGTGCCGATGTTGTACATTTTGACGTTATGGATAATCACTATGTCCCTAACCTCACTATCGGGCCTATGGTTTGTAAAGCGCTGAGAGACTACGGTATCAAAGCGCCCATCGACGTACATTTGATGGTGAAGCCTGTTGATCGGATTATTCCTGACTTTGCAGAAGCCGGTGCTTCCATTATTACTTTCCACCCAGAAGCTTCCGATCACGTTGATAGGACTTTGCAGCTCATCCATGAAAGTGGTTGTCAGGCTGGGTTGGTTCTAAACCCTGCGACGCCGCTGCACTACCTTGATCATGTAATGGATAAAGTCGATGTGATTTTGCTGATGTCAGTAAATCCGGGCTTTGGAGGGCAGTCATTTATTCCTTCAACTCTGGATAAGTTGAGAGCTGTGCGTAAACGTATAGAAGAGAGCGGTCGTGATATCCGTCTGGAAGTCGACGGTGGAGTTAAGGTTTCAAATATTGGTGAAATTGCGGAAGCTGGCGCGGATATGTTCGTTGCGGGTTCAGCTATTTTTAATACGGATGATTACGCCAGTGTCATCCAGACAATGCGCGATGAAATCGCTGCGGTAACAGGTTCGTAGAGGAATAAGAATGTCTAAACCAATTGTATTAAGTGGTTGTCAGCCGTCAGGGCAGTTGTCTATTGGTAATTACATTGGCGCACTACGTCAGTGGGTGAATATGCAGGATACTCACGACTGCAAGTTCATGCTGGTTGATCAGCACGCAATTACCGTGCGTCAGGAACCTGAAAAACTGCAGCAGGCAACACTGGATGGTCTGGCTTTGTATTTAGCCTGCGGTCTGGACCCGGAGAAAAGTACCGTCTTCATCCAGTCGCATGTTCCTGAACATACTCAGCTGGCCTGGGTTCTCAATTGCTACACACAAATGGGTGAGCTCAACCGCATGACGCAGTTTAAAGATAAGTCTCAGCGTCACGCTAATAATATTAATGCTGGATTGTTTACCTACCCGGCACTAATGGCGGCAGACATTCTGTTGTATCAGGCAAACGAAGTGCCGGTTGGTGATGACCAGAAGCAGCACCTGGAAATGACACGCAATGTGGCCGAGCGCTTTAATAATCTGTACGGCAATATTTTCACCATTCCAGAACCAATGATTCCAAAAGTGGGTGCGCGAGTCATGTCACTGCAGGAGCCGACTAAGAAAATGTCTAAGTCGGACGACAATCCAAATAACTTTGTTGGCTTACTGGAAGAGCCGAAGAAAATTCTGAAGAAAATAAAGAAAGCCGTTACCGACTCCGATGAACAGGCACGCATTTACTTTAATCCTGAGGAGAAGCCTGGCGTTTCAAATTTGCTCAGCATTATGTCCGCAGCTACCGGTAAATCAATTGACGAACTGGTTCCGGAATATGAAGACAAAATGTACGGACATTTAAAAGTCGATGTAGCGGAATCAGTGGTTGCTATGCTTGAGCCTATTCAGCAGCGATATCACGAAATGCGTAATGATCAGGCGTTCTTGCAGCAAGTTATGAAGCAAGGTGCTGATAAAGCACGTGAAGCCTCAGCAAAAACTTTGTCAGATGTTTATAAAGCGGTAGGTTTTGTACCTTACCCTGGGTAATTGTCATTATGGTGAGTGAGTCTCCGGAACAGCGCGAAACAAGGGGATTGTCAGGCAGCGATGAAACTTTGGCAAACTCTATAGCATGATCGTACTAATTGATAACTTCGACTCATTTACTCACAACCTGGCTCGCTATTTCCGTGAATTGGGGGAAGATGTTGTTGTTTTTCGTAACAATGAAATAACAGTTCCGGGCATTGAAGAACTCTCTCCGAAAGCTCTTGTGATATCTCCCGGACCTTGCACACCCAACGAGTCCGGCGTGTCTTTGGCCGCTATTCAACACTTTGGAAAGAAGCTTCCGATACTGGGCGTTTGCCTTGGGCACCAGGCATTAGCTCAGGTATTTGGTGCCAAAGTTGTTCGCGCCGAAAAAGTGATGCATGGAAAAACATCGGTTATTCGACACAACGGTAACGGACTGTTTCAGCAGTTAGACAACCCTCTTGAAGTGACACGCTACCATTCGTTGGTAGTTTGCCCGGCCAGTTTGCCAACAGATTTCTTAATTGATGCCGATACAGAGAGCGAACGGGGAAAGTTGGAAATTATGGCTATTAGGCATAGGGACTTACCTTTATTCGGCGTACAGTTCCACCCAGAGTCGGTAATGACAGCTCAGGGTCATAATTTGTTAGCGAATTTTTTACGTTATATACGATAATCAGTAAGTAGCATTTGTGAAGTTTATTCAACATAATGCTGCCGCAGTTCAGTTAATATAGAGGTAATATGTTCCACTTTTTTGCGGGTACCACGGAAGGCGGCAGTAATGACCCGGCCCTGCGTTTAGAAAAACGTTTTATCAACTATTTGATAAGTTTTCCGTTTGCGCGCAAAGCTCGTTCAAAGGCTGACGGTACCGACGAGGAAGACAAAGAGCAGTTACGTAAACTGCTGGAAGTGGAGCGTCTGAACTATGAAGAACGTGACCGTAAGGCCCAGGCGCGGCAACGTTATGCTGACCGTATTTCTGACGAACTGCATGAAGAGATCTACCACCGCGCATTGAAAACGATAGATGACGGCGATTACATTCGCGAACGTCTGATACCGCTTCCTGAGAAACTGCCAGAGCTACTGGATACCTTAAGTCTGAAAGCCGCTTCTATGCGCCGCATTGAGTCAGTGGTGCAGGGTATGGACTGGTTTCACACAGGGTTGCTTCGAACGGTCAATCAACCTCCTTTTATCGATCGCAACAAGCAGGTAAAAATTGATAATTTACGTGTTGCCATGAGTTTTGTGGGCACCGAAAACTTGCGACTGTTAGCGCCCGCATACATCATGCAAAACTGGCTGCCTCCGGCTGCACAACCTTTCATGTTGTTCCGTCGTAAAATTTGGGAACACTCTTTGGGGACGGCTATTGCAGCGCATAACATTGCGGTAGAGCGTAAGCTGCGGGATCCGGTACTTGCTTATACTATTGGCATGTTCCATGAGCTTGGGAAGATAGCGTTAACCAAACTGTATCTTCGCTTATTCGACGACGTGCAACGTGAATTTGCGATGCAAAGCGTGAACGATAAATCACCTGAGCGGCATAATACGATTGTAAAACTGACTCCGGATGAGCGCTTTTTACGCGACTTAATGTTGGAGAAGGACAAAGACGTCAGTTACCTAGTGGCTGAAGGCTGGGGTTTGAAACGCGTTCCTGTTAGTAAACACCTGTTAGCTTTCACTCAAAGTAAAGCCGAAGAGAATGAATCTGATTACGCGCAAGCTCTGGCGCAGGCAAACGCCTATTGTGAATTCAGAATGTTAAGAGAAGTGGACTTAGCCAGCCTGGAAGAAGGTAAACACCTGTTGAATAAGTACTCGATAACAGCAGACACCATTGCACGCTTAAATAATGTGAGTTTAAAGCGACCGCCTATTGTTGTGCCGGAGTAAAGCGTTAACACTCAAACTCTGTGTCTATCAACAGATGGTCGAATACATTATTAATATGGGCTTCATTGTCGGTGAAGCGGACTCCAACACTGATCATCCCTCGCTCTTTGCGTTGGTTCATAATTTGGCCTGAAAGGCTCAGTGCTTCTTTATGCGCGCCAGAACCAATGCCCACCTTAATATTCATATGAGTAACATTACCGGCTTCATTGGGCGTGGCTTTAAAAACGATCCTGCATCCGGCGGAAGAGATATCGACAATGACGCCACTGGCGAGCTTTTTCTTAGTGCTTGCTTGGCTATTGTCCGCAGTGACATCAACCGGAATGTGGGTGCGTACTCGCTTTTGCGCTCTTAACGCCCTGTTCTCAACTTGCTCAGGGTATTCTAAGTACAACAACCTGAACGGGAAGTTAGTTACCGCTCTAATTTTCGTTTTAAACGCAATACACTCGCCAGTCTCTCCCTCTAAAACCAATCGGACAATAACCGGGTTACCCTCAAATAAAACATCTGAGTAGCTCCCTTCGGTACGGGGGTTGGGCTGTTTTAATAAAAGGTATTTGCCGGTGTCAAAACCGACCAGCTGGAGCTTTGTGCGTACTTTCGCTGCGGACGCAAACTCTACATCAATCATATCGCCTGGACGTAAGTAAGCCAGCTTTAGCTGTGGTTGAGAAGGGGATTCCAGAGTTGGGGTCTGATTGTCCATAGTATTCTCTGTCGCCGAGCATTCATTCAATAAACTTCAGGCTAAGGTAAGTACTAATAAAAAGCAATGCAATTTTTCGTAGGTAAATGTTACAAGGTGTTTAACAAGTTATCTTGAGAAAAAATTATGACTAAAGATTCATTCTTTCTGCATGCATTAGCATAACTATTCGTATCTGATGCAAGAAAAGCGTAAAGCCCCGTTTTAAGCGATTTATAACGGAATTATCACAGACAAAGTGAACAAATTTTGGCATAATAGCGGGCTACTTTGAGAAATGAATTTGTTGACACCTTTGTTAACTCGCTAAGGCGATAAGGACGAGAGTAATGGCAGACAATATGACAGTAAACCGTGAAATGTTTAATGACGTAATGGTTCCCAACTATAACCCTGCATCAATGATCCCGGTAAAGGGCAAAGGCGCCCGGGTATGGGACCAGGACGGTCGTGAATACGTTGATTTTGCAGGCGGTATTGCTGTGAACTGTCTTGGTCATTGCCACCCGGCGATGGTGTCAGCTCTGCAGGAACAGAGCCAGAAGCTTTGGCATTTAAGTAATGTGTTTACGAACGAGCCGGCAATTCGTCTGGCGAAAAAGCTGACCGAGGCAACTTTTGCTGATCGTGTTTACTACGCTAACTCAGGCGCTGAAGCCAACGAAGCGGCATTAAAACTGGCGCGTCGCTGGGCGATTGAAAAGCACGGCGAACATAAACAAAAAATTATTGCTTTCACTAAAGGCTTCCACGGGCGTACTTTCTTTACGGTAACCGTTGGTGGTCAACCTGCATACTCTGATGGTTTTGGACCGAAACCTGGCGGTGTTGATCATGTTGATTACAACAATATTGATGCGCTAAAGGCGCTGATTTCTGATGACACTTGTGCTGTCATGATGGAACCGCTGCAAGGTGAAGGTGGCGTGGTTAGCCCTGACGTGGAGTTTGTGAAAGCGGTACGTGAACTTTGTGACCAGAACAACGCGTTGCTCATTTTTGATGAAGTGCAAACGGGTTTTGGCCGTACCGGTAGCCTTTATGCTTATGAGCAGTTGGGTGTTACACCGGACATTTTGACGTCAGCGAAAGCATTGGGCGGCGGTTTCCCTATTGGCGCTATGCTAACAACAACTGAAATTGCAGAGCATCTTAAACCAGGTACACACGGCAGTACTTACGGCGGAAACCCGCTGGCTTGTGCTGTGTCAGAAGCGGTGTTCGATATTGTTAATACCAAAGAAACTCTGGATGGCGTTAAGCAACGCGAGCAGTGGTTTAAAGAGCAGCTGGCGGCAATTAACGAAAAATATAACGTGTTTAGCGAAATTCGTGGCCAGGGTCTATTGCTTGGTGCGGCAATGAATAAAGAATACGAAGGACGCGCACGCGACTTCCTATTAGCGGGCCAGGAGCATGGCGTAATGGTTTTAATTGCCGGCGCTAATGTCGTGCGCTTTACCCCGTCACTGGTCATTTCTGAAGAAGACGTAAAAGAAGGCCTGCAGCGCTTTGAAAAAGCCGTTGCTCAGGTTGTCGGTCAATAACTGAGGCTGTTTTATGTTGCTAATCAGACCCATTAAGCCGTCAGATTACGAAGCGTTATATCAGTGCGCGATTGAGTCCGGCCATGGTTTTACTTCCTTACCGGTAGACCAGTCGCTGCTGGAGCGTCGTATTAATGCGGCGCAAAAAGCTTTTGCTAAAGACACCGTTGAAACACCCGGTGATGAAAGCTACCTGTTTGTTATGGAAGATACCGAAACTGGTACTATTGCAGGTGTTAGTGGTATCGAAGCTGCGGTGGGTTTGAATGAAGCCTTCTGGCATTACCGCTTGGGTAAAGTTGTGCATCATTCAGAGAAGCTCAATATCTATAATGCGCTGGAAACTCTTACTCTGTGTAATGACTACACCGGTGTTTCCGAGCTATGCACGTTGTTTTTGCGAGAACCTTACCGACACAACATGAACGGACGTACATTGTCACGCTTCCGCATGTTGTTTTTGGCGCAATTTAAGCAACGCTTCAGTGACTGGGTAATAGCCGAAATGCGTGGCGTCTCAGATGAAAATGGAGACTCGCCATTTTGGAACTGGTTGGAAGAGAACTTTTTCTCAATGGACTTTCCAAAAGCCGACTACTTAAGCGGAATTGGCGATAAAGTCTTTATTTCTGAACTGATGCCTCGCTTCCCTATTTATACCAACTTGTTGAGTAAAGAAGCGCAAGCGGTGGTCGGAAAGGTGCACGACAATACGCGCCCGGCTCTGAAACTGTTGGAATCGGAAGGTTTCCGTTTCAGAGGTTTTGTGGACATTTTTGACGCCGGACCAACGGTTGAAGCGGAAGTTTGTAATCTCAACAGTGTGCGTAACAGCCGTTTAGTGCCGGTAGCAGTGCGCGACTCGGTAGCAGAAGGTGAGGGTGTTCCTCATATTGTGTGTAATACGCAGTTGAAGAACTTCCGCGCGACAAAGCTTTCTTTGCCAGAAGGCGCAGAAGAACTCATATTGACGACAGAACAAGCACAGGCAATGCATTTAGAAAGCGGCGATGAAGCCCGCATTGTTGCACTCTAAGCAGGAGTATTTGTATGACGAACAGTATTCAATTTATCGATGGTTGTTGGGAAGCAGGCGAAGGTCAGCTGTTTAAATCAATTGATCCGGCCCGTAATGAAGCTATCTGGAGCGGTGAATCCGCCAGTGAAGCTCAGGTAGAAAAAGCGGTAATGGCTGCTCGCAAAGCCTTTCCTGACTGGGCGGGCCGCAGCGTCGAAGAGCGCTTAGCCATCTGCAAAAAGTTTTCAGCGTTACTTGAAGAAAATAAAGAGCACTTGGCGCAGGTCATGGCAAAAGAAACCGGCAAACCTGTGTGGGAAACCCGTACCGAAGTGGGCGCTATGATGGGCAAAGTCGCGATTTCTGAGCGTGCTTACCATGAGCGCACGGGTACCGTGGAAAACGAAATGCCGGGGGCTAAAGCTTTTATTCGTCATAAACCACACGGTGTGGTTGCCGTCTACGGTCCTTATAACTTTCCGGGACACTTGCCAAACGGGCACATTGTACCAGCACTAATTGCCGGTAATACGGTAGTGTTTAAGCCAAGTGAACTCACACCAATGGTTGCTCAGGAAACCATTAAGTTATGGGAAAAAGCAGGCATTCCAGCCGGCGTTTTAAACCTGGTTCAGGGCGAAGTTGAAACCGGTAAAGCATTATCGGCACACCCTCAAATTGATGGCTTGTACTTCACCGGCTCATCAAACACAGGGCACTTGTTGCACAAACAATTTGGCGGTCGTCCAGACAAAATTCTTGCGTTGGAAATGGGCGGTAATAACCCCTTGCTGGTTACTAACGTTGCTGACATTGATGCGGCGGTTCATAACATCGTACAGTCGGCTTTTATTACTTCAGGTCAGCGTTGCACATGTGCACGCCGCTTGTTCATTGAAGACTCAGAACAGGGTCGGGCAGTGCTTGAGCGTTTAATTGAAGTGACTGAAAACATTTTGGTCGATGACTACGAAGCAGATCCTCAGCCGTTTATGGGCGCAATGATTTCTGCTAAAGCTGCGGGCGAAATGGTCGATGCACAAAATGAGTTGCTGCATAAAGGCGCTAAGTCATTAGTGCGCATGAAGCAGGCTGACTCAAAGAAAGGTTTTGTAACCCCGGGCATTGTCGATGTTACCGGCGTTGAAAACCTGCCGGATGAAGAGCATTTTGGTCCGTTACTAAAAGTGTATCGCTTTAAAGATATTGATGAAGCCATCAAAGAAGCGAACAACACACGTTACGGCCTATCTGCCGGTGTGCTTTGTGACGATGAACAAACGTATCGTTACTTTTTCAAACATATTCGCGCAGGTATTGTGAATTGGAATAAGCCGATTACTGGTGCCAGCAGTGCCGCACCTTTCGGCGGCATTGGAGCAAGTGGTAACCATCGTGCCAGTGCTTACTATGCGGCCGACTACTGTGCGTATCCGGTTGCGTCAGTGGAAGCTGACAGCATGAGTTTACCTGAGAATTTAGCGCCAGGGCTTAAATTTTAATCACAATCTGTGCTAGTTTATCGGCTGGGCAACGTGAATGGTTGCCTGGCCGCGTGACAAAGAGAAGCAGATGATAGTTGAAACAGACGGATATATTGAGCTCATCCAGTACCTGACAGGTCAGTTACCGGTCTTTACTGAGCAGGGTAATAGCGCAAAAACAGCCGATTACACCTTACGTGACTTAATGGAAGAGCGCTTATCAGAAAGCATGATGGCGGTTTTTGAGCAAAACGAGCTTGATCAGGAAGTGCGTCTGGATATTGTCCGTGAAACCGACGCTATTGTTTACGATTTAGAAGAAGTGTTATCTAAAGTTCTGGATACACACCCAACCCCTCAGCAGGAAGCTTTCATTAATGAGTTTGTCGGCCTGGTGAAAAACCTTTTTGATGAACGCCTGCAAAGTTACCGGCTATAGTTTTTAAGCACTCCAGTAAGGATTCTCCTAATGTCAGCAAATAATATGAGCGCGAAGGTTGCCTGGGTTGATGATATGACCTTTGTGGCTACATCAGGTAGTGGCCATCAGGTGGTCATGGACGGTGACAGCCCGGGGAATGCGCCAAGCCCAATGGAAATGGTGCTGATGTCCGCAGGAAGTTGCGCATCGGTTGATGTTGTCAGCATCCTTAAAAAAGCCAAACAAAACCTACATCGCTGTTACTGCGAGTTATCCGGTAAGCGGGCGGAGTCAGTTCCTAAAGTCTTTACCGAAATTCATTTGGAATTTGTTGTGGTGGGTGAAGACATTAACGAAAAGCATGTTGAGCGTGCAGTAAAACTTTCAGCCGACAAGTACTGTTCTGTTGCTAAAATGCTGGAAGCTTCCGTTAAAATGACACACAGCTATCGCATTGAATCTCCTCAGAAAGACGACTGACCTTTGAATTACCGACACATTTTTCACGCGGGCAACTTTGCGGATGTTTTTAAACATTTGCTGCAGGCCCGTGCACTTGAGTACTTTCAGCAGAAGAACAAGCCATATTTTGTACTGGATACCCATGGTGGTATTGGCTATTACGATTTACAAGGTGACGAAGCCGTTAGAACAGCCGAAGCCGAACAAGGTATTGTGCGCTTTGCTGAGCAAGCGACAGATGAGCCCTTAGCAAAACAGTATTTACGAATTGTCAGTGGTCTTAACCCAGGCAGTGAGAGTTTGCGTTATTACCCGGGGTCGCCCGTGTTAACCTCAGAGTTTCTGCGCGAGGGGGACCGGCTGGTTGTTTGTGAATTGCACAAAGAAGATGCAGAAACGCTTAAACAGACTCCTTTAGGGAAACATAAACAGGTGCAGGTACTGGCGCCGGTGAATGGGTATGAAGCGGTTCGTTCACAATTGCCCCCAATTGAAAAGCGGGGCCTGGTTCTGATTGATCCCCCGTTTGAAAATACAAGCGAATTCGATGACGTGGTTGATGCTCTTAAACAGGGTTTGAAGCGCTGGAAAAGCGGCAGTTTCGCGGTTTGGTACCCAATAAAAGACGAGTTGAAAACAGCGGCTTTTCACCGTGATGTTGCGGCTCTTCCGGGTATTCCTAAAACCATGATAATGGAGCTCAACATACGAACAAACGATGAACGTAAAGGTCTCCATGGCTGTGGCTTTCTTTGGGTGAATCCGCCTTATGGTGTCGTTCAGGACAGTGAGCAATTACTGCCTTTGTTATGCAAAACATTAGCGCAGGACAAAGGTGCGAATTTTCACAGCCGCTGGCTGGTTGGTGAGTAGTTACTTACTTGATATCCAGTCAACCTGACGTCGTACCTGGTTTTTCCTTTCCATAATTTGTTCAATAAGCGGCGTTAAAATTAATTCCATAGCTAACGCCATTTTGCCGCCGGGCACAACCAGGGTGTTGGTCCTCGACATAAACGAGCCATCAATCATTTGCAGATAATACGGGAAGTCGACGTTTTTAATACCACGAAAACGTATGACAACAAAGCTCTCATCCAGCGATGGTATGTCTTTTGCGCTAAACGGGTTTGAGGTATCGACAGTGGGAACCCGCTGAAAGTTAATATGAGTTCTCGAGAATTGCGGCACAATATGGTGAATGTAATCTTCCATACCACGCACGATACTGGTCGTTACCGCTTCACGTGAGTGACCGCGCTCAGATGTGTCACGAATCAGTTTCTGGATCCATTCCAGGTTAACGATGGGTACCATACCTATCAGCAGGTCGACATACTGCGCAACATCGTAACCATTACCACAGACACCGCCATGTAAGCCTTCGTAGAATAAGGCATCGGTGCTCTCTGGAAGCTCTTCCCATGGGGTGAACGTGCCGGGCATCTGGTTATAAGGCACGGCATCGTCAAAGCTGTGTAAGTAACGACGAACTTTACCGTTACCAGTTTGCGAGTATGAACGAAATAAAGACTCCAGACGGTCGAAGTCGTTGGCTTCAGCTCCAAAGTAACTGATATGCCGCCCTTGCTCTTGCGCTTTGCGAATGGCCAAATCCATTTCGGGGCGAGAATAGCGATGAAAACTGTCGCCTTCCACAAAGGCGGCGCTGACATCTAACGAGCGAAAGATGTGGCGTACCGCCTGACCTGTTGTGGTAGTTCCTGCTCCTGATGAACCGGTAACGGCAATTATCGGGTGCTTCGATGACATAACATTCTCGCAAACTAAATAAGAACAGTTGTTATACTGACCTGTTTTACCAAGGTCAAGGTAAACTCGATGACTTTAATAGTGAGGTGGCGGTGGTTCAGCGGCCGGATCGGAGTCAGTTGACTGATTCTCCTGCATTTGTTTCAAGCGTTTGCCCAGCCACCGAATCTGCTTTTGCATTTCAGTCATTTGTTGAGTTTGTTCGGTAACCAGCTTATTTAATGAGTTAATGGTGTCTTCCTGAAAGGTGAGCTGCATTTCCAGGTTATTCAACTGCGCTTCAATTTTTTCTATTGTCATTCTTTACTACCTGTTAAATCAATATTCCACCACTCGGCGAGGCCGGCAGAACTTTCACTAATAACCATTTGTTCTTCTTCATCGAAGACGACAGATAACACAGAAGCGTTGCTTGGGCGGCCACCGTCGCGTAAATCTACCCGCCAATGTGAGAGTTGTTTCCCTGTCGCTGTGTCCCAAATTGCAATTTGACGTGATGGTGACCCGGTAAGGAGATAGTCACCGGATGCGCTAAAGCGAGCGGCGCTAAAAATTTTATGACGCTCCATGAATTTAAGCTTGGAAACGGGTTTTCCATCAGGGAGAGAGCGGATAACGGCGTTATCGGTAGCGTCTGCAATAAATGCGAAACGTCCATCGGGGTGCAGAGCAACCTGCGTGGTGCGTCCGTCTAGTGGCCAGCGGTGGACAATTTGTCCGCTACGGGTATCCCATAGTATGGCCGAGTGGTCATTAGAACCGCTGAGCACATAAAAACCGTTGGGAGAAATATCCAGCGCATTAATGGTTTCGGTATGACCATAAAATTCAATGCGCCGACCTGAAGCGGGGTTAAAGGCAACCTGTGTGCCATCACGCTTGCCCAGCACCACTGTTCCGCCCTTTTTACTGACGACAAGCTTTTGTATACCCCCGGAACCTATTTTCCAGAACCCTAAGTTTTCGCCGCTCTCAATGTCCCACATGGAGAACTCTTTACGAGAAGCAGCGACGGCAACTGCGCCATCTGCGCTGATATCAACATCGATAATTTGCGAAACTTCACTTTCATTATGTTGCCACTGATACTTTGCGTTGGTGGCGTAACGTGGCCAAAGCAGTAACCCGGTCTCATCTGTAGAGACCAGACTGAAACTGCCATCATCAGCTATATCGGCGGCGTAGGTACCATTTTCCGCGTGAATTGCTTTATTGACCTTCTCTGGTGATGGTTGGCAACCTGCCATGGCAATGAGCAGCATGAGTGCGCTGCACAGCTTGAGAAAAGGCATAGGCAAGTTCCTTATGGTTGTGTAGTATGGGTCTGTTACATAACACTATTATGGCATAGTCCGAAAGGATGCAAGACGATAATTGGAGAAAACGATGAAACAACTGATGAAGCCGTTAGCTATCTCAGCCATCGCGCTGGCGCTGACTGCTTGTTCACAAGAGAAATTTCCTGCTAATGACACTGAATTAGTTGATGAGAAAGATAAGCAGGCGTATGCCTTAGGCTCGTCTGTTGGTGGCTTTATCGCGCGTAACCTGGAGCGTCAGGAAGAAGCGGATTATATGCTTGAGCGTGATGTTGTTATTGCCGGCTTTGTCGATGCGATAAAAGGTGATCCTCAACTGACTGATGAAGAAGCAGAAGAAATTCTAAATGCGATGCGTCAGGAAGTCATGGAACAGCGCCAAAACGTTTTAGGTAAAAAGTCAGAAGAAGAAGGTAAGGCTTACTTAGCTGAAAACGCGAAGAAAGAAGGTGTGCAAACGACTGACTCAGGTCTTCAGTACGAAGTGCTGGAAGAAGGTGATGGAGTCAGCCCTTCAGAAACCGACATGGTTGAAGTTCACTATGAAGGTACGCTGGTAAATGGCGAGGTTTTTGACAGTTCTTATGAGCGTGGCGAGCCAACATCATTTCCATTGAACCGCGTTATTCCTGGCTGGACAGAAGGTTTGCAGCTGATGAAAGAAGGCGGTAAATATCGCTTCGTGATTCCGGCTGAACTGGCTTACGGTGAGCGCGAAGTGGGTGGTGGCCAGATACCACCAAATTCAACGCTAATTTTTACTGTTGAATTGCTGAATGTTCAAAAAGACGAACTGGATACAGAACAAGAGTAAGAACGGCTTAGTTGATAAAAGCGCCGGTAGATTTGCCGGCGCTTTTTTGTTGGTAACTGTGCTAGGCGGGTATTAGATTATGTTCGTCTAAATGGTTGAGGAGTTTATCTTCAAATTCCATTCTTAATTCAAGCGCTTCGCCTAATGCGGATAAATCTCTATCGAAGGTTTCACAGTGGTCCGTAGAACTGATGTCCCCGTATTTATCGTTAAAGTCTAAGGCAATCTCGGTCGTGTCAGAAATTAAAGGAAATAGGTCATCTGCTAAGTCATCAACAGAGTTTCCCTGCGAGCTGGCCTCACGCACAATTTGATCATAAATTTCAAAATGACCGCTTGATACATAGTCGACCAACTGACCGCAGAAGTTCCGGATATCGGCAACATCAGGTAAGCCTTGACGGATGCTTTCGTACGGAGGGAGCGCGGCAAGCTTAAAGTAATTAACTAATAAGTCCTGGCGTTCAGACAACCAGATATCGATACTTTTATGAGCGCCGCCCCAGCGCTTTTTTGCCTGCTCATTACGGCTTAACATGATACTCTCCGTTTATAGTTTCAGTACCTAATGTAAATTCAGAAGCATTAGAACTCAACTGATTTTACAGAAAACTCAGCGGATTCGATACGCGGAATTATTATGGCCACTTTGTATTCAAAACCTGCAGATGATGAACCCGCATGGTGGTTCGTCGTCAGCTCCGATCACCTTTTTTTAGATGCTGCCGGCGAAGTGCCATTCGGTTGTTTACGGGAATTAAGTTTTCCGGATTTAGATGAATACCGGGTTGTCGAGATAGGTGAGCTGCGTGAGCGCAGTTGCTACCTGGTAATGGCAGATTACATGGATGAGCAATTTACAGGAGGTGCGTTTACCCCCTTGCGACAGCTTCTTGCCGTTGAAGACATGGAAAAGTTTGCAATGGCCGGCAGGGCACGCCAGTTCAGTGACTTCCTCAATACACACCGGTTCTGCGGTCGCTGTGGTGCGCGGATGCAGGCTATCGAATGGGAATTGGCAATGCACTGCAACCAATGCCAGCATCGCTGTTACCCCAGAGTGTCGCCGTGCATTATTGTTGCTATTCGCAAAGGCGATAACATTTTATTGGCTCAGGGTAAGCGACATAAAGCCGGACTGCACTCCATTCTCGCTGGCTTTGTTGAGGCGGGTGAGAGTCTGGAGCAGGCATTAGAGCGAGAAGTTTATGAGGAAGCAGGAATTCGCGTTAAGAACATTCAATACCATTTGAGTCAGCCCTGGTCTTTCCCTCATTCATTGATGATGGGGTTTACCGCCGAGTGGGCAGAAGGTGAGCTGCATATTGACCCACACGAACTGATTACCGGCGACTGGTTCGCTTTTGATAATCTGCCCATGATCCCCCCCGAGGGAACCATAGCAAGAACCTTGATTGATCTCTCTCAAAAGAGGTAAGCACAAGTTTTCATGGAGCCAATGCCTGCGGACTGATAAAATACCGGGCATTGATGTTGATTAAAAATTGGATTCGCTATGACCGCTCCGGCGCTTAAAAATGATCGTTACCTTCGTGCATTGGCAAAACAACCCGTTGATCGCACTCCCGTTTGGATGATGCGTCAGGCTGGACGCTATTTACCTGAGTATAAAGAAGTGCGCGCGCAGGCCGGCGACTTTATGTCACTATGCCGCAATACTGAACTCGCTTGCGAAGTAACCATGCAGCCGTTGCGCCGGTTCGACCTGGATGCAGCCATACTCTTCAGTGATATTCTGACCATTCCTGACGCCATGGGTCTGGGCTTATATTTTGAAACAGGTGAGGGGCCGAAGTTTAAAGACCCGGTACGCAGTATGGCAGCTATTAAGAACCTGGCCGTGCCCGATATGGAAGACGAGCTGGGTTACGTTATGGATGCCGTGCGTGCTATCCGTCATGAACTGAATGGCAGTGTGCCGCTTATTGGTTTCTCTGGAAGCCCATGGACACTGGCGACCTATATGGTTGAAGGTGGCAGCACCAAAAACTTTTCTAAAGTGAAGCAGCTAATGTTTGCTGACCCTGAAGCCATGCATACCTTGCTGAATGTATTGGCTGAATCAGTGACTCAGTACCTAAACGCGCAAATTGCTGCAGGCGCACAGTCGGTCATGATATTCGATACCTGGGGTGGTGTGCTTTCGCCGCGCGACTATAAAGCATTCTCTCTGGCTTATATGGAAAAAATTGTGGCTGGCCTTACACGGGAAGCCGACGGACGCAAAGTGCCTGTTACTTTATTTACTAAAAATGGCGGGCAATGGCTGGAAGCTATGGCGGCGACTGGTGCGGATGCGCTGGGTGTGGATTGGACAACCGATTTAGGTGATGCCAGAGGACGTGTCGGCGGACAAGTTGCTCTACAGGGTAATATGGATCCCAGCGTGCTTTATGCTAAGCCAGAGCGTATTGAAGAAGAAGTACAAACCATATTACAAAGCTATGGTTCAGGTACCGGCCATGTTTTCAACTTAGGCCATGGCATCCATCCTGAGGTTGACCCGGAACACGCGGCTGCTTTTATTAACGCCATTCATAAATACAGTCCAGCGTTTCATTCAAACGACTGAATTTGCGATTAAACCGCTATAATCCTCGTTAAGTGCACCGCCTTTTGGGCGGTGTTTTGCGTACAATGGTCTATGTTAAAGGCGTTGTATTATGAACTTAGAGGTAAACATGGCAAAACGTTCCTGGATAAACCCTATCACTATTGTTGTCGTTATTTTAATTGCGGCAGCCGTGTATCTGTTTGGGTTCCCTCCTGAAGAAAAGGTTGAAGAGGGCAAGGAACAGACTGTCCCGGTCAAGATTCAGACCGCTGAAATAAGTGAGTTCCGCGATACTATCGACGCACTTGGTACTGCCATGGCCAATGAAACGGTTCGTATTACTGCGCAAACTCAGGATGTTGTTGAAAAAATCTATTTTGAAAGCGGCGACTTAGTTGAGCAGGGACAACTGCTTGCTGAGTTGAATGCTCGCAAAGAAGTTGCCCGTGTGCAGCAGCTTAAATTTAGTTTAGATGAAGCCAAACGTCAGCTTGAACGAGTCAGTGAACTGCGCCGTGGTAATGCCGCATCGCAACAACAGTTCGACGAGCAGCAAGTACGTGTTAATGGTCTGCAGGCTGACTTAGAAGTGGCTGAAGCGACATTACGCGAAATGAAAATTCATGCACCTTTTTCAGGCCGTGTCGGTATTCGTGAAATTAGTGCAGGTTCCTTAGTCAGCCCCGGCGATGTGTTTACAACGCTGGATGACATTAAACCTATTAAAGTCGACTTTAGTGTTCCCGAACGCTACTTCGCCAGTATTGCCGTTGATCAGGAAGTGATTACCCGCAGTCGGGCTTACCCCGGAGAGCAGTTTGTCGGACGTATTTCCAGTATTGACTCGCGCGTTGATCCTGTGACTCGTTCCGTGAAAGTGCGCGCTAAAATTGATAATGATGATGAGCGCCTGCGTCCGGGAATGTTACTCCAGATAACGCTATTGAGGAGCATTGACGAAGCTTTATTGCTTCCTGAAAAGGCTTTAATTCCAATTCAAAACAGACAATATGTGTACGTGTTAACTCCGGATAACCGGGCGCGCCAAAAAGAAGTGACCATTGGCCGTCGTAAGCCGGGAATCGTAGAAATTACTGACGGCCTTAAGCCGGGAGAAAAAGTCATTATAGAAGGTATTGTGCGCCTTCGTGACGGTGTACCTGTTTCTGTGCAGGGAGGTTAAGTTATGTTGTTGTCTGACCTTTCTGTAAAACGTCCGGTTTTTGCAACCGTACTGAATATTCTGCTGGTGGTTTTCGGTATTGTCGCTTTTACCATGCTGCCATTGCGTGAGTATCCGGATATTGATCGCCCCATAGTCTCTATTGATACAGACTACCCCGGTGCCTCTGCCGAAGTTGTAGAAACGCAGGTAACGCAATTAGTTGAAGACCGCATTAGCGGCATAGAAGGCATTAAAAACATTAGCTCGAGCAGCCGCAACGGCCGCTCCAGTATCAGTATTGAATTTAATCTGACTCGCGACATTGATGCCGCTTCTAACGACGTTCGTGAGCGTGTGTCGCGTGTACTCGATAATCTTCCCGAAGAAGCCGACCCACCCGAAGTTTCAAAAGCCTCAAGCGATGAAAGCACCATTGTCTGGTATAACCTTCGCAGCGAGAGCATGTCGATTCTTGAACTGACTGATTATGCGGAGCGATACATTGTAGACCGTTTGTCAGTTGCTGACGGTGTCGCGCGGGTGGTCATTGGTGGTGATCGTCGCTATGCCATGCGCGTCTGGCTGGATCGTGATGCCATGGCCGCACGACAGGTAACGGTAACCGACATAGTCAGCCGCTTGCGTGAAGAAAACGTTGAGCTTCCGGCGGGGGAAGTTGAGTCAACTGATAGAGAATTTTCGGTTCGTATGGCGCGGGCTTATTTGTCGCCGGAAGACTTTAAAAACCTGGTGATACGACAAGGCGACGATGGCTATTTAGTGCGTCTGGGCGAGGTTGCCCGGGTAGAACTGGGTGCTGAGGATGACAAAACCGACTTCCGGGGTAACGGGGTTAACATGGTCGGTGTGGGTGTCATTAAGCAGTCAAAAGGCAACACTCTGGACGTGGTGAAGAACGTGCACCGGGAGATGAGAAAAATTCAGGAAACGTTGCCTGAAACCATGTACCTGGCGCCCAGTTACGACTCTTCGATATTTATTCAGGGCTCCGTTGATGAAGTTTACAACACGCTGGCTGTGGCGATGGCACTGGTTATTGTCGTTATTTACCTGTTCCTGGGGAACATAAGAGCCACCATAGTACCGGCGTTGACGGTACCTGTTGCCATTATTGCTTCCTACATAGTTTTGTTTGCACTGGGCTTTTCCATCAACTTACTCACCCTGCTGGCGCTGGTCTTAGCCATCGGTCTGGTCGTTGATGACTCTATTGTGGTGTTAGAAAACATCTATCGCCGCATAGAAGAAGGCGAGCCGCCTATTCTGGCTGCTTACCGGGGAGCCCGTGAGGTTGGTTTTGCTGTCATAGCAACCACACTGGTATTGATTTCTGTGTTTGTGCCTCTGGCCTTCTTAGAAGGTAATATTGGTAAGCTCTTTACCGAGTTTGCTATAGCCATAGCGGCCGCTGTGGCCTTTTCCAGTATCGCAGCATTAACTCTGACGCCGATGCTGAGCTCGAAGGTATTAAGCAAGAAAGAGCGAACCAGTAAATTCGGCAGAGCTTTTGATGCGACCTTTAACTGGCTTGAAAGAGGGTATCGCAATGTGCTCGAAAAGAGCGTAAAGCGTCCGCTTATGGCTGTCGTGTTGGTTGTTATGTCCGGCGTTGTTGCCTTTGGCTTGTTCAGCTTTATTCCTCAAGAGTTTGCGCCACCGGAAGACCGCGGTACGTTCTATATTCAGGTACGCAGTGCCGAGGGGGCCAGCTTTGAGTCGAGCTCCCGACATATGGACGAAATAGAGCAAATTCTTCTGCCTTATATCGATGAAGGAAAAATTGATCGGCTAATTGTTCGGGCTCCGGGCTGGGGTGGTAGTGCAGGTATTGCTATTGTCGGTGCCGTGCCTTTCGACGAGCGAGAATGGTCAAGTTTTGATTTAATGGAAGAGATGCGATCGCAGTTGGATTCTGTTGTGGGCGTTCAGGCTTTTGCGTTTATGCGCAGCGGCATTAGCGGAGGCGGTGGCCGGCCGGTACAGTTTGTGCTGCAAGGTAATACCTATGAGCGACTGGCTGAGTTTCGTGACATTGTGATTGAAGAGGCATCGACCAATCCTGGGTTGCAGAACCTCGACAGTGACTATAAGGAAACGCTGCCGCAGCTACTGATTCAGGTTGATGAAGCCAGTGCAGCAGATTTGGGTGTTTCCGTACAGGATATTGGTATTACGCTCCAGTCGGTACTGGGTCAAAGGCGAGTAACCACTTACCTTGACCGTGGCGAGGAATATGACGTCATGCTGGAAGGTGAAAAAGCCGATTATCGCAGCCCAAGTGCCATAGATAACATTTACGTTCGTTCACGCAAAAGTGACGAACTGATTCCGTTGTCAAACCTGGTGACGATTACTGAGCAAGCCACGTCAGCCCGGCTGAATCGTTATAACCGTATGCGCAGTGTTACCATTGAAGCGAACCTCGCGGAAGGCTACTCGCTGGGTGAAGCTTTGAGTTATCTGGAAGGAGTTGTGCAAGAGAAGCTTCCGGAAGATGTTTCTATTGACTATAAAGGTGAGTCGCAACTTTATAAGGAAAGCGGCAACTCAATCATCTTTGTTTTCGGTCTTGCATTGGTGATCACCTTCCTGGTTCTGGCGGCACAGTTCGAAAGCTTTATTCACCCGCTGGTGATTATGCTGGCCGTGCCTATGGCTATAGTGGGTGCCTTATTGGCATTGTACATAACGGGTATGAGTATCAATATCTACAGTCAGATTGGTATTGTGATGCTAATAGGCCTGGCTGCTAAAAACGGCATTCTTATTGTTGAGTTTGCGAACCAGTTGCGCGACTCCGGTATGGAGTTCAAAGAAGCCGTGCTTAAAGCCGCTCAACAGCGCTTACGGCCCATCGTAATGACAGCGTTTACAACCTTAATGAGTGCAATGCCGCTAATTCTTGGGTCAGGGCCCGGAGCAGAAAGTCGTATGGTCATTGGTACGGTGATTTTTGCTGGTGTTGCCGTATCCGCCTTTTTAACGCTATTTGTTATTCCGGCCCTGTATATAGCACTGGCTAGAAACACCAGTTCACCAATGGCTATCACTCGTAAGCTGGAATCGTTGCAGGAAGAGTACCCGGACCACCATAGCTGATGGTCCGTCAGGCTAATAATGCAGAATAGGTTCGTTGCCGGCGGTGGTTAGACCGGCAACGACATTTTGAGCGTAGTTGGGGTGGTTGGTAAAAATGCCATCCACACCCATTGCGTGCAGTTCTTCAATATCGTGTTGGCCGTCTACTGTGTAGACATAAACTTGTAAGCCCCTGCGATGACCATCCTCAACCAGTTCAGGTGTCACAAAATCTACCGCAAAATGGGCTGAAAACGCCTGTAGCTCCTCTGCGAACTGACAATAGCTCAATGGGCAACTGGCACTCAAAGCGCCAATTTTAATCTCAGGGCGACGCTTTTTAAGCCGCTGCAACCAGTGGTGATTAAAAGACGAAACTAAGAGTTGTTCAGGTTTGAAATTGGTGTTCTTTAGGGCGTAATCAATATCAAGCAGAAGCTCTTTGGTGGGCATATCACCTTTAAGCTCAATATTTACGTGACAATGTCCGTTAATATGAGCTAATGCTTCGCGCAAGGTGGGTATAGACTGCTGACCAAACACTTTCAGATGCTTTATCTGCTCAGCGGTTAAGTCTTTTAGCCGGCCGGGTGTGGCAGTCAGGCGTTCTAAATACCGGTCGTGGAACACAAAACGTTCACCGTCTATGGCATAAACGTCCAGTTCAATACCATGCACGCCGCTGTCCATGGCTCGCGAGAAAGCGGCAAGCGTATTCTCCGGGGCCTCATAACTGGCCCCTCGGTGCGCCCATAAAATCAATCGTTGCTCTCTTTTATCTCTGCCATAGTTTCTCCCATACGCGTGGTGGAAAGTGGCTTAAGATCGTCATCAAATTCAATCGAGTTTTCGGCAAAGGTTAGCACCACGGTTGAACCGAGTTTGAAATGACCCATTTCTTCACCTTTTTTGAGGTGTATAGCTGAGTGGCCTGACGTTGGATACGACCAGCTTTGAATACGGCCACCGGTAGGCGGTGTGACGGTGCCGGACCAAACCGTACCGATACTGGCGACGATAGTTGCGCCAACCAATACCATGGACATGGGGCCAACTTCGGTATCAAAAATAGCTACAACGCGCTCGTTACGAGCGAACAGGTTCGGTACATTAGCCGCGGTTAACGGATTTACTGAATATAAATCACCCGGCACATAAATCATCTTTTTCAGGACACCATCGCAAGGCATATGAATGCGGTGGTAATCTTTCGGTGCCAGATAAATAGTCGCAAATTTACCGTTTACAAAAGGCTTGGCGTCTTCTTCGTTGCCACCGAGCAATTCCTGTAATGAATAGTCATGCCCTTTAGCCTGAAAAATGCGTCCGCCATCAATGTCGCCTAACTGGCTGACTGCACCGTCGACCGGGTGTGCTAATTCGTTGTCGTCTGCTTCCAGCGGTCGAAGCTCTGGTTTTAGCCTGCGTGTGAAGAATTCATTAAAGGTTTTATAAGCCTTGGGTGACTCGTGAATGGCCTCACTCATGTCAATTTTATACTGCCGAATAAACCAGCGGATAAAAACCTGTGTGAACCATCCGGCACGTGCAGCGGCAAACTTTCCCATTAACCTGGAAATTAAATGCTTCGGCATCACATGCTGGAAGAAAATTTTGACTTTATCGGTCTTTGACACAGTTACTTACCTCTAATTGCCCGACTGGGCTTTTGTGTTTTCATCGTCTCTATAATGCGATGATAATTAGAAAGGCGCCATTCATGCAATTGATTGTTACCGACAGCCTCTTGTAGTGCGCAGCCCGGATCATCGCCATGTTTACAATCGCGGAATTTGCAGCCGCCTAGGTAGTCGCGGAAATCGACATAGCACCGGGCTACTCTCTCAGGTTCCAGGTGCCATAACGAAAACTCTCGGATACCGGGTGAGTCAATAAGGGCTCCGCCTTCCTTTAAGTCATACCAGGTTGCAACCGTCGTTGTGTGCTGTCCTAATCCAGAGTTATCTGACACTAAATTTGTGTCGGCGTTCACGTCGGGTAAAAGCTGGTTTACCAGCGACGACTTACCCACGCCGGACTGACCGACAACAATCGAAATATGGTCTTTCAGCATCTCTTGCAAAGCATCCAACCCGCTTTGAGTTGCACTGCTGACGTGAAGCACTTTGTAGCCGATGCTTTCATAGTCTTTCAGCCTTTGCTCAATATATTGACGTTCGGTCTCGTCAATTTCGGGCAGCAAATCAGCCTTATTCAGCACAATAACGGGCTCTATGCCAATGTCCTCACAGGCGACTAAGTAGCGATCGATAATTTGCGATGAGAAGCTGGGGAGTACGCTGGAAATAACGAAGATTTGATCAATGTTAGCGGCAACAGGCTTTAATCCGTCGTAGTAATCAGGACGGGAAAGCAGGCTATGCCTTTCCTGAACGGCAACAACTACACCCTGCATACCTTGTTGTTCGGCACTTGCTCTGGACCAGAGAACGCTGTCGCCACATACCAGGCTATCGACAACCCGGCGTATATGGCAGCGGTAGGTATTGCCTTCGGCATCGCGAATATCGGCGTGCTGACCGAAGCGGCTGATAACACGGCCTGCTTCCGGTGCATTGAGTTGGTTATCCGTCCACTCAATATCGGTGTTTTTCAGCCGTTTTTTTTGGTTGGCTGAAACCCGCCGTTGCTGGCCTTTGTTCAGACGTCTGCGTTTTACCAAGCCTGTAACCTGTTGTCGTGCTGGAAATGACGCTATCATACAACAAATTGCATTAAGAGAGCAGGGTAATGACAGAAGACGACAAGAAACAACGCCTAATTTGGATTGACCTCGAAATGACCGGGCTGGTGCCGGAAGAGCATCACATTATTGAAGTAGCAACCATTGTTACTGATGCACAGCTGAACACCTTAGCGGAAGGGCCTGTCATTGCTATTCATCAACCTCAAAAATACCTGGACAGAATGGACGACTGGAATGTCAAAACGCATACAGGGTCAGGCCTGGTTGAGCGAATAAAGCAAAGCCAGTATGACGAAAAGACAGCAGCAGCAGAAACCATTGAGTTTTTAAAACAATACGTTGATGCCGGGGTTTCTCCTATGTGCGGTAACAGTATTTGTCAGGACCGTCGTTTTTTAGCGAAGCACATGCCTGAACTCGAAGCCTTTTTCCACTACCGCAACCTGGATGTCAGTACGTTAAAAGAGTTGGCAAAACGCTGGCAACCGGAGGTTGTTAATAGCTTCAAAAAGTCGGGTGCGCATGAAGCTTTGGCTGATATTCGCGAGTCTATTGCGGAATTGCAGCATTACCGAGAGCATTTTTTCAGCAAATAAGCTAATTGCGGCGCAAAAACTATTGACCTTATCGGTGGTATCAGTAGAATACACGCCGCACTGACGAAGCGGGAATAGCTCAGCTGGTAGAGCACAACCTTGCCAAGGTTGGGGTCGCGAGTTCGAATCTCGTTTCCCGCTCCAACGTCAGACTTTCCAGAATACTGTAAAAAGTACCAATACGCGGGAATAGCTCAGCTGGTAGAGCACAACCTTGCCAAGGTTGGGGTCGCGAGTTCGAATCTCGTTTCCCGCTCCAAGTTTTAATCGCTAGTACGCTTAAACTTCGTTTAATACGTACCAGCGACTCAATGTCTGCAATATTCGTTCGCTAACTCTTCTTCGAGCTGTCCACAAACATAGCAATAGCACCATCACCAGTAATGTTACAGGCGGTACCGAAGCTGTCCTGTGCCATGTACAAGGCTATCATTAAGGCGACGGCGGTTTCGCCGAAACTCAGCATGGAACCTAACAGGCCAACCGCCGACATAACCGCACCGCCCGGAACGCCCGGTGCAGCTAACATGACAATACCCAGCATTAAAATAAACGGTAGCATGGTAAAGAACCCGGGAATGGCGAGGGAATTATGCAGAACCATAACCGCAACAGCACAGCTGACAATGGTAATGGTGGAGCCGGCTAAGTGAACGGTGGCGCAAAGTGGCACGGTAAAGTTGGCAACGTCGTTATCGACTTTGTTTTTACGCACGCTTTGTAGGGTGACCGGAATAGTGGCTGCGCTGGACATAGTACCTAGTGCCGTAAAATACGCAGGCAGCATGTTTTTGATTAAAAACAGCGGAGAACGACCGGTTTTTATACCCGCCATAATGTACATAGAGGTAATGTAAACCCAGTGCAGGGCGACAGCGAGTATCAGAATAACACCAAAGGTTTTCAGCGTGTTAAACACCGTGCCTGCAACGGCCATTTCCGCAAAAATGCCGGCAATATACAGCGGCAGTAAAGGAATAATGACTTTAACCAACAGCAGCTCAATAATGTCACGGCCTTGATCCGACAGTTTCTTCAGGTTTTCAGCCTTGGTACTGGCAATACCCAGCCCGAAAATAAAGGCTAAAACCAGTGCTGACATCACCTCCATTAGCGGTGGAACCGACAGCTCAATAAAGGGTTCGATAGTGGCTTTGGCTTCTGTCGAAACACTCTGAGCGTCGGTTGTCAGCCAGGGAACGACAATGCTGGCAGCGAAAAATGCAACAATACCTGCAATAACGGTAGAGGCATAAGCAATGCCTAAGGTCTTACCCAACATTTTTCCGGAGTTGCTCGGCAGGCTGGCAATACCGCTGGTAATGAAGAACAAAATAAGTAATGGGATAGTGAAGAACAGCAGCTGACCGAACAGTGTTTTGAAAGTCAGCAGAAGTTGGCTGACCCATTCTGGCATGTATAACCCAATAAGAATACCGGCGACAATACCCGCCACAAGCTTAAGAACTAATCCCATAATATTCGACTCTTTTTTATGAATGTTTTAAGAATAGAGGTGCGCTTAGAGTAAGCCTTTTAAATGCGCAACAACACTGCGGCCTAACGCGCTGAGATTATACCCGCCTTCAAGCGTAGATACGATACGGCCGTCACAGTGTTTGTCGGCAATTTCTTTCAGCTTAACGCTTATCCAGTGGTAGTCTTCTTCTTTCAGTAGAAACTGTGACATGTCGTCTTCTGCGTGACCATCGAAGCCGGCAGAAATAAGCACCAGTTGGGGTTGGAAGTCGTCGAGGGCATGAAACCATTTTTCTGAAACGGCTTGTTGCCATTGTTCGCCTTTGCAACCAGCTGGTAGCGGCACGTTATGTACATTGCCGGCGCTGTTGTCTTCGCCGGTAAATGGGTAGAAGGCCTGCTGGAATGACGAGCAAAACAAGATACGGTCATCACCCTGAACAATGTCTTCGGTTCCATTGCCGTGGTGTACGTCAAAGTCGACAATGGCAACGCGCTCAAGTCCGTGTTTTTCAATAGCGTGGTACGCCGCAACGGCAATGTTGTTGAATAAACAAAAGCCCATGGCTTTTGAGCGCGAAGCGTGGTGGCCTGGTGGGCGAACGGCACAAAAAGCCTGTTTGTTGAGGGTGGTCATAACATCGTCAACCGCATTAACCGCTGCTCCGGCTGCTTTCAAGGCAGCGGTTAAGCTACCTGGTGTCACTAAGGTGTCCGGATCTATCCATTCATGGTCGTACTCAGGAATTTCCGCACGAATAAAGTCGATATGTGCTTGGGAATGCGCCACTTGAATAGCTTCCCAGGGCGCTTCTGTTGCTTCTTTTCGTATAAGCACAAAGTCGAGGCCGGAGCGAATGAGTTGGTCATTAATGGCTTCAATACGGGCCGGGCACTCGGGGTGCTGCTCGTTGGGTATGTGTTTGAGGCAGTCATCATGACTGAATACGACTATCGACATAATTTACTCACTGCCTTGTTTAAGATCGAGTTTGAGCAAGACTTCACCCGGCTCTTCACTGGGCAAGCGTTTGAAGCCGCCCCGTTCAAACACACTTAACATGGGTTTATTCGCGGCTAATACGTAGGCTTGCATACTGTTCAGGCCACGCTCGCGTGCTATGCGAATCATTTCATCTAAGAGCTTGCCCGCCATGCCGCGGCCCTGGTATTTCTCGCGGGTCACAAAAGCGACCTCGCAACTATTTTGCGACTCGATGTAGTAGTAACGCCCAACCGCCTGAATCTGAACCGCAGAGCCTTTTTGATGCACAATACACAAGGCAAGATCTTTCGACTGGTCAACACTGACCAAGGTGCAGGATTTTTCCCGGGTCATGGTTGTGGGTACGGCGTTGTAGCGCAGTTGTAGAGTTTCTTTCGTATGAGAATAAAAGAACTCCTGCAGCCGACGTTCATCCGACGGATAAAGCGGTCTTAAATCAAAAGATTCGTTATTAATTTTGAGCTTTTTAAAGCCAATATCGCCTAACTCCGGCACATCAACTGGTGTTTGTTGCTGATAGTGGGGAACCCAATAATGTTTACGAACTTCCTGCAACAGGTGGCTACGGAATTTAGGGTGAGCAACGCGAATTAGCTCCATAGCCCGCTCGCGAATACTTTTTCCCCGCAATGAAGCGACGCCAAATTCGGTGACGACATAGTGTACGTGCCCGCGCGTTGTTACTACACCTGCGCCTTCCCGAATGAATGGGACAATGCGTGACACCTTACCGTCTTGTGTTGTTGAAGGTAGAGCGATAACGGGTTTACCGCCTTTACTTAAAGACGCTCCACGACTGAAGTCCACTTGCCCACCAATACCGCTGTAAAACTGGTGGCCAATAGAGTCCGATACGATTTGTCCGGTTAAATCCACCTCAATGGCGCTGTTAATTGCTATTAATTTGTCATTACGGGCAACGTTTGCTGGTGAATTTACATATTCACTGGGATAAAAACCGACATGTGGGTTGTGGTCAACAAAGTCATAAAGGGCTTTTGACCCCATGCAGAAGCTGGTCACAATTTTATTCGGGTGGAAGGTTTTTTTGCGGTTATTAATGACTCCTTTGAGCATTAAATGCATGACGTCGTCAGTAATAAGCTCGCTGTGAATGCCCAAGTCCTTATGGTTACTTAAGTAACGCAGTGCCGCAGCGCAAATAGTACCGACACCAATTTGAAGCGTAGAGCCATTATCAACCAGCAGCGCAATGTATTGGCCTATCCGCTCAATGATTTTACTGTCTTCAAGGCTGGGTGGTGGCAGTTCGGGCAGAGGTGCTGCATGTTCCCAAAAGTAATTAATTTGATTCGTGTGCAGAAAAGACTGTCCGTAAGTGACCGGCATATTAGGGTTCACCTGGGCAATAACGGTCTTGGCAGATTTAGCAGCGGCGGCGACCACGTCGACTGAAACCCCCATTGAATGGTAGCCGTACTTGTCTGCAGGACTGACCATAATTAAAGCGGCATCTAATGGCAGAATGCCGTTATTAAACAGGTTGGGAATATCGGAAATAAAGCTGGGGGTATAATCCGCACGGCCTTCATTCACCGCGGTTCTTACGGTATCGCCACCAATAAAAAAGGTATTGACCTTAAACAACTGCTGGTACTGCGGACCGGCCCACTTATTGTCGGACAGCGTCATTAACTGCACAATTTCAATATCATGCAGATTTTTTGCGTTTTCTATCAGGTCATCGATAAGCGCGGTTGGCACCGCAGCGTGAGAGCCAATAAAGATTCTTTGCCCTGACTTAAGTATCTTCGACCAGTCTAACTTTGTCGTTGTCATACTGCTGTTTTACCTCAGTGATTAGCTTTGTGCAATCATTCAAATTGAGATAAACTTGGTCGTTAATTAATCATTGAACGGACTCGCTCCCATGAAAAATAAAAACAAGAAATGGGTCAACTATTGCTTAGCCGCTTCAGCGTTTTTTCTGCTGGTAAGTTTTGGGTCCGTCTCAGCTCAGCCTTCGACAGAAAATATTAACGGTGTTCCGGTCGATATGGCCATGGAGGAGCAGCTGGATGATTACCTTAACTCTCTGGGTGAAGAGGAAGACTCGAGAGCTATTTTGTTTAATGTGCTGGAAGATATTTCGCCGAAAACGCCCGTAGCTACCCGGGCCAGAGCTAAAAGCTATGAAGTGTCCTGGTATTACTACGAGGGTGAAACCGAGTTAGCTTTCGAAAAACTGGATGAACTGCTGGCTCTTGCTGAAAACAGTGAAATTTCTGATGTAAAAGCTGAAGCTCAGGCGACGCGAGTTGAAATACTTCAAATGGAAGGTAAGTACGGCGAAGCGTTTTTGCTGCTCAACGATGTTGAGATTCCCCTTTCTAACTCTCGTATGCCAAGGGTTCGTTATTACGGTCACAACCTTATTTCGAGAATCTATGCTGACTGGAACCGTTACGATGATGCTTTGCGTCACTTGCTGCTGGCTCAGGGTGCCGTCAACGAAACGAACAATGAAAGAACGCCCATCCGTCAACAATATCTGGACTACTCAATCGCAATTATTCAGTCTGAGTTGAAAAATTGGGAAGGGTCGTTAAAAACAATTAATAAAGCAATTCAAAGCGCTAAGCAGAACGAGCTGGAATACGACTTGCCAGATTTTTACCTGCACAAATCTTATATTGAAGCGGAAATGGACGAACGAGAAGCTTCTCTTGTTTCGTTAAGAAAAGCTTACCAAGCGGCAGTTAAAGATGAACGAGAGTATTTACTACCCGTTATTTTAAATAATTACGGTGACCACTACATGTCTGAAAAAAAGTGGGAAGAAGCCCGAAGTCATTTACGAGAAGCTTTGGAGTTGGCCGAAGAAGTCGAAGATATCTGGATGGCACAGACCATCCATTTCAATTTAGGCTTCATTGATGTGCATCAGGGCAACACGGAAGCCGGCCTTGAAGAAATGCGCGAAGCGGTTGAGTTTTATCGTGAGGAAGACATAAAAACGGAAGTTGAAGGGTTACTTGGCGAGCTTGCTGAAGCCTATGAGCTTGCCGGGCAACATCAAAAACAGGCCGAGACTCTAAAACAGCAGATGGAGTTGATGGAAGAGCTCTATCAAAGTGATCAACAGCAGAACCTGGCTAATTTACAGCAGCTTTATGAAAGCAAAGATAAAGAGCAGCAGATTGAGTTGCTGGAGCGCCAAAACGAACTTAAACAGCAGTTACTGGAGATTAACGAACAGAGAAACCTAATTTGGTTGTTATTGGGGATTGTTGCTGTATTCGCTGCTTTATTTGTTTTTCTAATGTACCGCAAAGCCCGACGCGCCAACTTAAGATTAAAAGAAGCTAATAACTTGTTGGCTGATCAGTCACGTAGAGACCCTCTTACTGGCTTGTGGAACCGCCGTGCTCTTCAGGAAGAAATGGAAGCGCGTAAACAGCATGGTGAGAGACGCGAAGCGGCGGCCCATTCCGATGGCCTTATTCTGCTTGATATCGACTTTTTTAAACGCATTAATGACAAATATGGGCACGCGGCCGGTGATAAAGTATTGATTGAAATCAGTCAACGCTTACAAAAAGAGTGTCGTGCAAGCGATAAACTGATCCGTTGGGGCGGTGAGGAATTTCTCTTTCTTGTTCGTAACGTAAGCAGTGCAGACCTGGAAGAAATGAGCGAAAGAATTTTGAAAGCGATAGCGAAAGAGCCGATTGCTTACGAAGGACAGGAAATTTTTGTGACAACTACTATAGGCTTTATTCGCCTGCCGTTTGCCGACATACCGGAACATGAAATGGATTGGGAGAAGGTCCTTCAGGTTGCCGATATGGCACTGTATACAGGTAAAGCTCATGGCCGTAATAGAGCCTGTGGCGTCACCGATTTATATGTTGAGTACGGCACGGCTCGCTCTGTGCTTGAGTCGGACTTATCCGAGGCACTGAATAAAAACTGGATTTCAATGGTGACTATTGAAGGCCCTCAATCCGCGAGAAAGTCTGTTTAGGTTATGTTGAAACTCTCTCAGTTCGGGCCTGGTGCGCTAGTAGCCGCGGCATTTATTGGGCCGGGAACCGTTGTTACAGCGTCGCTGGCCGGAGCAAACTTTGGTTACGCATTGCTGTGGGCTTTACTGTTCTCTATTGTGGCCTGCGTTATTCTTCAGGAAATGTCGGCCCGCATTGGTTTGGTGACACAAGCCGGGCTTGGCGAAAACATCCGTAATAACCTCACCTCTGGCTGGCTTCGTTGGTTGGCATTAATTCTCATTTTTAGCGCTATTGCTATTGGCAATAGTGTTTATCAGGGCGGAAACCTTTCCGGAGCCAGTTTAGGTGCTGGTGAGCTACTTGGGCCGGTACCAATACTGGATGCTTGGCTGAGCAATGCCTGGGCGCTTGTCATTGGTATTATTGCACTACTGATACTCTGGTCGGGTAACGCCAGGGTAATCGAGAAGGCCCTGATTGGAATGGTTCTGCTAATGAGCGTGGCCTTTATCGGCACCTTTTTATTAACAGCTCCAGACTGGAGTGCTGTATTTAAAGGTACCTTTGGGTTTTCATTGCCTACCGGAGCGACGCTCACTGTCGTTGCGCTAATTGGTACCACGGTAGTTCCGTATAATATTTTCCTGCATGCCTCCAGTGTGTCTAAAAAATGGCAATCTCCGAATGACCTTTCAGCTGCCCGTCGGGACCTTTTTCTTTCAATACCTTTTGGTGGTCTTATTTCTATGGCTATTGTTGCCACTGCAGCTTCGGCCTTCTTTGGCCAGCAAGTGACAATTGAAAGTGCAGGAGATTTAGCCGGATCGCTGCGTCCACTTTTTGGCGACGGGGCTACTTACTTAATGGCAATCGGGTTATTCGCTGCGGGCATTTCATCGGCGACAACGGCGCCTTTAGCCAGTGCTTATGCATTATGCGGCATTATGGGTTGGTCGGTTAATTTACGAAGCAGGGCTTTCAGAACGGTTTGGCTATCGATTTTGCTAATAGGTATTGTTATTTCAAGCGTTGGCATAAAGCCGGTAACGGTTATTTGGTTTGCTCAGGTTGCGAATGGGATTTTACTGCCAGTTATTGTCGGATTTCTGTGGTGGCTTTGTCAGAGTTCGATGTTAGGCAATTACCGTAACTCCGCTTTGCAAAATATGCTGGCTGCAGTCATCTTTTTAATTTCGGTGTTGCTCAGTGGCAGAAGTCTGGGGTCAGCATTTGGTTTTTGGTAAGAGGAAGGCTACGTCCCTGTAGCCAAAACTATCGAATGCCTTTATTCCTCAGCTGCACCAACAAACTCTAATTCCTGTGGCTCGCTAGATTCTTCAATAGTGACGTTCTCGGTTAAGAAAAAGTTCACGTCATCATCGGCTTCCGGATCGTCCCCACCATTACAGGTAAGCGCAGCTGTGTAGTCTCCTGCCGCAACAAAACCTATAGAGAAGTCGTAGGTGTCTACCCCGTCAAAATAAACCGCTGTGCTGGCATAAGGTTCGTTTTCTTCCGAACCGCCGTTATCAGCTAAGGTTGTTTCATCAAGGTCACTGCCTTCGTAGAGATAAACATAAGCTACCGGTTCTTCTGTGTTTTCCGGTGCTACGGTACAGGTTTCGTTAAATAGCAACGCACCTTCAGCAACAGTACCTTTCAGGTGACCAACAGCAGAGTTATCAACCAGACGAACGCCGCGCGGCTTAAGGATGTAGTGATCCTGGCCGACTGGGTTAGTCATGGCGTGGCGCAAATCAAACTCAACGGTAAAGTTAAGGTTTCCGCCTGCATCGGCAACAAAACCGTCTAACTTCAACTCGTTTGAAGGGACTTGTACGGCAACTTTTTCAGCTTCACCATCATCGTTGGTGTCTGTCATGATGTAAGAACCTTCAGCCATGACCAGTCTTAGCTGTCCGTACTGACCCGCATCAATTTCTGCGTTTTCAAGAAAAACCATCGAGTCATTGCCCGTAAACTCCAGCAAGTCGATGCCAATGGTATTTGCAATGGGTTGGCCATCTTCGTCGGTACAAAGGTCATTCTCTTCAGGGGCCTCAATATCCTCGCCGACGGTGAAAGTGCGGGGCTCGTCGCCATTACCGGTAAGTTCAACTGCGTTAAAGCAGGCAACAACAGACTCAGCGTTGTCGACCGGGGCGTCACTAATGCCGAGGGAAAATTGTGCGGTATCGGTGTTATTGTCATCACTGTCAGAGCCCCCGCATGCGACTAGCCCTAACGTGGCGGTGGCTAGTGCCGTCAACATTAATTTATTCATAGTGCCCTTCCTTTTTATTTACGAAATAAAATGACATAACTTATTACACAGGGCTAATTTATAGGTGCTACAACCCTTTGTTAAAAGGTATTTTACAAAAATTTTCGTTGACAAAAGTTCGATATCGCTCTATATCGTCTTTGTCGTATACAACGACAGACTTTTTGTTCGGTTTTAGTCTGTAGGAAGGGCTTACACATGACCAAGATGACCCGTGAAGTATTGTTAAAGAAACCGTTTAACGATTTCCGCAACTACCCTTATGGCTTTTCTCGCTCAGGCGATTTCTCTATTCGTGAAAGCGATGCTTTGACCCATTACGGCTGCCTCATTACGGCAATGCTGGCGGGAGAGTTTGAACCTGTTTTACAAGAAGATATTGAGTTGCTGGCTGCGTGTCGGGGGGAACAAGCCCCTGTAACGGATGTAGAAAAGGTCTGGGCAAAATATCAGGCACGTATTCATCGGCCAAAAGTCGCCAGTATGTACGGGCGTGGTAAATTTGCTGATGACTCATTTAGCTCAGCGTCTGATACTGAAGATGATCTGATTGTTGAAGATTAACCTGGCGTAAACGTCTGGGTTTTTGACGGTGGCACATGTAGCAGTGGCTGCCGTCAGATTGTTTTGCTTCTTTTTTTGCTTCGCTGGCTAATAGTGCGACATCGTGATGTGATAAACACTCCGAGGGATCTGGCTGAACCACACCAATAGCAAGACTTAGTAATGGGTAGAAGGCCGGTTTACCGTTACGGGATAATGCTTTTATTCCCCCTAACTGAATGTGCTCCTGATGATAAAATCGGGTAATGTCTTGCTCAAAGTCTTTGATAATTTTATGACATAACTCTTCGGTTTGTTTTTTATCGGTGTCTTTGAAAATAGCGACAAAGTCGTCTCCGCCAATGTGACCAATAAAATGACCATGCCTGAATAAATTTTTTTGTAGTATCTGTGCTAACCATTTAATAATCTGATCGCCTTGTTCGTAACCGTAAATATCGTTAAAAGGCTTAAAATGGTTCAAGTCAAAGTAGGCCACTTGAAACGAACAGTCTCGGAAAAGCTGGTCTTCTATAACTTGGTTGATAGCTACGTTCCCCGGAAGTTGAGTTAAAGGGTTAGCATGGCGTGCGTTGGTAACTTTTAAATCGGTTATTCTGCGTAATAAATTTTTAATGGATGCTACACCGTAGTAAACATCTCTCTTAGTAACAATAATGTGCTGATAAATATCGACTTCATCATTATCGGTAATTAACTGACTCACTTCCTCCAGCGATGTTTGCCAGTCAACGGAAAGAGGGCGATCATCCATAATGTAAGAAACCGGTTTGTTGGCATAAAGAGCATGACCGTAGGAGCCAGAGAAGAATTCCATAACCTTTTCTCTTCGTATAATTCCGACGACCTTTTTCTCATAAATAACGGGCAAGGAGGATAACGTCTTATCTTGTGTGAAGGTGTCGAGCACTTGTGAAGAGCGAGTTTCCGCTGATACGCCATGAATGGTATCGACCACACTGGCGATAGTTGTTTGGTAGTTTAGTGCAACAGAATGATTAGGAACGACCAGTGAAGAAGAGACCTCCAGTACCGGATAAAGCTGCGGCTTTCCGAGCAAGAATCCCTGACAATAATTAACACCCATAGACTGTAATTGCTCAAGTTCATCTGTGGTTTCGATGCCCTCTGCGATCACTTTCGTGCGTAAACTTGTGGCCAGCGATAGAATACTTTGCACAAATTCTCGTTTTACCGAAGATGTTTCAAGAGACTGAATAAAATAGCGATCGATTTTGACATAGTCAGGATGTAATTCCGACCAGAGCTTGAGCCCGGAGTAACCCGCACCTAAATCGTCAATAGCAATCATAAAGCCAAGTTTCTGATAGTGAATAATGGCGTGTTTCAGATTTTCGGTATCTTCAATTGGGTAGCGTTCTGAAATTTCAATGACAATTTGTTCTGGTGATATGCCAAATTGCTGGGACAAACGCAGTGTCGATCCATGCGGGTGAGAGTCATCCTGCAGAACATTGGGATTCACATTAAGAAAAAGTTTACCCTGCATAGAGTTTTTCTGAAATGCTTCCATGGCAGCAGAGCGACATGCTAGTTCCAGTTCTGATAATAGTCTTACTTTGCTGGCGAGAGAGAATAAGTTATCCGGGGATTCGAGAGAGTGTCCTTTAGGGCCGCGAATAAGCGCTTCATGGCCAATAACAACTCCGCGGACAGTGTCTATAACGGGTTGAAATAGAGGGTAAAGTTGCTTCCCCTGAATAAGGGTTAATAGCTCTTTTTTTAAATCACACCCAGGCATGAAACCTCCCATCACAACAGAGACAAAAGCTTAGTAAGCTTTTATGACAATGTAATGACAGGAGGTGGGTATTTAGCTTTCGCGTTTTATCGCACGGTGCGCGATATCGGTGCGATAATAAGCATCATTCCAGTTAATTTTATCAACCAGCTGGTAGGCAAGTTGTTGAGCCTCAGTAACGGTTTTACCCAGGGCTGTACAACAGAGAACCCGGCCACCACTTGTGACCACATTGCCGTCATCCATTTTAGTTCCCGCGTGGAATACCTTCTGGTTTTCAGAAGCTTGTTCAGGAAGGCCGTGAATGACATCTCCTTTGTTGTAACTTTCAGGATACCCTCCGGCAGCCATAACCACACCAACTGCAGCGCGCTCATCAAAGTCGATAGGCGCCTGATTAAGTTTGCCTTCAATTGCCTGCTGGCAAAGCTCAACCAAATCCGACTTTAAACGCATCATAATGGGCTGAGTTTCAGGGTCCCCAAAGCGACAGTTATACTCCAGAACTTTGGCTGTGCCGTCTTCAGCAATCATTAAACCGGCATAGAGGAACCCTTTGTATGGCGCTCCTTCTGCTGCCATTCCATCGACTGTAGGTTTAATAACGTGCTGCATAACCCATTTATGGATGCTTGGTGACACCACCGGCGCCGGCGAATAAGCGCCCATCCCCCCTGTGTTAGGTCCTTTATCGCCGTTATCTCGTGCTTTATGATCCTGGCTTGACGCGAAAGGTACTGCGTGTTCGCCGTCCACCATCACAATAAAAGAGGCTTCTTCACCGCGTAAAAATTCTTCTATAACGACGCGGTGCCCGGCATCGCCGAAACGGTTACCGGCCAGCATGTCGTCGATAGCGGCATCCGCCTGCTCCTGACTTTCAGCTATAATAACGCCCTTGCCAGCGGCAAGGCCGTCTGCCTTTATTACAATAGGAACGCCTTTTTCAGCGACATAGGCTTTGGCTGCCTCAACCTCTGTAAAGTTTTGGTAGTCGGCGGTGGGTATATTGTGGCGCTGCAGAAAGTCTTTGCTAAACGCTTTAGAGCCTTCTAGCTGTGCTGCTTTACCTGTGGGGCCGAATGCGGCGAGTCCGGCTTCACTAAAGCGATCAACAATGCCCGCAACTAAAGGTGCTTCCGGACCAACAATGGTCAGTTCAACACCTTCGCTTTTGGCAAAGTTAAGCAAACCTTCAATGTCTTCGGCGCTGATGGCCACATTTGTCAGGTTTGGCTCACGCTCTGTACCTGCGTTACCCGGGGCAACATATACGCACTCCACTTGCTGTGATTGTGCTGCTTTCCACGCCAGAGCGTGTTCACGGCCTCCGCCGCCAACGACCAATACTTTCATAAGGTTAGTTCTGTCCTCTAGTCTGTAACGGGTTTGCGAAACTTCAAGGTGAAGCGATCGCTTTCACCAATGGCTTCGTATTTTTCTCTGTTTTCTTCACCGAGAGTCAGGGTTGGAGGTAAAGTCCAGACACCTTTAGGGTGATCAGCTGTATCTTCTGGGTTTGCGTTGATTTCGGCACTAGCTACAAACTCGAAACCGGCTTGTTCAGCTAAATCTATTACCCAGCTTTCTTTTACATAGCCAGAGTCTTTAAAAGCTTCAGCATCTTTTGACTCGGGCAGGCGATGGTCAACGATACCCAGCATACCATTAGGTTTCAGCGTTTGATGAAACTGACGGAATGCCTGAATGACACCTTCTTCGCCTTCTTGCATATACCAGTTGTGAAGGTTGCGGAACGTCAGCACACGATCGGCACTACGAGCCGGTGCCAGTTCAGTGTCTTTACCCGGTGCAAACTCAGTTAAAACAACATTACCGTAGAGCGGGTTGGTGGTTAACTTTTCTTTGAAATTTTCAAGTGAGCGTTGGTAGTAGTCGCTACCTGAATCTTCCGGGAAGTGTGCCGCGTAAAGCTGTCCTTCATCCGCCAGATAAGGGGCTAATATTTCAGTATACCAACCACCACCTGGCCAAATTTCCACTACTGTCATACTCGGCTCTAGCTCAAAAAACTCTAAAGTTTCTTTTGGGTTACGGAATTCATCACGAGCAGCGTATTTGTCGGTGCGGGATTCATGGTCGACTGCCGCTTGCAAAGAATCCGCCTCGGGGGCTGGAGAGCAGGCACTAAGGGCACTTGCTAATACTATGACAGAAGCGGATGTTATTAATTTTCTCATGCTATCACCTGTAGGGTTGGGAACTTGTCTATTAGACTAGCCCCCAAACGTTACGGACGCAATGCTATGCCCACGGGTTAAGTTGCCTAGTGGCGGAAATGTCTCATGCCGGTGAATACCATCGCGATACCGTGTTCATTAGCAGCAGCGATGATCTCTTCGTCACGGATCGAGCCCCCCGGCTGAATGATAGCACTGATACCGGCTTCGGCGGCGGCATCAATACCATCTCTGAACGGGAAGAAAGCATCAGAAGCCATAACGGAACCAGGCACACTAAGATTTTCGTCGGCCGCTTTTATACCGGCAATTTTAGCGCTGTAAACGCGGCTCATTTGGCCGGCGCCTACGCCTACTGTCATGCCGTCTTTGGCATAAACAATGGCATTAGACTTAACAAACTTGGCAACTTTCCAGCAGAATAATAAGTCGGTCATCTGTGCTTCTGTTGGTTGCTTTTCAGTGACCACTTTTAATTCGTCTGCGTTAAAGTCCTGATTGTCGGTATCTTGTACTAATAAACCGCCACTAACTCGCTTGTAATCTAGCTGGGTGTTGGTTTCTTCCCAATTGCCGCACTCTAACAAACGAACGTTCTTTTTACCGGCAACCGCAGTTCTGGCTTTGTCGCTGACACAAGGCGCGATAATAACCTCAACAAACTGGCGCTCGACAATAGCTGTTGCCGTTGTTTCATCCAGCTCACGGTTGAAAGCAATAATGCCACCGAAGGCGGAAGTTGGATCGGTCTTAAAAGCACGATCATAAGCATCGGTAATGGACTCACCAATTGCGACACCGCAAGGGTTTGCATGCTTAACAATAACGCAGGCCGGCTCAGCAAAGCTTTTTACGCATTCAAGCGCCGCGTCTGTATCGGCAATATTGTTAAAGGACAACGCTTTGCCCTGAATTTGCGTGGCGCTGGAAACGGTACCGGCTGGAGCATTACGTTCGGTATAAAATGCAGCCGACTGATGTGAGTTTTCGCCGTAACGTAAGTCCTGCTTTTTCGATACCTGCAGGTTTAATGTACGTGCAAAGTCATTTTCACTCAGTTGCTTACCAAGGTAATTTGCAATCATGCCATCGTACTGGGCGGTGTGTTCGAATGCAGCGACCGCTAAGTCAAAGCGAGTGCTGTGGCTGACTCCGTCCTGTTCTTCTAGTTCAGCAAGCACGCGTTGGTAGTCATTGGCATTGACAACAATGGTCACGTCTTTGTGATTTTTGGCTGCAGCGCGAACCATAGTCGGGCCGCCAATATCGATATTTTCTATCGCGTCCTCTAACGTGCAACCTTCTTTGGCTACCGTTTCAGCAAAGGGATACAGGTTAACCACAACCATATCGATAGGCGCAATATTCTGTTCTTGCATGACTGTCTGATCGATATCGCGGCGACCTAAAATGCCTCCGTGAACTTTCGGATGCAAAGTTTTTACGCGCCCGCCCATAATCTCTTCCTGGCCGGTATGCTCAGAAACGTCAATAACGGTTATGCCTGAATCGCGAAGTAGCTTAGCGGTGCCACCTGTAGAGAGAATTTCAATGCCTTTTTTGGCCAGAGATTGAGCGAATTCAACAATACCGGTTTTATCAGAAACACTGATTAAAGCGCGTTGGATTGGACGGGTTTCCATTGTTTTGCCTTTCTATAACTCAGTTAAATTACGGGGAGGTCAATAAAAAAAGGGCGCCAAAAGGCGCCCAAAAAATTTTTAATTCATGCCGTATTTTTTCAGCTTCTTGCGTAAAGTGCCGCGGTTAATACCTAACATAGTTGCGGCGCGGGTTTGATTACCCCGGGTATAAGTCATGACTTCTTCTAGTAGCGGCGCCTCCACCTCGGATAACACCAGCTCGTACAATTCTTCAGGGTCCTGACCGTCCAGCTGGCGCAGAAAGCTATTCAACGCTTGCTTCACGGAGTCACGCAACGGCTTTGGCTGTGCGTTATTACCGATAGTGGTCAGGGGAGATACGTTTTCACGACTAGGGTTTTGATCAAACATAATACGCTTATCTCTTCTCTACAGTGACAAAATAATCTTCAAGTGCCTTAAGTTGCGCTTCGGCATCCTCAAGACGATTAAATGTTTGCCTGAATTCATCATTGCTGGCTTTTTCTTTTAAATACCAACCAACGTGTTTCCTGGCGATTCTGACACCCTGGTAACTGCCGTAAAATTCGTGCAATTTACCAACGTGATGAATGACGGTTTCAGCCACTTCAGTTAGCGACGGCGGTTGAAGTTCCTTGCCTGTCTGAAGAAAGTAAGCAATTTCTCTAAACAGCCAGGGATTACCCTGCGCGCCACGACCAATCATAATGGCATCTGCCCCGGTATACTCAAGAACTTGTTTTGCCTGTAACGGTGTACGAATATCGCCGTTAGCAACAACGGGAATCGAAACGGCGTTTTTAATTGCTTTTATCGTGTCGTATTCTGCACTACCTTTATACATGCAGGCGCGAGTACGACCGTGAATAGCAAGTGACTGAATACCACAGCGTTCTGCTAACTGCGCTATATCAATACCGTTTTTATGTTCAGGATCCCAGCCGGTTCTTGTCTTTAGCGTTACCGGAACGTCGACAGCGTTAACGACCGCTGTCAGTATCTCTTCAACTAACTCAGGGTGCTGCATAAGCGCCGAGCCAGCCATTTTTTTATTCACCTTTTTCGCCGGGCAGCCCATATTTATATCGATAATCTGCGCGCCCATACTGACATTAACCCGCGCAGCTTCAGCCATTAACTCTGGTTCAGAGCCCGCTATTTGCACGGCACGAATGCCAAGCTCTCCCGAATGATCCATGCGTTGCCTGGATTTATCGGTCTGCCATACCTTGGGGTTACTGGACAGCATCTCTGATACTGTAAGCCCAGCCCCCGTGCTGTAACAAAGCTGACGGAACGGCTGGTCAGTAACTCCAGCCATGGGAGCTAATATGACCTGATTGTCGAGTTGATATGGGCCAATCCGCATCGGTTAAAAACTACGCAGCGAAAGGGTGAGGAATTTTAGGGAATTTGCGCAATAAAGAAAAGGCTATTTATTACGCAATTTGGGTCTTTTTTTCATTTTTTACTATTGACAAAGCGGACGCTTGTTAACCAACCCGAGTACCGCTAAGCATTGCCCAGTCGCCGTCTATAGTCGGAGTGTCGAACTGTATCTGAGGTTGATAAGCTTCAATAACCCCTTCTATTTGTCGCTCCAATATTCCGGATAAGACTAATTGTCCCCCTGGCGCAACGAAGCCAATTATCGTATCGGCAAGTTCACGTAACGGGCCGGCAAGAACATTGGCCAGAACCAAATCAACTTGAGTATTAGGCTGCTGAGTTGGCAGGTAAAGACTGAATTTATCACCGACCTTGTTACGTTCGGCGTTGTCTTTTGTCGCAATCAGGGCTTGCTGGTCAATATCAATACCAGCGACATGTTTGGCGTCAAATAGTAACGCGGCAATGCCGAGAATTCCTGATCCGCAACCAAAGTCGACAACGGTTTTACCCGTGGGGGGATTGGCATCTATCCAACGTAAACACATCGCGGTTGTTGGGTGAGTACCCGTACCAAAAGCCATGCCGGGATCGAGCAAAATATTAACGGCATCCGGCTGCGGTACTTCCCGCCAGCTAGGACAAATCCACAAACTTTCGCCAAAACGAATAGGGTGGAAGTTATCCATCCATTCGCGTTCCCAGTCCTTGTCTTCCAGTGGGTCGACTTTGTATTGCAAGTTGCTGTCGAAAACGTTGGACTGCTTCAGGTTGGCAATAATAGCTTTTATATCAGCTTCGGCGTCAAACAAGCCCGTCGCTAAGGTGTGTTCCCACAATATAACGTCGCCGGGGCGTGGCTCAAAAATGGGGGTATCAGCGCCGTCGCGGTATGTAACCGCCTGAGCGCCGTTAGCCATGAGCATGTCCCCCACCTGGGGAGCATGCTCTTCACTGCAAGAAAGCGTCAGTTGTATCCAGGGCATTAATTAATGCCCGCCCAAACCGAGCTTTTTCTCAAGGTAGTGAATATTAGTACCACCGTGCTGGAAGTTTTCGTCTGCCATAATTGATTTTTGCAGAGGAATGTTCGTTTTAATGTTCTCGATGATCAGTTCACTCAAAGCATTACGCATACGTGCTATAGCAATATCGCGGTTCTCGCCGTAAGTAATCAGTTTACCTATCATTGAGTCATAGTTAGGCGGTACTTTGTAATCCGCGTAAACGTGTGAGTCCCAACGAACACCAAAGCCGCCCGGAGAATGGAAACGAGTGATGGTACCGGGAGATGGTGTAAAAGTATCCGGATCTTCGGCGTTAATACGGCACTCAACCGCATGACCGCGAATAACGACATCTTCCTGACTAATTGATAGTTGGCGGCCTGCCGCTATGCGCAACTGCTCTTTAATTAAGTCGATACCTGTGACCATTTCAGTAACCGGATGCTCAACCTGAATACGCGTGTTCATTTCAATGAAGTAGAACTCGCCGTTTTCATACAGAAACTCAAAGGTACCAGCACCGCGGTAACCCAGCTCTACACAAGCTTTCGCACAACGCTCACCAATGAACTTGCGCATTTCCGGAGTAATACCGGGAGCTGGCGCTTCTTCAACGACTTTCTGGTGACGACGTTGCATAGAGCAGTCACGTTCACCTAAATGAATGGCGTTACCTTGACCGTCGGCCAGAACCTGAATTTCAACATGGCGAGGGTTCTCAAGGAATTTCTCCATATAAACAACAGGGTTGCCGAACGCTGCACGAGCTTCGTTCTGAGTCATACTAATAGAGCTAAGCAGTTCGCTTTCTTTTCGTACAACTCGCATACCGCGACCACCGCCGCCGCCTGCTGCTTTAATAATAATTGGGTAGCCGATGCGCTTGGCAAGCTTCATATTACGCTCGTCATCATCGTCCAACGGGCCGTCGGAGCCTGGTACGCAGGGAACGCCGGTTTTCTTCATGGCTTTAATGGCTGACACTTTATCACCCATAAGGCGAATGAGATCAGGTGTTGGGCCAACAAAGATGAACCCGGACTGCTCCACCTGCTCGGCAAAGTCAGCGTTTTCAGCAAGAAAACCATAGCCCGGATGGATGGCCGCAGCATCGGTAATTTCAGCGGCGCTGATAATACGTGGGATATTCAGGTAGCTTTCGTTTGCTGGCGCTTTACCAATACAAATCGCTTCGTCAGCAAGTAAAACGTGCTTTAAATTTCTATCAACCGTCGAGTGAACTGCCACTGTTTTAATGCCGAGCTCTTTACAGGCTCGCAGTATGCGCAGTGCAATTTCGCCACGGTTGGCAATGACCACTTTATCTAACATGACAAATTCCTGCGGTTACTTTATTCAATGACAAACAGAGGTTGATCAAATTCAACTGGCTCTTCGTTGTCTACTAAAATTTGCTTAACGACACCGGACTTGTCAGCTTCAATTTGGTTCATCATTTTCATGGCTTCAATAATGCACAGTGTTTCGCCAGCATTAACACGAGAGCCTACAGTGACAAATGGCTTGGCATCAGGCGATGGTGCTTCATAGAAAGTTCCAACCATAGGCGAACGAACAACATGACCGTTAATTTCTTCGCTGGCTGGCTCCGCTGAAGCTGCTGGCTGGCTTGCCGGTGCCGCTGGGGCTTGCTGAGGCGCCTGTTGAGGCTGTGGCGCATACTGCATTGGCGCAGGTTGCGCACTGTAACGGTTAATCCGAACGGATTCTTCACCTTCGGTTATTTCCAGTTCAGCAACGCCAGATTCTTCAACGAGCTCAATCAGTTTCTTAATTTTTCGGATATCCATGCTAACGTCTACCTTTAGTTATCTGTGTTATTCAATATGTTTAAAGCTGCTTGTAATGCGTATTCGTAGCCACGGGCGCCAAGCCCGCAGATAACGCCGTCAGCCACATCGGCTAAATACGAGTGGTGGCGGAAGCTCTCCCGGCGATAAATATTAGAAAGGTGTACTTCGATAAAAGGGATTTGCACAGCGAGCAGAGCATCACGCAGCGCAATGCTGGTGTGAGCGTATGCTGCTGGATTGATCACGATATAATCGACAGAGTCTTTGGCGGCTTGTTGGATCCAGTCAATCAATTGATGTTCAGCATTTGACTGTCTGAAATCGAGCGAAGCGGAGTGCTTTTGGGCAATAGCGTCTAACGACTGGGCGATGTCATCCAGACTTTGACTACCATAAACCTCTGGCTCACGTTGTCCCAGTAAGTTTAGGTTAGGGCCATTTAGCACCAATATTTTAAAACGTTCTGCCATTGTGCCGCCATCTGCTGTGAAGTTACGGTAACTATTAAAATTGACCATAACTTTCAGTTTGGGTTCCTATAACAACAGTATTATAGGGAAAAAAAGCAAGATTGCAGCACTTTACTGGTCTTATCAGCGCATTTAGGCACAAGTTTACTCGGAAACTATCTTTTCCAGATGCTTTTCAAAATCTTCAGCGTTCATATAACCGGTAACTCGATACTCAGCTCGCTCCTTGCCTTCAGGGTCAAAGAACAGAATTGTGGGTAACCCCAATACCTGGTAGAGGCTTAGAATTTCAACGTCTTGCGCGTTATTGCGAGTAACGTCGGCCTGAATCAGTGTAAATTGCTCAAATTGTGCCTGAACGCCGGTATCCGAAAAGGTATATTGCTCAAACTCTTTGCAGGCAACACACCAGTCCGCGTAAAGGTCCAGCATAACCCAGCCGTCGCTATTTTCGACTTGTTGCTGTATTTCGTTAATGCTACTTACCTGGGTGAACAAGCCATGACTTTGCTGCTCTAACTGTGCTTTATTGACTTGCCAATAGCTTCCCGCGGTAGCCATAGCAGCCAATAAAATAATTGCAGTGACTTTGGTTGCAGTCCTCATTGACTGGCTGATTGCTACTGCCAGTGATACTGCCGCTAGAATGAAATAGAAAATCCACAACCACATACTGATGCTGGTGGGGAGTAATCGTTCTACTAAAAATAGACTGACCGCTAAGAGTAACCAGCCGAAAAACTGTTTCACCACCACCATCCATGCTCCGGCTTTTGGCAGAAGCTTCCCGCCGCTCAACCCGAACAATATTAATGGAACACCCATACCCAGGCTTAAGGCATAGAGAATTGCTGCACCGTTAATAATGTCGCCGGATTGCGCGATAAAAAGCAACGCGCCTGAGAGCGGAGCTGTGGTGCAAGGCGATGCAACCAGGCCTGAAATAGCTCCAATAACAAAGACACCAACAACATTGCCGCCGCTCTGCTGACCACTTAGGTTTTGTAGTTTTGACTGCCAACTAATGGGCAGTTGCAGGGTATAGGCACCGAGCATACTGAGTGCAAAGAGTGCAAAGAGTGCCGCAAGAACAAGAAGTACAACGGGGTGCTGAAAATAAGCCTGATACTGCATACCTGCTGAGGCGACGACCAAACCTAATAAAGAATAGGTAATGGCCATGCCCTGTACATAGATAAAAGACAGCCAAAGCGTGTTTTTCCAGGTGCGTTCACGGTTGCCCAAAACCACTCCGGATAAGATGGGGTACATGGGAAAGACGCAGGGAGTAAAAGCTAAACCAATACCCAGGGCAAAAAATAACAGTAAAGTGATAATCAAGTGTTGGTCTTCTATCCCGAAAAGACTGTTACCAGCGTTCTCTGCTGGTGCTGAAATGTCGCTGTTACCACCATTTGTAGGTAGTTTTATCTGCTTTTCTGTTGGTGGATAACAAAGTCCTGCATCGGCACACCCCTGGTAAAGTATGGTAATGCTGTCACCGGAAAAAGATGGATCCAGCGTAAAAGACCATTCAACGTAGTTACGGTAAACAACCGACTCGCCAAAAAACTCGTCCGTATGAGACTCTCCTTCCGGAAGTTCGGGGGCTTGAGCAGCAGCATTTGAGGGCACAACCTTGAACCGGTGTTGATACAGGTAGTATTCCGGGGCGATGACCCAACTGACAGTGATCTCGTCGCCGTCAATTTCGCTATCAAAATCAAAAGCCTGATCGACGGGTAAAAACTCATTCTGTTGCTGAAAAGGGTTAGATTGAACACCATGAGCAACGGGCGCAACCAAGGTTAGCGCTACGGTAAAAAGTATCAGGCATGAGATGAGCCGTTTTATCATTTGACTGAATCCTGTATCCACGTCAGGTAATCGGGTAATCCGTCTTCTATGTTAATGCTGATTAACTCCGGGGAATCGTATGGGTGATTCGCACTGACAAAGTCTTTTATGTCACCGAAGCGTTCATCGGTTGATTTTATCAGCATAAGCCACTCTTCATCTTCATGTACTTGCCCTTGCCAGGAGTAAATCGATGTCATATTAGGCACTATATTGACGCAGGCGACGAGCTTTTTCTCAACTAAGTTGCGGGCAAGTTGTTTCGCAGAAGAGTAACTGTCTGTGGTGCATAAAATCAATTTGGGTTGCTGAGTCATAGAACCTCCATATAGCGCCAGTGAGTCTGGCAAATTACCATAAAATTTTTTGCGCTTCCCCCTTGATAACAAAAATTCCTCCCCCATTTAATGAGCACGATGATTTTTACACGCCCTTAGGGGTACTAACCACTAACAACAATAGGTTGAGGAGTTATCAACAATGAAACTTCGTCCTTTACACGATCGAGTCATTATCAAACGCATTGAAGTCGAAGCGAAATCGGCTGGCGGCATTGTTCTGACTGGTTCTGCGGCAGAAAAATCTACGCGCGGTGAAGTCGTAGCGGTAGGCAAAGGCCGTATTCTGGATAACGGTGAAGTGCGTGCGCTTGACGTAAAAGCCGGTGATAAAGTGCTGTTCAGCGAAGGCTACGGTGTAAAAACCGAGAAAATCGATGGTGAAGAGTATTTGATCATGAGCGAAAGCGACATTCTGGCAATTGAAGAATAAGACGCCTGAGTCGCTTATTAGCACAACCGAATAAACGTATTTAAGAGGAAAGCAAAAATGGCAGCTAAAGAAGTCAAGTTTGGTAATACAGCACGTCAAAAAATGCTGAAAGGCGTAAATGTTCTTGCTGACTCAGTAAAAGTTACTTTGGGTCCAAAAGGCCGTAACGTTGTATTAGATAAATCGTTTGGCGCACCAGTTATCACTAAAGACGGTGTTTCTGTTGCGAAAGAAATCGAGCTGGAAGACAAGTTCGAAAACATGGGCGCTCAGATGGTTAAAGAAGTGGCGTCTAAAGCAAACGACGAAGCGGGTGACGGTACAACAACCGCAACCGTTCTGGCTCAGGCAATTGTAAATGAAGGTTTGAAGTCAGTAGCCGCGGGTATGAACCCAATGGATCTTAAGCGCGGTATCGACAAAGCCGTTATTGCCGCAGTTGAAGAGTTGAAGAAAATTTCTCAGCCTTGTGCCGATAGCAAAGCTATTGCTCAGGTAGCGACTATTTCTGCTAACGCGGATCACACTATTGGCGAAATCATTGCTCAGGCAATGGATAAAGTAGGCCAAGAAGGTGTTATTACAGTTGAAGAAGGTCAGGCACTGACTGACGAGCTGGATGTTGTTGAAGGTATGCAGTTCGACCGTGGTTACTTGTCTCCTTACTTCATTAACAATCAGGAAAGCGGTTCGGTTGAATTAGACAACCCGTTCATTCTTCTGATTGATAAGAAAATTTCTAATATCCGCGAATTACTGCCGGTATTAGAAGGTGTTTCTAAAGCCGGTAAACCTCTGCTTATTATTGCGGAAGACGTTGAAGGCGAAGCGCTGGCAACTCTGGTTGTGAACAACATGCGTGGCATTGTTAAAGTTGCAGCGGTTAAAGCACCAGGCTTTGGTGACCGTCGTAAAGCGATGCTGCAGGACATTGCTGTTCTGACTGGCGGTACTGTGGTTTCTGAAGAAATTGGCATGGAGCTGGAGAAAACTCAGCTGGAAGACTTAGGTACCGCGAAGCGCGTTGTCATTACTAAAGACAACACGACGGTTGTTGATGGTAACGGTGATGATGGCGCTATTGACGGCCGCGTTAACCAAATTAAACAGCAGATGGAAGACACAACGTCTGACTACGACCGCGAAAAACTGCAAGAGCGTCTGGCTAAATTAGCTGGCGGTGTTGCGGTGATTAAAGTCGGCGCTGCTACTGAAATGGAAATGAAAGAGAAGAAAGCGCGCGTTGAAGATGCGTTGCATGCAACTCGTGCGGCCGTTGAAGAAGGCGTAGTGCCCGGTGGTGGTGTTGCCTTGATTCGCGCAGCCAGTAAATTAGGTGACCTACGCGGTGACAACGAAGATCAGAACGTAGGTATTCGTCTGGCATTACGTGCAATGGAAGCGCCTCTGCGTCAAATTGCTATGAATGCTGGTGCTGAAGGTTCTGTTGTTGCTAACAGTGTTCGCGGTGGCGAAGGTAACTACGGTTACAACGCTGGTAACGACACTTATGGCGATATGCTGGAAATGGGTATTTTGGATCCAACCAAAGTTACTCGTTCAGCACTGCAGTTCGCAGCTTCGGTTGGCGCGCTGATGATCACCACTGAAGCGATGATTGCTGACATTCCACAAGATGACAACGCAGGCGGTATGCCTGGCGGCGACATGGGTGGAATGGGCGGTATGGGCGGCATGATGTAGTGCGCTCAAAGCTCGTTTAAAGAAGGGAGCCACTGCGGCTCCCTTTTTTTATGGAATTTTTTTGTAAAATAGTACTCTAACCGAATGGTAGTGTCCTTGGCGAAAGTATGGGAGGAAAATTAGCATGCGTGTTCAAGGTATATTAGGAACCGTTTTATTAACTTTTAGTTTTTCGGCGTTAGCTGGAACGGCTGAGGTTTCGTGGAAAGATGTTGATAGTTACACTGATATTCGACCTGCGGATGGCCTGAAAGATCGTTATCAGCAAAAGGTAATGGACAATTTGACTGAACACTTTCAAAGTTTGGCCGAAAAACTGCCTGAAGAGCAAAAGCTAGAAATTACAGTAACAGATGTTGACCTAACCGGTCGTCTTGAGCCCACGTTTGGACGCTCAAGTTCCAATTTCGTCCGTATTGTTCGGGAAATAGACTTCCCCAGAATGGAATTCGATTATCGCTTGGTTGGTAGTGCTGGAGAAGTTTTGAAGGAAGGCCAGGCAAATGTGAAAAACATGAGTTTTAACTACGATGGCCTGGCGTCAAGAGTACGTCGAAATGATCTGTACTTCGAAGAAGAAATGCTAACAGAGTGGTTTGAAGAAACGTTACTTAACCAGCCTGACGAATAGCTTTAAGGCGAGCAAGAGTTTCAGTCATCAACTGTAATTGTTGTACCAGTAACTGCAGCTGTTGTTCGTTGTCTTTGTCTTGTTGCCACTTTTCAAAGTTAGCAGCAATTTCGTTTAGGTATGGCTGAAAACGGTTGCCTTTGCTTTCAAATACAGTTTGTTCTGCGAATACACCCTGGAATTTGGCTTTGCCTTGTTGACGTAAATCGTCAAGGTATTGGTCGGCATCAATAACTTGGCGATACAGTTGTTGAAGGTGTTCTTGTAATTTAACTTCTACACTTTCCAGGTTGTCGCTCATAATTTATCCTTTGTTGATTCATTTGTGCCATCCGGCATGATAGCTGTTTTACTAAGCTCCCCCGCCTGCTCGCGTACAAGGCGGGGAACCAAAAAACCCGGTAACTCGCATGTCATTTTTTGCCACAACACCTGGGCTTTATCATCGCTGACTGCGAAATGACTGGCGCCTTCTACCTTATCCAGTTGATGTAAGTAATAGGGTAAAACACTGGCATCAAATAACTTCTCACTGAGCTGAGTAAGAGCTTCGATATTGTCATTCACACCATTTAGTAAAACGCTTTGGTTTAATAAGTGTATACCGGCGTGGTGCCATTCTTTTAAAGTGCGAGTTAAGGTTTCTGAAATTTCGTTAGCGTGGTTCACATGCAAAACCAAAACGCTTTTAAACCGACTTTGACTCAGCAAATCTTTCAGCTCATTTGTCAAGCGAGAGGGTATCACAACTGGCAATCGACTATGAATGCGTAAGCGGGTAAGTTGTGGCAAAAGCTCAAATTCTTTAATGAGATCTTTAAGCCGTTTGTCATTTGCCATTAATGGGTCGCCGCCACTTAGAATGACTTCGTTGATTTCCGGGTTGTCTTTAATGTAATTCAGTGTGTCTGATAACTGCCGTTTACTGAAGGTTAGCTCGTCGTATGGAAAATGACGGCGGAAGCAGTAACGGCAGTTTACGGCGCAGCCCCCCTGCAATATCAGTAGCACGCGACTTTTATATTTGTGCAACAGCCCCTCTACCGGTCCTTTCTGCTCCTGCAATGGGTCTGTGCTGTAACCCGGTGCTGAGTCAAACTCATTGCGCAACGGGAGTACTTGTCGTAGCAAAGGATCGTTGCTGTCACCCGCTTTCATTTGTGCAACAAAAGGCTTGGGGACTCGCATGGAAAACAGCTCTCTTGCTTTGATATCACCCAAGAATAATGAAGGCTCTAAATCAAGTGCACGGAGCAAATCGTCGGGCCGGGTGTAGGCTTGTTTCAGTTCGAACTGCCAGTCAGGACGGTTGTTTAGAGAAATGGGATATACTGACTCGGACACTTCGCCTCCGTGGCTGCTGCAAATAGCGTATATTTTACCTGAAAAAAGTCGCTATTTGTTTTATTATTGCGCGCAAATCATCAGGTATTTACAGAGGAAAGTCTCGTTATGGCGAACTACAGCACTAGTGAATTCAAAGGCGGTTTAAAAATCATGCAGGATGGTGAGCCTTGCTCCATCGTTGAAAACGAAATGGTTAAACCGGGTAAAGGTCAGGCCTTTAACCGTGTAAAAATCCGTAAGTTGATTAGTGGTAAGGTGGTCGAAAAGACGTTTAAATCTGGAGAGTCCGTTGAGGGCGCCGATGTTATTGAGCTTGAGTTATCGTACTTATATAACGATGGTGAGTTCTGGCACTTCATGAATAACGAAACCTTTGAACAGGTGCCTGCCGATGAAAAGGCGGTAGGTGAAGCGGAAAAATGGCTTGTTGAGCAAGATGTTTGTACCTTGACGTTATGGGAAGGTAAACCTATTAACGTTCAGCCACCAAATTTTGTTGAGCTAGAGATTACCGAAACCGACCCGGGCTTGAAAGGTGATACGGCTGGTACTGGTGGTAAGCCTGCGACTTTAAGCACAGGTGCCGTTGTTCGCGTGCCTTTATTTGTGCAAATTGGCGAAGTGATTAAAGTTGATACCCGTTCAGGTGAATACGTTTCCCGGGTGCAGAAGTAACCTAAGATGACGATGAACTGGCGGCCGACAGCGGATTGGTCAGTGCTTGTTAAACGCGCTGAGTTAATGCGACAAGTCCGCCAGTTTTTTTATGAACGACAGATAACTGAAGTCGATACGCACCTCTTATCGCAGTTCGGTGTCACAGACTGTCACCTGAATAATCTCACAACCGAGCTCAAACACCCATTACCTTCAGGAAAGAAAAAGCTCTACCTTCAGACATCACCGGAATACGCAATGAAGCGAATTCTTGCTGCTTATGGGCAAGATATTTTTCAGTTAAGCCATGTGGTTCGTGATGATGAAATAGGCCGTTTTCACAACCCTGAGTTTACCTTACTTGAGTGGTATCGGGTTGGTTACGATGATGTTCAGCTTATAACCGAGGTTTCTGAGCTGCTAACGTCACTATGTGGCGCACCGGAAACTAAAGTGGTCACTTACCAACAAGCTTTTATTGAATATCTGGGCGTGGATCCATTGAGTAGTGCAGGTGTGGATACAATACGGCGACACCTGGTTGAGCGTCCGTCTTTGTCGGAGTGGATGTCAAAGGAAACAGACGAAGACACCATTCTACAAGTGGCTTTTTCCGAGCTTATTGAAAGCCAGTTTCCTGATAATAGACCAATTTGTGTAACCGAGTTTCCACAGTCACAGGCCGCTTTGGCCAGAATCGACAGCAATGATGCACGTGTCGCACGCCGGTTCGAGTTTTATTACCGTGGGGTGGAGTTGGCTAATGGTTATTACGAGCTCTCAGATGCCGCTGAACAACGTGTTCGCTTCAAACAAGATAATGAGTGGCGGGAAAAGCATGGACGAGAGACTCAGCCCGAGGATACTCGTTTACTCGCTGCTTTAGAATCCGGTTTACCTGCCTGTGCGGGGATTGCTATGGGATTTGACCGACTTTTGATGATTATATGTGGAGCAAAAGAAATAAGCGAAGTCCTGCCTTTTTCTATTGATACAGCTTAAGTTTTTGCTGCTTAGAAACAATTTTTCATGATCTCCCTTGGTTATTCTTTCCGTATGTTATAATATAACAACTAAGCATTTGCGAAGAAGGTATTGCCAAGTATGTCAGCAGGAACATCCAAAAACTTGGATAAAGCAGGAATCTGGATCACCACCTTGTGTGCGATTCACTGCCTGCTGCTGCCTGTTATTCTGCCGCTATTAGCTATGGCGGGGTTGGCCTTTATCGGTGAAGACGCGTTAGAAAATACTATTTTAGGGCTAAGTGTTGTTGTGGGGCTCTGGTCGTTGATTAGTGGCGCACGTAAGCATGGCAAATGGCACCTTTTATCATTATTACTTTTAGGTGCCGTTATTTACTCTCAACGGGATATTCTGGGGCACTGGGGCGAACCTATTATTATTCTCTTCGGCGCCGGGCTGATTATATACGCTCATGTATCCAATCTACGCTTAAACCGTAAGCTCAATTTTTCTGCCCTTGCTGAAGAGCCTGCTCAAAACTAGTTGTGCTTTTCTAAAACCACGCCTGTTTCAATGTGATCGGTATAAGGGAATTGATCAAACATTGCTGCCGCTGTGACCTTATGAGTAGCCGATATCGCCTTAATATTGTCTATTAGCGTACTTGGGTTGCAGGAAATATAAATGATCCGCTGGTACTGAGAAACCAGTTTCAAGGTGTCTTTATCTAACCCGGCTCTGGGCGGATCGACCAATACCGTTTTGCAGTCAAAACTGTGAATATCTGCGTCAGCCGCTCGCTTTGATTCAAGCTCACCACTTAAAGCCGCACTAAACTCTTCAGCTGACATGCGTACAACAGTAACATTCTCGATGCCGTTTAACTGCGCCCCTTCACGGGCTGCAGCAACCGAGCCTTTGCTAATTTCGGTTGCCAGTACCGAATTGAACTGACCGGCCAATGGCAGAGTGAAATTTCCATTACCACAATAAAGCTCTAGTAAATCATGATTATTTTGGCCCGCCTGCTCACTGACCCATTCAATCATTTTCTCGTTAATACCCGAGTTTGGTTGAGTAAAGCTATTTTCGGTCTGAATTGACTGGTAGGTTTGCCCATTAACTTGAACATTCTCGATAACTGATTCAGAACCAAAAACAACTTTTTGTTTACGAGCCCGGCCAATTAGATGAACAACATCAGCAAAGGATTGAAGATAGCCATGTAACTCTTTTGCTTCAGCCTGCCACTCTTCTTCTAAGGGGCGGTGATAGAGAAGTGATACGATGGCCTGGTTGGACTTTGTCGTTAGAAAATCGACCTGAAACAACTTATGCCTCAATAAGGGTTTGTCGATAACGTGGTCTATGACCCCCTGCATCAGGCTATTTATAAGCTTGCTTCCCGGAGCAAAGTCATCTTTACGTATTTTTTCCCGAGTTTCAGGGTTAAACATAATGTAGTAAAGATCATCACCTTCGTGCCATACCCTGAACTCAGCCCTCATACGGTAATTGACAGGCTCTGATGGAAAAACGCGAAAGTCTTCAATACCAACTTCACTAAAGCTTTGGCGAATCTTATTAGATTTTTCAATAAGCTGTGCTTCGTAATTTAAAGTCTCGATAGACCGATACGTCATTTATCATACCTGTGTAAAATTTGGTTACAATTTGTTACAAATTGTGGCAACTTAATTTTGCCGACGAAAGAATAACTATTCTCTCACGTTGTGTTGGCCCTGAAAATTCAAAACATAAAAAACACAGGGTTAATTATGAAACTGTTATCAAAAAAATCTCTCGTATTTTTAGCTTGTTCTTCAGTCCTAGCGGCATCTGCTCAGGCTGCTAATGATAAAGAGCGAGTGATTGTTGCCTTTAAACCAGGTAACAAAGCTGCAATTGAGTCTGCAGTGGCAAAAGCTGGCGGGCAGAAGAACGTTGATTTGTCACGCTATAACGCGATGTCAATCACGGTTCCTGCGAACGCGCTGAAAGGGCTCAAGAATAATCCTAATGTTGAATACGTAGAAGCCGATGAAAAAAGACATTTAATGGCATCGGAGTATGAACCCAACCAACCCTACGGGATTTCTCAGGTCCAAGCTGATCTCGTTTCGGATGCTGCTGCAGGTAATACAAAAGTTTGTATTATCGACTCGGGCTACGATTTAGGGCACCCGGACTTACAAAGTGCCGGTGTTGATGGTAGCTATGACTCGGGAACAGGCAACTGGTACACCGACGAAAACAGTCATGGTACTCACGTAGCCGGCACAATAGCTGCGCTTGCAAATGGTACGGGTGTTGTTGGCGTATTGCCAAATGGCAATATTAACCTCCATATTGTAAAAGTGTTTAATGCCGATGGTTGGGGATACTCCTCTTCACTGATAGCAGCAGCTGACGAATGTGCGGCGGCTGGTGCAAATGTTATCAATATGAGCCTGGGCGGCGACCGTGGCAGCAAAACCGAAGAAAGAGCTTTTGGTGACCTGGACTCACAAGGCATTCTGAGTGTTGCTGCTGCGGGCAACGCTGGTAATACTCGTCATTCTTATCCTGCGTCGTATGATGCGGTTGTCTCAGTTGCTGCAGTTGACGAAGCGAAGCAAGTTGCTTCTTTTTCTCAGCAAACCAATCAGGTTGAACTGTCGGGCCCTGGTGTTGCGGTTTTATCGTCAGTACCTCGCGGAATGGGTGAACGTTCCGAGGTTACGGTCTCCAATACTGCATACGATAATTTAGCGATGGATGGCTCTGCTAAAGGCAGTGCATCCGGTGCATTAGCGGATTGCGGCATTGGCGACCAGGCTTGTGCTGACGCAGTTGGCGATATTTGCTTAATTGAACGTGGTTCAATTAGCTTTGCGGAAAAGGTTCAAGCTTGTGAAGCCGGCGGTGGTGTTGGCGCTATCATATACAATAATGAGCCTGGTGTCGTTTCTGGCACGTTAGGCGAAACCGTAACATCAATTCCTTCTGTTGGAATTAGTGATGTCGATGGTGCTTCACTAATGAACCAGTTGGGAGCTTCTGCAACAGTATCTGTAGAAGACAGTGACTGGGCTTTCTTTGACGGGACGTCAATGGCGACCCCTCATGTTGTTGGTGTAGCTGCGTTAGTCTGGAGTCACTATTCAGAATGCTCCAACGGCGATATCCGCTCTGCATTGGCATCAACCGCTGAAGATTTAGGTACTGCTGGTCGTGATGATGCCTATGGTTATGGGTTAGTCCAAGCTAAGGCAGCTTACGATTACTTGGCAACTAATGGATGTGGCGGATCGGATGGCGGTACCGACGATGGAGGAGATACTTCTGGCCCAGGTAACGGTAATGGGAAAGGTAATGGTAAGAACAAGTAGTAATACATACCTTTAGTAATAAGCAAGAAAGCCTCCATATACTGGGGGCTTTTTTGCTTTTAGGTTATAAAAAATGTTGGTTCAAATAACATCTGAGCAAACTTTACGCAGTCAGCAAAAAAACAGTTATAAAGGCATAAAAAGCGCTTGACGGGGCGAGTTAAATCTCTAAAATGCGCTCCACGTTCGAGGCAGGCAACGAAGCCGCCGAAAACCT
>NZ_JAYLVU010000005.1:0-2502 GCF_048059115.1 Idiomarina sp. HB
CGAGTCTTAACTGGGCGTTGAGTTGCAGGGTATAGACCCGAAACCGGGCGATCTAACCATGAGCAGGTTGAAGATTGAGTAACATCAATTGGAGGACCGAACCCACTAATGTTGAAAAATTAGGGGATGACTTGTGGCTAGGAGTGAAAGGCTAATCAAGCCCGGAGATAGCTGGTTCTCCCCGAAATCTATTTAGGTAGAGCCTCGGACGAATACCATTGGGGGTAGAGCACTGTTTGGGCTAGGGGGTCATCCCGACTTACCAACCCCATGCAAACTCCGAATACCAATGAGTACTATCCGGGAGACACACGGCGGGTGCTAACGTCCGTCGTGAAGAGGGAAACAACCCAGACCGCCAGCTAAGGTCCCGAAGTTATGGCTCAGTGGGAAACGATGTGGGAAGGCAGAGACAGCTAGGAGGTTGGCTTAGAAGCAGCCACCCTTTAAAGAAAGCGTAATAGCTCACTAGTCGAGTCGGCCTGCGCGGAAGATGTAACGGGGCTAAGCCATACACCGAAGCTGCGGCTGCATACTTATGTATGCGGGGTAGGGGAGCGTTCTGTAAGTGGGTGAAGGTGTGTTGAGAAGCACGCTGGACATATCAGAAGTGCGAATGCTGACATGAGTAACGATAATGGGAGTGAAAAACTCCCACGCCGGAAGACCAAGGTTTCCTATCCCATGCTAATCAGGGTAGGGTAAGTCGGCCCCTAAGGCGAGGCGGAAACGCGTAGTCGATGGAAAACAGGTTAATATTCCTGTACCGATGTTCATTGCGATGGGGGGACGGAGAAGGCTAGGTGAGCCGGGCGTTGGTAGTCCCGGTGAAAGTGCGTAGGCTGAGGACTTAGGTAAATCCGGGTCCTTAAGGCCGAGACACGAGACGAGCACCCACGGGTGCGAAGTCATTGATGCCATGCTTCCGGGAAAAGCCTCTAAGCTTCAGATGAACATTGACCGTACCCCAAACCGACACAGGTGGTCAGGTAGAGAATACTAAGGCGCTTGAGAGAACTCGGGTGAAGGAACTAGGCAAAATAGTACCGTAACTTCGGGAGAAGGTACGCCACTGGCGGTGATTGACTTCGCGTCATGAGCTGTTGGTGGTCGCAGTGACCAGGTGGCTGGGACTGTTTATTAAAAACACAGCACTGTGCTAACACGAAAGTGGACGTATACGGTGTGACACCTGCCCGGTGCCGGAAGGTTAATTGATGGGGTTAGTTTTCGGACGAAGCTCTTGATCGAAGCCCCGGTAAACGGCGGCCGTAACTATAACGGTCCTAAGGTAGCGAAATTCCTTGTCGGGTAAGTTCCGACCTGCACGAATGGTGTAACCATGGCCACGCTGTCTCCACCCGAGACTCAGTGAAATTGAAATCGCAGTGAAGATGCTGTGTACCCGCGGCTAGACGGAAAGACCCCGTGAACCTTTACTACAGCTTGGCACTGAACATTGAACCTACATGTGTAGGATAGGTGGGAGGCTTTGAAGCATTGGCGCTAGTTGATGTGGAGCCATCCTTGAAATACCACCCTTGTATGTTTGATGTTCTAACATTGGCCCCTAATCGGGGTTGTGGACAGTGCCTGGTGGGTAGTTTGACTGGGGCGGTCTCCTCCCAAAGAGTAACGGAGGAGCACGAAGGTTGGCTAAGTACGGTCGGACATCGTACGGTTAGTGCAATGGCAGAAGCCAGCTTAACTGCGAGACAGACACGTCGAGCAGATACGAAAGTAGGTCATAGTGATCCGGTGGTTCTGAATGGAAGGGCCATCGCTCAACGGATAAAAGGTACTCCGGGGATAACAGGCTGATACCGCCCAAGAGTTCATATCGACGGCGGTGTTTGGCACCTCGATGTCGGCTCATCACATCCTGGGGCTGAAGTCGGTCCCAAGGGTATGGCTGTTCGCCATTTAAAGTGGTACGCGAGCTGGGTTTAGAACGTCGTGAGACAGTTCGGTCCCTATCTGCCGTGGGCGTTTGAGAGTTGAGAGGAGCTGCTCCTAGTACGAGAGGACCGGAGTGGACGAACCGCTGGTGTTCGGGTTGTCATGCCAATGGCACTGCCCGGTAGCTACGTTCGGAATCGATAACCGCTGAAAGCATCTAAGCGGGAAGCGAGCCTCGAGATAAGCTCTCACTAGCACTCAGAGTGCTCTGAAGGGTCGTTGAAGACGACAACGTTGATAGGCGGGGTGTGGAAGCGTAGTAATGCGTTGAGCTAACCCGTACTAATTGCCCGTGAGACTTAACCATACAACACCCAAGGTGTTTGGGACGTTACGCACAAGCGAGCGACTTTACCGAATTAGAGCCAATAGAGTGGCGTATTTTTAAAGACGCAGTCAGTTTTTACATGTTGTGACAGTTTATGTCTGGCGGCCATAGCGGTGTGGCACCACCTGAATCCTTTCCGAACTCAGAAGTGAAACACACCAGCGCCGATGGTAGTGTGGGGTCTCCCCATGCGAGAGTAGGTCACCGCCAGACTA
>NZ_JAYLVU010000007.1:0-691 GCF_048059115.1 Idiomarina sp. HB
TTCAGTCAGGATATCACGTGTCCCGACCTACTCGATTTCACTTATCTTGCACCGTCACATACCGGGCTCTCACCGTCTGTGGCTCCGCTTCCCATCGGATTCTGCTAGCACAAGTTAAGCTTAAGGGCTGCTTCCCGTTCGCTCGCCGCTACTGGGGAAATCTCGGTTGATTTCTTTTCCTCCGGGTACTTAGATGTTTCAGTTCTCCGGGTTCGCTTCCTGGCACCTATTGATTCAGTGCCGGATACTCTGTAAACAGAGTGGGTTTCCCCATTCGGAAATCCATGACTCAAATGCCTCTTACTGGCTTATCATGGCTTATCGCAAGTTAGTACGTCCTTCATCGCCTCCAACTGCCTAGGCATCCACCGTGTACGCTTAGTCACTTAACCATACAACCCGAAGGTGTCTGGCATACGTGACCAAGATTGTTTGTTCTCGCTGTACACAAGTTCGATACGCCTCTACCAAATCAGTTTGTTCAAGTAGAGTGGCATTTCTTACTTTTAATATTACAATCAGCTTTTCATGTTGTTAAAGAGCACGTAACACTAAGTTACCGGTAAACATTCTTTTGCAAGAACACTTAACGCTAACGGTTACGAAGAGAAGAAATGGTGGAGCCAAGCGGGATCGAACCGCTGACCTCCTGCGTGCAAGGCAGGCGCTCTCCCAGCTGAGCTATGGCCCC
>NZ_JAYLVU010000008.1:0-527 GCF_048059115.1 Idiomarina sp. HB
CCAGAAGTGGTTAGTTTAACCTTCGGGAGAACGATCACCACGGTGTGGTTCATGACTGGGGTGAAGTCGTAACAAGGTAGCCGTAGGGGAACCTGCGGCTGGATCACCTCCTTACAAAATAGCTTACGGAAGTGAGTGTCCACACAGTTTGCAGGCTTGATATTAAAAGAGAAGAAAACTGGGTCTGTAGCTCAGCTGGTTAGAGCGCACCCCTGATAAGGGTGAGGTCGGCAGTTCAAGTCTGCCCAGACCCACCATTTTGTCATTCTGGACGGCGTTATTCGGGTACTCGCATACTGGTGTATGCTTCGCACCCTCTTGCCTTGCCAGAATGCCAAAAACATTTCAAGTCTCAGGCTTTGCCTTACTTAAAATGCCCTTATCGGGGGTGGTCGAAACGCCCATAACGGGGCCATAGCTCAGCTGGGAGAGCGCCTGCCTTGCACGCAGGAGGTCAGCGGTTCGATCCCGCTTGGCTCCACCATTTCTTCTCTTCGTAACCGTTAGCGTTAAGTGTTCTTGCAAAA